>NZ_MBES01000025.1 GCF_001954195.1 Mycobacterium sp. IS-1264 | reverse complement strand
TCGTCAACGACGTCGACCCCGCACCGGCATACAACCGCGCAGAATTAACCTCCGGCGGCAACGCACCAAAATCAATCATCTCGACCCCTTAACCCGCCGCGGCCGCATTGGCCGCCTCTGTCACAGCATATGATCCCGAGCTCATACTCAAGGTGTTCACGAATGCCTCGTGGACCGCGGCCGCCTGAGCACTGACCGCCTGATACATCTGGGCGTGTGCGGCGAACTGCGCGGCCGTCAGCGCCGAAACCTCGTCGGCAGCCGCAGGCACCACGCCCGTCGTCGGGGCCGCCGCCGCGGCGTTCTGGGCGCTCAGCGTCGAGCCGATCCCCTGCAAGGTGCCGGCTGCCGCCGCCAGCGCCTCTGGCTGGGTAGTCACGAACGACATGTGGTTTCCTCCTCGATGACCTTCCGGCTCAACACCTTCGGGATATGGTTGCCAATAACGTTAAATTCGATCGCGGTCGCGGCGCTCCTTTGCCGCCGAATACTCGAGACCTGACGACTACTGTTCATTTGTTGGTCACCGGCATTTCTTTATCCTGCCGAGGGTGGTCGGGTGAGTACGTTGTAGCGGAAGCCGTAGCGCACGCCGAGGTTGCCGC
>NZ_MBES01000024.1 GCF_001954195.1 Mycobacterium sp. IS-1264 | reverse complement strand
CCGCAAGAGCCTGCTCGACGCGGAAACCGCGCTGGACGTGATCGCGCCGGAAGAGCCGGACATGGCGCTGGCCCGCGAGTCCTGCTGCCGAACCGACGTCGGAGTGTCCGACGTCAGCGAGGCCAGCACCACCCCGGCCAGGGCCACACCGACCGCCGACAGCGCGCTCCCAGCCAGCAGCATGGACCGGCGTCGCTGCCGTGGCTCGTGGTCCGCGATGTCGTCCAGGGCGCTGTAGGCGAGCGCATCGGCCCCCAACGCCGCGATGCCGCTGACGTCGAGATAGGTCGGGGCGAGCGCGCCGGGATTCAGCTCTCCGGTGCCCGGGTCCAGCGCGTAAGCCAGGGCGGCCGTCGACGACGCGAACAGCGGCGCGTTCGCGGATGCCAATGCCGCGCCGCGGGCCAGCGCCATGTCCGGCTCTTCCGGCGCCGGCCGCACCGCCACCGCCCCAGTACGCGCCGCCGGCACCCCCTCCGCAGTACGACCCGGCCCGACCCCCGCTGACGATGTACGTGCGTCTCCCGTTCGTCACGGTGCCGATTCCGATTAATCCGCCGGCGCCGCCACCACCACCGCCCCCGGCTCCTTAAGCCCTGGGCGATCGTCCGTGGCAGACGACGGCGACTAGGCGCACACTGGGCAATAACTCCGACGAGCCGCAAGGAGGTCCCGTGGGCGAACACGGTGCATTCGGATTCGATCCCGACGACTTCGATCGCGTGATCAGGGAGGGCAGCGAGGGACTGCGCGACTTGTTCGAGCGGATCGGCAACTTCGTCGCCGCACCCGGCGGCCGGGCGGGATGGTCGGCCATCTTCGAGGACCTGTCGCGGCGGCCCCGGTCCGGGCCGGAGACCACCGGCGAGGCCGGCGACGGGGTGTGGGCCATCTACACCGTGGATGGCGACGGCGGCGCTCGCGTCGAGGAGGTCTACGCGACCGAAATCGACGCGCTGCGCGCCAACAAGGACAACGTGGACCCCAAGCGCAAGGTCCGCTTCTTGCCGTACGGCATCGCCGCCAGCGTCCTCGACGACGATACGGAAGAACCGACGCCCTAATCACATTGGGGCATCACGCTTTTCGTGCGCCGTCAGCCCTGCTCGACGGAGTTCGAACCACCGGCGTTGGTGATCTTGGGTGTGCCCGTGTGGTAGGTGATCTTGTTGTCGAAGCCGGAGGCGTCGATGGTGTCGACGGCATCGACGGTGATCGCGTTCTGGACGCCGGACACGGTCAGGCTCGCGCAATGACCGGTGATCACAACGGTGTTGGAGACCCCGCTCACGCTGACGACGCTGTCGTTGCAGGCGACCGTCCGATTCTCGTTGATCCCGGAGATGGTGAGCTGGCCACCCGCCGGTGCGGTGGCGGACGTCGACGGGGCCGACGTTCGGGTCCGGCTCTTCGACGGCGGTGACGTGGTCGGGCTGTTGGACGGTGACGTAAACGGAACGGAAATCGTCGGCGGGGACGTGATGATCGACCGGACCCCGGAAAGCTGATGGGCGGCGAACGCGGCGATACCGCCGGCGAGGGCGAGCACGCCGATGACGATGACGGCGCCCAGGATCCACCACACGCGGTTGCTGGACGGGGGTTTCGGCGGTGGGCCGGAAAACGGTCCGCCGTAGCTCCATTGGTTTGGCGGCGGCGGGACCCCGGGCCCGGGCGCGTAGGCCTGATCGGCCGGTTGCGAGCCTCCCACTTCGGACGTGCGTGCCGAGTCGGCCAGCGGGCGCTCAAGCTCCCGGATCCGGTCCTCCGGGTCTTCGTGCGGGTTCATGCACTGAATATGCCATTCATTCCGGTAATTTCGGCCGGTTCGGTAGTTTCTGCATCGTGCCCGACTTGCCGAATCGCCAGATCGTGTTGCGTCGTCGCCCGACCGGTCTGGTCAAACCCGGTGACACCGAACTGCTCACCAAGCCGGCACCCCGGCCCGCCGAGGGTGAGGCCCTGGTCCGAACCACGTATGTCGGGCTCGACGCCGCGGTGCGGACCTGGCTGAACGACCAGCCCGGCTACCTTCCGCCGGTGCAGCTGGGCGAGGTCATCCGTGCGGCCGGGATCGGGGAAATCGTGGAATCGCGCTGCGACGCCTACGCCGTCGGCGATGTCGTCACGACGCTGACGGGTTTCCAGGAGTACGCGATCGTGCGCGACGACGTGTTCACCACGCCCGTCCCCGGCCGGGCTTCGGTGGACCAGCTGGCCGTCATGTCGGTGTACGGCCCGACCGGGGCCACCGCCTACATCGGGATGACGGACATCGGCCGGCCCCAACCCGGCGAGACCGTCGTGGTCTCCGCGGCCGCTGGCGCGACCGGATCGGTGGCCGGGCAGATCGCCAAGATCGCCGGCGCCCGGGTGGTGGGCATCGCGGGCGGCCCGGAGAAATGCCGGGCGGTGGTCGAGGACTTCGGCTTCGACGCGTGTATCGACTACAAGAACGACGACCTGGCCGCCGCGCTCAAGGAGCACTGCCCGCGGCGCGTCAACGTCTACTTCGACAACGTCGGCGGGCCGATACTCGACGCGGTGTTGGGCCGGCTGGCCGCCAAGGCGCGGGTGGTGCTGTGCGGGGTGATCTCCAGCTACCTCAGCGGAGAGCATCCCGGACCGGCCAACTACGTGAACCTGTTGTCCAAGACCGCGCTGATGCAGGGCTTCAACGCGCTCGACGACTGGGGTCGCTTCGACGAGGCCTTCGCCGCGCTTCATCGATGGGAGCACGAAGGCCGGATCAAACACCGCCAGACCGTGTTTGAGGGCGTCGAATCGTGCGTCGACGCCCTCAACGGCCTATTCACCGGGGCCAACATCGGCAAGATGTTGGTCAAGCTGAGCGAGCCGACCTCGGCCTAGGTCGATGGTGGCGACCGCAGCGCCCGGTCCCCCGCAAGCGGGAGGTGCCCCCAACGCGCGCTCGCGATCGCCACTAGGCCTCGCCGAGGACGCGGTGCAGCGTCTTCTTCGCGTCGGTCAGGGCTTCCAGCACCTTGGTGCGGGTCTCGGCGAGCTGCTGCTTCTGCTCGTCGGTGCCGGTCCAGGTGATCGTGCGCGCCAGCCCCGCGACCTCGAAGAGGGTCCTGCGGATCTTGAACACGTCGCCGAAGTTGGCCGCCCGGCCCAGGAAGGCGTGCGCGGTCTCGCTGCTGACGCCGCGCCAGGACAGCAGGTTCTGGCCGAATTCGGTCAGCGTCGCCACGCCGTTGTCGACCGTGACCACACCCCGGCCCGCCAGCAGCCCGATGGCCAGCTCCGCCACGTCCTGCGGCGGGGTGAAGGCACCCTCGGTCGCGTCGGACACCCGCTGCACGATCTGCGCGGCGTCGGCCGGCCCGTCGAGCAACAGGGCCGCGGTCACGAACGCGGCGCGCTTGAGAAAGGGCCGACCGCCGGGCCCGAAGCCGCCCTTGAAGCCGGGGCCGCCGAACCCGCCTTGTCCCCAACCCTTTTCGCCCCAGCCGCCAAAACCGGGACCGCCAAAACCAGGCCCGCCAAAACCAGGCCCGCCAAAGCCGGGTCCACCGAACCCGGGTCCACCAAACCCGCCGAAAAATCCACCAGACATCTCTATTTCCTTTCAACACATCGGAGGTATCAAGCTCCTTGATACCACCGACTCGGACAATGTCAACAAGATTGATGGTTGGCGGACGGGCAGCCGGGTGGCGCGCGCCGATTACCCAGCCGAAAATGGGCTGCTATCGTCCAGACATGGATCGGCATCGGATGATCATGATCGCCGGATTTCGGGCCCTACCCGGCGGAAATGCTGGTCCACTCGGTGCGTGTCTTTTGAAAACCACCTGAGATGGGATGCGTAGCATCCCACGTGCATGGTTTCATAACACCGTTTGCGAGAGTTGCCGAGAAGGGGCGCACCGACTCAGAGTTCCCGACTTCAACGATGGGTGGTTGGTAGATGGATCGTCGCAGCATGTTGTTGACGACAGGGCTCGGCATGATCGGGGCCGCGATGAGCATGCCCGAGGCCTGGGCCGCCCCGTCGGCGCCGCCGGCGCCGTCGACCGGAGGCGGCGGGCCCTACATCTTCCACGACGAGTTCGACGGCCCGGCTGGCTCGGGTCCCGATCCGGGCAAGTGGACGGTGCAGACTTGGCAGGACGACGTGTTCCCGCCGGTCGAGGGGATATACCGCGACGACCGCCGAAACGTCTTCCTCGACGGCAATTCCAATCTGGTCCTCCGCGCCACCCACGAAATGGGCACCTACTACAGCGGCAAATTGCGCGGCAACTTTCGCAGCATGATCAACCAGACCTGGGAAGCGCGGATCAAGCTGGACTGTTTGTTCCCCGGCCTGTGGTCCGCGTTCTGGGGCGTCAACGAGGATCCCATGCCCGACGGTGAGGTCGACGTCTTCGAGTGGTACGGCAACGGCGCCTGGGCCCCGGGCACCACGGTGCACGCGGCATCGAACGGGAAAACCTGGGAGGGGAAATCGATTCCGGGTCTGGTGGATGGCGCTTGGCACACGTGGCGAATGCACTGGGGGCCGGAGGGTTTCCAATTCTCGCGCGATGGGGGGGCGCCGTACTTCAGCGTTCCGAACAAGCCCATCCATGTCTATGGTGGCCCGCCCGAGGACATGCGGTGGCCGTTCAACAACCCCGGCTATTGGATGACTCCCATGTTCACCCTCGCCGTCGGCGGGGTGGGCGCCGGCGATCCGGCCGCGGGGACCTTCCCGGCGGACATGCTCGTCGACTACATCCGCATCTGGTAGGCCGTCATCGCTCGGCTTTGATCACCTGGACCAGGTTGAACTGCCATCGCTCGACCAGCCGGAAGCCCAGGTCGTGGGGGACCGCGAACGCTGGCGTGGCACCGTAGCGAGGGCCGGGCGGAAGTGCCGCGCCCTGCTCGTGGGCCGGCTGCGTGGCGTCGGCCTGGGTGATGATCCACACCACGCCGCAATGACTTAGCGGCGCGGCGACGACTTCCGGTATCAGGTTGGTGTCGAAGACCTCATTGCGGTCGGTTGCCCGTTGCCACAGGGTCAGGTCGATCAGCTTCCGGTAGGCATCGGGGCGCGCCGCCAGCAACGGCCGCATCGGGGCGGGCATGAACGTCACCGTGTCGTTGACGAGTAGGCAGTCGCCCGGTGCGGCTTTCGCCGTGATGAGATCCGCCACCTGACTGTAGTCCATTCCATATTTCGCGTCCGGGTTACGTTGTGCCCGAACATAATTCGGTGCCGCGGCGACAGCGAACAGAACAACGACACCCGTCGCCGCCCAGGGCTTGACCGCCAACGCGCCGATGCAGACACCGAGGATCAGCGCCACCGCCGGCGCCGTGAACGACAGATAGCGCGGCGTGTAGATCGGGTGGACCGCGACTGCCGACCAGATCACGATCAGGGCGGTCGGTATCACCAGCCACGCAATCGCCAGGGTCAACAACTGCCGGTCCGACTCCTTGAATTTCGCAGAGCCGCTGAGCCACAAGACAATTGCCGCCACCACCACCAGCGCCGACAACACCGCGAACGGCGGGCTGCGTTCGAAGTATTGCTGCACCGTCACGTCTTCGATCGTCCGGTGTCCGACCGGCGCGATCCACTTGATCTGCTGGACCTGCCCGACGACCTCGAAGGCGAACGGCGCCAGCGCGCACACCGTCAGGACCGAAGCAATCGCGAAGTGAACCAGCACGGCTCGATTGCGCCAGAAGGCGCACACGATAACGACATACGCCAACAACAGCAGGACGATGTACATCTCGAGCAGGATCGACGACGCCAGGGCGATCGCGTAATACAGCCAGCACCAAGCGTTGTCGCGGCGAGCGGCAACAACGAGCAGCACGGTCAGCCACACCGCCGCCATCATCGATAGCGCGTAGGGCCGCGCCTCGATGCCCGCCCATGTCGAGCGGGGCAGGATCCCGCAGACGACCCCGGCGGCCGCGGCGACGGTGCGCGACGAGAACTGCTTGCTCAGCACCACGACGCCGGCGGCGGCGCCCCCGACGGCCAGGCCACTTGGTGCGCGGGACCAGAACTCGGTGGGCGGGAAGATCTGGAACCAGCCGTGCATCAGCAGGTAGTACAGCCCGTGCACGGCGTCGACGTTGCCGAGCATCCGCCACAACTGGGCCAGGGATCGACTGTAGGAGGCCGAAATGGTCGCCGCCTCGTCGTACCAGAAGGACGGGCGCCCGGCGCCGACCAGACTGACGGCGGCGGACAGTATTCCAACGATCAGCGGGTCGAGCGCGGGGGCCAGCCGGTTACCGCGAAGCGCACCACGGGTAGGCCGTGACTCGCTGAGCACATCGCTATGTTGCCAGAAGGCAGGTTTCAGTTACTCAGCCACACGTGCCAAAAACCGTCGGGACCCAGGCGGCAGTCCCAATGGGTGTAGAGGTGGTCGTTGTGGGTGATCTCGACGTGCGGGCCGTCCGCCTCGCAGCCGCCTTGGCTCGAGTAGTTGCCCTCGACTTCCACTTCATCGGCGTTGGCCACGCCCACCGCCATGGTCATCAGCCCGGCGAATGCCATTAGTCCTGCGGCCGCAAACTTCCTCATGGTGACTTCCCCTCGGTATCGGTGACGCGACTCTATCGATTGGGCCGGGCGCCCGCGCCGCAATTGCGGGGACTCAACGAACCGGGGATTCGAACGTATGATCGATCAATGGGACAGCTCGCGTCGATCGGCTACAACGGGCAGCCGGTCCGCAGCCCGTTTCGGGTGGTGCGCCCGCCGATCACGGTGCTGGTGGACCTCACCGTGCTGTTCCCGCGCGAGCCGCACCGGTCCGGCCGGTATCAGCCCAACGGCCTGCAGCTGCACAAGGTCGTGGAGGGCAGGCTGAGCTGCTGGGGGCTCTGCGAGCAGGGCGACTGGTGGGGGCTGGTGACCTATCCGATCGCATACGGATCCAAGCAGAGAAGCGTGACGCACTGGGTGCCGGCTTGGACGCTGCGCCGACGGGGCTAGCCGGTCGCCGGTTCTGCCGGAGCCAGCCGGCGTCCCTGCACGTAGGTTCCGGCGATGGACGTCTCCCGCGTGCTCATCAACAACCCGAACAGCGTCTGGTCGCGGGCCATGGCCGGATCGTCGGACCGCACGCCCTGAGTGATCACGGCCTTCAGCGCCGGCGTCCGGTTGGGGTCGATGACGACGAAGTCGGCCTCCTTGCCGATGTCGAAGTTGCCGAACCGGTCCTCCATGTCGAGTGCGCGCGCACCGCCCAGCGTTCCGAGGAACAGCATCTCGGCCGGGTGCATCGAAACCCCGGCGTCGCCCGGCTCCGAGATGTGCACCTTGAAGGCGGCGGCGAGCACCTGCGGTATCGGCCACTCATCCCCGCCGCCGAAATCCGTTCCGGCGGCGATGTTTACGCCGGAGGCAACCGTGCGTAGCCACGGCATGGTGCCCGAGCCGAGGAACTGCTGGGAGACGGGGCAGTGCGCGATCGAGGTGCCGGTCTCCGACATCCGCTCGAGTTCGGAATCCTGGCAATGCACCGCGTGCGCCATGACACTGCGCCGCCCGAGCATGCTCGGCCCGCCGACCTTCGAGCCCGGTAGGAACCTGCCGTCATAGGTGTCCAGGTAGGTGTCGACCTGAAAGATCTTCTTGGTTTCGGCGACCTCGCCGGTCTCGGGGCGGTTGTTCTCGTTGAGGTGGGTGTGGAAATACACGCCTCGATCGCGCACCGAATCATACAGTTCGCCAAGGCTTTTCAGCATCTCGGCGGTGACCGCGATCGCGAACCGTGGAACGACGGCGACGTGTAACCGGGCGGTCGTCACGTCTCCGGTGTCGGCCGCGTGCCACTTGTCGATCTCCTCCCGGGCCAACCGCAGCGCATCGGACTCCGACGTCATCAACGGCTCAGCTGCTTTGGGGCCGACGGTCTGGATGCCGCGGCCGCTGACGATCCGCAGTCCTCGCCGCTGCGTCTCGGCGAACAGCGCGTCCTGGGCGTGCGGAAACGCGGACCCGAAGACCATGGCCGCGGTGGTTCCGCTCGCGATGCGCCGGTCGCAGAACTCGACGGCCGCCCGCTTGGCGAACGCCGGGTCGGCGAAGCGGGCCTCCGATGGATACATACAGCCGGTCAGCCACTCCAGCAGCTGCCCCCCGTTGTAGGAGTCGCCCGCGAACGTCTGCGGAAAATGCACGTGGGCGTCGACGAAGCCCGGGAGCAGAAACCCGGGCCTGTGATTGGACACCGGCGCCGACCGGTACTTCAGCGGCAGGTCGGCGCGCTCGCCGCAGAACGCGACCTTGCCGTCGTCACCGACCACCAGCGCGCCCTCCGGGATCGACACCAGCGCCGCGGCGGCTTCGGACAGCGGCGGTGCGCCGGTGAGGTGAAAAATGTGTCCAAGGTGGGTCCGAGTCACGCGATCATCCCCCGTGTCTGGGAGCGCAACGAATGTTGTTGCACCGCACGTCACATCCAACCACCCCGGCGGCTTTTCGGGGTCAAGACGACCACACCCGGCGCGCTCGCTGGCACGATCCCGGCGTCAGTGCGAAGATTGCTGCCCGTGGCAACTAGCTGGGGATCCGTTCTGAGCGTGCTCACTCCGCTGGCGTTGGTCGTGGCAATCTCGCCGCTGTCGATCATCCCGGCGGTCCTGGTGCTGCAGACGCCGCGGCCGAAGCCCACGAGCCTGGCCTTCCTCGGGGGTTGGGTATTCGGGCTGGCGGCGCAGACCGCGATCTTCGTTGCCGGTTCCGGCGCGCTCGGGGGTATGCACAACGCGCCGCCTAGGTGGGCGTCCTGGCTGCGCGTGGTCCTCGGGTCGGCACTCATCCTGTTCGGCATCTACCGGTGGCTGACCCGGCACGGCCACAGCGAGTCCCCGGCGTGGATGCGTGCGTTTGCCACCATCAGCCCGAAGCGCGCGGCGATCACCGGGCTGGCGCTGACGGTAGTGAGGGTCGAGGTGCTGATCATGTGCCTGGCCGCCGGCTTGGCCATCGGCACCAACGACCTCGGTGTCGTCGACGGGCTGATATGCGGCGCGTTTTTCGTAGCCCTCTCCGCGTCGACGGTCGCGATCCCGGTGCTGGCCTACGCGGAGGTCGGTCAGCGCCTCGACGATCCGCTGGCACGGCTCAAAACCTGGATGGAGCGCAACAACGCCGCGCTGATGGCGGCCATCCTGGTCTTGATCGGTTTGATGGTGCTCCACAACGGAATTCGCGCTTTGTGACTTCGCGCTTCCCGGCTCAGCGGTAGCCGCCGTCGGACAGGCCGGCGTCCGCTTCGAGCCTATTCGTCTTGCCAAAGACCTTGTCGCGGACGACTTCCCAGAGGTAGGCCGTGATCATGCCGGCGTGGCCTTTGGCGGCCCACTGCTGGCAGTGCAGCTCCTCGTGGTGCAACACCCGGTCCAGCGCGAGGTTGCTCTCGGCGGCGTTGCCATTGCGGTCGGAGTACCAGGCATGCCCGGACTCGACGATCTGGCGAAGCCGATGGTCGGCACCGATCGAGTCGTCGACGTTGACCATGAAGATGTCGCCCCAGGCGGTGCCGCCCTCCCGGCTGAACAGCTTTTGAATCCGGTTGCCGCCGAGGCCCATGAGCATGCCGTTGGGTGTGGTGACGAGGTGCGCGCCGTTGCGGTGCGCGAAGCCGACGTCCTGCTCGTAGCTCCAGCGGTTTGCCTTCTGCCGGTTGATGATCCGCCCAACCTCGGCGGCGGTGTACGGCGTCTCGGGGAAGTCCGTGGGTTGCTTGCCCGGCGTGCCGTAGTCGGTGCCGGCGTTGAGAACGTAGGTCATCAGCGCCGCGTTGCGTGCGTCGTCCGCACTGATGCCCCGCGACAGGAGGAAAAAGGACTTGCCGTCCGGATCTTTGAACTCGGTGCATTGCCCGAGAATCGTGAAGCTCTCCGGCGTGATGGCGTGCTCCCGGGCGATCTCGGCGACGACGTCGGAAGGCACGCCCTGGCGTTCGGCGTTCTCGAGCCACTGCCGGTGATAGCCCTGCCCGACGGACGGCTCCGCGCTTTCCCGCTCCCGACCACGCCGCTTGAAGACGACCACCCGCTGTTCGTAACACATCGGTGCAGGTAAGCAGGTCGCGGTACCTGTTCTGACTTGTGACAACCTCGTGACGTCACCATTTGGAAACGGAGCGGTGCGGCGCGGCTCATGTTTCATATTGTCTGCAGACAATTGGCTCGGTCGTCGGGAAACGACTTTTGGAGTATCTGAGCGCGCATAGAGGAGTCGACGCTGATGGTGGAGCGGTTCAGCATCAAAGTAGTTGCCAGCGCTGGGTTGTGCGGCGCCGCTATAGCGTTGAGCCCCGACGCGGCGGCCGCCCCGCTGATAACGGGCGGCCACGCGTGCACCCAGCAGCAGGCGGGCGAGGTGCCGGCGGCCGTCGGTGGACCGGCAGAGGCCGGCGGTGCGGGAGCCGCTGGCGGACCGGTACTCGCCGCCGGAGGCTCGGTCGTCGAAACGTGCGCCGCTCCGCTCACGGACATGTCCGGTGTTCCGCTGGTGGTGCCCGGGCCCGTTGGCGCCCCGATCGTGCCCGTCGTGCCGGCCGGCGTTCCGCTCTTGCCTGGCCCGCTGCCCCTTCCCCTGGGCGCTCCGGTTGCCCCGGTGGTGCCCGCCGGTGCTCCGCTGATTGCGCTCGGCGCCCCGGTGGAGGCACCGATCGATGCCGTGGCGAGCGCCCCCCTCCTCGACATGTCCGGAGTCAAGGATGCGCCGACCGGTCCGGCGCCGACGGGCGGGCCGGTGCCCGGTCAGCCGGTTATGCCCGGTCCGTCGGGCGCGCGCTGACGCGACCCCTTCCCGGACACTACGGACCCGCTAGGTTATCGCTAGCGGGTCCGTTTGTATCAAGGGCGGTGAAAGGCCTGTACTGTCAGGGCATTTCGACGCATTTTTGGGAGACAGCGAGTCACCGAGAGACTATGCGCGGAACTTCGATGCTGTTGTCCTGCACGATCACCGGGTCACCGACGTTGACCGTGTTGTAGTACCACTCCGCGTCCTCGGGGCTCAGGCTGATGCAGCCGTGGCTGACATTGTCCAACCCGAGCGAATTGACCGCCCAGGGAGCCGAATGCACGAAGAGGCCATGGTCGGTGATGCGAACGGCGTAATCCACCGGAAGACGGTAGCCGTCAGGATCGTCGACGGGGATGCCGACGCTGCTCGAATCCATCATCACCGTGCGTTCCTTGGACAGGACGGTGTAGGTGCCTGTGGGAGTGGGGTACTCCGGCCTGCCCATCGAGGCCGGCATGACGCCGGGCTCCCCGAAGTGGGGTCGGTGGTGCGGCGCAGGGAGCGACGCCGGCGGTCCCGCCTCGACCCCATCGATGGTCACGGTGAACGTGTGCTCGGCGATGCTGGCCACACCGACGACGGCAGGACCCGTCTTTATTTCCGTGGACACTCCGCCCACCGAGAGCGGAATCGTGCTGTGCGCCGGCCAGAATCGGTCCGGGACCCACTCCACGACCTTGTTGTCGAGCCATTCGAACTTGCCGGTCATCGCCGGCGTCGACCTGACCGCGACGGCACGCTCGGCCGCGGGCCGGTCCGCGACGGGCGCATCGAAGGTCACCACCACGGGGTGCGCGACACCGACGACCTCGCCCCGCCTCGGGAGAACCGACGCGATGGCCAAATGCTGCGGCTGGTGCGCCGCCGCCACGCTTACACCGGCCGGGCTCGCAACGACGCTCCCGGCCATCCCGACGACGGCAAGAACACACCGAACAACCGCCCGCATGGCTCCAATTCCTTTAACTGACAGAGTTGCAATAGTGATGGTAGGGCCGTCGCGAACAGCGGAAGCGCAAGGGCGCGTTCGCAATTGATCAAGGCTTCATCACGATTTGGCTACAGCCAACGCGGACCAGGCTCGGGCTAGTGGTGGCTGCCGACGCCGCTCTCGGCACCGCCGCCAGAACTGCTGCTGCCAGAGCTGCTACTGCCGCCCGAGCTGCTGCTGCCGCTGCTAGAGCTGCTGCTCGTGCCACCGCCGGCGCTAGCACCGCCGCCGCTAGCGCTGCTGCCGCCACCACCGAAGCCGCCGCCGCTCTCGGCGCCACCGATCGACGTGCCGCCGCCGGACTCACCGCCACCAACTGGCCCACCGGCCGATCCGCCGGTCGACCCGCCACCGCCTGTCGGTCCGCCGTGCGGCCCGCCGTCGCCTGGAGTTCCATGGCTCGGACCGGGGCCGGTAACAGGTCCGCCCGGGTTGCCGGAGGGCCCGCCGCCCTCGCCGCCGGGATTCGGCCCCTGCCCCGGGGGAATTTGTTGGGGCGGCGGCGATTTCGGCGGTGCTGGCGTGGGAACGTGGACCGGCGGGGGGACATGAATCGGCGGCGGCACGTCGATCGGTGGCGACGGGCGCTGCGGGACCTGAACGACCGGAGGCTCCGGCAGGACTGCCGGCGGCGGAGCGGGCAGCGCGAGCGGCGGTACGACCAGCGGAACGGGCACCGGCGGGGCCGCCGCAATCGGAGCCGGAAGGAGCGGAGCCGCGGGTGGCGGAGCCGCGGGAACCGGAGCGGCCAGCGGCGGCGTGGCTGCGGGCGGACTCAGCGGCTTCGGTGCCACCGCCTGGGTGGCCGCGACTTCCGCTGGCACAGGGGCGAATACCTGCTCGGCCGGGGCGATGAGATTGTGCAGCGGGGCGGGCAGCAACCCGACCGTCGTGTGGACGCCGACCGTCAGTGCTACCTCGAGCGCCAACGCGGCGCTAAAGCCGGCGACCGCCACCACGCTTCCGACCAGTAGGCCCGACCTACGACGGGGCTCGCTCTCACGATGGGCGGGGGCGTCCATGACGACAGTTGGCGCGCTGGCTTCATCGTCGGCGACCGCGCTGTAGGCAAGGTCGTCCTCGCCCGGCTCGGCCGCGGCAATGCTCAGGTACTCGGGCAGGGCATTCGCGTCGACCGCGCCCGTGCCGGGGTCCTGTGCATAGGCCAGCGCGGTCGTCGACGACGCGAACAACGACGCGTTCGCGGATGCGAGGGCCGCCGCGCGGGCCAGGGCCGTCTCCGGCTCTTCCGGCGCGCTCACGGAAAGCGACGTCGCCTCTTCCAATTGCGCCCTGACCGCTGCGATGTCAACGCCGGAGCCGAGCACAAACAGTCCGTCCGGGTGCGTAGCCAGCTGGTCGAGTCCGGCGAGCAGGTGCATCAGCTCGTCGTCTGTCAGCCGCCCGGGCGTACCATTCAACCGCTCTTGGTGAACATCCGTGATGGAACCGTCGGCGGTCTCGACGACGGCCAGAGTTGCGGTGTCGGGTTCCATGAACAGCAGCGCGGTACGCTCGTAACCCATTGCGCCGCCGACGAATTGAGTCAGCGAGGTCGCGGCCAGAAACGCCGAGACCAGCATGACGTTCTCGAGCTTGTGGGCGGCGAGTGCGTCGCGCAGGGCCGCCGCTTCGAGTTGGTCGGTCCACGCCACACCGACGGACGATAGCTCGAGGCCCGCAGCGTCGGAGTCTTCGCGGGTAGCCAGGATGGCGGCGACCACGCGGTCGGACGCGCTGACGGTCGGGGAGTCGTCGGCGGCGCCTGTCGCGAATTCGTTCTCGTCCAATGTGACGCCGTCGGCGTTCTCCCCTTGCACCAGCACCATCTGAACCGAAGCGGGCGCCATCGAGACCCCAAGCACGATATCCACTAGGCACGCCTTCCAACGAGACCGCTAACCGATCGTCGCCGGGGAAGCTGTATCTGGAGCCTGCCGAAGCTGTGCAGTTGTTATGAACCAAGGCCCCTGTCAAAAGTGACCAGGGGCGGCCCATGCGGGCCACCCCTGGTGTGTCGGGAAGTTTTCCTTTCGTGTCCGCCGCTCAGTACCAGCACTGGAAGGGCCCGCGCCAGCCAGGGAATCCGCAGTGAAGGTGGCGGTAGCCGCCCCAGAATCGGTCGATCGTCGGAAGCCAGGGCGCGGCTGGCGCTGGCGCAGTGACCTCAGGGGCCGGGGCCGGTGCGCCCTCGTCGGCGTGGCTTGGCGCAGCGAAACCAACGGCGGTCGCCGTGATCCCCATGGTCAGCAGAACGCCGGCCATGGTGCGGCGGGGGAATCCGCTTGCCGTGGTGCGCGCGGTGGTTGTCGTGGTGGCGTGGGTCTGGTTGGTGTTTGTTGAAGTGTTCATGGCATTGATCGTTCATCCCGCGATGTCGTCGCAGTAGCGGTCGTGTTCTTGCAGGGATACAAGCGCGCCTTGTATCCAGAAGGCGCCAGCGGCGCTACGATCAGGCGTGCCGTTAAGCGCGCGGATGCCCGAACTTTCCGCCCTTGAGTTGTTGTCGGCGATCGCCAAGACGGGCAGTTTGAATGCGGCCAGCCGAGAAGTGGGAACCAGTCAACAGGCCGTCTCGGCGCGGCTGACCTCGATCGAGTCCCAGATCGGCGTACGGCTGGTGACGCGCACGACGCGAGGCACCCAACTGACCCCGGCTGGCGAGGTCGTCGTCGAATGGGCGGACCAGATACTCGATGTCGCGCAGCGCGTCGACACCGGGCTGGCATCGCTGCGCGCCGAGCGTCGCACCCGGCTCACAGTGGCCGCCAGCCAAACGGTGACGGAGCAATTGCTGCCCCGCTGGCTGGTGTCGTTCCAGGCGGCGGTCCTGCGGCACGGCGGCACCGCGCCGGAGGTCGGCTTCAACGCGACCGACAGCGAAGGAGTGATCGCGGCCGTGCGGGACGGCGAGGCGGAGCTCGGATTCATCGAGATCCGCGGCGCGCTTCGCGGGTTGCGCAGCCGCGTGATCGGGCGCGACGAGCTGATCGTCGTCGTGCCGCCCGATCACAAGTGGGTGCGGCGATCGGCTGCGATCACCGTTGCGGAGCTTCGCCGAACGCCATTGGTGTCGCGCAAGTCGGGTTGGCGCCTCTTGCTGGGCACCGAGGAGCCGCTGGACAGCGATCGGTCGGCGCCCGCCGCGCATCCACTCGAACTCGCTTCTGCGGCAGCGGTTCGCGCTGCCGTCCTGGCCGGTGCCGGTCCGGCGGTGATGAGTCGGTTGGCCGTCAGCGATGACCTCATCCATGGTCGCCTGCGCGCGGTTCCGGTCGCGGATCTCGACTTGCGACGCGATCTGCGTGCGATCTGGCTGGGCGCCCGTACCCCGCCTGCGGGGGCGGCAAGGGATTTGCTCAACCACATCGCGACGAGTCGGTGACTGCCCTGATCCCAAGCCGTTGAAACTATATCGTCGAGCGGTGACCTCAACGTCCGGACAAGTGCGATCGCGTTGGATACTGGCCGCCGTCTCGACGGCATTGTTCTGCGTGCAGATCGATTACTTCGCAATGAACCTCTCGCTACCACGAATGGCGTCAGATCTGCACAGCAGCACGACGGACCTGCAATGGGTCGTCAGCGTCTACATGTTGGCGCTCGGCGCATTCATGGTCCCCGCGGGCCGCATCGGCGATATCTTCGGGCGCCGCCGTGCGCTGCTCGCCGGCATTGCACTGTTCGGAGTTGCCTCGGTCTTTTGCGCGATCGCGCCGTCCGCCGCCGTTGTCATCACCTTCCGGGCGGTACAAGGTGTGGGCGCCGCCTTGATCTTTCCCGTGTCGGTCAGTGTCCTCACCAATGCCTTCCCGCCGGGGAAGTCGAGTCATGCGATCGGATTGGCGTACGGCATAGCGGGATTGGGAAACGCTGCGGGGCCCCTGGTCGGTGGGCTGCTCACCCAGACCGTCGGATGGCGCGCCGTCTTCTGGCTGCTGGTGCCCTTGGCCGCAATCTCGTTCCTCATGGGCGCGAAGACGGTTCCTGAGACCTCGGACGAAACCGTCCCTCGTCGTTTGGATCTCGGTGGGCTCGCGCTCATCACTGCGGGAATTGGGTTGTTCACGTTGGCATTTGATCGCGCACCATCGTGGGGATGGCTGTCAGCGGCGACGCTCGGCACGTTTATAGCATCCATGGTTGCGCTGGGTGCGTTCGTGGTTGTCGAGCAACGGGTGCGCTGGCCACTTGTCAACCTGGCGCTACTGCGCAATTCGAGGTTCTCCACCTTGGTCGTCGCGGGCACGATTGCGAACGTCGCCTACACGGTGACGGTGTTCTTATCGACGATGAACCTCCAACAGGTGCGTGGGCTGGACCCTCTTACAGCGGGTATCGCATTCCTAGGCCCGTCCGCCGGCGCGGCGATAGGTGGGGTGGTCTCGGGACGTCTGGCGGCGCGCTATGCACCGATCAAGGTCATGGGCGTCGGTTGCGCGGTCGCCGCGATATCGTTGGCCGTCCTGGCGGCTTCTCAGCAGTGGGTGGTCTACCTAGTCGCATTGACGGCCTGCGGTTTCACCATGGGTCTGGTCTACGCGTTCACCACGGTCGCGACTCAAACCGTCGTTGCGCCCGAGCGGGCAGGCGAAGCCGCCGGTGTCGCGTTGACGTCACTCGTTGCGATCGCCGGTGTCGGAGTCACTGTGTCGGGCACCGCATTGGAGATGCTGCAGCGTCAGGGCTGGAGCATGGGTGACGGCATCAAGGCCATCCTCGCGGTGATTGCCGCGCTGTTGCTGCCCGCGGCCCTGGCCGTGCTTCGGAGTGCACGCAGCAAGCTCTCGGCCTTGGGGGAACTTAACTGTTCTCCGGAATGATCCGTGGAAACGATGACGGGTATCGAACCCGCGCATTCAGCTTGGGGAGCCGAGTCAGAGTGTCCAGGGCAGTCCGCCGCAGTGACAACGTCGTGGCACCCTCATTGCTACGTGGCCGGGCACAGCAGAAGGAGGCCAGGTGTGACCACCGATGACCCGGGCCGGATTCAGCGGTTGGCCGCCGAAGTCAACATGGTCCTAACCCGGCTACGCGATGACGAGTACCTCCTATACGACAACGACACCAACCAGCTGGTGCTGGGCGGCCAATCCGGCCAGCGGAAGATCGGAGTCAGCCTGGAACAGATCAGGCTTTACCTGGAAAAGATCCGGGAGTGGAGTTAGCTGGTCGAACACTGCTGCCGCAGGTCAGACCTGGAGCCGATGACGGGAATCGAACCCGCGTATTCAGCTTGGGAAGCTGATGTTCTGCCATTGAACTACATCGGCGCTGTTGCCCCAGCAGGCTAGCACCCGGCCGGCCACGGCCGCGCCCGCCTGCGCCGAGGTGTTGCGCGCATCGGCCGGCGCTTGCGATGTCATTCGAATGCAGAAAACGGCCCCGACAGAATGGTCTGATGTGGGGAAACGCACAGCTATCCCCGCATGTGAAAAAGCCGGTGTTTATTGTTTCGTGATCATTCCGTAATGTGCTTGCCGTGGGTCGGCATCGATTAGCCAAGAAACGGCGCAAGCCATCAGTTGTCCTGGCAGCGGTACTGACCCCCGCGGCGGCTTTCTTCGCCGTGGCGGCGGATACCGATTCGTTCGGACCGCGGGCCGAGCCCAAACCCGTTATCAGTGACGCCGCGCCGTGCTGCTTGCAAATCGTTGCAGCGGCATCGCATGTGTCGGTTGGCGCCGGCGTCCGCGCTGTTCCGGCGGCATCGAGATATCACACCCGCTCGCGCTTCTTGCCCGTCGGCGTTGCCTCGGAACGCGGCTTACAGGTCAGGACCATCCTGACCGCCCGTGCCATCAGTGCGGACTTTCCCCAGATTCACGAAATCGGCGGCGTGCGACCGGATCCGCTGCCGTGGCATCCCCTCGGTCTGGCACTCGACGTCATGATCCCCGACCCCCAATCCGCCCAGGGGATCGCGCTGGGAAATGCCATCGTCGCCTACGTTATGCAGAACGCAAACCGCTTCGGAATACAGGACGCGATTTGGCGGGGCGTCTACTACACGCCCAATGGTGCGCAGACGTCGAGGCTCGGCCACTACGACCACGTCCACGTCACGACCACCGGGGGCGGATACCCGACGGGCCGGGAAAGCTACCTCGCTGACTAAAGGTAGGACGGCTGCCACCTTCCCAACGGCTAGGCTCGTCGAGTGCTGCTCTCCGATCGCGACCTCAGGGCCGAAATCACCGCCGGCCGGCTGGGCATCGACCCGTTCGACGACGCCCTGGTGCAGCCGTCCAGCATCGATGTGCGCCTCGACTGCATGTTCCGGGTGTTCAACAACACCCGCTACACCCACATCGACCCCGCCAAGCAGCAGGACGAGCTGACGAGCCTGGTGCAACCCATCGAGGGAGAACCCTTCGTCTTGCATCCGGGCGAGTTCGTCCTCGGCTCGACGCTGGAGCTCTTCACCCTGCCCGACGGCCTCGCGGGACGGCTGGAGGGCAAGTCGTCACTGGGCCGGCTCGGATTGTTGACTCACTCAACGGCCGGCTTCATCGATCCCGGCTTCAGCGGTCACATCACCCTCGAGCTGTCCAACGTCGCCAATCTGCCGATCACTTTGTGGCCCGGCATGAAGATCGGGCAGCTGTGTATCTTGCGGCTGACCAGCCCGGCCGAACACCCTTACGGCAGTTCACGCGTCGGCTCGAAGTACCAGGGCCAGCGTGGACCGACGCCGTCTCGGTCCTATCAGAACTTCATAAGGACTACATAGCTTCGGCGGGGTTCCGCCACCGCCCTCCTGCGCGATACTTAGTTAGTCGTGGTTTTTTCCTCCGCCCGACCATGGCTCGGCTAGCAACACCTTTGGAGGGGTTGTTTTGGATATCGTGCTCGGCGTATCGATGGCCCCGGCGTCGATTCAGATGGTTCTGCTCGAAGGTGAGAACGCCGAGGGAGCCACGGTCGAAGAGGACGAGTTCGACGTCTCCGCTGCCGACGACGCGCCGACCATCAGCGCGTCTGATCGAGTGATCGCCGCCATCCTGGGCACCCGTGAGGGCGCCGCCGACGCCGGCCTCGAGCTGTCGTCTATCGGGGTCACGTGGACCGATCAACTCGAAGCGGCCGCCCTGCGCGACGCGCTGACCGCCCACAAGCTTGAGAACGTGATGCTGGTCTCGACGTTTCTCGCCGCGACGGCGCTCGGTCAATTCGTCGGCGGCGCAATGGGTTACGAACGCACCGCGGTGCTTTTCGTCGAGCCCGATGCCGCCACGCTGGCCGTCGTCGAGACCTCCGACGGTTCCATCGTCGATCTCTACCGGCAACAGATCTACGCCGAGTCCTACCAGGAGGCCACCGCACAGCTCACCAGGATGATCTCGGGGCTGGATGGGCAGGAATGGGGGCCGGGCGGTCTCTTCTTGATCGGCTCGGGCGTCGACATCGCCTCGATAAAGCCGGCGCTGGAATGGGCGACCTCGCTTGTCGTGAGCGCGCCGGAGGAGCCCGGCACCGCACTGGCCCGCGGGGCCGCCCTGGCCGCGGCGAACGCGCCGACGTTCGCCTCGTCCACCGCTGCACTGGCCTACGCGCAAGACCCGGGCACCGGTGCCGCTGTTTCAGTGCCCGAATACCTCAGTGTTTCAGGGCTTCTCGACGGTGACGACGACTTCGCGTACAGCGCCGTCCCCGACGAGGACGACGACGTCCCGACTGTCGTCGTACCAAAGCTGTTCGCGCCCGAACGGGACGAGCCGCGTCGCAGGCCGGTGCTGCTGGTCGGTAGTTGCTTGGCGGTCATTGGCATCAGCGCGGCGCTGGCCCTGGAAATCGCGCTGGCCATTGGCATCCGCGCGACCGGGACGGTCGCTTTGCGACCGACCCCGAGCCAAAACCTGATCGTCCCGACGCAGCAGGCCCCCGCACCCGCGCTCCTCGAGGCATCCCCCCCGGCGCAGAAAATCAACGCCCCGATACCTCTAGCCGCGCCTATGCCGATACACCCGCAAGCCGCGCCGCTGCCCGCGGCTCCCGCGATACCGGCTCCGCCGGCTCCCGCGGCTCCGGTGATTCCGGTGCCGGTCGTGGTGCCTCCGGTGGCGCCGGTTCCAGCGGCCCCGCTCCTGGTGCCGGGTCTCGAAACGGTGATGCGACCGCCGGTGATCCAGCTCCCACCGCGCGTGTCGCCGCCCGTGGTGAATCAACCGCCGGTCCAGGTCCCGCAGCTGCCATCGCCGCCGCAGGTGACCCCGCCGCAGGTGACCCCACCGGTCCACGTGCCGCAGCCGCCGCAGGTGACCCCGCCGCAGGTGACTCCGCCGGTCCACGTGCCGCAGCCGCCGCAGGTGACCCCGCCGCAGGTGACCCCGCCGCAGGTGACTCCGCCAGTCCACGTCCCGCAGCCGCCGGTCGTAGCCCAGCCGCCGGTCCACGTGCCGCAGCCGCCGGTCGTAGCGCAGCCGCCGGTCCACGTGCCGCAGCCGCCGGTCGTAGCGCAGCCGCCGGTGGTAGCCCAGCCGCCGGTCCACGTGCCGCAGCCGCCGGTCATAGCCCAGCCGCCGGTGGTAGCCCAGCCTCCGGTACACGTCCCGTTGCCCGGCACGGGGTCAGGTAGTCCTGGCGGCGGCGGGCCGTTCGGCGGCGGGCCCCTCGGCGGTGGCCACAGCGGCGGTGGCGGTGGGCCATTCGGCGGCGGACCGATCGGCGGTGGGCCGATTGGCGGAAGCGGGCCATTTGGC
Source organism: Mycobacterium sp. IS-1264 (assembly GCF_001954195.1). Taxonomy (GTDB): domain Bacteria; phylum Actinomycetota; class Actinomycetes; order Mycobacteriales; family Mycobacteriaceae; genus Mycobacterium. Next base: position 1,558 of record NZ_MBES01000024.1, on the reverse strand, counting down.
GGCGGAGGCGGGCCATTTGGTGGTGGCGGACCGGCCGGCGGCGGTGGGCCGTTCGGCGGCGGTCACAGCGGCGGTGGCGGCGGGCCGTTCGGCGGCGGCGGTGGCCTCGGTGGTGGCGGCCTTGGCGGCGGCGGTGGGCTCGGCGGCGGCGGCTTCGGCGGCGGGGGCGGCGGCTTCGGCGGTGGCCACAGTAGCGGTGGCGGCGGGCACAAGTAGCCGCCCGTCGTGGCTGGACGGGCTCGGCGTTACAACTCGGAAACGCACCGCGACGGGTACTCAGCAACCCGGCGGCTACGCGAGTAGTCTCAGGCAGATAAGGGCTGGTCAAGAAGATGTGCCGCCCATTCGCTAGAACTTCATAAGGCCCAGCTAACCCGGAGATCCTGCGCGGTGCTACGGGATCAAAATCCTTGGGTGACAACGAGATAACGGTGCGGTCCGCGCGCTGTGCGGGCGGCACAGCAGACTATCGAAGGAGAACTTTCAGCGGTGGTGGGCGTCGTGCTTGGCGTATCGATGGCGCCGACGAAGGTCCGCATGGTGCTGGTCGAAGGTGAAGGCGCCGACGGGGCCGCCGTCGACCAGGACAACTTCGACGTCACCGACGACTCGCCTCGCACCGCACCCACCCAGGTGGTCTCGGCCATCCTGGGCACGCGCGAAGGCGCGGAAGAGGGTGGCTATCAGCTGCTGTCGGCCGGAGTGACCTGGACCGATCACGTCGGGGCGGCGTTGCTTCGGGACGCGCTGATTTCGCACAAGGTCGAGAACGTCATGCTGGTGTCGGCCTTCATGGCCGCGGCTGCGCTGACGCAGGCGGTCGGCGACGCCACCAATTACGCGAACACCGCGATGCTCTTTGTCGAGCCCTACACCGCGACCCTGGCCGTGGTCGATACCGCCGACGGATCGGTGTCGGATGTGCACCGCAGGATTCTCCCCGACGACGAAGACCAGGCTGTCGCGGAGCTTGTCCAGCTGGCCTCCCGTGCTGAATCGCTGAAAACGCGCCCGGACGGTCTGGTCGTTGTCGGCTCCGGCGTCGACATCCCGCTGATCAAGCCGGCGCTGGAGGCCGCGACCACACTCGCGCTTTCGGTTCCCGACGAGCCAGAGATGGCGTTGGCCCGGGGCGCGGCGCTGGCGTCGGCGAACGCGCCGCTGTTCTCGTCGTCCACCGCCGCGCTGGGATACGCGCTGGATCCCGGCACCGGCGAGGTCGACCCCCTGGCATTCACCGCACAGTCGCCGGGACTACTGCCCGGATACGTGCCCGAATACCGCGGCGCCGCAGCGCCATCCGCCGGCGCCGAGACTGGTAGTCCCGACGTCGCCTACAGCGCGATACCGGACGACGACGCTGGTGGCGCCAGTGGTTTGGATGAGGTCGCGCAGCGCCGCCGGTCGGTCCTGTTGGTGGGCAGCACGCTCGCGGTGATATTCATCACCGCGGTGGTGGCGCTGGAGATTGCGCTGGCGATCAGCATCCGGCCGACGGTCGCGTTGCGTCCCAGCCCCGCCCAAAACGTCGTCGTCCCAACCCAACCCGCCCCCGCCC
>NZ_MBES01000023.1 GCF_001954195.1 Mycobacterium sp. IS-1264 | reverse complement strand
CGTGAGGTGCGCGCTGATCACAGCGACCGCATTGGTGTTGGGGAACACCGGCACGCCGGTAAGGAGGTGATACGCGGTGGCGGCTAGCGCGTACTGATCGGCCCGTCCATCGATGTGGCCGCCCATCAACTGTTCGGGCGCTGCGTAGGCGGCCGTACCAACGGTCATGTTTGTCTGTGTAAGACCACTGATCTCGTCCCGATTGCGGGCAATGCCGAAGTCGGTCAACAAGATACGTTGCTTTCCGCCCTGTGGACGGGTCAGCAGGATATTGGCCGGCTTGACATCGCGGTGCAGCAGGCCTTTCTGGTGGGCATAATCCAGCGCGCTGGCGACGCCGGCAATTACGGTCCGCGCATCGGCAGCCGGCATTCCGGACGGACAGCTTTCCCGAAGCACTCGACGGGTATCGAACCCGTCGACGTAGCGCATCGCGATCCACAAATCACCCTCGAATTCGCCCCGGTCATACACCTCAACGATGTGTGGATGCCACAGCGACGACGCCAAGTCGGCCTCCCTGATGAACCGATCCCGGTAGTCGGGTTGACTGGATAGCTGGTCGTTCAGAATCTTGAGGGCGTCCCGCCGCGGCAACCGTGGGTGCTGAGCGAGGTAGACATCACCCATCGCACCGGTCCCTAATAGCGACACGATGGTGTAGCCGGCGAACGAGGCACCGCTCATCAACGGCATGCGCAAATGTTAACGACGCCCATCGCCGGTTGTTCAAGAATGCACCGCTACGCACTATCCCGAGTCGACGCTGTTTTTGTCGGAGTGTCACTGGTCAGCCGCTGCGCTTGTAGTATGCGGCGCATGCCGCTAGAGGAAGGGGCGGATTTCGCCGGGTTCACCGTGGTGCGGCTGTTGGGCAGCGGCGGAATGGGTGAGGTCTATTTGGCTCGACATCCGCGGTTGCCCAGGCTGGAAGCGCTGAAGGTTTTGCGCGCCGATGTCTCCGCCGACCCAAGTTTTCGAGAGCGGTTCATTCGAGAGGCCGACTT
>NZ_MBES01000022.1 GCF_001954195.1 Mycobacterium sp. IS-1264 | reverse complement strand
TCGATGTGGCCGCCCATCAACTGTTCGGGCGCTGCGTAGGCGGCCGTACCAACGGTCATGTTTGTCTGTGTAAGACCACTGATCTCGTCCCGATTGCGGGCAATGCCGAAGTCGGTCAACAAGATACGTTGCTTTCCGCCCTGTGGACGGGTCAGCAGGATATTGGCCGGCTTGACATCGCGGTGCAGCAGGCCTTTCTGGTGGGCATAATCCAGCGCGCTGGCGACGCCGGCAATTACGGTCCGCGCATCGGCAGCCGGCATTCCGGACGGACAGCTTTCCCGAAGCACTCGACGGGTATCGAACCCGTCGACGTAGCGCATCGCGATCCACAAATCACCCTCGAATTCGCCCCGGTCATACACCTCAACGATGTGTGGATGCCACAGCGACGACGCCAAGTCGGCCTCCCTGATGAACCGATCCCGGTAGTCGGGTTGACTGGATAGCTGGTCGTTCAGAATCTTGAGGGCGTCCCGCCGCGGCAACCGTGGGTGCTGAGCGAGGTAGACATCACCCATTCCGCCGCTGCCCAACAGCCGCACCACGGTGAACCCGGCGAAATCCGCCCCTTCCTCTAGCGGCATGCGCCGCATACTACAAGCGCAGCGGCTGACCAGTGACACTCCGACAAAAACAGCGTCGACTCGGGATAGTGCGTAGCGGTGCATTCTTGAACAACCGGCGATGGGCGTCGTTAACATTTGCGCATGCCGTTGATGAGCGGTGCCTCGTTCGCCGGCTACACCATCGTGTCGCTATTAGGGACCGGTGCGATGGGTGATGTCTACCTCGCTCAGCACCCACGGTTGCCGCGGCGGGACGCCCTCAAGATTCTGAACGACCAGCTATCCAGTCAACCCGACTACCGGGATCGGTTCATCAGGGAGGCCGACTT
>NZ_MBES01000021.1 GCF_001954195.1 Mycobacterium sp. IS-1264 | reverse complement strand
GGCCTCTTTCGACCAGCCGGCCCCGCCCCCGGATGTGCCGCCGGCGCCTCCCGCGGACCTGGCGCCGCCCGCGCCTCCCGCCGACGCGCTACCGCCGGCACCCCCGGCCGACGCGCTACCGCCGGCACCCCCGGCCGACGCGCTACCGCCCGCGCCTCCGGCCGACGCGGTGCCACCCGCGCCGCCGGCGCCAGGTGACCTCAACACCGCTTCCGTTGACCCGCAACATGTCTCGCAAGTCGGCTACACCAGGCAGCTGTGGCAAGCGATCCAGGGCCACGACATCCACGGCAACGACGCGCTGGACGCGATCGCGCAGCCGCCCGGGACTCGCTGAGGGTCTAGGCCCCTCGATCTAGGCGGAGCCGACCCATTCGTCGGTTCCGTCGTCGAAGAACTGGTGCTTCCACACCGGTAGCCGCGCCTTGATGGTGTCCACCAGTTGGGCGCAGGTCGCAAACGCCGCCTGCCGGTGGTCGGCGGCGACCGCGGCCACCAACGCCGCCTCGCCGATGTGCAGCGCGCCGATCCGGTGGCTGGCCGCGACGGCGCGCACACCGCTGGACTGCTCGGCGACCTCCGCCACCACCTCGGCGATGACCTCCGCGGCCGACGGGTGCGCGGAATACTCCAGCCGCACCACCCTGCGTCCACCGTCGTGGTCGCGAATCATCCCGACGAACCCGACGATGGCCCCCGCCGACTGGTGGCCCACCAGCTCTTCATGCTCGGCCAGACAGATGGGTTGCTCGGTCATGGCGGCGCGCACGACGAGCGTCATCGCTCGTGATCTTTGCCTGCGAGCTGGTCGAGGGCGTGGTCGAGGACATCGGCGAGCACGCCGAGGCCGTCTTTCACCCCGCCGGGTGAGCCGGGCAGGTTGACGATCAGCGTGCGGCCCGCCACGCCGCACACTCCGCGCGACAGCATCGACGTCGGCACTTTCGGCAGCCCGGAGCGGCGGATGGCGTCAGCCAATCCGGGGATCATGTAGTCCAGCACGGCCACGGTCTGGTCCGGGGTGGAATCGCTGGGTGAGATGCCGGTGCCACCCGAGGTGATGATGACGTCGACGCCATCATCCACCGCGGCGCGCAGCGCATCACCGACCGGGTTGCCGTCGGCGACGACCTCCGGTTCCGCAGACGAAAACCCGTGTTCCCCAAGCCATTCGGCAATGATCGGCCCGCACCGATCGTCGTACGCACCGGCCGAGGCTCGGGTCGAAGCAATGATCACTCGTGCGGATCGCGCGCCCATCATCGTGTCCAATTTCCGCTTTTGCCGCCCTCTTTGCGGAGGACCCGAATGTCGTCGATGCGAGCGGACGGGTCAACCGCTTTGATCATGTCGTAGAGCGTAAGCCCGGCCACACTCACCGCGGTCAGCGCCTCCATCTCGACACCGGTACGGTCGGTGCTGCGCACCGTCGCCGTGATCTCGATGTCGGACTCACCGACGGTGAAATCCACGTCGACGCCCGTTAGCGCGAGCTGGTGGCACAGCGGAATCAGGTCGCTGGTTCGCTTTGCTGCCAGAATGCTCGCCACCCGCGCGGTGGCCAGCGCATCACCCTTGGGAAGGCCGCCGGTCGAGATCAGCGACACGACATGCGCCGAGGTCCGCAACACACCCGCGGCCACGGCGGTGCGCTTGGTCGCGCCCTTCTCGGTGACATCGACCATGTGCGCCGCCCCCCGCTCATCCAGGTGCGAGAGCGAGCCCGGTCGGGATGCCCCGGATGCCGCAGCCATGCTGGCGGGCTACCGGTTGACGACGGTGACCGGGTGAACGTACGGCAGGTCGTCGGAGGGCAGCGGGAACGTCAGGTCACCGAAAGGGGACAACGCGCCCGTCCGATCGGTTGCCAGTTCGCTCACCGCGTGGTCATCCGGGTCCGTCGTCGGCCAGCCGTTGTCGACGTACCGGGTCTTGCCCGCGTTGTCCTCAGCAATGTCAGCCACGCGGTCCATTCTGACAGGTCGCACCGGCGGGCGTGACGCAAGCCCGCGGGCACCCGATTCCGGCGTCCTCGCCGTCGCCGCGGGGGTCCGGCCGCTGCTTTACGCTGGTCAGCAATGACCGACAACACCCCGGACATCCCGCTGGGGTCCTGGCTGGCCGACTTGCCCGACGAGCGGCTCATCCGACTGCTGGAACTACGGCCGGACCTCGCCCAGCCGCCACCCGGCAGCATCGCCGCGCTGGCGGCGCGCGCCGTGGCCCGGCAGTCGGTCAAGGCTGCCACCGACGAGCTCGACTTCCTGCGGCTGGCCGTGCTCGACGCCCTGCTGGTGCTGCAGGCCGAGACGGCACCCGTGCCGATCGCAAAGCTGCTGGCGCTGATCGGCGACCGCGCTCCGGAAGCCGACGTGATGGGCGCACTCGACGATCTCCGGCAGCGCGCCCTGGTGTGGGGCGACGCCGCCGTCCGGGTGGCCGCCGACGCGGGCACGGCATTGCCGTGGCACGCGGGCCAGGTGACGCTCGAGGACACCGCGCGCACCGGCGACGAGATTGCCGGCCTCATCACCGGGCTCGACAAAGCACAGCTGGAGGTGCTGGAGAAACTGCTGCAGGGGTCTCCGATGGGGCGCACCCGCGACGCCGCGCCCGGCGCTCCAGCGGATCGCCCGGTGCCGCAGCTGTTGGCGAAGGGACTGCTGCGCCGAATCGATGCCGAGACGGTGATCCTGCCCCGCCACGTCGGACAGGTGCTCCGCGGCGAGCAGCCCGGCCCGATGCATCTGACCGCCCCGGACCCGGTGGTGTCGACGACCACGCCCGAGGACGCCGATGCGGCGGCGGCCGGGGCCCTCATCGACCTGCTGCGCGAACTCGACGTGCTGCTCGAAAACCTCGGTAGCACACCGGTTCCCGAGCTGCGCAGCGGCGGAATGGGAGTCCGCGACGTCAAACGCCTGGCCAAGACGACCGGCATCGACGAGACGCGATTGGGCCTGATCTTGGAAGTCGCGGCCGCGGCCGGATTGATCGCGAGCGGAATGCCCGATCCGGAGCCCGCCCAGGGCGACGGCCCCTATTGGGCGCCGACGGTGGCCACCAACCGGTTCAGCGCGATGTCCACCGCTGAGCGCTGGCACCTGCTGGCCAGCACATGGCTCGACCTGCCGGGGCGGCCGGCGTTGATCGGCACCCGCGGCCCGGACGCGAAACCGTATGGCGCCCTGACGGATTCGCTGTACTCGACGGCTGCCCAATTGGATCGCCGGCTGTTGCTGGGAATGCTCTCCGAGCTGCCCCACGGTGCCGGCGTCGACGCCGCGGCGGCGTCGGGGGCGCTGATCTGGCGGCGCCCGCGCTGGGCGAGACGCCTGCAGCCCGGACCGGTCGCCGACCTGCTGAACGAAGGCCATGCGCTGGGCCTGATCGGTCGTGGGGCGATCAGCACCCCCGCCCGCGCGCTACTCGACGAAGCCGTCGATCCGGCCGTCGCGATCGATGCGATGACGCTGGCGCTGCCCAAGCCGATCGACCACTTTTTCGTACAGGCCGACCTGACCGTCGTGGTGCCCGGACCGCTGCAACGCGATCTCGCCGAGGAACTGGCGGCCGTTGCCACCGTCGAATCGGCCGGCGCGGCGATGGTGTACCGGATCAGCGAGCAATCGATCCGGCACGCGCTCGACATCGGCAAAACCCGCGACCAGATGCACGCGTTCTTCGCCAGGCACTCCAAAACGGCAGTGCCACAAGGACTCACATACCTCATCGACGATGTTGCGCGCAGACACGGGCAGCTTCGAATCGGCATGGCCGCGTCGTTCGTGCGCTGTGAAGACCCAGCCCTGCTGGCCCAGGCCGTAGCGGCCGCCGACGATCTACAGCTGCGTGCCCTGGCCCCGACGGTGGCCGTGTCGCCCGCACCGATCGCCGACGTGCTCGGTGCCCTCCGGTCCGCGGGTTTCGCCCCGGCGGCCGAAGATTCCTCCGGCGCCATCGTCGACGTGCGACCCCGCGGGGCCCGGGTGCCCACGCCGCAGCACCGTCGCCCCTATCGCCCACCGCCGCGCCCCAGCGGCGAGACGCTGAACGCGGTCGTCTCGGTGCTGCGCAAGGTGACCGCCGCGCCGTTCGGCAACATCCGCGTCGATCCCGCGGTCACGATGTCGCTGTTGCAGCGCGCGGCGAGGGATCAGGACACGCTGGTGATCGGCTACCTCGACGCCGCGGGCGTCGCCACCCAGCGGGTGGTGTCGCCGATCACCGTCCGCGGCGGGCAGCTGGTGGCCTTCGACTCGGCCTCCGGGCGGCTGCGGGACTTCGCCGTTCACCGCATCACGTCGGTGGTGTCGGCAGGCGACTGAATAATGGGTTCTATGACTGACGGGCCGTTGATCGTGCAGTCCGACAAGACGGTGCTGCTCGAGGTGGACCACGAGCTGGCCGGGGCCGCGCGTGCCGCTATCGCGCCGTTCGCCGAGCTGGAGCGGGCGCCCGAGCACGTGCACACTTACCGCATCACGCCACTGGCGCTGTGGAACGCCCGCGCGGCCGGCCACGACGCCGAGCAGGTCGTCGACGCGCTGGTCAGCTACTCGCGCTACGCGGTGCCCCAGCCGCTGCTGGTCGACATCGTCGACACCATGGCCCGCTACGGCCGGCTGCAATTGGTCAAGAACCCCGCCCACGGCCTGACCCTGGTCAGCCTTGACCGCGCGGTGCTCGAGGAAGTGCTCCGCAACAAGAAGATCGCACCTATGCTCGGCGCGCGCATCGATGACGACACCGTCGTCGTCCACGGCAGCGAGCGCGGCCGGGTCAAGCAGATGCTGCTCAAGATCGGTTGGCCCGCGGAAGATCTCGCCGGCTACGTCGATGGCGAGGCGCATCCGATCAGCCTGCACCAGGACGACTGGCACCTGCGCGACTACCAGCAGATGGCCGCGGACTCGTTCTGGTCGGGCGGTTCGGGCGTAGTCGTACTACCCTGCGGTGCCGGCAAGACGCTGGTCGGCGCGGCCGCGATGGCGAAAGCCAGTGCGACGACGCTCATCCTGGTCACCAACATCGTCGCCGCCCGGCAATGGAAACGGGAACTGGTGGCGCGCACCTCGCTCACCGAGGACGAGATCGGCGAATACTCCGGGGAACGCAAGGAAATCCGGCCCGTCACCATCTCGACGTATCAGATGATCACCCGCCGCACCAAGGGCGAATACCGCCATCTCGAGCTCTTCGACAGCCGTGACTGGGGACTGATCATCTACGACGAGGTGCATCTGTTGCCGGCACCGGTGTTCCGGATGACCGCCGATCTGCAGTCCAAGCGGCGGCTGGGCCTGACCGCCACGTTGATCCGCGAGGACGGCCGCGAGGGCGACGTCTTCTCCCTGATCGGCCCGAAACGCTATGACGCGCCGTGGAAGGACATCGAGGCGCAGGGCTGGATCGCGCCGGCGGAGTGTGTCGAAGTGCGCGTCACCATGACCGACAACGAACGAATGATGTACGCCACCGCCGAACCCGAGGAACGCTACCGGTTGTGCTCGACGGTGCACACCAAAATCGCTGTGGTCAAATCGATTCTGGAAAAGCACCCCGACGAGCAGACCCTGGTGATCGGCGCCTACCTCGATCAGCTCGACGAGCTTGGGGCCGAGCTGAACGCTCCGGTCATCCAGGGGTCGACGAGGACCCGCGAGCGCGAGGAGCTGTTCGATGCGTTCCGCCGTGGCGAGGTGCCCACGCTGGTGGTGTCCAAGGTCGCCAACTTTTCCATCGACTTGCCCGAAGCCTCTGTGGCGGTACAGGTTTCGGGAACCTTCGGCTCCCGCCAAGAGGAAGCCCAGCGGCTGGGCCGATTGCTGCGACCCAAGCACGATGGCGGTGGCGCCATGTTCTATTCCGTGGTCGCGCGCGACAGCCTGGACGCCGAGTACGCCGCACACCGGCAGCGCTTCTTGGCAGAGCAGGGCTACGGCTACATCATCCGCGACGCGGACGACCTACTGGGCCCGGCGATTTAGGGTTGTGAACCGGTAGCATTCGCTGCGCTGAACGTGTACGCACTGCGAAACGCCGACGGCGGATACGCGGGGGACGCCTGGCCGACCGCGCACTGCAAGGCTTACCTTCGGTGTCATGGACGAACGTATCGCGCTCAGCAACCGTGTCGCTTTGGTCACCGGCGGATCCCGGGGAATCGGTCGGGGCATCGCGCAGGCACTGGCCCGGGCTGGGGCGGCGGTTGCCGTCAACTACCGCAATCGGCAGGACGAGGCAGCCGCAACGGTTGCCGAGATCGAACGGGCCGGAGGCAGGGCGATCTCGGTGCGGGCGGACGTGGCCATGCAATCCGAAGTGGAGGCGATGGCCGGGCAGGTCGGATCGGAGCTCGGTCCGATCGACGTGCTGGTGAACAACGCCGGTATCGCCACCATCCGCGGTGTGGACGACATCACCGAAGAGGACTTCGACCAGACGCTGACGGTCAATTTGAAGTCGGCGTTCCTGTGCATCCAGGCGGTAGTCCAGGGGATGCGGCAGCGAGGCTGGGGACGGATCGTGAACGTCTCGTCCGTCGCCGCTCGCGGCGCGGGAAACATCGGTGTGCATTACAACGCGTCCAAGGCGGGTCTGGAGGGCCTTACCCGCGGCTATGCGGCGCGCCTTGCCGCCGATGGGATCACCGTCAATGCGATAGCGCCCGGACTAATCGACACAGAAATGGCTGTGCCGCTGAAGGAATCGGGTGTCGCGGACCGTCTGCCGGTCGGCCGCATCGGCACACCCGACGAGATCGGTCAGGCGGTCCTCATGATGATCGGCAACGGTTTCCTCACCGGGCAGACACTAGCGGTGAACGGCGGCGGAAGTTTCCTCTGACGCTCGACATTCACCAGTTTCAGGCCCGGCGATTTAGAGCGACAGGATGGTCGCCGACGCGGTGCCCGGCGCGCCGTACACCTGGGCCAGGCCGACGCGCGGATTGCCGGGCACCTGGCGCTCGCCCGCCTCGCCGCGCAGCTGACGCACCAGCTCGTGCATCTGCCGCAGCCCCGACGCGCCGATCGGCTCACCGTTGGCGATCAGCCCACCGTCGGTGTTGACCGGGATCGAGCCGTGGATCTCGGTGGCGCCGTCGGCCACCAGCTTCTCCTGCTCACCGTCGGCGCATAGCCCCGTCTCGGCCATGTGGATCACCTCGGCACCGGCGTCGGTGTCCTGCAGCTGGGCGATGTCGACATCCTCAGGCCCGATGCCGGCGGCGTCGTAGGCGGCCTTGGCCGCATACACCGTCGGCGACGCATCCTCGTCCAACGGCGCCGACGTGGCGTGCACCTCATACGCGCCGTACCGGCGGGTGCGGATCTCGCAGGCTCGCACGTACACCGGCTTGTCGGTGAACTTGTGGGCCATGTCGGCGCGGCACATGATCACCGCGGCGGCGCCCTCGTCGGGCGCGCAGAACATGTACTGCGTCAACGGGTAGTTCAGCACCGTCGAATTGAGAATCTCGTCCTCGGGAATCGCCTTGCGGCGGAAGGCATTCGGGTTCAACGCGCCGTTGCGGAAATTCTTGGCGGCCACCTTGGCCAGCGTGGCCTGGGAGATGTTGTGGTCGTGGATGTACTTGTTGGCCTTCATGCCGAAGAACTTGGTGGTGACGAACTGCCCGTTCTGCGCGTACCACTGCGGCAGCGCCAGCTTGGCGGGGTCGTCGGTGAAGGCGCCGCGCGGATGCTTGTCCAAACCGATGGCGATGCCCAGGTCGTACTTGCCCAGGCGGATGGTGTCGGCGGTCTGCTGAATGGCGCTGGCCGCGGTGGCGCAGGCGTTGAAGACGTTGGTGAACGTGATGCCGGTGAGCCCGACCAGCCGCGTCACCGCGTCGGGGTTGGACACCTCGTGGCTGCCGCCGAAGCCGAACTGGATGTCCTTCCAGTCCACGCCGGCATCGCTCAGCGCCGACTGGATGGCCTCGGCGCCCATCTGCATCGCGGTCTTGTCATGCCTGCCGAATGGATGCAGGCCCACGCCGATGATGGCCACGTCGTTAGTCATCTCAGGCTCCTTCCCTCAGACAGATTGTGGCGACCCCGCTTCACCGCGCTCGCGATCGCCACTAGACCGGCCGGAACGCGAACGTGACGATCTCGTCGCCGTCGGCATCGGTGGTGAACGGCACCATGGTGAGCTCGACCTCCTGGCCGAACTGCAACTTGGCCGGGTCGTTCTCGGTCAGCCGGCCCTCCACGCGGATCACGTCGCCGAGCTGGACCAGGCCCACACCGAACGGCACGAAATCGTCACCGGTCGGGCCGGCGTAAGGAGCCCCTGGCGGGAAGCCCTGGGTCGTCCACGCCACCAGCGTTCCGCGGCGCGGCAACAACAGCTCGCTCATCTCACCGCCGCTACAGCGCGGACACCACTGCTGCACGGGAAACGTGGTGGCACCGCAGCTGCCGCAGCGGCTGCCGATCAGCTGCGGGCTCTCGTCGGGCCAGGTGGAGATGTCAGGGGCGAGTGCCTTCTGCATCGAGGAATCCTCCAGTGATCATCCGCAGTCCGCCACACAATAATGCGCTCCCTGAAAGGTACAACAGCATTCGATAAAAGTGGAAATCTCGTTCTCATCTGGTGCGCCCGTCGCGGGCCGGCGACGCGGGTCGACCAACAAGCACCTCCCCAAAGCGATATCGCCCGCGCTATCGCTTTCATAGATCGGGTCGTGGTCTCCTCCTGATACCCATGTGGCCGGTGAGGCCGATAGGACAATCGCCGCGCCGCGTGGCTCGCCGCGGTACGGCGCCGGTTATCTTGGGATCCCCGGTCGCAATACAAAGGAGACGACATGCCGGTCACGGTGCTGCTCGAACTCAGGTTCAATCCGGAAGCGGTGCCCGCGGCGCGCGACGTGATGGGCCGGGCGCTGCGCGACACCCGGGCGTTCGAGGGGAATCTCCGCACCGATGTGCTCGTCGACGAGAACGACGAAGCCCACTGGATCGTCTACGAACTCTGGGACACCGTCGAGCACGACGAGGCCTATCGCAGCTTTCGTGCCGGCGAGGGAAAACTGACCGAGCTGCCTCCCCTGCTGGCCTCGCCTCCGGTCAAAACGCGGTACGTCACATCCGACGTCTAGCTCAGCGCGGGAATGACTTCGCGCTCGAAAAGCTCGATGCCGGAGCGGTCATACGCCGCCTCCGGGAAATAGCAGATCGCATACTCACAGCCCAGGTCGCGGACCTTCGCGATCCGCTCGATCACCTGCTCCGGTGTGCCGGTCGCCGAATCCGGTCCGCTGCCACCGGCAAGCATCGCGTCGGCCGCCGATTCGGGCACATAGTCGACCATGCGGTCGCGCACTCGCCGCAGCCGGTCTTTGACGTCGGCGTCGGACGTTCCGAGCAGCGCGGTGAAGTTCGCCGAGCGCACGATGGCGTCGAACTCCGTGCCCTGCGTGCGGCAATGCTGCGCCAGCACCTCCGACTTGTGGGCGAAGGCCGCGGGTTCCGGCGAGAAGTTGGTGTACTGCGCGTATTTCGCGGCTATGCGTAGAGTCACCTTCTCGCCAGCGCCGGCGATCCAGAGCGGAATGCCGTTGGGCTGCAATGGTTTCGGGGCCACGATGGCACCGTCGACTTGATAATGCTGCCCGTCGAAGCTGACCTTGCCGTCGCGCCAGGCGTCGCGCATGATCTGCACGCCTTCGTCCAGCCGACCCAACCGCACCCCGGCCGACGGAAAGCCGTAACCGTAAGCGCGCCATTCGTGTTCGTACCAGCCGCCGCCGATTCCCATCTGGATCCGGCCTCCGGAGACGATGTCGACCGTCGCGGCCACCTTGGCCAAATAGACGGGGTTGCGGTAGCTCATCGCCGTGCACATCTGGCCGAGCTTGATCCGCGACGTGCTCGCCGCGTATGCCGCCATCAGCGACCACGCCTCGTGGGTGGCTTCACCCGTCGGCATCGGCACGGTGTGGAAGTGGTCGTAGACCCACAGCGAATCCCATGCGCTGTCGTCGGCGTAGGTGGCCAGGTCCCGCATCACCGCCCAGTGTTTTTCGGGTTCGATGCCGACCAAATCCATTCGCCAGCCCTGTGGGATGAAGAGACCGAAACGCATAGCAAGGCACTCTAGCCCCGCCGCGCTGTGCAACGATGAGCGATTACTTAACCTGGAGAGGCTCCAGGGAGGTCGCCATGCAAATTCTGATCTCCGGCGCCAGCATCTCGGGCCCCGTGCTCGCCTACTGGCTCACCCGATACGGGTTCGACGTCACCGTCGTCGAGCGCGCGCCCGCATTGCGCAAGACCGGCGGCCACGCCGTCGATCTGTTCCGCCCGGCCATGGAGATCTCGGAGAAGATGGGTGTGCTGCCGAGAATCGAGGCGCTGGCCACCGGCACCGACACCGGGACGATTTATCGGGAGGGCGCGAGGCGGCCCGTCCGCGTGGACATCACCAAGGCTGTCGGCGCCGCATCCGATCGTCACGTCGAGATCATGCGAGATGACCTGAGCGAGGCGTACTACGACGCCGGCCGCGACCGGGTCGAGTACCTGTTCGGCGACTCGATCACGGCCATCTCCCCCGACGGTGAGGTAATTTTCGAGCACGCGCCACCCCGCAGGTATGACGTCGTGATCGGCGCCGACGGGCTGCACTCGAACGTGCGGCGCCTGGTCTTCGGGGAGGACGCGGGACGGACGCAATTTCTCGGCGGGTACCTGGCAGTGCTCTCGGCGCCGAAAACCCTTGCGCGCGAGAAAGAGATGGTCGTCCACGTCGGCGTCGGCCGTCTCGCCGGAATCTACACCGCGCAACCATTGGACGACGCGCGAGTGTTGTTCATGTTTCGCAGCAAGGAAGAACTCGAATATGACTACCGAGATGCCTTGCGGCAGAAGGAGTTACTCCGCGCTGGATTTGCCGGGATGCATGCGACGGTGGACGGGTGGCTCGAGGAGCTCGACCGCGCACCGACGTTCTACTTCGACTCGATCACCCAGTTGACGCTGGACAGCTGGTCGCGCGGACGGGTCACGCTGGTGGGCGACGCCGGGTACTGCCCGGGGCCCGCGGTCGGCGGCAGCACCAGCATCGCGGTGCTGGGCGCCTACGTGCTCGCCGGTGAACTCGCGCAAGCCAACGGGGACTACGCGCAGGCGTTCGCGGCCTACGAACGGCAGATGATCGACCCGGTGCGCCGCAGCCGTGCGTTTGCGCGCACCGTGGCCAAGAGCCTGGTCCCCGGCTCCGCCGCCGGGGTGTGGGCGCTCACCCGGGGAGCCCAGCTGATCTCGATAATGCCCGCGGGGCTCACCAAGGCGCTCGCAAGGTTGAATGCCAAGGGCGTGCGGCTCTACGACTCGATGCAGTACGAAGACTACGCGGGAAGTGCTGCGAGAGGGATGACGACCGATGGAACTCACCGGTGTCGGGGTATGGAGTAGTCAGCTTCGCTACGGCGACCAAGCCGAATCCGCCGATGCAGCAGCCGAATTGGATGAGCTGGGCTTTACGGCGCTGTGGATACCGGACGTGGGCGGCCCGGTGTTCGACGCGGTGGGTCACCTGCTCGCCTCGACCAAACGCACGGTGATCGCCACCGGGATCCTCAATCTCTGGATGCACTCGGCCGGTGATGTCGCCGATTCCTATGCGGCGTTGACAGGCGAGCATGGGGAGCGGTTCCTGCTGGGGATCGGGGTCAGCCACGCGCCGCTCGTCGACGCCGGCCAGCCCGGGCGCTACCGCAAACCGCTGGCGGCGACGGCGTCGTTCCTGGACGGGCTGGATGCCGCGCCGTCACCGGTGCCCGCCGAATCGCGGGTCCTGGCCGCGCTGGGCCCCAAAATGCTGGCGTTGTCCGCGAGCCGCGCCCGCGGCGCCCACCCCTACCTCGTCACCCCGGAGCACACCGCCGCCGCCCGTGCGGCATTGGGCGAAGGACCGTTGCTGTTGCCGGAGCAGACCGCGATCTTGTGCGATACGGCCGAGGAGGCGCGCGCCATCGGAACCGATTGGCTGCGTGCATATTTGGCGTTGCCGAACTACGCCAATAACCTGCTGCGCAGTGGGTTCTCGGACGACGACTTGGCACAGGTCAGCGATCGGCTCTTCGATTCGATCATCGCCTGGGGCGACGAGGACGCGATCATGCGCCGGGTCGCCGAGCATCGTTCGGCCGGCGCCGACCACGTCTGCGTCCAGGTCCTAACCGCTGACCCGACGGCGTTCCCGCGCGAGCAATGGCGTCGAATTGCCGCGGCCTGCAAGGAGGATTAGGCATACCGTGGCGGTATGGCCTCCAAACAAACCCTGTTTCGCATCTTCTACCGGATCGGCTTCACCCCCTGGGACGGGCACGCGATCGCGCAGAGCCTGCGGGATCTGATCGAAGGAAGCCACGACAACCCCGCGCTGGCAGCGGGATCGGCCCTTGATGTCGGGTGCGGCACCGGAGATTCCTCGATCTACCTTGCTCAGCACGGCTGGAACGTCACGGGCGTTGACTTCGTGGCAAAGGCCCTCGAGAAGGCCCGCGCCAAGTCTCGCACTGCCGGCGTACCGGTCAAATTCGTCGAGGCCGATGTCACGCATTTGAGCCAAGCCGGCATCGATGCGAAGTTTGACTTAATCGTCGACAACGGCTGTCTCCACGGCATGAGCGACGAAGACCGTAATCTCTACGTCAAAGAGATCACGGCGGCCGCCGCCCCCGGCGCACGACTAGTGATCGTCGCCGCGCCACCCGGTGGCCCCATCAGACTTCTGGGACTCGATGGGTCCGAGGTCGAACGCAGATTTACACCTGGATGGACACTGCTGTCGTCAGCGGGTGAAAAGATGGTGTTTGCCAACGACGCCGGCTATCGCCACACTCCAGTTGCGTTTATTCGCAACCGATTCGCGGTTCGCTGCTACCTGCTGCAGCTCACCGGCTAATCGTTGCTGGATGGTCAACCGCCGCGGACTGCAAGGACGACGGGGCTCTAGCCGGCGCCAATGCGTACCGTGGCGGTATGGCCTCCAAACAAACCCTGTTTCGCATCTTCTACCGGATCGGCTTCACCCCCTGGGACGGGCATCCGCTCGCGCAGAGCCTGCGGGGGCTGATTGAGGGAACTCCCGACACGCCCGCGCTGCCCGCGGGACGGGCGCTGGAACTGGGATGCGGCACCGGAGACACGTCGATCTACCTCGCTCAACGCGGCTGGAAAATCACCGCGGTGGACTTTGTCACGAAGGCGCTCGACAAGGCTCGCGCCAAGGCCGGCGCCGCCGACGCTTCGGTCGACTTTGTCCGCGCCGACGTCACGCACCTGAGTCAGGAAGGCGTCGGCGCGAACTTCGAGCTGATCGTCGACAACGGCTGCCTGCACAACATGAGCGACGCGGATCGCGACGCGTACGTCCGGGAGGTCAGCGCCGTGGCGGCGCCCGACGCGCGGCTACTGATCGTGGCATTCCGTCCCGGCGGCAGGTTCGGCGTCCGCGGCATCGAGCCCGCCGAGATGGAACGGCGATTCACCCCGGCCTGGACGCTGTTGTCCACCGGCGACGAGCGGGAGCTCGACCGCGAAACCCCGACGCGGTACTACCTGTTTCAGCGCCGCGCCTGAACCTCCGAGTGCGAGCAGACGCAAAATCGCACGCGGAGGTCCCGCGCAATGCGATTCTGCGTCTGCTCGCGGCAGAAACTACGTCAACGAGTCCGGCGGCAGGAAGCGGTCGCCGTACTTCGCCGCCAACTCACGGGCGCGGGCTACGAAGGCATCCTTGCCCGTGCCGGCCGGACCGGAGTAGCCGTTGATGAACTGCGCGCTACCGCCCGTCCACGGCGGGAAGCCGATGCCCATGATCGAACCGATGTTGGCGTCGGCCGTCGACGTCAGCACGCCCTCGTCGAGGCACTTCTGCGTTTCCAGCGCCTCGGCGAACAGCATCCGATCGATCATGTCCTGCAGTGGAGGCTGCGACGAGCCGGACTTGAACGTCTCCCGCAGGCCCGGCCACAGGCCGGTGCGCTTGCCGTCGACGTATTCGTAGAAGCCGGCACCCTTCAACCGCGACGGGCGGCCGATCTCGATCATCTTCTCGACGACGGCCTCGGCCGGGTGCGGCTGGTAGGTGCCGCCGGCGTCCTCGACACCCTTGCGGGTGGCGACGGCGATCTTGTGCATCAGCTCCAGGTTGAGCTCGTCGGACAACTGCAGCGGCGGCGCCGGGTAACCGGCTTGCGAGCCGGCCTGCTCGACGCTGGCCGGCTCGACGCCCTCGCCCAGCATCGCCAGCGCCTCGTTGACGAAGGTGCCGATGACGCGTGAGGTGAAGAAGCCGCGGCTGTCGTTGACGACGATCGGCGTCTTGCCGATGGCCAGCGTGTAGTCGAACACCCGGGCCAGCGCTTCGTCGGATGTCTTCTCGCCCTTGATGATTTCGACCAGCGGCATCTTGTCCACCGGCGAGAAGAAGTGGATCCCGATGAAGTCCTCCTGCCGCTTGACGCCGGTCGCGAGGCCGGTGATCGGCAAGGTGGAGGTGTTGGATCCCAGCAGCGCGTTGGGCTCGACGATGTCCTCGATCTCCTGGAACACCTTGTGCTTGAGTTCCTGGTTCTCGAACACCGCCTCGACCACGAAGTCGACGCCCGCGAGGTCGGCCGCGTCGCCCGTCGGGGTGATGCGGTCCAGGAGTGCCTTGGACTTCTCCTCGGTGGTGCGGCCCCGCTCCAGCGCCTTGGCTTCCAGCTTCTCGGAGTAGCCCTTGCCCTTCTGGGCGGCCTCGAAGCTGACATCCTTGAGCACCACGTCGAAACCGGCCTTGGCCGAGACGTAGGCGATGCCGGCGCCCATCATCCCGGCGCCCAGCACACCGATCTTCTTGATCGGTGTCTTGCCGATGCCGTCGGGCCGCGACCCGCCGGAGTTGATGTGCTGCAGGTCGAAGAAGAACGCCTGAATCATGTTCTTGGCGACCTGGCCGGTGACGAGCGACGCGAAGTAGCGGCTCTCGATGCGGCTTGCGGTGTCGAAGTCGACCTGCGCGCCCTCGACCGCGGCGGCCAGGATGGCCCGCGGCGCGGGCATCGGGGCGCCCTTGAGCTGCTTGCGCAAGTTCGACGGGAACGACGGCAGAATGGCTGCGAGCGACGGCGACGACGGAGAGCCGCCGGGCATCTTGTAGCCCTTCTTGTCCCACGGCTGCTCGTGCGCGTCGGGGTTGGCCTTGATCCACGCCTTGGCGGCAGGCACCAGCTCCTCGACCGTCGGCAACAACTCGTCGACCAGACCGATCTCCTTGGCCTTGGCCGGCTTGAACCGCGTGCCCTGCGCCAGAATGCTCACGAACGCGGTCTGAATGCCGAACATCCGCACGGTGCGGGTCACCCCGCCGCCGCCGGGCAACAGGCCCAATGTCGCTTCGGGCAGGCCGATCTGGCTGCCCTTGACGTCGGCGGCGATGCGGTGATGACACGCCAGCGCGATCTCCAGCCCACCGCCGAGGGCGGCCCCGTTGATGGCCGCCACGACCGGCTTGCCCAGCGTCTCCAGGGTGCGCAGCTGCTTCTTGACCGTCTCGACGGTGTCGAAGACGTCACCGGCGTCCTCGGGCGTCGCCTGGATCATGGTCTTGACGTCCCCGCCGGCGAAGAAGGTCTTCTTGCCGCTGGTGATCACGACGCCGGTGATCGAATCCTTCTCGGCGACAAGGCGATCCACGGCCTTGCCCATCGACTCGATGTAGGCCTCGTTCATCACGTTGGCGGACCCGGACGGGTCGTCCATGGTCAGCGTGACGATGCCGTCGGCGTCCTTATCCCACTGGATTGTGTTGTCGGCCATGTACTTAAACCCTCTCGATGATCGTCGCGACACCCATGCCGCCACCGATGCACAGCGTGACCAATGCGCGCCGGGCGTTGCGGCGCTCGAGCTCGTCGACCATCGTGCCCAGGATCATCGCGCCGGTGGCGCCCAGCGGGTGGCCCATGGCGATGGCGCCGCCGTTGACGTTGAGCTTTTCGTCGGGGATGTTGAGGTCCTTCTGGAACTTCAGCACCACGGAGGCGAACGCCTCGTTGAGCTCGAACAGGTCGATGTCGTCGATGGTCAGGCCCGCCCGGTCGAGCACCTTGCGGGTGGCCGGCGTCGGTCCGGTCAGCATGATCGTGGGCTCGGCCCCGGTGGTGGCGGTGGCCACGATGCGGGCGCGCGGGGTCAGGCCCTGCGACTTGCCGGCCGCTTCGGAGCCGATGAGCACCAGCGCGGCGCCGTCGACGATGCCCGAGCTGTTGCCGCCCGTGTGCACGTGATCGATCTTCTCGATCCAGTGGTACTTCTGCAGCGCCACGTCGTCGAACCCGCCGAGTGCGGCGAGGCCCTCGAAGGCGGGCTTCAGCTTGCCCAGGCCCTCCTTGGTGGTGTCGGGTCGCATGTGCTCGTCGTGGTCGAGGATCAGCAGGCCGTTCTGGTCGCGCACCGGCACCACGGACTTGGCGAAGTAGCCGCCCGACCACGCCGCGGCGGCCTTCTCCTGGCTGCGCAGCGCATAGGCGTCGACGTCATCACGGGAGAAGCCCTCGATGGTGGCGATCAGGTCGGCGCCGATACCCTGCGGGACGAAGCCGACGTCGTAGTTGGTGGCCGGGTCCAGCGCCATCGCTCCGCCGTCGGAGCCCATCGGCACCCGGCTCATCGACTCGACGCCGCCGGCCAGCACCAGGTCGTCCCAGCCGGACCGCACCTTCTGCGCGGCGGTGTTCACCGCCTCGAGACCCGAGGCGCAGAACCGGTTGAGCTGCACGCCACCGACGGTGTCGGGCATGCCGGCGGCCAGCACCGCGGCCCGGGCGATGTCACCGCCCTGGTCACCGACCGGCGAAACCACGCCGAGGATGACGTCGCTGATCAGGTTCTCGTCCAGGTCGGGAAAGCGCCTGCGCAGTTCGTCGATCAGCCCAACCACCAGGCTCAGCGGCTTGACCTCGTTCAGCGACCCGTTTTTCTGCTTACCGCGCGGGGTGCGGATGGCCTCGTAGACGAAGGCTTCTTCGGACATGTCGGCTTCCTCTTCACAAATGGGGGTTCGGATCCGTACCCAGCACCCTAACAGGGTGCCCGGCCAACCTGTTGGTTGGGCAAGATTCGCTGGTCAGACGCCGAACGTGACGCTGCAGTCACGATGGCCGCCGAACGTGACGCTGCAGTCACGATCGAGGCTGAAGCTAGGCTCGACCACCATGACGGTGTCGCGCCTGCGGCCCTACGCCACCACGGTGTTCGCCGAAATGTCGGCGCTGGCCGCGCGGATCGGCGCGGTGAACCTCGGTCAGGGCTTTCCCGACGAGGACGGACCCCCCGCGTTGCTGAAGGCCGCGCAAGACGCCATCGCCGAGGGCGCCAACCAATACCCGCCCGGAATAGGCATCGCGCCGCTGCGCCACGCGATCGCCGCCCACCGCAAGCGGCACTTCGGCGTTGAATACGACCCCGACACCGAGGTGCTGGTGACCGTCGGCGCCACCGAGGCCATCGCGGCGGCGGTGCTCGGGCTGGTCGAGCCGGGCTCCGAAGTACTGCTCATCGAACCGTTCTATGACTCCTACTCCCCGGTGGTCGCGATGGCCGGCGCGCACCGGCTGGCCGTGCCGCTGGTCCCCGACGGCCGCGGCTTCGCGCTTGACACCGACGCGCTGCGGCGGGCCCTGACGCCCAGGACCCGCGCGCTGATCATCAACTCGCCGCACAACCCGACCGGTGCGGTGCTGAGCGAGGCCGAGCTGGCGGCAGTCGCCGAGATCGCGGTGGCGGCAGATCTTTTGGTGATCACCGACGAGGTCTACGAGCACCTGGTCTTCGACAACCGCCGCCACCTGCCACTGGCCGGGTTCGGCGGCATGGCCGAGCGCACCATCACCATCTCCAGCGCCGCCAAGATGTTCAACTGCACCGGCTGGAAGATCGGATGGGCATGCGGCCCAGCCGAACTCATCGCCGGGGTTCGCGCGGCCAAACAATATCTGAGCTACGTCGGCGGGGCGCCGTTACAGCCCGCCGTGGCCCTCGCGCTGGATACCGAAGACGCGTGGGTGGCCGAGCTTCGAAGCTCGCTGCAGGCCCGACGAGACCGGCTGGCGTCCGGTCTGAGCGAGATCGGCTTCGAAGTGCACGACAGCGGCGGCACCTATTTCCTGTGCGCCGATCCGCGCCCGCTCGGTTACGACGACAGCACGGCCTTCTGCGCGGCACTACCGGAGAAGGTAGGCGTGGCCGCCATCCCGATGTCGGCATTCTGCGATCCCGCCGCCCCGCACCTTGACGTGTGGAATCACCTGGTGCGCTTCACCTTCTGCAAACGCGCCGACACCCTCGACGAAGCGATCCGGCGCCTGGCCGCGCTCAACCACCCATAACTCGCCAGCGCAGTCCTTCCAGCGCGGCGTGCAGGATCTTCTTGCGGGCCCGGTTGATCAGGAACTCGGGCAACGGTGCCGACGGTTCGACGGTGATGCCGAATCGCACGCGGGTCCTGTCGTCGCCCTCACGGGTCAGGTTGTACTCGCCGTGCTGACCATGCTGGTGGATGGTCTTTTTGGCGTCCCACACCATCCAGTCCCGCCCCCAGTGGTACTCGAGAAACTGCGTGTCGACGATGCCCATCACCCGGATCGTGACCTTCACGTGGTGCGGACGGCCGTCGGGATAGGTGTCGACCACTTCGGCCTTCTTGTGCACCGCGGACCACGACGGCACCGTGTCCATGTCGGCGAGCGCGTCGATGATGACCTCCGGGGGCGCGTTGATGACGATTTCCGCCGACGCTTGTACGGCCATCGCTAATCACCCGAATCGCGGCCGCCCCTGACCAGATCGGTCAGCCCCTTCACCGAGGCGTTGAGGACGTTTTCGGCCGCCCGCTTGACGACGAAACCGGGGATCGGCCCCGCCGGTTCGACCGTGAGGTCGAAACGCACCCGCGTCTTGTCGACACCCTCGGGTTTCAGGTTGTACTCGACGTGCTGGCCATGCTGCTGGGCGGTCCCCTTGGCGTCGTAGACGACCCAATCGGGGCCCCAGTGGTATTCCAGGATCTCTCTATCGACGAGCCCCAAGATCTTGATCGTGGCCTTGACATGATGCGGCCGACCGTCGGGATAACGGTCGATCACTTCGATTTGTTTGTGGAGTGGCGACCACGATGAAAGGACGCCGACATCTGTCAGCGCCTCCATGACCACTTCTGGCGGCGCATCAACGACGAATTCCCGTGATGCTTTTACTGCCACTGATAACAACCTAACCCCGGCGACCTATCCGCGGCTGATGTTCGGCGTGATTATTTAGCTACCAGCCGATTTCGGCAATCGGTGTCGTGGTCGCCGGCGGCGGCCCCACCGGCCCGGCCGGCGTTCGGGAAAACCGCGGCGCGGGTGCGGCCTGTTCGACTCCATGGGCCGTGATCACCGTCGAGCGTGCGTTCAAATGCTCGTTGGTCGCGGCTTCGCTCCACGTCAGTACCGGGGTGACGCACGCATCGGTGCCGGCGAAAACCTCGGTCCACTCGTCGCGGGTCCGGCTGGCGAACCGTTGCGCGAGGACGTCGTACATCCGTGGGTATGACCCGATGTCGAGCTGGCCGGGCACCTCGTCTTCGGTCAGGCCCAGCCCGGCCAGCAGCGCCGCGAAGAATTGCGGCTCGATGGCACCGACGGCCATGTACTTGCCGTCGGCTGTCTCGTAGCAGCGGTAGAACGGGGCGCCGCCGTCGAGCAGGAACGACTCGCGCCGGTCGCGCAGCGCACCGGTGGACTTCATCGTCCACATCATCTGCGCGAGCAGGCTAACCCCGTCGACCATCGCGGCGTCGACGACCTGTCCCTTGCCCGACCGTTCCCGCTCATACAGCGCCACCGCGATGCCCAGCAGCACCAGCATCGAGCCGCCGCCGAAGTCGGCGACCAGATTCAGCGGCGGCATCGGCGGCCGGTCGGCATAACCGAGCGCCGACAGCGCACCGGTCTGCGACAGATAGTTGATATCGTGGCCGGCCGTCGCGGCCAGCGGCCCGTCCTGTCCCCAGCCGGTGATCCGCGCGTAGATCAGTCGCGGATTGACCGCCGCGCAGTCGTCGGGGCCGATGCCCAATCGTTCGCAAGTGCCGGGCCGGAAACAGTCCAGCAGCACGTCGGCCTTCGCGGCCAGCTCCAGCAGCGTGCCGGGGTGCGTCTTGACGTCCAGGTCGACGATCCGCTTCCCGCGGTGCAGCAGGTCGCGGTCCTCGGGCGGCATCGTGAGTCCGCCGGGTCGGCGGACCCGCACCACGTCGGCGCCCAGATCCGCGAGCACCATCCCCGCGTGCGGCCCCGGTCCGATGCCGCCGAGTTCGATGACTCTCACCCCGGCCAACGGTCCCCCGCCGGTCACGGTGGCTACTTACCCTTCTTGACCTTGAGCACGCGGTCGCGCAGGCCCTTGGTGCCGGTGTCGATCGTCCCTTTGACGGCACGCTTCAACACGAAGCCGGGCAGCGGTACCACCGGGTCGACGCTGATCTCGAATTTGACTTTCGTCTTGTCGCCCTCGGGTATCAACGTGTAGGACGCGTCCTGCGAACGCTGTTGGCCGGAGCTGACCAGCGTCCAGCTCACCTTGTTCTCGCTCCACGTGTAGGCCACCACTTGCTCGTCGGTGATGCCGGCGGCTTTGACTTTCATCTTGACCTTGCTGGGCCGGCCGTCCTCGCCCCTCTCGAGCACTTCGGAACTCTGGTGGGGCTCCGACCACTCGGGCAGCGATTCGAAATCGGCGATGACGTCGAGAATCTCCTCGGGGCTGGCTTCGATGACAATGTCGCGGGTTTCATTGATCGCCATGGCCCGCACGATAGGCCAATAGGCGTCCGGCCGGGAGGGTTTCGACCGGGCGTACCGTCGTCGTCGTGACCTACACCGTCGGCGACTATCTCCTGGACCGCCTCGCCGAGCTCGGCGTCTCCGAGATCTTCGGCGTTCCCGGCGACTACAACCTGGAATTCCTCGACCACATCGTCGCCCATCCGGCCATTCGATGGGTCGGCAGCGCCAACGAGCTGAACGCCGGCTACGCCGCCGACGGATACGACCGGTTGCGTGGAATGTCAGCCCTGGTAACGACATTCGGCGTGGGTGAACTCTCGGCGGCCAACGCGATCGCGGGCAGCTACGCCGAGCACGTGCCGGTCGTTCACATCGTCGGCGGTCCCTCAAAAGACGCCCAGGGCGCCCGGCGGGCGCTGCATCATTCGCTCGGCGATGGGGATTTCGAGCACTTCTTCCGGATCAGCCGGGAAATCACTTGCGCCCAAGCCAATCTCATGCCGGCCACCGCGTGCAGGGAGATCGACCGGGTGCTGTCCGAGGTGCGTGAACAGAAGCGGCCCGGGTACATCCTGCTGTCCACCGACGTGGCCCGCTTCCCCACCGAGCCGCCCGAGGCGCCGTTGCCCCGCTACTCCGGAGGCACCAGCCCGCGCGCGCTGGCCATGTTCGTCGAGGCCGCGACCGGCCTCATCGGCGACCATCGGCTCACCGTGCTCGCCGACCTGCTGGTGCACCGGCTGCAGGCGGTCAAGGAGCTCGAGGCACTGCTGGCCGCGGACGTGGTGCCGCACGCGACGTTGATGTGGGGAAAGAGTCTGCTCGACGAGAGCTCGCCCAACTTCCTGGGCATCTACGCGGGTGCGGCCAGCGCCGAATGGGTGCGCGCGGCGATCGAAGAGGCGCCGGTGCTGGTGACGGCCGGCGTGGTGTTCACCGACATGGTCAGCGGCTTCTTCAGCCAGCGCATCGACCCGGCCCGCACCATCGACGTCGGGCAGTACCAAAGCAGTGTGGCAGGCGAGGTTTTCGCACCGCTGGAGATGGGCGCCGCGCTGGAGGCCCTGGCTACGATCCTCGCCCGACGCGGAATCACCTCACCGCCGGTGGCATCGCCGCCGGCCGAACCGCTACCGCCACCGCCACCGCGCGATCAACCGTTGACCCAGAAGATGGTGTGGGATCGCCTGTGCGTGGCGCTCACACCGGGAAACGTGGTCCTCGCCGATCAGGGCACGTCGTTCTACGGCATGGCGGATCACCGGCTCCCGCAGGGTGTCACCTTCATCGGTCAACCGCTTTGGGGCTCAATCGGTTACACGCTGCCCGCCGCGGTCGGGGCGGCGGTGGCGCATCCGGACCGTCGGACCGTATTGCTGATCGGCGACGGGGCCGCGCAACTGACCATCCAGGAACTCGGCACCTTCTCCCGCGAGGGGTTGTCGCCGGTCATCGTGGTGGTCAACAACGACGGTTACACCGTCGAACGGGCGATTCACGGCGAGACCGCACCCTACAACGACATCGTCAGCTGGAAGTGGACCGATGTCCCCAACGCGCTGGGCGCGGTCGACCACCTGGCGTTCCGGGCGCAGACCTACGGTGAGCTCGACGACGCGTTCAACGTCGCCGCTCAGCAGCGCGACCGCATGGTGTTCGTCGAGGTGGTGTTGCCGCGGCTCGAAATCCCGCCGCTGCTCGCTCAACTCGTCGGGCCCATGTCACCGGACGGCACCCGGCGCCGCTGAAATGACTAAACCGACGGCGCCTTTCGGTCCGGCGCCGACGATCGCAGCATCGCCTGGACCGTCCGCCGGCAGCGCCCGCAGTCGGCACCCGCTCCGCACGCCTGGGCGACGTCCTTGGTCGTCGACGCCCCGGCCGCGACGGCGTCGCCCACCGTCTGGCTGGTGACTCCGTTACACAGGCACACGAACATACCGGCGAGCTCAGTCCGCCTCGATGCGCATCGTGTCAAAAAGCCGGCCGACGAACAGCGGCGGATGGGCGCCGACGCCCACGCCCGACATCCATTGCGCCGGGGCGTCGGGATGGTCGATCCAACGCCGCGCGCTGTCCTCGTCGGGAAACTCCGACAGGATCAGGACCTCGTGTTTGTCGTCGAAAGCCTGGAAGACCCAGGCCTTTCGGACGCCGGCCACGGTGAGCCCGTCCATCGCCGAACGGAACCCCGCGGTCAGGGTCGACACGTCGTCGACGGACGCGATGGCGGCCACCACGACGCCGGGCGCCCCGGTTGCCGGCGGGTCCGCCGGCACAAACCTGTCGACGATCTCGCCGGCGAAGACGGCGGGGATATCTTCGACGCCGGCGGCATCGAACCAATCGAAGAAGACGCGCGAGCGCAGCAATTCCACGATGGGCTCACGGCTGTGCACCCCGATCATGACCAGCACGCGGCCGTGGTCGTGCGTGGACGTGTACACCAGGACGTGGTGTGCTCCGATATCGGAGAGTGCCGCCTTGTTCCGCTCGAGCAGCGGCCAAACCTTGGTCGGGTCCGGGATCCGGTAGTCCGATGCGATCACCATCGAGTGAATATCGCCGGTAGTCAATGGAGTTGGTCCTTCATCACTTTCCCCGTGGCGTTGAGCGGCAGCGCGTCGAGGAACTTGATGGATCTCGGCGCTTTGAATCCCGCCATCCGCTCTCGGCACCACGCGATCAGGTCGTCTTCGGACACTGTAGTTTTTGCCACGACGAAAGCCCTACCCACCTGTCCGAGGCGATCGTCGGGGACGCCGATCACGGCGGCCTGCGCCACCGCCGGGTGCTCGAGCAGGAATCCCTCGATCTCCGCCGGATAGGCGTTGAACCCACCCACGATGAACATGTCCTTCTTGCGGCCCACCACGCGAAGGCGGCCCGTGTCGCCGAAGTTGCCCAGGTCCCCGGTGTGCAGCCAGCCCTCGTCGTCGATCGCCTGCGCGGTGGCCTCGGGCTCCCCGAGGTAGCCCTGCATGACGCCGTAGCCGCGAACCAACACCTCGCCGTCGTCGGCGATGCGCACCTCGACTCCCTCGCAGGGCAGGCCCGCGGTGGTCGCGACATCCTCGAACGAGTCGCCGGGCCGCGACAGGGTGACGTTGCCGGCCTCGGTCAGCCCATAGCCGGTCATCAACGTCTGGAAGGGCAATTCGCCATGGATGCGACGAACCAGCTCGACGGGGATGTCGGCGGCGCCCGTGACGCCCGCCCGCAACGACGCCAGCTTGCCCTTGTCGTCGACCGTCAGCAACGAGTGGTAGAGCGTCGGCGGGCCGGGCAGCATCGTGATGCGTTCGCGTTCAATGAGGTTCACTACGGCCTCGACGTCGAACACTGCGACCGGCACCATCGTTGCGCCACGCAGGAATGACGCGATGAGTCCCGCTTTCAAGCCGAATGTGTGGAAGTACGGGTTGATCTGCAGATACCGATCGCCTTCGCGCAGATCCGCGAGCGTCGCCCATTCCTCGTACATGCGCAGTGTCTGCTGATGGTTCATCATTGCGCCCTTGGGGCGGCCGGTGGTGCCGGACGTGAAGATGACGTCGGCGATGTCGGTCCCGCTCACCGCGCGCTCGAACGGCCTACCGCCGGAGAGGAAGTCGGACTTTAAGTCGATGACCGGTATACCGGCCGGTGCGGTGTAGTCCTGGTCCAGAAATCCCTTCTGCACGAGGACGGCGTTCGCCCCGCTGCGGCCGATGATGTCGCCCGCTTCTTCGGCCTTGAACCGGGTGTTGACCGGCACCAGCACGCCGCCCGCGGTGAGCAGCCCAAAGGCGGCGATTATCCACTCGGCCGAGTTGGGTGCCCAGATGGCGACCCGGTCACCCTTCCCTACCCCAAGCTCGGCGAACACGCCTGCGGCACAACGGATTCGCTCGACTACCTCGGTGAAGGTCAAGCGCAGCGGACCGTCGACAATCGCTTCCGCGTCGCCGAAACGGTCCGCCGCGCTCAAGACCATCTCGGGGATGGTCCGCCAAGCGGGGTCGGCCGGCGTCACACCGTGACGAGCCGACCGAGGTTGCCGCCCATGATCTTTGCCTGATCCTCGACGGGAAGGTGTGACAACGCGTTGACGTAGAAGGTCGGCTCAGCCAGCCCTTCGGGGTGCGGCCAGTCCGAGCCGTACAGCACCCGGTCCACGCCGACGAGGTTGACCAGATCATCGATGCCGTCCTCGAAGAACGGGCTGACATGGATGCGGTTCTTGACCATCTCGACTGGGTCGCTCGGGAAGACTTCCGGGGCCTTCCGGAAGACCTCGGCCAGGCCGTCCAATAGCGGGGTCATCCACTTCGAACCGGCCTCGACGATCGCGACTTTCAGCTTCGGGTGGCGGTAGAGCGCGCCGTGAATGACCCAGGAGCCGACCGCGTCCTGGATCGGCCGCCACTCGTTGAGGATGCCCATCGCATTGGTTTGGAACGGCAGCATCTCCTGTTCGGCGCCGTCCCACTCGGACGTGTAGCGGGAGTAACCGCTGTCGC
Source organism: Mycobacterium sp. IS-1264 (assembly GCF_001954195.1). Classification (GTDB taxonomy): domain Bacteria; phylum Actinomycetota; class Actinomycetes; order Mycobacteriales; family Mycobacteriaceae; genus Mycobacterium. Next base: position 136,916 of record NZ_MBES01000021.1, on the reverse strand, counting down.
TGGAGTGCATGCCGACCAGCACGTCGTGCTCGACGACCCGCTCCCAGAACGGGTCGAACTCGGGCACCGCGAATGACCGCGGGCCACGGAAGCCGGGGACGGGAGCCGGGCGGATCAGGATGCAGCGCGCCCCGCGCTTGACCGCCCATTCCAGCTCCTCAATCGCCTTCTCGACGATCGGCAGCGTGATGACCGGGGTGGTGAAGATCCGGTTCTGGTAGTTGAAGCCCCAGACCTCGTCGAGCCATTCATTCAGGGCATGGATCAGGACGTGGATGGCGACCGGGTCGTCGCGCAGGCGTTCCTCGAGCAGGCTGGCCAGCGTCGGAAACATCAACGTGCGGTCCAGCCCGAGCTCGTTCATTTTCTCCAGCCGCGGGCCGGGTTCGAAGAAGGCCGGGATCGCGCGCATCGGCTCGCCGAACAGCTCGCGCTTGGTTTTGCCGTCCGGGTTGCCGAACTTGAAATACTCCTCCCAGGCACCCGGCCGGGCGACGACCTCGAACGTCGGGTTGGGAATGTAGTTGCTGATGTGGCCGCGGATCGCGATCTTGGTCCGCCCATTGACCTGCACGTACTGCACGAAGTCCTTGTACTGCTTCGGCAGGAACTTAGTCAGCGCCTCGGGCGGCTCGTAGAGATGGTTGTCCGCGTCGAAGATCGGAAACGGGACGTCCTCCCGGTGCGACAACTGGCCCATGGAATCCTCCTTCTTAATTTGAGAGAATAGTATTCTCTACCCAGCCCCGACCGCAACGTGCACCCCGTCCAAGCGCATGCGATCAGCAGGTGACAGTGATTTTGAACGTGGCGGTTGCCGGTTCGTTCGGGTTGTCGGCCTTGGAGCCGTGGGCCGTACCGGAGACCGTGAGCTTGCCGTTGCTCAGGCTGGTCTGGGCGTCCTCCCCGTCGCCGTGGGAGTACCTTCCGGTGAAGCCGCCCAAATTGCGGATCTGGACGGACTCGGTAGTCGCTGATGCCGCACGCTCGTCAACGGCGACGGTGGCCCCGGCGAAATTGCCGCCGATGTCGATCGTCCGATACCACTGCATCTGGGTGCACTTCACGATCTGGAATTTTGCATCGTTTCCGTTGACGGTCACCGATGCGGTGCCGCCGAGCGGGGTTTGCGGCCGTGGGGTGCAGCCACCCAGGACGGCGACAGCGAGCGCCATACCGGCCGCCGCGATTCGGTTGACCATTGCGCCACCTCACAGCCTCGTCGCGGAAAGTTCTCGGCCCTTGCGATGATGTTATTCTCCCGATAAGAGAACGCCAATATCGGCCGTATTGGCCAGGGAGCGACGACGCATGGTGGACCTGGAGGTCGACGATGGGCTGGCCGTGCTCACCATCGATCGCCCGCACGCGCGCAATGCGATCGCGTTGGACACCATGGACCAACTGGAAAAGGCGCTCGACGCGGCCGCCGGCGCCAGAGCCCTGGTCATCACGGGCGCCGGCGATCGGGCCTTCGTCTCCGGCGGCGACCTCAAGGAACTCAGCGCATTGCGCACCGAGGAAGACGCCTCGGCGATGGCGAAGCGGATGCGGTCGATCTGCGATCAACTGGCCGGCTTCCCGGCTCCGGTGATCGCCGCCCTCAACGGGCACGCCTTTGGCGGTGGCGCCGAAGTCGCTGTCGCCGCCGACATTCGGGTGGCCGCCGACGACATCAAGATCGGCTTCAATCAGGTGGAGCTGGAAATCATGCCGGCCTGGGGCGGCGCCGAGCGACTGGCCGCGCTCGTCGGGAAGGGCAGGGCGCTACTTCTGGCCGGCACCGGCACCCCCCTCACCGCGATCGAGGCCGAACGGATCGGGCTGGTGGATCTGGTGTTGCCCCGCCCGTCGTTCGACGAGGGTTGGCGATCGGTCGCGAGGTCGCTCGCTCGTCACCCCGCGACCGAGATAAAGCGGGTAATCAGCGGAGTTTCGCCGGACGAGGCGATAGCATCCTTTGCACGGCTGTGGGTTGCCGACGCACACTGGCGGGCCGCGGAGCGGGTAATGAAGCGCAGCGGCAACCCACCCTCGGGCACCGGAGGAACGACATGACCACCGCATGCAGAATGTTGGTCGCAGTGCTATTGGCAGGGGCCGGTTTACTCACGGGCGCCGGACCCGCACACGCGGACGACCCGGTCATGCATCACGTGAAGTACACCATCAGCGTCCAGAACCCGATCTACGCCAACATCTATTACATCGATCAAGAGCCGGCGATCTTCTCCGACTACAGCCACGACCCCTACCGGTTCACGCCCAACGTCAAAACCGACATCGCACCGGACCATCCGTGGAGCTTCGAACTGAACGAGGCGAAACCCGAATACTGGGCCATGGTGGTGGTCAACACCGGCCCCGAGCCGGGCACGCCGCAGTTTCATTGCGAGCTGTCGGTGGACGGGGCCGTCGTCGTGTCCAAGGACGGGCCCCGGGGCGTGCTCTGTTCGATCCGGAACTGGTGAACCACCCAGTTCGCCGGCACACCCTCGATCGGCTGCGGCTCGCCCTCCAGGCGGCGCAGGTAACTTTCGACGAGCTCCAAGGTTTCGGCGTGACCGCCGGTAATTCCCACCGCCTGCTCGAGCACCAGAAACCGCGACAGGCTCGTCATCAGCACCGTCCACACCACCGGCGGCATATCCTCCCGGGACACCCCGTAGCGCTGCAACGCCGACGTCACCGCCTGGCATTGTTCCTCCCGGAAACGCTCCGCGTAGTAAGCGATTTCGGCCCGCATCTCCTTACGGTGATTCGCCAGCGCCATGAATTCCATGGAAATCCGGGTGAACGCTGGATCGGTGCCGAACCTCCACAGCGCCCACAGCGGCTGGGGCGATTGCAGCGCTTTCGCCTGCACTTGAAGGCCTTCCTCGGCGCGGCGCCGGAAGACCTCGAGGAACAACTCCTCCATGGTGCGGAAGTAATAGTGGACCAGCTGCGGTTTGAGCCCGGCCTTGCTCGCCAGCCGGCGCGACGTGACCCCCGCGTACCCCTCCTCCACCATCAGCTGCTCGGCCGCGTCGAGCAGCAGGCCGCGGTTCTTCGCGTCCGGCGCCCCGATCCTGCGGGCCGATGTCATGCCCCTGCTCCCCACTCTTCGCGCTGCCGCGCCGACCCCACGGATCGTAGCGTGGCGCGGCGTCGTCACCTTGACCCTGACATTACCGCCATGCTAAGCAGGTGCTCAGCACATTTTCGATTCCGAAATCGGGCGGCGCCACCGCTTGCCGCCGAACACCCAGCCCAGGGGGACGCAATCCGATGACCGACTACGAGTCGATTGACTTTTTCACCGATCAGTCACTGGTCCCCGATCCGCACCCGTACTTCGACTACTTGCGCAGCCAAAATCCGGTGCTGCGGTTGCCCCACCACGGGGTCGTCGCCGTCACGGGATACGAAGAAGCCTGCGAGGTCTACAAGGACCCCGAGACGTTCTCGAACATCGTCGCGCTCGGCGGCCCGTTTCCCCCGCTGCCCTTCGAGCCCGAGGGTGAGGACATCAGCCCGCAGATCGACCAGCACCGCAGTTATTTTCCGATGTTCGAGCACATGGTCACCATGGATCCGCCGGATCACACCCGGGCCCGATCGGTGCTGAGCAAGCTGCTGACCCCGAGCCGGTTGAAGCACAACGAGGAGTTCATGTGGCGCCTCGCCGACCGTCAGCTCGACGAGTTCCTGGACAACGGTGAGTGCGAATTCATCGGCGAATATTCCAAGCCGTTCGCCACGCTGGTGATCGCGGATCTGCTCGGCGTTCCCGAGGAGGATCACAAGGAGTTCCGCTCTGTGCTGGGTGCCGATAAACCCGGCCGGGTCGGGGCCCTGGATCACGAGTCGGTCGGCATCAACCCGCTGGAGTGGCTCGACGACAAGTTCTGTTCCTACATCGAGGACCGCCGTAGCAATCCACGCAAGGACGTGCTGACCTCGCTCGCGACGGCGAAGTATCCGGACGGATCCACGCCGGAGGTCATCGAGGTGGTTCGTTCGGCAACCTTCCTCTTTGCCGCGGGCCAGGAAACCACCGCCAAGCTACTCAGTGCGGCGCTGCACGTGCTCGGCGAGCGGCCGGACATACAGCAAGAGCTGCGCGACGACCGCAGCCTGATTCCCGGGTTCATCGAAGAATCGCTGCGCATGGAGAGCCCGGTGAAGAGCGACTCGCGGCTGGCCCGCAGGGCCACCCGCATTGGTGGTGTCGATATACCCGCCGGCACCGTCGTGATGGTGCTGCCGGGCGCCGCCAATCGCGACCCACGCCGGTTCGAAAACCCGCACGAGTTCGACCTCCGCCGCAAGAACGTCCGCGAGCACATGGCCTTTGCGCGCGGCGTGCACTCCTGCCCCGGCGGACCGCTGGCCCGAGTGGAAGGCCGTGTCTCGATCGAGCGCCTCCTGGATCGCATGTCCCACATCGAGATTGACGAAAACCACCACGGGCCGAGCGCCGATCGCCGCTACACCTACGAGCCGACGTATATCCTGCGCGGCCTGAGCGCATTGCACCTGACGTTCACGACGGCCGATTCGGTGGCGCCCGTCGGCTGAGAATTACCCGACCTGCATGCCGATGAAGTAGCAGGCGAGCATGCTTGCCGCGATGAGCACGACCCAGGCGTCGGTCAGGCGGCATAGCAAAACCGGAGCCTGACGAACCTCCATGAATTCTCGAAAGATGATGCGCACCTTGACGACTGCGATCACGATCACGCTTGACGTGACGACGGCGCTGGCGGCGTTCGATCGATCGGCGTGGTCTATCCAGAGATAGCCCAAGGTGAGCGACGCCAGCACCAGCCAAACGATCAGAAGCCGCTTGTTGAATTTGATCACCGATCACCTCACCACGTACAGCATCGCGAATATGAGCACCCAGAGGAAGTCGACAGTGTGCCAATAGGTCGCGCACGTTTCGACCAGCTCCTGGAACCGCCGCGCGGGACCTCGAAGTTGGTAGACGATGACGCCCAGAACGACAAAGCCGATCAGCAGGTGCACGAAGTGGATCCCGGTGAGGAAGAAGTAGTAGGTGAAGAAGTCGTTGCTCGCAAAGCCATTTCCCATGTGGACCAACCGGGCCCACTCGAACACCTTGAAAAACAGGAAGATTCCGGCGAATGCGGCCGTGATGTACACGTCGCGCAGCGCCGCTCGGTAGGCGCCGGCACGAGCCGACTGCACGCAGCGCGCCACCGACCAGGAGCTCAGCAGCAACACCAGGGTGTTGAAGACCCCGATACGCAGATCCAGGTGCGCCTGGGAATGCAAGAAGAGCTCCGGGCTGCGGGCACGATAGAACAGGTAAAAGCCGAAATACCCTGTGAAGACTAGGGTCTCGAACAATACGAAGGCCCACATGTCGGGCTGTCCCGGCACGAACCTGGCGCTCTTGGTCTTATCGGCAAGCTCGGTCATGACGCGGCCACCCCTTTGCGCGCAGGGTCGGGCAGCGGCCCGTCGCCGAAGTCCTCGCGCTGGATCATCCGAAACAGCATGACAATGAAGGTGACCTGGTAGACGCCGAACACGACCATGTCCAGCCACCAAGCGATCTGCCCATTCCATGCCAGCACGCCACGCCGGAAGATCCAGCACGGTGCCACGACGACCTCAGTTAGCGCATTGCACAGGTTCAGATAGCCGAACCACTTGGGGAACACCCGATTTCGGTCGAGCAGGATCGCGAGCATCCAGATCAGCGAGCCGATCAGGAAAACTCCCATGGTCCCGTCGAAAGAGAGGAAGGCGAAATCGTAGAGCCAGCCGAGCGCTTCGGGGTCTCGCTCGGGCCGCATCGTCGCGACGATCAGCGCGATGCAAAGCAGCAGCATGCCGGGAATCGCGCTGAGCGAGTAGATAACCAGATACGAGTACCCGAACGCGCGGCTGACCGACATGCGTCGCATCGAATACGCGATGAGCGCATTGCTCACCGCGGTCATGCCCGTGACGGCGAAGATGATGCCAAAGCCGATCGGTATCCCGAGGTGCCGTTCGTGAAACCAGTGGACCTGCGTCGCGAGATCCCAGGTCGGCTGCGGCGGGGGCTGGACTTGCGCCACGATGAAGAACATCGGGAAAAACAAGTTGTAAAAGACGACGACCGTCGTCCAGGCCAGCCACAGCTCGCGCTTGGGGCCGCGGAACAGGTGCCAGGCGATCCGGCGATGCAGGGGGCCCGCGGGCGGGATGGCCTCGGATGCCTGCGGTGTCAGCACCACGCTCATGCGGTGACCAGTTCTTCGTCGCGCTGCCGGTACTCAGCGCGCTCGCGATAGACGGCCCGCCCCAACACGACGCCCATCACGACGATCCAGACCGCAATGGCAACGTTTTTCACCCAGAACGACAGGAGCCCGTCCCATGCGAGCGGGCCGGTCAATGACACGCCCACGAAGGCCGCGGGGATCAGCGCGGCGGCTACCAAAAGGTTGAAGTGGGCCACCCACCGCGGGAATATCGGGCGCGGCTGATCGTCGAAATAGATTGCCACCGCGAGGATCAAGCTTTGCCCTATCAGAAAGGGGACCACGATGGTGAACGTGATCCAGCCGAAATCGTTGAGCAGCTGAGTCAACTCGGGACTGCGCTCCGGGCGAAAGGCGGCCAGCAGCCAGCAGACGTTGGCGACGAGGAACAGGGTGGGCCCGCCGGCAACACAGCCCAGCATCGCGTAGGAGAAGATCGACGTGCGATGCGCCATCCTGCGGATCTGCATCACGATGAGGGTCAGAATCGGGACGAGACACACCCCGAACCAGTTGAACACGATCATGCTGTAGCGGATCTGCGGCAGGCGGGCCGGATCGCGATAGAACGCGGCCACCTGATCGGCCGACATGCTGGGTGACATCGGCGGATTGAAGCCCGGAAACAGGAAAAAGCAGCCGACGAAGATGATCACGGTCGCGGGCAACGTCCAGAGCAGGATCAGCTCGCCGTCGATGCGCCGCAACGCAACTCGGGGCGTTCTCCAAACTTCGTTCTCGTCGACGTTGGACATCAACGACTCCTTCCACCGGCCGTTTCGCGGGATCGGCTAGTCGCGAAACTAGCCGATCGGCTATTCCCGGTCAATAGCCGATCGGCTAGGCTCTCGTTGTGGTTACGGCTCAGACCAGGAGCGGGTTTCGTTTCATCACGCGCAGCGCCGCGCAAACGCGCATCCTGGATGCCGCGCTGCAGTTGATCGCGGAGCACGGTGCCGGCGGAACCTCGCTGCAGATGATCGCCGACAAGATCGGAGTCACCAAGGCGGCGGTGTATCACCAATTCAAAACGAAGGAACAGATCGTCATCGCGCTCACCGAGCGCGAACTCGGGGGTCTCGAGGAGGCCCTGGAAGCAGCGGAGGCGCACGACCACCCGATCAAGGCACGAGAGCTGCTGCTCGACCGGGTCATCGACGTCGCCATCGAACGTCGCGGCGCGGCGAGCACCCTGCAGTTCGACCCCGTCATCGTGAGATTGCTGGCCGAGCACGAACCCTTCCAGCAATTCATTCAGCGGCTCTACGGTGTGCTGGTCAACGACTCCGCCGAGGACGCGCGGGTGTCGGCGGCGGCGCTGTCGGGTGCCATCGCGGTCGGGGTGGTGTCACCCCTGGTGGCCGACATCGACGACGACACGCTGCGGGCCCAATTGCTCCGCATAATTCATCGTCTCTTCGACGCGGTGTAGGGCGTGGTTCGCGGAATCCGTTGCGGCTAAGTGTCGGCGCGAACCCACGTCGTCACACCGTCATGCGCTATGCAGATCAGGAACAGACCATCCGGCGCCTGCGCGACGTAGTTCAGGTACTGGTGGCACTCGGCGCCTTCCTCCTTGATTCCCGCCATCGGAGGTGACCGGAACCATCGCGGCTGGTACCTTCTCGGCGAGCCGCAGAACATCAGCCGTCCAGGCTCGGACGCGAAAGATACGTAATAGTCCGCGGTCCCGAAGGCGTAGTAGGTGGTGTTGTCACACGGCGCGCCGAGGACCTGATGCGGCATGATGCCGGGAGTGCAGTCGGGATAATCGCACACCGTCGGCCCCGCGGAGGCGGGCGGCGCCGCCAGCAGACCGGCGCCGAGCAACGCAGCAAACAACGCCACGATCGATCGCACCCCATTACTTTGCCACACCCGAAAAGGACTGGAAAGAAAATTCTCCTAGTTGGAGAAGATCCTCTGAGACAACGAGCCATCGGCGCCCGGATCGCCTCGGGACCGCACACCCGCAGTTCCCTGACGGACCCGCATCTGCGCATGTTAAGAGACACTGAGGCACCCTTCCAACGACGGCGGTGTCCGCCCGGTCCAGGGTGATAAGCTCATTCTCCGTGCATGACCCGGGGGATATGAGCGATCCCGACGAACCACAATCTCGCCCAGGGGTCGACTCGGGCGCCGAAGCGCCCCCCTCGCAAGCGGACATAGAGGACGAAGTCGCCCAAGCGGAAGCGCGCGCGGAGGCGGCGCGGGCACGCCTCGAACGGCTGCGCCGGGCGGCCGAGACTACGGACGATGACGCCTACCCCGACGATGTCGAGCGGCGCCCCGGGAAGTTGTCGCGGTGGAGACGACGGTTGCTGCGCCGTCCCGCTAGGCCACGGTGGCTTCGCCGCCCAGGGCGGAAAACAGTAGCCGTTGGCGTCGGCGTCGTCCTCGCCTCCGCTTCCCTTGGCGCGAGCGGCTACATGGTGTGGCAGCACCACGCCATCACGCACAAACGGCAGGTCGCCGCGGACTTCACTGCGGCAGCCCGGCAAGCGGTCACGGCCCTGATGTCGATTGACCCCAACCACGCCAGGGACGACGTCCAGCGCATGATCGACGCCTCTACGGGCGACCTCAAGACCCAACTGTCCGCGATGTCAGCCCTCATGGTCAAGAAGGCGGAAGATTCGAAAGTCGGCAGCAAGGTGACCGTGGAAGCCGTTGCGGTGGAGTCGATGAGCGACAATTCGGGAGTCGTGCTTGTGGTGGCGAAATCCGATGCCACTGGCCCGGATAACGTCAAACCGCCACCGGCCTTGTGGCGGATGAGCGTCAACCTCAACCGCGATGGCGGTCAGTTCAAGATGTCGAAAGTCGACTACCTGCAATGACTGTCGAGCACGGCTCGTCGCTGGAAAGCAGCGAAACAGCGGTTGACAGCACGGAGGCTCCGCCCCGCGCCGAAGACGGAGGATCGGCCAGCGTCAGCAGGCTGACCGCGATCCGGCGCTGGACCCGCCGGTGCCTGGCGCGTTGGCGTTCAATAGTCGCGACAGCGTTGGTCGTTGCCGCGGTGGGAGCCGCCGCTAGTTTGTTCTTCATTCTGTACCGTCCGGATCGGCAGATCGACGATGCCGCGGCGCACCGAGCCATCCAGGCGGCTTCGGACGGCGCCGTGGCGCTGCTTTCGTACTCCTACGAGAGTCTCGATCGTGATTTCGCCAAGGCGAGATCGCATTTGACCGGCGGCTTTTTGGGCTACTACAAAAAATTCAGCGAAGAGATCGCGGCGGGGGCGCAGCAGGGGCAACTGACGGCGACCGCCAAGGTGATTCGGGCCGCCATTTCGGACTTGCATCCGGATTCGGCTGTGGTTCTGGTGTTCGTCGACCAGACCACCGCAAGCAAGAAGAAGTCAGAACCCGTAAAGACCACCAGCAGCATCCTGGTCACGCTGACGAAGGTCAACGGTTCCTGGCTGATCGCGAACTTCGACCCCATCGGATGAGCGCTGCGATGTTCGCTTCGAATCAGCATTTTGTCGGGGCCGAAGCGGTGTTAATCTCATTTCACGAAAAGCCGAAATCGGCCTAAACAATGTCGGCCAAATATTGCGCGTCGAGGAGCACCTGATGCGTTCAGTTGAAACACTCACCGCCGCAACGCTGGTGGCTGCCACCGTATTCGGCGGTTTGGCGACGGCATCCACTGCGCAGGCAACGACGAAGGAAGAAGTGGCCATCAACGGGACGTACCGCGCCACGTCCATCGGCGACTATGCCCAGCTCAATGATCAGTACTTCGGCGAGGCGACGGTCATCCAGACATGGACCATCAGCTCGTCGTGCGTGACGTTTCAGGAATGCCACGGCACGGTGACAAGCGACCAGGGATGGAGCGCGCCCCTTTATATGAATGATGGACAGATGTGGAAGATCAAACGCGATGTGCCGGACTGGGAACGGTGCGAGGACGGTAGGGCGTACACCGGGCAGCAGACCTTCTATTTCTATCCGGTGGACGTCAACGGTGAATACCAACTCGGGTCGCCGACCATGGCCGGCAAGGACAAGACGGTCGGCCCGAGTGGTGCCTGCGGGCAAAACAAGTGGCTCGACATCATGATGCCGTTACGCCTGGACAAGTTAGCCTGATCGAAGGTTTTTAGCTTCAGGTGGGAAGCAAGTCCTGCCACGTCTTGGGCGCTTTCGACGTCGCGAGATCCGACTGCTGGTACAGCTTCCCATCCGGACCAACATAACGACCCGTACGCGGATCGTATTTTGCCACCACGACCGAGGGCGCCGGCTTAGATACGTTGCCTCCGAACGAGCTTGGCGCGGCCTGGGCGCCTCCGTCGCCGGTCGAGTCCGCCGGCGCGGGATCGGGAGCCGCAGGTGGTGCCGGCGCGGCGGGTGGTGCTGGAAGTTCACCTGCCGCGGGGACGTCGAGTGGCGCTATGGCCGCGAGGTCAGCCGACATTCTCGACATGGGTGCCAGCGGGGGCGGCCCCGACGACGGCACCGGCGGAACAGCTGCGCCAATCGTGCCCGGTGGCGGATTTTCTCCGCGCGGGCCCGCGGGCGTGCCGCGCGGCACCGCCCCCGGCGGCAGTGGCGTTCCCTCGACCGGGCCGAAGGTTCTTTCGTTGGGGTTAACCCGATCATCGATCGGAATGCCCTGGGCGATCAGATTCGGATCGATCGGCGAGGGACCGAGGACGTGCTGACGCATCGCCAGCGGCATGAACGGCTTGTCGCTGTTGCAGATTTCGACGGTAGGCGCGCGCTTGCCGGGGTGACCCATGCACGGATAGTTGCGGGCGCCGCGAACCGAGAGCGGCGAATCCTGCGGGAGTTTGCAATACAACCCATCCGGTGTGTCGATGTCGGAGAGGTCGTCCGGGGATCGCCATTGGCTTTGCGGGATGAAGCCAACCGTGCAAATCGGCGGATCGTCGATCGTGAGTGCGAAGTCGCCTTGGGCCGTCCCCTCGGGATGGTTTCCGGGGGCGGCGGCTTGCTCAACGGCAACCGCGTTCGGCAGCAACACCAGCAGCTGCTCCAGCGAGGGATGGTAGGTCACGCCGATCTGGCCGATGGTGGTCAGGTTGGCAAGCAACACCGGCAGCGTCGGCTTGATTTGTTCGAGAAGCCGGGATGCTTCGTTCGCGGCTTCGGGGCCGTTTCGCAGTATGGTGCGAACGTTTGAATCATCGTTTGCGAAGACGTCCGTAATCCCGGCGAGGCTACGTGCCCACGTCCGGATCGAATCGGTGGTGCGTGCTTGCGAATCCAGCAGCGGCCCAGTGTCTTCGGTGAGGGTCTGGGTACGATCGACGACGCCGTTGGCGTCGCGGGATATCGTGGCCCCCGAGTCGAACAATGATCCCAGGTCGTATCCGGTTCCGTTGAATCCCTGGAAGGACTCGTCGAGCAATTGGCCGAGTTTGGTCTTCGGAATGCTGCCGACCAAGGCGTTGACCTGATCGAGCATCGGCCCGACCGGCTGCGGAATCGTCGTATCGCGCGCGGCGATTACCGAGCCGTCGTGCAAGTAGGGCGGCGAATCGGTTTTGGGCTGCAGGTCCACGTACTGTTCACCCACCGCGGACACACTGAGCACCTTCGCTGTCAGGTCCGCGGGGATCTTGGGTGAAGTGTTGAGCGACAGCGTCGCTTTCGCGCCGGTCGGTGTCAAACCCACCGAGGTGACCTTACCGATTTGCACTCCACGGTAGGTCACGTTGGAAAACCGGTACAGGCCGCCGGTAGCCGGCAGCTCCAGCGTCACCGTCATCCGGCCGAGGCCCAGGAGCGTCGGCACTTGGATGTAGAAGAGGACCATCGCGATCACACCAATGGCCCCGACGATCGCAAAAATCGCCAGCTGGATCCGAACGAAGCGCGACAGCATCTATCCACCCGCTCCCGTCGACGCCGAACCAGGCTGAGGGCCGGGCAGCGGGGGCGCACTCGGCGGAGGCCCCGGTAGCGGGGGCAGCGGGTGCGCATTGGGATCGACCCACGGTGGCCGCACGGGGTCATTCAGCGGATCGTGGGTGTAATTCAAGTACCACGGCTCCCCGGGCGCCGGTACCAACGGCTGGTCCAGCTGGCCCCAGTGGGTCCCCAACATCAGGCCGCGCTTGAGCCGCGGAATCGACAGGTCCAGCTGCACATGCAGATTGAAGTAGTCGCCCCGAACCGCTCGGTCGACGAAGTTCTGGGTGAACGGGAACACGAAACTCCCCGCGATCGCGGCGCCCAGCTCCGGCCCGACGTCGGCGAGCGCGCGGATGGTCGGCTCCAAGTTTTTGAGATTCGTGACCAGGTCGGCCTGGGTGTCGTTGATCAGTCCGGTGGCGGTGTTGCTGAAGACGCGAAGCTTGTCCAGGGCGGTCGTCAGGCGCGGCCGCTCCTTGATCAGCACATCGAGCGCGGGCGGTACCTTGCGCAGCGCCTGGGTTATGACGTCGCGTTGTCCGGCGAAGGTGCCGGCAAGCCGGTTCAGCGCCTGGATGGAGTCCACGATGTTGTCCCGCTGTTGGTCGAGGGTCCCCACGAACGTGTCGAGGCGAGTAAGCAGATCACGCACGGCGCCCTCACGCCCGGACAGGGCGGCGGAGAAATTGTGGACGATTTCCCCGATCTGCCCCAGTCCCCCGCCGTTGACCACCGCCCCCAGCGACGACAGCGTCTGCTCTGTCGACGGATAGACCGATGACCGGCTCAGCGGGATGGTTGCGCCCGGCTGCAGCCTTCCGCTACCCGTTTGGCCGAGCGGCGTATTGAGCTCCAGATGCATCGAGCCCAGCAGGCTGGTTTGACCGACGCTGGCCACCACGTTGGCCGGAACGACGACATCGCGCTTCACCGAGATCTCGACGTCGGCGTGCCAGCCTTGCACCCTCATCGTGCCGACACTGCCGACCACGACATCGTCGATCATCACCGGCGAATTCGATTCCATCGTACCGACATTCGGGATCTCGACGTGGTAGATGTTGGCACCCGGCCCGCGTCCGACCGCGCCGGGCAGTGGCAGTGAATTCAGGCCGTGGAATGCGCATCCCGTCGCGGACAACACCACGCAACAGCCGATAGCGAACACCCGCCGAGCCGCGACCCGGGCGATCATTGCTGCGGCCCTTCACCCGGCAGCAGCATGCCCGACACGCTCGCCGGCGCCGGCGGCGGTGGCGGCGGTTCCATCGGTGTCGACGGCGGGGGCGGCAGCGGCATCGCGGCGCCCGGTATCGGCGCCGGCGGCACCGCCCCAGGCGGTCCGACGGGATCACCCGGCAGGCCGGTGTAGGCCGACACCGCGGGCGGGATCTCGGGTGGTCCGGGTTTCGGGCCCTCGCCGCCGGGGGCCAGGCGCTGTTCGGTGTAGATGATCTTGGAAGGGTCGATCGACTTCTGCAGGAATATGTTGACGGGAATCGGCAGATTGTTGAAGTTGAGCAGCCGCAGCCCGGGACCGAGGAACAGTGAGCACAGCTTGCCGGTTTCGACGGAGGTGACGCTCTCGATGGCGCCGATTTGCGTGCAACCCGGAATCCCCGGCACTACAGGCAAAATACCCGCCCACGTGGGGTTCGCGAAATCCATGATCCCGAACCCGCCCACGATGGTTCCGGTGTCGGCGTTGTAGTCGTTGAAGAAGTTGCCGAGCGCGTTCGGCGAGGTGTGCAGAATGTTTTCCAGGGCCATTCGCTTATCGACCAGAATCTGGGTGACATCGGCCAACCGGGCGATCTGCTCGCTGGTCTGATTGCGAGTCCCGGCGATGAATCGCTGCACCTCGCCGACCGCCGTCGACAGATCGGTCAGCGCCGCGTCCAACTCGGATTTGCTGTCGTCGACCACGCTGGTGAGGGTGGCCAGGCGGTCGTTGAACTGCACGAGCTGGATGTTGCTGTCGCGCAGCGCCGTTACGAAGGTCTGCAGACCTTTGATGATGTCAACGATGTTGCCGCTGCCGTTGGCGAGGATCCGGCCGACCCCGGACAATTGACCGAGTGTTTGCCGCAGCTTGTCGCCGTTGCCCTCGAGTGCATTGGCGGCGCTGTCGATGAACCGGCCCACCGACGTGCCCGATACCCCACTCTTGGGTCCCAAATCCGTTGCCAGCCGCATCAATTGGGTTTTGACCTCGTCCCACTCGACAGGCACCGCGGTGCGTTCGACCGGTATCACCGCGCCGTCCCGCATGACCGGGCCGCTGTTCCGGTAGGCCGGTGAGAGCTGGACGTAGCGGGCGGCCACCAGGTTCGAGGCGACGACGATCGCTTTCGCGTCCGCCGGGATGGGCACGTCGCGGTCCACCTTGAGGACCATCTTGGCCTGTGTCCCCTGCGGCTGAATGGATTTGATGTTGCCGACTTTGACACCCGAGACCCGCACCTCGTCATTGGGGTAGATCGCGGTGGCGGTGGTGAAATATGCGGTGATCGTCTTTGGGCCAAAGAACGTATTACGAATGAGCACGGCCGCGCCGGCGACGATGAGCCCGACCAGGACGACCGCCGTGATGGCCGCCAGCCTGTTGCGCCGGATCATTGCGATCCCCCGATCCGCCCGCCCAACGTGCAGCCAGGGCACACGGGAATACCGTTGTACGGCCAGGGAATCAGCGTCCGAGGTACCGGCGAGGGGTAGCCGGGACCGCGAGCCGTGTCGAAGGTGCGGAATCCCCAGAGGTATTCCATGAATACCCCGAAGATTTGCGGGGTCGTAACGTTCGGGACGAACGCTGAGTAGGCGTACATGCTCGAGATTGCCTCACCGACCGTGATCTCGAATTTAGCAAGACCCGGCAGCGCTTTGCTGATGTTGTCGCGGTTCTTTTCCAGCATCGCCAGCACCGAATTCAGCCTCTCCAGCGTCGGCGCCAGCTTGCTTTCGTTGTCGTGCACCAATCCCGTCAGCTGCTTGGCGACGGCCGACGTGTTGGCCAGCAAGTCCACGATCTCCTGTCGGCGCGCCACCAGGACTTGGAGCAGATCGTCGGAGTTCAGGATGAGCTTGTTGACCTGCTGGCTACGGTCGGACAATATTCGGCTGACGTCGGCGGCACTCTTGAATAGCTCGCCCAGGGACTTGTTGCGGCCGTTGAGGGTGCGGGATAACCGGGTGAGTCCGTCGAAGGCCGGCCCCAATTGGGGTGCGATCTGGTCGAGCGTCGCCGACAGCGTGTCCAACGACTGATTCAGCGTCGCGGTGTTGGTTTCGGCGGTGTTCGATGTGAAGTCGCTAACCGCTTCCGTCAGCGAGTACGGCGAGGACGTGCGCGAGACCGGAATGACCGCCATCGGATGCATCGTGCTGCTGCCGGCAGACTCCAGTGTCAGCATCCGGGCGCCCAGCAGCGTGTCGGTGCGGATGTGCGCGGTGGTTTCCGATCCGAGCAGGATGTTGCCCTTCATCGCGAACGTCACCAGCGCATCGCCGTTGCGCAGCGAAATATTCGACACCGAGCCGACTTTCACCCCCGACACCGTCACGGCGTTGCCCACCGCGAGGCCGCCGGCTTCAGAAAACAGCGCCTGGTAGCGAACCATCGTCGCCCATGAGATGAACCGGTCGGGCGACAGGCCCACCAGGATCACCAGCACGATCAAGATCGCGCCGATGAATCCGGCCTTGATGAGCCCAGCTCCGCGATACTTAAGCATCAGGGTTCCGTGCACCTTCCAGCGTCTGACCTGAACAAGGGAGCTACCACCGTCTTGCCGTTAAGATCGGTGCCGCGCAGCTCTAACATGCAGATGTAGTACGGGATGGTGGCGCCGGCTACGCCTAGTCGGACCAGTTTGCGGTAGTTCTTTGGGGCCTTAGCGATCGCGGTGTCGAGGCGGTCCCTGTCGTTATCGAGTATCGGCGCCAGCCGACTCAGTTGGTCGATGGTGCCGGACAGCGGAGGCCGCGCGTTCGTCAGCAGATCCGCCAGCGAGGCCGTTCCGTTGTCCAACGCGTCGATCGCGGACCCAATGGTGTTGCGGTCGTCCGAGAGCCCACTGACAAGCCGCTGCAGGCGATCGATTGCGGCCGAAAAGTTGCCGCCCTCCTTGTCGATGTACGACACCACGGTGTTGAGGTTGTCGATCAGTTGCTGCACGGTTTGATCGTTGTCGGCCAAGGCGTTCGAAAACGACGTCGTCTTGGCGAACAGCGACTCAAGAGTCCCCCCCTCACCCTGAAAGACCTGCAACAACGCGGAGGTGAGCGCGTTGACATCTTGCGCATTCAGGCCCTGGATCACCGGTTTCAGCCCCCCGAGCAGCAGATCAAGGTCAAGCGCCGGCGCGGTGCGGTCGAGGGGAATCTGACCGCCGGCCGGCAGCCGCCTGGTCGAGCCCGGGCCATCGACGAGTTCGAGGTAGCGATCGCCGACCAGGTTGAGGTAACGCACCGCCGCCCTGGTGCCCTCGGTGAGGACGATGTTGCGGTCGGCGTCGAACTTCACCACAACTTTTTTGTCCGGCCGCAGCGAAACGCCGTTGACGGTGCCCACCCGGATCCCGGCGACCCGCACCGACTGTCCCGTTTTGAGGCGCGACACGTCGGTGAACACCGCCGAATACCCGGTCGTCGAACCCGTCCGGTACTGGCCGAAGATGAAGAACAGGAAGGCGGTCAGCATCGCCATCACGACGGCGAAGATCGCGAACTTGATCAGCGTGGCGCGCGTTCTCATCCGGGCATTCCAACCATTGCGGAGTTGCGCGGGGGGCCGGCGATCGGCCCGTACAGCAGCTGTTTGAGAAGGTCGGAGTTGATCAGCACCTGTGGGTTTCCGTACCCCACCGGGTTGGCACCGATATCGGCAATCAGTTGCTTCGGATTGGTGTTGAACGGGAGCTGCGGCAGGCCCATGCATTGCGGCCCGCCCGTCGCCGCAACCTTCGGCAGGTTCGTCGGATACCGATAACGTTCGCCGCCCCAGGTGAGACTCGCCGAGATGTTGATGCTCGGTTCCGACAACGGCGGGAAGTGCGAGTCCCGTGCGAGCCCGCCGAAAGCGCAGGTGAGCGCCTCGTGGTACTCGTTGGTCAGATCGGTGGTCGGCACCAGAAGATGCAGCGCACTGGTGAGCGGTTTGCGGTTCGTCGACAAGACGTCATTTCCGATGTCGGCCAAGCCAATCGCACTGATCAGCAATGCATCCAGGTTGCGCTGCTCATCGACAATCGTCTGGCTGATCCGCGTCGCGTTGGCTGCGGTCTTCACCAGGTCCGGCGCCGCGTCGGCATATGCGTTGGACACCGCCGGTAACACTGCGAGGTCATGGCTCAACGCTGGAAGGCTCGGCTCATATTTGGCCAGAAACGAATCCAAGTCGGAGAGCGATTGGCCAAGCTGTGCGCCCCGCCCGCTGAACGCTTTTGCCAGCGCGCCCAGACTCTCGTTGAGCTTCGGCGGATCGATCTGGGCCAGCACCGAGACCAGTTGCTGGAACACGGTGTTGATTTCGACCATGACGT
Source organism: Mycobacterium sp. IS-1264 (assembly GCF_001954195.1). Classification (GTDB taxonomy): domain Bacteria; phylum Actinomycetota; class Actinomycetes; order Mycobacteriales; family Mycobacteriaceae; genus Mycobacterium. The sequence continues at coordinate 119,213 of NZ_MBES01000021.1, read as the reverse complement.
GCTGGCCTTGCAGCGTCTGGCCGGCGTGTAGCCGCAGCGCCGAGGGCTGGTCGGGGGGCACCAGCTCGACGGACTTCGCGCCGAAGACCGTCGATGACGTGATGTTGACGAGCACGTTGCCGGGAATGTATTTCAAGTCCGACGGATTCATCGCCAAGTGAATAGCCGCTTTGCCGTCCGGCAGCGAGTCGATCGACGCGACCTTGCCCACCTGCACGCCGCGCATCTTGACCTTGGCGTCCGGGTTCATGACGAGGCCGGCGCGTTGCGAAATCACGGTCACCGGAACGGTTTCGGTGAAGCCGCCCTGAAACAGCGTTATCGCCACGGCGAAAATCGCGCAGATGATCGCGACGGTCAGCAGCCCGAGCAGGGGTGGCATGTAGCTGCGCGGCCCGACCCGACGGGTTGGCCCGAGATGGGCGGTGCGTGGGGGCCGGCCGCCGATTGAACCGCGACCCGCTGGCACGTTCTGCGTCACTGCCGTCCCACCTCCTTCGCTACCCGGACAGGTTGAAGTTGCCGTTGCTACCGTAAATAGACAGCGAGACCAGCAGCGTTACCGACACCACGACGATGAGCGAGGTGCGCACCGCGTTACCGGTCGCTTGGCCGACGCCGGCAGGTCCACCGGCGGCGAAATAGCCGTAGTACGTATGTATCAGCAAGATCGTGATCGCCATCAGCGCGGCCTGTAGGAACGACCACAACAGGTCGATCGGGTTCAAGAAGGTCGAGAAGTAGTGCTGGTACAAGCCCTCCGACTGGCCGAACAAGTACGTGGTGGTGAACTGGCTGGCTAGGAACGACAGGATAACGGCGATGCAGTACAGCGGCGTGATCGCGATCATGCCGGCCAGGATCCGAGTGCTCACCAAATACGAAATCGGGCGAATGGCCATGGCTTCCAGTGCATCGATCTCTTCGTTGATCCGCATCGCACCCAGCTGAGCGGTGACCCCGGCACCAAACGTTGCGGCCAGGCCGATCCCCGCGACGACAGGAGCCGCGATGCGCACATTGATGAAGGCGGCCAAAAAACCGGTCAGCGCCTCGATGCCGATGTTGCCCAGCGAGCTGAAACCCTGAACGGCCAGCGTGCCACCGGCGGCCAGCGTCAAAAAGCCGACAATCACGACGGTTCCGCCGATCATCGCCAAAGTGCCTGCGCCCATGCTGATCTCGGCGATCAGGCGGATCACTTCGCGCCGGTAGTGCACAGCGGCAAACGGCATCCCGCCCAGCGCCTTGCCGTAGAACTGGGTGTGGTCGCCGACCCGCCCCAACGAGGCGACCGGCCTCTCGAGTTGGCGGGTTAATCGCGGATATGCAGCCCTCAGCGCCACCGGCAGCCCCCTACTTCGCCGTCATCTTGATGCCGATCGCGGTGACGACCACGTTGACGACGAACAGGGACATGAAGGCATACACCACGGTTTCGTTCACCGCGTTGCCGACCGCCTTGGCGCCCCCGCCGGAGATGATCAGGCCGCGGTAGCAGGCGACCAACCCGGCGATGAGGCCGAAAAGCGCTGCCTTGACACAGGAAATGATCACCTCGGGCACCCCGGTGAGCAAGGTGATGCCCGCGGCGAAAGCGCCGGGATTGACGTCTTGGACAAATACCGAGAAGACGTAGCCGCCGACAATACCGATGATGACGACCAGGCTGTTCAGCAACAGGGCGACCAACCCCGAGGCCAGCATGCGCGGAGTCACCAGGCGCTGAACGGGATTGATGCCCAAGACCTCCATCGCGTCGATCTCCTCGCGGATGGTTCGCGAACCGAGGTCCGCGCACATGGCCGTGGAGCCGGCGCCGGCGACGATCAACACGGTCACCAACGGGCCGACCTGGGTGACAGCGCCGAAAGCGGCGCCCGCACCGGACAGGTCCGCGGCGCCAAGTTCACGCAACAGGATGTTGAGGGTGAAGCTGACCAGGACGGTAAACGGAATGGCGACCAACAACGTCGGCATCAGCGCGACCCGCGCGACGAACCAAGACTGTTCCAAGAACTCGCGTGCCTGGAACGGTCGCCGGAAGGCAAACTTGATCGCTTCCGCAGACATCGCGAAAAGACCACCGACCGACTGCATCGGCCCAGAAAGGTTCCTTGTCAGCCTCAGCTGGGGAAGCCCCGGTGACCAGCGGTCGTCGCTCCTATCTGCCATCGGGCTCAGTTCCTTTCAGAATTACGAGACCGATAGTCTTGTTCTTGCGCGCCGCCTCCGGTAAGTTCGGCTGAACCAAGGATTTCGGAGGGGGCCCAGCGGAGACGAAATGCTCAGCGGGCAGCCACATTCCGGCATTTTGCTCCTGCGCGACGGCCGCTACCATCCTCACGCCACTCCTCCGTTCTGTCGCGTGAGTTGGCGCTCCAAAACGGAACCGCCCGGCCACGGCCACTCGTCTTGTAGCGTCCGGCGATTATGCCTCATGCCGCGTCCAGGCGGAATGGAAAATGCATAACCGTTATCGGGCAGGCTTTAGGCACGGCCCGCGCGTAACGTGGCTGCGCCTCAACAAAAACGACGTTCGGCTCATGCATTCCAGTCAGCTCCGGTGTTAGGTGACGGCGCCGGCCGTCTTGAGTTCGATGATGCGGTCCCAGTCGAGCCCGGTTTCCATCAAGATCTCGTCGGTCTGCTCGGCGAATCCGGGCGCCGGCCCCGTCTGCGGCGGAGCGACATCGAACTGAACCGGATTGGCGACGAGTTCGAGTTCGCCTGCGCGCACTAGATACTCGTTCGCGCGGATCTGCGCGTCCTCGGCGGCCTGCAGGGTGTCCTGCACCGGCGCCCACGGTCCCGCGAGTGTGGCAAAGCGTTCGCTCCACTCGGCAAGCGTGCGGGTGGCGATGACCTTGGTCAAGATCTCGACCGCATCTGGCGTATTAGCGGCGATTTTCTCGACGGTGGCGAAGCGCGGATCGTCGGCCAGTTCGGGCCTCTCGATATGCCGGCAGACGTCGCCCCAGAACTTGGTCGGTTGCATCATCACGAAGGATATGTAGCGGCCGTCGGACGTCGCGTACAGCCCGACTAATGGATTATTGGGCGCACCGTGCACGCCCGGCGGTGGCGCCTCCAGTCGCTGGCCGAGGTGCTTTGTCAACGCCACCGTGTGGCCCATCGACCACAGGCCGCTGCCCAGCAGGGAGACGTCGACGACGGATGGCTCCCCGGTGCGCTCGCGCTTGAGCAGCGCCGCGGCAATGCCACCGGCGAGGTTGGTGCCGGAGATGGTGTCGCCGTAGGCCGGGCCGGGCGGCGCGATCATGCCGGGCATCCCCGCGGGCGTGATCGTGGCGGCGGTTCCGGCGCGACACCAAAAGGCGGTCATGTCGTAGCCGCCCTTGGTCGCCTCCCCGCCGCGCGGGCCGAGCGCGCTGCCCCGCGCGTAGATGATCGCCGGGTTCACCGCCCGGATGTCGTCGACGTCGATGCCGAACTTCTGCCGTGCGCCGGGCAGGAAACTGGTCAGGAAGACATCGGATCGGCGCGCCAGTTCGTACAGCACTTCCTTGCCCTCGGGCACCGACATATCCAACCCGATGCTGCGCTTCCCACGATTGGCGTGCTCGATGTTGGGATTCGGGTCGCCCTCCACGCGCAACATGCCGGTCTGCCGAAGCCCACGCTGCGGATCGCCGGTGACGGCGTGCTCGACCTTGATCACCTCGGCGCCCCACTCCGCCAGCACGGCGCCCGCCGATGGAACGAACCCGTACATGGCGACTTCCAGGACACGGATGCCCTCCAGCGGCCTCATGCGGAAGCCCCCGAGGGAACGGCAAAAGTCTTGCGCTCCAAGAACTCTTCGAGCCCGGCGACACCCATCTCGCGCCCGACGCCGGACTGCTTGAACCCCCCGAACGGGCTGTCCGCACCGAAGTAGTTGCCCCCGTTGACGGAAAACGATCCGGCGCGGATGCGGCGTGCCACCGCGAGTGCCCGGTCTTGGTCGCGACTGAAGACGGCGCCGGCCAGACCGTAGATCGAGTTGTTCGCGATGCGCACCGCGTCGTCGTCGTCATCGAATGCGATGACGACGAGCACCGGCCCGAAGACCTCGTCCTGAGCGATCTCGCTGTCGGGGTCGACGTTGGTGAGCAACGTGGGCGCGTAGAAATAGCCGGGATCCAGCCGCTTGCCGCCGGTGACCAGGGTCGCCCCTGCGGCGACGGCGCGCTGGACCATGCCGTCGACCTTGTCGCGCTGGCGCTCGTTGATCAGCGGTCCCATCAACGTCTTCGGATGGGCCGGGTCACCGTGGCGCACCTTGGCGAAGTTGGCCGCGATCAGGTCGACGATCTCGTCATGGTGCGACTTGGGGACTAGCAGCCGGGACGTGAGCGCGCAGCCCTGCCCGGCGTGAGTGACCATGCTGAACGCCGCGAACATGCTGGCGCTGGCGAAGTCGGCGTCGTCGAGCATGATCACCGCCGACTTGCCACCCAACTCCAAAAAGACGCGTTTGACGGTCTCGCTCGCGGCGGCCATGATCTTGCGGCCAACTGCGGTCGACCCGGTGAAGGTCACTACGTCGACGTCCGGGCTGGTGGTCAGCGCGGGTCCGACAGCGGGATCCGACGAGCTGAGCACGTTCACCACACCGGCCGGGATGTCGGTGTGATTGACGATCAATTCACCCAGCGCCAGGGTCACCAGCGGGGTGTCCGGCGCGCCCTTGAGTACCACCGTGCATCCGGCGGCAAGCGCCGGCGCCAGCTTGGCCAGCGCGAGCTGGTTCGGATAGTTGTAGGCGATGATGGCGGCGACGACTCCCGCGGCTTCCTTCTCCACCCAGCGGTGATGCAGCATGCCCCGCGATTCCTTCTCGCCGAGGTCTTCGGAGAACTGATAGTTGCGCAGCAAGTCCGCATAGAAGCGCACGATGCCGATCGGCTCGTCGAGCTGAGCGCCGTGAGTCAGTGCGCGGGTGGCGCCGACCTCGGCAATGGTCAGCTCGCGCAACTCGTCGGCGTGGTCGGTCAGTGCCTGATGCAGCTGGTCGAGGCAGCGGATGCGCAGCTCGACGTCGGTCGACCAGCTCGTGGTGTCGAACGCCCTGCGGGCCGCCGCGATCGCCGCTTCGGCCTCCCCTATGCCGGCGTCCGGCGCATTCCCGAGGACCTCACCGGTCGCGGGATTGATCGACGGGAATGTCTTGTCCGCAGCGACGAGCCGGCCGTCGATCAACAGCCGCCGGTCGGCCTGTGACTCGGGCGCGACGTCCGCACTGGTCGACACCGTGTCCTGCGCTGGCATTCGGCTCCCTGTGGTTACGGTCGCGAAAATTTCATTCTCTTCCCGGGCGAATCTTACATTCGAGTCTCGAGAATTCAAGAAAGTCTCAGGATTCAGGTGCACCTGCTGACCAGCGGCGCAATTCGACAGGCGTCGAGCTTCGGCGCAGGCCGACGGGGGTTTCCGCGACGTCTTGCACCCCGCTCTCGCGCGAGAGTAAGGTTCTCATAATCGTAAGGGAGATTCTTTGTGGATGAGACGGCGCAGGCCGCAGTGACGGCGTCGGCATGAAGACCGCGGTGGTCACCGGTGGTGGATCCGGCATTGGCCTGGCCGTCGCGCATCGGCTCCGCGCCGACGGTCTCGACGTCGCGACCATCGACCTCAGGCCGTCCGACACCGATCTCTCCTTCACCGCCGACGTGACGGACCGCGGCCAGGTGGACGCCGCGCTGTCGGCGATCCGCGCCCGGCTTGGGCCGGTGACGGTTCTGGTCAACGCCGCGGGCCTAGATGGGTTCAAGCGGTTCAACAACATCACGTTCGAAGACTGGCGCCGCGTGATCGACGTCAACCTCAACGGGGTTTTCCACACCATTCAGGCGGTGCTGCCGGACATGGTGGAGGCCGGGTGGGGGCGGATCGTCAACATCTCGTCGTCGAGTACGCATTCGGGCGCGCCCTACATGAGTCACTACGTGGCGGCCAAATCCGCGGTCAACGGGCTCACCAAGTCGCTAGCACTCGAGTACGGGCCCAGCGGCATCACGGTCAACGCCGTGCCGCCCGGTTTCATCGACACCCCGATGCTGCGCAGCGCCGAAAAGCACGGGTACCTGGGCAACATCGAGGAGACCATCGCCCGCACCCCCGTGCGCCGGATGGGCAAGCCGGAAGACATCGCGGCGGCGTGCGCCTTCCTGGTATCCGAGGAAGCCGGCTACATCACCGGCCAGATATTGGGCGTCAACGGCGGCCGAAACACCTGACCGCACCACCCGATCCGTGGAGGAGACACCGTGAAGGTCTGGGTTGATTCCGAACGATGCCAGGGCCACACCCTGTGCTCGATGATTGCCCCGGATTCGTTCGAGCTCAGCGACATCGACGGAAGTTCGTCGGCGATCGACGAAATCGTGCCGGCCGAACATCAGGGCCGGGTCCGCGAAGCCGCGCAATCCTGTCCCGAGCAGGCCATCATCGTCACGGATGAATAAGGGAGACAGCGCTTGAGTGTCGACGACGTCGTCAGCGACAGCGATCGCAAGAAAAAGAGCTATCACTTCGATCGGCATTCCGCGGAGTACCGCTCACGGTTCAAGACGATCACCGAGGAGATGCACGCCAAGTGCCCGATGGCGTGGAGCGACACCTACGGCGGGCATTGGGTCGCCGCGGGCAGCCACGAGGTTTTCGAGCTCGCCCGCTGCCCCGCGGTGTCGAACGACCACGACGTCAACGGCGAACGCCGTGGCTACAAAGGCATTTCGATCCCGACGGCCAGCCGCATCAACGGGGTGCGCGGCGGCATCCTGGAGATGGACGACCCAGAGCATCGCACCTACCGCACCGTCCTCAACCCCTACCTGTCGCCGGCCGCGGTCAAGCGCTGGGCGCCCTTCGTCGACGACGTGACGCGGGCCTGCCTCGACGAGAAGATCGAACAAGGCCGCATCGACTTCGTCGACGACCTGGCCAACATCGTGCCCGCCGTGCTGACGCTGGCGATGCTGGGCATTCCGCTGAAGCGATGGAAGATGTACAGCGAGCCCGTTCACGCCGCGGTGTACACACCCGAACACTCCCCGGATATCCAGCGTGTCACCGAGATGCACCGGCAGATGGGGCTTGACCTGGTCAACAGCATGATCGAGATCCGCGACAACCCGCGGCCCGGCCTCGTCAATGCCCTCGTCGAGATGCGGATCGACGGCGAGCCCGCTCCCGATCTGGAAATCCTGGGCAACCTCGGACTGGTCATCGGCGGCGGCTTCGACACCACGACGGCCCTCACCGCGCACTCGCTTGAATGGCTGTCCGAAAACCCGGACGAGCGGGAACGGCTGCGGCACAACCGCGATACCCTGCTCGACCCCGCGACCGAGGAGTTCTTGCGCTACTTCACCCCGGCACCCGGTGACGGCCGGACCTTCTCCGACGACGTCGAGCTCGACGGCAATCGCTTCAAAGAAGGTGAGCGGCTGTGGATTTCGTGGGCGATGGCCAACCGCGACCCGTCGGTATTCGCCGAACCGGACAAGATCATCCTCGACCGCAAAGGCAACCGGCACTTCAGCTTCGGCATCGGCGTGCACCGCTGCATCGGATCCAACGTGGCGCGGACCGTCTTCAAATCCATGTTGACCGCCGTCCTGGACCGCATGCCCGACTACCGCTGCGACCCCGACGGCGCCGTCCACTACGAGACCATCGGGGTAATCCAGGGCATGCGCAAGCTGCCGGCCAGCTTCACACCCGGCCCCAGGGTCGGCGCCGGGCTCGACGAGACCCTCGACAAGCTGCAACGCATCTGTGACGAGCAAGAGCTCGCTAGGCCGGTAACCGAACGGAAGGAAGCCGCGGTAATCGACTGAGCCTTCCAGGGCAGCGTGTCCTGGCGTTATATTCAGTGCCCAGCGTGTGCGCAGAGATGGGAGACGCATCCGTGAAGAGGTTTGCAGTAGCCATTGCGCTTGCCACGGCCGGGCTCACTCTTGCGCCCACCGCCCACGCAGACATGCTGGTCGGCAACTACCGGGTGCTCACCAACCGCGATCCTGGCCACGTCTGGATTTGGGCGATTCGACCGTGCAGAGATCGCTCACCGGGATGCGTGTCGATGCAAGCCGTACCCCAGCCCAACGGGCAAGCGGCGCCGTGGAAGGCAGACGCTCACCTGTCCAACGGCCAATACACCATGACCGTCGACGTGCCCGATGGCGTGCGCTGCGTGGTCCAGTTCTTCCCGTCCCACGATGTCTATACGTGGGATGCGGCCTCGCTGGCCGGTCAGGTGGTCTCCACCTATGACACGGGATGCGGCGGCGGACCCGGGGGCACAGACACGTATCCCTTCTCGCTCGTGCGGTGGTAGCCGCATCTGACCGCCGTGGTTAGCCGCGCGGCAGACCGAGCACGCGTTGGGCAATGATGTTCCGCTGGATCTCGGAAGTGCCACCCGCGATCGTGCCGGAAAAGCTTCGGGCATAACGCTCGAACCAGCTGGCGAAATAGTGGTCGAGATTCATCGGCGCGTACGGGCCGGTCTGGCCGGGGTGGATGAGCCCGTCGGATCCGGCGCTGTGCAGGGCAAGCTCCATCCCGCGCAACTCGGCCTCGGACCCAAGCAGCTTGAGCACCGAGATCGCGGCAACGTCGTCTTCGCCCCGCGAAGCGCGGGCCAAGGCCACGGAACCCAACAGGCGTAGCGCCTGCTTGTCCATGATCGTGGTCGCGTACTGGTCGCGTTCGACCTCGGTGCTGGGATGGAAATCGGCGATCGCATTGTCCATACGGTCTGCGAAACCCAACCACATCATGGTGCGTTCGTGCCCCAGCGATCCGTTGGCAACCCGCCAACCCTGATCCAGCTCGCCGACCAGGTTTTCGGCCGGCACCCGCACGTCGGTGAAGAACACCTCGTTGAAATCCAGGTCGTCGGCCGCGCAGATCGACGGGAATGGCCGCCGCACCAGGCCCGGGGTGTCGGTCGGGATCAGTAGTGCGCTGATGCCCTTGTGTTTTGGCGCGTCCGGATTGGTTCGCACAAAAGTCAACAGCACGTCGGCGTCGTGGGCACCGGAGGTCCACACCTTCTGGCCGTTGACTACGAAGTGATCGCCGTCAAGTACCGCGCGGGTTCGTAGCGACGCCAGATCGGAGCCGGCGCTGGGCTCGCTCATGCCGAGCGAGGCGGTGATCTCGGCGCGCAGGATCGGCACCGCCCATCGCCGCTTTTGTTCGTCGCTGCCGAACGTCAACAGCGATGCCGCAATGATATTCACGCCCTGCGGGTTGAAGCTGTGGTAGATCCGCCGCCTGCACAGTTCCTCGAGGTGGACGAATTGCTGAATGACCGTCGCGTTGCGCCCGCCGAATTCGGGGGGCTGACCGGGCAGCAGCCAGCCGTTGTCGAACAGCAGCCGCTGCCAGCGACGCGCCCACTGCGGCATATGCGAAACCGAACGGGGACGCTCCATGGTTTCGCTTGTGGGAGGGAGGTTCTCGTCGAGGAAAGCCGCGAACTCCGCCCGAAACGCTTCGACGTCGGGATCAAAAGTCAGCTGCACGATATTCCTCTGCGATCCGCGCCCGATGTTCCGCCGCGCCGCCGAGCATGAGCTCGCCCGCTTTGGCCCGCTTGAGCGCAAACTGCAAGTCGTTCTCCCAGGTGAATCCCATTGCGCCGTGCAGTTGTAGGCCGTGCCGAAATACCAGCGACTGGCACTCCCCCGCCGACGCTTTGGCCATGGCGGCGGCCAGCCGGCGCCGGGGATCGTCGGCCGAGATCGTCAGTGCGGCAAAGTAAGCGAGCGCGCGGGCGCGTTCCACGGCGACATGCATGTCGGCGCACTTGTGCTGGACGGCCTGGAACGAACCGATCGGCACGCCGAATTGCTGCCGGCTGCGGACGTGCTCGAGGACCAGATCCAGGATGCGCTGACAGGCGCCGACGATGTGAATTGCCATGCCCGCCAACGCAACATGGTGGGCACGCTCGGAGTCAACGGTCAACCGGTCGTCTTCGGACACCCGGATCCCGGCGAAGGACAAGTCGGCCACGTGCAGCACCGGGTCGAAAACCGAAGAGCGCCGGACGGATACCTGATTACCCGCCACCAGGAACACCCCGGCGTCGGTGACCACCGCCAGCCGATCGACGCGATCGCCATCGAGGACGTGTCGTGCCGTGCCGTCCAACACCCAGCCGTCGGAGTTCCGATGCGCCGACACCCCGTTGTGCACGGCGGTCCCCGACTCGTGCGGGTCGAACCGGTCCGCGGCCAGCGGCGCGAACTGGCTCATCGTCGCCAGGAACGGGGTGGGATCGGTCGCACGGCCCAACTCTTCGAGCACGATCGCCAGCTCCACCGTGCCGGCCGGATCATTCAGCTCCGTCCAGCCCTGGTCGACATACGACTTCCACAGCGGGCTCGGATCCACGCCGTCCTCGGCGACGCTGCGCACCAGCGACGGCGGGCACTGCTTGGCGACGACATCGCGCACCGTGCTTTGCCACAGCCGCTGATCGGCATCGAGTTCCAAGAGCATCCGGGCCGCCTCCTGTCGTCAACCGCAATCGCGAGAATACCATTCTCTCTTGCGAAAGTAGTAATCTCGAAAATGGCGTATGACGTGCTGCGCCGAACGTGCACGTAGTGCGAAATCCGCCCCAAAATTTCGCCGTGAGCGCACGTTGGGTACCGGTGCCATGGCGACCCTAGGTCACCGCGGCGACCAAGCCTCCTGCCGACTCACCCCAGCGATCCAGGTTCACGAACTCGGCGAGCGGGCGGCGGCGAAGCGGCCCGTGCTTGCCCTTCGGCCAGCCCACCACGATGTGGCCGGCAACCATCCAGTCATCGGGTATGCCGACGGCTTCCCGCAGCAGTTGCTCGCCGCCGTACGAGGCCCAGCTGGTGAGGCATGCCCCCAATCCTTGCGCGCGGGCCGCGAGCAGAAAGTTCTGCATGGCGGGAAAGATCGAACCGCCGAGCAGGAGTTCGGACGCCGTCGGATAGTGCTGTTGGGCGAACAAGACAGAGGCGAATTCGCCCGCTCGGTCGTGCAATTCGTAGGTCGCGCGGTAGGTGCGAGCCCGGCGACTGTTGTCGTCGGCGGCTGGCCGGGTCATCCCGTATACCGGCTCGATGACTTCCAACGCGTGAGCCGCGGCCTTGGCCACGACGGCCCGCTGCTCGGGTGATCTCAGCACGACGAAGCGCCAGCCTTGAGCGTTGGCCCCCGAGGGAGCCCACCGTGCCGCTTCGAGGCACCGGGCCAGCGTGGCGTCGTCGACCGGCTCGTCGGTGAAGCGTCGAATCGTCCTGGCGGTCGACATCACTTCCCAGATGTCGCTGCTTGCTGCCGTCATGGCTGACAACCTATGCGATGTCGTCGTCGCCCATCCAATGGACGAATCGCTGCAGCGGATACATGGCATCGTGCGGACTACCCAGAACGTGAGCGTTCGCAGTTCCCAAGCGGCACAGGCGTTGAGCCCCGGCGCTGGCCAACCGATCTCGTAGCTGTGCCTTCCGCTCGTACGGGTAAACGCCGATGGTTTGAGTGGCGACGTTGACATAGCGCACCGCTTCGTCGAGCGAATCGACCGTCACGACATTCGACGTCTTGTTGGTGGGCTGGAACTCGACCGGGCTGTCCGACAGGATCACCAGGCCGCGGCCATCGAAGCCGCCCCAGACCTTCAGATCACCCATCGCCTCCATCACCTGGAGTTCTTCGCGGCGTTCGGTCGATAGCGGCAGGCCGCCGGCGGACGCGAACTCACGGTCGACGCCGAGGCGCTCCGCAAGCCTGGCGCAGAACGATTCCACCTGGGGCCCTCGGGCTTCCACAAAGGCGTAGCGGCTGGCCAGGCAGGCCTCCTGGTTGAACACCGTGGTGTCGGCGGCCAGTCGCTCGGCCACCTCGGCGATCCGGTCCGCGGAGTCGAACGCCTCGCGACCGATCATCGAGATCGAGGATTTCGGATCAAACGAGATCAACCGGATGCCGGGTCCCAGGTACCCGATCACGTTGTTGATCGCCTCGCCGCCGCCCCAGGCGACGATGTTGTCGAAGTACTGCGGCCGGTACAGGGTGCGCTCGATCGCGGTGTCCCCGCCCTGCCAGTAAACCGCCGACATCGACCGCACCACGGGATGTTTCGGATCTATTTCGGCCATCGTGCGGAGCACCGCGACCGTGGTGAACGGGTCACTCGAGGGCATCTTGAAGAGGTTGACCGCCTTGACCAACGCACCCTGGGCGATCGACGACACACACCCCGATGGGGCGTTACCCGCCAGCATGTGCACCATCCGCGGTGGGAAGGCCCGGACCGCGCCCTTATTGCCGTATATGTCGACGCGCTCGACCCAGCCGTCGAGCGCCTCCCGGTTGGCAAAGTTCGAATCGACGATGCTTTCCAGCAGTTGCCTGTTCAGGAAATAGGGGGCCTGGCGGTAGAGGTTCTCCACGACGCGCCGCGGCAGGGGATTGGTGGCCGCGATCATTTCGAGGCACTCCTGAAGATGCGGGTTGCGATCCAGGTGCAGGCGTTCCCCGGTCTCTACCAGGAAGTCGATGATTTCGGCCAGCTTCACGTCCAGCAGTGGCGGAAGCTTCGATCGTGGCAATACGAGGGCATCGAGATCGATTGCGGGGGTGACGAAGTCGGCGCGGAGGTCGCGCGATCGGTGGCGGACGGCGTCACCCTCGACCAAGACGCCCTGCACGAAATGGGGCGCCGACAACGTGGTCATGCGATTCCTCGCACGTACGCGTCGATACTGCCTGCGCAGGTGATTTTGTCGCCGCCCGGCAGGTCGGCGTAGCGGGTGATGTCGCGGCCCACGGTCGGGCCCTGGTGACCGCACGGGCATCTCGCGAGGCTGACGCTGACCCGGTCCCCGCTGATCACTCCACCCCAGCGGCCGTCGATCGACGCATCGAAAAAGGCTGCCCGGGCCTCGATCTCACCGTTACCTGGATCCAGCAATTTCTCTCCGGTGGTGTCCAACGGCAGCAGCATCACCCAGGGCGAGATGTGGTATCGCTCGGCATGGCAGAGTGGGAACGTCGCGTTGATCTCTCGCATGCTGTACGCGTGGTACAGCCGCTCCTCGGCGACGTTGAATGTCCCCAGCACGTATTCGCGGTAATTCTCGGGTAGCGCAGCGCCTTTGAGACCCCCGGCGACCATCATCGCGTTGTTGGGATGGAAATCGTCGCCGCCGTGGCCGTTGGCGCGGATGCCCTCCGCGATCTGATACAGGGTGGCGAACATACCCGTCGCCAACAGGGGCAGGTCGCGGGCCTCGATCACCGCATCGATGGCCTTTTTCGCTGAGGTATCCATATCGCTCGCCCGCTGCGCGGCGATGCGTTCGAACTCGGCGATCTCGTTGGGGCGGGCGGTGCCATCGGCCAGCTTGCGCCGCAACGTGATCATGTCCACCATCGACCCGACGGTGATCGGCTCGCCGTCCCCGAACTGGTAGGGCGGGTATCGCGACGAGAAGCAGTCGACCATGGCCTGCCGGATCGCGTCCTCGCGGGGGGCGGCGAATTGCGGCCCCAAGCCGAGGAATTTGCGATCCTCGCCGCGGGTGAGGCCGGTTGCCCACAACAGCGCCTCGGTGTTGATCCGCGCCGAGAGTTCGATGTCGCCCTCGGTGCAGGACAGCATGGCCGGCTTCCCGGTGGTGCCGCTGGAACACGATAGATAGTGGCCGACGGTCTCCAGCCGCTTGATCCAGTCGTCGAGCGTCTGCGCCCCGTCGGTGTCGAGGCCCTCCACGCCACGCGCCGACACCGTGGCCAGCCACTTGCCCATCCGGTCCCAGCGCCGCTCGTTGAGCCATCCTTCCGCGTAGGTCTTGTAGGTGGTGTGGGCGAAGAGCAGGGGCACCAGGTCGGCGGGCTCTTTGATTTCTTTCACCCCGCCCGATTCCGCGCGGTTGGCCAAGAGCGGAATGCTCGCGGCCTGACTCTGCAGCCGCTCGTCGGCCGCTGCCAGCTGCAGAGGCAACAAATCGGCGGGAGGGATGTCGAAGCAATCGTTGGACCCGACCAACTCCACCAGCCGTTCAGTTGCAGACGCCATCCGTGACTCCTCGTCGAACCGGGATTAAGTACACACGATTGTATATTATTGTCCGACGTTCGGGTCAGGGATGTGGGGCCGCAGCGCTGCGCTCTGCTTGCTGCCGGGCAATGCGCTGGTCGTGGATTCTGACCAGCTCACGGAACCCGAGCCGTGGGTATTGCGGTACGGGTTGGATTCCCCATGTGTCCTTCGCCGTGGTGATGCCTGCGCCCTCCGGCGCGCCATGGAGCGGTGGGCCGGGGAACGGGTAGGGGTACTGGCATTCCAGCGACTCGTTGTTGTACCGCACCTTCATCAGCTCACTGCAGATGTCGCGGAAGCTCAGGGTCGGATAGCCGTACCAGACGGCCAAAAATGGCAGGGTGAAGGCGCCCTCGATGACGAGCCCGACCAGACAAACCATGATGCCGCGCCTCAGCCACTTGTGCAGGCGCGCATACTCTTTGGTGGTGCCCATGGGCAAGTCCTCGGTCGCGGCGACATCCGGCGACTCGCTCTCCGGTGTGATCATTGGATTCTCCTTAGTCCGAAAAGATTTCGCGATTGACGGTGTGCAGATACGGAATCGCGAGGAACGGGGTGATGTACATGATGTCGTAGATCCACCAGCCCAAGACCGGGAAAACCACTCCGGCATAACGAACATCGGCATACACGGTCATGTTCATCACGTAGCCGATCCAGATCACCACCCCGAACCAACACGTCACCAGCAGCCACTGGTGGCCCCATCGCTTCATCTGCAGGAAAGCGATGGCCGCCGCGATGCGCATTGGAAACACGGTCAGGATGAGGGCGACTTCCCAACCCTTCTCCCCCGGCGCGCTGGCCCCACCGATCCAAAGCTGGTTGTAGTGCCAGAAGTACCCGGCGTCAAAAGCGTTGCCCCATCCCGTATATAGGACCCGGTAGACGAGCGTGTGGTTGGCGACCATATCGAGGATCCAGCCCTGCAGGTTGAGGCCCGCATCCAGGATGACCAGGTAGCCGATCAACGTGACCATGATCGGGCGCACCGACAGGCCCGATTTCAGCGCCCGCCGAAGCAACGCCAACCCGTACAGGAACAAGGGCAGGCCGAAGATGCCCGGCACGTTGGCTCCCATCAGCAACGTCCCGGCTATCAGCCACTTGTCGGCGCGGCGTTGCGCCGAGCGACTCTGCTCCAGGTGGTCATCCAGTGACATCGATGGGACGGCTGCAGTGACCGTGTCTTGGCTTCTGCCGGAAAGGCGGTTGGCCAGTGGTGAATTCACGTTTCCTCCTACCAGTTCCGGGTCGCCCACATCGACAGTTGGATGCCGAACATGAGCAACAGATAGCCGTAGATGAAGATCTGAAAGACGATCAGTGCCCGCTTTCGCTGCCGTTCCCTCTCGTTCACAGGTGGTCACCCTTTCCCTAGAAAGTGCCGATGCCGCGCATCACGTAGTACCAAAAACCAACCAGCGCAGCGGCTGCGCCCCATCCGAAGGCGAGGCATACCAATTCCTGCCACACGGTCGAACCTCCAATCGTTGGATTGACGCCCGGTCGGGTTACCTGGCCTCGAGACCGCGTCGCGTGCTGGCGACGAACTCGTCGAGAACACGACCACGGGCGGGCTTGGAGTCGTGGTTGGTAACGAGTAGCGCGTAGCACCCCAGCAAGAAGAAGAGCGCGCTGTTTTCGGGGTCGGCGTCCGGATGGGCCGCACCGTGCTGCTGCGCCCGCCTGATCTCTTGAGCGACGAGTGCGACCAGTGGATGGTCCGTCGGTTTGCCGAATCCGGGCGGGCGAGTCTGGGAAAAATGCAGAGCCAGAACATCTCTGAATAGGCGTGTGCCCAGTCGGGATTCCGCCGCCACCACCAGGCGTACCACCTCCGACAGGGTCGACCACAGGTCGGGCTCGGCCGCGACGAAGCGGCCCAGGTCGCCGGCGAGCCGCGTGACGAGGTTGCGCTCGACCTCCTCGAGCACGTGCTCTTTGGTCGGGAAATGGAAGTAGAACGTCCCGCGGGCGATGCCCGCCGCGGAGATGATCGCGCCGATATCGGCGTCCGCTACGCCCGCCCGTTTGAACTCGGCCAGCGCGGCGTCGTAGACGCGCTGGCGCGTCTCGAGTCGCTGCGCTTGCCGTCCGCGTGGCTTCGCATCGGTAGTCATTGCTTGCAATCGTGAACTCATCACTGACAAATGTCAATGACAAATTTCAGCGAAAGCCCTGTCCTAGTTGTCGGCGTGCGCTCGGCAGCGTCGCGCCAAGATGGTGGCCAAGCGCGCGGGGTCGGAGAACATCACGTCGTGGCAGCTGTCGAGGCAAATCATGGTGTCGACGCCGCCGAGCGATTTGATCGCGTACAGCTGCTGACGTACCGACAGCGCTCGATCATCCAGCGTCATGATCCACGTCCGCGGAACGTCGGCGGGCAGGTCGCTGCGATCGGCTGGCTCGAAAATCACGTTCGGCGATTCCATGCACAGTCGCGACAGCGTTAGCCTCCGCTGCTCACGCGTCATGCCATTGCAGAATGCGTAACGCGCCAGAGCGGGAGGCATTGGGAACGACCTTCTTTCGATCCAGCGGGCCGAGCGCGCCACCGGAGCAAGCGGCCCGCGCAGAGTGTCCACGATCGACTTGCCCTGCGGTGGGACGAACGCCGCCAACAGGACCATCTCGCGCACCCGCGCTGCCCCGAGCTTGGCGACGATGCCCGGGACGGTGAGCCCCG
Source organism: Mycobacterium sp. IS-1264 (assembly GCF_001954195.1). Taxonomy (GTDB): domain Bacteria; phylum Actinomycetota; class Actinomycetes; order Mycobacteriales; family Mycobacteriaceae; genus Mycobacterium. The sequence continues at coordinate 102,414 of NZ_MBES01000021.1, read as the reverse complement.
CCATCGAATGCCCAACGACCACAACCTCGCCCAACCCGGCGTCCTCGATGTCGGCTACGGCGGAGTTCACCCAGTCGCTGACGGTGACGATCGCCAAATTCGCCGGCTTGCCGGCGCGGCCGGGCAGATCAACCGCGAGGACCCGCAATTCGGGTGCCTGCCTGGCCAATTCGGCAACGGTCAGATCCCAGCAGTCGGCGGCGTGCGCGCCACCGTGCACCAGCACAAGACCGGGCCACGCCATTGCGGGAGACCTCAGTCGCGGGGCTGGACGCCGCGCAGGAACAAATCGACCGCGTGCTGCAAGTGCCGCTCCTCCTCGTCGGCGCTGCGGTAGATACCGCAGTCCGCCAGTCGCGCGGGTAGATGCTCGATCATCGCAATGAAGTGGCCCGCGGTTAGCTCCAGGTCGTCAACCGTGATGCTTCCGTTCTCCTGGTGGCGTCGCAGCAGATCCATGACCTGCCGGTGGCGTGGCGACCAGGTCATCGAGTGCGCACTGACCGCGAACTCGGGAAACCGCGCCGACTCGCTCATGGCAATGCGTGTCAGACGCACGATGTCCGGGTCGATGGCGCGGGCGAGTCCGGCCCGGCCGAGTGCGATCAGGGAGGCGCGCAGGTCGCGTTCGTCGATGTCGTTGTCCGCTTCGCGCTCGGTCCTGCGCGTCAGCGCCCAGGGAATGACGTCGACGAAGACTGCGCGTTTGTCGGGATAGCGAGCATAGAGAGTGCGCCGCGTGATGCCGGCCGCTCTGGCGATCGCTTCCATGGTGGCCCCGTCGTAGCCATACTTGACGAACGTCGCCACGGCGGCCTTGCGCAACTTCTGGTGTAGCTTCTTGGCCTCGGCCTGAGTCGGCCGTCCGCGCCGAGTCGTTGTCACCACGACGCAAAGTATATATACAGTGTCGTATAAATAATCGTTGGCGCGACGCACGACAGTCAGGGGTCACCGTGACCATCACACAGTCGTTCATCGATGGCGAATCGGTGGCCTCGGCGGACCTGTACGACAACATCGACCCGGCTACCGGCCGATCGCTGGGACCGGTGGCGCGCGGCGGCACAGACGAAGTCGATCGCGCGGTGACAGCGGCGCGTCCGGCCCTGCAGTCTTGGCGGGGCGTTTCACCGGCGGAACGCGCGACCCTGCTGACGCGGGTCGCCGATCTCATCGACCATGATCACGAGCGGTTGGCCCGGATCGAAAGCGAGGACACCGGAAAGCCGTTGAGCCAGGCGCGCGCGGACGCGACGGTCGCCGCTCGGTACTTCCGTTTCTACGGGCACGCGATCGACAGCTACTACGGCCAAACCATCCCGCTGTCAATGGATCTGCACGCGTATACCCGACGCGAACCTTTCGGAGTCACCGGTCACATCGTCGCCTGGAACTACCCGATGCAACTGCTGGCCCGCGCCGTGGCTCCGGCGATTGCGGTGGGCAATTGCGCGGTGGTCAAACCGGCGGATGAAACACCGCGCACCGCAGTGGAATTGGCCCGGCTCGCGGTTCAGGCCGGCCTACCGCATGGCGTCTTCAACGTGGTGACGGGAATCGGCGCCGAAGCCGGCGCCGCCCTGACCGCACACCCCGAGGTCGACCATCTGGGCTTTGTCGGATCGACCCAGATCGGCTCGGTGGTCGCCCATGCGGCCGCCGACCGGGTGGTGCCGACGACCCTGGAACTGGGCGGGAAATCGCCGCAAATAGTTTTCCCCGACGCGCATCTGGACCGCGCCGCCGAGTCGATCGTCAAGGCGATCCTGCAGAACGCCGGTCAAACCTGCTCGGCCGGCTCGCGGCTACTGGCCCATGATTCGATTCACGACAACTTGGTGGACACGGTCTGCCGGCTCATGGAGTCGGCGACGATTGGCCCCGGCATCGACGACCGCGATCTCGGACCGCTGATCTCGCACAAGCAGCAGCAACGGGTGCAATCGATGGTCGGCGGCGACATCAAGGGCGAAATCCGTTGCGGCGGAGGCCCGCCGGAGGACGCACGGCTTGCCGATGGTGCATATTTCGCTCCGACCGTGATCGCCGACGTCGATCCCGCCTCGCCGATCGCGCAGGAGGAGATCTTTGGTCCGGTGCTCACCGTCAACAGATTCTTCGACGAGGACGAGGCAATCAGCCTGGCCAACGGCACGCAATATGGGTTGATCGCCGCGGTGTGGACCACCGACCTGTCCCGCGCCCACCGGCTCGCCGCCGAGATCCAGGCGGGACAGGTCTACGTCAACACCTACGGCGCCGGCGGCGGCGTGGAGCTGCCGTTCGGGGGCTTCAAGAAGTCAGGGTACGGCCGCGAGAAGGGTTACCAAGCGCTCGACACCTTTACGACCACCAAGACGGTCGTCGTGCGGCTGGAATGAGGTAAAGGAGAACACCATTGGATCCCGACACCTACCGGCGCGGGCTGCAGATTCGCTCCGCAGTACTGGGCGAGGAGTATGTCAATCAGGCATTGGCCAACGCCGATGACTTCACCAAACCCCTGCAGGATCTCCTCACCGAATACTGCTGGGGTGCGGTGTGGGGCCGTGAACAGCTGCCCCGCAAGACCCGCAGCATGCTCAACTTGGCGATGATCTCGGTGCTCAACCGGCCTAACGAATTGCGAACCCACGTCAAGGCGGCGCTCACCAACGGCGTCAGTCGGGAAGAGATCCGCGAGATCTTTCTGCAGGTCGCGATCTATGCCGGCATGCCGGCCGCCGTCGACAGCTTTCGTATCGCCCGCGAAGCATTCGCCGAAATCGACAAGACCTCGGACCGATGACGCAGCTCGGGTTCATCGGGCTGGGCAACATGGGTTTTCCCATGGCTCGTCGGCTGCTCCAGGAGCATCACGACGTCGTCGCCTTCGACACTCGCGGCGACGCGCTCGAGCGCGTTGTCGCGCTCGGGGCCCACGCCGCGTCGTCGGTCAAAGAGGTCGCCGACCGGACCGAGACCGTGATGGCCAGCCTTCCCACGCCCGCCGCGTCACTCGAAGTCGCGACGGGCGCGCAAGGAGTGATTGAGGGCGCGCGGGTCAGGCGCTATGTCGACGTGTCAACCGTCGGGAGCCAGACGGCCGTGCGAATCCATGATCGTCTGGCCGCACGGAACATCGTTGCGATCGACAGCCCCGTCAGCGGCGGGGTCGGCGGAGCCGCAAAGGGAGCGCTCGCCGTCATGGTGTCCGGCCCACGCAACGAATTCGACGTCATACGAACGGCACTCGAGGCCATCGGCCGGCCGTTCTACATCGGCGACAAACCGGGCTCGGCGCAGACGATGAAGCTCGTCAACAACATCCTGGCCGCCAACGTCTTGGCCGCGACGTCCGAAGTCGTGGTGATGGGCGTCAAGGCCGGTCTCGACCCCAGCGTGATGATCGAGGTGCTCAACGCGGGTTCGGGTGCGACCAGCGCAAGTCGCGACAAGTTCCCCCGCGCCATCCTGCCGCGAACATTCGATTACGGCTTCGCCACCGGGCTGATGCTCAAGGATGTGCGCCTGTATCTCGACGAAGCCAAGGCGCTTGGGGTGCCCGCCGACGTTGCCGAAACGATCGGCCGGCTCTGGGAAACGACCGCGCGAGATCAGGGTCCCGATTCCGATTTCACGACGGTGATCAAACCGCTGGAGAAGGCCGCGGGCGTCACCGTCGGCCGGGCCGACGCGGCGCCGGACTAAGCCGTCCCGGCAACTTCGGCGGCGCGCGCGGCGCTCGACGACGGCTGGGAGAATGGTATTATCCTGGCTGAAGAACGATACTTGCCCACCTGGTGGAAAAACAGCCCACTACCAGCGGCGATGTTTAACCGAAACGCTTACCGGAAAGGCATTGATCGACGGCCGATCAGAATGTTAGGTTATCTATCATATGACTGATCTTCACTCGCTTTGGCTACCGGAGGGCGGCTTCCGTGATCGAGCACGCTGACGGAACCCGCATGCCGGTGATCGACGCCAGCGTGCACATCTTCTTTGCGTCGAACAAGGACCTGCGCTCGTTCCTGCGTGAGCCGTTCAAGAGCCGTGGTTTTCCCGACTACGAGATGGACTGGTACGGGTCACCGGGCGGCGAGTACGCACCGAACACCGGGGGGCCGGATCGGCAGTACCCCGGGTCGGACCCGGAATTCGTTGCCCACGAACTGTTTTCGAAGCGCGGGGTCGACGTGGCCGTCCTCCATCCGATGGGTCGCGGCATCATGCCGGACCGGCATTTGGGCAGTGCACTGCATGCCGCCCACAACGAGATGATGGTCTCGCGCTGGCTCGAGCACAGCGAGTTCGGTGACCGTTTCCGCGGCACCATCCGCGTCAACCCCGACGACATCGCCGGCGCGGTGCGTGAGATCGAGAAATGGCGCGAGCACCCGCGCGTGGTCCAGATCGGCGTCCCGCTGCAGTCCCGCGAGCTCTACGGCAAGCCACAGTTCTGGCCCCTGTGGGAGGCGGCCGCCGACGCGAACCTTCCGGTCGCGGTGCATATCGAATCGGGGGAGGGCATCGGGTTTCCGCCGACGCCGTCCGGACACACGCTGACCTATGAGCAGTACGTCAGTTTCATGGCGCTCAACTACGTGTATCACCTGATGAACATGATCGCCGAGGGCGTGTTCGAGCGCTTTACAAGCCTCAAGTTCGTCTGGGCCGACGGCGCCGCGGACTTCCTGACACCCTTCATCTGGCGCATGGACACCTTCGGCCGGCCACACCTGGAACAGACGCCGTGGGCGCCGCGGATTCCCAGCGACTACCTCCCGGGCCACGTGTACTTCGTCCAGGGCGCCCTCGACGGTCCCGGCGACGCCGAGTTCGCCGGTGAATGGTTCGGCTTCACCGGCAAGGAAGACATGGTGATGTTCGGATCCAGTTATCCGCACTGGCAGTGCGGTGACGTCAAGAAGCTGCCCAAAGCACTGTCCGCCGAACAGCGCGAGAAGCTGTGCTGGCGCAACGCGGCCAACCTGTACGGGATCGACGTTTCCGTCGACTTGGCAGCGGGCTAGTCGCAGAATAGAGAAAGACCGAGGAGTTCGAAATGACGTTGACCCATACGCAGGAACGTGTTCCCGCCGCCGAGCGCATAGCCGTCCGGTGCGTCGATTCGGACGTCCACCCGGTGCCCAAACGGGGCGAGATCACCCAGTACATACCCGAGCCCTGGCGCAGCAAGTTTTTCCTGGACCATCGGGTGGGCGAGCTGATCTACTACGACGCTCCCGACTACGCGCACAGCTTCGCGATGCGCACCGACACCTTCCCGCCCGATGGCGAGTTCCCCGGCAGCGATCCGGACATGGCCTTCCGCCAGCTGATCATGGAAGCGGGTTCGGACATCGCGATCCTCGAGCCCGGCGGCCGCACGCCGCGGCTTGCCGAGGCGCATCAGGCGTATTCGACCGCACTCAATCACTGGCAAGCGAATCACTGGCTGGACAGCCACAACAACTGGCACGAGCGCTGGCGCGGTTCGATCTGCGCGGCGATCGAGGATCCCGAGGGCGCGGCACGCGAGATCGAGACGTGGGCCGGGCACCCGTACATGGCGCAGATCCTGATCAAGGCCGAGCCGCGGCCGTCATGGGGTCACCCGAAGTACAACCCGATCTGGGAGGCCGCCACCAAGCACGACATCACCGTGAGTTGTCACCTGTCGCGCAGCAACTACGAGATGCTGCCGACCCCGCCGGTGGGTTTCCCCAGCTACAACCACGACTTCATGGTGACCTACTCGCTCTTGGCCGCGAACCAGGTGATGAGCCTGGTCTTCGATGGTGTCTTCGATCGGTTCCCGACGCTGCGGATCGTGTTCGTCGAGCACGCGTTCACCTGGATCCTGCCGCTGATGTGGCGCATGGACGCCATCTACGAAGCCCGCAAGTCGCGCGTCGACATCAAGCGCAAGCCGTCCGAGTACGTCAAAGAGCACATCAAATTCACCACCCAGCCGCTGGACTACCCGGAAGACAAGACCGAGTTGACCCGCGCGATGGAGTGGATGGAGTGCGACAAGATCCTCCTGTACTCCTCGGACTACCCGCACTGGACGTTCGACGACCCGCGCTGGCTGGTCAAGCACCTTCCCAAGGCAGCGCGGGATGCGGTGATGTATAAGAACGGCATCGCGACCTATCACCTGCCGGAGACGGTGCCGGTCCTCGAGGGCCAAGTTCGGGTGCTCTGAGTTGGCGGAAGAAACCAAGCGGCCCGAGCCCCGCCTCGCCCAGGGCCGCGAGCATGTTGTCGCGACAGTAGACGAGATCCCGCCGGGTACCCACAAGCTGGTGCCGATTGGGCGCCACGGCGTGGGCGTCTACAACGTCAACGGAACGTTCTATGCGATCGCGAACTACTGTCCACACCAAGGCGGACCGCTGTGCTCGGGGCGCCCGCGTGGTCGCACCATCGTCGACGAGACCGCCCCCGGTGACGCGGTCATGGTGCGAGACCTGGAATACATCTATTGCCCTTGGCACCAATGGGGTTTCGAGCTGGCGACCGGCACGACGGCGGTCAAGCCGGAGTGGAGCATCCGCACCTACCCGGTGCGCGTCGTCGGCAACGACGTTCTGGTGATGGCGTAACTACAGGAGAGTCGCGTGTCTTCTATCGAGGTGAACGGTGGGAACGTCGTCTACGAAATCCTAGGTGACTCAGGCGATCTCATCGCCCTGACGCCGGGCGGGCGGTTCAGCAAGGAAATCCCCGGTCTGCGTCCGCTGGCCGAAGCGCTGGTCGCGGGTGGCTACCGCGTATTGCTGTGGGACCGGCCCAATTGCGGAGCCTCCGACGTGCAGTTCTACGGGCAAAGCGAGTCGCACATGCGCGCCGAAACCCTGCGCGGCCTGCTGGGTCAGCTCGGTGTCGAACGATGCATCATCGCCGGCGGCTCCGGTGGGGCAAGGGATTCCATGCTTACGACGATGCTATACCCGGAGATGGTGGAGAAGCTGGTGGTGTGGAACATCGTCGGCGGTATCTACGGCACATTCGTGCTGGGGTCCTTCTACATCATCCCCAGCATTCTGGCCGCGCGGGGAACCGGAATGGACGGTGTGATCAAGGTTTCCGAGTGGCGGGACCGCATCGAAGAGAACCCGGCAAACAAGCAGCGATTCCTCGATTTCGACAAGGACGAGTTCCTCAAGGTGATGCTGCGCTGGCTCAACGCGTTCGTGTCCAAGCCGGGCCAGACCATCCCGGGCGTCGAGGACGAGATGTTCGAACGAATCCAGGTGCCCACCTTGATTATTCGCGGCGGCGAGAACGACTGGGATCATCCCAAACGGACGTCGCTCGAAGTCAGCTGCCTGATCAAGGGCTCCAAACTGATCGATCCGCCCTGGCCGGAGGATGCCTGGGAGCGTGCGTCCGAAGAACGCGCGGCCGGGAAGGTTCAGCACTTCAACATGTTCGACACCTGGGTGCAGGCCGCGCCCGCAATCCTCGAATTCCTGGGCAGCTGATGCGTTTACTCGGTGCGAATGTGGACCTCACAGTTGAGCGACGCCTCGAGCGCCGTGTGGATCCGGCTCTCCGGGATGCGCTCGAGGTCGTCCTCGCGCAGCGTCACATAGACGATGTCGAAGCCGTCATCGCCTGGGACGCGCGCGATTTCGCCGGTGAGTCCGAACCCAGCCAGCACACCGCGGGCATCGTCGTCGGTTCCTCTGCTGACGAAGGTCACCACGCCGAGCGCCGGAGCGGTGCTGAACGCCTTGGCGCACAGGCCCATTGCGGCCTGCTGTGCCGCGTCGACGTCGTCGGCCGCAATGAGCAGCTCGACCTCACGGCGGTTGGCCGGCATAGCCGCGAGATTGTTTTCGACCACCCCGGCGCCGATCTCGTCACCGAGCCCGAGGAGTTCGTTCATGCCGTCTTCTAATTGCGCGGGCGTGAGCACACTTCCCGGGTCGACGTTCACGCGCACCACCGCAGTCCGCATGTGTGCAAGCCTAACTAAGACGACGGCGGGCCTGCAGTGAACACCGCCCAATCCACCAACATCACCACCGCCAGCGCACCTGGATGCCAACCCCGGTTACTGCGCGAACAACCCCGTCGCGAAGACCTCGCGTCGTATCAACGCCTCGGCGGTTACCACCCGCTCGCCGACGCGGAGCAATTGCTGGCCGAGGTCGAGTCCAGTGGGCTGGTGGGCCGCGGCGGCGCGGCTTTCCCGCTGGCGGTGAAGTTGCGCACCGTGCGCGACAACGGGCGCCTGGCCGGCGGCACGGTCGTGGTCGCCAATGGCGAAGAGGGAGAACCGGCTTCGGTCAAGGACCGATGGCTGCTGCGCAACCGCCCGCACCTGGCTCTGGACGGATTGCGACTGGCCGCGGCGATCGTCGCCGCGGACCGCACATATATGTACGTATCCGACCCGGAGTCGGCGCACAGTGTCCAAGCCGCGCTGGGCGAGGTCGAGCCGAACGCGTTCGGCGGCGTCACCGTCGACTTGATCACGGTGCAGCCCGGCTACGTGGCCGGCGAGGAGACCGCGGCGGTTCGGATGATCAACGGCGGCCCGGCCAAGCCGACGGACAAGCCTCCGCGACCATTCGAAGCGGGTGTGGGCGGGCGGCCCACGCTGGTGAGCAATGTCGAGACCCTGGCCAATCTGCCTTACCTGCAGCGCCACGGCTCGGCGGCGTTCCGTTCGCAGGGCACGCCGCTGTCCTCGGGTACCTTCCTGGCCACCATCACCGGCGCCGGCCGACCCCCTGCCCTCTACGAACTGCCCCACGGCATGCCGTTCACCGAACTGCTTGCGCTGCACGGTGTTTCGCCCGACCAGGTGCGGGGGGCGCTGTTGGGCGGCTATTTTGCGGGTTTCCTCAACCGCGACGTGCTGGAGACGACGCTGGATCACGAGACGATGCGACGCTTTGGCAGCGGCTTGGGCTGCGGCGCGATCACGGTGATCACCGACGACTGTCCGGTTGCTGTTGCGGCGTCCGTGCTGGCTTACTTCGACCGCGAAAACGCCGACCAATGCGGGTCGTGCTTCAACGGGACGGCCGCGATGGCCGCCGCGGCCGGGGCGTTGCGCGACGGCGCCGCGACGGCTGAAGACGTCGATCGATTGCGCCGCTGGTCGGTGGTGCTGCGCGGACGCGGCGCCTGCGCCACGTTGGACGCCGCCACCAACGTTGCCGCCACGCTGCTCAAGCAGTTCCCGGACGACGTTGCACGCCATCTCGAAGGGGGCTGCACGGACTGCAGCGACCACCCGTTCCGCTTCGACCGGCCGTATGAGGCGGAAGCTGCGAGGCAGGCATGAAAATTCGTTTGGACCGCACCGTCTGCGACGGCTTCGGCATCTGCGCCAAGCACGCGCCGGGCTACTTCTCGTTGGACGACTGGGGCTACGCGTCGCTCATCGGCGATGGCACCGTGGCCGAGTCGGACCACGACGCCGTCAAGCGCGCACTGCTGGACTGCCCGGTGCACGCCATCACCGAGATCGGAGACCGCACGCCCACCGTCCCCCATCCGTTCCACAGCGAGTCGGATGAGGATCCCGCCCCGCACGTCAAAACCGAATCGAACGAAGCCCAATGGGGATTCACGCGGTGATCTTGCCGGCGTGTAGTCGGGGCTGAACAACTTTCGCCACACAGATAACGGGCCGTCGGGGAACCATAGGTTTGCCCGCCTCTCAGCGACAACCCCGCGGCTGCGCCTATCCCTTCCGCGAAGGGGAAGTGACGGGCGCCCAGCCGAGGCATAGGCTGAAGCGAGCCAAGGTCGGGGATGTTGCCCTGGGAGGCCCACCATGAAGTGGTTCGGTCGTCTGGCCGCCGTTGTCGCGGTCGTGTTCGTATCAATGGCGGGGGCGGTCGCGCGGCCGGGGGTCAGCTCGGCGGAATGCGGCCCCAACATGTCGTGGAATCCCACGACAAACGAATGCAAGGCGCCACCGCCCGTGCCCGACTGGTACAGACCTCCGCCGCCCTACGCGCCAGCGTATGCGCCGCCGGACGTACCGCCGCCTCCGCCAACGCCGTCATGGGCGAAAACGGACCCGGTTTGGAGTAACGGCTTCCACCGTTGGGGCATTGTCGTAGGCGGAGTCTGGGTGCCGCTCTAGGCCGCTTTGCCACAGTTAGCTAGCCAGCGGCGCGCGGCGTCTTTACTCGATCTTGACCATGCATTGAATCGCCCCACCGACCATGGGCAATGTGAGTACGCTTCCATGGGTGGAACTGGGGGTTTTGGGACCTCTCCAGGTCCGGCACGACGGAGCGCCCGTCGTTATCCCGGGCGCCAAACCTCGTGCCATCCTCACGATGCTCGGGTTGCACAGCGCTTCCGTTGTCTCGGCCGACACCCTCGTCGAGCTGCTCTGGGGCGAGGATCCGCCTCGCACCGCGGCCAAGGCCCTACAGACGCACATCTCCTCGCTCCGTCGCACCCTGGGCGACGGCTTCATCTTGACCCAGGGCGCGGGGTGGATCCTCGCCGAGAGCGAGGTTGACGTCTCGCGCTACAAAGCGGCCGCCCGACTAGGGCGCGATGCCGCTGCCGCCGGCGACATCAGCCAAGCGGCGGCCCACTTCGAGGAGGCGCTCGCTCTCTGGCGCGGCATCCCCGAACTGCCCGATGGCAGGCGCGGAACGTCCGAGAAGACGCGGTGGATCGAGGGCCACGCGGCGCTCGTGGAGGATCGAGCCGACGCGCTGCTCGCGACGGGGCGCGCCGCGGAGATCGTCGGCGAACTCGAGGCCGCGGTTGCCGATGCGCCCCTGCGCGAGAGGCGTTGGGGCCAACTGATGCTCGCCCTGTACCGGGCAGGTAGGCAAGGCGAAGCCCTGGGGGCCTATCAGCGGGCTCGGGCCCTGCTCGCCGACGAACTGGGGGTCGATCCGGGGCCGGACTTGCGCCGACTCGAAGCCGCGATCGTCGCGCAGGACACTTCGCTGGAAATCCCTGCGGCACAACAACCTTCGGTGATAACGCGCGCCGTGACGTTCCTGCTGACCGACATCGAGGGGTCGACGGCGGCCTGGGAGGCGGAGGCCGACGCGATGGCCGTCGCGCTGGCAAGGCACGACGAACTCGTCGAACAGGTGGTCACGTCGCGCGGAGGCCGGCTGATCAAGACGCGCGGCGAGGGCGATGCGACCTTCTCCGTCTTCGAGCGGCCGTCAGCCGCAGCCTCGGCCGCAATCGAGCTGCAAGAAGCGATCGTGCAGGAGCCGTGGGTTTTGCGGGAGCCGATGCGAATCCGCGTGGCGTTGCACACCGGGGAGGCCGAGCTTCGCGACGGCGACTACTTCGGTAGGGCAGTCAACCGCGCGGCGCGGCTGCGTTCGCTGGCCGTGGGTGGCCAGATCCTGTGCTCGGGTGCGACCGCCGAACTCGTCATCGACTCACTGGCCGATGACGTTGTGCTCGCCGATCTCGGGATGCGCGAGCTACGCAACCTCGCTCGTCCGGAGCACGTCTTCGAGCTTCGGCTGGAAACCGCTGAGAATCAACGTTCGTCGGTCCCCACCGATGTGCCCGTCAAGCGGCCAAGCCTGCCCGCAGTGCTCGCCGGCCCGGGGCCGTTCGTCGGACGCGGACGCGAATTGGAGCGACTTTTTACCGCCTGGCAGGCCGCGCTTGCCGGTGGCACGAACGCGGTACTGATCGCCGGCGAACCCGGCGTCGGTAAGACGCGTCTGGCCGGCGAATGGTCGCGCCAGGCCTATGACCAAGGCGCCCTGGTGATTTACGGCCGGTGCGACGAGGACCTGGGTGCGCCGTACCAGCCGTTCGCCGAGGCGCTGCGTTCCCTGGTGCCATGCCTCGGCAGCGGTGGACTTCGGGGGCTGCGCGGGGTGGAGGCATTGCTCGCACTGGTTCCCGGTCTGTCCGATGTCCTGCCCGACCTGGCCATGCCCACCCGCGCGGATCCGGACACCGAGCGCTACGCACTTTTCGACGCCGTGGTGGGCCTGCTGGGAATTGCGTCGGCCGGCGCGCCGATCATCCTGATCCTCGATGACCTTCATTGGGCAGCCAAGCCCACCTTGCTCCTGCTACGCCATCTCCTGCGTTTCGGCGAGCACGCCCGCGTGCAGATCGTCGGCACGTATCGCAGCACCGACCTCGACCGTTCCCATCCCCTGGCGGCGATGCTCGCCGACCTGCACCGCGACGGTACCGCGGACCGGCTTCAGCTCGGCGGCCTCGACGAGGACGACGTGAGCGCGTACGTCGCCGAGGCCGGCTACGACGACGAAGAGCTGGCCCGGGCATTGGCTTCGGTCACGGGCGGCAACCCCTTCTTCCTCATCGAGGCATTGCGTCACGTCGACGAGAGTGGTGGCCGGTGGGACCAGAGCACCCTGCCGCAAGGGGTGCGCGAGGCCGTGAGTCGCCGGCTGTCGCGGCTTGCACCGGAGACGAACAAGGCCCTTGCCGCAGCCGCGGTCGTCGGCAGTCGGTTCGCGTTGGACTTGGTCGAAAGCGTGGTCGGCGACGACCTCGTCGACGCGTTGGACGAGGCGTGCAAGGCCGGCATCGTCATCGAAGAGCACGGCGGCCGCTACCGGTTCAACCACGCCATCGTTCGACAATCGCTGCTCGCCGAATTGCCGTCGGTGCGACGCATGCGGCTGCACCAACGCATCGCTACGACGCTCGAGAGTCAGCCCGGCGCCGACGAGGAGCGGCTGGCCGAACTGGCTCACCACTACTTCGAATGTGCCTGGGCGGGCAACGCGGCCAAGGCCGTCGAGTACTGCCGGCGTGCAGCGGATCAGGCGATGACTCGGCTCGCCTACGAAGGAGCGGCCGAACTTTACGATCGGGCCCTGCACGCGCTGGAGGAGATCGACGACGAGCTGCCCGACCGCGACGACCAGACCGCCGAGCTACTGATCGCGCGCTGCGAGGCCCTGCTGGCGGCCGGCGATGTGGCTTCGGCGGCCGGTGCGGTCTCTCAATTGCAAGGAGCGACAGTCGATTCGGCCCGGCTGGCGGCATGGGCGACATGCTTTGACGGCCAGCTGTCGATGCTGACCCATCCCGAACGACTGGACGAGGTCGAAGCCGCGTTGGGCGACGCCGCCACCAAGCTAGCCGAATTGGACGATGCCGCAGGGGAAGCCACGGCACACACGGTTCGGGCGGGGTGTCTCGCCCGCCTCGGGCGAATCGGCGACTGCGAAGTAGCGCTGGACGACGCTCTGACCGCGGCGCGACGAGCGCAGGAGCATCGCCGGGTGAACAACGTGTTGGCGAACGCGCCGCTCGCGGCGCTGTGGGGCCCCAACCCGGTCCCGCGCGCGGGCGGCCGGTGCCTTGACGTGGTACGACTACTGCGGATCACGACGGACTCGCCGGCGGTCGAGGCGACGTCGACGCGGTGTCAGGCTGTGTTGGAAGCCTTCCGCGGCCGCGCCGCGGCAGCCCGGCGGATGATCGACTCGGCGAGGCGCACCGTCACCGAGCTCGGCCTGCGCCATGCCCTGCTCGAGGTCGAACACTTCGCCGGCCTCGTCGAGCTGGTCGTGGACGATCCTGGCGCTGCCGAGTCGCATCTGCGTCAGGCCTACAACGGCTTTCGACGCATGGGCATCGACGTCTGCATAGCCGAGACCGCGGCGTTGTTGGGTCGCGCTTGTCTCGCGCTCGACCGAGACGATGAGGCCGACGAATTGTGCACGGAGAGTGAGCGTCTCGCAGGCAGCGCGCTCAAGGCGTCGATCGCCTGGGGCACGCTTCGGGCGCTTCTGCTTTCGCGCTCTGGTGATCACGATGCGGCGCGGCGGGTTGCCGAGGCTGCCGTCAGCCTGGCCGAGCGCACCGACGCCTTGGTCGATCACGGCGACGCGTGCCTGACGCTGGCAACGGTTTTGGCCGCCGCCGGCGACTCCGCCGGGGCGCGAGGGGCGGCCGAGCGGTCGGTCGACCTGTACGAACGGAAAGGCGCTGCGGCACTCGCCGAGACGGCGCGCCAGGTTCTCGGCGAGCGGGTCCCGCACCCTGCAGCGACACCGCCTGAAACGCCGGCGGTCGAGCTCGACACCGCGGCCGTCCGAGTGGGCGAACATGTGATGGCCGCGATTCATCGCGAAGCATGGGACGAGGTCGAGCGGCTATTCGCACCAGACCTCGTCGTCGAGAGTCGTCGGAAGATCGTCGGTCTAACTCTGCTATCAGACGCGGTGCGAGGGGGGTTGAGACGGGAACTTGAGGCGGGCACCGTACGGATCAACCATGTCATGGTCGCCGCGCGAGGCGAGCGGCTGGCTCTCTCTCGATTAATTACGAGCAGTCCCGACGCGAGTCCCGGAGCGCCGCAGGACGAACTTCTCCAGCTCTACGCCATCAACGAAGACGGTCAAGTCGCGTTGCAGGTGTGGTTCGACGTCGAAGACATCGACGCGGCGATGGCCGAACTCGACGCCTTGCACGCCCGACTCGAAGAGCTACATCCTCGAGCGCCGCTCGAGAATGCCGCGACGCGGGCGTATGAGCGCCTGCATGCGTATTTCGCGGCCCGCGACTGGGACGCGATAACCGAGCTCCTCACCGACGACTACTACGGCGACGATCGCCGTTCGGTCGTAGGCTCCGGGATCCGACGCGGCCCCGATGCGGCGATCGAAGACTTCCGGTCGGCCGCCGACATCGAGGTGACGGACGCGAGCTCCGACACCGTTGCGACCCGTGGAGCGCGCCTCGCCCTCACTCGTGCCCGCTACTCGCGAACCGGCCAGGAGTCAGAGGGGTTCCACGTCGATTTCCTACAAATAGTCGAAATCGACACCGACGAGCGGATCGCGGCCATGCCCGCGTTTGACCTCGACGACTTCGACGCCGCCATCGCCGAGCTCGACGCGCGGTACCTCGTCGGCGAGGCGGCCGCCCATTCCCACACATGGTCAGTCATCGCGCACGCCTACGACGCCGCCAGGCAGCACAAGCTGCCCGCGATGACGCCTGACTGCGTCACTATCGACCACCGCCGGGCGAAGGCGTTCGCGCCCGGCGAGATGACCGAGTACATCCGTGCCGGGTGGGACCTCGATCAGACCATCCGAACCTATGTCGAGGTTGTACACCGGTTGAGCGATCTCGGAGCGGTTTGCACCTATGCGGCGCATGGCCTTTCGCACGAGGGCTTCCACGCTGAGTGGCGGGAGATCGCCATTTCGACGGTCGAAGGTGACATGGTCAACCGCTGCGAGCTGTTCGATGACGACGAACTCGATGCCGCGCTTGCGCGGTTCGAAGAGCTCAACCGGCCCGCATCAAAACTAGAGAACGACGCAAGCCGGGTATTCGAGCGCCTTTATTCATACGTTGCGGCCGGCGACTGGCACGCCGTGGCTCAAATAACGGCGGAAAACGTCTCGGTCGACGATCGCCGACGAGTGGTGAACGCCGGGATCATCCATGGTCGAGATGCCAACATCAAAGATGCGCAGGCGACCGCCGATGTCGGCTTCACGATGACCATGGTGGGCGTCCTGGCAACCCGCGGCAGCCGCCTCGCACTCACACGTGTTCGCGTCTCGGGCCGCGACCCCGAGGCAATTGAAAACGATTCCTTCTCCATCATCGAGATCGATGTCGAAGAGCGAATCGCCGCAGTTGTCGTGTTCGATCTTGACAACTTCGAGACCGCAATCGCCGAACTCGACGCCCGCTACATTGCCGGCGAAGCGGCTGCCCACTCGCGCACATGGTCTGTGATCATGCAAGCCTACGAAGCGCTTAACCGGCGCGAGATGCCGCCGACAACACCCGGTTGGGTGAACATCGACCACCGCCGCGGAACATCGTTTGCGTCCGGTGAAATGCCAGCACTTCTCGATGCCGTGTGGAACCTCACTACTGATCTCAGCCACTCCATCGAGGCTGTGCAGCGGCTGAATGATTTCGGAGCGGTCATCACCAACGCGTCGCATGAGACCTCACGAGAGGGCTTCGACGCCGAGTGGCGCGTGATCACCGTTGTAACGGTGGAAGGCGACATGCTCAGCCGCTGCGAAGTATTCGACCAGGACGACCTCGACGCCGCGATCGCCAGGTTTGATGAACTGCGCCCGCAGACGCGTCGGCTGGAAAATACGGCCGCGCGGGTGTACGAGCGCATCCTGGCGCACTTCGCAGCGCGCGACTGGGACGCAATAACACAAATACTGGCCGAAGACGTTTCCACGGAGGATCGTCGTCGGGTGGTCAATGCCGGCCTCCGACACGGCCAGGACGCCGTCGTCGCAGAAATTGCAGCGATCGCCGAGGTCGGGACTGTACACCTTGCATCAGAGATCCTTGCGACTCGTGGAGAACGCCTCGTCTTGACTCGCGGCCGGGCCTCGGCGGGATCCCGCGGTCCCGATGCGTTCCGAAGCGATCTCCTCGACGTGGTCGAAATCGACTCCGACGAACGGGTCGTGGGACGCGTCATATTCGACCCCGACGACTTCGACGCCGCAATCGCCGAACTCGACGCACGGTACATCGCCGGCGAGGCGGCACCGCATGCGCAGACATGGTCGGTGATCGCATCGAGCTACGCAGCAATCAATCGACACGAGCAGCCACCAACGACGCCGGACTGGGTCAACGTCGACCACCGCCGGGAGATCGCGATGGGTCCCGACGGTCTAGTCGCATATATAAAGGCCGGGTTGGACTCTGACCAAGACATCACGTGCTATGTCGAGACTGTGCATCGTCTAAACGGCGACGGAGCCGTCGTCAGCTACGCCGCGCACGAAACTTCGCGAGAGGGCTTCAATGCCGAGTGGCGCGGTGTCGTAGTCCTATTGGTCGACGGTGAAATGGTCAGCCGCAGCGAGCTATTCGACGAGATGGACCTCGATGCCGCGGTCTCCAGGTTCGAACAGCTAAGCCGGTCGGCGCAGCGGCTGGAAAACGCTGCGAGCCAAGTGACCGAGCGATTATTGACGGCCCTGACGGCAGGCGAGTCGGACGCCATGGCGGAAATACTGGCCGAGGACTTTTGCGCTGACGATCGGCGTCGGGTGGTGGGCGCGGGAGTCCGACACGGTCGATTCGCCGCGATCGCTGACGCGCAGGCAATCGCAAGCCTCGGAATCGCGAACGCGGCCTCGACAGTCATGGCGACCCGCGGCGAGCGCCTCGTCCTCTTCTGTGGCCGGTACTCGCTCCGCGATCAGGGACCCGAGGCGTTCCTCGGGGAGGTGCTCAGCATCGTCGAGATCGACACCGACAGCCGGATAGTCGGCTACGTCACGTTCGACCTCGACGACTTCGACGCCGCCATGGCTGAGCTCGACGCTCGGTACCTCGCCGGCGAAGCCGCACCCCACGCGCACACATGGTCAGTCATCACAGGTAGCTACGCCGCGCTCAACCGGCACGAGATGCCCGCGGCGACACCCGACGGGGTCACCATGGACCACCGGCGAGGGGGAGCGTTCGCGCCCGGTGAGTTGACCGCGTACATCCGTGCAGCATGGGACACCGCGCCGGAAGCCACGATTCACGTCGAGGTTGTGCACCGGCTGAGCAGCTTAGGAGCGGTGGTCACAGAGGTGGCGCAAGGCGTAACGGTGGACGGCTTCGACGCGGAGTGGCGGGACATAGCCATCTTGACGGTCGATGGCGGCCTCCTCAGCCGCGGCGAGTTGTTCGACGAGGCGGACCTCGACGCCGCGATCGCGAAGTTCGAACAGCTCAGTCGGCGCACACCTCGGCTCGAAAACGCGGCAAGCGAAGCGTACGGGCGGTTTCGGAAGTACTTCGCCGCGCGCGATTGGGCCGCCATGGCGGAGCTACTGACCGCCGATACGTCTGTCGACGACCATCGACGAGTCGTGAACGCCGAGATCAGGCGCGGTCGTGATGTCGAAATCGCAAACATGCAGGCGTTCGCCGAGATTGGGGCCACCAGGAGTATCGCGACGGCCATCGCGACCCGAGGCGAACGCCTTGTCCTCTGCCGCACCTGTATCTCCGGCGAAGAGCAGCAACCGGGCGCATTCAACATCGAATTTCTCAACCTTGTAGAGATCACCGCCGATAAGCAGATCGCAGCGCGCAGTGCGTTCGACCTCGACGACATCGATGCCGCCTTCGAGGAATTGGATGCGCGCTACCTCGCCAGTGAAGCGCGTGCCCACGCCAACACATGGCGGGTCCTCACAGACGCTTTCGCCGCAATCAATAGACACGAACTACCCCAGCTGGCGGCGAACTGGATCAACATCGACCACCGGCGCGGAGCAGCGTTTGCCACCGGCGACATGACCGCCTACATCCATGACTTGTTCAATGACGCGCCGGATATCAACGTCTACGTCGAGGTGGTGCATCGCCTAACCGATCTCGGTGTGGTGATCACCCAGGTGGCGCACGGTACCTCGCGCACGGGCTTCCAGGCCGAATGGCGGGAGATCGCGATTATCACAGTCGAAGGCGACCTACTCGGCCGCTGTGAGCTGTTTGACGAGACCGATCTCGACGCTGCGATCGCGAGATTCGACGAACTGCAACCGGAGGCGCGACGCCTGAAAAACGCGGCAAGCCAAGTGTTCGAACGACTCCTGGCGCACTTCGCGTCAGGCGACTGGGACGCCATCCCAGGGTTGCTGGCCGACGACTTTTTGAATCACGATCGCCGTCGAGTGGTGGGCGCCGGAGTCCATCATGGTCGAGACGCCCAACTCGACGACATGCGGGCGATCGCCAACCTGGGAATCACGGACGTGAGGCCGACCGAGATGGCGACTCGCGGAGGGAATCTGGTCCTCTCGCGCGTACGATTCTTGGTCCCCGATCAGCTGCGAGAGGCGTTTCTCATAGAGGCGCTCTGCATCGTCGAGGTCAAGGACGGGCAGATTGTCGCCTTCATCTCGTTCGACGTCGACGACATCGACGCCGCCTTCGAAGAGCTTGACGCACGCTATATCGCCGGCGAAGCGGCCCTGTACGCGAGCGTTTGGAAGCGCGCCTTGGACATCCTCGGCGAGGTCAACCGCCACGAGCCGGGACCGATGATCGAACGTCTTGCATTTACCGACCATCGACGAGTCCCGTTCGCAGACGGAGACTTCCGACGGGCGATTGAGGAGTTGTGGCCTCTCGTATCTGATGCCCGCTATCGCGCGACGGCAGTACATGCCCTCGGTGCCCATGGCGTTGTCGCCAGCCTCGTCATCGAAGGTACCGACGCGCAAGGGAACGAATTGCAATGGGCGCGAGCTCTATTACTCGATCCCGACGAGCCGCGGTTGGAGATCTACGAAGAGAGCGATCTCGACAGGGCGCTCGCGCGGTTTGAGGAGCTGCGTCCGGAGGCGCGCCATCTGAAAAACGCTGCAACCCGCACGTACGCGCGATTGTGGAAGCACTTCATGGCCCGCGACTGGGCCGCCGTGGCGGAAACAATCGCCCACGACATCGTCGACGAGGACGGCCGTCGTCTCGTGGGCCATGGGACCCGCCACGGCCGCGATGCCGAGATGGAAAATCTGCGGGTGACAGCGGAACTCGGGATCACGAATGTCACGCCGACTGTCACCGCTACCCGCGGGGAGCGCCTCGCGCTACATCGTGTCCGGTTCTCGGGCCTCGACCAGCAGCAGCCTGGAGCGTTCTTCAACCCGGTACTCCGCGTCGTTGGAACCGACGCCGACGAGCGCATCGCGATTGTGGTGCTGTTCGACCCCGATGACATTGATTCCGCCTTCAAAGAACTCGACGCGCGTTACCTCGCGGGCGAAGCCACCGTGCACGGGCACACGTGGTCGGTCATCATGCACGCGTGTGCCGCTCTGAATAGACGCGAAATCTTCGCGACGACAGCGAACTTTGTCGACATCGACCATCGGTCTCTTGCCGCGATCGGATCCGGTGACCTGAAGACATACATGCATGCGGCATTAAACGATGGCGCGTACAACGTCTACGTCGAGGCCGTGCATCGGCTGACCGACCTCGGAGCGGTCGTCACCCTTGTGTCGAACGGGACTTCACAAGAGGGTTTTGAGGGCGAGTGGCGCATGGCGGACATCTTCACGGTCGAAGGTGACTTGATCAACCGCTGCGAAATCTTCGACGAGGCAGACCTCGACGCCGCGCTCGCACGCTTCGACGAACTGCACCCGCAGACGCGACACCTCGAAAACGCGGCAAGCCTGGCAGATGACCGCTTCTTTGCCCACACCCGAACCCGCAACTGGGCTGCGGCGAGCCAGATATTGGCCGACAGCAGTTTTGTCGACGACCGCCGTCGCGTGGTGAACATCGGCGTCTGGGACGGTCGCGACACCGTGATAGCGAATATTCGAGCTCTTGCCGATGCCTTAACAGACGTAACTTCGATGGTCATTGCGATCCGCGGGGAGCGCCTGGGCCTGACCCGTATCTCTGCGCCGAACCGCAAATTCGCGCATGGAGATTTCCGCGTCGAAATGCTCTGTGTCGTCGAGCTCGACACCGACGATCGGATCGCGGCGCACGTCATGTTCGACACCGAAGACATCGGCGCCGCCTTTGATGAACTCGAGGCTCGGTACCTCGCCGGCGAAGCGGGTCCCTACGCGCACACATGGTCCGTTGTCACGCGTTCGTACGCCATGCTTAATCGGCGTGAGCTCCCGCCGAGGCCGGACTTCATCGACCAGCGCCGAGGGGTATCGGTCGCGCCCGGTGACCTCACTGCATTCATTGGCGCCGCATGGGAGCTAGAGCGAGACATCTGCAACCGCATCGAAAACGTGCACCGGTTGAACAAGTTCGGAGCGGTCGTCACGCGGGTATCGAACGGGACCTCCCAAGAGGGACTCGAGGCCGAGTGGCGATCCATCGACGTCCTGATCGTTGACGGCGACCTGGTCAACCGCTTAGAAGTCTTCGACGAGGCAGACCTCGACGCCGCGCTCGCACGGTTTGACGAACTGCATCCGCGAGTGCGGGGACTGGAGAACGCGGCAAGCCAAGCGGTAGAACGCTTGTGGAGCTGCTTCGCAGCTCGAGACTGGGCCGAAATGGCCGAGACGATGGCGGACGACATCGTCACTCATGATCACCGTCGGGTTGTGAGCGCCGATGTACTGTGCGGGCGCGATGACCATGTCACAAACATGCAAGCAGTCGCCGAGGTCGGGTTCGAGGGCATTACGTCGACCGTCGTCGCTACTCGCGGCAGGCGCCTGGCACTCATTCGTATCCAGTCCTCGGTCCACGGCTTCGAACCCGGGGAGACGAGCGCCGAAATGCTAAGCGTAGTTGAGGTCGGTGGCGACAACCGGCTCACCGCCAGCGCGATATTCGACGGCGATGACATCGACGCTGCCTTCGAGGAACTCGACGCTCGCTACCTCGCCGGCGAGGCCGCGGCCCACTCGCACGCCTGGTCGGTACTCGCAGACGAATGCGCCGCGTTCAACCGGCACGAAATCACCGCGGCGGACTACATCACCGTCGACCACAGGCCGCTCCCCCTAATCGAGGCCGATTCACAAGCAGCCCTGCAGGTTTGGGAGGTCACGCCAGACTTCAGCATCCACATCGAGGCGGTGCATCGCCTCAGCCGTTTCGGAGCGGTCGCCACCTATACGGCGTATGGGACCTCGCCAGAAGGCTTCGACGCCGAGTGGCGGCCGATCTTACTTCTGATTGTCGACGGCGACCGGATCAACCGCTGCGAGGTATTCGACGAGGCAGACCTCGACTCTGCCCTCATGAGGTTCGACGAGCTCAACCGGCCGCCGCTGCTTGACAACGCCGCCACCCGGATCTGGGAAGGCATGGCTGACGCGTTCAAGCGCCGCGACATAAATGGTTTCCTTGCCCTCTGCACCGCGGACATTCAATACCAGGACCGGCGGAAGGGCCTGCGCGATGAATTCGAAGGTAAAGCACAGCAGAGGATAGCCGTGCAAGCCATGTTCGAGACGGCACCCAGCGGCTTTCGGCTGGAAGTGGAGCCCATCGCCACGAGGGGTTCTCGCCTGTCGCTCATCCGCGTGTGTTATCGCGATACCGATCACGCGGATCGACCGGTCGCCGTCGAGCTCTTACAAATCACGGAAGTCACCGAGGCCGGCCTACTGCACTACAGCGTGACGTTCGACCTCGATGACATCAACGCTGCGGTTGCAGAACTCGATGCCCGGTATGTCGCCGGCGAAGCGGCAGCCCACTCGCGCGTATGGTCGGCCATCACACAAGTGATTGTCACGCTCAACCGCGGTGAAATCCCAGCCATAGCACCGGATTTCAAGGACATCGACCGCCGCGGTGGGCCGACGATGACGCCCGGTGACCTAATCGAATACCTCCGTGCATCCTTTGCCGATTCGGTCGACATCACCATCTACGTTGAGGCTGTTCATCGGCTGACTAGCCTCGGCGCGGTAGTAACCCACGTGGCGAAGGGGACGACACAAGCGGGCTTCTACGCCGAGTGGCGCATGACGGACGTCTTCACAGTCGAAGACGACTTACTCAACCGATGCGAATTCTTCGATGACGCACACCTTGACGACGCCCTCGCACGATTCGATGAGCTCAGCGCGCCGGCACCCTCCCTAGTTGAGGCCGACCCGGACGTCGGCACGCGGCCCTAGATCGTCCCTGCTCTTCAGTGATAACGTAATTCTCCAATTCGTATAACGGGCCTACCATGCCCGCAGATCGACTTCCCGGAGGTGACGTGTCAGCAGCACCGGGACGCCCGCTGCCCCTGGTCACCGAAGAAAATGAGTTCTTCTGGACTTCGGGCTCTGACGGCACCCTGCGGCTACAGGAATGCCGGGCCTGCCAGGCGCTGATCCATCCGCCGGCTCCGGTATGCCGCTACTGCCGATCGCAAGACGTCGGCGTGCGGGCGCTCTCCGGCAAGGCGACACTGGCCGGATTCACGATCAACCAACGGTTCAGCCTGCCCGGGCTGCCAGCGCCGTATGTCATCGCGCAGGTGGCGATCGCCGAAGACCCGCGGGTCCGTCTGACCACCAACATCGTGGACTGCGACCCGGATCGGCTGGAACTCGGTCAACAGGTCGAGGTTGTCTTCGAGCAAGTCGAGGACGTCTGGTTCCCGCTGTTCCGGCCGGCCGCTCAAGACGCCAAACCCGCTCCCCTGCCGGTCGACGAGATAGCGCCGGAACGATTCGGTGAATACGTCCGGCCCATGCTGACGACGGAGAAATTCGAGGACAAGGTCGCGCTTACCGGCATCGGCATGTCACCGATCGGCCGACGGCTGATGGTTCCGCCACTGTCGCTGACGGTCCAGGCCTGCGAGGCGGCGATCGCCGATGCCGGGCTGACGTTCAACGACATCGACGGCCTATCAACGTATCCCGGCGTGATAAATGTCGGCGGCATCGGGGAAGGCGGGGTCACCGCCTTGGAGGCCGCATTGGGAATTCGGCCGACGTGGCACAACGGCGCCATGGAAACGTTCGGGCCGGGCGGTTCGGTGATCGCCGCAATGCTAGCTGTCGCAGGCGGTTTGGCTCGGCACGTGCTCTGCTTCCGGACACTGTGGGAAGCCACCCACGGTGAGCTGATGAAGCAGGGCAAGATCGCCCCGTCCATGGGGCGCATGGCGGGCTGGCAGATGCCGTTCGGCGCAACGTCGGCGGCCCACACATTGGCGATGAACGCCCAGCGGCACTTTCACCGTTACGGCACAACGAAAGAGACGCTGGGCTGGATCGCGTTGAACCAGCGAGCCAACGCCGAGCTCAATCCGTCGGCGATCTATCGCACCCCGATGACGATGGACGACTACCTGCACGCGCGGCCCATCACCACGCCGTTCGGCCTGTACGACTGCGACGTGCCCTGCGACGCTTCGATCGCCGTGATCGTCTCCGCCATCGACCCGGCGCGCGACCTGCCCAAGCCGCCCGTCCTGGTGGAGGCGGTGGGCACCCAGATCATCGAGCGAATCGACTGGGACCAAAGCACTTTGACGCACGAGCCGCAGGTGCTGGGCCAGGCGGCACACGTGTGGACTCGCACATCGCTGCGACCCACCGACGTCGACGTCGCCGAACTGTACGACGGGTTCACCATGAACTGTTTGTCCTGGATCGAGGCGCTGGGCTTCTGCGGGATCGGTGAGGCCAAGGATTTCCTGGATGGCGGCAAGAACATCGCCCGCGACGGCCTGCTGCCGCTCAACACCCATGGGGGGCAACTGTCGCATGGCCGCACCCACGGCATGGGCCTGATGCATGAGGCCGTCACACAATTGCGCGGCGAGGCCGGCGACCGACAGGTGCCCGACGCCCGCGTCGGCGTGGTCAGCAGCGGCGGCCTGACTCCCAGCGGCGTACTCCTGTTGCGGGCGGACAGATGAGCGCGCCGCGGCCCCGGGTGGTGATCGTCGATGGCGTACCGATGTCTGCGTTGGTCGCCGAACCCACCGCGGGGCCCAAGGCCGTTATCGTGGCCATTCACGGTGGCGGCACCACCGCCCTGTATTTCGACTGCCCGGGCCACCCGTCGTTTTCGTTGCTGCGAACGGGCACGGCGGCCGGATTCACTGTGGTGGCTCTCGATCGGCCCGGTTACGGTAGCTCCGCTCCCTATCCCGAGGCGGTGGCCCAACCGGAGCAGCGGGTCAACCTGGCCTACGGCGCGGTGGATCGCATCCTCGGGCAAAGCGCACACGGCGCCGGCCTTTTCGTCATGGGACATTCGGGCGGGTGCGAACTCACGATGCGTATGGCCGCCGACGAACGCGGCGCCAATCTGCTCGGCATCGAATTGGCGGGCACCGGCCGGCACTGGCACCCCGCGGCCCGAGAGCTGCTCAAGACGGCGACCCGGCAAAGCCGCCCGGCGGGCATGCGCGAGCTGCTGTGGAGCCCGGAGCGGCTGTATCCGCCCGAGGTGCTGTCGGGGGCCACGGTTTATCCCGGTGCCCCGCCCTATGAAGACTTGATGGTGTCCAACTGGGCCCGCCAAGACTTCCCGGCCCTCGCTCCCGCAGTGCGGGTCCCGGTGCACTTCAGCATCGCCGAATACGAAAGGGTTTGGCAGACCGACGATTCGGCGTTGACCGAGATCACCGCGATGTTCTCCGGCGCACCACGGTTCGTCGTGCACCGTCAACCCGACGCGGGACACAACATGAGCCTCGGCTACACCGCGCCGGACTACCACGCGGCGGTCCTCTCCTTCGCGGAGGAGTGTGTGGCGGCTGCTCCCTCGAGCGTGACGCCACAGTCACTCTCGGGCTCGAACGTGACTGTGGCGTCACGCTCGGCGGAAGAGGAGGCCGGATGAGAGTCGGATTCATCGGGCTCGGCAGCCAGGGCGGCCCGATGGCGCGACGGATCATCGAGAGCGGCTACGAGACGACGCTGTGGGCGCGCCGGCCCGGGGCGCTCGAGCCGTTCGCCGATACCGCCGCGAAGGTCGCCGAATCACCGGCGGAACTCGCCTCCGCCAGCGACCTGGTCTGCCTGTGCGTGGTCGGCGACTCCGACATCGAGGAACTCACCACCGGCCCACATGGGCTGCTCAAGGCGATGAAGCCCGGCGGCGTCATCGCGGTGCACAGCACCGTGCACCCCGACACCTGCCGCAAACTCGCCAAAAATGCTGCTACCCAGGGCGTTTCGGTCATCGACGCAGCGGTAAGCGGCGGCGGTGGGGCGGCGTCCGAAGGCCGCCTACTCGTGATGGCCGGGGGCGACGCCGACGTTGTCGAGCGCTGCCGTCCGGTCTTCGAGACCTACGCCGATCCCGTCGTTCACCTCGGCGAGCTGGGCTCCGGGCAAACCACCAAGCTGCTGAACAACCTGCTCTTCACCGCGAACCTCGCAACGGCGGCCGCCACGCTCTCGCTGGGCCAGGCGCTCGGAGTCTGCCCGGACCGTCTCACCGAAGTCGTCTCGCGCAGCAGCGGAAACAGCTTCGCGCTCAACGCCCTTGGTGGGATCGGCGGCCTGGAAAGGCTTGCCCCTTTGGCGGGCACGCTGCTGCAAAAGGACGTCCGGCTCGTCGTCGACCTTGCCGACCACGCCGCGGCCGACGGTGGTGCCGTGCTCGAGGCCGCCGACGCCGCGCTGACCCTGATGGAGCACCCGCGGTGAAGGTCGGGTTCGTCGGTGCGGGGCGGATGGGCCGCCCCATGGTGCGGTCGGTGCCAATGGGGCACAAGTGAAGCTCGTCAACAATGCGCTGTTCGTGGGCCGCACCGGGTTACTCGCCGAGGCGATCCGGCTGGGCGGCCGGCTCGCCACCAGCCGGGTCCTGAACATCGTCTTGGCCTCGAGGCATTGGTCGAGGCCACCGGCGAAGATCCGAAATGACCGCATGTTGGCCTTTTCGATGCGCCACGAAAGCGCTACCGTTGACGTTACAGTCAGGCGTTCCACTGTAACGATTCCAGCCCCTACCCTCGCCGCTGAGGAGATGCAGTGACAAAACCGAAAGTCGTCTTCGACCCGTTCTGCGAAGAGTTCTTCAACAATCCGTACGAAATCTATCGGCGGATGCGCGAAGACGCGCCGCTCTACTACGACGAGAAGGAGGACTTCTACGCACTGACCCGACATGAGGACGTGGCGGCCGGGTTCAAGGACTTCGAGACCTACTCCTCGGCGCGCGGTTGCGACCTCGGGATGGTGCGGAAAGGTATCTCTCCCGAGCAGAAGTCGATCATCTTCATGGACCCGCCGGAGCACCGGCACATGCGCAGCCTGCTCAACAAGGCGTTCACGCCGCGAGCCATCCAATCGCAACGCGAGACGATCATCGAAGTGATCGACAAGTACCTGGGCGACGTCGATCCCGACAACTTCGACGTCGTGCAGGACTTCTCCGGCCCGTTCCCGGTGGAAGTCATCACCCGGATGGCCGGCGTGCCGGAGGAATACCGCCAGCAGGTGCGCCACTGGATCGACACGAGCCTGCATCACGAGCCGGGACAGATCGAGATCAGCGAAGCCGGAATGCAGGCGAACATCGACACCGCGATGTACTACTTCGGCCTCATCCAGGAGCGGCGCGCGGACCCGCAGGACGACATGATCAGCCGGCTGATCGCGGCCGAGATCCCCGGCGAAGACGGCCAGCCCCGCAAGCTCGACGATATTGAAATCACGGGCTTCGCCACACTTTTGGGCGGAGCCGGCGCCGAGACCGTCACCAAGTTGCTCGGCAATGCGGCGGTGATCTTCGCCCGACACCCCGACCAGTGGCAGAAGCTGCAGGACGACCGAGACAAGATCCCGGGCGCGGTCGAAGAGCTGTTGCGCTACGAAGGGCCGGTCCAATACAACGTCCGCTACACCCTCAAGGAGGCACACGTCAGTGGTGGCGTGATTCCCGCGGGCAAACCGGTATTCCTGTGCGGCGCCGCGGCGAACCGCGATCCGGAGGCCTTCACCGACGCCGAGACGTTCGACATCGAGCGCGATCAGACCGAAGCGCAGCACCTCGGTCTCGGGTACGGCATTCACAGTTGTCTTGGTGCGGCATTGGCCCGTCTGGAAAGCAGAATCGCGCTGGAGAAACTTCTCGATTTCATGCCCCGCTACGAAGTGAACTGGGACGGCCTGCAGCGCGTCCACATGCAGAATGTCGCGGGGTGGCAGAACGTGCCCGTCAGGGTGCTGCGGTAAGGAGGACCGCAATGACGAAGAAGATCGAAGTCGACTGGGGGCTTTGTGAAAGCAACGGCGTCTGCATGGGCATCAATCCCGAGGTCTTTCACCTCGGCGACGACGACATGCTGACCGTGTTGCAGGAAGAAGTCACCCCGGAAACCGAATCAGACGTGCGCGAGGCGGTTCGTCAATGCCCTAGGCAGGCGATCTCGATCGTGGAGGGCTAGCCGAACCCAGCAAGGATGACCGCGTTGCAGTCGGCCGCCGCCTGGCGCAGTTTCGCCGCGTTTTGGTAGGCCTCGGACTCGTACCAGGCGCGGGCCGCATCGACCGATTCGAACTCCAGCACGACGGTCTGGTCGCCATGCCACGAGCCCTCGATGACCTTGGGCGCGGTATCCACCGCGAGGATGTTGACACCGCCCATCGCCGCCCCCGCCGCTTTGCCGTAGGCCTTCATGCCTTCCGGGTCCTTGATGGCCTCGGTGAGGATGACATAACCCTTGGGCCCCTTGGCCATTGAATCTCCTTATCCGCGTGCGTGACTAAATCTTGCTGATCGCCTGTTCCGGGCAGCACTCGATCGCCTCTTCCGTGGCCGCCTCGAATTCCGTTGGGACCTCGGCTGCTATCGCCTCCGCGTAACCATCGTCGGTCAGGGAGAACACTTCCGGACACAGCGTCGTGCAGACACCATGACCACGGCAGCGCTGGTCGTCCACTGTGACTTTCATGCCGGCGAGAACTCCAGGTGTAGCTCGGTCAGGCCGCGCAGGATGTACGTCGGAACATATTGATAGCGACGGTCATTCGCCGGACCATGATGGCGCTCGTCGATCCTGATGTCGGACGTGCGGTCGAGCAGCCGCTCGATCGCCACCCGGGTTTCGGCTCGCGCCAGCGGTGCGCCGGGGCAGCTGTGGATCCCCCGTCCGAAGGCGATGTGCTGGCGAGCATTCTTGCGGCCGGGATCGAATGTCGTGGGATCTTCGAACCGGCGCGGGTCTCGGTTGGCGGCCGCCTGCACCACCATCACCGTGGTCCCCGCGGGCAGGTCGACCCCACCGACATTGACGGGCACCCGGTTCATCCGGAAGTCCCCCTTGACCGGGCTCTCGATGCGCAGCGCCTCTTCGATGAAGTTGGGAATCAGGCTGCGGTCCTTGCGCAACTGCGCCTGGATGTCGGGACGCTCCCCGAGTGTCTGCACCGCGGCACCGAGCAGGCGCACTGTAGTCTCCTGGCCGGCCGAGAAAACATTGCTGGCAACGCGGGCCACGTCCTCGATCTCGGGTATCGAGCCGTCGGGGTAGGTGGCGGTCGCCAGGCCGGTCAGCACGTCGTCGCGGGGCTCGCGGCGCCGGTCCCGGACGTAGTCGGAGAAAAGGCCGTAAAGGAATTCCAGCGGACTGTGTGACAGCGACTCCTTGCCCGTACCTCCAATGCCGCCTCCCGCGTGCTCCGCGATGCCCTTGACGAACTTGTCACGGTCTTCCAGGGGCACGCCCAGCAGGTCGGCGATGACGAGGAGCGTAAAGGGGCCCGCGAAGCCCTTGATCCATTCGCCGCGGCCGGGTGCCAGGAAATCGTCGAGAGCATGGTCGGCGAGCGCCCACATCGCGTCCTCGTTCTCCTTGAGGCGCTTCGGGGTGATCAGCCGCATCAGCAAGGAGCGGTGGTTGGTGTGGGTCGGCGGATCCAGCGTGGGCAGCTGGTCGCTGAACGGCAGCTCGTCGCGGTGCTGCTCGATCAACTCGGTCACGTCGTCACCCTCGAGCGGCACGGGGAAGCCGGGAAACGGGCCGGTCACCGAGATGCAGGAGGACCAGGTCTCGGCGTCGTTCAGCACGGCGCAGGCTTCTTCCCAGCCGGTCACCATGGTGACGCCGTGGTGCTCTTCCCGGGTGACCGGGCATTGCTGCCGGAGAGCCTCGTAGTAGGGATACGGGTCCGCGATGAGCTCCCTGCCGCGGAAGAAGTCCATCTTGGTGAAGTCGTCGTTCACCGTGTCGCTCCGTTCGAATCTCAACAGTGAGAATGAGCCTCTCAGAGATGAGTATTACATTTCCACACAGCTTGGTCGTCGTCAAACGACGGAGGCTCCCGGAATACGGAACCGAGCTAGCCGGCGGGCACGAGATCGGCGGCGACCGAGGGGCAGGCCAGCAGACCGCTGCGGAAGGTTTCGACGTGATCGATCGCGTCGTGCGGCATCGCGGCGGCGGCCAACGCCCGCGCCTTGAATATCTGCGCGGCCGTGCTCAAGCGGTGTTGCACCAGGCCGACGCTGCCATCGACCTCGGCCGGCCACGTCTCTCCCCACAGCGTGACCTCCGTGACGCCGTGATCGAGGGCCTGCAGCACGCCTTGGCGGACCCGCGAGTCGCATCCGAAGAGGTCCGCCCCGGCCGCCAATGCCTGGGGCCGTGGTCGGGTTTCCATCGAGGCCAGCGCGTCTTCGAGATCAAGTATCTGCACACCGAGGATCTGCAGCGGCCGGTCGTCGGGCCGGTCTGCGATCAGCACGGTGACGTCCCATCCCGCCATCGCCCGGTCGAAGAGCCACCCACCAGCGAATCGCACGACGTCGACGACGTCGGCGGCGACCACGTCGAGCCGGTACCTCAAGTCCTCGTCGACGGCGCGAAGTCCCGCGCCAGCGACTCCGCGTATTCCTTGAACACCTCGGTCAGCGGTATCGAAGGGTTGAGCAACCATAGTGTTTCCATTCCGTGGACGAAGGCGAGAATTTCCACTGCCTTGATGGCGGGGTCTATATCGGCGCGATACCGGCCGTCGGCCTGACCAATCCGGATCAGCTCGGCGACGATGTCGGTCGCTTCCCGCTGCCTGGCCAGCATGCGGTCGTGCAGCGGGGCGTCGGGAAGGATGTTTTCGACCAGCAGCACGGTGAAGGTGCCCAGCATTTCGGGCGCCCGGTTGAAGCGATCGGCGACGCGGGCGATCTCGACGAGGAGATCGCCGGCCCGGTCGGCGTGGGTGTCGTCGTCCAGGTCACGCGCGTCGAGCACGGCGTGGAGCAGCTGCTCCTTGGATTCGAAGTGGTGCAGCAACCCCGCCGGCGTGACCCCGGCCTCGCCGGCGATCTGGGCAAGTGTGGTGTTGCGCCAGCCATTGCGCGTGAGCAGGCGCTGCGCGACGTCGAGAATTCGCTGCTTGCGGTCCTCGCCTTTGGCGAGAAGCGTGTCGTATCGCCGTGCGACGGGCACCGGACTCCTTGCATCGATCAGTCGCCAACCTACTGAACACACAGTAGGTTGGTTTGCCCGCTGTGACAAGGATCTCAACCCACAAACAGGAACCGGCCAGCGCCGTCGTACGGGGCGAGGCCGCCGCTAGCGCACGAGTTCGACCAAGGTGGCGTTGGCCGTGCCACCGCCCTCGCACATGGTCTGGAGCCCGAAACGAATGCCGTTATCGCGCATGTGGTGAGCCATGCGAGTCATCAGTACCGCGCCGGACGCGCCCAGCGGGTGGCCCAGCGCGATGGCGCCGCCCAGCGGATTGACCGCGCGCGGGTCGGCACCGGTCTCGGCGATCCACGCCAGCGGCACCGGCGCGAAGGCCTCGTTCACCTCGAACGCGCCCACTTCGGACAGCGCGACGCCGGCCTTTTTCAGCACCTTCTCGGTTGCCGGAATCGGGCCGGTGAGCATCAGCACCGGATCGGCTCCGGTGACCGCGCCGGCGCGGTAGCGGACGAGCGGCGTCAGCCCCAGCGAAACCGCCATGTCCGCCGTCGTCACCAACAGTGCGGCCGCGCCGTCGGAGATCTGCGACGAATTGCCCGCGTGGATAACGCCGTCGTCGACGAACGCGGGCTTGAGCGCGGCGAGTTTCTCCACGGTGGTCCCCCGCCGCACCCCCTCGTCGGCGACGACGACCGTGCCCTCCTCGCCCTCGGTGAAGACCGGGACGATCTGCTCGGTGAAGGCCCCGCCGTCCTGGGCCGCGGCGGCGCGTTCGTGGGATTGCACGGAGTACTCGTCGAGCTGGTTGCGGGAGAAGCCCCACTTCTTGGCGATCATCTCCGCCGACAGACCCTGATTGAAGGAGAAATCGTCATAGCGGGCAAGGACTTTCGGACCGTATGGCATTCCGGTTGCCCTGGCCGCGCCGAGCGGGACGCGGCTCATCACCTCGACGCCGCCGGCCACCACGACGTCCTGCTGGCCCGACATGACGGCCTGCACCGCGAAGTCGAGGGCCTGCTGGCTAGAACCACACGCGCGGTTGACCGTCGTCCCGGGGATGCTCTCGGGCCAGCCGGCCGCCAGCACCGCGTAGCGCCCGATGTTGCTGGACTGATCGCCCACCTGCGAAACACAGCCCCAGATCACGTCATCGACGATCTCCGGGCCGACGCCGGCGCGGTCCAGCAGTTCGTTCAGGACGACCGCGGACAGGTCGGCGGCATGCATGCCGGACAACCCGCCGT
This sequence comes from Mycobacterium sp. IS-1264, assembly GCF_001954195.1. Lineage (GTDB taxonomy): Bacteria > Actinomycetota > Actinomycetes > Mycobacteriales > Mycobacteriaceae > Mycobacterium. The sequence continues at coordinate 70,368 of NZ_MBES01000021.1, read as the reverse complement.
TGCGCTTCCCGACTGCAGTGCGTACCGCCTCGACGATCACCGTCTCACGCATGTTCACTCCGTTGTTCCTCGTCAGATTTTGACAGCGCCCACCGACCAGTAAACGACGGCTCTCGGCGCTCAGCGAAAGCGGCATAGGCGGCCGCGGCATCCGTCGTCGCGAAATTGACTGCCTGCGCGCGAGCCTCGTTGGCCAGCGCGTCACGCAGGGTGCGGTCCGCACCCTCGTTCAGCAGCGCCTTCGTCTGCGCGAGCGCGACCGGCGGGCCGGCGGGCACCACCCAGGTCAGCAGACCCAAAGCGTGAGCTTCTGCTGCGTCGATGGTTTCGGCGAGCAGCGCGAGCCGCTTAGCCTGTTGCAGGCCAACGAGTTTCGGTAACAGCCAGGAGCCGCCGAGGTCGATCGACAGGCCCCGCTTGGAAAAGATCTGGCAGAACTTCGATTCCGGCGTCGCGACCACGAGATCGCAACCCAGTGCCAGGTTCCATCCGGCACCGACCGCTACCCCGTCGACCTTGGCGACCGTCGGGATCGGGAGCTCATGCAACGCGAGCGCCACGTCGGTCAGGCGCTGCAGTTTGTCTCTCGGATGGACGTCGTCGCGGACCGAAATGTCGGCGCCGGAGCAAAAGCTGCCGCCGGCGCCGGTGATGACCAGGGCCCGCACGCTGCGGTCACGACCGGCGCCATCGAGGGCGTCTCGCAACGCGATCCACAGCTGCGGGGTGATGGCGTTTTTGCGGTGCGGGCGGTTGAGGGTTAGGGTGCGTACCCCGTCGCGATCATCGGACAGCAGCACGGGGTCGGTCATCGGCGGCGGACGGTCATCAGTAGCTGCGCGGCAATTTCAGCGTGTGGGCTCCCAGGAAGTTCAGGATCATCTCCTGGCTGATCGGCGCGATCTTCATCAGCCGGGCCTCACGGAAGTAACGCGCCACGTGGTATTCCTCCGAATACCCCATGCCGCCGTGCGTTTGCAACGCCCGGTCCGCGGCGGCGAAGCCGGCATCGGCGCACAGGTACTTGGCGGTATTCGCTTCGCGCCCACAAGGTTTGCCGTTGTCGTACAGCCAGGTGGCCTTGCGCAGCATCAGCTCCGCGGCATCCAGCCGGGCCAGGGAGTCGGCCAGCGGGAACTGGATGCCCTGGTTCATACCGATCAGGCGGCCGAAGACCTCGCGCTCGTTGGCGTACTTCACCGCCTTTTCGAGCGCGACCCTGCCGATGCCGAGCGCCTCGGCGGCGATCAGCATTCGTTCGGGATTCAGGCCGTCGAGGATGTACTGAAATCCCTTGCCCTCCTCGCCGACTCGATCCTCGACCGGCACTTCGAGATTGTCGATGAACAGCTCGTTGGAGCTGACCGCGTTGCGGCCCATCTTTCGGATCGGGCGGACGTCGACCTTGCTGCGATCGAGGTCGGTGAGAAAGAGCGTCATCCCGTCGGTCTTCTTGGCGACCTCGTCGTAGCTTTGAGTCCGCGTCAACAGCAGGATCTTGTCGGACTCCATGGCTTTGGAGATCCAGACCTTGCGGCCGTTGACGATGTAGCGATCCCCGTCGCGCTTGGCGAACGTGGTGATGCGCGACGTGTCCAGTCCGGCACCGGGTTCGGTCACCCCGAAGCAGACGTGTACTTCGCCGGTCGCGACGGGCGGCAATGTCCGCGCTTTGAGTTCCTCGGAACCATGCACGACCACGGGTTGCATTCCGAAGATCGACAGGTGGATCGAGCTGGCCGCGTTCATGCCGCCGCCGGATTTGGCGACTTCCTCGAGCAGCAGGGTGGCCTCAGTGATGCCGAGGCCATGGCCGCCGTAATCGGTCGGAATCGTCATGCCCAGCCAGCCGCCCTGAGCGATGGCGTCATAGAACTCGGACGGAAACTCGTGCGCCTGGTCTTTTTCCATCCAGTACTGGTCGTCGAACTTCCGCGCCAACTCGGCGACCGACCGGCGGATCAGCTCCTGGTCATCGGTCAGCTCGAAATTCATTCCATCGCCGGCCACGGCCAAATCTCCTCTGATCGAAATGCACCGGCGCACTCAGCATTCCGGCGGCGCATCAGTCCGTGTTGCCGGAAAGGGCTTTCGCGTTAGCCGTGAAATCCGCGAAGGACGAGCCGCCGCGGCCGTCCTTTTCGTGACCCTTCGCCTTTATCGACACGTCGTGCCCCTCGGCGGCCTTGCGCAGCGCCCCGACGGTCGCCTGCTCCGGCGTGATGTGGGTGAACGGGTCGAACGAGTACCACCGCATGGCATTCTCGTGGGTCATCTTCTTGATCTCGTCGTCCGGCACGTTGTTGATGGACAGCACGTCCCACAGCTCTTCCGGCGCACCCGGCCACATCGAGTCGCTGTGCGGGTAGTCAGCCTCCCAGCAGATGTTGTCGATGCCGATCATGTTGCGCAGCGCCACGCCGACCTTGTCGCTGATGAAGCAGGTCAGGAAGTGGTCGCGGAACACGTCCGACGGCAGCTTGTCACCGAAGTTCTGGTGCGTCCAGGCGGAGTGCATCTCGTAGGTCCGGTCGGCACGCTCCAGGAAGTAGGGAATCCAGCCGGTGCCGCCCTCGGACAGCGCGATCTTGAGGTCCGGGTACTCCTTGATCGGCCGCGACCACAGCAGGTCCGCGGCGGCTTGCACGATGTTCATCGGCTGCAGGGTGATCATCACGTCCATCGGGGCATCGGGCGCGGTGATCGCGAGCCGGCCCGAGGACCCGATGTGGATGTTCATCACGGTGTTGGTGTCGCACAACGCTTTCCACAGCGGGTTCCAGTACTCGTCGTGGAAGCTGGGGTAGCCCATCGCGGCCGGGTTCTCGGTGAACGTCAGCGCGTGGACATCCTTCTTTGCGACTCGGCGAACCTCGGCGGCGCACGCCTCGGCATCCCAGATCACCGGGATCGCCATCGGGATGAACCGCGCCGGGTACGCCCCGCACCATTCGTCGATGTGCCAGTCGTTGTAGGCCTGCACCAGCGCGGTCGAGAATTCCGGGTCCTCGGTGACGAACAGGCGCCCGGCGAAGCCCGGGAAGGACGGGAAGCAGATCGAGGCCAGGATGCCGCCGGCGTTCATGTCCTTGACGCGCTCGTCGACGTTGTAGCAACCCGGTCGGATCTCATCCAGACCCGTCGGCTCGATGCCGTACTCCTCCTTGGGCCGGCCGGCGACCGCGTTGAGTGCGACGTTCGGGATGACCGTGTCGCGGAACTTCCACATGTCCGAGCCGTCGGGGTTGTGCACCAGGCGCGGCGCGTCGTCGGCGTACTTCTTCGCCAGATGGTTCTTGAACATGTCCGGCGGCTCGACGGTGTGGTCGTCCACGCTGATCAGGATCATGTCTTCTTTGTTCATGTCCGCTCCTTCTCGATCGAATCCGTCGGACGCGCTGTGCCCACACAGTTACGGCGAACCGCCGCTTGGCGCCAAGATCACTATTTTGAAAACTATCTTCTCGTGAAGCGAGAATCAACATCCAGCACCGCGCGCAGCGACTCACGCAGCCTTGACCAGGCCCTAAGACGAATAGTCTCATTGCCCGCCTTCGAGCGACAGCGCCGCGAGGTAAATGCCGGGGCCACCTAGAGAAAACCTGACGTTTCGCCGGCAAGCGAGGACGCAGCGCAGGGGCCCCCGGGCAACGCCTCCACCGCGGTCCCCCGGGCGGCTGGCCAGTGCGGATCGCCACCCGCTGGCATTGACCAGCCGACCGAATCGTGCAAGTCTGTTGGTTGGAAATGAGAATATGATTCTCTTTCACCGAGAGGAGCTTGCCTGATGCGTCTGCGGCCGCTGCCCGCCGACCAGTGGGACGAGGCTGTCGAGCAGTCACTGTCCGGCATGCTGCCCCAGGAAAGGCGCAACCCCCGGGACGCCGGCACCCTCATGTCGACGCTCGTCCGCCACCCGAAACTGGCCCGCGCATTCCTGCGGTTCAGCGGGTACCTGCTATTCGGCTCCACCCTCCCGGCGCGCATCCGCGAACAAGCGATCCTGCGTGTCGCCCATCGACGCGGCTGCGACTACGAGTGGTCCCACCACGTGAGCATCGCGAAGAAGGAGGGACTGTCCGACGCCGAGATCGCCGCCGCCCAGACCGGCGAGACGAGCGACGAGTTCGATCGCGCCGTGTTCACGGCCGTCGACGAGCTCGACGAGAAATCCAACCTCTCGGATCAGACGTGGACGGCTCTGTGCGAACGGCTTGACGAACATCAGCGTATGGACTTGATCTTCACCATCGGTGGCTACATCGCACTCGCCATGGCCATCAACACTTTTGGCGTACAGCTCGAGAACGAGAAAGGTTAGAGCCTTGCCCCACTTCACGAAACCGGCCGCAGGCAGCTGGACAGAAAACTATCCCGAACTGGGCACCGCCCCCGTCGATTACACCGATTCGATCGATCCGGCATTCTTCGAAGCCGAACGCGAAGCGATTTTCAAGAAGACATGGCTCAACGTCGGCCGCGTCCAGCGCCTCCCGCGCACCGGCAGCTACTTCACCAAGGAACTGCCCTCGGCCGGCAAGGGCATGTCGGTGATCATCGTCAAGACCAAGGACGGCACGGTCAAGGCGTTCCACAACGTCTGCCGGCACCGTGGAAACAAGCTGGTGTGGAACGACTTTCCGCACGAGGAGACATCGGGCACCTGCCGGCAGTTCACCTGCAAGTACCACGCGTGGCGCTACAGCCTGGACGGCGACCTGACCTTCGTCCAGCAGGAAGATGAGTTCTTCGACGTCGACAAGAGCCAGTACGGCCTGGCGCCCGTCCGCTGCGAGGTGTGGGAAGGCTTCATCTTCATCAATTTCGACAACAACGCGGCGCCGCTCACCGACTACCTGGGGCCGTTGGCCAAGAGCATCGAGGGCTACCCGTTCGGCGAGATGACGGAGACCTACTCCTACCGGGCCGAGGTCGGCAGCAACTGGAAGCTGTTCATCGACGCGTTCGTCGAGTTCTACCACGCGCCGATCCTGCACCAGGGGCAGTACACCAAGGAAGAAGCCGCGAAGATCCAGAAGTACGGCTACGAGGCGCTGCATTACGAGCTGGCCGGCCCGCACAACCTGCAGTCGACCTGGGGTGGTCAGGCGCCGCCCCCGGACATGTCCATGGTCAAGCCGATGGATCAGGTGTTGCGCAGCGGACTGTTCGGCCCCTGGGACAAGCCGGAGATCATCGAGAAGCTGGAGCTGCCACCGGGTGTCAACGTGAAGAGGGCGCCGCAGTGGGGCATCGACTCCTGGCTCTTCTACCCGAACTTCATGCTGCTGATCTGGGAGCCCGGCTGGTTCTTGACCTACCACTACTGGCCGACCGCCGTCGACAAGCACATCTTCGAGTGCACGCTGTACTTCGTTCCGCCGCGCAACGCACGGGAACGCCTCGCCCAGGAGCTGGCGGCGGTGACGTTCAAGGAGTACGCGCTGCAGGACGCCAACACGCTGGAGGCGACCCAGACCATGATCGGCACCCGGGCCGTCAAGGAGTTCCTGCTGTGCGATCAGGAGATCCTGATCCGCCATCTGCACAAGACGACCGCCGACTACGTTAAGGAGTACCAAAACAATGGCGTTACCGTCTGAATTCGCTGACCTGGAGCCCTATTTGGATTGGGACCTGGCCACCGAACCCGAGCGCTACGCCAAGCGACTGGCCTCGACCATGCCCGAGATGCAGGCGTTCTACGACGTCGCGTTCCCCAGGCTGAACGATGCCATCGAGTACTGCGACAAGTTCCCGCTGGACGATCTGCCCGAGGACGCCCGTACGTTGATGCACATCATGCAGTCGCTGGTCATGGTGTCGTTCCCGATAGAGGCGTGGAAGCAGCCGCGCGTGCCCGACAGCGGCGCCGCATGGGTGGAACTGATCCGGGAGCCGGTGATCTGAGAGGTGTTGACGCTCAAGGCCGCCGGGCTGCTCGACGTTGACAGCGGCGAGATCCTGCGGCCCGGTATCCTGCGTATCGACGGCGATCGCATCCTCGGTGTCGGCGGTGACACCGAGGGCGAGCTGATCGACCTCGGCGACCAAATCCTGCTGCCCGGATTGATGGACATGGAGGTCAACCTCCTGATGGGCGGCCGCGGGGAAAAGCCCGGGCTGTCGCAGGTCCAGGACGATCCCCCGACCCGGGTGCTACGCGCGATCGGCAACGCCCGCCGCACGCTGCGCGCGGGGTTCACCACCGTGCGCAATCTCGGTCTCTTCGTCAAGACCGGCGGCTACCTGCTGGATGTCGCGCTGGGCAAGGCAATTGACGCGGGCTGGATCGACGGGCCGCGGGTGGTCCCGGCCGGTCATGCCATCACGCCGACGGGCGGGCATCTGGATCCGACGATGTTCGCGGCGTTCGCACCGCACGTGCTGGACTTGACGATCGAGGAGGGCATCGCCAACGGAATCGACGAGATCCGCAAGGCGGTGCGTTACCAGATCAAGCACGGCGCCGAGCTCATCAAGGTCTGCTGCTCGGGCGGCGTGATGTCGCTGACGGGACCACCTGGGGCGCAGCACTATTCGGATGAGGAACTGCGCGCGATCGTCGACGAGGCGCACCGGCGCGGGCTGCGGGTGGCCGCGCACACGCACGGCGCCGACGCCGTCAAACACGCGGTTGCAGCCGGCATCGACTGCATCGAGCACGGCTTCCTGGTCGACGACGAGGCCATCGCGATGATGGTCGAGCACGGCACGTTCCTGGTATCCACCCGGCGCCTGGCCGAGGGCATGGACGTCTCGCACGCCCCGCCCGAACTACAGGCGAAGGCCGCCGAGATGTTCCCGAAGTCGCGCACCTCGATAGTGGCCGCGCACGAAGCGGGCGTGAAGATCGCGGTCGGGACCGACGCCCCGGCGATTCCACACGGCCGCAACGCCGACGAGCTTGTCACGCTCGTCGACTGGGGTCTGCCCCCGTTAGCGGTGCTGCGGGCGGCGACCGTGACTTCGGCCGAGCTCATCAACTCGACCGACCGCGGGCGGCTCGCGCCGGACCAGCTCGCCGATATCATCGCGGTACCGGGAAACCCGTTGGAAGACATAACCGTTACCCAGCACGTCAGCTTTGTCATGAAAGGCGGCAAGGTCTATGTCGACAAATCAGCCGACCAGAACTGAGGATCTGGTCGAGATCCAGCAACTCCTCGCCCGCTACGCGGTCACCATCACCCAGGAAGACATCGACGGGCTCATCGGCGTCTTCACACCCGACGGCACCTACAGCGCGTTCGGTGATACGTACGGCTTGGACAAGTTCCCGGAACTGGTGGCCGCGGCCCCAAAGGGCTTGTTTCTCACCGGAACTGCGCTGGTCGACATCGACGGTGATGCGGCCAGCGGGACGCAACCGCTGTGCTTCATCGACCATGCGACCCATGACATGCGCATCGGCTACTACCGCGACACCTACTCCCGCACCGCCGACGGATGGCGGCTGAAGACCCGGGCCATGACGTTCATCCGCCGCAGCGGAGTGCACGATTCCGGACGCCCGCACGCCGTCGGCCGCCCCACCCCGTGAATGTCGAGGAGTTCCGGGCGGGGCTGTGCGCGTGGCTCGACGACAATGACCTGACCCCGGGGCCAGACCACTCGCTGCAGGGACACATGCGGCAATTCGCCCGCGTCAGCCGGGCGCTCTACGACGCAGACTGGATGCGCTACGGCTGGCCCGTCGAAGTCGGCGGATTGGGTGGGCCCGCGGTGCTGCGCGCGATCGTCGGCGAAGAAGTGGTCGGCCGCCGGCTCGCCGAGCCCGGCCCGTACTCGATGCTCGAGGTCCTCGCGCCGACGATGATCGACTACGCCCCTGCAGAACTCGCCGCCGAGATGGTGCCGCGCCTGCTCAGCGGCGCCGAGCACTGGTGTCAGGGCTTTTCGGAGCCCGGCTCCGGTAGCGACCTGGCGTCGCTGACCACCCGGGCGGTCCAGGACGGCGACAACTGGATCGTCAACGGACAGAAGGTCTGGACGAGCTTCGCCCAGTTCTCGACGCGGTGTGTCCTGCTCGCCCGCACCGCGCCCGGCCACGACGGAATCACCGCGTTCTTCGTCGACCTGGACACCCCCGGCATCACCATTCGGCCGCTGCGCACGATGCACGGCGTGGACGAGTTCTGCGAGGTGTACTACGACGATGTGGTGATCCCGTCGAGCCGGATGCTCGGCCAACCCGGAGACGGCTGGCGGCTGGCGATGGACCTGCTGCCCTACGAACGCTCCGCCTGCTTCTGGCAGCGGATCGCCTACCTCTACTCCCGCTTCGACGAGCTCATCGCGCAGACAGCCGCCGACAAACCCGACGGCCATGACGAATTCGAGCTTGGCGCAGCCTATCTCGCCCTGCACACGCTGCGCTGCCGATCCCGCGACACCCAGCACCGGTTACGCGACGGGGCACGTCTGGGTCCGGACACCTCCATCGACAAGGTGCTGCTGGCCAGCGCCGAACAACGGCTCTACGACACCGTCCGCGACCTACTCCCGGGAGCCCTGGAGCTCGACGACACGCAATGGCGCTCGGAATACCTGTATTCCCGCGCCGCGACCATCTACGGCGGCACCGCAGAGATTCAGCGCAATATCATCGCCCGCCGGCTGCTCGACCTCGGAAAGGAGTAGAGCCGTGGACCCCGAGGCGCTGCGCATGCTGGCCGACTCTCTACGCACCGCGATGACCGCGGCGGCGGGAGCCAAGCTCGACGCGGCGTTATCCGAGCTCGGCTGGCTCGACATGCTCGACGAGATCCCGGATACCGCAGTCCCTTTGGTGTTCGAGTTGCTCGGCGAGACCGGCTCGCACGCCTCTGTGCTCAACGACGTCGTACTGCGGGCGACCGGAAGCGCGCCGGAGGGCAGCGTGCCGCTGCCGTGTGCCGGTGACCGCTGGGTGGTGTGGGAACGCGGCGATGGCTCCAGCTCGGCACTCGACGACGAACTGCCGATACGTTCCGTGCCGCGGGGAGAGTCGCTGCCGCCGACCGCGTTAGCCGCCGGGCGACGGGCCGTGGGCTGGTGGCTGGTCGGCGCCAGCCGCGCGATGTTGTCGCTGGCGCGCCAGCATGCCCTGGACCGCGTTCAATTCGGTCGCCACATCAGCTCGTTTCAGGCGATCCGGCATCGGTTGGCCGAGACGCTGGTCGCCATCGAGGGCGCGGAAGCGACGCTGGGTGCGGCCGCTGAGGACGCCGACGGCCTGGCTTCCCTGCTGGCGAAGGCCGCGGCCGGCCAGGCGGCGCTCTCCGCCTCGCGCCACTGCCAGCAGGTTCTCGGTGGCATCGGCTTCACCGCCGAACATCCCCTGCATCGCCATATCAAACGGGCCCTGGTCCTGGACGGCCTGCTGGGCAGCGCGAGAGAACTGACCCAGGAGGCGGGGAAGTCGTTGCGGTCCAAAGGATATGCGCCGCGGCTGGCGCAGCTGTAGGAGCTCGATGTCCCACCTGCCACAAAGCGGGAGGGATACCCAATGTGCCCGCCTCAGAGCGGCAATCCCTGGCACACGGCCGCGGCGCCTAGACTTGGCACGCATGGGCCGCCCCGTCGCACCGCGCAACCAGGTGGGTGTCGCCTCCGTCATCTTGGGCGTGGTCGCACTCGGCACCTGCTGGCTCCTGATCGGAGTGCCCCTCGGCATCGCGGCGGTGCTGACCGGTGATGTCGCCCGAAGGCGCGTCCAGCGCCGCGAAGCCGACAACCCCCGCGCCGCGGTTGCCGGCATCGTGTTGGGGGCGGCGGCGATCGTCGCCGGGCTCGTCGCCATCGCCTACTACGCCTGGGTGGACGCTCGAAAGCCTTGATCCCGCACGCTAATTGCGCGGGAGGCCGAGGATGCGTTCGGCGATGATGTTCCGTTGGATCTCGGAAGTCCCGCCGGCGATGGTCGCGGCGAACGTGCGCACGTAGCGATCGAACCAGCTGCCGTAGTGGCTGTCCAGGTTCAGCGGCGCGACGGGCGAGGTGACCGCGTGAAGCACGAGCCCGTCCGGCCCCTCGGCATTCAACGCGTCCTCGCAGGCTCGTTGCATCGCCTCCGACCCGAGAAGCTTCAGCACCGACTGAGCGGGCACGTCCTCTTCCCCGCGTGCGGCCTTGGCCAAAGTCGCCGACCCGATCAGCCGCAGCGCGTAGCAATCCATAACCAGGGTTGCGTAGTGATCGCGCTGCAGCGGTCCCGACGCGCCGAAATCGACGGTCAGCGCGTGCAACATCCCGGCGTAGTCCATCCACAACATGGCTCGCTCGTGACCGAGCGAACCGGTTGCCACCCGCCAGCCCTGGTTGATCTCCCCCACCAAGTTCTCGGCCGGGACGCGCACGTCGGTGAAGAACACCTCGTTGAAGTCGACGTCTTCGCTGTCCGCCACCGACGCGAAGGGCCGGCGGACCACGCCGGGGGTGTCGGTAGGGATGAGTAAAGCACTGATGCCCTTGTGTTTTGGCGCCTCGGAGTCCGTGCGCACGAAGGTCAAAAGCACGTCGGCGTCGTGGGCGCCCGATGTCCACACCTTCTGCCCGTTGACCACGAAGTGGTCATCGTCTAGCACCGCGCGGGTTTTCAATGACGCCAGATCCGAGCCCGCACCGGGTTCGCTCATGCCCAGCGACGCGGTGATCTCGGCCCGCAGAATCGGCACGGCCCATCGCTGCTTTTGCTCATGCGTGCCGAACGTCAACAGGGACGCCGCGATGATGCCCACGCCCTGCGGATTGAAACTCTGGTAGATCCGGCGTCGCGACAACTCTTCGAGGTACACGTATTGCTGCAACAAGGTGGCGTTTCGTCCACCGAACTCCGGCGGGTTGCCGGGCAGCAGCCACCCACTGTCGAACAGCAACCGTTGCCAGCGGCGCGCCCAATCCGGAATGTGTGAACTCGAGCGGGGCCGGTCGAATGCCTCGGCTTCCGAGGGCAGATTGGCATCGAGGAAAGCGACGAACTCGGAGCGAAACGCCTCGACATCGGCATCGAAACTCAGCTGCACGGCACTCCTAGAAGGGGTAGATCAGGGTTTCCGCTGACGGCGCAGTTCGCTCTTGCGATTTCACTTCCATACGCGCGTGTAAGAGAATAGTATTCTCGTGGTAAGAAAGTTACAATCTCAGACACGTCGTCCGTGAGGGGGTCGAGCGCACAGATGCCACGGCGTTCTCCGGTAGAGTCCAATCATGTTCTCCCCTCGCGGCAATCCCCTGAGCCGCTCGTGACCAGCCCAAGCGAGGAGCCCGCCTGGAAGCAGCGCGCCGTCGAGCGGTCGATCAAGACCGCGAAACTGCGGGCCGCCCAGCGCGTCCAGCGTTTCCTCGATGCGGCGCAAGCCATCATCATCGAAAAGGGCAGCACGGACTTCACCGTCCAGGAGGTTGTCGACCGTTCCCGCCAGTCGTTGCGGAGCTTCTACCTGCAGTTCGACGGCAAGCACGAACTGCTGCTCGCGCTGTTCGAAGACGCGCTGAGCCGCTCCGCCGACCAGATTCGCGCCGCCACGGAAAGTCACACAGATCCGCTCGAGCGGCTCAAGGTTGCCGTTGAGCTGTTGTACGAGTCCTCGCGCCCGGATCCCACGGCGAAACGGCCGTTGTTCACCGACTTTGCGCCGCGATTGCTGGTTACACACCCGGCCGAGGTCAAGGTCGCGCACGCGCCCCTGTTGGCATTGCTGACGGAACTGATGGAAGCGGCCAGCGACGCGGGCGAGTTGCGCGCCGAGATCAATCCCAAGCGAGTGGCCGCCATGACAATGCAGACGGTGATGTTCATCGCTCAGTCCAGCGGGGGCCCGGACGACGCGACGATCCATCCCATCACCGCCGACGAGGTCTGGGACTTCTGCTCACGCGGATTCGTCGGCTAGCGATCACGCGATAACCAGCGGCACGGCAACACTCAAATGAGCAACTATCGCACGCCACTTGCCTCGTGAGAATCAGATTCTCTAATATCTAGAATTGCAAATAGCCAAAACGGATTCGTCGTTGACACTGACTTGTGGCGATGACAGGGTTCTCAGGCGACACGACGGCGATTCCCCGGGGGGCGGGGCGACGCGGTTCCGGCGAGAGGCGATTGATTTCCCGTGACAGTCAGCGCGGCCAGCGAGGTGTACTTCGATCCGTACGACGTGGAGCTGAACGCCGACCCGTACCCGATGTTTCGGCGGCTCCGCGAGGACGTTCCGCTGTACTACAACGAACAGCATGACTTCTATGCGCTGAGTCGCTTCGCCGACGTCAATGACGCGCTGGTCGATTTCCAGACCTTCAGTTCGGCCAAGGGCGCGATACTCGAGCTGATCAAGGCGAACATCGAGATCCCTTCGGGCGTAGTGCTGTTCGAGGACCCGCCGATCCACGACATCCACCGCAAGCTGCTATCCCGCATGTTCACGCCGCGCAAAATTAACGAGCTGGAATCCAAGATCCGCGAATTCTGTGCTCAGAGTTTGGATCCACTCATCGGCACGGACCGGTTCGACTTCGTCGCCGACCTGGGCGTGCAGATGCCGATGCGTGTGATCGGGATGCTGCTCGGTGTGCCCGAGGAGTTCCAAGAAGCGGCACGCGATCGCGCCAACGCCAACTTGCGCACCGAAGCCGGCAAACCCATGGACACCACCGCCGAAAACATGATGAACGGCGAGTTTTTCGGCCAATTCATCGACTGGCGTGCCGAACATCCTTCCGACGACATCATGACCGAACTGCTCAACGTGGAGTTCGAAGACGAGACCGGGACCGTCCGCCGACTCCGCCGCGACGAATTGCTCATCTATATCAGCGTGGTGTCCGGCGCCGGCAACGAAACCACCACCCGGCTCATCGGGTGGACGGGAAAGGTGTTGGCCGAGCACCCCGACCAGCGGCGCGATCTGGTCGCCGACCCGTCGTTGATTCCAGGGGCCATCGAGGAGTTGCTGCGCTACGAACCGCCGGCGCCCCACGTGGCCAGGTACGTGACCCGTGATGTCGAGTACTACGGGCGCCGCATCCCGGAGGGCAGCGTCATGATGATGCTCGTCGGCGCGGCGAACCGCGATCACCGCCAATTCCCGCCGGACGGAGATGTTTTCGACATCCGACGCGAGCCACGCCAGCACCTGACGTTCAGTGTGGGCACCCACTACTGCCTTGGCTCGGCGCTGGCCCGCCTGGAAGGTCGGATCGCGCTCGAGGAAATCTTGAAGCGGTTTCCGGAGTGGGATGTCGACCTTGCCGAGTGCAAGCTCTCCCCGACCTCGACTGTGCGGGGTTGGGACACCATGCCAGCCGTAATCGGTTGAGCCATCAAGGAAATGAGGTAACCATGACCGGACGTGTTGAGGGCAAGGTCGCTTTCATCACCGGGGCGGCGCGAGGTCAGGGCCGCGCCCACGCGGTGCGGCTGGCGCAAGAGGGCGCCGACATCATCGCAGTCGACATCTGTAAATCCTTCGTGCAGAACACCACCATTCCCGGCTCGACGCCAGAGGATCTCGCCGAGACCGCCGACCTGGTCAAGGGACTCAACCGCAGAATCGTCACCGCCGAGGTCGACGTGCGCGACTACGACGCAGTGAAAGCGGCGGTCGATGGCGGCGTGGAGCAACTGGGCCGGCTGGACATCATCGTGGCCAACGCAGGCATCGGCAATGGCGGCGACACCCTGGACAAGACCAGCGAGTATGACTGGCAGGAAATGATCGACATGAACCTGTCGAGCGTCTGGAAGTCGGTGAAAGCCGGTGTCCCACATCTGATTGCAGGCGGCAGGGGCGGCTCGATCATTCTGACCAGCTCGGTCGGCGGATTAAAGGCTTACCCGCACTGCGGCAGCTATGTCACCGCCAAGCACGGCGTGGTGGGCATCATGCGGTCCTTCGCGGTGGAGTTGGGGCACCACAGTATTCGTGTCAACTCCGTGCATCCGACCCACGTGCGGACGCCCATCCTGCACAACGAAGGGGCCTACAAGCTGTTCCGCCCGGATCTCGAAAACCCGGGCCCCGACGACATGGCCCCGATCTGCCAGATGTTCCACACACTGCCCGTTCCCTGGGTGGAGCCGGAGGACATTGCCAACGCGGTGCTGTTCCTCGCTTCGGACGAATCGCGCTACGTCACCGGCGTCACCCTGCCCGTCGACGCGGGTAGCTGCCTGAAATAGGGTTCCGTCCTATGGACGGATTCGAGGGACGCGGTGCGGTCGTCACCGGCGGTGCGAGTGGCATCGGGTTTGCCACCGCCACCGAGTTCGCTCGTCGCGGCGCGCGCGTGGTGCTTGCCGACGTCGACAAGCCCGGGCTGGAACAGGCGGTGTCGCAGCTGCAGGACGAGGGGTTCGACGCGCATGGCGTGACCTGCGATGTCCGGCATCTCGAGGAGATGGTTCACCTAGCGGACGAGGCCTTCCGCTTGCTCGGCCAGGTCGACGTGGTTTTCAGCAATGCCGGCATCGTCGTTGCCGGTCCGATCGCGCAGATGACGCACGAGGACTGGCGCTGGGTGATCGACATCGATCTGTGGGGCTCCATTCACGCCGTCGAGGCGTTCGTGCCGAGGCTGCTCGAGCAGGGCACGGGGGGCCACGTCGCGTTCACCGCGTCGTTCGCCGGCCTGGTACCCAATGCCGGCCTCGGGGCCTACTGCGTCGCCAAGTACGGCGTGGTCGCCCTCGCGGAGACACTCGCGCGCGAGGTCAAGGACAGCGGCATCGGGGTGTCGGTGCTGTGCCCGATGGTCGTCGAAACCAAGCTCGTCTCCAACTCCGAACGAATTCGCGGCGCGGATTACGGATTGGCGTCGACCCCCGACGTGACGGGGTCGCTCGGGCCGCTGCCGGCGCAGGACGACTCCCTGGGCGTCGACGAGGTCGCCCGCCTGACTGCCGACGCGATTTTGGCCAATCGGCTGTACATCCTTCCGCATGAGGCCGCCCGCGCTTCCGTGCACCGTAGGTTCGAGCGCATCGACCGCACCTTCGACGATCAGGCCGCCGAGGGCTGGCGCCACTAAGCCGGAGCCTGGCCGATGATTCCGTCGGCCTCCAGCTCGGCGATTTCCGCCGGCGTCAAACCCAGTTCGGCAAGCAACTCGTGGTTGTGCTGCCCCAGCAGCGGCGCGGCCTTCGTGTGGAATCGCGCCGGACCGCCGGCGAACCGCATCGGCACGGTACTGAGCCTGGCCCGGCCATTGACCGGGTGGTCGACTTCCTCGAAGAAGCCACGAAAAGCCAGCTGCTGCAGTTCCGTTTGGCGATGGGGCTGCATGACCTTGGCCACCGGCACTCCGGCATCCCAGAGCTTCGCGACGATGTCGTCGCGGGTGCGCTGCTCACACCACGCGGCCAGGTGCTCGTCGATCGAATCCTGGTGTGCCCGTCGCCCCGCTTCCGTCGACAGCGCAGGATCGGTCGCCCAAGAAGGTGATCCGAGCGCGCCGCACAGGCTTTGCCACTGTTCGTCGCTAGTCACGGCTATCGCGACCCAGCTGTCGATTCGACCGAACTCGTCGATGTCGGCGGCGCGGTAGAGATTCTGCGGTGCCGCGGCGGGCCCGCGATTGCCCGCGCGTTCCAACAGCGCGCCGTACGCGGTGTACTCGATGATCTGTTCGGCCGAGATGCTGAGTGCGGCATCGACCATCGCGGCCTCGACGAGCACGCCCTCACCGGTGCGGCGGCGGTGTTCCAGCGCCAGCAGCAGGCCGTTGAGCGCATGCACACCCGCGTTGGGGTCGCCGATCGAATACGGCTCGTAGGGAGGGCGGTCGGGATATCCGGTCAGCCAGCTCAGGCCGGAAGCAGACTCGATGGCATAGGCGAACGCGGGATTGTCGCGCCACGGCCCGTCGAGCCCGAATCCGGGCATCCGCAGCATGACGGCGTCGGGCCGAATAGCCTGTACGGCAGCAAAATCCAGCCCGATCTGGTCCAGAACCCGAGGAGTGAAGTTCTCCACGATGACGTCGCAAGTCGCGATGAGCCGGAGCAACACCTCGCGCCCGCGCCGGCTCTGCAAGTTCAGCGTCAGGCCCTTCTTGTTGGTGTTCAGCGCCGCGTAGATCGGCGACTTCTCCCACCACTGGTCTTCGGTGATCGGCACGCCGGCGATGAGCCGGGTACCGTCGGGCCGGCGCGCGGATTCCACGTGCACGACATCGGCTCCGAGCATGGCCAGAAAGTGGGTACAGCAAGGACCGGCCCAGAACGTCGTCATGTCCAATATCCGGATCCCGCTGAACGGCAACAGATTCGGGGCGGACGAACCCGTCGGCACCGGACGCGGCCGCGAATTGGCAGCCCGGTAACGCGCTGTGTGTTCACCAAGTCGCGGCGCCGGACCGGGCGGCCGAAGCCGGGCGGGCCGCATCCGGTAGGGAGGGCCCGGCTGCTGGAAACCGCCACGCGGGTTGCGCACGAAGGAACCGCGTTCGACAAAGTGTTCCAGCGACGCGATGTTGGCGCCGTTGGCGACAGGAGCGTTGGGAATGCGGAATGCCGTTGCGAGTTCGCGGATCTCGTCGACCTGATTGGTCTCCACCCACGCGTAGATGTCCTCGGCGTGGATGTTGGCCTGCTCGGTGATGGTCAGCGGTGATTCTTCATCGATCCATTCCGGGTGGCCAACCATCGCGCACAGGTCGAACCACTGCTGCGCGGTGCCGCATCCCAGGTCGATCAGACCGTCTTTCGCCTGGGCCACCCCAGGCACCGTGAGTCGGCGCGCATCCCGCCATGGGCGGCCCAGCATTTCATAGTAGGTGACCGGGTAGTAGGTCAGACAAAGGATTTGGGTCTCGAGCATCGACAGGTCGATGAGTTCTCCCGGCTCCCCCGAGTCAACGCGGCCAAACCGTGACGCCAGCATCGCGGCGCTGGCGTAGGCCCCGGCCATGTATTCCCCGACCTGCCCGCCGATGTAGACAGGGGCTCGCTCAGGCAGTCCGCGTCCCAGACCGACGATCCCGCCCGACCACGCCTGCAGGGTGAACTCGGTCGCGGCCCGGTCGCGCCATGGCCCCTCCAGGCCGAAGGGCGTGATCGACGTAACGGTGGCATGCGAATACGCTCGATGGATCGCAGCGGGTGTGAAGTCTTGGTGTTCAGCCACTTTGGAACCCGTGGACCAGACCACCGCGTCCGCCGCCGCGAGCAACCGGTGAACCATCTCGACGTCATCGTCCACTTCGGGATCGGCGACAACACTGTGTTTCGATCCGGCCAGGAAGCTGAACAACGCGCCGTCGGCGCCGGGTGGGATGGTCGCGCCGGAGGCCGACCAGTGTCGCAGCGGATCACCTTGCGGCGGCTCCACTTTAACGACGGCGGCGCCGCCGTCGGCGAGTAATTTGGTGCAGTACGCGCCCGCGATTCCGGTTGAGAGGTCGACGACCGTATAACCGGCGAGCGGCGCCTGCGGTTCAGGTTCCCCCACTCATGCCTGCCACGACGGACTACGGGTCAGCACTTCGGGACCGTCGGCGGAGATGAGGACCGCCTCGCGGCCAAAGACCGCCCCAACCCCGGCTTCCCAGACGTAGCCGGTCACGGCCAGCACCATGCCCGGCTCCAGTCGTTCGCGGACCGCGCTTTCGGGCAGGTGGTCGGAGACCACGGGCGGGTCGAAGCCCATGCCCAGGCCCCGGGCCACCGGCATTGGCGGTGGCGGCTCACCCGCGGCCTGGTACGCGCCCAGCAACTCGGCGGCTCCCGCTCCCGGCCGGCACGCGGCTAACAGCTTGGCCCACAGGTTGTCCCAGCGTCGATACAGCGCCGCGGCGCCGAAGGGTTCGCCTACGGGCCAAGTGCGTCCCACCTCGCCGATGTAGCCGCCGGCCAGGACGCCAGCGGAAAAGGCGACGAGGTCGCCGTCTTTGATGCGGTCGTCGCCGTTGACCCGGCGCCACGGATGTTCGCGCGAAGTCACCCACGCGACATCCTGATTCGACGGCGTGCTCACCCCGCCTGCCGCCAGTGCCTCCAGCAGGACTCCGGCCAGAATCTGTTCGCTGACCCCCGGCCGCAGTTCGGAGACCGCGGCGGCCAGGCCCGATTCCGCGACCGCGATCGCATCCCGCAGCGAAACCAACTCTTCGGCCGTCTTGATGCGCCGGGCGGCCCGCATGGCCAGTTCCCCGTCGACCAACTCGGCGTTGGGAAATGCGCTGGGCAGTAACTTGGCGAAAGCCGGTGAGAGCGCATCGGTCCCGACGCGGAGCGCCGTGCCCGCGCCGTCGATGCGCTGCAGCGCCGCGATGGTGTTCATCGGGTTCCACGAGATGCCGTACAGGTTTTGGTGGGGAATGTCGTCGGGGACACCCTCATCCCACGTGCTGAGCAGATGAACGGCACCGGTCTCGCGAACCAGCACGCAGGTGGGTCCGAACGGCCGGGTGCCTGCGACCCACAGCTGCGGTGTGCCGGACACGTAACGGACGTTGGCCTGCCGCCCGAGCACCAGGACGTCCAGATCGTGCGCGGCCATCTGCTCCAGCGCCCGGTGCCTGCGGCCGAGACGCAGGGCCCTATCGTCGGGCAGGACTTCAGTTGCCATAGGGGTCATAGGGGTAGTCGGTCAACTTGATCCAGCCGTCGTCGGTAATCACCAAGACCTCTTCACTGCGGTAACCGCCGGTGCCGTCCTCCCAGACCACCGGCTCCAATACCAGCACCATGCCCTGCTGCAGCACGAAATTCTCGTCGAACTCGTCGCCGAGATCCGTTCCTATCATGGGCATTTCGGCGGCGTTGACGCCTATACCGTGGCCGAGGTAGAAGTGCGGCAGCCAAGGTTTCGTGCCGCCGTTGGCCTTGATCGCGGCCCGGCCCAGATCGGCGGCGGTGACTCCGGCGCGGGCCACGTCCAGCACCGCGCTCAAGATCTCGAACCATTTGTCGAACTGCGCCCGCTGCGGCGGCGACGGGTCCAGGCCGACGATCCAGGTGCGCCCGAAGTCCGAGCAGTAGCCGTGGTAGGTGATGCTGACGTCCGTCCAGAGCACGTCGCCTTCGGCCAGCTCGCGCTCGGTGGAAAGCAGGGGCAGCGCGAGATCTCCGTGCGTTGTCCACACGCCCTCGGCCTTGCTCGGCGGCATCACCTGCCAGATGGGTTCCAGCATGCTTGCCTCGGCACCTAATTCGAAGGCGCGTCGCAAGAAGTTTGCAGATAGCTCGATCTGGCGGATGCCGGGTGCCAGCGCCTTGTGGACTTCGACCATCGCCTGGTCGGTGATCCGGACCGCGGTGCGCATGCAGGACAATTCGTCCGGCGTCTTGACTGCCTTGGCGGCGCTGACGACGGCAGCGGCATCGGCGGGAGCGCCGTTGGGGAACAACAACTTCGCCGCGCGCGACATGGCGCCGGTGCATTCGTCGACGGCGATCGCTGCGCCGACAGGAATGAGGTCGGCCAGCTGGCGGGCGAAAATCCTGACACCCTCATCGAATTCGAGATAGACCGGTCCGTGCAGGTGGTCGGCGGGTAGGTCCGCCTCGTGCGCGGCGCCCTCGCGGAACGGCAGGAACAGGTGCGGCCACGGGTCGTCGCCGACTACGACGGCGACGGGTCGCTCGACGTAGGACAGCCCGGCATCGCCCAGGGGCCAGCTGGTCCCGGTCGCATACACCACGGCGTTGTTGCCCAGCAGGATCATCGCGTCGACCCCGCGTTCGGCCATCGCCGAGCGCAGCCGAGCCCCGGTCTCGCGACGCATGCGGGCGAGATCGGGTGTTTCGGGAATCGCGAACGTTGTCACAATCCGAGGAATTTGGTGATGTTGCCGCTGACGATGCGCGCCGCGTCGGCCGGTCCGACGGCGTCGACAACCGCCGCGAGTGACTTCTCCGAATAGCCGTATGTGCTTTCGTTGTGCGGATAGTCGCTGGACCACATCACCTTGTCCACGCCGATCTTGTCGATCAGCTGCAGACCCAGCGGGTCGACCATGAACGAGGCGCTCATATGGGTGTCCCAGTAATAGCGCACGTCGTGTTCCAGCGGCCGGTTGAACATATGCTGATACGAGGCCACCAGGTGCTCCGCGTCTTGCAGCGCCCAGGGGACCCAGGAGATCCCGCCCTCGAACCAGCCGAGGCGCAGAGCTGGGTGCCGATCGAGGATGCCGCCAAAGATGTACTTGGCGAACGTCTCCCGGAAGCCATCGATGTTGATCATCATCCCGACGACGACGCTGTTGAACTCGGTCGGGCTTTTCGGCGGCGTCTCCCCAATGTGATGCGTGATCGGAAGTCCGGCGGCCTCGATCTCGTCCCAGACAGCGTCCATCGACGTGCTTGAGTAGTCGATCGGGTTGCCGTCGTCGTCCTTGCCCGGGTTCAGCGGCATCAGGAACGTCTTGAGCCCCAATGATTTCAGCTCTTCCAACGTTTGCCGCGTGCCGTGCGGGTCCCACCAGTTGATCAGCCCGGCACCGTAGAAATGGCCGTCCGAGCGTTCCTGGAGCTCCGCAATGTATTCGTTGTAGATGCGGAAGGCGAGTTCGCGTAGCTTCTTGTCGGGATAGTGGAACAGCGCCAGCACCGCGTTGGGGAAGGCAAGTTCCTTCTCGACACCGTCCTCGTGCAGCTCCTGAATCCGGGCCTCGATGTTGGTGCTTGCGGCGCCGGGCAGGTCGTCGTATTGCATCAACACCGCGCTGAAATCGCCCGGCAGGAACGACTGCCCCTTGCGCCCCACTTGGTACGCGCCGTCCTCATACCAGATCCGCGGAGCTTTCTCCTTGAGATCGTCGGGAAAGCGTTCGTAAAAGATGTCGGCGGCCAGGGAGATGTGGTTGTCCGCGGAAAAGACCACGGTCCCGTCGGGCAGACCCACATCGGCGCCCCCGGCGTGACCGCGGCGATCCTTCGGTGCGCCAAAGCCTTCCGGCGGGTAGAGCGAAATGGTGCTTGATTGAGTCGTCATCATTGACCCTCCATTCGGATCGGCACTTGGCTACCAGGTCACCGGCAATTCGTAGACGCCGTAGGCGAGACGGTCGTCCTTAAAGGGAATGTCCTCGATCGGGACCGCCAGCGTCAACGTCGGGATTCGGCGGAACAGTGTCCGATAGACGATTTGCAACTCCGCACGGGCGAGCTGCTGGCCCACACACTGATGCCGGCCGTAGCCGAATGCCACGTTGCGATCGGCCCCCGCGCGGTGCAGATACAGCCGGTCCGGTTCGGGGAAAGTGTCTGCATCCCAGTTCGCCGGCGCCAGATCGATGATGATGCCTTCGCCGGCCTTGATTACCTCTCCGGCGATGTGGATGTCTTCGACCGCGACTCGGCGCTGACCATTTTGGATGATGCTGAGGTAGCGAAGCAGTTCCTCGACGGCGCTCGCGATGATCTTCGGGTCTTCGGCGTCGCGGATAACGGCGAGCTGTTCGGGATTCTGCAGCAGGGCAAGCACACCGATACCGATCATGTTCGAGGTGGTTTCGTGTCCGGCGATGAGCAGTCCGGTGCCGAGTTGCGCGGCTTCCTTGACGCTGAGCTCGCCGGCCTTGACACGCTCGGCCAGGTCGGAGACCGCGTCCTCGGCGGGATTTTCCATTTTGGCCTCGACCAGCTGGGCCAGATATTTGTGCAGGCTGATCGCGCCCTTCGCGGTGTCCTCACCGGTCGCGTAGCGCGCCAGCCCCACGTTGGCGTGGTGCTGGAACATCTCGGCGTCCTCGTACGGCACCCCGAGCAGCTGGCTGATCACCAGCGACGGGACCGGCAGCGCCAGCGCGGTGACAACGTCGGCGGGCTGCGGTCCGGCAAGCATCGCGTCGATGTGGTCGTCGGTGATCTGCTGGATGTTCGGGCGCAGACCTTCCACGCGCCTGAACGTGAACGGCTTGGACAACATCCGCCGGAACCGAGTGTGCTCTTCACCGTCGGAGGTGAAGACCGATCGCGGACGCTTGTGCACCGTGGACAACATGCCCGCGTTCCAGTGCGGAAACCCGGGCACCCGATCGTCGACGCTGACGCGGGAATCCGAGAACAGTTCGCGCACTTCCTCGTAACCCGTGATGAGCCAAGGTGTGCTGCCGTCCCAGATCCGGACCCGCGACAACGGCTTGCTCGCCGCCAGCGCCATGACGTCCGGGGGTGGGGCGAAGGGGCAGCGCGCATTCCTGGCCATCGGATAGTCCGGGATTTCTGCGGTCGCCTGGGCTTCGGTGCCCGTCAGTGTGTCTGACATGTCATTCCTCGATGTAGATGGCCTGGGCGGGGCATGCGGCTGCTGCGCGGCGCGCGCCCTCGGTCTGTTCCGCCGACGGATGCGCATTGAGTAGGACGACGACACCGTCGTCGTCACGCTGATCGAACACCTCCGGCGCATTCATGACGCAGTTCCCCGAGGACGCGCAAATGTTCTGGTCGACAGTAACTTTCATCTTCAACACTTCTATTCGTACGGGGTGACGGGCGCCAACCAGAGGCCCACGATCGCGTCGATGAGTCCGGATGCTGCTGCCCGCCAAGAGGTTTGGTGCATGGTTGATCCAGCCGCCAGCGCGCGCTCACGGTCGGCGCAGGTGTGCATCAGCAGGTTGCGTGCCATGATGTTGCGTTCGAAACGCACCTCGGCCGGCAGGTTGGGCAGGCAACTGTTGATCCCGTCGACGACCTGGACCAGCGACGGCGAGCTGAGCGCACCCTTGACGATGATGTTGTAGTAGGCCGGATCCGTCATCGCCTGCGCCGCGAAGCGCGCGTACCACGTGGGATTACCCAGATCAGCCAAATGCTCGGTGAGCGGGCGCACCAGGCAGCCCACCCAGTCCCGCATCTCCGCCGGGCCGCCCGAGGCGGACAGCTCGGCCACCATGTGTTCGCGGAGCTCCTCGACGGGTCCCCGGTGTTTCTGCTCGATCGCGCGCACCAGATCGGCCTTCGTGCCGAAGTGGTAGCCCACCGCGGCGTTGTTGCCCTGCCCGGCGGCCTCACTGACCTGCCGGTTCGACACTGCGAACATGCCGTGCTCGGCATACAACCGCTCGGCCGCCACCAGAATCGCCTCCTGGGTGGAGCTGGCCCGCTCGGTGCGAACCGTCCTGCCTGCCGTGGTCATTGCCTCAGTCAACCCGTCGGTCGGGATTAAGTCAAGCGCTTGATTTAAATTTGCTAGCGCCGAACGTGACGGTGCAGTCACGCTGGGCGCTGAACGTGACTGCAGCGTCACGCTCGAGCGTGACGGGTTGACTTCAACAACACTTGAAGTCCTAGCCTGCCGTCATGACCTTTAAATCGCACGAAATTGACTTCCTGCGCCAGGCCGACCTGGGTCGGTTGGCCACCATCCAGCGCGACGGCGCACCACAGAACAGCCCGGTGGGATTCATCTACAACGAGGCACTGGGCACCATCGATATCGCGGGCTACCGAATGTCGAAGAGCCAGAAGTACCGCAACATCGCCCACGACAACAGGGTGGCCTTCGTCGTTGACGACATCACCTCCCGCGACCCGTGGCGGGTGCGTTGCCTCGAGATACGCGGAACCGCCGAGCAAGCCGAGGCACCGTCGGAACAGGGCGCCGCCGGTGACGAGCTCGACACGGCGATCATCCGTATCACGCCGCGGCGCATCATCAGCTTCGGCATCGACGATCAGGTCAGCGAGCCGCATCAGCTGCAGGTGGACCGGCGCGACGTTTAGCGCTTGGACCGCAGCGCCTTGCCCGCAGATGTTCCCCCGTCCACCGGTAGCACGGTTCCGGTGACATAGCGCGACCGGTCGCTGGCGAAGTAGAGCGCCGCTTCGGCAACGTCCTCGGCGGTCCCCTCGCGCTTCAGCGGCCGGTCGGCTCGCATCGTCTCGCGAATCGCCGCCTCGAACCGCTCGGTCTCCTCTGGATCCATGTCGAGCGCCGCCTTGGCCACCAAGGGCGTGGGGATATTACCAGGCGCGATCGAGTTGACTCGAATCTCGTACTGCGCCAACTCAATTGCCGCGGACTTAGTGAACTGGATGACCGCCGCCTTGGACGCACGGTAGGTCATCACACCGCCGCCGGCCTGGATCCCGCCGATCGAACTCACATTGATAATGGATCCCCCGCCGTGAGATGCCATGTGGCGACCGGCATCTCGCGTGCCAGCCATGACACCCAGGACGTTGACCGCCATGACACGGTGGAACTCGGCCAGATCGTCGTCGAAGAAACGCCGATGCATCTTGCTCGAGACTCCGGCGTTGTTCACCATCGCGTGCAGTCCGCCGAATTCCTCGATGGCCGCAGCCACCAGCGCGCCGACCTGTTGCTGATCGGAGACGTCGGTCCGTTGAAAGAAGACAGCGGATCCCAGCGCGGCGGCCAGCGCCTGCCCTTTCTCGGTCTCGACGTCGGCGATGACGACCCGCGCGCCCTCGGCCACGAACTTCTCGACTATGCCGCGACCGATGCCGGAAGCGCCACCGGTGACGATGGCGACCTTGCCGGCCAGTTCATCAACCACACGACGAGTTAATCGGCGCGGGCCCCGTTAAGTCAAGCAGTTGATTTAAGGGCCGCCGTGGACCGCCGGGCGCCGCGGGGTTCCGCCCTGCGGGCATACAGGGGATGCTGATGTCATCAATTCGGCTACCTCGGGAGGGCTCGATCATGAAGGTGTTGGTCATCGGCGGCAGTGGGCTCATCGGCTCCCAGGTCATCGCCAATCTGACCGAGCTGGGACATGACGCGATCTCGGCCTCGCCGCGCTCGGGTGTCAACAGCGTCACCGGTGAGGGGCTCGCCGAAGCGGTTGCCGGCGTCCACACCGTGGTGGACGTGTCCAACTCCCCGTCCTTCGACGACGAACCCGTAATGCAGTTCTTCACCACGTCGACCAAAAACCTTCTCGCAGCGGAACGCGAGGCCGGTGTGCAGCACCACGTCGCCCTCTCGATCGTGGGCGCCGACCGCGCCCAGGACAGCGGTTACATGCGGGCCAAGGTTGCCCAAGAGAAATTGATCGAAGAATCGGGAACCCCATATTCGATCGTGCGGGCGACTCAGTTCTTCGAATTCGTAGACGCCATCGCGGATTCGGCGACCGACGGCGACACCGTCCTGCTGCCGGAAGGGGCGTTTCAGCCCATCGCCGCCAAAGACGTCGCCACGGCCGTCACCCGCGCAGCGACCGCCGATCCGATCAACGGCATCACCAACGTCGCCGGCCCCGAAAAGCGTGGGATGGCCGACTTCATCCGGACCGCGCTGGCCGATTCCGGCGATCCACGCCAAGTAGTGGGCGACCCCAAGGCCCGCTATTTCGGTACCCAGCTAGACGAGCACACCATCGTCCCCACCGACGGCGAGAACCCGACGATCTACCCGACCCGCTTCAGCGACTGGAGGGCCTCGCACACTTCGAGCGGCGCGCGTTAGGCCAAGGAGCGATGAATGTCTGAGCTGCCGACGAGCGGAGCCCCCTTCGACCGGACACGTTTCACCAGGCGCGGCTTCATGGTCGCCGGCATCGCCGGTGGATTGACGCTGGCCGCGTGCACCCAATCGAAATCTCAAATGACCGGCAGCGCCGCACAAATGACGGCCGCCATCGCCGCGGTCGAGGCGGCTCGACCACACAGCGGGCGCACAGTGACCGCCGCCCTGACCCCACAACCGGCCCAGGTCGATCTCGGTGGGCCGATCGTCCATACGTTCGCCTATGGCAATTCCATTCCCGGACCGCT
The DNA here is from genome assembly GCF_001954195.1 of Mycobacterium sp. IS-1264. GTDB lineage: Bacteria > Actinomycetota > Actinomycetes > Mycobacteriales > Mycobacteriaceae > Mycobacterium. The sequence continues at coordinate 44,690 of NZ_MBES01000021.1, read as the reverse complement.
GATCCGGGCCAGCATCGGCGACGAACTGGCCGTCACCGTTTCCAACCGGCTCGACCGGCCCACATCGGTGCATTGGCACGGCATCGCGATGCGCAACGACATGGACGGTGCCGCACCCGCCAGCCTGAACATCGCGGCGGGCCAGGACTTTACCTACCGGTTCTCCGTCCCGAATTCAGGCACATATTGGGCCCATCCCCACACCGGCCTGGACGCCGACAAGGGACTCTATCTGCCGGTTATCGTCGACGATCCGACCGAGGGCAACTACGACGCCGAATGGATTGTCGTCCTTGATGATTGGACGGACGGCGTCGGCAAGAGTCCCCAGCAGCTATACAACGAACTCACCAACCCGAATAAGCCCCCCATGTCGAACATGCCGACAACGACCGAACCGACGTCGACCACGACCACGACCACGACCACGACCACGACCACAAGCACAACCTCGACGACCTCGACGACCTCGACGACGACCACGCCGTCGACCTCGATGACCGAGACACCACGGGGCAGTGCCAGCAAAAGCGACTTGCTCGGCGGCGACGCCGGCGACATCGCCTACCCGTACTACCTCATCAATGGCCGAATTCCCGCGGCCCCCACCACTTTCAACGCGAAGCCAGGTCAGCGAATCCGGATCCGCTTCATCAACACAGGCTCCGACACCGCATTTCGCGTCGCGCTTGCCGGTCATTCGATGACGGTCACCCATACCGATGGTTATCCCGTTGTGCCCAGACAGGTCGATGCCCTGCTCATCGGCATGGCCGAACGCTACGACGTCATCGTGACCGCAGCCGACGGGGTCTTCCCCCTAGTCGCGCTCGCGGAAGGAAAGGGTGCACTGGCGCGGGCGCTGCTCGCCACCGGCTCCGGCAGCCAACCCGACCCGGGTTTTCAACCGGCCGAACTGACCAAACGCGTGGGCACCATCGATATGTTCACCGCCACCACGCCGGTCAACCTGGGTCGCCCCGAAGCCGGCCTCAACCTCCCGGTCGTACTGGGCGGCAACATGATGCAATACAACTGGACGATCAACGGGCAGCCCTACCGCAGCACCAACCCGCTGCACGTCCGGCAGGGCCAACGGCCCACCATCACGTTCGACAACCCCACCATGATGTATCACCCAATTCACCTACACGGTCACACATTCCAGCTGATCAAGGCCGATGGCAGTCCCGGCGCGCGCAAGGACACGGTGATCGTCTTGCCAAAGCAGAAGATCCTCGCGGTCCTCGTCGCCGACAACCCTGGCTTGTGGGTGATGCACTGCCACAACACATACCACCAAGAGGCAGGCATGCAGACCCGCTTGGACTATGTCTTCTGACTGTTCGCCAGAAAGTCCAGCAGCAGCTCGTTGACCGTTGCCGCCTGCTCGATCTGCGGGCAGTGACCGGCCTTGTCGACCACTACCGAGCGGGCACCGTCGATCTGTTTGGCGATCTGGGCCGCCCAGCCGGAGGGCAACAATTTGTCGTCTCCGCCCTCGACGAGAAGGGTCGGCACGTCGATGCGCTCGTAGGCCCGCGCCGTCGACGGGGCCGGTGGTGGTGCGGCACCTGGGCGACGAAACCTGGCCGCGGCCACGGCCTCCCATGCCCCGGGCGCGGTACTCGACTCGTAGCGGCGCCGCACGTAGCCGTCGTCGGCTGGATAGCCGGCGTCGTAGAACAGGGCTTCGACGATGCGGCGCATCGCGGGCAGCGTGGCGTCGTATTGCTGGAGCGCCTCGAAGTGCCGGTTCTGTTGAATTTCTCCCCCACCACAGATGATCACCAAGCTGCGGATCGGCAGCAGCGGTGCATCCGAGGTCGCGTCGGTGAGCAGGTTGATGGCTCCCATCGAGTTGCCGACGAAATGCGCGGAGTCGACACCCACCGTTTCGCAGAAGCGGGCCACATGCCGGATCCGCATGCCACGGCCATTGACGAAATCGATGACCTTCGCCGACTGGCCGAAGCCCAGCTGGTCGGGAGCCAGCACGCGATTTCCAGCGGCGAGGGCGGCGATGTTGCGTTCCCAGCCTAGCTCGGCACTGGCGCCGAACTCGCCGCCGTGGAGCAGCACCACCGGATCGCCCTCGCCTGCCTCCAGGTAGCTGGTGACCAGCCCGTCGACCAGCATGGACTTACGCTGAACGTCCATCACTTGATCGCGATTGGATTCACCGGGGAGCCCACGGCGCCAACAACTCTCAACGGCGGCGCGATCAGCTGGAATTCGTACACGCCGTCGGCTGCACAGTCGTCCGCTAGGGCGCCGAGGTCCCAATACTCGCCAAACATCAGCCCCATGTCGCGCAGGCACAGCAGATGCAGAGGCAGGAAAACCCCGTCCACCCCGGACACCAGGTCTTCGACTTGCAGATTGTCGGCGGCGACCGCCGCGACCTCACGATCATGTAGCCACGAAGCGCACCGCCAGTCCAGCCCGGAGTAGCCTTCCATCTTGTTGCCGGTCTCCAGAAACCTTGTCCACCAACCGGTTCGGATCAACACGATGTCCCCCCGACCGACGGTCACGCCCTGGGCGCGGACCACGTCGTCGAGTTCTTCGGGAGTAATCGGGTTTCCGGGTTCGAGGAAGACGTGCGCGCCACGATGGCGAACCATATCCAACAGCACACCGCGCGAGGTGATGCCCTTGCCGTCAACCTTGTCGATGCCGCAGTGATAGGCTCCCATGCTGGTCACCGAACCCGCCGGGAAACCGTTGTAGAGCTTGTCATCGTAGTAGACGTGCGACAACGCATCCCACTGGCTGGCGGCCTGTAGCGGCATGATGATCATGTCGTCGTTGAAGCGGAACGGATTGTCCGCCATGTATTGACTCAGCTGCTGCGCCAACGGGTTACGCGCCCACCCGGGCCCGTATCGGGCCAGCGTGTTCACGTCACCGCCGTCGATCGTCATCACGTGCACCGGGTTGTGGCGGAACTCGAAGGCGCCCTGCGGTCCTGACGCGCCGAAGTCCACCCCGAGCGGAAAGACCTTGCCGTGCCGAACCAGGCTTGCCGCTTGAGCGACCTTGTCGTCGGTGATGAAGTTGAGGGTGCCGAGCTCGTCGTCGCTTCCCCACCGCCCCCAGTTCGAGACGTCACGAGCGACCTGCCGAAAGTCAGTCACGCTGGCCACGGGGCCCGTCCTTCCTCGAGTTCACGGGCGATCGCCGCGCCGACGTTTCCACCGTCGACCCAGATGACCTGACCCGAGATATAGCTTGCTGCACGGCTATTCAGAAACAGCAGTACCGAGGCCTGCTCGTCCGGACCGCCAACGCGTCCCAGCGGCTTGGGGATGTCGTCGAGGTAACCCTGCCCGTAGGCCGTCCGCAGCTGGTCAAGGATCGGTGTTTCGGTCACCCCGGGGCCGGCGCAGTTGATGCGGATGCCACGCGCGCCCAGCGGCGTGGCGCTGCGCATGGTGTAGAGGATGATCGCTTCCTTGGACAATTGGTAGCCGCCGCCGGTCAATTCTTCGGGATGGGTATGGCACCAGTCGATACCCTCTTGCATCGTCGCGGTATTCAGCAGCGGTGCAACATTCCGCAGGTGTTCCCGGTATCCGGCCGCGGCCAAGGACGACACGCTCACGATGGATGATCCCTCGACCATCTTCGGGATCAGTGCCTCGGTGGCGTGCCGCAAGCCGAGGAAGTTGATCGTGACAACCAGCGGGGGGTCGCCGATCCCGGAGGAGACACCGGCGACGTTGAATAGCGCGTCGACCCGCCCGCCGATCGCGGCTACCGCAGTGTCGATTGACTCCGGGTCGGCGAGGTCGACTTCATGAAAATCGTTGAGCTCGACGGCCGGCCGACGCTTGTCCAGCCCGACGACTTCGGCTCCGAGCTCGGCGAGCTGCCGCACCACGTGTTCGCCGATGCCCGACGCACACCCGGTCACCACCGCGCGGCGGCCGTCGTAGCGCCAAAGCTCGTCGATGCCCGTCACGTGCCCTGCTGCTCCTCCTTCGCGCGCTGCGCCGCCTGGACGCGACCCTCGTTGATCTCCGCCATGGCTTCGGGAATCTCGCTGGCGGTGAACTTACCGCCGCGCCCGGTCGGCAAGCCACCGAAGGAGTAGTTTTCGTCGAACTTCGGTGCGGTCGATGGTGGTCGCCGCGCCTCGACCTTCTCGATCACGGGTGCGAGCCGGACAGCTTTGTCGGCCACCGCCTTCTCGTCGCGCTCGATGAACTCGGGCAGCACCTCCTTGCCCATCAGCTCGATCGACTCCATGGTCCCCTCGTGGCTGCGCGGGTTGAGCAGCAGGATGATTTCATCGACACCGCTTTCCTCGTAGCCGCGCAGGAACTCGCGCACGGTGGCGGGGGAACCGATCGCGCCGCGGCCGGGGCCGTAGGCCAGCGTAGGGTCCTTCTCGACCTCTTCCAGGTACCGCTTCCACACCCCGGTCCGCCCGGGCGTGTGCACCCCGGTCATGTAGAAGTGCATGATGCCGAACGAGAAGAATCCGCCGCCCTGGCCGAGGCGTTTGAGCGCCTCGTCTTCGGACTTGGCGACCATCATCGACAGGTCGCCGCCGATGGCCAGAATGTTCGGGTTGATACGCGGTGTGACCGGCACACCGTTCTCCTCGAATTCCTTGTAGTAGCCGTTGACGCGCTCGGTCAGCGGACCGGGACCCGTGTAGGCGAAACTCAAGGCGCCGATGGCTTTTTGAGCGGCCATCTGCACGCTGGCCGGACGCGTGCAGGCGACCCAGACCGGCGGATGGGGCTTCTGCAGCGGCTTGGGGATCACATTGCGAGCCGGCATCTGGATGTGCTCGCCGTTGAACCCGGCGAAGGGTTCCTCGATCATGCAGCGAATGGATACCTCAAGGGCCTCTTCCCATTGCGCGCGCTTGTCGGCGGGATCGATATTGAATCCGCCGAGCTCACCGACCGACGACGATTCCCCGGTGCCGAACTCGACGCGCCCGTTGGAGAGCAGGTCGAGGGTGGCGATGCGTTCGGCAACCCGCGCGGGGTGATTCACCGCGGGCGGAAGGTGCATGATGCCGAATCCGAGCCGGATGTTCTTGGTCCGCTGGCTGGCGGCGGCCAGGAATATCTCCGGCGCGGTGGAATGGCAATATTCTTCGAGGAAGTGGTGCTCGGTCAGCCACACGGTGGAGAACCCCGCCTTGTCGGCCGCCTCGACCTCGTCCAGGCAGTCCTGCAACAGGACGTGTTCGTCGTCGGGTGCCCACGGGCGGGGAAGGGCGAACTCGTAGAACAGCGAGATTTTCATCGTTTACCTCCTATGAGAACTAAGGGTCTGGCTCGCAAGGTGTTTGGCCGCGACAAAGCCAAACGTCATCGCCGGGCCGATGGTTGCCCCGGCTCCGGCGTAGCTGCGGCCCATCACCGGTGCGGCGGTATTGCCCACCGCGTACAGTCCTCGCACAACGGTGTCATCGGGCCGTAGCACTCGGGCGTATTCGTCGGTGCGCAGGCCGCCCGACGTCCCGAGGTCGCCGAGCACGATTCGAAACGCGTAGTACGGAGGATCGCCCAGCGGATACAGATTCGGGTTGGGCAACGTCGGATCGCCGTAGTAGTTGTCGTAGACGCTGTCCCCGCGGTTGAAATCATCGTCGTGTCCCCGGTGAGCGAGTTCGTTGAAACGCGTTGCGGTTTCGGTAAGCTGGCGCGCCGGCACGCCGATCTTGGTCGCCATGTCTTCCCAACTCGTGGCGGCTTTGACGACACCGGATTCCAGCCAGGCCGACGGAACCTTACGTCCCGTGGGCACCGGAGCCCCGGGGATTTTAGGAATCGGCAGATGGCCGCCGATCACATAGCGATTCCACGACCGGTGGTCGGTGATGAGCCAGCACGGGATGTGCGTGACGCCAGATTTCTGGCCGTCGATCATGGCGTGGCCGAAATCCATGTAGGGCGCCGCCTCGTTGATGAAGCGTTTGCCGTCGCCGTTGACGATGAACTGCGCGGGCATCATCCGCTCGTTGAGCATGAATTGCATTCGGCCATCCGGCCATTGGATTGCCGGGAACCACCACGCCTCGTCGAGCAGGTCGGTTGCGGCCCCCACCTTCTGGCCCGCCCGGATACCGTCCCCCATGGCGGCGGGATTGCCGAAGCTCCAATCCCGGGATCCCACACTCTCCAAGACGGGCAGTTGCTCCTTGCGCCATGCGAGATCGTGATCGAAACCCCCGGAAGCCAGGATGACGCCGCGGCGCGCGCCGATTCGCTGGTTGCCGCCGTCGCGCTCCAGCACCGCCCCGGTCACCGATCCGTCGCCGTCGGTGAGCAACTCGACCATCGGCGAGTCCAGCCACAGCGGGATGCCGCGCTCACGCATCGCCAGGAAAAGCCGCGTGGCCAGTGACTGCCCGATCGCCGCCATCCGCTCGTTGAACGCTCTGGCTCTGACCATGCGCCAAATCAGCTTCAGCAGCACGCCCTTGCCGGCCCATGACTGCCTGATCCGGTAGAAGGTTCGAAGCTCCTTGGGACCCAACCAGATTCCCTTGGGAGCCAGCGCCAGCGGCTGGAGGAGCTTTCCCTCGTCGGGGCCCAATGTGCGCAGGTCGATGGGCGGCACGTTGATCGTGCTACCGAGTTCGGAGCCGCCGGGCAACTCCGGATAATAGTCGGCGTAGCCGGGCTTCCAGACGAACTCCAACCATCCCGACAGCCGCTCCAGGAATTCGAGCATCTGCGGCGCCGACTCCACGTACTGGCGTATGCGCGCCTCGCTGACCGAGCCGTCGGTGATCTTGCGTAGGTATTCGACGACACCTTCGGGGTCCGGGACATAGCCCTCCCTGCGTTGTGCGGGTGCCCCGGGCACCCAGATGCCGCCACCGGAGAGGGCGGTGGAACCGCCGAAATGAGAGGACTTTTCCACCACCAACGTGTCTAGCCCGGAAGCGTCCGCGGTGAGGGCGGCCGCCATGCCGCCACCACCGGATCCGACGATGAGCACGTCGACCACTTGATCGAAATCCTCGGCCGTCATGCCGGTGTCGCCGTTCTGATGGCGAATCCGGCGATCAGTTCCGGTGCCGGCTTGTAGTAGCGCATCGCGGTCCGGTACGGCCCCACCGACTCCAGTGCGGCGAAAGCCGCTACCCAGGTTCTGATTTCGTGCGCCGAACTGCCGCCTTCGTGGACCACCGACGAGTTCGACCACTGATCGAGATCGTCCAGCCGTCCCGTGTCGACGATTTCGAGGAAGCGATGATCCCACGCAGGGTTGAGCGGTTGCAGGTCATTTTCGCCGGCGGCAAAGCTCTTGGCCGCGTCCGCCGTCGCCGCTTGCCGAGCCTGCCGCTGCTCGGGCGTCATCGGCCGACCGTCCACGATGCGTTCACGCACCGCGGGAGTCGCGGTCGCCAGCATCGGCACCGGAGGGCTGTGCGAGAGTCCACCAGATCCGATCACCAGCACCCGCTTGTCCAGGGTAGCGAGGTAGCCGCCCACGGCGGTACCCAGTGCGCGACAGCGCTGCAACGGCCCCAACGGAACCGCGATTGCGTTGACGAAAACCGGTATCACCGGGCGCGCAGTGGCGTCCCCGAAGAGTTTCTCCAGCGGCTGAACGGTGCCGTGGTCCACGTCCATATTGGCCGACACCGCGAGGTCGACACCGGCACCGAGTACGGCCTCCGCGCATTCGGTGGCCAGCTCCTCGGGAACATCGAGCGGCCCGGCGTGGGTGCCGTAGTCGCCAATCCCGTTAGCGCTCATGCCGATACAGAACTGCGGCATCACTTTGTAGAAGAACCCGTTGTAGTGATCCGGCGAGAAGATGACCACCAGTTCCGGGTGGTAATCTTCGACGAATGCGCGCGCCTCAGCGATCGCGCCTTCGATGTCGTCAAGCAGGTCCCGCGACGGCCCGGGAAGACTCAGGAGCGGGCTGTGGGACATACAGCACAGAGCCAGAGGCACTTTGGTGATCACCCCCTTCCGGGGTGAGCGTGAGGGCATCGAGGAGCGCGGCGCTCAGCTCCGGCGCGCGCTGTGCGATGCAGGCACCCGCGATACACCGATCGGGGCGCAGGAACACAACCGATTCAGGGTGCGTGTCGAACCAGGATTTGACACCGCCGCCCCGGTCGCCGACGACCACGACATCGGGATCGTCGTGCCCGGTCCAGTGCAGCTGCGTGGCGGGGCGCAGCGCGATAAACCGCGCGCCCAGGGCTTTCCACGCCTCGAAGGCCTCATCCCCGAGAATCTCGCGCGGGTTGTTGTTCCAGCACAGCACCGCGAACCAGTCGCCGAGGACATCGTCCAACAAGATGTCTTGCTCAACGCGGGTGTCGACCCGGGGCTGGATGAACAGCGTGCCGACCGGCGAGTCCGCGCGAGCTGGCCCGTTGGGACCCGCCGAATGCACCACAGCGCCCTGCTCGTAGCGCGGCATCGGCTTGAACCGCATCTCCAGCACATATCGCTTGAGCGACGGCACGATTGACGCGGATCGCACCAGGAGGTCCCGCGCCGTCGCCACCCGGCGGTTTGTCGGTGAAATGACGCGGCCAACCATGGTGGACAGGTCGATCATCGCGCGTGCGTGCTTGCGGCGCTCTATGTCGTAGGTGTCCAGCAGCTTGTCGGTGGCCTGACCGTTCACCACCGCGGCGAGCTTCCAGCCCAGATTGGCCGCGTCGCGAATGCCGCTGTTGTAGCCCTGGCCCTGCCACACCGGCATCAGGTGGGCGGCGTCGCCGGCCAGCAACAACCGGCCACTGCGGAACGCACCGGCGATCCGCGAATGGTGGGTGTACACGCGACGCCGGATCACATCGACCCGGTCGGGGTGGGGCACCATCCGCGCCAGCATCCGGGTCAGAAACGCCGGATCCTCCGCCTGCTCATCGGTCTCATCGGCGTGAATCATGAACTCGAAGCGGCGAATTCCGTGCGCGATCGAGATCGAGGCATAGGGGCGTTCGGGGTCGGCGCCGACCTCGCTGTTGGGGTGGCCCAGCGGGTCGTTGGCGACATCGACCACCAGCCACCGCGTCGACGACGTCGTCCCGTCGAAGGAAACGTCCATCATCCGTCGCGTCTGGCTGCGGCCGCCGTCGCACCCGACGACGTAACGCGCGCGCACACTGGCCGCGTCGCTGTCACCGCCGAGCTCGACGGTCACCCCCTCGCCGTCTTGCACGCACGACGTCATCGGGCGTCCCCACCACACCTCGACGTGTTCGAATCTGTCCAGCCCGGCGAGCAATTCGGCGTCGACGAGCGGTTGCACGAAGCCGTTGCGCTTGGGCCAACCGAAACGCGCGTCGGGCGGGGCCATTTCGGCCAGCACACGACGCTTGGCATCGACGAAACGCAGAATCTGGTTGGGCACGGTGTGCGGCAGGACGCGCTCGACCAGGCCGATCGATTGGAAAGTGCGCAGGGCCTCGTCGTCCAGCCCCACCCCGCGCGGGTAATCGATGAGCGTGTCTCGTTCCTCGACCACCAGTGTGCTGACGCCTTGCAGGCCAAGGATATTGGCCAGCGTCAGGCCGACGGGGCCGGCGCCGACGACCACAACGTCGACCGCGGCGGCTTGTTCCTGGTGCCCGTCGGTATCCATCAGCGGCCTAGCAGGAAATCGAGATGGAGGCGATTGAAGGTCTTGGCGTCCTCGTACTGGGGCCAGTGGCCACACCCCGACATCACCTCGAACCGTGCGTTCGGGATCATCGACGCGATGCGGCGCCCTTCGGTGACGTCGGCGGTGGGGTCGTCACTGGTCCACAGCACCAGCGTAGGGGCGGTGATCGACCCGTACTCGGCCGGGCCCAGGATGTTGCGAGCCCGAATCTCGGGTTCTTGCAACGCCATAATGTCGCGCATGGCTGCGACGAATCCGGGTTGGCGATAGACCCGCTGGCGGCTGGCCACCAGGTCGTCGTAGTCCTTGGACTTGTCGGCCATCAACCATTTGATGCGGGCCTGGACCGTCTCCCATGTTGGGTCCTCCGCGGCGGCCATGGACAACGTGATGATCCGTTGCATCACAACCGGATCGGCCTGGGAGCCACCGGCGGTGTTGAGGACCAGCCGGTCAACCGCGTCAGGATGGTCGACGGCGGCGCGGGCGGCCACCCAGCCGCCCAGCGATTCGCCGCTGAGGCAGGCGCGGTCGACGCCGATGGTGCGCAGCACGGCCATCAGGTGCTCGACGTAGTGGTTGACTTCCAGCGGGTGGCCCGGCTTGTCCGTGTACCCGTGCCCCAGCATGTCGATTGACCAGGTCCAGAAATGCTCGGCGTGCGCTGCGAGATTGCGGACGTAAGCCTCGGCGTGGCCGCCGGATCCGTGCAGCAGGACCAGCACCGGCTTGCCCGGGTCGCCGGCGCGCAGATAGCGGGTGCGGACTCCGCCGGCGTCGAGGTAGCCCTGCGAAAAGGCGACGCCCTGCAGATCGCTCCATATGCTCTCGAACTCCGCCACGGTTCCTCTCTGGCTGCAGCTGGGGGAAATCTCGTTCTCGATTTGACCTATCTTGTGTGCTAATATCGCACAATAGTGTGCGTTATATATAGAGCTTCGCTCTCGCATGGAGGTCTGTCAAGGCTGTGACGGGTTCGGGGACCGGTTCGCAGACCCTGGCCAGGGGCCTGACCGCGCTGCAGATGGTGGCGGCCTCGCCGGCCGGGCTCACCGTGCAGCAGCTTGCCGACCAAGTCGGGGTGCACCGGACCATCGCCTATCGCTTGCTGTCGACGTTGGCTCAGTTCCGGTTGGTCGCCAAGGGCGAGGATGGGCGCTACCGACCCGCGGCCGGACTTGCCGTGCTGGGCGCGTCGTTCGATCGCAACGTGCGCCAGCTGAGCCTGCCCACGCTGCGCGCGCTGGCCGACGAACTCGGCACCACGGTGTCGTTGCTCGTCGCCGAGGGCGACCAGCAGGTGGCCGTCGCAGTGATCGTGCCGAGCCACGTCGCCTACCAACTCGCCTTCCACGAAGGCAGCCGGTATCCGTTGGAGCGCGGTGCCGCGGGGATCGCCTTGCTCGCGAGCATGCCCCCGCGCCCCGGTGAACGCGATCTGGTCGCGCGCGCTCGCGAACGCGGATGGGTGACGACGTATGCGGAGATCGAACCGAACACGTACGGCTTGGCCGTGCCAGTCCGTCGCCAAGCCCCTTCTCCCCCAACGTGTATCAACCTTATCTCCCATCGCGAAGATGTCGTGATGCGTGGGAAGGACGCGGTGATCCGTGCCGCAAAGCAGTTGTCCGAGCTACTGAGCTGAAGGGATATCAGTCCATGCCTTGGGACTCCGAAGTCGACGTCGTCGTGCTTGGCAGCGGCGGTGCCGGGCTTACCGCCGCGCTGTCGGCCGCCGCGGCCGGGGCGTCCGTCGCGGTCTTCGAGAAGGCCCCGACGGTCGGCGGGACTACCGCGGTGTCGGGCGGCGTCGTGTGGATCCCGGCCCATAACCGTTCTCCCGATGGCGAATTGACGGTCGCGGATGCGTTGCGGTACCTGCGGGCGCAGTCCCATGGTTCGATGGACGACGCGCTGGTCGAGACGTTCGTGCGAACCGGCCCGGCGATGCTCGACTTCGTCGAAGCGCACAGCGGTCTGCGCTTCGAGATCGCCACCGGGTTCCCCGATTACCAACCGGAGTTGCCGGGAGGACAACCGACGGGAGGCCGGTCGCTCAGCGCGGCCCCCTTCGACCTCGCCCAATTGGGCGAGTGGGCCACGAAGATCACGTCGTTTCCCGCCGATTGGTCCAACGTCGGTTTCGATGCCGAGACCCGAGCCCGGCTGCACGCAGCCATAGACGAACGCACGAGCCATCTCTGCGTCGCCGGGACCGCGCTGATCGCGGGCCTTCTGCGAGGCTTGCTCGACGTCGGGGTAACCCCGCGGGTGAATGCGCGGGCCGAACAACTACTCGCCGAGGATGAAGAGGTCGCCGGCGTACGGGTGGCCGTGCCCGAAGGAAGCCTTAGCGTGCGCGCTCGACGCGGCGTCATTCTGGGCACTGGCGGATTCGAATGGGATCCCGTTCTGGTGCAGGCCTTTTTGCGTGGACCGATGCACGGCGCGGTCTCACCGCCGAACAACACCGGCGACGGGCTGCGCATGGCGATGGCGCACGGCGCCGACCTGGGCAACATGGGCGAGGCGTGGTGGGTGCCGATCGTCCGGATCCCGGGTGACACCATCGACGGCAAGCCGCGCAGCCGCAGCGTGCGTCTGGAACGAACCCGGCCTAGAAGCATCATGGTCAATGCGGCCGGTCGCCGGTTCGTCAACGAGGCATGTGATTACAACTCGATGGCCGGCGCGTTCCACTACCTCGATCCGCGCGGCGGTTACGTGAATGATCGCGGTTGGATCGTGTTCGACTCCGTGCACCTGCATCGCTACGGATTTCTGGGTGTCGCTCCCGGACAACCGGTTCCGGACTGGTTCTGCGAGTCGGCGGATCTTGTCGAGTTGTCCGCGAAGACCGGCATCGATGCCGACGGTCTCACGTGGACGGTCCGGGAGTGGAACCGTCAGGTCGCCACGGGCGCGGATCCCGACTTCGGGCGGGGGTCGAGCGCATACGACGGCTACTGGGGCGACGACAGCGCCACCACTCTGGCCGGAAAGACGCTCGGCCCGATCGACACCGCTCCCTACTACGCGGTGCCGGTGTGCATCGGTTCGATGGGAACCAAGGGCGGACCGCGTACCGATCCTGACGGCCGTGTGCTCCATGTCAGTGGCGAGCCGATAACCGGGCTGTTTGCCGCCGGCAACGCAATGGCCGGTGTCACCGGCCGGGCCTACGGCGGTGCCGGCGGAACCATTGGTCCGGCAATGGTTTTCGGCTATCGCGCCGGCCATGCGGCTGCCACCGGGAAGTCCGTCGACCATTAGCCTTGCGCCTTGCGCCTTGCCCCTTGCGCCTTGCGGCTTGCGGCTTGCGGCTTGCGGCTTGCGCCGAACGTGTTCTGAGGGCGAAAAAACCGCACAAATCTCGCCCTGAGTACACGTTCGGCGCTGCGGGCCGCCAAGGTACTCGCCTTTACGGTGCAACGAGATACGTGCCGTGCCCTTCGATCACCAGACCATCGCCGAACCGTAAAACTTCGCAAACCCGCGTATTCTCTTGGTTTCGGTACAGGATGGCAATGGTGTCGATTCCCTGGTACACGTCCTCGACCACGAACCGGAGGTTGGGAATTCGCTGCAATGCGGCGATCCAGTAGTCGCGCAGCGCGGTCTTACCGTGCACGATCCCCGCTGTGGCCGGCAAGAACTTGGCCGCCACCGGCGACGTGAACACGACGTCGTCGTGAAAGTGCTCGAGAACCGACTCGACGTCATGGGCATTCCATGCCCGTTCCCACTGCTCGCCAAAAGCGACGGCGTCAAGGTTCACGTCGGAGACGGTAGTCGCGAGCACGGCCGATGGTCCAAGCATTTTCACGGGGACCTACCTCGCGTACGAGGGACCTTCCGGCATCATCTGCTTGCGCACGAGTTTGCGCCAGCGCCGGTGCCGGTAGCGGTAAATCCCCTTCGCAAGCGCGGCGACGAACGCGGTCGCAACTCCCGCATCGATGTCGACGGTGTCGCTGTACCGACTCGAATGTTCATCGATCGGTTCGACATGCAGCGTGTGGTTCCACGCCTTGAGGAGTCCGCCGTTCTCGTGGGTACGCACCGTTCTGCTCGCCTGGTCCACCTCAACGATTTCGATGGTGTGCCGGTACGCCGGTATCACATGGAATGCGAACAACCATCCGGTTCCGCGCTCGCCGGCGCGCAGTACCTCCGAGCGTCCCGCCAGCGCCGGAAAGCCGAGGAGGCCCTTACAGACGTAGAGGAAGGTGACCGGGGACAGCATCGCCGACCACACCCTGTCGGCGTCGGTCGGCAGGATTGTTTCGACGTGGACGGTTCGCACCGGTACTCCTTCGGCCGTAGTTAGGGTACCCTAATTCTGCTGGTGAAAGCTCCGGTTGACTACTCGCATTTCCCAGGAGATCCGCGATCGCGCCAACGGACCGATTTAGGGAGCGTAAGCAGCCCAAACAGGAGCGGGCCGCCCAGACCAGGCAACGGATACTGGATGCTGCGGCTCGCGTTTTCGCCGACCATGGCTACACCGCCGGCACCACCAATCGAATCGCCGACTGCGCCGGGATCTCGATCGGCTCGCTGTACCAATACTTTCCGAACAAAGACGCCGTGCTGCGAGCATTGATGGACTCGCACGTCGATGCCGGCGCCAGATTGCTCGGTGAGCGGTTGGCCGGTGGTATGCCGCAACGGCTCGACGATGCGCTGCGGCTATTTGTGCGCGCGACCATCGACAACCACCGCGACAATCCGCGCCTGCATCGCGTGCTGTTCGAAGAGGCCCCGCGTGCGCCGGAGTTCCTTGCCCGGCTGCACGACTTGGAGCAGCTGATGGTGGAAGCGACTACCCGACTACTCGAGCAGCAGCCGAACGTGCGCGCCAGCAGACTCAACGCCCAAATCGTTGTGGCGACGATCGAATCGCTCGTTCACCGGCTCGTCGCCTCGCCGAGCCCCGTCGACTTCCAGCAGCTCGAAGATGAAATCGTCGTTCTGCTCACCGGATATCTGCAGCGGCACAACGATTCCCGTGCGGATTAGGCCGCGGGCAGGACGATGCACGTGGTGGTGGCGTGGGCGACGAGCTTGCCGTCTTGGTCGACCACCCGGCCCTCAGCCGTCGCGGTGCGGCGGCCCGAATGGACGACGGTGCCTGTGGCGGTGAGGGTTTGGCCATCGGTGCTGGCGGCACGGATGTAGTTGACCTTGATTTCCAGGGTGGTATAGCTGACGCCGGCGGGCAGGGTGGTGTGGACCGCGCAGCCCATTACCGAGTCGAGGAGGGTAGCGGCGATCCCGCCGTGGACGGTGCCAAGGGGGTTGGCGAAGTCGGGACGGGTATCGAGCGACATCACGACACGTCCGTGATCGAGCTCGTCAAACCGCAGGCCGAGCAGGCGGCCGATCCACGGTATGTCGGTGGGTCGTTCGCTTTGCACCCAGCGCATCAGTTCCAGGCCGGTCATGGCGCCGATATCGGTGGTCACGAGTGTTCTCCTCGGTGTTGATGCCAGCGTCAGCCCAACGGGGTGGTGCTGTCGCGCAGGACGCCCAGGGCCGGGGCGTACATGCGGGCCTTGATGACGCCCAAAGTGTCACCGGCCTTGTTCGCCTGCGCGCCGGCGAGTTCAATGGCCTTGGCGCGCACCGCATCCTCTGCCACCGCATGGTCGACGATGCCGGCCGCTTCGGCGTCCGTGCCGCCGTAGCGGTGTCCGCTGACCATCGCCTCGTGCGCGGTTTGCGGCGTCAACCGGGCCTGAATGAGCGCGGCCATGCCGGGTGTGAACGGGATGTTGATGTCCACCTCGGGCAAACACCAGAAGCCGCGGTCGGCGCGCATGACGCGAAAGTCGTGCGCCAGGGTGAACATCGCGCCCGCGGCGAAGGCGTGTCCCTGCACCGCGGCCACGGTGATCACGGGTAGCGACAGCACTCGCGCGAAGAGTTGCTGAACGGAAACAACGTAGGCCTTGTGTTGGTCGGCGTGGGCGGCAAGCCAGTCCAGGTCCAGGCCGTTGGAATAGAACTTGCCGGTGGCAGCGGTAACGAGGGCCCGCGGGCCGTCGGCCTTCTCCACCTCTTCCAGCCCCGCGTCGACGGAGGAGATCCAGTCGGGGTGGAACCGGTTCTCATCATCGCCGAGGTCGAGGACGAAGACGTCGTCGTGGCGGTCGAGCGTCGGCATCGAAACCCTACCTTTCGTACAGCAAAAGCGTTGGCCTCACGCAGCTTTCGCGGACGCTATTCGAGGCGCTGGATTGCGCCTCTTGTCGAGATGTATCGCCAGCGGGCATGTTACTATCTGCAGAATAGCGAGCTATCTATAGGATAGGAAGCGGATGAGACATGGACCACAGCCGCGAACCCAGGGCGTGGCTGCCCTATTGCCCGTACTACGCGGCGGCCGGCGACATGCTGACCCGCCGCTGGGCGCCGATCGTGCTGCGCGCCCTGGTCACCGGCCCCAAGAGGTTCGGCGAGCTAGCCACGGCTATCCCCGATATGACCGACAAGCTGCTGTCCCAGCGACTGAAGGACCTTGAGGACGAGGGCTTGGTCGAACGGTTTCTCGCCGACGGCCGTCCCGCGCGCGTCGAATACCGGTTGACGGAGAAGGGCGTCGAGCTCGGTGACATCCTGCTTGACATCAATCGGTGGGCGCTGAAATGGATCGACCTATCCGCTAGCGCCAAAGTGAAGCCAAAGTGAAAGGCACAGAATGAAACTCGATGACGCCACGCGCAAATTTCTCGGCGACGGCGCAGACGCCACCCTGGTTACGATCAACCCCGACGGCAGCCCCCATGTCTCGGTCGTGTGGGTCGCGCTCCAATCCACGCCCGACGGCGACGAGCTAGTCAGCGCGCATCTAAGCGAGTACCGCAAGACCCGCAACATCCGCCGCGACCCCCGCGTGGCTCTGACGATCCTTTCCAAGGAGCCCCATCCCGGGCAGCCCACACCGTATCTGTCCGTCACCGGGTCCGCCCGCATCGTCGAGGGCGGCGCACCCGAATTGTTGGCCGAGCTGGCCGAGGTCATGCTGGGATCCAGCGAGCATTTTCCGCCGCCGAATTCCCCCTCGGGGCTGCTTACCAGGATCCGCATCGAAAGGGTCGGCGGCGCCGGCGCTTAGGGCCGACTCGATTACTGCTTCAGCGGCAGTTCGACGCATACGTGAGTGCCCACCGGAACATCGAGAAAGACGAATGTTCCGCCCGCCGCTTCGACCCGGGCCCGGTGCGAGGCTAGCCCGATGTGTCCCTCGCCCAAGCGGCGCGCTATCGCCTCGTCGGTGAAGCCCACGCCGTCATCGACCACGTCCAAAACGCAGCTGCCTTCGTTGATCCCGAGGCGGACTGAAGCATTGCGGGCCTGAGAATGTTGCACCAAATTAGACAGCAACTCCCGCGCCACCCCGAAGACGATGGGGTCGACCGCGTTGCGAAGCGGGTAATCGACGTCCGTCGACACCTCGATGCCGGAACGCTGAGCGGTGTGCGCGGCTAGCTGCTGCACCGCCGCACCCAATCCGACCTGCTCGAGGACCGCTGGATGCAGCTCAAACGTCGCCTGCCGCAATCGGTCCGAGGCGGCCTGCAGCCCAGCCATCGCGCGCGCAACACGGTCATCGCCCGGCAGTACCGCCTCCAATTCGACCAGCTCTTGGCGCACCGCCAAGATGTCCTGCAGCGGGCCGTCGTGAATGGATTCGGAGATTCGCCGCTGCTCGACGTCGGCGGCGGTCATCGTCTGGGCAAGCAGTTCCTCGCGTAGTGTGCTGAGCCCGGCCACCGACCGGGTATGCCGTTCTTCGACGCGTACGGCGACAAACGCTGTGACACAAAGGAACCCGTAGAGCAGGAACCGGAACGTGGCCTCGGTGATGCCGATCGAGCCGACCATTTCCGGGTCCTCGAGCACCGCGATCGCGAACCCCACCATCGAGAAGATCAACACCACCGCCGCTCGCCGGGAGGAGACGTCGAGCCCGATGAGGATCGGCAACGCCGTCATGATGAGCAGCGGGTGCAGTCCGTTGGTGGACAGCACCTGGAAGACGGTCAGCACGATCACGTCGATGACGGTGAACGCAAACGGCTCCACGCGGCCGACGCCGGCCAACCGGCCGCGTGCGAGCCATCGTCGGCTGCCGGAGAAGGCCAGCGTCAGCGCGCACAGCGCCATCAAGCCGTACCCGATGATCAGCGCGGTTTGCGGGGGCCATTCGGACCGGCGCGTGTCGCTGAGCATCGCAGCGATCATCAAGCCCACCACGCCGATCCGAAGGACCGACGCGAGCCGATAGGAGCGCAACTGGTGAAGCTTGCGCACCCGGTTCAGTTCTGCGTCGCTGGCCACCGCCACCCGATCACCGTACTCACCAGCTCCGGAGCGCCCGTGGCAAATCGCGCGAAAACGCATCAGAGCATGCGAAATCGCGAACGAATGCTTTCTGTAAACGGTTACACTCATCGCCATGGCCGACACGGCTACGCCCGCCGAAGTGCGTGTGGTCGTTGGTGACGATCACCCGCTCTTTCGCGAGGGTGTCGTGCGCGCACTGGCCTCGAGCGGTTCGGTGAACGTGGTCGGCGAGGCCGATGACGGATCGGCGGCACTGGAATTGATCAAGACGCACCTCCCGGATGTCGCGCTGCTCGACTACCGAATGCCCGGCATGGATGGCTCCGAGGTCGCGGCGGCGGTGCGAAGCCAGGAATTGCCGACCCGCGTGTTGCTTCTCTCGGCACACGATGAGCCGGCGATCGTGTTTCAGGCACTGCAGCAGGGGGCCGCCGGCTTCCTGCTGAAGGACTCGACCCGCGCCGAAATCGTCAAGGCGGTCCTCGATTGCGCGGAGGGTCGCGACGTGGTCGCGCCCGGACTTGTCGGGGGCCTCGCCGCGGAAATCCGCCAGCGCGCGGCACCCACGGCGCCCGTGCTCAGCGCGCGAGAGCGCGAGGTGCTCAATCGGATTGCCCGCGGCCAAAGCATTCCCGCTATCGCAGCGGAGCTCTACGTCGCCCCGTCGACGGTCAAGACCCACGTGCAACGCCTCTACGAAAAGCTCGGGGTCGGCGATCGCGCAGCCGCCGTGGCGGAAGCCATGCGACAAGGTCTGCTCAGCTAGCGGCCGACCGCGGGTGCCGCTCGCTCACGAAGCCGGATCCTCCGCGCCCAACAGTTCGTTCGCGGATGACATGGCCTCCGCCATCATTTGGCGAGCCCGTCGTTCCACCTCGTAAAGGTGATCGTCGCTGACGCCGGCACCGATCAGCCGCCGTCGGGCGAAAACCAAAGGATCGACGCCAGAGGGGTGATTGGTGCGGTAGGTCACCGCCTTGACAAGTGTGGGGCCGCCGCCGGCGCTCGCTCGTTCTACCGCGTGGGCGACCGATTTATGCACCGCCGCAACGTCTCTACCGTCGGCCAAGAGCACGGGCATCCCGTGGCTCCCGCGTGCACCGCGGCGCACCCCCGATCCGGTGCGAACGTCCTCGACGACGAACACCGCCGGAAGCCGCCACGACACGGCTATGCGCGCGGCCGTTTCGAACTCGACCGAGTTCGAGTCCTCATTGCCGATGACACACAGCGTGACCTTGCCTGCCCCGGCGACTTGCTGCGCATAGGCATCGCCAAGGGCGAACATGACCGATTGCTTCAGCGGGCTTGAGCCAGCGAATATTAGCTTCCATTCGGCGGCGAACGGGTCTTCGTTAGACGCGCCGCCCACCTCCCGGCTCGGGGCGAATATTTCGGCGATGGCCGGACCCAGCGGGAGCGACAGACCGATCTGCTGTGCGTGTTGGAAATGCGGGATGGCGGTGCTGATGATGTCGCCCGGTCGAAGCGCTGCGGTAGCGCCCACGGCCACGGCTTCCTGACCGAATGCGGCCACCATCGGCCCGTTGAGCAGACCGTCGATGCGTGACTCTTCCAATGCCATGTCGAGCAGACGCAGGGCCCACATCCGCCGGTACAGCTCCAGCTGTCCACCGACAGGCGCCGCAGACGGTTTTGCCAAGAGTTTCGAGGTGCGAGCCATGTCCCGGTCTCCTAACCGATCGTTTGGGCGTTTGACCGCCTTCTTAGGCACAAGCTCAACGTAGGTCGGCAGGGCTGGGCGCACCTCCGCCGATCGGTTCGCAATAGTGATGAATGCCCATTCCCCCGATCGGGGGACAGGGCGACGTTCAGTCCGGGGGCAGAGTGCTCGGGGCCAGCAGCTTTTCGGCCGCCCTGTACGGATCGTCGTGGCCGTCGACCACTGCCTCGGCGAGTTGGTCGAGGTCCGCCCGGCCGCGCAGCCGTGTTTGGGCCAGCGAGAGGATCTGTGCACGCGCCCGGGCCAGCCGACGGTCGCGGCTGTCGGTGCGGCGATGGTCGTCGATGGCCGCGACCAGGTCAGCGACGCCTTCACCCTGGGCGGCAACCAGGCTGACGATCGGGGCCTTGGTTTCGGCGCGCAGATCCCGCACGGTCTGTTCGGCACCGTCACGGTCGGCCTTGTTGACCACCACGATGTCGGCGACCTCGAGCACACCCGCCTTGGCGGCCTGCACCGCGTCGCCCGCCCCGGGATTGAGGATGACGACGGTTGGGTCGGCGACGGCGGCGATCTCGATCTCGGACTGCCCCACCCCCACCGTCTCGAGCATGACCACGTCGTAACCAATCGCGCCCAGCAGGCGGATGGCGGCCGGAACCGCGGCGGCCAGCCCCCCGAGGTGCCCACGCGTTGCCACCGACCGAATCAGCACATCGGAGTCGTTGATATGCGCGGCCATTCGAATTCGATCGCCCAGCAGCGCACCGCCGCTGAACGGCGACGTCGGGTCCACGGCCAATACGGCCACCCGGCACCCACGCTCGCGATAGGCGCCGACCAGCGCCGCGATCGTCGTCGACTTGCCCGCGCCCGGCGGTCCAGTGATGCCGATGATCGCGCCCGCGCATGCCGACGAGGGCTCGATGCTCGCCAACACTTCGTCGCGCCGCTCGCCCTCGACCAGACTCAGCAGCCGACCCGCCGCCCGCGGAGACCCGTTGCGCGCACCGGTAATTAGGTCGGCGATGGTCATTTGCGCATTATGGCGCAGCGACCTCGATGACCGTCGCCGAGCCCATCCCGCCGCCCGCGCACATGGCCGCGACGCCGATTCCCCCGCCACGTCGGCGCAATTCGTGCACCAGCGTCACGAGCATCCTGGCCCCGGTTGCCGCGACGGGGTGTCCCAGCGAGCAGCCGCTGCCGCTGACGTTGACCTTGCCCGGGTCGAGATCGAGAATCTTGACGGTGGCCACACACATCGACGCAAATGCTTCGTTGATTTCGAACAGATCCACTGCCGAGATCGAAAGGCCCGCGCGGCCAAGGGCTTTCGGGATCGCTTCCACCGGAGCCAAGCCCGTGATCGCCGGGTCGACGCCCACGGACGCCCAGGACCGCACGGTGGCCAGCGCGGGCAGCCCGAGCCGGTCGCTCGCGATGGTCAACACCGCGGCACCGTCGTTGGCTCCGCAAGCATTCCCGGCGGTGATCGAGAAGCCCTCGATCTCCGGATGCAGCGGCTTGAGCGCGGCCAGCTTCTCCATGCTGGTGTCACGTCGAGGATGCTCATCGACCGAAAACAGCCCGTGCGGCGTCTCGATCGGAACGATCTCCTCTTTGAAGCGGCCCTCGTCGATCGCGGCGATGGCATTGCGGTGGGAACGCAGCGCCCAGGCATCCATCTCTTCGCGACTCACGCCCGCCCTGACCGCGGCGTTCCACCCCACCGTGATCGACATGTCGAGGTTGGGCGCATCGGGACGGTCGGGGTGGGTCGGCGGGAACCAGTCGACCCATTCGCCGTCCACCTGCATGCGTGACCGCGGCGACGTTGACGCGGAGTTCACGCCGCCGGCGATGACGAGCTGGTCCATCCCGGCCCGCACGCTCGCCGCCGCGCTCTGCACCGCCGCCTGGCCCGCCGCGCAGTGCCGGTTGTTGGCCAAACCGGGCACCTGGGTCAGACCGCTCGTGATGGCCGCGTGCCGGGCCAGCACGCCGCCACCATAGAGGCCCTCGCCCAGGATCACGTCATCGACCTGCGCGGGATCGAGGTCCGTGGCGGCCTCGGAGACAACGTGGTGCGCGAGGTCGAATGCGCTGGTGTCGCGCAGCGTTCCCTTGCGCGCGGTGCCGATCGGGGTGCGCAGGGCGGACACGATGACGGCTTCGGGCACGGTCTTCTCCAGTTCAGCGGCGCAACTTGCGAGAACCATATTCTCTCATTTTGAGAGTCCGAGTTGCAAGGAGGGTGCTGGTGGCCTGGCTAGTTGGTGCGGTTGGACCATCCCGGGGGCAGGTTTTCGGGACCGGTGTCGATGACGGTCTCGTCGTCGGTTCCGACGTCTTCGAACAAGGTGATATAGGCGAACTCCGGGACTTCGTAGATGGGGTAGGTCGGGCCGTCGTCGCGGTACGCGCGCATCTCATCCAGGTGTTCGTTCTGGAAGCAGACCGTGCGCTCGCCATGCGTGCGGACCCACTGCGGGAAGAAGATGACGCCGTGGATGCGGCGTTTGGCGGGGAGGATGTTGACCGCCACGCAAGTGCCGGTGGGTTCGCTCCAGGACACTTTGAAACTGTCGTCGTCGAGTTGGACGAGGTTGACTTTCTGGTCTTTGACCCAACGGCCTCCGACATGCCCGGAGTGGATGCGGTAGTCGATGGTAGAGGCGTTCTTGACATACATTTCGTACTGCCACCCGTTTGCATAGGTATAGATGAAGCGGTGGCCGACGATCCCCGAAAGATCCTGCGGCGGAACCGGGTTAGCGACGCTGGTCATTGCCCTATCCTGCCAGGACTGCGGCGGCACTTGTGGGCAGGCTGCGGGAAAGGCGCGGATTTGCGATGGTGGACGGATGACTCAGGGAATGATCGCGGTCCCGGGCGGGAACGTCTGGTTCACTCGGGTTGGCGGCGGGGCGGGTTATCCGCTGCTCGCGGTTCATGGAGGTCCGGGTATGCCGCACACCTACATGAGCTCGCTGGCACGTCTGGCCGACGAGCGCGAAGTCATCTTCTGGGATCAGCTCGGGTGTGGCAAGTCCGAGCGCCCGTCCGACCGCAGGCTTTGGACGATGGAACGCTCGGTCGCCGAGATGGATGCCGTGGTACAGGCACTGGGGCTGAACCGCTTTCACATCTTCGGCAATTCGTGGGGCGGAATGTTGGCCCAACAGTACGTGCTTGACGTCGCGTCCGGGGCTGCGAGTCTGACGATCTCCAACAGCTTCGCGTCGATACCCGAATTCTCGAAGATGGTGGCGCGCTTGAAATCCGAGCTTGATCCGGCCACACAATCCAGCATCGACCGGCACGAAGCCGCCGGCACGACATACGCGCCCGAATATCAGGCCGCAATCCGCACCTGGAACGAAACGCATCTGTGCCGCGTTCGTCCGTGGCCGGCGGAGCTCGAAGCCTCGTTCCGGACTATGAACAACGAGGTCTACGGAACCATGTTCGGGCTGAGCAACTTTCGCATCGTCGGGACCATTCGGGATTGGGACGTGTTCGACCGATTGGCCGAAATCTCGCCGCCGACACTTATCCTTGCGGGCAGGTACGACGAATGCGTGCCCGAACACATGTGGGAGATGCACGCGCGCATACCGGGCTCGCGGTTTGAGTTATTCGAGTCCAGCTCCCACATGCCGTTCATCGAGGAGCCGGACCGGTTCGATCAGGTGATGCGTGAGTTCCTGCGGCATAACGACTGAATCGCGGTCTCAGCGAGTCAGTTCTTGCCCGCCGCCAGCTTGGTGACGATCGACCGGAAGTCCTCGGTTACGAAGGACTGGCTTTCGGCCGACAGCGCATAGTCCAGACTGGCCAGGACGGCCCGCTCCAGATGGATGTTGAGCACCCGCTTGGTGCTCTCGACCGCCTGCTGGGGCAACTCCAAAATCTTTTTGGCGCAACCGATTGCCTCCGCGACCGGATCGGACGCCACGTGGTTGGCCAAACCAAGTTCGACGGCGCGTTGCGCGCTGATGCGGGTGCCGGTCAACGCGTACTCCTTGGCCAGCAGCAGGCTGATGTGCAGCGGCCAGGTCAGCGGTCCCCCATCCGCCGCGACCAGCCCGACCTGCACATGCGGGTCGGCGAGGTAGGCATCTTCGGCGATATATACGATGTCGCTCAGCGCGACCAGGCTGCAGCCTAGCCCGACGGCCGGACCATTTACGGCCGCCACCACCGGGATTCGGCACCGCGCCATGCCCAGCACGATCTCGCGGCCATCGCGGATAGTCTTGGCGCGCAGCTCGGCATCCCCCGACAGATCCTTGAGATACGAAAAATCTCCACCGGCCGAAAACGCCCTGCCGGCCCCGGTGATCACCGCCGCGCGGGCCGAGGGGTCGTCGGTCAATCGTTGCCACAGCCGCGCGAGCCCGACGTGCAGGTTGTCGTTGACCGAGTTGAGGGACTCCGGCCGATTCAGGGTGATGATCCGCAACGCGCCTTCGGCACGGACGTCGATTTCGGCTGGCATGTCGTACATTCAGACTCCCAATCCCAAGATTCGCGAAGCGATGATGTTCTTCTGTATCTGTGATGTCCCACCCATGACGCTCTGCGCCCGGCTGTACAAATAGGCGCCCAGGAGATCGGGATCGCGGGTCCCGGTGACGGCCAGTGCCGCATGTCCGACGGATTGCTCGACCCAGGTCATCAGCAGCTTGTCGAGCGAGCCCTCCGGCCCGTGCGACACCCCGTCCAGCTGTTCGGACAGCCGCCGCCGGACGTGATGGGTCAGCATTTCCGACTGGACGGCCGCCCACGCCAACTCTTCGGAAATCGGACCGTCGTTGCGCGCCAACAGCTCTCGGACAAGCCTTCCGTATCTGGCCGCATAACCCAGCGTGGACGGTTCGCGCTCGTGTCCGACGACGGTCATGGCGACCGCCCAGCCGTCACCGGGAGCGCCGACCATCCGATCCGCCGGCACCGTCGCGCCGTCGAAGAACACCTGACCGAATTCGTTGGTGACCCCGTTCATCATGCGCAGCGGGCGCTGCTGCACGCCAGGCTGTTTCATGGAGATCACGAACGCCGAAAGGCCCCGGTGACGCTTGGCCCCGGGGTCGGTGCGGGCCAGCAACAGGCACCAGTCCGCGACGTCGGAGTAGCTCGTCCAGATCTTGTGTCCATGCACTACGTAGTTGTCGCCCTCGCGGGTGGCGGTGGTGGTCAGCGAGGCCAGGTCCGAACCGGCGCCGGGCTCGCTGAAACCCTGACACCAACGCTCGGTGCCGCTAATGATGCCGGGCAGGAAGCGCTTGCGCAGTTCGTCGCTGCCGTGCCTGCCGATGCCGTGTACCAAATAACCCACGCTGGGGCGCGGCGGAGCGCCGGCGCGCACCAGTTCTTCGTCAACAATCACGTCATACACCGCGGGCAGGTCTTGCCCGCCGTAGTCGTGCGGCCAGGACAGGCCGAAAAAACCATTGTCGTACAACGCCCGATGCCAGTCGGCCATGCGCTCCCAATACTCGTCACCCGAGCCGGAAAACTCCTTGGCGTGCGCCGAAAGCCACGATCGCAGCCGCTCGCGGAATGCGGCCTCCTGAGCTGAGTCACGAAAGTCCAAGGTCGATCTCCTTCAGCGTTACCGGCCACAACTCGGTCGATGTCAGCGCGCGCCGCAGATAGACATGCACCACGCACTCCCACGTATTGCCGATGCCGCCGTGCACCTGCACGGCGGTCTCGCACACCGTTCGGGCGGCGCGCGCGCAATAGACCTTCGCAACCTGGGCGGCTCGAATGGCCTCGGCGGGCGTCAGTTCGTCAACCGCCCACGCGGCATGCCGCAACACGCTCACCGAACCTTCAATCAGCGCAAGGCTTTCGGCCAGCAGGTGGGCGATCGCCTGGTAGGAGCCGATCGCTTTGCCATATTGTTCGCGGATTTTCGCGTAGTCGACCGCGACGGCCTGAGCGCCCCGGGCGATTCCCACCAGGTCCGCCGTCGTGGTGACCAGCGCGAGTGCCCGCCATCGCGTGGCAACGTCCGCGGAGACCTCGCCGAGAACCGCCGGCGATCCCACCGCGCTCGCTTCGGCCCGGGTCAAATCGGCCACGGTCCGAACGTCGCCCACGTCCGTCCCCAAAACCGCGGTGCCGGAAAGGAACAGGGCTCGTCGAGCGCCGCGCGCGTCGATCACCCGGTCATCGACGGCGATGGTCACGCCCGCGGCGTCGGCATCGATCTGGCGGGCGAGATCGTCGGCCAGCACCGGACCCAGAAACGGCACGTCGACCAGTCGGCGCCCGAATTCCTCGGCGACGATGGCCACCTCGACGCCGGTGGCCCCATCGGAGCGCAGCGATCGCCAACCCGTCGTCGTAACCTGCTTGTCCAGCCGGGTAATTCGCTCCTCGTCGGTCAGGTCGTTGACCGCCCCGGGACCCAGATCGTCGGCCAGCTTGGCTGCGGCGTCACGCAATTGCTGCTGTTCAGCTGTCAGACGTACATCCATAGCGCTCCTTTAGGACTCGGCGCAACACCTTGCCCGAGGGCAGGCGAGGAATATCCGGTACGAACACGATCCGGTTCAGGTGCTTGTAGGACGCCAGCTTCTCATCCACCCTGGCGATCAGATCCGCGGCGTCAACACGGGTATGCACCGCGACGGCGGCAACAACCGCCTCGCCGTTGATCCCGTCGGGAACGCCGAACACCGCGCAGTCTTTGACGGCCGGATGGCCGTGCAGCACCGTTTCGATTTCGGCCGGCGCGACCTGAAAGCCGCGCACCTTGATCATTTCTTTGAGGCGGTCGGTGATCCGCAGCCAACCGTCGGCGTCGAGCCAGCCCACATCCCCGGTCCGGTACCAGCCGTCGCATATCGCGTCCTGGGTCGCCTCGGCCGGTAAGTACCCGGCCATCAGCGACGTCGACCGCGCCTGGATTTCACCGGCCTCGCCCGGGCTGACTGGTTGGCCGGTCTCGAGCGAGACCACCCGCAGGTCAACGCCCGGCACCGGGCGCCCGACCGCATCCAGTCGGGCCCCGTCGAGCGGATTGCACGCGATGACGGGCAGTTCCGTGGTGCCGTACGCCGGCACCCAACCGACGCCGGTACGTCGAGTCACCGTTTCGGCGATGTCGGCGCTGACCGGCGTCGCACCCCACATGATGAAGCGCAGCGACGACAGGTCGTAGGACTCGAGGTCTGGGTGCGAGGCGATGGCCAGCGCGATGGGCGCGACCGCCATCTCGATTGTGATGCGGTCGATTTCGATGTGACGCAGGATCTGGTCGATGTCGAATCGGCGATGTAGCCGCGTCCACGCGCGGATCTGCAGCGCCGTCAGGATATTGAGCAGGCCGAGGATATGCGAAGGGGGCGTGGCGATTTGAATGCGGTCACGCCGTGTCAGCTGCAGCGCGTCACGCCAGTGCTGCACGGCCACACTCAACGAAGCGTGAGTGTGCCGGACCGCCTTCGGCAGCCCGGTGGTACCCGAACTGAAGACAAGCACCGCGTCGCCGTCCGGCGGCGGCGAACACGAGGGCGTTGGTTCTGCGGGGGTAACGGGTTCGTCCAGGTGCAACATCGGCATCAAATCGGCCAGCACCGGATGGTCCCCGACGGCGTGGGCCGGGTCGGTCAGCGCCAGCGCGTGGTCGACCTCCTGGCGCTTCCACGCCGGGCTGAGCAGCACCGCGGCGGCACCAAGCCGCCAGATCGCGAGCAGGACGGCGACGAATTCCGGCCGATTGGACGCCATGAGCGCAACCCGCTGACCCGCGGCGACATTGTTTTTGGCCAGGGTCCGGGCCAGCCCGTTGGCCAGCGCATCGAGCTGGGGCAGGGTGAATCGCCGTTCCTCGAACACGAGCGCGGCCGGCTCGGTCACGTCTCGTCCCTTCCAGCTGTCCAGCGCGACTTGAGAAGATCCTATCGCTTAGGGAGAATAGTATTCTCTATACTGAAGAATGCAAATATGGAGGGGCGGCCATGGTGACGGCCCACATCATCGAGGAGACTGTGTCAGATCCCGATTCAAACGGCGCCGAGGCCGGCACGGTGACGATCTATCTCGATCGCAAGAAAGTGTCGGTACCACTGGTCCCGGGCGAGACTCTGCTGGAAACCGCGCGACGGGCCGGCCTGGAGCCGCCGTTCAGCTGCGAAGCCGGCAACTGCGGCACCTGCATGGCCAAGCTCGAGGCGGGCCGCGCGACCATGCGGGTCAACGACGCGCTCGAAGACGACGAAGTGGCCGAGGGCTACATTCTGACGTGCCAGGGCGTGCCGGACACGGACTCGATCACGGTGCGCTACGAGTAGCCACAGGAGAGGCGGCGACGATGGCCAAGGGAATCATGCTCGTGGAGAGTGTGCCCAGTTCGCCCGATCGTGAGGACGAGTACAACACCTGGTACGACGAAGTTCACATACCCGAACTGCTGGCGCTCGACGGAATTGTCGCGGCACGCCGGCTGCGTCCCGTCAACGGCGAGGGCCCGTATGTCGCCATCTACGAACTCGAGGGTGACGATCTGAAGGGCATCCTGGACAACATGATCGCCAACGCCGGTCAGCTACACATGTCCGATGCGCTGCAGCTCGACCCGGCGCCGATCCCGCGATTGCTCGAGTACCTTCCCTGACCGACCCCGAACGTGACGCTGCAGTCACGCTGGAGGCCGAATGTGACTGCACCGTCACGTTCGGCGGGCCCCGGTTACAGTTCCGGCGGCGGGCGGTACTCGGGTTCGTAGCCCGCGACGTTGATCGGGCTCCCGACGAGGCGGAAATCGCCCGCGGTCACGACGACTTCCGGAGTCGCCTCGAGTGCTTCGGGAAGCGTCCTGACGGCCGCCGCGGGAACTCCGAGGGGACGCAGCCGCCTTTCCCAGCCGGCCGCGGAGTCAGTCGCCAGCATCGCCGTGACGACGACCAGCACCTCGTCACGGCGGGCCACCCGCTCGGCCATCGTTTCGAAACCGCCGATACCCGCCTCGGCGGCGAAGGATTTCCAGAAGCCGTCGTGAGTGATGAACAGCGCCAGATACCCGTCTGATGTCGGAAACAGCTGAGCCGGAACGTAATACGAGTGTGCCCCATGCGGCCGCCGCTGCGGCTCGATACCGTCGTTGAGGTAGGCGGAGGCGTGATAGTTGAGCTGCGACAGCATCACGTCGCGCAGCGACACGTCAACTTGCCCGCCGGTGCCGGAGATGATCTTGGCCAGCAGCCCCAGCGCCGCACACATTCCGGTCGAGTTGTCGGCCGACGAATACCCCGGCAACGTCGGCGGGCCGTCGGGATCGCCGGTCAGCGCCGCGGTCCCGACGCCCGCCTGAACCACGTAGTCGAAGGCCGGATCGTCGCCGCCGTGCAGGCCGAAGCCGGTGATCGCCACGCAGACGATCCGCTCGTTGTGCCGCCGCAGATCCTCGTAGGTGAGGCCCAGGCGGCGGATGGCCGACGGTTTCAGGTTCACCAGCAGCGCGTGCGACTGCGACACGAGCTCGCCCAAATGTCGCTGTCCTGCTTCGGAATTCAGGTCCAAACAGAGACTGGACTTGTTGCGGTTCAGGCTGGCGAAGTAGGTGGGCCCGACGCCGCGGGAGATCTCGCCGCCGCTCGGTTCGATCTTGGTGACCTCGGCGCCGAGGTCGGCGAGCAGCATGGTGGCATAGGGACCGGCGAGCATGGTGCCGACTTCGAGGATCCGGATCCCCGCGAGCGGCCCGCTAGTCGTCACCGCAACTCCGTTGCGAGCGCGGCGATCATCTCGCGGGTGCGGCGCTTGGAGGCGACGAGCTCGTCCCGGTTCTCGCCGATCGGCAACAGGCGCACCGACAGGTCGGTCACCCCGGCGTCGGCGAATCGCCGCATCCGCGCCAGGATGGCATTCTCGTCGCCGGCCGCACACAGATCGCCGACGTCGCGGGCATCGCCGCGTTCGAGCAGGCGCTGGTAGTTCGGCGACACTTCGGCCTCGCCCAGGATGCGGTTGGCCCGCTCTTTGGCCTCATCGACTTGTGCAGGCGCACAAAGGCATACGGGAATGCCCGCGACGATCCGCGGCGCGGGCCGCCCGGCATCCGCGGCGGCCTTGGTGATCTTGGGCGCGATGTGATCACCGATCGCGCGCTCGTCGGCCATCCACAACACGGTGCCGTCGGCGAGTTCACCGGCAAGCTGCAGCATCACCGGGCCCAGGGCGGCGACCAGCACGGGCATCGGGGTGTCGGCCCCGAGCGCCATCGGATTGTGCACCGCGAACGAATCATTCTCGACGTCAACGGGACCCGGCCCGGCAATCGCGGCGTTGAGCACCTGCAGGTAATCGCGGGTGTAGGCGGCCGGCTTCTCATAGGGCAAGCCGAGCATGTCCCGGATAATCCAATGATGCGACGGTCCGACGCCCAGCGCCAGCCGCCCGCCGGTCACCGCGTGTGTCGAAAGCGCTTGGCGGGCAAGGGCAATCGGATGCTGGGCCTGCAGCGGCACCACCGCGGTACCCAGCTCGATGCGTGAGCTGTGCGCGGCCATCAGCGACACCATGGTCAGGCAGTCGAAGTCGTCGGGCACCTGCGGCATCCATGCGGTGTCCAGGCCCGCGGATTCGGCCCATTCGATGTCGGAGGCCAGCTTGCCCACCTTGCGGGCCATATCGCCACGCTCGGCACCGATCATTACTCCGATGCGCACGGTTCCTCCGGGGCTGGTTCTGGCGTTCCGGTCAGCCCGCGGATCTCGCGCACCAGCGTGTCGAGCGGTGTGCCCGTGGGGAATACGGCGGCGGCGCCGGCCGAGAGCAGCTTGGGTACGTCGGCGTGCGGAATGGTTCCACCAACGACGACGGCGATGTCGGCAGCGTCCGCGGCCCGCAACGCCTCGACGGTGCGGGTGGTCAGCGCCAGGTGCGCACCGGACAGGATGCTCAGGCCCACCACGGCGACATCCTCCTGGACCGCGATCGACGCGATGTCTTCGATGCGCTGCCGGATGCCGGTGTAGATGACCTCAAAGCCGGCGTCGCGCAGAGTGCGGGCAACGATCTTGGCTCCTCGGTCGTGGCCGTCCAGGCCGGGCTTGGCAACGAGAATCCGAACGGCCATCTAGAACACCACCGGTTGCTGGAATTCGCCCCACACCGCTTTGAGCGCGGAGACCATCTCGCCGACCGTGCAGTAGGCGTTGGCGCAGTCGACTAGCTTGTGCATCAGGTTGTCGGTTCCTTCGGCGGCGTGCGACAGGGCCTCGAGGCTGGATTTTACTGCGGCCGAGTCCCTTTCGGCCTTGACCTTAGCGAGCCGCTTGAGCTGCAGATCACGGCCCTCGGCGTCGAGCTCGTAGGTGACGACATCGTGTTCTGGCTCCTCGGTCACGAAGCGGTTGACCCCGACGACGGGTCGGGTGCCGGCCTCGATGTCCTGATGCACCCGGAAGGCTTCGTCGGCGATCAGGCCCTGCAGATAGCCGTCCTCGATGGCATGGACCATACCGCCGTGCCGCTCGAGGTCATCCATGATCTCGATGATGCGGGCTTCGGTGGAGTCGGTGAGCGCCTCGACGAAGTACGAACCGCCGAGCGGGTCGGCGACGCTGGCGACGCCGGTTTCGTGCGCGAGGATCTGCTGGGTGCGCAGGGCCAGCGTGGTGGTTTCCTCGGTGGGCAGTGCGAACGGTTCGTCCCAGGCCGCGGTGAACATCGACTGGACGCCGCCGAGCACTGCCGCCATCGCCTCGTAGGCCACCCGGACGATGTTGTTGTGGGCCTGCGGCGCGTAGAGCGATGCGCCACCACAGACGCAGCCGAAGCGGAACATCGACGCCTTCTCCGTCGTCGCTCCGTAGCGCTCCCGCACGATTGTCGCCCAACGGCGCCGTCCCGCACGGTATTTGGCGATCTCTTCGAAGAAGTCTCCGTGGGTGTAGAAGAAGAACGAGATCTGCGGCGCGAACTGGTCGATGGTCATCCGGCCGCGCTCCACCACGGTGTCGCAGTAGGTCACCCCGTCGGCCAGGGTGAACGCCATCTCCTGCACCGCATTGGCCCCGGCATCGCGGAAGTGCGCCCCGGCCACCGAGATTGCGTTGAATCTGGGGACCTCCGCGGCGCAGAACTCGATGGTGTCGGCGATCAGCCGCAGTGACGGCTCTGGGGGCCAGATCCAGGTTCCGCGGGATGCGTACTCCTTGAGGATGTCGTTCTGGATCGTCCCGGTGAGCTTGGTCCGCGGTATCCCCTTTTTCTCGGCGGCGGCGACGTAGAAGGCCAGCAGGATCGCCGCCGTGCCGTTGATCGTCATGCTCGTGCTGAGCTTGTCCAGCGGGATGCCGTCGAACAGGATCTCGAAGTCGGCCAGCGTGTCCACCGCGACGCCGACCCGGCCGACCTCCTCACCGAACTCGGGGTCGTCGGAGTCGTACCCACACTGGGTGGGCAAATCGAGCGCCACCGACAGCCCCGTCCCGCCCTGATCCAGCAGGTAGCGGTACCGCCGATTGGACTCCTCGGCGGTACCGAAGCCGGAGTATTGCCGGAAAGTCCACAGCTTGCCGCGGTACCCGGACGCGAAGTTGCCCCGCGTGAACGGAAACTCCCCGGGCGGCGGCGGCTCCGCGCTTATATCCGCCGGCCCGTAGACGGGTTGCAGCGGGATGCCCGATGGGGTCTGAGACTCGTTATCCATCGATGAATAACGTACTTGCAAAAAAAGAGAATGCCAATACCACATTGTTGAGCTGGGCAAACGGGTGTAAGGACACCGTGTGACGATTTCCAGGCCATCGGCAGCGGACATCGACGCCGCGGCCGAACACTTCGGCTTTCACCTCGACGCCGACGCCCAACGCAACTACCTGGCGGTGGTGCGGCACACGCTGAGGTCTTATGACCTGATCGACGAGCTGTACGACGATCTCGCCCGCCCGCAGCCTCCCGAGCGCCCCTACCGGTTCCCGGAGCCCGGCGAGAACCCACTCGGCGCCTGGTATGTCCGGGCTGAAATCGCGTCCGGCGCCGAAGGGCTGCTGACCGACCGGGCGGTGGCGATCAAGGACAACATCGCCGTCGCCGGCGTTCCGATGATGAACGGGTCACGCGCGGTGGAGGGGTTCGTCCCCAGCCGGGACGCGACTGTCGTCGAGCGGCTGCTTGCCGCCGGGGCAACCATCGCGGGCAAAAGCGTCTGCGAGGACCTGTGCGCATCGGGATCCAGCTTCACCTCCGCCTCCGGACCGGTGCGCAACCCATGGGACACCACCCGCGAAACGGGCGGGTCATCCAGCGGCAGCGCCGCGCTCGTTGCCGCCGGTGAGGTCGAGCTGGCACTCGGCGGCGACCAAGGTGGATCGATCCGGATCCCGGCGTCGCTGTGCGGCATCGTCGGGCACAAGCCGACCCACGGGCTGGTCCCCTACACGGGGGCGTTCCCGATCGAGCGGACGATGGATCACCTCGGCCCCATGACGCGAACGGTCGCCGACGCCGCATTACTGCTGACGGTGCTCACCGGACCCGACGGCAATGACCCGCGCCAGCGCCCCGAGCTTGCCGCGATCGACTACCGGCGTGCCCTCACCGGCGACGTGTCAGGACTGCGCGTGGGCGTTGTCACCGAGGGCTTCGGGCAACCCGGCTCGCTGCCCGAAGCGGACGACGTGGTCCGATCAGCGGCGCAGCGGTTTACCGAGATCGGCTGCACCGTAGGCGAAGTCAGCGTGCCCTGGCACCGCCACGCTCTGCACGTGTTCGCCGTCCTCTTTACCGACGGTGTCAGCTATCAGATGTTGGATGGCAACGGATACGGACTCGGCGCCGACGGTCTCTACGACCCGGAACTCATGGCGCACTTCGCAAGGCAACGAGTCATCAAGGCCGATGAACTCTCCAGCATCATCAAGGCGACAGCACTGTGCGGACACTTTGGCTTGAAAGTGCTTGGCGGCGCGTCGTATGCCAAGGCGCGCAACCTAGTCCCTCACGTGCGCGCCGCCTACGACACAGCACTTGGGCAATACGACGTCCTGGTGATGCCGACTGTGCCCGGGACCGCCGACACTCTCCCAGCCGGCAGCCCGCAAGAACTCGCGCGGCTCGAACGCATGGTCGGCAAAGCAACCAATACCGCACCCATCGACGTCACCGGCCATCCCGCGATCTCAGTGCCCGCCGGCCTGCTCGATGGTCTGCCCGTTGGAATGATGATCGTGGGCAAGCGATTCGACGATGCCACGGTGCTGAAGGTCGCCGATGCGTTCGAATCCCTCTGCGGCGGCTTCCCCGCGGCGCCTCGAGCTTAAGGCTATGCCCGGCAAAGGATTTCGCCGTGCGGGATCGCCAGCCAGCCGTCCGGCGCGGCGGCCCAGGCCCGCCATGCCGCCGAGATCGCCTCAAGCTGCACCAAAGTGGCCAGGCCCAAGTGCAACAGGTCACGCGCCACATCGGAGTGAAGTATCCGGTCGGCCCACATCCCGCCCCACCAGTCGCGGGTGTCGGCCGTCGCGTAGCACCACACGCTGCCCGTCGGCGTGACGTCGTCAAATCCCGCCTCGAGAGCCCACGACAACAGGCGCCTGCCCGCATCGGGTTCGCCGCCGTTGGCACGGGCCGCACTTTGGTAGAGGTCGCGCCAAAGATCGAGTTCCGGAAGTCGCGGGAACCAGATGAATCCCGCGTAGTCCGCGTCTCGGGCCGCCACGATTCCGCCCGGGCGGCAGACGCGGCGCATCTCGCGTAGCGCCCGCACCGGATCGGCGACGTGCTGCAGCACCTGGTGAGCGTGGACCACGTCGAATGTGTCGTCGGCGATGTCGAGGTTGTGCACGTCGGCGCTGGCAAACGAGACGTTGGACAGGTTGCGCCGCTCGACCTCGGCACGCGCCACGTCGAGAACGTCGGCGCTTTGGTCGACGGCCGTCACCGCTCCCGGCGCGACCCGGGCGGCGAGATCGGCGGTGATCGTCCCGGGCCCGCATCCGATGTCGAGCACCGACGCCCCGGGCGCCAGGCGGGGCAGCAGGTAGGCCGCCGAGTCTTCCGCGGTGCGCCGCCGGTGGCTGCGCAGCACCGATTCGTGATGGCCGTGCGTATAGGTGGCCGAACGTTCGCTCATAGTGCGGAAGCTTACGGGGGCCGCTCACATTATGGAATGTCTGTCTCAGTATATGAGAGCTAGTCGACCGGCACGTTGAGGATCGGGCGGTCGACGCCGGCGTCGGGACCGTCGAAATGCCACCACTCCCCCGAGTACGGCGTCAGCCCGCCGTATTTCATGGCGTCCCGCAGCTGTGCCCGGTTGGCCTGGGCGTCGGCGCTGACCCCTTGGGTGGCGAATGCCGTTGCGCGCGGCGAGAAGTCGTCGAAGTCGGTGCCCATATCGGCCAGGCAAAGCCCGTCGGCCTGCCGTTCGGGCGGGCACTGCGATTGCACGCTGGTGAACGTCACGTCGACCGAACGTCCGGACTCATGGCTGCGCGCGTACTGCCCCGGACGGGCCACCCAGGCCGGGTTGGGGACCACGTTGAACATCCTGACCTGAACGTCGTGCGGCCGGTAACAGTCCCAGAACACCATCAGGTGGCCTTGTGGGCGTAGCGCCGATGCGGCCGTCGCGAGGCCCGGAGCCATGGATTGGTGCACCAGGCAGCGAGCGTCGGACGGGTACAACTGGGTGCCGGTGAAATTGTTGGTGGTGGCGTAGCGCAGGTTGATTACCGCGTCGGGTACCACGGTCCGGACGTCGACGAATCCGGCCGCACGCGCAGCGTCGCTGACGGGCGGCACGTCGGGGCCGGCATGCGCAGTCGCGGCAACGGCTACCGCCACCAGACCCACCGCCGCAACCGGAACGACTTGCCTGAAAAGATGCATCTAGTCATTGTCGCGGCTCGTCGCGGCGGATCCGACCATTGATCAACGGGAATGGATCATCTATGGTCCGGGTAGCCGATCGGCTAGTCTACGGCCGGCGGCTCGGAGGAGCTAAGCGATGGCCGGTTTCGGCGTGGGCGTCATGCACAACACGATCAATTCGCGTTTCGGCCCAAAGCCTTTGATCCATGCCGACTACCTGACCGGGCTGGCGTGCGGCGCCGACTCCTTCTGGGTGGCCGACCACCTCAACTCGGTACTACCGCCGTCGATGTGGACGCCCAAGCACGTGGGGGCTGCCCGCATCATCCCGAAGATGGACGCCCACCTCGAGCCGTGGACGATGCTCGGCTACCTGGCAGGACGCAACAAGGGCCGGATGCGTATGGGCGTGGCTGTGACGGATACCGGGCGGCGCAATCCCGCCGTCACCGCCCAAGCCGCCGCCTCGCTGCACCTGCTCACCCGTGGTCGGGCGGTTCTCGGCATCGGGACCGGCGAGCGGGAAAGCAACGCGCCCTATGGCGTCGACTGGTCAAAGCCCGTGGCACGCTTCGAGGAAGCGGTGGCCACCATCCGGGCGCTGTGGAATTCCAACGGCGAGTTCGTTACCCGCGATTCACCGTTCTTCCCGTTGCACAACGCCACTTTCGCGCTGCCCCCGTACAAGGGGAAGTGGCCCGAGATCTGGATCGCCGCGCACGGGCCCCGCATGATGCGTGCCACCGGCAGATACGCCGACGGCTGGTTCCCGGGAACGACGCGCGCCACCGAATACGGCGAGCAACTCGACATCGTGCGTGCCGCGGCTTCCGACGCCGGACGCGACCCGATGGCCATCACTCCTGCGCTGATCCGGTTCATCGTGACCGGCCGCTCGCGCGACGAGATCGATGAAGTCGTGGACTCCGATATCGCCAAGGTATTCACGCTGAACTGTCCCGCCAAAGACTGGGCTCGCCACGGGGCGGAACACCCGATGGGGACCGACTTCACCGGCGTGCAAGACCTCATTCCGCAAACCATCGACGAACAGACGGCGCTCTCCTACGCGGCCAAGGCTCCCCGATCGCTCGTTCAGGAGTTGTTCGCGGTGGGAACACCCGACGAAGTCATCGGGCAGATCGCAGAGTTCCGCGACAACGGGCTGCGGTACCTCGTGGTCGGCAATGCCGGTGCGATTCAACCGAGTCTGCGCAAGAGCGCATCCGCTACCGCGCCTTACGTCAAGGTCGTGCGTGGCCTGCGAAAGCTGTGAACCCGGAGGTGGTTTGCGATGCCGATGATCGACCTGACGTTTGTCCGCGGCTCATTCGACGACGAGGCGTTGAACCGGCTGACTGACGACTTGGTGACAGTGCTGCTGCGCGCCGAACGCGCCCCCGATACCCCGTTTCTGCGCGACAACACGTGGGTGTATCTGCATCCGGTGGACGCGGCCGAGCTGTCGGTGGGCGGCAGGGGTCCCGGCACACCTCGATTCAGGATCGACCTGACGGTGTTCGAGGGAGCGCTGTCGCAAGACCGTAAGGAACAGCTTGCCGCCGACGTGCACGACGCGGTGTGCGCCGCAGCGGGAATCGATCCGCAGGGTTCACGGGCGTTTCACGTCTGGACGCTGATCCACGAGATTCCCGAAGGCGGTTGGGCCGGCGGCGGCAAGATCATCTATTACCAGCAAGTGAAAGGCCTTGCGGCCGAAGACTAGCGCGCCTCGTCGAGGACACGTTGTTTCTGCTCGGCGATGACCTGGCTCAGGTAGGAAGCTTTCGGCCATCCGTAGTAGGCGGCGAAATGCAATGCGAATTCGTCCATCTCACCGAACGAAACGTCGCCGCTCTTCAAGGCGGCATAGACATGCGACATGATCGGGTATTGGGCGTCCTGAAAACCCACACACGCCAACGTGATCAGGCGCCGCTCCTTCATGCCAAGGCCGGGCCGCAGCCACATCTCCCCGAAGACGAAATTGAGGATCCCCGCGCCCGAATACGGGTTGTCCCGCGACGGTGCGAACGGCAAGCAGTTGATCTGGCGAAACGCGTCCTCGCCGCCGGCCAGGCGCGCCTCGGGGTCGCTGGAGGTAACCAGCGGAAGTAACGGTGGCGGCGACGGGAGATCCTCGCCGCGCTCGCGCACAATCCGTTCCCACTGCGTATCAACGACCATGTTGAACTGCGAGGCTTTCGGCCACCCCGCATACACCGCGAAATGCAGGACTGTTTCCCGCATTTCGGTGATCGTGAGATCGCCGGTGCGCAGCGCGGCATAGACGTGCTGTTCCAGCGCGGAAGTGACGTCGGCGCCGGCGACGCAGGCCAGCGTGACGAATCGGCGGTCGCGGCGACTCAGACCCGGGCGGCTCCAGACCTCGGCGAACACGAAATCGATCAGCCCGTCGGCGATCGCCGGGCTGGTGTCGTCGGGTGCATCGACGGTCATTACCTCGGCGAATTCGCGGCATCCTCGCTCGCGTCTGTGACTTTCGCTGCTCATCTGTGTTCCGCTATCTGATCGTCACGCCGGCATCAACGGTGAACTGTAACCCCGTCACGTGGCGGGCCTCGTCGGAGACGAGGAACAACACCGCGTTGCTGACGTCGATAGCTTCGGTCATCAATACCGGTAGCGCGTTCATGAACAGCGGGCCCAGATCGGGTCGCTGTTCGACGATGAGCCGGTGCATCGACGGCGGCGCCATTCCGGTGGGCACACCCGTCGGATGCACGGTGTTGACCCGAATGCTCTGCGCTGCAAGCTCGTTGGCCAACGCCAGACTCATTCCGACGATGCCGTGCTTGGCGGCGGTGTAGGGCGTGTGCAGCGGGGTTCCCTTGATGCCGGCCGACGAACTGATGTTGACCAAGCTGCCGCCACCCGCGGCGACCAGATGCGGCAGAGCCGCCGCGCACGTGTTCCAGGCGCCGATGAGGTTGATGTCGACCACCAGCCGCCACTGCTCGGCCGTGGTGGTGTCCCAGGTGCCCACGGTCAACACGCCGGCGTTCGCCACCGCGGCGTCCAGCCCACCGAGTTCGGCTGCCCCCTCGTCGACGGCCGCCTTGAGCGCCGCGGCGTCCCGCACGTCGACGACCTTCGTGATTACCGATCGGCCAAATTGGGCAACGAGTTTTGCCGTCTGGCGCAGGTCGTCCTCAGTCGATAACGCATATTCCAAACCGTCGGGAGTAGCGCAGATGTCGACCAGCAGGCAGTCGGCGCCCTCTTCGGCCAGCCGCACCGCGTGGCTGCGCCCCATCCCGCGGGCCGCGCCGGTGATCAAAACTCGCTTACCGGCCACCCGGCCCGGCGTGACGGCGGCGGTCATAGCTTGTTGCAGAACCCGGCGTCCACGGGGAAGGTCACCCCGGTGACGTATTTGGCCTCGTCGGAGACGAGGTACGCGATCGCCGCGCTGATGTCTTCCGGCTCGAGCATCTCGACCGGCATCGGATTCTGCAGGTGCGCACCGCCTTCGGGGAAGCTCGCCAAGAATTCGGTCATCGCCGGATTGACGGCCATCATCGTGCGTACCGCCGTGGGATGAACCGTGTTGACCCGAATGCTGAAGGGCGCCAACGTGTTCGCCAGCACACGCATCAATCCCACTACCCCGTGCTTGGACGCGGCATACCCCAGCCCGCCGCCCTGCAGACCGCCGAAGCCGCGCAGCCCGGCCGTCGAACTGGTGAACACGATCGCCCCGCCGCGTTGCCCGGCAAGCAGATGCGGGATCGCGGCCCAAGCGGTGTGATAGGAGCCGTCGAGATTGACCCCGATCGCCGCCCGCCACTGCGCCAGCTCCTCCTCGATGGTCAACTGACGAAACGCCACGGGCGCGATGCCCGCGTTGGCACACACGATGTCGAGCCGGCCGAAATGTTCGACCCCGGCGTCCAGCGCCATCTTCACCTGCAGGAAATCGCGAACATCGGCGACCGTGCCGACCATCTTGCCGCCGACGGCTTCCACGAGCCCGATCGTTTCGTCGAGCTCGTCCCGGGTGGCCATCGCATACCCGTTCGCCGGGATGTCGGCGCAGATATCGATCCCAATGATGTGGGCGCCGTCCCGGCCCAGTCGCACCGCATGACTGCGGCCCTGCCCACGCGCCACCCCGGTGACGAAAGCCACCCTGCCGTCTAGACCACCCACCAGCCCTCGCTTCGCCGCGCCTCGGAGTAACCGCGTTACTCTGCTTGGCACAGTAACATCGTTATCGTGGTCGGTAAAGCGGCAATGCGAGACAGCCAGGCATCAGCAACGGCGTCGGAGGTCGCGCCCGATCCCCTCATCGACATCGTGGTCGACCTGATCGACACGCAAGGCTATGACGCGGTCCAGCTGCGGGAAGTCGCACGTCGAGCGCGCATGTCGCTCACCACGATCTACAAGCGTTACCCAACGCGCGACGAACTCATCGTCGCCGCCCTGCGCTGGTGGATGGACACCCATCGCTACGCCGCCTTAACCTCCGACCGCGCCCCGTCGTCGGAGGAATCGATCTATGACGGCCTCATGTGGATCTTCCGCACGATCTTCGAACCCTGGGAAAAGCACCCACACATGCTGCAGGCCTACGTGCGGGCCAAGGCCGGCCCGGGCGGTGCCGCGCTCACGCAGCATGGGTTCGACGTCGTCGTGCCCGCCGCATTGGCCGTGCTGAGCAACTGCGACGACCGGTTCGCCGAGGACGTGGGCGTCATCCTGACGGGCATCGTGTATGGAACATTGGGCCAGTTCGCCTCCGGCGCCATCGCGATCACCGACATCGTGCCCACGATCGAACGCACCGTGTACTGGCTCACCAAGGCCCACGAAAACGTCTACGGCGACCGGCGACCCGAAACCGGTTTCGGCACAGGGCTTTTCGTTCGATAGCTGGTGGCCAGGGGCGGGATCGAACCGCCGACCTTCCGCTTTTCAGGCGGACGCTCATACCGACTGAGCTACCTGGCCGGAAGGCAGCGAGTGTCTCGCCGCGCTGGCGACCCTGACGGGACTCGAACCCGCGACCTCCGCCGTGACAGGGCGGCGCGCTAACCAACTGCGCCACAGGGCCTTGCTGCTGCTCCGCGTCACCGCGTCGCGCGTACCCCCAACGGGATTCGAACCCGTGCTACCGCCGTGAAAGGGCGGCGTCCTAGGCCACTAGACGATGGGGGCCAGAACCGAATCACTCCGGGGTACTCGCAACGTGGTTACCGTTGGGAG
Organism: Mycobacterium sp. IS-1264; assembly: GCF_001954195.1. Classification (GTDB taxonomy): domain Bacteria; phylum Actinomycetota; class Actinomycetes; order Mycobacteriales; family Mycobacteriaceae; genus Mycobacterium. The sequence goes on along the minus strand of NZ_MBES01000021.1, from coordinate 3,967 downwards.
CCACGTCAGCTTAGGTTACCGCGTGCCGAATCCTCAAACGAGCGCCGTTCGGGCGCCGTTTCCAACCCAGTATCCTGAATCTCCGCGGCCCCTATAGCTCAGTTGGTAGAGCTACGGACTTTTAATCCGCAGGTCCTAGGTTCGAGTCCTAGTGGGGGCACCAAAGCGGCGTGACCTCGGCCGATGGTCGAGCATTTTGGCTTCGGGTGATGGCTGACACTGCCTGCCCGCCGAACGCCTTGGCTATGCTTCGCAGGATGAGCGGCGACGCGGCCTACCCCAACGCCCCGGTAGCCCTGGTAACGCTGGAAATCCGTCACCCAGCAACGGATTCCCCCACCGAATCGTCGGGCAAAGAACTGAAAAACCTGCTCTTCGAACACCTGCCGATCGAACGCCAGGGCCAGGACATGGCTTGGGCGATGGGCGCCGGTGGCAGTCCGACCCCGACCGCGGAGCGCTTCGCCCGCTACGTCAACCGCGACAACACGCTCGCCGCTTCGTTGAAAACCCAGGCGCTCGTCGTGGAGACGACCGCTTACACCGACTTCGATTCGTTGGTCGACGTGGCGATGCGGGTCATCGACGCCCGCTCGCAGGTCTCGTCGATCGTGGGAGTGGAACGCATCGGTCTGCGGTATGTCCTGGAGGCCCGGGTCCCGGTGGGCGCGGATGGTCGCATCGACTGGGCCAGCGGGATCGCCGAGCCGCTGCTGGGGCCCCAGCAGATCGCACCCGGCGGCCTGACACTGACCGAGTGGCAAGGTGCGGCGGTCTATCGCGAGGCGCAACCGGGCAAGTCGATCATCGTGCGCTATGGCCCGGGCCTGGGTCAGGCGCTCGATCCGAACTACCACCTGCGCCGGACGATACCGGTCCAGCCCGGGCCGTTTTTCCTGCTGGACATCGACAGCTTCTGGACACCGGTCGGGTCGATTCCCGAATACGACCGGGAAACGGTGCTCGAGACGTTCCGCACCCTGTACGAACCGGCCCGCGCCGTGTTTCAGGACATGCTCATCGGCCGCCCACAGGACGACCCGCTTCGTCAGTAGGACTCAGCGTGCGAGCACCGCGCTGGTGTAGGTCACATCGGCGAACGCCGCCGCGACGTCGTCGTCCGGGTAGGTGAAACCGTTGGCCGCGTGCAATTCCGCGACCGTGCGGGTGGAGGTCTGCCAGCCGCGCTGATTCAGATGGTCGACGATGTGGCTGCGCGAGCCGTGATAGACGAGATCGTTGAAGTCGATTTCGAACCCCAGTTCACTCATCCGGTCATGGTGCGCGCGCCACCGCTCGTCGGCGAAAATCGCAGTGTCGGGCACGAATTCAAACGCGAGCCGACTGCCCGGGGCACTCAGCGCGGTGACGTTGTCGAACAGCGCATCCTGCGCCGCGTCCGGCAAATAGAGCAGCAAACCTTCGGCGCTCCACGCCGCGGGGGCCTGCGGGTCGAAGCCCGCCTCCTGCAGCGCGGCGGCCCAGTCGTCACGCAGATCGACGGCCACGGTGCGCCGCTCGGCGCTCGGCTCAGCGCCCAGATCGCCGAGCGTCAGGGTCTTGAACTCGATCACCTCGGGCATGTCGACCTCGTAGACCACCGTGCCCGCCGGCCACGGCAGCCGGTAGGCGCGCGCGTCGAGACCCGCCGCCAGGATCACCGCCTGGCCAACGCCACCCCGTGCGGCGTCGAGAAAGAATTGGTCGTAGAAACGGGTGCGGCAAGCCATCCCCCGAGCCATGCGCTGTGGATCGAATTCGGAATCCCCGCCGACCGGAATCTGGCCGTTGACCAATCGGACGTAGACATCGATTCCGACCGCGCGCACCAACGGCGCCGCGTACGGGTCATCGATGTACTTCGCGTCGGAAGACAGCGCCCGCTGGGCGGCGACCATGGTCGCGGTCGCCCCGACACTCGTCGCGAGATCCCAGCGATCACTCTCGGTGCGCGCCATGTGTTCCCTCATCCCGACCGAAAAATATAGACAGTCTAGTTAGTATCACAGAGTGCTTCCCGTGGCCTGAACTGGCGGGGCCTTTCCCGCTACTATCTGCGTATGCATGCAGGTAATGGGGAAGGCCGGTTGCCCGACGACCAGGCCAGCCTGGTGGTCGAGGTCTTCCGGATGCTGGCCGATGCCACCCGCGTGCAGGTGCTCTGGTCGCTGACGCATCGCGAGATGTCGGTCAACGAACTCGCCGAGCATGTGGCCAAGCCCGCGCCATCGGTTTCCCAGCACCTCGCGAAGCTGCGGATGGCACGTCTCGTCCGCACCCGCCGAGACGGCACCACCATCTTCTACAGCCTGGAGAACGACCACGTCCGACAGCTCGTCATCGATGCCGTCTTCAACGCCGAGCACGCCGGTCCTGGGGTCCCCCGTCATCACCGCGGTGACGGCGGACTAAAGGCAGTCGCCGAATCGCCGCTAGGTCAGGAGACCTTGGGGCAGTAGTGCTTTGGGTCGCCGCGCTCATCCAAGGGCGGCAGGTTACGCGCGGGAGTCTGCACCAATGGCGTGTCGGATGGGATTCTCCCCGCGGCTCGGTCCCAGCCGGCGCGCGCCCGCGGATGCTTTCGGAATCGGCTTGGCACGAAGGCGAATACGAGGCGAACGAGGTCGCCGAAGCGACGGTGCAGCCATTCGTTGCGGCGCGACCAGTGATAGCCCATCAGCTCACGCACCGGCGGATCGTAAAGGCCGACGGTGAGCCAGACGAAGAACGGTCCCAGCAATTTGCGTTGCGCGGCCCACAGACAATCCGGAACCCCTTGGGCGAAAGGCGGTTTGGGCAGCGCGGTCAGATCGAGCACGGCACGTGCTGCCTCGTTGTTCTCCAATACGTTGCGGCACATGTGGTCCCAGTAGTTCTGGAATTCCTCCCAGGACGCCGGCACCGGCCGCATGCTCATGCCGTACATCCGATACCAGTCGACGTGTTCGTCGAACAGCTGGCGCTTTTGCGCCTCGGTCAAGCCGCCGCAAAACCGTTCGGCCACATGAATAGTGCCGACAAAGAAGGTGGCGTGCGCCCAGTAGAAGACATCGGGGTTCAGGGCGTGGTAGCGGCGGCCCTGATCATCGACGCCCTTGATGTTGGTGTGGTAATCGCGCACCTCGCCGCCGGTGACCGGGGCGCGTTCCCCGTCGAAAACGACGCCGCCAATCGGGTACAACGACCGCAGCAGCCGGGGCCACCGTTCCCGGAAGAACGTCGAGTGATCGATGACGGCCGCGCCCAGTTGCGGGTGCATGTTTTGCATCGATCCCGCCCACGGCCCCTGCAGCATCCCGCGCCAATCCCCGAAGTACCGCCAGGTCAGAGAATCGGGTCCGAGCGGACGGGGCGGGGCGTCGTAGCCGAGCGGCGAGACCGGACACCCGCCGGCCACCCCAGCCAACTCGCTCGAGGCTGCGGCGCTGGTCAGCGGGCACGCCGCGGACGTATGTTGAGTCACTGTTGGATTCCCTGGTAGCTATCCGAGATTCTGACTACATGCGTTGTCAGTTTGCAGCTTAGGAGCGAGGTGGAGCCCAGTCAACGACGGGGCCGTTGGACCGGCGTCCCCCTGGAGAGTCGCCTGGCGCTGCGCCGAGACAACCTGATCGACGCCGGGGTGCAGTTGCTGGGCGGCGAGCGCGGGCCCGCGCTGACCGTCCGTGCGGTGTGCCGCAAGGCCGCGCTGACCGAACGCTATTTCTACGAAAGCTTTTCCGACCGTGACGAATTCGTGCGTGCGGTCTACGACGACGTGTGCACGCGGGCGATGAGCACCCTCACGTCGGCGAAGACCCCCAGGGAAGCCGTCGAACAATTCGTCGAGCTGATGGTCGACGACCCTGTGCGCGGCCGCGTGCTGCTACTGGCACCGGCCGTTGAGCCGGTACTGACCCGGTCGGGTGCGGAGTGGATGCCCAACTTCATCGAACTGCTGCAACGCAAACTGTCCCGAATCGGCGAT
>NZ_MBES01000020.1 GCF_001954195.1 Mycobacterium sp. IS-1264 | reverse complement strand
AAGTTCACCCCCACCGCGGCCACCGCCACCCGCACCTGCCCGGCGGCCAGCTCCACCCGTGCGCTCGGCTGCACCACTAGGTCCTCCAGCGTGCCGCCGCCACCGGCGGTCATCCGCCATGCGCCCTCCGGCAGCTGCAGCCCGGCGCCTGCGGCGGTCAGCCGGGGAGCATAGGCGACACCGGAGCGCACCACGAGTTGCGGTTCATCACAACCGATGACATCGCGCACGTCGATCGATCCGTCCGAATCCACCAACACGAACCGACCCGGATGCTCGGCCTGCGCGGAGCGCACCAGCCCCCACACCGCCGCGCCGGCGAGATCCGTGGTCGCCTCACCGGGCAGCCCCACGGCGCCCTGAGTGACGACCGCGAGAATCTTGGAACCATCCCCGGCCAGAGACGACTGCAGTACACGCAGCGCCTCATGGGTGGCCGCATACACCGAACCGACCACACCGTCGGCCGCCGGGCCCGGGCGCCACACCGTGACACCGTCGTCGCCAATCCCGTTGGACCCCAATGACACCGGTGGCCATGTCACCTCGAACAGTGCCCCGCCCGCCCGTCGGCCTTGCGCAGGCATCGCCAACTGCGCCACCGAGACCGGGCGAACTACCAGCTCGCGCACCGACAACACGGGCAGACCCGCGCCATCGGCCAGGTCCACCGACACCGCGGCCACGCCGACCGGTGCGATCCGCACCCGCGCGCGTGCCGCTCCCGCCGCGTACAAACACACTCCCTGCCAGGAAAACGGCAGCATCGTCTCGGCCTGTTCGCCGGCCACTCCCATCGCGTGCAGCGCCGCGTCCACCAACACCGGGTGGATCCCGAAGCCGCCGACGTCCACTCCGGTGGCCTCGGGGACTGCGACCTCGGCGAAGACTTCGCTGCCCCGCTGCCACATGGCCCGCAGACCCCGAAACGCCGGCCCGTACTCATAGCCCCGGTCCGCCAGTCGCTCGTACGCATCGACCACGTCAAGCGGCGTCGCCCCCACCGGCGGCCAGACCGACAGATCGGCCGCCGGCTGCACGGCTCCCGCGCTCAGCGTGCCCTCGGCGTGCAACACCCACTCCGAACCGGGCTGCGCCGCAAGCGAATACACCGACACGGTCCGACTGCCCGAGCTCGTCGCGGCGCCCACCACCACCTGGACGTGCACCCCTTCTGCCGGTTGCAACAGCAGCGGCGCCGACAGCGTCAGCTCCTCCACCACGGTGCAACCGACCTCATCGCCGGCGCGCAACGCTAACTCGATGAACCCGGCGCCCGGGAACAACGCCACCCCGGCCACCGCGTGATCGGCCAGCCACGGTTGGGCGGCCATCGAGAGCCGGCCGGTGAGCACCACGCCGCCCGAGTCCGGCCGGTGGACCACCGCGCCCAGCAAGCCGTGCTCGGCCCCCGCCAAACCCAGAGCGCCCATGTCGCCGGTGCCGGCGCCCATCTCCGGCAACCAAAACCGTTGCCGCTGAAAGGCGTACGTCGGCAACGGCACCTGACATCCGCCCGCAAAAGCCGCCCGCCAGTTCACGTCCACGCCCGCGACGTGAGCCTGACCGGCCGACAGCAAGAACCTGTCGAGCCCACCGTCCTCGCGGCCCAGCGAGGGAATGACGACGGCTTCGGGGGCATTCCGATCGGCCAGGGTTTCCTCGATGCCGGCGAGCAACACCGGATGGGGACTGGATTCGATGAAAGCCTGATGCCCGCTATCGCGCGCGGCGCGCACCGCACGTTCGAACTGCACCGTCTGCCGGATGCTGCGGTACCAGTACTCGGCGTTCAGGCCGGCGGTGTCCATTAGCTCGCCGGTGACCGTGGAGAAGAAGGCCACCGAGGACGAACGCGGCGCGATGCCGGTCAGCGCCTCGGCGAGCGGCTCACGGATCGCGTCCACCTGCGCGGAGTGCGAGGCATAGTCGACATCGATCCTGCGCGCTCGGACGCCGTTCGCCTCGCAGCGTGGCATCAGTTCCTCGAGTGCCGTCACCTCGCCGGAGACGACGACGGCCGAAACACCGTTGACGGCAGCAATATTGAGCCGGTCGCCCCATGGTTCCAGCAACTCGCGCGCTCGCGGCAGGGCACACGCCAGTGAGACCATGCCCCCGGAACCCGACAGCCGCACCAGCAGCCTGCTGCGCAGCGCCACGACCCGGGCGGCGTCCTCCAGTGACAACGCACCCGCGACATACGCCGCCGCGATCTCGCCCTGCGAGTGGCCGATCACCGCGTCCGGGCGGACGCCCACCGAGCGCCACAGTTCGGCCAGCGACACCATCACCGCCCACAGCACCGGCTGCACCACGTCGACCCGGTCCAGCCCGGGGGCGCCCGCCGCGCCCCGGATGACATCGATCAGGGACCATTCCACGTGTTCGCCGAGCGCCTTGTCGCATCGGTTCATGTGATCGGCGAAAACCTTTGACGTGTCGAGCAATTGGGCCCCCATGCCGACCCATTGCGAGCCTTGCCCCGGGAAAACGAAGACCGTCCTGTCCACCGCGCGGGCACGCCCCACCACGACATTCGCGCCGGGCTCGCCGGCCGCCAGCCCGGCCAATCCGGCCAGCAGCTGCTCGCGGTCACCGCCGACCATCACCGCGCGATGCTCGAACACCGAACGCGTCGAGACCAACGACCAGCCCACGTCGGCCGCGTCGAGATCGGCGCCGACGTGCGTCAACAGCCGCTGCGCCTGGGCGGTCAGCGCCTCGGCCGACCGCGCGGACAACACCCACGGCACCGCCGGCATGTCGTTATCACCCGAAGCGCCAACGCTTTCCAGCGCCGGCTGGTCCGACGGGGCCTGTTCCAAGATCACATGCGCATTGGTCCCGCTGATCCCGAACGACGACACCCCGGCCCGGCGCGGACCGTCCCCCGCCGGCCATGCCCGGGGTTCGGTCAACAGCGAGACGGCCCCCGCCGACCAATCCACATGCGGCGTGGGCACATCCACATGCAGCGTCCGCGGCATCAGCCCGTGGCGGATCGCCTGCACCATCTTGATCACCCCGGCCACGCCCGCGGCGGCCGAGGTGTGACCCATGTTCGATTTGATGGACCCCAGCCACAGCGGCCGATCCGCCGGCCGATTCTGTCCATAGGTAGCGAGCAGCGCCTGGGCCTCGATCGGGTCGCCCAGCGTGGTGCCGGTGCCGTGGCCCTCCATCAGATCCACGTCGGCCGTCGTCAACCGCGCGCTGGCGAGTGCGGCCCGCACCACCCGCTGCTGAGCCGGGCCATTCGGGGTCGCCAGGCCGTTGGACGCGCCGTCCTGGTTGACGGCCGAGCCCCGGACCACCGCGAGCACCGGGTGGCCCATCCGCCGCGCATCGGCCAACCGCTCCAACACCAGCGCCCCGACGCCCTCGGAGAAGGCGGTCCCGTCGGCCGCACCGGCATACGCCTTGCACCGTCCGTCGGCGGCCAGCGCGCGCTGTCGACTGAATTCGATGAACATCGCGGGAGTGGCCATGACCGTCACGCCGCCGACCAACGCCAGATCGCATTCGCCCGATCTCAGTGAGCGGGCCGCCAGGTGCAGGGCCACCAACGACGACGAACACGCGGTGTCCACCGACACCGCCGGGCCCTCCAAGCCCAGCGCGTAGGCGACCCGGCCCGAGGCGACGCTCAGCGTCGAGCCGCGCAGCCCGTATCGCTCGAGCTCTCCGGGGACCCGTCCCTGGCCGCCGTACGACCCGTGGAATATCCCGGCGAACACGCCCGTCGCCGACCCACGCAGCGCCAACGGGTCAATTCCGGCTCGCTCCAACGCTTCCCACGACACTTCCATCAACAAGCGTTGCTGCGGATCCATGGCGAGCGCCTCGCTGGGCGCGATACCGAAGAACGCGGCGTCGAAATCGGCGGCGTCCGCCAGGAATCCGCCGCACCGGGTGTACGACTTCCCGATCGCGTCGGGGTCGGGATCGAACAGGCCGCCCAGATCCCAGCCGCGATCGGACGGGAAGTCGGACACCACATCGCGGCCCTCGACGACCATCTGCCACAAGGCCTCCGGCGAATCCACGCCGCCCGGATACCGGCACGCCATCCCCACCACCGCGATCGGGTCGGTCGCCATGGCCAGGTACTCGCGGTTCTCCCGCTTCAGCCGCTCGTTTTCCTTGAGAGACTTGCGGAGGGCCTTGACGAGTTCGTCTTGACTGCTATTCATACGATCAGGCGATCGCGCATCAGTGCCAGCGCAACAACACAAGTTCAGAGCAGAATCCGGGACCCATCGCGAGCATCAGGCCCGGGCTGCCGCTGGGCGGCCGCTTGCCGATGGTGTCGCGCAGCACGTGCAGCACCGACGCCGAGCTCAGGTTGCCGATCTCACCGAGTGAGCGCCACGTCAGCTCCAGGGCTTCCGGCGGCAGCGACAGGGCGGCAGTGATCGCTTCGATGACCTTCGGGCCACCGGGGTGGCTGACGAAGGCGCCGATGTCGTCGGTGCTCAGGCCGTGGGCGGCTAGGAACTCCGTGACGTCCTTTTCGATGTATTGCTCGACGACCGCCGCGACATCCTTGGACAGCACCAGCTCGAATCCCGTCGTGCCGATGTCGTAGCCCATCGTGCGCAGCGAGTCGGGATAGAGGTGGCTGCGGGAATCGACCACTGTGGGCCCGGCGGCGCCGATCTGTTCGGCGCGACGCTCGCCGACCGCGACCACGGCTCCAGAACCGTCAGCAAACAACGCGCTGCCGACCATGCCGGCCAGCGACGGCTTGTATCCCGGGTAGGTCAGCGAGCAAAGCTCGACCGACACGAGCGCCGCGACCCCGTCCGGCGCGCCGCGCAGGTAGTCGTGCAGCCGGGCCACCCCCGCGGCCCCGGCGACGCAGCCCAGCCCGAACAGCGGCACCCGGCGCACGTCGTCGCGCAGCCCGAGCCGCCCGGCGATCCGGGCATCCAGCGACGGCACCGCCAGCCCGGTGACCGTCGTCGTGACGAGCACGTCGAGGTCTTGGGGTCGCAGCCCCGCCTCGTCCAGCGCCCCCACCAGCGCCTCACAGCCGAGGTCCACGGCGTTTTCGATGAAGATCCGGTTCGCCGTGCCGAAGTCTTTGAGCGTCGGGTACTTCTCCAGCGGCAGGACCAGGTGGCGGCTGTTGACCTTGGCACTGGTGTGCAGCTGCCGAACGATGTCCTCGTAACCCTCGAACTCCGGAATGCTGACGAAAAAGTCGGTGAGCTCGCGCTGGGAGTAGCGATATGGCGGCAACGCTCCGAACACGCCCGCGATGACGCTCATTGGACCCACCCCCTGGTCACGTACACCCGGGCACGACGGTTCACCCGGACTGCTTAGCTGATGGAAGCTTAGTCCGCTCGCAAATTAACGGCAAAGAAACGGGCAGTCTCGTTTCACCCCGTCAGCTGCTGTTGCAGCCGCTCTTTCAGCCGCTCGGAGCTGGCCAGGACCCCGTCGAGTTGGTCGGCGACCCGGGTCGGCGCGGTGCCTCCGCGGGCGTCGCGCGCCGAGACCGAGCCCTCGATCGTCAGCACCTCCCTGACCTGCGGTGTCAGGTCGGAGCTGATGGCGGCCAGCTCGTCGTCGGTCAGCTGCTCGAGCCCGACGCCGCGCTCCTCGGCCGCGCGCACGGCGGCGCCGGCGGCCTCGTGCGCGGACCGGAACGGAACTCCCTGGCGGACAAGCCATTCGGCGATATCGGTGGCCAGGGTGTAGCCCGCCGGGGCCAGCGCAGCCATCCGCTCGACGTTGAACGTCAGGCTGGCCACCAGGCCCGCCATCGCCGGCAGCAGCAGCTCCAGCTGGGCCACCGAGTCGAAGACCGGTTCCTTGTCTTCCTGCAGGTCACGGTTGTAGGCCAGCGGCTGGGCCTTCAGCGTCGCCAGCAGGCCGGCCACGTTGCCGATCAGCCGGCCCGACTTGCCGCGGGCCAGCTCGGCGATGTCCGGATTCTTCTTCTGCGGCATGATCGAGCTGCCGGTGGACCACGAATCGTGCAGGGTGACGTAGCCGAACTCCGTCGAGCTCCAGATGATGATGTCCTCGGCGAGCCGGGACAGGTCCACGCCGATCATCGCGAACACGAACGCGGCTTCCGCGGCGAAATCCCGGGCCGCGGTCGCGTCGACGGAGTTGTCCGCCGACGCGGCGAAGCCCAGGTCCGCGGCGATCGCGTCGGGGTCCAGCCCCAGCGACGTGCCAGCCAGCGCGCCGGCGCCGTACGGGGACACCGCGGCGCGCTTGTCGAAATCGACGATCCGGTCGACGTCGCGCAGCAAGGGATGCGCGTGTGCCAGGAGATGATGGGCCAGCAGGATCGGCTGGGCCGACTGCAGATGGGTCTTGCCGGGCATGATCGCCTTCGGGTGGGCGGCGGCCTGCGCGGCCAGCGCCGCGACGACGTCGAGCGCCCCGGCGGCGACCCGCCGCACCGCGTCGCGCAGCCACATCCGGAACAGCGTCGCCACCTGATCGTTGCGCGACCGGCCGGCGCGGAGCCGGCCGCCCAGGTCGGGCCCGACCCGGTCGATCAGGCCGCGCTCCAGGGCGGCGTGCACGTCCTCGTCGCTGACAAGCGGCGAGAAGCTGCCGTCGGCCACGTCCTCGGCCAGGCTGTCCAGCCCGGCCAGCAGCCCGTCGCGCTGCTCCTCGCTGAGCAGCCCGGCCCGGAACAGGACTATGGTGTGCGCGCGCGACGCCGTGATGTCGTAGGGCGCCAGCACCCAGTCGAAGTGGGTGGACTTGCTGAGAGCGGCCAGCGCCTCGGACGGACCGTCGGCGAACCGCCCACCCCACAGTGATCCCTCGCGAGTGCTCACCCGCCTCTCACCCCATCCGCGAGTGTGAATCTCACGACGCTTCGACGGCGTGTCCCGTCGCAGATTTCACACTCGCGGCCGAGAAAACTCACTGCAGGTCCCGGCGGGAGGCGATCTTCGACGACAACCCGTGCACGTAGACGAAGCCCTTCGCCGCCGACTGGTCGAAGCTGTCGCCCTCGTCGTAGGTGGCCAGGTTGAAGTCGTAGAGCGATTCGGCGCTGCGGCGGCCGTTGACCGCAATGTGCCCGCCGTGCAACACCATTCGCACCTCGCCGGACACGTGTTCCTGCGTCTTGGCGACGAAGCTCTCCAGCGCGACCTTGAGCGGTGAGTACCACAGCCCGTCGTACACCAGCTCGGCCCAGCGCTGGTCGGTATGCCGTTTGAAGCGACCGAGTTCGCGCTCGAGGGTGACGTGTTCGAGTTCGGTGTGCGCGGTGATGAGCACCATCGCGCCGGGTGCTTCGTAGATCTCGCGGCTCTTGATGCCGACCAGCCGGTCCTCGACGACGTCGAGGCGCCCCACGCCCTGCGCCCCGGCGCGGGTGTTGAGTTCCTCGATGGCCTGCAGCATCGAGACCGGCCTGCCGTCGATGGACACCGGCACGCCCCGCTCGAATCCGATGATCACCTCGTCGGGCGTGCTCCAGTTCAGGGTGGGGTCTTCGGTGTAGGCGTAGATGTCCTTGGTGGGTGCGTTCCACAGGTGCTCGAGAAACCCGGTCTCCACAGCGCGGCCCCACACGTTCTGGTCGATGGAGAACGGCGAGCGTTTGGTGACGCCGATCGGGATGGCGTTCTCCTCGGCGAACGCGATCGCCTTCTCCCGCGTCCACGCGTAGTCGCGCACCGGCGCCAGCACCTCCAAATCCGGTGCCAGCGAAGCGAATCCGACCTCGAACCGGACCTGGTCATTGCCCTTGCCGGTGCAGCCATGCGCGACGATGCCGCCGCCGTGCTCGCGCGCGGCCGCCACGAGGTGCTTGACGATCAACGGCCGGCTGATCGCGGACACCAGCGGGTAGCGGTCCATGTACAGCGCGTTGTTCAGCACCGTGGGCAGGCAATAGCCCTCGGCGAATTCGTCGCGGGCGTCGACGACGACCGCCTCGACGGCGCCGCAGTCCAGGGCCCGTTGGCGCACGACCTCCATGTCCTCGCCGCCCTGGCCCAGATCGATCGCCACCGCCACGACCTCACGGCCGGTCTCCTTGCCTATCCAGCTGATCGCCACCGAGGTGTCCAGACCGCCGGAATACGCCAGGATGACGCGTTCTGACATCAGTCAATCTCCTTTATTTGAGGCTCTCGAGGGTGGCGGCCAGCTCGGCGCCGGTCATCGGCTCTCGGGCGGCCACGAAGAGGGTGTCATCGCCGGCGATCGTGCCGACCACGTACGGTAGCGCCGCCCGGTCGATTGCGCTGGCCAAATAGTCGGCCGCACCGGGCGGGGTGCGCAGCACCGCCAGGTTCGCGCTGGAGTCGACGGACACCAGCAGCTCGCCCAGCAGCCGCGACAGCCGCGCGGTGCCGCCGGACACCCCGCGCACCGGGCTGCCGTCCTCGGGGACGACGTAGACCCCGACGCCGCCGTCCGCGCCGCGCAGCTTCACTGCGCCGAGCTCCTCGAGATCGCGCGACAGCGTGGCCTGGGTGACGTCGATGCCCTCGTCGGCCAGCCGCACCGCCAGTTCGCTCTGGCTGCTGATCGACGATGACGACAGGATCGCCACGATGCGGGCCTGCCGGCCGGCGCGGGTGGTTTCGGGGGTGGGCTTGCTGCGAGTCATTGCGACCGCTCCAGCAACCACACCAGCAGCGCCTTCTGGGCGTGCAGGCGGTTCTCGGCCTCGTCCCACACCGCGCTGCGCGGCCCGTCCATCACCTCGTCGGTGATCTCGTCGCCACGGTGGGCCGGAAGGCAGTGCAGCACAATGGCTTCCGAATCCGCCAGGCCGACGAGTTGCGGGTTGACCTGATAGGGCCAGAACGGGGTGCGGCGGTCCAGTCCGTCGTCCTCCTGACCCATCGACGTCCAGGTGTCGGTCACCAGGACGTCGGCTCCCGCCGCGGCGGCCTCGGCATCGGAGGTGACCAGCACCGACGCGCCGGTGGCCCGCGCGCGCTGCTCGGCGGCGGCCACGACGCTCGGGTCGGGCGCGAACCCGTCGGGCGCGGCGACCGTGACGTGGATGCCGGCGGTGACGGCGCCGAGCATCAGCGAATGGGCCATGTTGTTGGCGCCGTCTCCGAAGTAGGACAGCCGCAGCCCGTGCAGCGTCCCCTTGCGTTCGGCGATGGTCTGCAGGTCGGCGAGCACCTGGCAGGGATGGAACTCGTCCGACAGCGCGTTCACCACCGGCACGGTCGCGGTAGAGGCCATGGCGTCGAGCCGGTCCTGCCCGAACGTCCGCCACACGACGGCGTCGACATAGCGGGACAGGACGCGCGCGGTGTCCTCGAGCGTCTCGTCGCGGCCCAGCTGGGTGCTGCTTGTGTCGACGACGACCGCATGCCCGCCGAGCTGGGCGATGCCCACCTCGAACGAGAACCGGGTGCGGGTGGAGTTCTTGTCGAAGAGCACCGCGACGCCGCGCGGACCCTCCAGGGGGCGACGGGCGAACGGGTCCTTCTTCAGATCCGCGGCCAGCTGCAGCACCTCGGCCTGCTCGGCCGGTGCGAGGTCATCGTCGCGCAGGAAATGCCGAATCACGTTGCAGCCCCTGCGGTCTCGAGGATCCCCGGCAGGGCGGCGATAAATCCCTCGATCTGGGACTCGGTGATGATCAGCGGCGGCGCCAGCCGGATGACGTCGGGCGCGGCCGCATTGACCAGGAAGCCCGCACCGCGGGCTGCCGCCTCCGCGTCCTTGGCGCGCGGCGCGGACAGCACCACGCCCCACAGCAGGCCGCGGCCGCGCACGTGGTCGATCAGCGGATGGCCGAGCCTTTCGATGCCGTGACGGATCGTCTTGCCCAGCACCTCGGCGCGCCGGACGAGGTCGTCGGCGGCCAGGACGCGCAACACGGCCAGCGCCGCCGCGGTGCAGATCGGGTTGCCGCCGAACGTGCTGCCGTGCAGGCCCGGCGTCAGCAGCTCCGCCGCCGGCCCGACGGCCAGGCACGCGCCGATCGGCAGACCGCCGCCCAGCCCCTTGGCCAGCGTCACCACGTCGGGGGTGATGCCGTCATGCTGATGCGCGAAAAACGCGCCGGTGCGGCCCATTCCGGTCTGCACCTCGTCGAGGACCAGCAGGGCCCCGTGCCGCGCGGTGATGTCGCGGGCGGCGACGAGGTAGCCCTCCGGTGGGACGACGACGCCGCTCTCCCCCATGATCGGTTCGAGGAATACCGCGGCGGTGTCGTCGTCGACGGCCGCCGCCAGCGCGTCCACCGAGCCGTACGGGACGTGGGTGACCTCACCGGGCAGCGGCGCGAACGGAGCCTGCTTGCTGGGCTGACCGGTCAACGCCAGCGAACCCATCGTCCGGCCGTGGAAAGCCTCTTGTGCGGCAACGAGTTTCGTGCGTCCGGTGAGCCGGGACAGCTTGAACGCCATCTCGTTCGCCTCGGTCCCGGAGTTGCAGAAGAAAACCCGGGTCTGCGCGTCCGCGCCCAGCAGCCCGACCAGTTCTTCGGCCAGCGCGACGGCGGGTTCGGTGGCATACAGGTTGGACGTGTGGCCCAGCGTCGCGAGCTGATGCGTGACGGCCTCGATGATGGCGGGGTGGCGATGGCCGAGCACGTTGACTGCGATGCCGCCGAGCAGATCCAGGTAGGTCTTGCCGTCGACGTCGGTGACGACGGCGCCCTCCCCGCTGGCCAACGCGACCGGCGGGGTGCCGTAGTTGTGCATCATCACGGCTTCCCACCGCTGCCGTAGCTCGTCGGTGTGCGTCACGCGTTCCACCTGCGCCGCTCCTCCTCATCGCTGCGCTCTGCATCGTCGCCGGCGCGCACCACCTTGGTGCCGGTGCCCGCGTCGGTGAAAAGCTCCACCAGCACGCAGTGTTCGACCCGCCCGTCGATGACGTGTGCGCTGGGCACACCGGCGGTGACCGCGCGCAGGCACGCCTCGACCTTGGGGATCATGCCGGCCTCCAGCGTGGGTAGCAGTTGCGCCAGTGTGGCGGTGTCGATTTCGCTGACCAGCGAATCGCGGTCGGGCCAGCTGGTGTACAGGCCTTCGACATCGGTCAGCATCAACAGCTTTTCGGCTCCCAGGGCTTCGGCCAGCGCCGCCGCGGCGGTGTCGGCGTTGATGTTGTGCACCACGCCGTCGGCGTCGGGCGCGAGCGTCGACACCACCGGAATGCGGCGCGCCGCAATCAGATCCAGCACCGCCGCCGTGTTCACCTGATCGACGTCGCCCACCAGGCCGATGTCGGTGGCCACCCCATCGACGGTGACGCTGCGCCGCACGGCGGTGAACAGCTGCGCATCCTCGCCGGTGATGCCGACGGCGTAGGGCCCGTGTGCGTTGATCAGGTTGACCAGTTCGCGGCCGACCTGTCCGAACAGCACCATCCGCGCCACGTCGAGCACTTCCGGTGTGGTGACGCGGAATCCACCCTTGAAGTCGCCCTCGATGCCGAGGCGGCGCAGCATGGCGGTGATCTGTGGTCCACCGCCGTGCACGACCACGGGGTGGACGCCGCAGTTGCGCAGGAACGCCATGTCGGCGGCGAAGGCGTGCCGCAGCGTGTCATCGGTCATGGCGTTGCCGCCGTACTTGATCACGACGATCTTGCCGTGCAGCTGCTTGAGCCACGGCAGCGCCTCCGCGAGCACCTGCGCCTTGACCACGGTGGTCAACTCTTCGATCTTCATGGTCATGAGCTGTAGGCCGAATTCTCTTCGACGTAACCGTGCGAGAGGTCGGTGGTGCGGATGGCGGCCGAGGCGTCGCCGACGCGCAGGTCGACGGTGACGTCGATGTCGGCGCCCGACAGATCGACCTCACGCGCGCCGGGCGCGCCGACCCCGTCGACGCACACCGCGGAACCGTTGAACGACACGTTGATTCGATCCGGTTCGAGGGTGATCGGCGTCATGCCGACGGCCGCGAGCACCCGGCCCCAGTTGGGGTCCGAGCCGAACAGCGCAGTCTTGACCAGGCTGTCGCGGGCGACCGCCCGGGCGGCGGTCAGCGCGTCGTCGTCGGATGCCGCTCCGGTCACGGTCACGGTGATGCGCTTGGTGACGCCCTCGGCGTCGGCCTGCAGCTGTGCGCACAGGTCGTCGCAGACCCGCAGCACCGCCTCGTCGAGATCGGCCTGCGGCGGCGCGATCCCGCTGGCGCCCGACGCCAGCAGCAGCACGGTGTCGTTGGTGGAACAGCAGCCGTCGATGTCGAGTCGGTCGAACGTGCGGGCGGCGGCGCCGCGCAGCGCCGCGTCGAGCGCTGCCGCGTCGGCGACCGCGTCGGTGCTCAGCACGCACAGCATGGTGGCCAGCGACGGCGCGAGCATGCCCGCGCCTTTGGCCATCCCGCCCACCGTCCAGTTGTTCCGATGATGCAGCGCAACCTGTTTGGCCACGGTGTCGGTGGTCATGATGGCGTGCGCGGCGTCGTCCCCGCCGGTCAGCCCGCCCGCCATCTCGTGCACGATCTCGCGAACCCCGGCCAGCACCTTGTCCATTGGCAGCCGGTCGCCGATCAATCCGGTGGAGCAGACGCCGACCTCGATGGCCCCGGTCTCGGTTCCCCAGTCCGACAGCGCGGCGGCCACCGCCTCCGCGGTGGCGTGGGCGTCCTGGAAGCCGCCCGGCCCGGTGCAGGCGTTCGCCCCGCCGGAGTTGAGGATCACCGCGCGCAGCGCGCCGGTGGTCAGCACCTGCTGGGTCCAGAGCACCGGCGCGGCCTTGACCTGGTTGCGGGTGAACACCCCGGCGGCGGCGTAGTCGGGTCCTTCGTTGAACACCAGGGCGAGGTCACGAGCCCCCGACGCCTTGATCCCGGCGGCAATGCCGGCGGCCCGGAACCCGGCCGGGGCGGTCACGCCCTGCTCACGCAGCAGCCGCGTCTCAGCGGTCGTCGATGTCACGGCGCCACTCCGACCACCGAAAGGCCCTCGGCCTCGGGCCAACCCAGCGCCAGGTTCATCGACTGCACGGCGGCGCCGGCCGTGCCCTTGACCAGGTTGTCGATCGCGGCGATCGCGACGAACGTCTCGGCGGCCTCGTCCACCGCGACGGCGATGTGGGCGGCGTTGCTGCCGATGACCGACCCGGTGCGGGGCAACTGGCCGTCGGGCAGCAGATAGACGAAAGGCTCTGCGTCATAAGCCTTTTCGTAGGCAGCGCGCAGTTGTGACAGCGGGGCGCGGGTGCGTGCGGTGCAGGTGGCCAGGATGCCGCGTGACGTCGGGATGAGCACCGGTGTGAACGACACCGTGACGTCGCGCTCGGTGACGGCCCGCAGCCCCTGCGCGATCTCGGGCGTGTGCCGGTGGGCGCCGGCGATGTTGTAGGCCCGCGCCGACCCGATGACCTCGGAGCCGAGCAGGTCGGTCTTGGCCGCGCGACCGGCCCCCGAGGTGCCGCTGACGGCGACCACGGTGACGGCGGGTTCGACGAGGTCCTCGGCCACCGCGGGCAACAGCGCCAGTAGCGCCGCGGTCGGATAGCACCCCGGCACCGCGATGCGGCGGGCGCCGCGCAGCCGCTCCCGCGCCCCGGGCAGCTCGGGCAGCCCGTAGGGCCAGCTGCCGGCGTGCGGGGACCCATAGAACCGCTCCCAGGCGACGGCGTCACCGAGCCGGAAGTCCGCGCCGCAGTCGACGATCAGGGTGTCGGGGCCGAGCTGTTCGGCCAGCGCCGCCGAATGCCCGTGCGGAAGCGCCAGGAACACCACGTCATGACCGCTCAGGACGGCGAGCTCGGTGGGCTCGACCACCCGCTGCGCCAGCGGCGTCAGGTGCGGATGGTGCTCACCCAGCGCGCTGCCGGCGCTGGCGGCGGCGGTCACCGAACCGATCGCGAGCCGGCCGTCGGCGTAGGCGGGATGCCCGAGCAGCAGGCGGAGGATCTCGCCCCCCGCGTAGCCGCTGGCACCGGCAACCGCCACCTTGAGAACGTCGGCCATTTCGACCATTCTGCATGGTTATGCAGTAGTTTGCAAATCAATGCTACATGCGCAGTTCGGCACCGACGGCCTCAGCGGCACGCCGCACGGCGGCGCCACGGGCGGCGCTGGCGTCGTCCTCGGTCAGCGTGCGATCGGGCGCGCGGAAGCGCAGCGCGAACGTCAGCGACTTGCGATGCTCGCCGATCTGCGGGCCGGTGAACACGTCGAACAGCCGAATGTCCTCTAGCAGCTCGCCCGCCCCCTCGCGGACGGCATCCGCCACCGCCTGGGCCGGCACGTCGGCCGACACCACCAGGCTGACGTCCTGGAACACGGCCGGGAATGGCGACACCCTGGGCGCCGGCAACGCCTCGACGATCGGAATCGCATCGAGGTTCAGCTCGAGCGCGCAGGTACCCTTCGGCAGCCCCGAGCGCTCGATCACGGCGGGATGCAATTGGCCCGCATGACCGACGCGGGTCCCCCCGACCAGCACCTCGGCGCAGCGGCCCGGATGCCACGGCAGGCATTGGGCGGCCCGCAGGGTCACGTCAACTCCGCTGGCGCGCGCGATGATTCGCACCGCCTCCAACGCATCGGTGGCATCCGCGGCGCGCCCGGGGCCCCACGGGCCGCGTGGTTCACGCAGGCCGGCCAGCACGACTGCGACGTGCTGCGGTTGTCGGGGCAACGACGCGTCCAGCATCGCGATTTCGGCTTCGGTCGGGCGGCGGTCCACGGGGATGAGCTCGACACCGCGAGTCTGCTCGGTCGGCTGCACCACCTGGGCGATGGCGAACAGCGCGGCGTCGACGAGACCGCGGGACACGTTGCGCCCCAACGCTTCCAGTAGGCCGGGCAGTAGTGTGGTGGCCAGCTCCGGCCGATCCGCTTCCAGCGGGTTGAGCACACGGGTGGTGCTGCGCCGCGGGTCGTCGGCGGGCAGGCCCCAGAGGTCGAACACGCCGGCGGGCAGAAACGGTGTCGGCAGGACCTCGACGTAGCCGGACTGCGCCAGCGACCTACCGATGGCGCGGCGGCGCTTCTGCACCGCGGTGAGTCCCCGCCCCGCGGGGGCCGACGGCAGCACCGACGGGATGTCCTCGAGGCCCTCCAGCCGCAGCACCTCTTCCACCAGGTCGGCGGGCTGCACGAGATCGGGGCGCCAACTCGGCGGGGTCACCGTCAATATGCCGCCATCTTCGGCGACTTCTTCCACTACCAAGGCGCCGATCTGGGCCAGCCGCCGCGCGGTCGTGCCCGGGGCGTAGGCCAGGCCCGCGACGCGGTCCGGCAGGTCGACGGCGATCCGGATCGGCGGCAGGGACCAGTCGTCACGCGGCGGGTCACCACGCCAATCGGTCAGGGTCGGGGACACCGCTCCTCCGGTGATGTCGGCGAGCAGCGCGGCACAGCGGTCCAGCGCGGCCACCGAAATCGCCGGGTCCACCCCGCGCTCATAGCGACGGGCGGCCTCGCTGGGCAGGTGCAGCCGCCGCTGGGTGCGCGACACCGCGGCCGGGTCCCACACCGCGGCCTCCAGCAGCACGTCGGTGGAATCGGCGCGCACCTCGGTGCTGGCCGCACCCATGACTCCGCCGATCGCGGCCGTGGCGGAGTCGTCGACGATAAGGACGTCGGCCGGATCGAGTTTGCGCTCAACGTCATCGAGGGTGACGACGATCTCGCCGGGCCGGGCGAACCGCACGCCGAGGCCGCCGCTGATGCGGTTGCGGTCGTGGGCGTGCATGGGGTGGCCCAGTTCCAGCATCACGTAGTTGGTCACGTCGACGGCCGGGGAGGTCGCGCGGATGCCGGAGAGCAGCAGCCGGCGCTGCAGCCACCATGGCGACACCGCGGCGGGGTCGATGCCGGTGACCGGCCGCAGCGCGAAGCGGCGAACGCCGGTTTCGGCCTGCACCGTCAGCGGCCACGCCTCGCCCTCGACGGGCAGCGGCTTGACCTCCGCGGGGTCGACGAAGTCCAGGTCGTAGGCGCAGGCGATCTCACGGGCCAGGCCGCGCACCGACATGGCGTAGCCGCGGTCGGGGGTGATGGCCAGGTGGAAGACCACGTCGTCCAATCCGAGCACGCCGGTGGCGTCGGCCCCGGGTTCGGCCGTGCCGGGCGGGAGCACCAGGATTCCGGAATGGTCGGCGCCCAAACCGAGTTCGGCCGTCGAGCAGATCATTCCGTCGGAGTTGCGACCGTAGGTCTTGCGCGCGGTGATGGCGAACCCGCCGGGCAGCGTGGTACCGGGCAGCGCCACCACAACCAGGTCGCCGACCACGAAATTGGTTGCCCCACAAACGATATCGCGGGGTGCTCCCTCGCCGACGTCGACGAGACACGCCCGGATCGGTTTCTTGAACTCGGTGAGCTCCTCGATGCCGGTGACCCGTCCCACGGTCAGCGGCCCGTCGACCGGGCCGAGCGTGACGACTTCCTCGACCTCGTGGCCGATGCGCACCAGGGTCTGTTCGAGGTCGCTAGGGGCGACATCCCAGCCCGGGGCGCCCACGGCGACGACCTCGCGCAGCCAGCTGTACGGAAGGCGCATCAGGCACCGACCCCGAAGGGCAGCGAGAACCGGACGTCGCCCTCGACCATGTCGCGCATGTCGGGAATGCCGTTGCGGAACTGCAGCGTGCGTTCCAGGCCCATCCCGAACGCGAAGCCGGAGTAGACGTCGGGGTCAATCCCAGCAGCCCGCAACACGTTTGGATGCACCATGCCGCAGCCGCCCCACTCCACCCAGTCGGCGCCGCCCTTCCTGTCGGCGAACCAGACGTCGAACTCGGCGGACGGTTCGGTGAACGGGAAGAAGTGTGGCCGGAACCGGGTGCGCACCGAGGGGCCGAACTCCGCGCGCGCGAACGCGTCCAGCGTTCCCCGCAGGTGCGCCATCGTCAGGCCGCGGTCCACCGCCAACCCTTCGACCTGATGGAAGACGGGCGTATGGGTGGCGTCGAGTTCGTCGGTACGGAACGTGCGGCCGATCGAGACGATGTAGATCGGCAGGTCGCGCTCGAGCAGGATGCGGACCTGCACCGGCGAGGTATGCGTGCGCAGCAGCTGTCGCGAACCTTCCGGCGCGATATAGAAGGTGTCCTGTTCGCTGCGCGCGGGATGGTCGGGAGGAAAGTTGAGGGCGTCGAAGTTGAACTGCTCGGTCTCGACCTCCGGCCCCTCGACCAGCTCCCATCCCATCGCGATGAAGGTGTCGGCGACATGCTCGGCCAATATCGTGATCGGGTGCCGGGCGCCGGTCGGCTGTCGCGTCGACGGCAACGTGACGTCGATGCCCTCGGCGACCAGCACGGCCGCGTCGCGCTCGGCACGCAGGGTCGCCAGCCGTTCGTCGTAGCTGCGCTGGGCGTCGCCGCGGGCGGTGTTGACGCGCTTGCCGGCGTCCGCGCGCTGGTCCTTGGGCAAGGCGGCCAGCGCCTGTCGCGCCAGTGCCAGCGGCGAGCGGTCACCGAGGTGCTCGGTCTTGACGAGCGCCAGCGCCTCCAGGTCACCCGCCGCTGCGAAGGCCTGCCGGGCGGCATCGACCGCATCGGTCAACGCTTCCGGCGACAGATCGACGGGTTGATCGCCCACGCGGCGGCACTCTCCTTGCTGACGAGGCTGTTGCAGGGCTGGATGCGTCCAGCGCAAATGCCGATCATAGGGGATTCGATGCACGGCGCTCGGCGCGTGCTGGGAGATGCCGAGGGGCGCTTAGCCCGCCATGACCGGCTGCAGACCGGCCGGCGCATCGGCGGCCAGCGCGAGCGCGCCGCGCCGCGCGAAGAACTGCGCGACCGCGTAGGCCGCTGCGGCGGCCAGGACGCCGAACGACGACGCGGCGGCCATCGTCCCCCAGTGGTGCGCCAGCATGAGGAAGCCAAACCCTGAGGACGCCGCGAGCATCAGGACGCGTACCGGGGTCCACCGGATCGGTTGGCGGAACCGCGCGGACACCAGGACGCCCAGCACGACGGCGACGGTGTGCCCGGCGTCGGTGAAGTCACCACCCATGATCGCCGACGCCACGCCGGCCGCCACCCACCAGCCGACCCACGCCGCACGCCACCGCGACGGAATAACCGCGGTCATCGCGCCCAGCACCGCGAGGGCGCCGTAGCTCATGCCGACGTCGCTGGCGTGGGCGATGGAAATCGGCAGCCAGCCAAACTCGACCGACGCCGCGAGGGCGGCGGCCACCACCAACGTCGCGCCGATGTGGCCGACGAGGAACGCCATGAACAGACGGATGGTGCGCAAATGCAGTTCGGCCAGGGCGAGCAGGCACGTCAGGAACGGCAGCCAGAAGTAGAGCGGGCCGGCGTCGACGACCAGCGCGCTGCCCAGCAGCGTGCCCACATGGCCGTGCGCCAGGTTGTGCAGGTTGGTGCTAGCGCGCTGAACGAGCACGTCGTGCGCGTGCGGGCCGAGCGCCAGGATCGCGCAACTGATGGCGAGCAGAATCGCCACGTACCCAATGGTGAACCGGACCCGGGCCAGCCGGGAGAGGATGCCCCCAATCATCGGTGTCTATTATGCGGGCTAATTTGTTTCCGAAGTGTGATCGGAGGCTGTCAACTCCCTAAGAGTCCGCAGGCGATAGATCGCCAGGTCCGCGGGAACGCCGGCGGTTTTGGGCGCGAATACCGGTTTACGTGCACGTTTGGCGACGACGCCCATCGCGTCCAGCGCGGTTTGGGGTATCTGGTCGAGTGACGAACTCGACACCATGATTCCGCCCTTGGTGGCCCGTTCCATCACGCGGGCGGCGATGTTGACGTCGACGCCGAGCCAGTCGGCGGCCATCCGCTGCGGGCGTCCGGTGTGGATCCCGACCCGCATCCGCGGCGTGTAGCCGTCCACGTCGACGGTTCTCAGTTGCTCCTTGGCGGCGAGTACGGCCCGCACGGCGACGGTCGGATCGCCGAACACCGCCATCAGCCCGTCGCCCATCCGCTTGACGATGTGGCCTCCCGCGTCCAGCAGCGGCGGTTCGACCGCCCGCGCCACCTGCCGCAGCAGGGCCAGCGCCGCGTCGTCACCGGCGTGCAGCGACCACGTCGAAAAGCCGACCAGATCGGTGAACACCAGCGTCACTTCCGGGTTGGCCGGCCGTCGGGACACCGCCTCGGTCAGCGCCTGCCACACCTGCAGCACGCCGAGGCTGAGCTCACGCGACGCGGCGTCACGATCCCCCAGCAGCCGGTCGGCGGCGCGTGCCGCAGCCCGCGGCGCGCCCTCACCCGCGGTGGACAGCGGGTCGCCGAACTCGTGGTCGCCGGGCAACAGCCGTCGCGCTCGCCGGACGAACGCCACCACGCCGGGGCTGTGGTTGGTCGTGCGCAACCACTGCGCCGGAGAGCGAAGTTTCGAGTCGGGGGGCGCCGCCGTGGTCACCGATTCAGAGTCCGTTTCCAGGGGCTCACCCGGGACCGGATCGCCAGGTGCGCGCTCCACTTGGCCAGGGTAAGTAGTTCCGGCTGACGCAGGCAATGACACTCGCTGGCGTTGTGTCACATCTCGCATCGAAGCCCCTGCTTGACACTGGATTACCGGCCGGCCACGCCGGCATCGAAAGTCGGTAACACCCGGCCGCGCCGCGGGCCGAAATCATAGACAACGCGCGTTGTCAAAGTTATCGTGAGCGCAGGTAGTACTAGGAGGCCGTGATGACTGCCGCGTCGACTGCATCCGCTGATCCGCTCGGACCAGATTCCCTTACCTGGAAGTACTTTGGCGATTTGCGCACCGGGATGATGGGCATCTGGATCGGGGCGATTCAGAACATGTATCCGGAACTCGGCGCGGGGGTCGAGGAGCATTCGATCCTGCTGCGCGAGCCGCTGCAGCGCGTGACCCGGTCGGTGTACCCCATCATGGGCGTCGTCTACGACGGCGAGCGGGCCGCGCAGACCGGTGAGCAGATCAAGCGCTACCACGACACCATCAAGGGGACCGACACCGCGGGGCGCCGCTACCACGCCCTGAACCCCGAGACCTTCTACTGGGCGCACGCCACGTTCTTCATGCTCGTCATCAAGGTGGCCGAGTATTTCTGCGGGGGCTTGACCGAGGCGGAGAAACGGCAGCTGTTCGACGAGCATGTGCGGTGGTACCGGATGTACGGGATGAGCATGCGGCCGGTGCCGAAATCCTGGGAGGAATTCCAGGAGTACTGGGACCGGGTGTGCCGCGAGGAGCTGGAAATCAACCAGGCGACGCTGGACATCTTCCAGATTCGGATCCCCAAGCCCAAGTTCATCCTGATGCCGACGCCGATCTGGGACCAACTTTTCAGGCCGTTGGTGGCCGGTCAGCGCTGGATCGCGGCGGGTCTGTTCGAGCCCGCGGTGCGCGAGAAGGCGGGAATGCGCTGGACGCCGGGCGACGAGGTGTTGTTGCGCGTCTTCGGCAAGATGGTCGAGCTGGCCTTCCTGGCCGTCCCCGACGAGATCCGCCTGCACCCGCGCGCGCTGGCCGCATACCGGCGCGCCCAGGGGCGGATTCCGGGCGACGCTCCGTTGGTCGAGGCACCGAAATTCGTGGCGCCGCCGCGTGATCGCCGCGGGCTGCCGATGCACTACTTTCCGCCGCGCAAGTCGCTGATGGAGCGCGCCGGGTCGCTGGTGCACACCACGCTGTCGCTGGCCGGCATGCGCCCGGCTAGGGGCCGCGGAAAGGCAGCGTAGGGGCGACACCGCCCGGAGCCTCCCACATCGCCGAACGTGAACTGAGGGCGAGATTTTGGCCGATTTCTCGCCGTGGGTCCACGCTCGGCGTGCGGGCTGGACCTACGCCAGGGCCCGCGCGCTCTGGTAGAGACAGATCGCCGCGGCCGCGGCCACATTCAGGCTCTCCGCGCCACCGGACATCGGGATGCGCACGCGGCGATCCGCCCGGCCGGCGATTTCGGTTGGCAAGCCGTGTGATTCGGGCCCGAACAGCCAGGCCGTCGGACTGCTGAGCAGTTCCCCGGCCTCGTCGAGGCGGGTCTCGCCGTCGACCGTGGCGGCCAGCAGCTGCAGCCCCGCCGCGCGCAGCGCGGTGAGGACGGCATGGACGTCGGGCTCGGCGACGACCGGAATCGAGAAAATGCTGCCGGCGGACGCGCGCAAGCACTTGCCGTTGTAGGGGTCGACGCTGTGCCCGCCCAGGATCACGGCCGCGACGCCCATGGCGTCGGCGATGCGGATGACCGTGCCCGCATTGCCCGGCTCGCCGATCTCGACGGCGACGGCGACCAGCCGGGGCGCGTCGGCCAGCACGTCCTCGAGCCCGATGGCCGGGACGTCGCACACCGCCACCACCCCCGCGGGAGTAACGGTGTCGGACAAGGCTTTTGCGGCACGTTCGGTCACCAGGTGGACGGGCGCCTGTTGCTTGGCGAGCAGCGCCTCATGGCGCCGCGCCGCCGACTCGGTGACAAAGACGTCCCGGACCAGGCCGCGCGCCGACGCGGCCTCGACCAGGTTGGGGCCCTCGGCGAGGAACCGTCCCGAGCGCCGGCGCGTGACGTGCCGATGCAGTTTGACCGCCGCCGCCACCCTGGCCGAGCGTTCGGTCAACACCGAAGTTAGGCAGCCTCTCCCGAGGGGGCGTTGACGTCCTCGGGCAATGCCGCCCGGGCGACGTCGACGAGCGCGGTGAACGCCGCCGGGTCGGCGATCGCGATATCGGCGAGGTTCTTGCGGTCCACTTCGACACCCGCGGCCTTGAGACCCTGGATCAGCCGGTTGTAGGTGATGTCGTTGGCGCGCGCGGCGGCGTTGATCCGCGAGATCCACAATTTGCGGAATTCGCCCTTGCGCGCGCGACGGTCGCGGTAGGCGTAGTTCAGCGAATGCAGCTGCTGCTCTTTGGCCTTGCGGTAGAGCCGGGATCGCTGGCCGCGATAGCCCTTCGAGGCCTTCAGAACGCTGCGCCTCTTCTTGTGGGCATTGACCGCCCGCTTCACGCGTGCCATGGATATTCCTACTCTCGTTCAGACGTAAATGGTCAGGGTCAGCCGTTCAACAAGGCGTTGATGCGCTTAGTGTCGTTGGCTGAAACCGTGGTGCGGCCGTCCAGCCGCCGGGTCCGCTTGGTGGGCTTGTGCTCGAGCAGATGCCGGCGATTGGCTTTCTGCCGGACGATCTTTCCGGTCCCGGTGCGCCGGAACCGCTTCGAAGCCCCGCTGTGGGTCTTGGCCTTGGGCATATTTCCTCTGGTCTTAGTTGGTTCTAGTTCTGCTGTTCTGCGGTATTCGGATCGGCCGCTGGCGCGGCCTCATGTCCTTCGGGGTGACGCGCCCTGGCGCGAGTCTTCGCGCCGCGGTGCGGTGCCAGCACCATCGTCATGTTGCGGCCGTCCTGCTTGGCCGACGTCTCGACGAAGCCGTAGTCGGCGACGTCCGCGCCCAGCCGCTGCAGCAATCGGTAGCCCAGCTCGGGCCGCGACTGCTCGCGTCCGCGGAACATGATGGTGACCTTTACCTTCGATCCCGCTTCCAGGAAGCGGACTACGTGGCCCTTTTTGGTCTCGTAGTCGTGATCGTCGATCTTGGGTCGAAGCTTTTGTTCTTTGACGACGGTCTGCTGCTGGTTCCGGCGGGATTCGCGCGCCTTCTGCGCCGCCTCGTACTTGTACTTGCCGTAGTCCATGATCTTGCAGACCGGAGGTCTGGCGTTCGGGGCGACTTCGACAAGGTCGAGATCGGCGTCTGCGGCGACGCGCAGTGCGTCTTCGATACGCACGATGCCTACCTGCTCCCCCCCTGGGCCAATCAATCGGACTTCAGGTACGCGAATGCGCTCGTTGACGCGGGTCTCAGTGCTGATGGGGCCTCCCTTGTTGGGCTTCTGGTCTTCCAATCACGACCAGTGCCTGGGCCCGTCCGAAGTCAGCGGTGGAAACACCACACCACCAGCAAAAAGGCCCTGCACAAGCAGGGCCCAATGCCGACCGATCGCGGCTTGAACCTTGGGTCAAGCCGCCCGCGCCACGCGCGGAGCAGGCATTATGCAATGCCCGTGACCGGACCGTGTCGCCGTGACCGAGACGCAAAGCTTCTCGTGGCTAGCGGTGGGAGTGGGACTCCACTTAACTGTCCTGGCTTTCGCCGGGATGGTCGCGACGGACAGTCTAGCAGCCAAGCGCCGCCTGCCAGCACTCGCGAGTCCGGCAACGCGGCCGACAAACTCTTTCGCATCCTCTTTCGCATCGCGCGGCATTTCACGGGTTAAGGGCATATCCTCGCGGTCTGTGACACTCGCTTCTGCTGGCTCGGGGCCTCGGTCGGGCAGCCGGTCGCGCTCCCGGTATCACTGGGTACCGGCGGCGGCTGGCTGGACCGTTGGCGTCATCGCCACCCTGTCATTGGTGGGCAGCGTGTCGCCACTGTTCCGCTGGCTGATCAAGGTCCCGCGCGAATTCATCAACGACTACCTGTTCAACTTCCCGGACACCAGCCTCGCGTGGTCGTTCGTGCTGGCGTTGCTGGCGGCGGCCCTGACCGCGCGCAAACGCATCGCCTGGCTGCTGCTGCTCGGCCAGATGATCCTCGCCGCGTTCTGGAATGCCGCCGACATCGCCGCGGGCGACAACACCGCCGCCGAAACCTTCGGCGAGAACCTCGGGTTCGCCGTGCACGTCGTCGCGGTCGTCCTGCTGGTTTTGGGCTATCGGGAGTTCTGGGCCAAGGTCCGCAAGGCCGCGCTGTTCAAGGCGGCCGCGGTATTGGTCGTAGGCGACGTCATCGGCATCCTGCTGTCCTGGGGTCTCGTCGAGCTGTTCCCCGGATCGCTTGCGCGGCAAGACCGCCTGCCCTACGTGGCCAACCGGGTGGTCGGCTTCGCGCTCGCGGACCCCACCCTGTTCACCGGCAGGCCGCACGTGCTGATGAACGCGATCTTCGGGTTGTTCGGCGCGCTCGCGTTGATCGCCGCGACGATCGTGCTATTCCAGTCCCAGCGCGCCGACAACGCGCTGACCGGTGAGGACGAGTCGGCCATCCGCGGCCTGCTGGAGCTGTGGGGCAAGAACGACTCCCTGGGTTACTTCGCGACCCGTCGGGACAAGTCGGTGGTGTTCGCGCACAGCGGCCGCGCTGCCATCACCTATCGCGTCGAAATCGGCGTCTGCCTTGCCAGCGGCGACCCGGTGGGGGATCCGCGCGCCTGGCGGCAGGCCGTGGATGCGTGGCTGGGTCTGTGCCAGACCTACGGCTGGGCTCCCGGCGTCATGGGCGCCAGTTCGCAAGGCGCGCAGGTGTATCGGGAGGCCGGCCTCAACGCGCTCGAGCTCGGCGACGAGGCGATTCTGCGGACCGCCGAATTCAAACTGTCCGGCCCGGAGATGCGCGGCGTCCGGCAGGCCGTGACGCGCGCACGCAGGGCCGGGCTGACGCTGCGCATCCGGCGGCATCGCGACATCTCCCCCGAGGAGATGGCCGAGACCATCTCGCGCGCGGACTCCTGGCGCGACACCCAAACCGAGCGAGGCTTTTCCATGGCGCTGGGCCGGCTGGGTGATCCGGCCGACGGGGACTGCCTTCTGGTCGAGGCTCTCGACCCCCATGGCCACGTGGTCGCCATGCTGTCGCTGGTCCCCTGGGGAACCACGGGCGCCTCCCTCGATTTGATGCGCCGTTCCCCGCAGTCCCCCAACGGCACCATCGAGCTGATGGTCAGCGATCTGGCCCTCAACGCTGAAACCCTTGGTATCTCCCGCATTTCGCTGAACTTTGCGATGTTCCGGTCGGCGTTCGAGCAAGGTGCCCAACTCGGTGCCGGTCCGATTGCCCGGTTGTGGCGCGGGCTGTTGATCTTCTTCTCGCGCTGGTGGCAACTGGAGACCCTGTACCGCTCGAACATGAAGTACCAACCCGAATGGGTGCCCCGCTATGCCTGTTACGAAGACGCCCGGTTGATCCCACGGGTGGGCGTCGCGTCGGTGATCGCCGAGGGTTTCCTGGTGCTGCCGTTCCGGCGGCGCGACAAGCTGCACACCGGACACCACCCCGCGGTACCCGCCCGGCTGGCGGAATCGGGGCTCCTGCACCACGACGGGTCGGCTCCGGATGTCAGCGGGCTCAGGAGCGACGAGGGCATCGACGAAGACGAGGACGAGTTCAGGTCCCGCCTGCCCGAGCAGGTGCGGGTGCGCCTGACCAAGCTGAAGACGCTGCGCCGCACCGGCATTGACGCCTACCCTGTCGGCTCCCCACCAACTCACACCGTCGCGCAGGCGCTGGACGCCAACGACCAGGACGCCGTCTCGGTGTCCGGCCGGATATTGCGGATCCGCGATTTCGGCGGTGTCCTGTTCGCCCAGTTGCGTGACTGGTCGGGCGAAATGCAAGTGCTGCTGGACAATTCACGTCTGGAGTGCGGCCGCACCGCGGATTTCCACGCGGCCATCGATCTGGGCGACCTGGTCGAGATGGCCGGCCACATGGGGTTCTCGAAGAACGGGACGCGCTCGCTGATCGTGCGCGACTGGCGGATGATCGGTAAGTGCCTGCGGCCGTTGCCGAACAAATGGAAGGGGCTGACCGACCCCGAGGCGCGGGTGCGGACCCGCTACGTCGACCTGGCCGTCAATACCGAATCGCGTGGCCTGATCACCGCCCGGAGCAGCGTGCTGCGTTCGGTCCGGGAGACGCTGTTCGCCAAGGGGTTCATCGAAGTCGAAACCCCAATCCTGCAGCAGATCCACGGCGGAGCCACGGCCCGGCCGTTCGTCACGCACATCAACACCTACGACATGGACCTGTTCTTGCGCATCGCGCCGGAGCTCTACCTGAAGCGGTTGTGCGTCGGCGGCGTGGAGCGAGTGTTCGAACTGGGCCGGGCCTTCCGCAATGAGGGGGTGGACTTCAGCCACAACCCCGAGTTCACCCTGCTGGAGGCCTACCAGGCGCACGCCGACTACCTGACGTGGATCGACGGATGCCGCGAACTCATCCAGAACGCGGCCCAGGCCGCCAACGGCGAGCAGACCGTGTTGCGGCCCCGCACGGACCCCGGGCCCGACGCGGCCGACGTTGAGCCCGTCGACATTTCGGGCGTGTGGCCGGTGAAAACCGTCCACGACGCGGTGTCCGAAGCCCTGGGCGAACGCGTCGACCCCGACACCTCGCTGAGCGCGCTGCGCAAGCTGGCCGATGCCGCGCACATTCCCTACCGGGCGCAGTGGGACGCCGGCGCGGTGGTGCTGGAGCTCTACGAGCACCTCGTCGAGGACCGGACCGAGCGACCGACGTTCTACATCGACTTTCCGACGTCCGTGTCGCCGCTGACCCGCCCGCACCGCAGTCGGCGCGGCGTCGCCGAGCGGTGGGACCTGGTGGCGTGGGGTGTCGAGCTGGGCACCGCCTACAGCGAGCTCACCGATCCGGTGGAACAGCGGCGCCGCCTGCACGAGCAGTCACTGTTGGCCGCCGGCGGCGACCCCGAGGCGATGGAGCTCGACGAGGACTTCCTGCAAGCGATGGAATACGCGATGCCGCCGACCGGCGGGCTCGGGATGGGGATCGATCGCCTCGTGATGCTCATAACCGGCCGCAGTATTCGCGAGACCCTGCCATTTCCGCTGGCCAAGCCCCACTAGTGGGGCCGCCGACACCCGGCGTGCGCACGGCGAACATTCGGTGAATATGTTCCGGGGAGGTTAACGATCCCTCACAATGGATCCGTGACCGCGTCGACGCCCCATGCCATGGCGCAGTTGCTCGCAACCAGCCACACCTCGCTGATGCATGGCTGGCTTCCCCTGACGATCCAGCTGACCGCGGGAGTCGTGCTGGCGTTGGCCATCGGCTGGCGCTCGCGGCGCTGGCGAACGGTGTGGCTGCCGGCGGTCGGCTTGGCCGGCGGCGTCACGGCCTACGCGACGCACTGGTACATCGTCGACCGGGGCCTCTCCGACGAACCCGCGCCCGCGGCGCTGTGGCTCTGGATCGCGTTGACGGGCACGGCCGCAGCGGTGCTGATCCTGGGCTGGCGCACTGCGCACTACTGGCGGCGCGGCGCAGCATTTGTGGCCGTGCCCCTGTGCCTGCTCAGCGCGGCGCTGGTGCTCAACCTGTGGGTCGGCTACTTCCCCACCGTGCAGTCCGCGTGGAGCCAGCTCACCTCCGGCCCGCTGCCCGATCAAACCGACAAGGCCACGGTCGCGGCGATGGCGAGCAAGGGAAACCGGCCCGCGCACGGGAGCGTGGTCCCGGTCGTGATCCCGTCCGACGCCTCACATTTCAAGCACCGCGGGGAACTCGTCTATCTGCCGCCCGAGTGGTTCACCAGTAACCCCCCGCCGCAGCTGCCGACCGTCATGATGATCGGAGGGCAGTTCAACACGCCCGCGGACTGGACGCGCGCCGGCAACGCGATCAAGACGATCGACGACTTCGCGGCCACCCATCACGGCAAGGCCCCGGTGCTGGTGTTCGTGGACTCCGGAGGCGCCTTCAACAACGACACCGAATGCGTCAACGGGGTTCGTGGTAATGCGGCCGATCATCTGACCAAAGACGTTGTGCCGTACATGGTCTCGAACTTCGGCGTCAGCCCCGCGCGGTCCAACTGGGGCATCGTGGGCTGGTCCATGGGCGGAACCTGCGCCGTGGATCTGACCGTCATGCACCCCGAGATGTTCAGCGCCTTCGTCGATGTCGCGGGTGACTTCTTCCCGAATGCGGGGACCAAGGCGCAGACCATCGCCCGGCTGTTCGGCGGAAACGCGACCGCATGGGCGGCGTTCGACCCGACCACCGTGATCACCCGGCACGGCCACTACACGGACGTGGCCGGATGGTTCGCGGTCTCCTCGGACGCTCCGCCGGCGCCGCGGCGCAACTTCGCGATGGCGGATGCCGGCTCGATACGTCTGGCCGGCCGCGATGCCGCCGCCAACCCGAGCAACCAGACGGCGGCCGCGTATTCGCTGTGCGCGCTCGGCCGTGACCACGGCATCGACTGTGCCGTCCTGCCCCAGCCGGGCAAGCACGACTGGCCGTTCGCGGACCGGGTCTTCGCGTCCGCACTGCCGTGGTTGGCCGGCCAGCTGGGCACCCCCGACGTCCCGCGGATTGCGTTGCCCGGCACCACCCCGCCCTCCGTCCATACCGGCCCGGTGGTCCCCGTCGAGCGTCCCGCCACCGCAATGAAGTAGCGGCCGGTGTCTGCGGTCGAGCGCGCACGTCGCGCACTCTTTGCGCGGCACTGCAATCCGTGGAGTGCGTGGACGCGCTGGGCGACGACACCGTTGACGCTGGTGCCGGCGTGGACGCGGCGCTGGAGCCACGCCGTGGTGCTGGCTGTGTGGCTGGCGGTCAATCCGTTCGTCTTCGGCAAGCCCGCGCACCAGCACGCCTGGTCGACGAGGGCGATGCTGGGCGAGGAGCTGTGGATCAGCCGTCGGCCCCGCGACGCGGCGATGGTCGTCAGCGCGCTCTCCTCCGCGGCCGCGCTCGGCGCCCTGATCTCGGCTCGCCGGCGCCGGCTGGTCCCGGCCGCCCTCGCGACCGCCGTGCAGATGGCGCTGACGCTGGTGTACTGGGAGCAGATGGTGCGCTATTTCGATCGCCAGCACGCGGCCGAAGTAACCTCTGAGGCATGCCCGACGAACCAGTGACTCCCGCGGAGCCCGACCCCGGGTACGACGATGCGGGCGTGCCGACCTTCGAATACGTCCGCGAGAAGATCGAGACGCGCTACGGCACCTCGCAGGGCGCCGCGGAACTGGCCGCGGAAACTCCAGAGGGCCGCGACGTCGAGGAGCAATACGACGAGCGTCAGCGCGCCGCGGCCGAGCGGCTGGCGCAGATCCGCGAGTCGATGCACCCCGATGAGTGACGCCGTGCCGGCCTCGCGGGTGGGCACGCAGTTCGGGCCCTACCGCCTCATGCGATTGCTGGGCCGCGGCGGAATGGGCGAAGTCTACGAAGCCCACGACACCGCGAAAGACCGCACCGTCGCGCTCAAACTCATGTCCCAGGAATTCAACTCGGACAACGTATTTCGACGGCGCATGCAGCGCGAGGCCCATACCGCCGGACGCCTCCAAGAACCCCACATCGTGCCCATCCACGACTACGGCGAAATCGACGGTCAGCTGTTCATCGACATGCGCTTCATCGAAGGCACGGACCTCGGTGGTGTGCTTCGCCGCGAAGGGGCGCTATCGCCGCCCCGCGCGGTAGCGATCGTCAGCCAGGTCGCGGCGGCGCTGGATGCCGCACACCGCGCCGGGGTTGTCCACCGCGACATCAAACCCGAAAACATCCTCATCACCGGCGACGACTTCGCCTATCTGGTCGACTTCGGCATCGCGGCCGCGGCCACCGACCAGCATCACCTCACCCAAACCGGAACCGCGGTGGGCAGCTGGAGCTACATGGCACCCGAGCGCTTCGGCGACGACGACGTCACCTACCGATCCGACATCTACGCGCTGGCCTGCGTGCTGTTCGAATGCCTCACGGGCACACGGCCGTATCGAACCCAGAACCTCACCACCCTGATGGGTGCGCATCTCATGCAACCCATCCCCCGGCCCAGCCAGCAACGGCAGGGCATCCCGGCCGCCTTCGACGACGTGATCGCCCGGGGAATGGCCAAACATCCCATGCACCGCTATTCCAGCGCCGGGGATCTGGCGCGCGCCGCCCAGCAAGCGCTCAGCGTTCCGGACCGCGAGCGTGCCGTCACCATGCTCGCGCACACCCAGCAGTTCGCCCCGGCGCCCAGCGGACCGATCCCATGGGCACCGCCACCACTGCCGCACCCCGCACCGGTGCGGCGCAGACCCTGGCTGATCCTGGCCGCTGTGCTAACCGTCGTCGCCGCCGTTGCCGCCACCGGAATTTGGCTGGGACTGGCCAACACCGACGGCGGGCAGGCCGGCAGCCCAGTCACGACCACCAGCAGTCCGGTCACCGCGACCACGGTGACCGCATCAACCTCCGCGGTCCCGACGGTCGCTGCCGCGCAACTGGATTCGATCCTGCTCAGCCCCGACCAAATCAACGGTGTCGTCGGCACCACGGGCATCGTCGTCAGCCGCACGACGAGGGATATGAAGGACCCAGGCCCCGAGGACACCCTGTCGGACGAACAGTGTCGCGGGCCGCTCATCGGTTACCAGACCCGGGTTTATAAGAGCAGTGGATACACCGCGATGGTGGCCCAGTTGATGGAGAAGCCGAACAGCAACCCCGGCTATGCGGTGGTCCAAGGCGCCGTGATATTCGCCTCCACGGACCAGGCAAACGGTTTTGTGACGGGTCAGGTGGACCAGTGGCGAAACTGCGCCGGGAAATCCGTGACTCAAGTCAACAACGGCCATACGTCCGAGTGGACATTCCGCCAACTCAGCGGAAATCCGCCCAATATCGCCCTGCAGCACAGTTTGGCCGGCAGCCCCGTGGTGTGCCAGCACGTCCTCGACGCCGTGTCCAACGTTGTCCTCGACATCAACGTCTGCGCACCCGGAACCATCAATCAGGCCAGGCTGATCGCCAACGAAATGGCGGCCAAGATACCGAAATAGCGGCATGCGAAAATTCACTGTCGAGGAGCGGCGGAACCGCCTGGCGCGCAGGCACTTTCTGTCGCCAACGGATCCGCAGCCCATAACGCGGATCATCGCCGGGCTCGTCGCGTTGCACGCGACCGACCCCGCGACTCCATACCTGTCGCTGTGGGCCCGATCCCCCGGCTTCGCCACCGCCGACCTCGATGTGGAGCTGTACGAGAAGCGCTCCGCGCTAAGGCATCTGGCGATGCGCCGCACACTGTGGTTGGTGAACAGCGACGACCTGGCCATGATCCAGTCCGCGGCCAGCGACCGGGTCGCCGACAACGAACGCCGCCGGCTGGCCGCCGACGTCCACAAGGCCGGCCTGGCCGCGGACGGGGACCGCTGGCTCGAGCGGGCCTGCGCCGCGGTGTTGCGCCACCTGAACGACAACGGGCCGGCCAGCAGCACCGAGCTGCGTGCCGCGCTGCCCGAGCTGACCGGAACATATGATCCGGCGCCCGGAAAACGGTGGGGCGGAGCCGTTCCCATTGCCCCGCGGGTCCTCACCGTGCTCTCGGCGCGTGGCGACATTGTGCGCGGACCCAACGACGGAGCCTGGACCACGTCGCGGCCGCGGTGGGTCCACGCGTCCCAGTGGCTCGGGGCGCGCGACGAATCGGTGGACGCCCAGGCCGAACTCATCCGGCGTTGGTTGCGCACCTTCGGCCCGGCCACCGCCGCCGACATCAAATGGTGGCTCGGCACCACGCTGACCGCGGTTCGAAAGGCGTTGGGCGACATCGGTGCCGTGCACGTCGACCTGCACGGCGGCCCCGGCTACGCGCTCCCGGACGACCTCGAACCGGAACCGGACGTGGGGCCGTGGTGCGCGTTGTTGCCCGGCCTGGACGCCACCGCGATGGGCTGGTTCGAAAGGGATTGGTACCTCGGCCCGCATCGCGGTCAGGTTTTCGACCGCAACGGCAACGCGGGTCCCACCGCGTGGTGGAACGGACGCATCGTCGGCGGCTGGAATCAGGACGACGGCGCCCGGGTGCGGCTGCAGCTCCTCGAGGACCCGGGCCAGCGCGCCCGCCGTGCCCTGCAGCGACGGGCCGACGAACTCACGTCGTGGCTGGACGGCGTGCGGATCAGCCCGCGCTTTCCGTCCCCGCTGTCCAAATCGGCGGGCCGCGAAACCTAAACGCTGACTTTGCGCCGCCGCCGCGATGCACTCGCGGGCGCACGCCCCCGGCCGACGACCTCGGCGAGAAACTTCCCGGTGTAACTTTCGGGCACCGCGGCGATGTCCTCCGGTGTGCCCTCGGCGACGATGGTTCCGCCCTCGGCGCCGCCCTCCGGACCCATGTCCACGATCCAGTCGGATGTCTTGATCACATCGAGGTTGTGCTCGATGACGATCACCGTATTGCCTTTGTCGACAAGCCCGTTGATCACGTTGAGCAGCTTGCGGATGTCGTCGAAATGCAGGCCGGTGGTCGGCTCGTCGAGGATGTAGATGGTGCGCCCGGTCGAACGCTTCTGCAATTCCGCGGCCAGCTTGACCCGCTGTGCCTCGCCGCCGGACAGCGTCGGCGCGGGCTGGCCGAGCCGCACATAGCCCAGGCCGACGTCGACCAGCGTGCGCAGATAGCGGTGAATGCCGGTGATCGGCTCGAAGAACTCCGCCGCTTCCTCGATCGACATGTCCAGCACTTCGGAGATGGTCTTGCCCTTGTAGTGCACCTCAAGGGTTTCCCGGTTGTACCGGGCGCCGTGGCAGACCTCGCACGGCACGTACACGTCGGGCAGGAAGTTCATCTCGATCTTGATGGTGCCGTCGCCCGTGCACGCCTCGCAGCGACCGCCCTTGACGTTGAACGAGAATCGGCCGGGCTGATAGCCGCGGACCTTCGCCTCGGTGGTGGCCGCGAACAGGGTGCGGATCTTGTCGAAGACCCCGGTGTAGGTGGCCGGGTTGGACCGGGGCGTGCGCCCGATCGGCGACTGGTCCACCCGGACCAGCTTGTCCAGCCGGTCCAGACCGGTGACGCGGGTGTGCCGGCCCGGGACCTGCCGCGCGCCGTTGAGCCGGTTGGCCAGCACCGCCGCCAGGATGTCGTTGACGAGAGTCGACTTGCCCGAACCGGATACGCCGGTCACCGAGGTCAGCACGCCGAGCGGGAACGACACGTCGATGTCGCGCAGGTTGTGCTCCCGGGCGCCGACGACGGTGAGCTGACGCCGCCGGTCGACGGGACGCCGGATCGCCGGCATCTCGATGCTTTCCTTGCCCGACAGGTAGGCACCGGTGATCGACGCCTTGTTGGCCAGCAGCTCGCCGTAGGTGCCGCTGTGCACGATCTGGCCGCCGTGCTCGCCGGCGCCCGGGCCGATGTCGACCACCCAGTCGGCATGCGCGATGGTGTCCTCGTCATGCTCGACGACGATCAGCGTGTTCCCGAGATCCCTTAGGCGCGTTAGTGTTTCGATGAGACGACGATTGTCGCGCTGATGCAGCCCGATGGACGGCTCATCGAGCACGTAGAGCACACCCACCAGACCGGAGCCGATCTGGGTGGCCAGCCGGATGCGTTGGGCCTCCCCGCCGGACAGCGTCGCCGCGGCGCGCGACAGGGAGAGGTACTCGAGCCCCACGTCGAGCAGAAAGCCCAGCCGCGACTGGATTTCCTTGAGCACCTGCCCGGCGATCGCCTGCTCGCGGTGACCGAGGGTGAGGCGCTGAAGAAAGTCCGCGCAGTCCGAGATGGACAGTTCACAGACCTCGGCGATGGACTTCACACCGCGGTCCCCCGCGGCCAGCGTCACCGCCAGGATCTCGGGCTTGAGCCGGGTGCCCTCGCACTCCGGGCAGGGCACGTCGCGCATGAAGCCCTCGTAGCGCTCCTTCATCTGCTCGGACTCGGTCTGGGCCATCTTGCGCTGCAGGAACGCGAGCACGCCTTCGAAATCGGCGTAGTACGAGCGGGTGCGGCCGTACCGGTTGCGGTAGCGCACATGCACCTGGTGGTCGGAGCCCTCCAGGATGGCCTTGCGGGCCTTCGCCGGCAGCTTGCGCCACGGTGTGTCGACGTCGAATCCCAGCTCCTCGCCGAGCCCGGCCATCATCCGGGTGAAGTATTCGGCGGTGTGGCCGTTCGACCACGGCGCCACCGCGCCCTCGGCCAGGGTGCGATCCGGGTCGGGGACCACCAGGTCGGGGTCGACCTCCTTGCGGATGCCCAGGCCGACGCACTCCGGGCAGGCGCCGTAGGGCGAGTTGAACGAGAACGACCGCGGTTCCAGGTCGTCGACCGCGAGCGGATGCCCGTTGGGGCAGGCCAGCTTCTCCGAGAACCGCTGCTCGCGCGGATGCCCGTGCTCGTCGTGATCGTCGGGGAACTCCAGCACCACGATGCCGTCGGCCAGGTTCAGCGCGGTTTCCACCGAGTCGGTGAGCCGCTGCTTGGCGGTGGCCTTGACCGTGAGGCGGTCGACCACCACCTCGATGTCGTGCTTCTCCTGCTTCTTCAGCTTCGGCGGATCGGTCAGGGGATGCACCACGCCGTCGACCCGGACCCGGCTGTAGCCCTGCGCGTTGAGCTTGTCGAAGAGGTCGGCGAACTCGCCCTTGCGGGTGCGCACCACCGGGGCGAGCACCAGGAAGCGGGTGCCCTCCGGCATCGCCAGCACCTGGTCGACGATTTGCTGCGGCGTCTGCCGCGCGATTCGGTGGCCGCAGATGGGGCAGTGCGGTGTGCCCGCGCGCGCGTACAGCAGCCGCAGGTAGTCGTAGACCTCGGTGATAGTCCCGACCGTCGACCGCGGGTTGCGGTTGGTCGACTTCTGGTCGATGGACACCGCCGGGGAGAGGCCCTCGATGAAGTCGACGTCCGGTTTGTCCATCTGGCCGAGGAATTGGCGCGCGTAGGCCGACAACGACTCGACGTAGCGGCGCTGCCCCTCGGCGAAAATCGTGTCGAACGCCAACGACGATTTGCCCGACCCGGATAGCCCGGTGAACACGATCAGCGAGTCGCGCGGCAGGTCGAGGTCGACGCCGCGCAGGTTGTGCTCACGGGCGCCCTTGACGATCAGGCGGTCAGCCACACTGTCCCTCTCGATGGAGCTCTTGCCAGTGCTTAAAGCGGTGAACGCGCACGGCGCATTCCATGCTATGTGCCCGCGCCGACAAGTTTCGATTGACCAGTAACGTGGCGCACATGACTGCCGTGGATGACAACTACACCGGACACGTCGACCCTGGTACTGCGGCCCGCCGGACCCTACCCGGCGCCACGATTCTAAAGGCGTCGGTGGGACCGATGGACAACAACGCCTATCTGGTGACGTGTGCGGCGACCGGAGAAACCCTGCTGATCGACGCTGCCAACGACGCCGAGGTGCTGACGGACCTGATCCGCCGTTACGCCCCGACGGTCTCGCTGATCGTGACCAGCCATCAGCACTTCGATCACTGGCAGGCGCTCGAGGCTGTCGCCGCGGCCACCGGCGCGCCGACCGCGGCCAACGAGATCGACGCCGAAGCGCTGCCGGTCAAACCGGACCGTTTGCTGTCGGGCGGCGACACCGTGCGGATCGGCGAGCTCAGCTTCGACGTCATCCACCTGCGCGGGCACACGCCCGGTTCGATCGCGCTGGCCCTCGACGGGCCCGCGACGGGCGGGGTTACCCAGTTGTTCACCGGCGATTGCCTGTTCCCCGGCGGCGTCGGCAAGACCTGGCAGCCCGGGGACTTCACCCAGTTGCTCGACGACGTCACGACCCGGGTGTTCGACGTGTACGACGACTCCACCGTCATCTACCCGGGACACGGCGACGACACCGTGCTGGGCGCCGAACGCCCCCACCTCGCCGAGTGGCGCGAGCGGGGCTGGTAGACCGAACGGTTACGACGTGGTGTGCACGATCAACACGTCGACCTTGGCCCGACGTGAGACGTTGGCCGGCACCGATCCCAGCAGGCGGCCCGCGATGGTGCTCAGACCGACGTTGCCGACTACCAGCAGATCGGCCTTTTCGTCCTCGGCTAGCTTGACCAGCGCGTCCACCGGGGCACCGACGATCGGCTTTTCCTCGACGTTCTTGGCGCCGGCCTTGTGCGCCCGCTCCTTGGCGTCGTGCAGGATCGCGTAGATCGGGGCGGTGCCCGACACCTTGTAGCTTTCGTCCTTCAGAATGTCGGCGGCCCGGCCGTCCTCATGCTGGGGTAGATACGCCGACGCGATGATCAACTTGGCGCCGTCCCCGGCGATGGTGGCTGCTCTGTCCACAGCACGCATCGACGAGTCCGAGCCGTCGGTCCCGACCACCACAGTCCGATAGGCGCTCATTTACCCTCCCAGTGTCGGTTGCTACGCCAACCCCAGACAGTATCGCGTTGCCGGAGAAAGATGCGTCAGATTACCCACACACTGGTGGCGTGGCGCAACCCGCAAATTATCCCGCCACGCTGCGGCAACGTGCAATTTTGCGGCCATAATGCCCGCGCTGCGGCGTGCGGGGGGCGGAAAGCATTGCATCGCAGACCTTCTCGCGAAATGCGGGTCACGGGCGCCGGTGACCTGCGCGTACGCGGCCTCGCCTGACTTACAGTGACAAGCATCATGTCGATGCCCACCCTCGAGCAGCCCACGCCGGGCGTCGTTGACAAGTCCGCGGCCGCCGGCGGGCCCGGCCGGCTGCTCGACCCGTGGCTGGTAGGCGTCCTGGCCGCCGTCATCAGCGCCGCCTGGGCCTCCCGCCCTTCGCTCTGGTTCGACGAGGGGGCGACGATATCGGCGGCGGCCAGCCGAACCTTGCCCGAGCTGTGGAAACTGCTGGGCCACATCGACGCCGTGCACGGCCTGTATTACCTGCTGATGCACGGCTGGTTCGCGATATTTCCGCCGACCGAATTCTGGTCGCGGGTGCCCAGCGCCCTGGCGATCGGGGCTGCGGCCGCGGGCGTCACGGTGTTCAGCAAGCAATTCGTCCCGGGGCGTGCGACGGCACTTTGCGCCGGCGCCGTCTTCGCCATCTTGCCGCGCACCACGTGGGCGGGCATCGAGGCGCGCCCGTACGCCATGGCGGCCGCCGCCGCGGTGTGGCTGACGGTGTTGTTCGTCGTCGTGGTCCGGCGCAACACGCCGCGGTTGTGGCTGTGCTACGCGCTGGCGCTGATGCTGTCGATCCTGCTGAGCCTCAACCTGATCCTGTTGGTTCTCGTGTACGCCGCGATGCTTCCGCTCCTGGTGCCGAAGCGATCCCGTAAGTCTCCAGTCATGTGGTGGGCGGTCAGCTCGGCCGTCGCCGTCGGCGTCATGACGCCGTTCCTCGTGTTCGCCCATGGCCAGGTTTATCAGGTCAACTGGATCTTTCCGGTCAGCTGGCACTATGCGTTCGACATCGTCCTGCGGCAGTACTTCGACCACAGCGTTCCGTTCGCGATTCTCACGGCGGTGCTCATAGGCGCGGCGGTCGTGGCCCGGCTGACCGGCGCGCGGCGTCCGGCAAGCGACCTGCGCGTACTGCTGCTTATCTGCGCGGCATGGATCGTCCTACCCACCGCGCTCGTCGTCGTCTACTCGGCCGTCATCGAACCGATCTACTTTCCCCGCTACCTGATCCTCACCACGCCCGCAGTGGCCATGGTCATGGCCGTCTGCATCGTCACGCTCGCGCGCAAACCGGGGCCGATCGCTGCGGTGGTCCTGGCGTTCGCCGCGGCCGCGCTGCCGAATTATTTGTTCATCCAGCGCTGGCCGTATGCCAAGGAGGGCTGGGACTACAGCCAGGTGGCCGACCTGATCCAATCCCACGCCGCGCCTGGGGACTGCCTGCTGGTCGACAACACGGTGCCCTGGCGGCCCGGTCCTATCCGCGCGGTGCTGGCCACCCGGCCCGCGGCCTTCCGGTCGGTGATCGACGTCGGGCGCGGCGCGTACGGCCCCAAGGTCGGTTGGCTGTGGGACGGCCACGTCGCGGTGTGGCTGACGACAGCCAAGATCAACAAGTGCTCCACCATCTGGACCATCACCAATAAGGACAAGTCGCTGCCCGATCACCAGGTCGGAGAACCGTTGCCCCCGGGGGTGTTCGGCCGCGCCCCGGCGTATCGGTTCCCGAGCTACCTCGGCTTCCACATCGTCGAGCGTTGGCAATTCCACTACTCGCAGGTGGTCAAGTCGACGCGGTGAGGGCGCGGCGACCGCCGCGGACCGCCGCGTAGGACGCCGCGACACCGGCGCCGGTCAAGGCGGTGAAAACGGCGAACAGCCAACGGGCTTCCATCACGTCGCCGCCCTGGACCGTGTTGACCACCACGCCGGCCAGGCCGGCGCCGAATGCCGCGGAGACGAGCTGCACGGTGTTGATCGCCGCGGCCGCCGCCCCGCCTTCGGCCGGGTCGTTGACGGAATCCATTGCGCGCACCGACAAGTGGGGCCACGCCATGCCGATTCCGATCCCGGCCACCAGCAGGGCCAGCGTCCAGAGCGACACGACCCCGCCGGATGCGTTGTCGCGCTGGGTGAATGCGCCCAGTGCCAGACCCGAGGCCACCACCACCGGCGCGACCGCGATAACCCGATCGATCGCCCGGGGGCTTTCCAGCGATGCGCTGACGATTTCGCTGAACGTCCAGCCGACGGCGAGCGCAGCGCCCAGGAACCCGGCCGCCACGGGGCTCAGATGCGCCAACCGCTGACCGAACAGCGGCACGTAGGTGTCCACCATGGCGCCGAGCATCAGCGCACCCATGGCCAGATAGATCCACTTCAAGGGTCCGGGACCAAATACGCTGGGCGGCAAGACTTTTGCGGGCATCCGCCAGTCGACGAGCACGAACAGTCCGACCAGCACGATGGCGACGGCGAGCAGCCCGCCGGTCGCGACGACGTCGTGCGGGATTTGGGCGACGCTGATCGCCAACGCGGCGGCCCCGATCAGCACCAGCGACCACACCGGCACCCTCAAGACCGCCGCGGCACCGCTCGAGGCGCCCCGACCCGCGGGCAACGCGACCGGCACCAGCAACGCCATCAAGGCGGTCACAATCGCCATCGCGACGAAAGCCCAACGCCACAAACCGAATTGGGCGAACAGCCCACCCGTCGCGGGCCCCACCACCGTGGCGACACCCCACATGGCCGACACCAGCGCAGAGGCCCGGGTCCACAGGGCGCGCGGCAACGCGGTGTTGATGACCGCATAGCCGAGGCCGGCCAGCAAGCCCCCGGCCACGCCTTGCAGGGCGCGTCCCGCGATCAGGATTTCCATGCTGGGCGCCACGCCACAGGCCAGGCTGGAGACGGCGAACACGGCCAGCCCCATCAGATACGACCTGCGCGGCCCGTAGCGCAGCAGCATCGGACCGACCATGGTCGCCGCGACTATCGACCCGACCAGGTACAGGGTCATCACCCAGGCGTAAAGGCGGCTGCCGCCGATTTCGGCGACCGTATTGGGAAGCAGGCTGATGGTCAGAAACTCGTTGGTGGCATACAGCGCTACCCCACCGGCCAGCACGACGGACGTCCCCAGGTAGCGGGCGCCCAGCAGCTCGCGCCAGCTACCGGTGGTGGTGGCGGTGTGCGTCACTTGAGCCCGGCGGCGTCCATCCCGCGCAGTTCCTTTTTGAGGTCCGCGATCTCGTCGCGGAACCGCGCGGCCAGCTCGAACTGCAGGTCACGGGCGGCCGCCATCATCTGCGCGGTGAGGTCCTTGATCAGGTCGGCCAGCTCCGCGCGCGGCATGTTGGTCGTGTCGCGGCCCTCAAACACCCCGGCGCTGACCACCCGGCCCGGCTCGCCCTGCGCCCGCCGCCCGCGTGAGACGCTGCGCCCGGACCCGATTTCGACGGTCTCCGTGTCGTCGGCTTCGGAGTAGACCCGGTCGAGGATGTCGGCGATCTTCTTGCGCAGCGGCTTCGGGTCGATGCCGTTGGCCTCGTTGTAGGCGACCTGCTTGGCGCGGCGCCGTTCCGTCTCGTCGATGGCCTCGCGCATCGAATCGGTGACGGTGTCGGCGTAGAGGTGCACTTCGCCGGACACGTTTCGCGCGGCGCGGCCGATGGTCTGGATCAGGCTGCGCGTCGAGC
Source organism: Mycobacterium sp. IS-1264 (assembly GCF_001954195.1). Classification (GTDB taxonomy): domain Bacteria; phylum Actinomycetota; class Actinomycetes; order Mycobacteriales; family Mycobacteriaceae; genus Mycobacterium. Next base: position 2,764 of record NZ_MBES01000020.1, on the reverse strand, counting down.
GCAGGAAGCCCTCCTTGTCGGCGTCGAGGATCGCCACCAGCGACACCTCGGGCAGGTCGAGTCCCTCCCGCAGCAGGTTGATGCCGACCAGGACGTCGTAGTCGCCGAGCCGCAGCTGGCGCAGCAGTTCCACCCGGCGCAGCGTGTCGACCTCGGAATGCAGATACCGCACCCGGATGCCCATCTCCAACAGGTAGTCGGTCAGGTCTTCGGCCATCTTCTTGGTCAACGTGGTCACCAGCACCCGCTCGTCGAGCGCGGTGCGCTTGCGGATTTCGCCGATGAGATCGTCGATCTGACCTTTCGTCGGCTTGACCGTGACCTTGGGGTCGACGAGCCCGGTGGGCCGGATCACCTGCTCGACGAACTCGCCCTGCGTCTGGCTCAGCTCGTACGGGCCGGGGGTGGCCGACAGGTACACCGTCTGCCCGATGCGGTCGGCGAACTCCTCCCAGGTCAGCGGGCGGTTGTCGCAGGCCGACGGCAGCCGGAACCCGTACTCGACCAGGTTGCGCTTACGGGACATGTCGCCCTCGTACATGCCGCCGATCTGCGGCACGGTGACGTGCGACTCGTCGATGACGAGCAGGAAGTCCTCCGGGAAGTAGTCGAGCAGCGTCGCCGGCGGCGAGCCCGGCCCGCGGCCGTCGATGTGCCGCGAGTAGTTCTCGATACCCGAGCAGAACCCGACCTGGCGCATCATCTCGATGTCGTAGTTGGTCCGCATCCGCAGCCGCTGAGCCTCCAGCAGCTTGCCCTGGCCTTCGAGTTCGGCGAGACGCTCCGCCAGCTCCTCCTCGATCGTCGAGATCGCGTGCGCCATCCGTTCCGGCCCGGCCACATAGTGGGTGGCCGGGAAGATCCGCAGCGAGTCGACCTTGCGGACCACGTCGCCGGTCAGCGGGTGCAGGTAGTACAGCTCCTCGATCTCGTCGCCGAAGAATTCGATGCGCAGCGCCAGCTCTTCGTAGGACGGGATGATCTCCACGGTGTCGCCGCGTACCCGGAACGAGCCGCGGGTGAAGGACAGGTCGTTTCGCGTGTACTGCACGTCGACGAGCAGCCGCAGCAGCGCGTCGCGGGGGACCTCGGTGCCGACGCGGAGCTCGACGGATCGGTCCAGGTAGGACTGCGGTGTGCCCAGACCGTAGATGCAGGACACCGACGCCACCACCACCACGTCGCGGCGCGATAGCAACGACGACGTCGCGGAGTGCCGCAACCGCTCCACGTCGTCGTTGATCGAGCTGTCCTTCTCGATGTAGGTGTCGGTCTGCGCGATGTACGCCTCCGGCTGGTAGTAGTCGTAGTACGACACGAAGTACTCGACTGCGTTGTGCGGCAACATCTCTCGCAGCTCGTTGGCCAACTGCGCGGCCAGCGTCTTGTTGGGCGCCATCACCAGGGTGGGCCGCTGCAGCCGCTCGATGAGCCAGGCGGTGGTGGCCGACTTGCCGGTGCCGGTGGCGCCGAGCAGCACGACGTCGCGCTCCCCCGCCTTGATGCGCCGCTCCAGCTCGTCGATGGCGGCCGGCTGGTCGCCGGCCGGCGCGTGCGGGCTGACGACCTCGAAGCGGCCACCGACGCGCATGACCTCCTCGACGGCGCGGTATTCCGAATGCGCGACGACCGGATGCTCAGTGGCGAAAGCCATGCCACCAGGGTAGAGCCAGCCACCGACAAGCGTGCCGGTCCTCGCCTAGCCCGCCGGCCGGGTCCACGTCCGGCTGACCGGGTCGCATTGGAGCAGGTAGCCGTCGTTCGAGGTCGAGGTGGCGAACACCGAGGTGCCCGGGCGGTCGCACGAGCTGCCCGAGGCGTGCACACCCGTCGTGATGGGGGCCTTGGCCCAGGCGGTGCCTTCGCAGACCACCTGCTCGTTGTTGGTCGGGTCGTAGGCGAGCTTGTCGACGTCGGTGCACGACCCGCCGAGGACGGGCGGTACCGGGTTGGCCGGCGCGGTCGAGGTGTCGAGGACCTGCGTCGGATCGGCCAGCGGCACGCCCACGGGCGCGTCACCGACGCGGGTGGCCACCACCGGTATCCGCACCACGGCCCCTTGCGCGCCACACTCGTTGCTCATCACGGTCTGGGTTTCCGTGCCGCGCAGCGTGCCGTCGGCCTGCGGCGCGAGCGACCACGCAACCGTCTCCTGCTGGGTGGCCCCGACAAGGCCGTCCGGCGGGACGCAGTGCAACCGCACCTGCTGCGGAGCGCCCTGCCAGTATCCGGCGACGAAACGCAGGGTGTCGGTCCGGCCTCCGCCGGCGGTGTTCGCCACCTGGTGGTCGGCGTCGTCCAACAGGGTCCCGGTGGCGGCGCAGCCGTTCGTCGTGCACGCGGAGCGGAAAGCCCACCAGTCGGAGTCGGCCGTGTCCTGACGGATCGCGACACCATTGCCCGTCCGCTTGCTCTGGTCGTAGGTCAGTTTGTAGGTGCCGCTGAATGTGGGACCGCCGGGTCCCGTGGGGGCGGGGGGGGGGGCCGGCGGCGACGGTCTCGAGGCAAGCGCGGGGTTGCCCGGCGCGGGTTCCGGCTGGAAGGAGTACAGGACCGACCAGGTCGCCGCCACGGCGACCAGCACCGCGCACACCAGCGCGGTCGCCCATCGGGTCCTCGACGAGTATCGGTGGCTCATCGCCGCGACGAGCGCCGGGGCGCCGCGCCGCCGGTGCGTGGCTATCCGAGCCGTGGCGGCGTTGTCCAACCGCTCGCTGACGGCGGCCGCGAAGTCCCGACACCGATCGAACCTGTCTTCGCGGCG
>NZ_MBES01000019.1 GCF_001954195.1 Mycobacterium sp. IS-1264 | reverse complement strand
CGACGCCGCCCAGCGCGCGGCCCAAGACCGCGAAGCCGCCCGCCAGGCCGGCCAGCACTATTTGGAGGCGCTGGCCAGGGTGGGCGGGGTTTGGAGTTGGCCCGCCAGGGCGGCGGCGAAGTCGCTGCAACGGGCGAAGCGCTGGGCGGGATCCTTGGCCAAGGCCTGCGCGAAGACAGCGTCAGTGTTGGCCAGCTCAGAGCGCATGGCTCCGGGGCGGGGAGGGGGCGCGGTCAGGTGCGCGCGGATCACGGAGATGGGGTTGGCGTCGGCAAATGGCTGGACGCCCGTCAGCATGTGGTAGGCCGTGGCGGCCAGTGCGTATTGGTCGGCGCGGCCATCGAGTGCGGCTCCGCGCAGGAGTTCGGGTGCGGCGTAGTTGAACGTTCCCATCGTTTTGATGGTGTCTGTCACCACGCTGGTGGTCACGTCGTCGTCCTCGGCAGGGCGGGCGATGCCGAAGTCGCTCAACAAGATTCGTGGTGTGCCGCCGTCGTCGGGATGGCTGATCATGATGTTGGCCGGCTTGACGTCGCGGTGTAGCAGGCCACGGTGATGAGCATGGTCTAACGCGTCGCCGACGCCGCTCACCACCGCGAGCACCTCGGCGGGAGTGAGTCCCGACGGGTGCCGGGACAGGACTTCGCGTAGGTTGGGGCCGTCGACATAGTCCATCGCGATCCAGAGCTGACCGTTGAATTCGCCGCGGTCGTGCACCCCGACGATATGGGGATGCCACAGCCCCGAGGCCCGATCGGCCTCGCTGATGAACCGTTGCTGAAAGTTTCGGTCGCCCGATAGATCCGCACGCAGAACCTTGAGCGCCTCCAATCTCGGTAACCGGGGATGCCGGACCAAATACACCTCGGCCATCTCGCCCGTGCCCAGCAGCCGCACCACCGTGTAGCCGGCAAACGCTGCACCTTCGCTCAACGGCATAGGATTCGCCTCCTCGGTTCAGGCGTGGACTTTGATCTCTGCTTAGGAGCGCACCGCATACGCCGGAGGATCCTTGGTCAAATCGACTGTGCCAGACGCGTTATAGGTCACATCGAAGGGGTTGCCAGTCGATGTGGTCCCCGTGTATTTGATGGTGCCCGAGACAACGACTTTCATGGTGGTGGGATCGAACGCGAGCTTGGCCTGGGAGAAGTCGCCTGCACTGGTGACGGTGCCTGTGTTGTCAGAGGAATAGCCTTGACCGCACTCTGGCGGCGGGGCGACGCCGTGATAGCAGTATTTTTCCCAGTTGTCGACCGCCACTTTGGCGGCCTGCAGGCCGGTGTCGTTGAGCGTCGCTACGGGTTGAACGCTGGGGTGGGTGGCGTTGGGAGACAGTGCGTTCAGTAGCACCGGTGCTGCCTGCGCACTGATGTCGATGAATCGGTTGGACGATGAGACGAGGAGGGGGCCAGGAAAAACCGAGACCGGCGTCGTTCCGTTCGTGGCGATTCCGAACAGTGCGACGGCCTTGAAGGAGGCGTTTTTGGTCCCCGGCGTACCGATGTCGATGGGCACGGTGGCGGTGTCGAGCTTCCAGTCGTTGCCGTTGCGTCGCAACGCGATTCGGGCCTGTGACAGCGTCGCGCCGAAGCGCGCCGACAAGATCACGTGCTGGACGCTACTGGGGTCATCGCCCGACGCCTGGGGAGCCGAGGTGACCGTGATGTCAGTGATCGGTGCCGACGCCAATTGGGCGCGCAGTGCATCGGCGCTGACCCACTCCGTGGTGGCCGGCGGTTTGGCGCTCAACGATAAAGCGGCGGAGGCGTCCCCGCGCGAGAGCGCCTGGAGATAGTTCTGTGCGGCCAGCCGCGCGGCGCCCTCAGCGGCGCCCGAACTCGGCGGGGCATGGCGATCGGCGCCGTGCGAAACGACCAAATACGCGCCTACACCAGCGACGCAGATCACGGCGGCGACCACGGCCGCGACCCAGCGCCGCGACCGCCGTCGCGGCTGCGGTGAAGAGTCGTGATGCGGCGTTGGGGCCGGTCCCGGCCTGACCATTGTCCAGGCCTGGCGGTCACCGGGCCCGGGCGTCGGAGCTGCGGCGTATGGGCCACCTGGGTGAGGGGCGATCCGCAGCCGGTCGGCCAAGGCCGCCGCGAAGTCGGCGCACCGCTCGAAACGCTGGCGAGGGTCTTTAGCCAAGGCGCGGGCGAAGACCGCATCGGTGCTGGCAAGGTCGGGGCGCACGGCCCCGGGAAGTGGTGGTGGCGCCGTCAGGTGAGCGCTGATCACGGCTACCGCGGGAAGGTTGGAGAACATCTTGGTGCCGGTCAACAAGTAGTAGGCGGTAGCCGCCAGCGCGTATTGGTCAGCGCGGCCGTCGAGGGCCGCGCCCATGAGCTGTTCGGGCGCGCTGTAGTTAACGGTTCCCACCGCCATGTTGGTCACCGTGAGACCGGTGGTGTCATCGATCGGGCGGGCGATACCGAAGTCGCTCAATAAGATTCGCGGTGTACCACCGTCATCGGGCCGACTGACCATGATGTTGGCGGGCTTGACGTCGCGGTGTAGCAAGCCGCGGTGGTGGGCGTAGTCCAAGGCGTCGCTGACGGCATTGACCACCGACAGCGCCGCCTCGGCGGGCATTCCTGAGCGATAGTGCGTGCTGACCAGTTCGCCGAGGTCGGTGCCGTCGACGTAGTCCATCGTGATCCACAGTTGCCCTTCAAATTCGCCGCGGTCATGCACGCCGACGATGTGAGGGTGCCACAACCGGGACGCCAACTCGGCCTCCCGATTGAAGCGCTGCTGGAAATCGGGATCGGCCGAGACATCCGCCCGCAACACCTTGAGCGCTTCGTGCCGCGGGAATCGAGGATGGCGGGCCAAATACACCTCGCCCATCCCACCGCTGCCAAGCAGCCGCACCAGGGTATAGCCGGCGAACTGTGCACCTTCACTTAGCGGCATCGCGTCCCTGATGGATCTCGCAGTCGTTGCTTACCTCGCCCGCAGTCGGCTACAAACCAGACCCTAACGCACCGCTTGGATTCACTCCTGAAGTTCTGCGGAAGCGACGCCGTCCGCCATCACGCCGCCCAGGGCCCGACGCCGCCGACCTTGTCGATCGTGATGCGAGTCAGATATCCGGGTGGCGAGCCGGGCGGCGGAAAACCGGTGCCCGGCCCGAGGAGCGCCGTGGCAATCTCGCCCAGCAGTTCGGGCGCGCCGCCCTCCTCGATGCGCGCCGTGCCCTTGATCGACAAGTAGGGCGTCTGCAGGCCGCTGCGGTCGTCGGACACGATGGTCACCGCCACGCGGGGATCACGCCGAATGTTTCGGACCTTCTGGTGCTCCTCCAGATGGGCGACGACCAGCTCGTCATCGCCGTCGGCGGTGCTCTGCACCACGATCCAGACCACACTGACTTGGGGGCTGCCGTCGCGATTGTTCGTGACCAGCGTCGCTGGGTTTGCGCTGACGAGTTGTCGCGCGTCGTTGTCGAGTTTCATTTCTCCTCCTGGTTTCTATTGGGGTCGCCTATATGGGGGACTCGAGCCGGTGAAACTCATCGCGCCGGAGGCGATGAGATCGGCAGCCCGCCGCCCTCTGTACCGGTGGAGGTGATGCGGGTGAGGAGAGCCGCCGTGGTGCAGTACTTCACGACCACCGATGCCGCGCAACGCAACCGCGAGCTGATCGAGGACGTGCTACGCGAACTGGCCGCCCGAGATCCTGGCGGGGTCGACTACCAGGTACTGATGTTCGACGACGGGGTCGGCTTCATGCACATCGTCGCATTCGACGGCACCACAGACCCGTTCGAGGGCTGCGGCGCCCACCGCGAATTCCACCGTGAACTCGCCAAGCGCCTGGCCACTCCGCCGGTCGTGATGTACGCGGCGGTGATCGGCTCCTATCACGGTCGCCGACCCTGAGCCCCACCGATGAGTTTTGGCGGGTGGCTGCCTCAGTACCGCTGAGGAAAGGAGCGAAAAATGAAAATCCCCCGTACGGCGACGCGCGAGGAGTGGCTGGCGGAACGCCTCGACCTGCTGGCCGGGGAAAAGGCCGCCAGCCGGCAGCTCGCGATGCTGGCCGAGCAGCGCCGCGCACTTCCCGCGGTGGCCATCGATAAGGACTATGTCTTCGAGGGACCCGACGGCGAGGTCGCGCTGATCGACCTGTTCGAGGGCCGCGGCCAGTTGATCGTCTACCACTTCATGTGGCTGCACGACATCGACGACGGCTGTCCGAGTTGCTCATTCGCCGTGGACAACATGCCGGATCCGATCCATCTCAACGAGGGCGCCGACACCACGCTGGCGCTGGTGTCACGCGTGCCGTACCCGAGGCTCAACGAGTTCAAGGCCCGCATGGGATGGCGGCTGCCTTGGTACTCGTCTCACGGTTCCGACTTCAACTACGACTTCCACGTCAGCACCGACGAATCGATCGCGCCGGTCGAATACAACTACAAGGACAAGGAAACGCTGATCCGCGAAGGGCTGGGATACGTGGCCACCAATGGTGCCGACGGGCAAGGCATCAGCGTTTTCGTCCAGGACGGCGGCAAGGTGTTTCACACCTACTCGGCCTACGGTGTCGGCGCCGATGTCATGCTGAGCACCTACCGGTTCCTCGATCTGACCCCGTTGGGCCGGCAGCGCTACATCAACGAATGGCCTTGGCACGACACGTATGGGGCACCGGATCAACATGAGCATCACCACTGACAACGGCGACGACTTCGCGCGGCTGGCTGAGCCGTTTCGGGCCGAGCTGATCGCCTACGGCTACCGCATGCTCGGATCCGTCGACGACGCCGAAGACGTAGTGCAGGACGTCTATTTGGACGCGTGGCGCGCCTACGAGCATTTCGAGGGGCGCTCGTCGCTGCGCACGTGGTTGTACCGCATCGCCACCCGGGCGTTCATCAAGGCGCTCGAGCGTGCAAAGCGGCGCCCGCTGCCGTCGGATCTGCATGAGCCGGCCAACGACCCCACCGCGCGTGTCATGGCGGCTAGCCCAGAGGTGCCATGGCTGCAGCCCGCTCCCGATTCGCTGTTGGCCGCCACGACAAGTGACCCGGTCAAGGTGGTGGCCGCACGGGAGTCCATGCGGCTGGCCTTCGTGGCCGCGCTGCAACTTCTCCCCCCGCGGCAGCGCGCGGTGCTGATCCTACGGGAGGTATTGGGTTGGCCCGCAACCGAAGTCGCGACACTGCTCGATTTGAGCGTCGCCGCGGTGAACAGCGCGCTGCAGCGGGCCCGCACGCATCTGCCCGCAAATGTCGACTCGCCGGCGCCGCCATTGGAAGAGCGGCAGCGTGAACTGCTCGACCGGTATGTGGCCGCGTTTCAAAACGCCGATGTGGACGAACTGGTCGCCGTCTTGACCGAGGACGCCCTCTTCGAGATGCCACCATTCCTCACCTGGTTTAGGGGCAACGCCACGATCGGCGCCTTTCTCGGCGCACGCATGCGTGCGTTCGGCAAAACCCCGGTCGTGCGGACATCGGCCAATGGACAACCCGCGGTGGCGCTGTACCCGGCGACCGCCGGTGGGCAGCATCGCCTGCACGCCCTACACGTACTCACTTTCGCGCCGCGCGGTATCGGTCACGTCGTGTCCTTCCAGGATGTCGAAGCGTTGCGGCACTTCGGCCTTCCGCAATTGCTGTCAAAGGAATCACGGGACTGACACAGTGCGCCGCCTGGCACCGCTGGACGTGGGTTGTAGAGATGCGGCGCATTTGACGGCTTCGTCGGCGATGACGCGGCCCAGTTCGGTGTACGCGGCGAACTGTCCCTCGCTGAACCATTGGTCGGACGTCGGATCGTGGGGAAAGATGTCGCTGGACGCCGCGTACGTCAGCAGCCAGTACGGGCAGGCTTCGCACAGTACCGCTTTCGCGAAAATCAGGATGCCAGCGCTTTTCTCGAGCCCCGCCGCTGCTGGATAGGTGATGTCACCCTTGACGACCGCCCCGCGAGTGATACGGCTGTTGAGGTTGGCCAGCGCGTCGTCTTTGGCGAAGTGTTTTCCAGATCCCGGCGTGATGTTCTCGACGGAGTACGGACCCGTCTCGTTCAGCGTGATCTCCACGCCTAGTTCATATTTCGCTAGCCGAATTGCGTCGGTGAGTCCGATGGGCAGTGGCGGCGGGTCACCGCCTCCGTCGATGACGAAGATCAGTCCGCATCGGCGCCGGAGCGCTTCCACGAGACCCGAGTTGTCATAGTGGCCGCCGTCCGTGATCTGGACTAGGCGCGCGTCGATGTTGTTGATACCGAGGATTTCTCGATACAGGTATCCGCCGCCCCGGATGGTCGGTAGCGATTTTGGCCATCCCCGAGGTAGGCAGTCGAGGCCTGAATCGTTGCGGTGTTCGGCGTCCCTGAGTTGGGTAACGAAGCTCGGATTGGGCAACCAGGTGCCCAGGCGCGCACCGGAGACGGCGAGCAATTTCTCGATTCCCTTGTTCTGGCGTCCCATCGCCGAGGCGAACGCCGCGCCGCTCACCGCGACTGCGGCTTCCACGGTCAGGTCCCGGCGAATCCGGGGTGGCGCCGCCTCGAACAGTTTCTCGGTGTGGAACCAACCCAGCGCCGGTCCGCCGATGTAGTCCGCGCTCATCACGTACGACACCGCGTTGAGCCCGGGCGCGGGCCTGTCGGGGCCGGTGATGGTGGCCGCGCACGCAAACACGAATTGTGGGCCGTTAGTCGTCCGGCCGTACCAGTGCAGCCAGGTGGGTTCGTCGTCGCGATACCGCACGGCTTCGTTCGGCGCGCCCTTGTCGGGGGCGCGGCGGACCGCGAAGGTGTGTGCGAGCCGGCGTCGATAGAAGGGGTGCAGGCTCAAAGACGTGACATCAGCGAACCCGATGAATAACCAGGTGAGGGCGACGCCGCCCAGCCACCAGATCCCAGGAGGCAGGTGCGCGAGGTGTTCGCCCAATCCGTTTCGTGCGCAGTAATGAAATGCGCCGGCGGCGAAGCTGCCCAGCAGCGCCAGCCATACCACCAGAAGCACAGCGAAGGTGGCGACCGTCAGCAGCAGCGAGATGACCTGAGGCGGCAGGATCCGTTTCAGCAATCCCGGGGACGTTTGCATGCCGGCGCTCTTGATCAGCTTGTTCTTGTCGCGCCAGATCATGGCGATCAGCGCGGCGACGTAGTTGAGTCCGACGACCCCTGACAGCGCGGCGAACGCACCGCCCGTGGATGGCGCCTGGCCGCTCACGCCCGAGCAGAGTCGCATCAAGCCGGGCAGCGCGATCGTGAGCGTGAAGACCACCAGCGCGAACCCGGCGCTCGCACGCGCCAAGCGCAGCGCCAACAGCTGCCGGTCTTCGCTGCTCCGACTACTCGATTTCCACTCCTCGAAGAGCGCGTACAGGGTGAACGCTACGGCCCACAAAGCGAAGAATCCCAGCGCCCAATAGGCAGCGGAATGGGTGATAAGTGAGGGGAAATATTTGCCGTTGTTCGGGTCGATGGCTGCGCGCCCGTCCGGCACCGGGGGGAATGCGGCGATCGGGATTCGGGCGAGTAGCCACCCCAGCGCCGAGCCCGCGATAACGGGGACGGTGAAGATGGTCGCAAGCGAGGCCACCAGATTCTTGAGCACCTCTACGAGCGCGCGCAGCAAGCCGACTGGTGAGTCAGCGATGTAGCTCGACCGGCTGCGAATGTGATCGAACTCTGCCGATCCTTCTTCAAACCGCTTCGAGATCGGCACCACGTTCGGCAGGGGTGGTTGGGGTTTGTCCCCTTGCTCGGGTTGCTTGTTGCGCTTCCGTTTCTCGGTGCGCTTTTGCTGCGGGTCGACCTGTTTGTCCTGTACCGCCAGCAGCCGCGCGCCGGCGGCATATCCGCCTCCCGACACCGAGATGACGTAGTCCAGGCCGTCCAACAGCGTTGCAGCGCTGCTGCCATTCCCGCTCGGTTTCGCCACGGCATCGGTTGCGCTGGATGGTTTGGAGAACACCTGCATAGCGCCCATCGCCACGCAGGCAGACCGAACACCTCCGCCCGAAAGGCACAGCGCGCGAAGCGGTTCCGTGCGATTCTTCAGCGCGTCGGTGACGCCGGGCACACTATAAGAGTGCAGCCAGCGCTGCTGGTTTTCGATGACGGCTTCAGCCGTCTGGCCGGAATCTGCAACTGCCTTTTTGACGGCCTCTTGGGTTTCCGTCGGCTTCGGCAAGTCATTAGGTGCCAGTACGTCATCCCACCACGGCGCCGGCAGGGGTTCAGCCTCCGCGTCGGTCTTGATCCACCGAAATAGTTTGACCGAGCGCAGCATCTGCGGAATCGACACGCCCTTGCAGCTATGCCAGATGCTTAGCCGCCGGTACCAGGCCATTAGGTCACGCAGGACGATCCCAAGGGAAGCAAGTACCCCGACTGCCCCCACTGCGATCATGCAAAACTTGATGGTCGCGGCGGCTTCCGCGGTGCGCCAACCGATTCCGTGCTGGGCCGGCGTGATCCACAGCAGCAGGTCTTCGATCCCGTTTGCTAGCACCGCGATGACTACCGCGGCGATGACGAAGGCGGCGATTCCGCGACCTGCTCGGGAACTCGCGCGAGCACGATAGAACAACGCGCAACCCAGCAGCACCAACCCATAGGCGACCAACAAACATACGTCACTGAGTATTGGTGCGGATAATTGCGATCTAGGCTCGCCGATCGCGGGATCTCCAAATGCGTAGCGGGTCAGTTGCCGTATACACGGGCCGTCCACACCAAAGCAGCTGAGCGCGCCCGCGACGATCATTCCCAGCGCGATAATTGGTAGCCACGCTGACAGACGTTTCTTCATTGCCGACAGACGTTTGCGCATTTCGCCTCCCAGGCTCGACCGTTAGTCGCCGGCCAATGTGGCTAACGGATAGCTTGACATATTTTGCTGGATTGCACGGGGCAGCACATGAATATCGCTACAAATCAAATTGCCAATAAGGGGATCAATGGCGATCGTGAGCCGTACTGCCTGGTGGCTGCCATCCCCGCTCGATTGCCATATCAGCGAACGTGCCGCCTCAATCCTCGCGGTGGCGTTCGTAATCCCAGCGCTCTAACCATGCGGAGAGGCGATGAATTCCGACGCTGACAATTATCAGCATGACCGCTTCCATGGCTATGAGCAGGTCATTCATAGCCGTTCCATTTCGCGCGCCATTGCGGCGTTCTCGATGTAGAGCGGGCGCCGTGCGTAGTAGCGACGCGGCTCACGCTCGACATAGGAGTCCAGCGAGTCCAGCGCCGCCGACAGCCGTTGCCACAGCTGGGCGATCCAGTGCCGGCGGGTGGCGGCGGTCTGCGATGTGGCACCGGCAGCGGCAGTTGCGAACATGACTTCGCGTTCGCTGATGAGAACGGGCGGCGGGGAAGCGGCGATAGTGCTCTGCGCTTCCGCGGCGTCCGCGCTGCGGGCCGGTTCAATCGTTGCAGCGGCGCGCTCGTCTGGCGCCACTGTCTTCGCGGTAGATAACATTTCGACTCCCTGAGGGGCGGGGTTCGGTTCCGGTCAGTCCGGCTGTGATGAAGAATTTATGAATCCACCGGTGTCGACGGCACGCGTAACGGACTACCTGTATTGCGGCGCAGGACCTTGCGGCGCCGGTCGAGTCTCCGGCAGCGATCGCCGAGGCCGTCGCCGCGCTGATTTTTGCTAGCCGGGGGTGATAGCGAAGCAAACATGTTGCGAGCGTGTCTAATTCAGGTGTGATGAGCGGGTTGGCACTGCCGGCGGCAGTGCGGTCGGCCGGATCTGCCGGAAAGAAACCGATCAGGCGAGCGGCGGGACTACTCGAGAAGGCGTGGCCGAGGACCGCCAGGGTGAGGTAGTCACCCCTGCGGCCTGCGGGTTTGCCGCGAGCGGCCCGGTTCAGGTCGTGTTGCGCGCGACGACGGCCGCCAGTTCTTCGCGGTCGGAGATGTCGAGTTTGATGCAGGCGCGGTAAATGTGGCCTTCGACGGTGCGTACGGAGACCGTGAGCTTGTCGGCGATCTCGCGGTTGGACAGACCTTCGGCGATCAGGGCCGCGATCTCGCGTTCCCGGGAGCTGATGGGCAGCGGTTGGGCCGCGGCCCGGATCGCCGGTGTGTTCGCTCCGCCGCATAGCGCGGCTAGTCGAAGCGCCCGCGCCGCGGCTTCGGTGGTGTGCCGGTTGTGGCCGCTGCGCTCGTAGAGCACGACGGCCTGCGCGGCGGCGTCCGCGGCCGAGAGCAGCAACCCCGCCTTCTCGAAGTCGCTGCTCACCGCGTCGAGGGCGTGCGGATCGGAGCCGGCCACGGCCGCGGCGTGGCGAGCGTAGAGTCCGGCCACCGTGCCGTCGACCCGTTTGGCCAACGCGCCCAGCCGCCCCGCGACGGTCCGGTCGCCGAAGCGGGCGGCGTGGTGCAGCGCTTCGGCCTCGACGGCGTACTGGCCGGCTCGGTGGGCGGTGTCGGCGGCGGCGCGCGCCAGATCGACACCGGTGCGCTCGCCGCCGCGGCCGGCGGCCAGCCACGCCCTCGCGATCATCGCCATCGGCTCGTGCAAGTCCAGGTGCGGACCGGAGTGCTCCTTGGCGTCGGCAAGAACCCGCTCGGCTTCGGCGGTGCGGCCCAATCCGGCATACGCCCGGGCCAACAGCAGCCGGCCGGGCAGCCGCCACGGCAACGAGTTCTCGGCATTGAGCGCCGCCAACGCCTGCTCGAATGCCGTGATGGCCTGAGGGAACTTGCCCCGGTACGTGGCGACCAGTCCGGCCATGATCTTCGCGATAGCCCAGCCGACGAACTGCCCCTGTGAGGAGAACCGGCTGTAGTCGGCCACCCGACGGTCGGCCAAATCCAGGCTGCCGGTGTGGGTCAGCGCCAGGATGTCGCCATAGCGGATCATCCAGCGGATCATCCCGTCGGTGGGTTTGTGCTCGACGCGACAGCGCGCCGCGATCGGTTCGAAGCCGGCGCCCCGGCCGGCGACGGGCATGGCCAGGCCGGCAGCGAAGGCCGCGAAGTCGGCGGCCTGTTCCGGCGCTTCGGGGTCGGCCAGGACGGCCTCGGCGGCCGCGATGCCTTCGTCAAGCTTGTTCTGGTGCACCGCCATCGCCGCCCCGGTGGCCTCGACGACGAGGCGCAGCGCGTGATGGGTGACCCGTTGACGCATCAGCGAAAGGATGTCGTGGGCTTGGTCTATTTCGCCCATCGACCAGAACAGCGTGGACAGCCGCGGGATGCCCCAAAGCACGAGCTGCAGCTCGTCGAGTTCGTCGGGGTTGAACTGCGCCAGGATCGAATCGGCTTCCCCCGGTCTTCCCTGCCACAGCACCGCCCGCGAGAGCAACTCGCCGGCGCGCAGCCCGTCGCCATGCTCAAATGCGCTGCGCGCCAATCGTTCCCCGAGGGGAAGGTTGGCTAGGAAGACGGCGTCCTTAGCGGCGGCCACTAGCAGAGCGTTGTCTGCTACCTGGTCGCTGTCGACGGACAGTTGCGCCAGGCGGATGCGATCCGCCGGAGAGGTGACGTCCCTCGCGGCGAGCACCGACACGATATTGCCGCGCAGTTTTCGCGCGGAGGCGGTGCCGGTGCGGCGGCGCATCACGTCCCCGTACAGCGGATGGGTGATGCGGGCGTTGAGCATGTGACCGTCGCGCACGATGCGAATCAGCCCTTGCAGTTCGGCGGCGTCGACGGCCTCTTCACCGGCCAGTTCGACGAGCGCATCGAGATCCAGCGGCTCGCAGAATGCCAGGAACTTCAGCGCGCCGAGCGCCGCGGCGCCGGCGTGATCGAGCCGGCTCTCCAGTAGCTCGGCCAGGCCGGAGGAGACGGCCGTGGGCCCGCGCAACTGCCAGACGCCGTCGACCTCGGTCAGCGTGCGGGCTTCCACTGCGCCCTCGACCATGTGCCGCAGAAACAGCGGATTACCGCCGGACGCCGACCACATGACATCGGCCGACAGACCTTCCAGGATGCCGCCGAGCACCGATTCGACCAGCGCGATGCTCTGCTCCTTCGACAGCGGCTCCAAATCGAACCGCTGCAGGTAGCCGTCCTTCCACAGCGAGGTGACCGCATCCGGCACGGCTTCGCCGCTGCGGACGGTGGCGACGATGCGCCCGCTCCGCTCGACGGCGATGTGGTGCAACAGCGTGGCCGAGAGCTGGTCAAGCAGATGCGCGTCGTCCACGCCGACCACGGGCTCGGCGCCGGCGAGCATATTTTCGCGCGCCGCGGCCAGCAGCGCGATGGGGTCCCGGGCACTCGAGGCACCCACCCACTGCATGAACGCACCGAGCGGGATCGCCTGCGAGGACTCGGTGCATGCGGCCCAGTGCACGGCGGAAGGCAGCGTGTCGGTGACGGTGCGGGCCAGTGTTGTCTTACCGACGCCGGCGGGCCCGATGAGTACCACGCCGCGCTGCTCGTCACCGGTGAGCGCGGCGCGGATCGTTTGTTGCTCCACCGGCCGTTCGAGCAACTGCCACCGGCTGCTCATGTATGGGAAGTCTAGGGCCGTCCCGGGGTCGGTGCCGAATGAAATCGCCCGTGAACCTAAATTTTGGGTGCGCAGGTGCGCCACCGCCCGCGCCGCCCGGGCTCGGGTCGAGCCGGTGAGTGAGCCGGCGCGCTCACTGGGGCAGGTCAGCGACGGTCGGCTCGAAGGGGCGGACATTGTTCTTGTCGTGGCGGAAGTTGCTGGAGGCTTCGTAGACCTTCAGTTTGAGGCGGTTGATCGGGCCTAGCGGGCGGTGCGCGGCCAGCCCGCGCCACGAGTTATAGGACAGCACGTCGTCGCCGAACCGGCGCCGGTCTGGGGAGTCCGGATTCTGTTGCTCATAACGGAGCTTGGCGACCCCGATATGAGGACTGACTTCTTCCGGCCACGGCACCGTCGCGTCCTCGATGGGCATCCGGGCCAGGTCGGTGCACAGTTGGGCGCGCAGCTCGAATTCGGCGCTATTGCTCGCGAAGAAGTCGAATACCTGGCTGCGGTAGGCGTCGTAGCCGCTGTCAGCTGGCAGCAGCTGACCGGCCAGTGTCTTCACCGACTCCGACAGCGGCACGATCTCGAATTTCGCGACATTGTCGCCCCACCGGATGGGCGCCGACGAATAGAAGTTCTGTCCCAGGATGTGGGTGTTGGGCTCGATGAAGATCTCCACGGCGTTGGGAAGTGCCACGCCAACCCGGGACAGGATGGATTTGGCCCGCGTGAGCGCCGCGCCGACGGCGCTGAGCCCCGGATCGGACAGGCGTGCCAACAGCCACGCCAGGGGCATGCCGCGCCGCAGGTAAGCCCGCACATCGGCGAAGGGGAATTCCCGATGGGTCACCAGCAGGAAGTCCTGAGTCTTGGCATCATCGTCGGCCAGGATGCGGTCGCCGGGCTCGTCCAGGAGCACCTTGATCGCCAGGCCGTGTACCCCGCGTATTTGGTCGCTTCGGATCACCCCGGAGGTGGTCGACAGCCGGGTGACCACCGGATAGGTGCGTGGCTGCGCGAACAGTCCCTGAGCCAGCTCGGGCCGCAGATCGGGATAGACGATGAGCTCGCCCCGCAGCACGGCCAACGTCTTGGCGTGGGCGTCGCGCAGGCCGTGATGAAACTTCTTGTAGGCCCATTCGTTGTTGCCGTGCAACGCCTTGACGATTCCGTCGATCTCACGGTCCTCCTCGGGCCCGGGCTGTTCGAGGGCGTCGCTGTAGGGGACGTACGTGGGCTGCGGGCCCGGTGGCGGGGGATAGCGGCGCACATCCGTTCGCGGCGGGGACATCCGGGTCCACGCACGCGCGGGTGTTCTTGGCCACGGGGCGAACGGATTGGTGACCGAGCGCAGGGTGGGCTCCAGCGCGGGGAAATGTCGCAGCAGCACGGTCCGCATGGAATTGGTGTGCACCCACTCCATGCCGGCTTCGGTGTACATCGCCGGGGTGAAGTCGGTGGTGAAGAAGCGGTCGCTTCGCAGCCGGCGGGAGGCCATCAGGATGAAGATACGAAAAGCGGTGTCGCTGAACCCAAAACCCGGTGGCTTTGGCTCGGCGTACAGGCCGATCATGAGATCGACGCGTTCGACGTCGCCGTAGATCTGGCGCAGCTCCTCGGCCCACGCCGGATTGTCGGTGAGTTCTTCGAAGGTGGCGGCGGGCTTGAGTCGAAGCATCCGCCGAAAAGCGTTGTAGCGCGGCACACCACGTTCCCGGATCCGCAGGATGTCCGCGGCGGCCAGGTCGATAGGAATGTCGTCGACCCGGTGGAAGTCCTGTAAGTGGACCGGAAAGTTGTGCAGCGTAATCTGGCCGGGGTTCGCGACCCCCATCGAGTAGAACAGGTCGTCGGTTTCCCACTGCGCCAAGCGCTCTCGGACATGGGGCAGCGCCAGCTCGGGTAGCTCGTAGTGCGCCAGCTCCTTATCGTCGCGAAGCGAGCGCACGACGTAGTCGTCGGGGATCAGGGGATGCATGCGGTAGACGGCGACGAATTCCTCGGTCAGTGAATACGGCACACCGTCGTGGTTGGTGGGTGATCCGGGGATGCCCTGCAGAACCTCACTCGGGGTGAGGCGGCCGTAGCGCCCATCGAAGCGCTGCCCGAGCACCCCGAACCAGTTGGCCCGCATGGCGGACTCGGTGGTGGGGTGGGCGATGATCGCTGGGGTCCACTCCAGGGTGTGAATCTTGGCCATCAGCGCCGAGTTGACCAGGCAGGCTTTGTCGTAGAGCTGCTGGTCCGTCATCGTGGGATTGCGCAGGTGTAGTTCGCGGCAGATCGCGTTGTGCTCACGCAAGAACAGGGAATGCAGTAGCGCTAACCCGAGCCAGAAGTTGGCCCTGATCGCCCCGTGCGGGTCAAGGTAGGTCTCGAGATCCTCCGGGTGCAGGCCGACGTCGTCGATCTTGACCTGACCCAGCTCGCCGGTGCGTAGCCCGTTGGCGAATCCTGGGGTGTTGCCGTAGATCTGGGATCCGTCCCACCAATGGGTGTCCCGGGTGACGAAGGTTGGTGGTCCCGACGGATCCGGGCTGGGGTCGGGTGGAGTTCGTTTGATGGTCATGACGGGGTCGGGCCAAGGATCGGGGGGCTCGACGGGGATCTGCCAGGGGTTGTCGTCGATGGTGCCGTGGCTGAACCAGTCGTGCACCTCGAATTGGATCCAGGCGGCAGCCAGCAGGTTGAGCGTGGTCGCCGGCTTGAAGCTGTCACGCCTGAGCAGTCGCTGGCTGATCAAACGGGGATTGGGTTCCAGGATGCGGTCGGGTTCTTCTGGATAGGTCAATTCGGTGGCGACGTTGCGGCCGAATCGGCTGCCCAATGATCCCATTAGTGGGTTCTGCAGGTCGTTGTTCGTGCCGTCCAGGGTGCGGGCGTCGCGCACGGGAGTGACACCGTCACCCGCGGGCGGGCGGTCGGCGGATCCGCGACCGGTGTCGTAAAGGTTGTCTGCGCGCAGTTGCTCACGCAATCCGACGAGGACGGCGAGCCCCAACGGCTTGGGAAGTCGGGACCATCCGAGCCACCGATCTGTCAACTCTGCTACTCGCGCCAGCCGCTCTCCGAGCGTCATGATCGCCTCCGCTCAATGGGTTTGACTGCCCAACGCGGGAACCACCGCGCGGGGCCGAATTGGCATCGCGCACCGGCCATCTGCTGGCCGGTCCGGCGGTGTCGTTGCTAACCGTGCACACGGTTGCTCCAGGTCGTCGTTCGCCGTAATAGCTGAAGCTGAGGTGGACACTAACAGTTCGTCGGGCATCGGGCGGTGGATCCGCGCCCGCGCCGACCGCCGCGGCCACCGCGTCAACGCTGGCGTCGGTGCGGCGGCCGGGCAGGCAACGGAACACCTAACGGGATCAGCAGTGCGCCTGGTTAATCCGTGCGCTGGCGGCGGAGTCGAACCACACGGCTGGGAACCCGAAATTCTCGTCCCAGGTCGCCCATTCGTCCTCCCAAATCATCGGCGGGCCGATCAGCTTGGGGCTGGTCCACAAGACGACGCCGTGCACGTCGAGCAAGGAGATGCCACCGTAGAACACCCATCGGTCGTCATCGTCACTGGACTTCACGTGCGCAAAGAAGTTCGCCGTTCCGTCAGCTTGAATCGTTAACATCTCGTCCTGCAGGACACAGTCACCGACATGCGTGACACCCGACCAAACCCACCACTTTTTCGCGACCTCGAACGGACTCGGCTCGGGGTGGAGGCGTACGTCGCTTAAAAGGTCCACCGGTGATATGTGCTTGCACGCCGACTCTGGTTTCTCGTCCACTGTCGGCTCGGCGTTGACGGCGTCATTGTCAATGGTCATTTCATGCTCCTAACGGCGTTGGGATCGCCGCACCACCTGTGCGGCCGCTCCCACATTCCGTCGTTCGACGGACGCGCCACACGCGTAGTTGACTACGCGAAACTCAGCCCGACGGCGACGCGGATCTGCCCATTGGCCTTGACCGCCTCGGAGTAACGTCGCTACGGTAGCGTCGCTACCTTATTGCGAAGGATGCTGATGCTGGAACGGTTGACGCGATTTGTTGTCGGTGCGCCGCGACTGGTGTTGGGGGCGGCATTGCTGGTGGCGGTCGCCGCCGCCGTGTTCGGTCTCCCGGTCGCGAGGCACCTTGCCGCGGGTGGGCAGCAGGACCCGACGTCCGAATCTGCGCGGGTGGCGCAGACTCTCGTCGACAAGTTCGGTATCAGTGACCAGTCGCTGGTGTTGATGCTCAGCAGTGAGCAAGGCGCAAAGACTCCTGCCGTGGCCAAGGTCGCCGGCGAGTTGGAAGCCGAGCTGCGCCGCTCCGGGGTCGTGCTCAATTTGACGTCCGCATGGAACGCGCCGCCCCCGGTCGCGGCCGAGTTGTTCAGTAAGGACGGTAAGTCCGGGATGATTGTGGCCGGCCTGGTCGGCGGCGAGAACGACGCCCAAAAGCATGCCGCCAGCCTGATCAAAAGCCTCGGGCACGATCGCGACGGGGTCTCGGT
The DNA here is from genome assembly GCF_001954195.1 of Mycobacterium sp. IS-1264. Lineage (GTDB taxonomy): Bacteria > Actinomycetota > Actinomycetes > Mycobacteriales > Mycobacteriaceae > Mycobacterium. The sequence goes on along the minus strand of NZ_MBES01000019.1, from coordinate 31,618 downwards.
GCGCGCCGGCGGGATGGCGACCGTCTACGGCCAGATCACCAAGCAGACCGAGCGCGACCTGCTGACCATGGAATTGATCGCGATCCCGGTGACTTTCGTTGCGCTGGTGGCGATTTTCGGTGGTCTCAACGCGGCGCTCCTACCGCTGGTGGTGGGTCTCTTCTCGATCTTTGGGGCCATGTCGGTGCTGCGCGCCCTGACCTACTTCACCGACGTTTCGATCTTTTCCCTCAACCTGACCATCGCGATGGGACTCGGGCTGGCAATTGACTACTCACTGCTGATCATCAACCGGTACCGAGAAGAGGTCGCCTCAGGGATGAGTCGCGACGAGGCGCTGGTATTGACCATGCGCACCTCGGGACGGACCGTGTTGTTCGCCGCCTTGACCGTGGCTCTGGCGCTGGTTTCGCTGGTCCTTTTCCCGATGTATTTCCTCAGGTCGTTCGCCTATGCCGGGGTGGCGGTAGTGAGCGTGGGCGCGGTGGCGGCCCTGGTGATCGTTCCCGCGGTCATCACCCTGCTCGGCGATCGCATCGATGCGCTTGACATCCGTCGGTTCGTGCGACGCGTCACGCGCCGTCCAGAACCCGTTGCCCGGGACATCACCGAGACGTTTTGGTATCGGATCGCCAAACGTGTTATGGCACATGCCATTCCGATAGCCGTGGCAATAGTTGCCGCGCTTCTGTTTCTGGGACTGCCATTTCTCGACGTACAGCTCGGCTTCCCGGATGATCGGACGCTGCCCGCGTCGGCGTCGGCCCGCCAAGTGGGAGACGAATTGCGGACCAATTACAGCAACGACGATGCTACGAACCTCTCCGTCATCGTCGAGCACGTGACGGAGCCCGCGCGCCAACAGCTGGACGGCTACGCCGCCGAGCTCTCGCGCGTGCAAGGGGTTTCGTCGGTGTCGGCACCAACCGGCGCCTATGTCAACGGAAACAAGGCCGGCCCGGCGGCGATGCACACCGGAATCAAAAACGACACGGCGCTTTTCACCGTGCAGACCAAGATCGAGCCATACACGGCGGCCGCCGAACGCCAGCTCGACGCCCTGCACGCAATACCGGCGCCCGGGGGCGCCCATCCGATGATCGGCGGCGGAGCACAACTGGACCGCGATGCCGTCAACGGCATACTCTCTCGGCTGCCGTGGGTGCTGGGCATCATCGCCGTCGTGACCTTCGCACTGCTGTTCATGCTGACCGGCTCGGTGGTGCTCCCGCTAAAAGCGTTGGTTCTCAACGTCATATCCCTGACGGCGACGTTCGGTGCCCTGGTCTGGATATTCCAGCAAGGCCACCTCGGCGCGTTGGGCACCGCGCCCACCGGGACGATCACCTCGAACATGCCCGTTCTGATGTTCTGTATCGCCTTCGGGCTTTCGATGGACTACGAGGTATTTCTGATGTCCCGCATTCGGGAGTATTGGATGAATTCGGGCCGCACCCGCGCCGACAACGACGAATCGGTGGCTCTTGGTGTGGCCCGCACCGGCCGCGTGATCACCGCCGCCGCCGTGATCATGTCGATCTCGTTCGCCGCGCTCATCGCCGCGCAAGTGTCGTTCATGAGAATGTTCGGAACCGGACTGACCATCGCAATCCTGATGGACGCCACCATCATACGAATGCTGCTGGTGCCGGCCTTCATGAGGATCTTGGGCCGGCTCAACTGGTGGGCACCCGCGGCGTTGGTGCGCTGGCATGCCCGCTGGGGGATCACCGATGAGCCGCTCGAGGAAAACGCCTATGCATCCTGAAACGCGTCGGCAACGCCTGCCCCGGGGATCGGGCGGGCAGCTGCGTGAGCAAATCATCGACACGGCAACGGAACTCATCATCGCGTCGGGAGACACCAAGGCACCCTCGACGCGAGAAGTAACGCGGGCGCTGAACATCTCCGCCCCTTCGCTCTATCGGCATTTCGCCGACAAAGACGAGCTGCTCGATGCCGTGTGCGCGAAATACTACCGCCGCCTCGGCGAGGTCATGCAAGACGCCGCGCGCGACCTACCGACCCCACTGGAACGATTGCATGCCCTGGGCATCGCCTACGTGCGATTCGCGGTTGCGACACCGCTGATGTATCGGGTGGCTACCGGCGCCCCGCCACGGCGGGGTAGCGACTTCGACGAAACGCTCATCAGCTCGGCGTTCGTCCACCTGCAAGACACTGTGCAAGAACTCATCGACCAAAAGTTCTTTCCGCCAGGTGATTCCGTCGCACCCGCCCTGCAGCTGTGGGCGGCGGCCCACGGTGTTGCGTCCCTCCTCATCACCAAGCCGTACCTCCCGTGGGGGGACGCCGAAGCGTTCACGAACAACGTCCTGCGAGCCGTGTGTATCGGGCAAGCGGTCGACGGCCTTGATCTCTCTGTGCTGCTTCCGCGTCGGGAATGATCTCAGCGTTTTCTCAGCGCGGTTACCGTAGGCATGCAGGAAACACCGAGGCCGGAAGGTCACTGCCAGATGAACGACATGACGAAACAGGCGTTGACCAAGGTCCCGGCGGTCACCCTGGGGTTCTGGGTCATCAAGATATTGGCGACGACGCTGGGCGAGACCGGCGGCGACACCGTGACGATGACGCTGAACTGGGGCTACGTCGCGGGTGTCGTTCTCTTCGGTGTGGCCCTGGTTGTCCTGGTTGCGGCGCAGATCTTCGCCAAGCGCTTCCACGCGAGTCTGTACTGGGCGACGATCGTCGCCTCGACAACTTTCGGCACGACGCTGGCCGACTTCGCCGACCGGCAGTTGGGAATCGGCTACACGGGCGGATCGCTTCTGCTGCTTGCCTGCCTCCTGGCCACCCTGGGGTTGTGGCGGTGGACGCAGGGAACGGTGTCCGTGAGCACCGTTTCGACGCCGAAGGTGGAGGCGTTCTACTGGGCGACGATCACGTTTTCGCAGACGCTGGGCACCGCGCTTGGGGATTGGCTCGCCGATACCCGCGGATTCGGTTACGAGCGCGGGGCATTGGTATTCACCACGGCTCTGCTCGTGGTAGTCGCCCTGTACTACTGGACCAGCGTGTCGCGGGTGACCCTGTTCTGGGTGGCATTCATCCTGACGCGGCCCCTGGGCGCGACCGTCGGCGACTTCCTCGACAAGCCGGTCGCCGACGGCGGCTTGGCCCTGAGCCGTCCGCTGGCGTCGGCGGTCATCGCGGGCATCATCGTCGCGTTGCTCATCGTCCTGCCCCAACGCGCGGGACGTCACCCGGGCCAGGCGGAAGCCGCGCGCGAAGTAGCGTGACGGCATGAGAGTCCTGCTCGTCGAGGACGAGCCACGACTTTCGGCGACTCTGGCTATGGGACTCAAGGCCGAGGGCTTCGTCGTCGTGGCGGTCGGTAACGGCGTCGAGGGCCTCCAGGAGGCCGTCGACAACAGCTTCGATGTCGTAGTCCTCGACATCATGCTGCCCGGCTACAGCGGATACGAGGTGCTGCGTCGAATGCGGGCACAGGATGTATGGACACCGGTGCTGATGCTGACCGCCAAGGATGGCGAGTACGACGAGACCGATGCGCTCGATCTCGGAGCGGATGACTATCTGACAAAACCGTTTTCGTTCAGGGTTCTCGTCGCGCGCCTGCGGGCATTGGTCCGCCGCGGCGCACCCGAGCGGCCCGCGGTGTTGACCGCCGGATCTTTGTCCCTGGATCCCGCGCGGCACACCGTTCTACGTGGTTCGACTCCGATCACGCTGACCCCCCGTGAATACGGAGTGCTGGAGTTCCTCATGCGCAACAAGGACACGGTCGTGACGAAGGCCGAGATATTGCGCAACGTGTGGGACGCGCACTACCAAGGTCCCGACAACGTTGTCGAGGTCTACGTGGGGTACGTGCGCCGCAAGATCGACGCCCCCTTCGGCACCAACACCATCGAGACGGTCCGAGGCGTCGGTTACCGGTTGTCGTGCTGAGGCAGCGTCACGATCACCTTGGTCCCGCCGCCGGGCCGGTCGTCGATGGTGACTGCGCCGCCGTGAGCGGCGACAACCTCGGCGACAATCGCCAGGCCCAGCCCGGTTCCTCCTCCGCTGCGTGAACGGTCCGAATCGAGGCGCACGAAGCGCTCGAACACCCGGGTCCGTTCGGCCGGGGCGATGCCAGGCCCGTCGTCGCTGACGATCAGTGTTGCGCTTCCGTTTTGGCTGCCGACTTCGATGGCGATTTGCGAGTTCGCATGGCGGACAGCGTTATCCACGAGGTTGCGGATCATGCGGGAAAGTGCCGCGGGGTCACCGGTCAGGCGCGCGGGACGGATGTCGGTTTCGAGCCTGCATTGCGTTTCGCGCCGCACACGTGCCGCTTGCTCCTCGGCGAGGCCGTCGAGGGCGGTCTCCTCCCTGCGCAGCACCAGGCTGTGCTCGTCGGCGCGGGCCAGCAACAGCAGATCGTCGATCAGGGTCCGCATCCGTTGCGCCTCGGGAAGCAGGGTATTGACGGCTAGCTCGGCATTGAGCAGTTCGGGATGAGCCTCGGCGACCTCCAATCCGGAGATGATGGTGGCCAGCGGGCTGCGCAGTTCATGCGAGGCGTCGCCCAGGAACCGTTTCTGCGCGCGGTGACCGGCTTCGATGCGCGACAGCATTTCGTTCATGGTGAGGGCCAGAGCCGCGATCTCGTCGCGACTGCTTGGTACGGGCACCCGTTCGGCCAAGTCGGACGTCGAGATTTCGGCCACCCTACTTCGGATTTCGTCCACCGACTGTAGTGAGCGGCGGACGAGCAAGTAGGTCGCTGCCGCTGCTACCGCGATGATGATCGGGGCGCCACAAGCCAACAGCAGCGCGACCACCCGTGCGGTTGCCTCGACCGCCTCGCTGCCACCTCCGACGAGCACCGTGTATTGACCGGATGCAGTGTCCACCTTTTGACCGCTGATGCGCATGTCATCGTGGGGCACCGCATCGTCGGGCATACCGCGGCGCAAATTGGAGTCGAACCCGCTGATGGGCAGGAGTGGTGTTTGCGGTGCCGACCCGGATCGCCTTGCCACCTTGCCGTCGGGAGCGATCACTTGGATTGCTACCACGCGCTGATCCGTAGTCAAAAGGTCGCGGTCGAGCTCGTTGAGCGAATTGGTCTGCAGCACCTGCGCAATGTCGCGGACTCTGCCGGCGCTGGCATCGTCGACACCCGCCAACAACGACCGGTACAGGATGGCGTCCAAACCCGCGCCCGCAAAAGCAAGTCCCACCAAGACGACGATCGCCGATACCGCGGCTGAGCGAGCGGGAATGCCCAAGTTGCGGGGATGCACCGATCGCAGGAACCCCATGTGCCGAAACGGGCGGATCGCAGACATCCACACAGTCTGATTCTGCAGCGCGGGCCCGCCGAGCTCAGGGACCTTCTCAGCGGGCTCTCAGCGTCCCGCTCCTAGCCTGGCGCTCCGTGTTGAGGACATCTGCGCCAAGGCCAGCAGATCACGCAGCGAGGGAGGGCGGCGGTCGATGAACGTCGAGCAATTCCGGCGGGTGCTCGCCGAGCTTCCCGGCGACATGCCGATCATTGTCGAGGATTCCAAAATGGGCTGGATGGAGAACGCGGCGCTGTATCTGGCGCCCTCTCATATCGATCATCGCGTCTCCGGCAACTATCTCTACCCTCGCTACGAGGACGGCGCCGACAACTGTGAGGCCCTGTTGATCAGCGGCTTCGGTCAGTCCGACGACGGCCTCCTCGAAATCACGCCGCAGCCGTCGCAACCGATGGTGATCGACGTGCCCGCGGTCAGCCAATTCGTAGGTGGCACATAGCCGTAACGAAAAGCCCGTCGAGACGATATAGGGAGGAGCCCAGGTTGCCGGGGGACAAAGCAACTGGACGGCGCAATCCTGTGGGAGAGGGACTGATGAGCTACCAGACGGATTCGATCGCTCGGCCCGAGTCCCTTGGGCCGATCGCGGTAGGCACCGGCGATCCCGCGCCCTCCGATGTGCTGACCAAGCCACGGTTGCGCGGTTGGATCCACCAGTACTGCGCCATCGCGTTTGTCATTGCGGGTATGCCGCTGGTGGCAGTGTCGTGGGCGGCGGTATCCAAGCGGGCCGGGCACTCGACCCTGACATACACCCTCGCGATAGTGGCGTTGTTTGCGGTCAGCGCCGTCTATCACCGCGTCAACTGGGAGTCGGCGGTCGTCCGGAACTGGATGAGGCGGCTCGATCACTCGATGATCTTCGTTCTCATCGCCGGCAGCTATACACCGTTCGCGCGGCTGGACATGCCGCGCGGGACCGGCGATGTCGTGCTGGCGATCGTGTGGGGCGGCGCGGTAGCCGGAATAGCGCTGACATTGTTCTGGCCGACGGCCCCGCGCTGGTTGAGCTTGATGCTCTACCTGCTGCTGGGCTGGGTCGCGGTCTGGTACGCGGGGACGATCGTGCACAACGCCGGATTGCCCGCAGCGGTGCTGCTAGCCGTGGGTGGCGCGTTGTACAGCATCGGTGCGCTGTTTTACGGGCTGCGCTGGCCCCGGCTCTGGCCGACGACCTTCGGTTATCACGAACTCTTCCACGCGTGCACCGCGGTGGCGGCGATCTGCCAGTACATCGCCATCTGGCTCGCGGTTTTCTAGGAGCGCTCCGCGCGAATTTAACCCCTCACCTTCAACATATAGCGCACCCGGGGGCTTGCGGCAAGACCGGGGTAATGCCGCAAAATCGTTGGCCGAAGCCAGAACTCATTCAGTCGGGGGTTGCGACGTGCATGTTTCGTTTGAGTCGGATAGGTCACGCCGCGCGGTCGCCCACGCGGTGGTGGTTGTCGGGGCGGGCCCGACAGGGCTCATGCTGGCGGGTGAATTGGCATTGGCGGGTATTGACGTCGCGATTGTCGAGCGGCGCGCCAGCCAAGAGGTGATCGGCTCGCGTTCAGGCGGTTTGCATTCGCGCACGATCGAGGTCCTCGATCAGCGCGGAATCGCCGACCGATTCCTTTCAGAGGGTCAGATAGCGCAGGTCGCCGGATTCGCCCAAATTCGTTTGGACATCAGCGATTTCCCCACCCGGCATCCCTACGGGCTCGCGCTGTGGCAGAACGATATCGAGCGGATACTGGCGTCCTGGGTCGAGGAGCTGGCCGTGCCGATTTATCGCGGACGCGAGGTGACGCGTATCGCGCAAGACGGCACGGGTGTCGACGTCGAGACAGCGGACGGCCAGTTGCTGCGGGCCGAGTACCTCGTCGGCTGCGACGGGGGGCGCAGCCTTACACGTAAAGCGGCCGGCATCGACTTTCCGGGTTGGGATCCGACAACGAGCTATCTCATCGCCGAGGTCGAAATGGCCTTCGAGGCAGACCAACCGCCGGAATGGGGAATCCGCCACGACGCCCTCGGCGTTCATGCGCTGGCGGATGGAAGCCCGGCTCGGGTCATGGTGACCGAACGGCACCCCGCACCAAACGGCGACCCCACCTTACGCGATCTGAGTGAGGCGCTCATCGCTGTTTACGGAACGGACTACGGAATCCACAGTCCCACTTCGATTTCCAGGTTCACCGATGCGACACGTCAGGCAGCGGCCTACCGCGACCGGCGAGTCCTGCTGGCCGGCGACGCCGCGCATGTGCATCACCCGGTAGGCGGGCAGGGACTCAACACAGGTGTGCAGGACGCGGTGAATCTGGGATGGAAGCTGGCACAGGTGATCAAGCAGACCGCCCCCGATAGCCTCCTCGACACCTACCATGCCGAACGGCACCCGGTCGCGGCGCGCGTGCTGCGCAACACCATGGCGCAAATCGCGCTCCTTCGCCTCCTCGATGACCGGACCGAGGCCTTGCGGGACGTCGTTTCCGAACTCCTCAGCTTCGACGAGGCCCGCCGACGATTCGCCGCCATGATGTCCGGCCTGGACATCCACTACGACCTCGGCGAGGGCCACCCGTTGCTGGGGCGCCGCATGCCCGATCTCGACCTCGTGACCGCCAACGGCGCGACGCGGGTTTTCACCCTGCTCCACGACGCCCGTCCGGTGCTACTCAACCTCGGCGAGCCCGGTGGTGTCGACATCACACCATGGGCCGGTCGAGTCCAACTTGTCGACGCGAAACACGTTGGGGATTGGGAGCTTCCGGCGCTCGGTGCGATCCCCGCCGCGCCCGCGATGTTGATCCGGCCCGACGGACATGTCGCCTGGGTGGGTGACCGGGCCGGGCCCGAGCTTGCCGACGCGCTCACCACCTGGTTCGGCGCGCCTGACGCACCGATCTAACGGGTGCTTTCGTCCGGAAGGTCGTACCGCGACTGATGCGCACCAGGGGCATCCGGATCCTCGTCCCGATGGTTCAGCTTCTCCTGCAGATCACGCTGCTCCTCGGTCGTCTTCCTGGCGTCCTTGGGCGGCGTCGGTGGGGTGCCGTGGCTTTCGCGGGCCATGCGAGATCTCCTTCCGATCTGACCGGCTCATTGGCCTTTCAGGCTGCCGATCCGGAGCGAATAGTCGGTGCGGGTGGGTTGCGGGCTGTCCTCGAGGTGCTCGACGTAGCGTGCGGGGTCGCGATCGGCGATCGGCAGCCCCTTGGTGGTGGGATGGCGCACCATGAACTCGCTGTACTGCTGCCCGAGCGCCTCGCGTAGGCCGATGGGGGCGTGCCGACGAAAGTCCGACAGGCCTTCGCGTTCCTCTTCGGCCATGTGGTCGTCGTTGGCTATCCGGGTGCGGCCGACAGCCGCCCACCAGGGTTCACTCCCGATCGGGGCCGCCTTCGCGTCGCGCACGCCGTCGCGAATCTCGTTGTGGTCGCCGATGGCGTCGAGCGTCTCGCCTTCGGGATCCTCGGCGCCGCGCTTGAGCAATTGGGGGTAGAAGATCTTCTCCTCGATGTAGGCATGCACATCGAGCTTGTCGGCGAGCGGACGCCACACCCGCTCGATTGCGCGGTGGTCCTCCGGCGTCTGCGCCTGCAGATCGTCCAGCCTGGCGAATTGTTCGCGGAACCAATTGTGGTCGGCGAGGATCAATTCGGTGATGTCAGCCATTCCGACCCCCAAGTCCGCCCACCGTGCGCCTCGCGGCCATCGTGACCCATGGTGGTAGAACCAGTCAATCCGTTTGCAACTACCCGGTAAGCACCCCGGCTCCGTAGCTCGATCCCGCCCACCAAGCGAGGGCCGCCGCCCACTCGGACCGGTCGGCGGAATCGCCGGCCCAGGCGATGTAACCGTCGGGCCGCACCAGCACCGCCGGACCGGAATCGCCCCGCTCCGCTTGAAGCACTCCAGCTACGTCAACCGGAGGTGTGCCGCGCTCACGAATCAAAACGAAGCCGGGTGTGCGTTGCAACTCGGTGAGCCGGCCTTGCGTCAACGAGATCTGCGTCGCGCAGGTGCCAACTAGAGAGTTCTCGCCCTTCCGGTGGGCATACCGCAGTGTGGTTCCCGCGAAGCTTCCGGCTACCGCGTCGCGAACGCGAGGTATACGAAGGATCCTGGGCATCAGCAAGTTTCGTAGCTTCCGCGCAACTCGCGGACGGAGTGTGACGCCACGCGCCATGAGACCGGACTGCAGCAGCACCCGCTGGCCGATCGGATGGCGTTCCGACTGGTAGCTGTCGAGTACGGCGTCGTTCGCTCCCGCGAGTACCGCATCGATCTTCCAAGCGAGGTTCGCGGCGTCCTGGATGCCGGTGTTCATGCCCTGTCCCCCCATGGGAGAGTGGACGTGCGCTGCGTCTCCGGCGAGGAACACACGGCCATGCCGGTATTGTCCGACTTGTCGTTCGTCGCAATGGAATCGGGACCTCCACCCCACCTCGCGCACTCCGAGGTCGGTGTTCATTGCCCGCGCAAGGATGCCGACGATCTCGCCGGTGTCCACGGGTTCGGTATCGGGTACTTGATTGTTGCGGTCCCATACCATCGCGCGGTACCACGACCCGCCGGAGTCATGGCGTCCGTAGGGGGCTAAGAATGCGAACTCATTGCGGGTACTGCCCAGTGTCAGGCCGCCGCCGGCCGGCCCGTGTGTCAGCTTGACATCGGCGAGCACGATCGATGACAGGATCGTTTTGCCGCTGAAATCCGCACCCGCCAACTCACGAACGGTACTGTGTGCGCCGTCGGCGCCGACCAAGTACCGCGCCCGCCAGGTGTGACGGGATTCGTTGTCGCCGTGAGCCCGCGCGGTCACGGTGACGCCCTCGGCGTCCTGGTCGAGTCCGATCACCTCGACACCGCGCCGGATATCGGCGCCCTGCGCGATGGCGTAGCCCGCGAGCGCCCGATCGACGTTGGTCTGCGGAGTGATCATCGCGAATCGGTACGGCGAGTCGAGGTGCGTGAGGTCGATGCGGGCACCGCCAAAAATCGTGACTCCCGGCGCTGTGTGTGCGTGCGCCAACAGATCGTCGGCCAGCGCGCGGGCATCGAGGACCTCGAGGGTGCGGGCCATGGTGGCGAAGGCGCGGCTTGCCGGGTTGGCCACGGGCCAGCGCTCTAGCACGGTGACCGACCTGTCGGCCCGAGCGAGGTCACCAGCGGCGGTCAGGCCCGTCGGCCCGGCGCCGACGACGAGCACATCAACGTCGTGTGCGGACATCACGCCACCGCCTCCGGGTCTGGATACCAGCGCCGGATGTCGTCGGGCGTTGGCTTGGCTGCACGATTGAAGACGAAACGGCACCCGGGCTGCGTGGTGTGTGCGGCATTGACGATCGACTCGAATAGCAGCGTATTGTTCGCGACGAGTCGCACACCGGCGCCGATAAGCACCGCGTCGTAGTGTTTGGCTTCCAGCCACCGACGGGCAGTCTCAGCTCCGGCATCGCCGAATTCGATAAGGCAGTTGTCGACGTCGTAGCCGGCGGCGCGCAACGCGGCGACGTTGTCATCATTGGCGGCGCGTAGCTGCTGCGGCGACAGGCCCGGAAATTGAGCGAAGTCGGGTGAGGAGTAATCGATCGCGTCGGGGTCGAGCCCAATCTGGATCGCTGTGATCGCCATGGCCGTGACCTCCCACCTTGAGTTCAACAACTGTTGAACTCAACGATAGGCGCGGAATGCAGGGGGTGTCAACAGTTGTTGAATACACTGAGCGGTATGCCCACCAAGGTGCGTGATGGAGAGGCGACCCGATCGACCATCCTGGCCACCGCGCGATCGCAGTTCGGAAACCATGGCTTCGAACGCACGACCATCCGGTCGATCGCGTCAGCGGCAGGCGTCGATCCGGCGCTCGTCATGCACTATTTCGGCAGCAAGGCAGAACTTTTCGCCGCGGCATCCAGGTTCGACATCACGTTCCCGGATCTCTCCGACGTCGCACCCGACCAGGTCGCCGATGTGCTCCTGCCGCTGTTCGGTGCCGTATGGGGCCCGGAGGGGCCGTTTCTCCCGCTACTGCGGGCGGCCGCGACAAACCGAGCCGCCGCTGATGCTCTGCTCGAGGTCTTCGTCGATCGGGTAGCGCCGGCATTGGCCGCAGTCGTCCCCAATCGTGCCGCCGAACGCGCCGCCCTGGTCGGATCGCAACTCCTGGGCCTCGCGGTGGCCCGTTACGTCCTTTGCATCCCTTCACTTACCGCCATGGACGACGCAGACCTCACCGAATGGCTGCGACCGGTGATCACCCACTACCTGACAGGCCCGGCGCCGTGACCGGTGTTCTAGCGTCAATCGAGCGGACCCAACAATTGACAATGCGAGGTGTCCTGATGCATCCGTTCCGCAAGGCGGTAGAGGAGCGCGACGAGGCGGCCATCCACGCGATGCTGGCCGATACCGTGGTGTTCACCAGCCCGGTGGCCTTCAAGCCGTATGTCGGCAAGCCGATCACCGCGGCAATCCTGCGCGGAGTGTTGCGGATCTTCGAGGACTTTCACTACATCCGCGAAATCAACGACGCCAACGGTCACGACCACGCGTTCGTGTTCGAGACGACGGTGGCGGGCAAGAAGATCACCGGTTGCGATTTCCTGCACTTCAACGAGGACGGTCTGATCGACGACTTCATGGTGATGGTGCGCCCACTGTCCGGCGCGACCGCGCTGTCCGAGGCGATGGGCGCTCAGTTCGAACGGATCCAACAGGAAGCCATCGAACTCGCCTGAATCAACTCGGGCGGTGAGGATCTCGGCGCAGCCGCACCGCCCGACTCACCGCCGTTGCCAGCGCCAGGACCGCCATCACGGCGAGAATCGTCGCGGAGACGCCCGACCCGACCGTCGTCAAGATCAAGGGCAGGCCAAAGCCGACGTACGTCACCACATAGAACACTCCGACGAGCGCACCCCGGATGCGTTGCGGCGCCGCGGCTTCCAGGTCGATCAGGCCCTCGCGCAAACAGAGTCCGGACGCGCACCCGAGAACGACGAACAGCGGCAGGCCCAATGCCAGCGATATGGTCGGCGGGGCGGCCGCAGTGACCGCGTAACCGAGCGCGGCCAGCACGGCACCGGCGGTGCCGGCGTGTGGACCCCAGCGAAACACACGCGCCAACACCTGAATTAGCCCGCTGACTCCATTGACTATCAGCGTCGCGGCGCCCACGGCCATCGGAGCGGCGAGCCCGGTGTGTACCCGGGTGGGGATCGCGATGAACCCCAACGTCGCCGAGGCGAACACCCACGGCGCCAGAGGCATGGCCCAACTCAGCGCCCACGCGGTCCCCTGCCGTGCTGACACCGAAGGCTCCCAGCCCCGTGCCGTTGCCGGCGCCGTCGCGCCCATGCGCCGCACCGCCACGACGGTGATGGCCATGGCCAGCACGACAATCGCGGCGGCGAGCCCGAACGACACCCGCACGCCGGGCTGTCCGGCCCGCGCGATCACACCCGCGGCGAACGGGCCGATGGCGAAACCCAAGAGCAACACAGCGCCCGCCGTGGCCGCACCCGCGGGACCCTTCAGATCGGATGCCCACGCGGTGCAGGAACTCATCAACAGACCCACACCGATCCCGACGATCAACCGTCCCACCAGCAATACGTCAGGGTGCTGGGAAACCAGCATCGCCAATGTGCCCGCAATGGCGGTTGTCGAGCCCGCCAGCGCCACCGACTGACGCCCGAGCGCGTCGGATACCCGGCCGCCGACGAGCAGTCCTGGCAGCAATCCCAGCGCGTAGATTGCGAAGATCGCGTCGAGCCTGGCCGCGCCGAGATGTTGGCGCTCGCCGATCAACGGCATCAGCGCGACGAAGTGGTTGGCCACCCAGCCCGTGGACAGCAAGAGAACCAGCACGCCGGTGAACACGGCCCGGGTTTCGTCGGACCCGCGGCGCTGGTCACTGACTGAGATCGGCGGAGGCCGGCCGGTGCGCACATCCGACGAGATCACTGATTTTTCCTCCCCACGGTCATGCGCTCGCTGCCGGGCCGACAAACGGTAGAAGACGAGGGCGCCCCGACTGTTATTCCCACCCGGCCGAAGGTTGCACGGGCCGCGGCACGGGTCGATCTCGTTGGATCGGCACATCTGGCACTCGCCCGCAAACGCGCGCACCGACCGGCGCAAACCCCACCGCCGAGTTTGAAACCGGCCGAATTGGTGTACAGATACCACTACTGGCAATCCGGGAGGGCAAATGACAAAGCAAATTGCTGCCGCCACGATCGTGCTCGCTGCCCTGCTGTCCGGTGCGTGTTCAGCCTCACAGATCATCAACACCGGCGGCGACACGAAGTGCAAAGACTTCACCACTCAGGACGAGAAGAAACAGAACGACGAAGTCACCAAGATGCTCAAGGACAAGAACGGGGCTGACCCGAGCAACATTGAGATCTCGGCGACTCGGCTGTCGGCGTTGACGTACTGCCAGACGGTGGGCAAGCCGGACACCAAGATCTCCGAGGCGCCGCACGGCTGACGGCGATCGCGTGTTCAATGTTGAACATGTTGCGTCGCGGTGCTGCGGCGGGGGCGCCGACCTTGCCCGTCGATCTCTACGGCAAAGAGACGCTGCTCAGGCCGGCCGAAACCTATCGTCAGATCCGCGATGCGGGGGCCGTCGTATGGCTGCCGAAGCACCGACTGTGGGTCATGGGCCGCTATCGCGATGTGCGCCAGGCGCTTAGCGATGACGAGACTTACTGCAGCGGCAACGGGGTGGCCGCCAATCCGGTGACCAACGTGTTGACCGCCGGCACCACGCTCGCCAGCGACGGCGAGGCCCACTCGAAGCGGCGGCGCGTATTGCTGCAATCCCTCTCGGCCAAGGCGCTTTCCGACATTGAGCCGGTTCTGCAAGCCGAGGCGACTGCGATCATCGACCGGCTATGCGAGAGGCCGGAGTTCGACGGGGTATCCGATTTCGCCGCTTATCTGCCCATCCGGGTGGTCGCGGATCTCGTCGGCGTCGACCTCGACCATCACCGCATGCTGAGATACGGCCGCGGCGGCTTCGACGTATTGGGCCCGACCAACACCCGCACCGTGAAGGCAGCGCCGGTGGGACTGAGTTTTTGGCGCTATGCGCGATCTATCCGCTCCGAGAGTGTCAAGCATGGCGGATGGGCAGAGTCGGTGCTCGCGGCGGGACATGCCGGCGCGTTGAGCCCGTCGGAAGCCAAGGCCATGGTGATCGACTTCATCGGTCCGAGCCTGGACACCACGATCCTGGCGTCGGCGCAACTGCTGTGGAGCCTGGGCACCCAACTCGAGGTGTGGGAGGAGCTTCGGCACAACCCCGAGCTGGTGCCCGCAGCCGCGGTCGAAGCCGTTCGCCTCGGCTCACCGGTGCGCGGCTTCACGCGAATGCTGAAGAAAGACACCGAGGTCGACGGCATCCGATTGCGTCGTGGTCAACGAGTCGCGCTGCTCTACGCGTCAGCCAACATGGACGAGACACAATTCGAACAACCCGAGGTCTTCTCCTTGCACCGCAAGGGAGCCAACCTCGGATGGGGCTTTGGCGCCCACGCCTGCGTCGGCATGTATCTATCCAAGATGGAGATGCACGCGCTGCTGCGCGCGATGATTCCCACGGTCAGCCGGATCCAGGTTGACCGGCCCGTGCGGCTCTTGAACAACACGCTGCAGGGCTTCGAGTCGCTGCGCGCGAGCTTCAGCCCGCGCGCGGCTTAGAAGAAAAATCCGGCGTACGGCGCTTCGGCCACCGCGAACAGCCGATCAGCCGCCGCGAGTGCCGCGGGCTCGTCGGCCCGCGCCAGTCCGGCTACGGCCAGACCGCGCCAGGTGGCGCCGCCGAGCAGGACGGCGGCGAGCCCCTCGACACCGACGCGCACCTGGGCGGGCCGTTTCGTCGGTTCCACGCCGTCGCCGGCGATGGTGTAACTGGCCGAATTATGCTGCAGCAGTGAGTCATTCACGGCGATAGTGACGGCGCCGTCGCCGGCGTATCGGCGGGCCGTCAGCGCCTTCTCGGCATCGATGACCCGCAACCATGTCTCGTCATGCACCGCGGAAATCTTCATGGCCCGCCGGTCGACCAATAGCCAGGACAGCGGATCGTCGACCGGCAACATCCAGAACATCACGCGGTCGACGAGATCGAGGCCGAGCAGGAAGCGCAGCAGCCCCAGGTACGCGTCGGGGGTGGGTGCGAAGAAATCTTCGACCACGACGGTCCGCTGATCGCTGACGAACCACCGTTCGGTGTCGACCGGGCGGTAGCGGATGAAGCCGGACTCGGCTCCCGGGTCGCCGGACACCGCGACATACGCGGGGCCCGAGGATGATTCGGTCCGCAGCCGCAAACCCTCCCACCATACGTCCGGGCGATCGATGGTTCCCGCCCGCGACGGACGATTCTCGGCGTAGATCCGCGGCAGGACGTCAAATGTTTGCGCAGTGTCGAGCAGCCGGACCGGGGCGCCGGGGCCGACGCCCCGTCGGAGCGCCGCCCGCGCCGTCTGAACCTCGACGGTTTGCGATGAACTCGCCACGCCGTAGCCGTATCGCTCGTAGATCGTCGCCTCCGAAGCGCGCAACGTTGCGACCACCTCACCCCGCGCCGCGATGTCGCGCAGCTGGTGATCCATGAGCGCGGTGGCGATTCCCTTGCGCGTGAACGACGGCAGCACGCCGATGTGGGACACGGCGGCGTGGCCGACGACCGCGCCGCCGGGAAGCGTCAGCCCGCTCGTCACGGCATCCGCGGTGCCGACGAGTTGTCCTGCGGCGAACGCTCCGACCGTACGGCCGGGCTCGAGCAGCTTGCTGATTTGGCCGGGCTGCAGGTTCGGCAGCGGAGGGAAGCCGACCATGGCGGTGCGAAACAGGTTGGCCGCGGCAACGAGGTCGTCCTCACTGTCGAGGACGCGGATCTCGTAGGTCATCCGGCCATCATGTCTCGCAGCGCGGGTTAACGGATCGGCAGCCCCGTCAACGCCCGCGAGATCACCAGCCGCTGGATCTCGCTGGTTCCCTCGAAAATGGTGAAGATCTTCGCGTCGCGGTGCATCCGCTCCACCGGGTAGTCACGGGTGTATCCGTTGCCGCCGAGGATCTGGATGGCCTCGTCGGTGACGTAGACCGCGGTCTCGCTCGCCACCAGCTTGGCCATCGACCCCTCGGCCGAGTCGAAGTTCTGGTTGTTGCGCGCCATCCAGCCGGCGCGCCACACCAGCAGGCGAGATGCGTCGATGCGGCTCTTCATGTCCGCCAGTTTGAACGCCACCGCCTGGAACTCGCCGATCTTGCGCCCGAATTGCTCACGCTGGCAGGCATATTCGAGGGCGTATTCGTAGGCGGCCCGGGCCACACCGATGGCCATCGCGCCGACGGTGGGGCGAGTTCGCTCGAAGGTCTTCATCGCCGCCTGGCCACCCGCGGAGGCGCCGGATTTGACCCGCGCGACGCGGGCCTCGAACTTCTCCCGGCCGCCGAGGATGGCGTCTTCGGGCAGACGCACATTGTCGAGCACCACCTCGGCGGTATGCGAAGCGCGGATCCCATGCTTTTTGAACTTCTGCCCCTGGGCCAGACCCGCAGTGTCCGGCCCGATGACGAAGGTGGCCTGGCCGCGCGCGCCGAGCTCGGGATAGACCGACGCCACCACGATGTGCACGTTGGCGATGCCGCCGTTGGTTGCCCAGGTCTTGGTGCCGTTCAGGACCCACTCGCCGGCCGCCTCGTCGTAGTGCGCACGACTCCGGATGGCGCCGACGTCAGATCCGGCGTCGGGTTCCGACGAGCAGAACGCGCCCAGCTTGGGATCCTCAGGCGTGCCGAACATCTCGGGCAGCCAGCGGCCCAGCTGTTCGGGAGTTCCGTTGCCCGCCAAGGCCGCCGCGGCCAACCCGGTGCCGAGGATGGACAGCGCGATACCGGCGTCGCCCCAGAACATCTCTTCGAACGTGGTCAGAAATCCCAGCCCGGTCGGCTCGGCCGCCTGCTGCGCGAAGAAATCGGGGGAGTAGAGGCCCACCTTGGCGGCCTCCTGGATCACGGGCCACGGGGTCTCTTCGCGTTCGTCCCATTCGGCCGCGGCGGGCCGGATGACTTCGCTGGCGAACTTGTGCACCCAGTCCCGGACCTCGATGACGTCGTCGCTCAGTTGCAGTGAAAAGGTCACAACTTGCTCCTGAAATATGTTGTGGTCAGCGGTTTTTACGGTTGGTGTATTGCGCCAGGACGCTGACCGTCTGGTTGACCCAGGCCTCGAAGTAACGGTCGTCGTCGATGTTTCCGGGCGAGCGGCCGGTCAGGGCCTGCAGCGTTGCGGCATAGGAAAGCGACCCGATCGCCACGGCCGCGGCCGCCTCGGGGTCCGGGATGCTGGTGCGGCCAGAGCGATTCGACGCCGCCAATTCGTCGGCGAACCGCTGGTAGGCGTTGTCGGTGATGACCTGCCACGTCTTCGTCTCGAGATCGCCGGCCTCGGCAGGCTCGCGCAACATGACCTTGAGCAGATCCTCGCTGTCGCGCAGGTTGCTCCAGATCAGCTCGCCCGCAGTGCGCACCGCCTCCTCGACGCTGCCCGACCGCCCGGCGTCGTACTGCTCGCGCGCGGAAACGATGCTGTCGATCCGGTACGCGACGGCGGCCTCTAGCAGCTCACGCTTGGAGCCGAAGTGCTTGTAAAGCGCGCCCGATCCCGGGGCGAGGCCGGAGGCGCGCTGAATGTCGGCCACCGAGGTCGCCGCGTACCCCTTGGCGGCGAACAGCTTCAGCGCCTCGGCCAGCAGCCGATCCCGTCCCGACGGAGCCATGGTGAGAGAGTACTCACTCACCTCGAATGGAGGCAAATGACCGGGTCAGCCGGCCCGGCGCCGGGCTAGCTGACCGAGAAACCACCGTCGATCGCGAGCGCCTTGCCACGCCATCCTTCGCGCCGTACCGCCGTCGTTAGTATCGTCCACGACATCGACCGGGCACTTTCGCGGGCAATAGAGGGAGCCTGATATTCGCGTGTTTCGTCATATACGGCTCCCGATGCGCGTGCTGTCGCTGCGCACGATCGTCATCGTGGCCGCACTATCGGTGATGACCCTCGTCGTCCTCCTGGGCCTGTGGGTGTGGATCGGCGTCACCAACGACCAGTACAGCCAGCTCGACCGCCGGCTGGATTCGGTGACGAGTCTGGGTGATATCAATTCGATGCTCAACAGCGCGCAGCTCACCAACCCCGATCGGCCCATGCCGGATGGCAACCTGGTGCGCACCGCGCGCATCGGGGATACGACGGTCTCGGTGCCGGGCAATATCGTCCTGCCCCAACTCCCGAACGGCTACGCCAACACGACCATCAACGGCGTGCAATACCGGGTCCGCACCTTCACCGCGGGCCCGGCATCGATCGCGCTGGCGGCGCCGCTGGCCGAGGCTCAACATCGCATCGACGAACTGCACCTGCGGGTGTTGTTGATCTGTTCCGGCGTCATCGGCGGGACGATCCTTGTCGGCTGGGTGATCTCGTTGATCATGGTCAATCCGTTTCTGCTGCTGGCCCAGCAGGCCCGCGCCATCAATGCCCAGTCCAGCCCCGACGAGGTTCAGGTCCGCGGTGTGCGGGAGGCCGTGGAGATCGCCGAAGCGGTCGAGGGCATGCTGGCCCGCATCGGCAACGAGCAGCAGCGCACGAAGGCGGCGCTCGAATCCGCTCGCGATTTCGCCGCCGTCGCCTCCCACGAATTGCGCACTCCGCTGACCGCCATGCGCACCAACCTCGAGGTGCTGTCGACGTTGGAGTTGGGCGCAGAGCAGCGTAAAGAGGTGATCAGCGACGTCATCCGCACCCAGAGCCGGATCGAGGCCACCCTGACGGCGCTCGAACGACTGGCCCAGGGCGATCTGACCACCGTCGATGACTTCGTTCCCTTCGACATCACCGAGCTACTGGATCGTGCCGCGCACGACGCGTTGCGTATCTACCCGGGCTTGCAGGTATCGCTGGTGCCCTCGCCCACGGTCTTGATGGTGGGGTTGCCCACGGGCCTGCGGCTGGTGATCGACAACGCCATAGCCAACGCCGTCAAGCACGGTAGCGCCACCGAAATCCGGCTCAACGTAACGAGTTCCGGCGACGGCGTGGAAATCGCCATCGACGACAATGGCACGGGCATTCCCGAAGAGGAGCGCGCCGCGGTCTTCGAACGCTTCTCCCGCGGGTCGACGGCGTCGCGCTCGGGGTCCGGATTGGGGCTGGCGCTGGTCGCCCAGCAGGCCGAATTGCATGGCGGCGAGGCGTCTTTGCACGCCAGTCCGCTGGGGGGGACAAGACTTCTCGTGACACTGGCGGGTGATGGGCGTGGCCCCGCCTAGTGTCAGGCGCCTTGACATATATCAGCCACATTGATACTACTGAAGGCGCGCCGGCACACCAGTCGAAGAGGACATGATGTCTGATCAGAAACCACCCGCCTGGCTCAAACCAATGAACAAGGTCATGATCGCCATGCACAAGGCCGGCATCGCCACCGGACCGGTACGCGTGCTGACGGTGCCCGGCCGCAAATCGGGTGAGCCGCGCAGCACGCCGGCGACCCCGTTCACGCTGCATGACGGCCTCTACGTCGTCGGTGGATACCCGAACGCGGACTGGGTGCTCAATGCCCGCGCCGCCGGCGCAGGGACCGTCACCCGCGGCCGTCGCGCGCAGCGCGTCAGCTTCGTCGAACTCAACGCGGAGCAGGCTCGCCCGGTATTGCGCGCGTTTCCGGAGAAGGTACCGAGGGGTGTCGGCTTCTTTAAACGCGCGGGGCTGGTCGAGCAGGGAACCGCCGACGAGTTCGAGGCCCTCGCGGGCCGCTGCGCGGTCTTCAGACTCGAGCCAAACTAGTTCCGGTACGGGCGTTTTCCCCGCCTTACAGCGGCGTGGCCTGTTGGGCCAGGTTCAACAAGACGTAGGCAACGCAGAAAAGGAAGTTCAATACGACCAGAACCAAGCCCGCGAACAGCAGCGAGCGGGTGCCGTGTCGTTGCAGCCGCTTCAGCTTTGCGGCCCGCGTTTGACGATTCAGCTGTGAAGCGATCAAGGCAAATCTGACATCGGCCACTTCCTCGTCCGAGCCGGGCATGCCTGCCAGCATCTGCTGCAGCCGGTCCGGCTGCGTCCTGACACCCACCTGCGCGAAGCGCTTGCACAGCCGCCGCGCCCCCCTGCGGCCGACAATCTGATACTGCATCTCTAGCCGATGTGATAGCCGCCCCCACTCGCCACCGCACGGGTTCGACGGGATCGCCACAGCCGGATTGTAATTCGCTCGGGGGCTATTTCGTAGGCTCCGCGCCAATTACTTCGCCGCGATCCGCGGACGTGGGCCCGCCGATTCGGTCTGCCTCGGGTAGGTCGAGGTAGCGCTCGAGGTTGCGATGCATGTTGATCACTCGCCGCTCCTCGCCGGAGAGCACCAAGTGGGTGAAGCCGGGTTGGTGCATGCCGCGCTGCAAGCCCGGCAGCACGCGGATGTCCTGCGTTAGGACCAGGCCGGGCTCGGCCTCCCCGGCGCTCATGCGGACGTCCGTCGGCTTGTTGCGCGCCGCGCCGGGCGGCATCCGCGTCATCAAGAACATGACGAACTCGCCATGGTCGGGGTCCGGCCCGGGGCGCGAGCACATGATGGTCAGGTGGTCGGCGTTGGCCAGCAGCGTCATGTTGGGGAACACGTTGTACTGGTGCAGCCGAGTGATCCGGTCGGTGTCGGCCCAGTCGAGGTCGACACCGCGGGATGCCGCGAACGCCCGTGTGCGTGCCGCAATCAGGTCCTGCACCGTCTGTCCGGGCTGGAGTTCATCGGCGGGGAAGGGCGTGCCTTCGGCCGCGCCCATGAGCGCACCCTGCGTGTAAACGTAGGCGTCCCAAACCTCTTCATCGCTCAATGCGCCGTCGAAGCGCGGGCTTTGCACACCGTAGGGCTGATCGGACTTGCCGGTGTGACCCCAGATCTGCTGCGGCGCATGGATGTCGTCGACGCAGCGCAGCAGTTCGGGATGCAGCGTCTGAATATGGTAGGTCTCGCTGTAGCCGTCGGCGATCGTCTTCCAGTTGGCGTCGACCTCGACGGTGAGGGTGGCATAGCAGCGGAAGTCGCCCAGATTGCACCACGCGATGTCGTCGGGCACCGACTCCAGGTAGTCGAGCAGCGGCATCGCGTTGACGTCGAGGTTGACGAAGACGAGGCCCTCCCAGGTATCGACCCTGGCCGGTATCAACGGGAAGTCCGACATGCGCAGCGCGCCGAATCCCTTGCGGTTGGGCACCCGCTTGAGCGTGCCGGCGAGGTCCCACGTCCAGCCGTGATAGCCGCACTTCAGCTCGCGCAGTCCGGAACCCGAGCCGGCGCAGATCGAGTTGCCGCGATGGCGACAGACGTTCTGGAAGGCGCGCAGCACGCCGTCGTCACCGTGGACGATCAGCACGCCGTAGGGCCCGCAGCGGTACTCGAAATAGTCGCCCGGCTCCGCGACGTGGTCGAGCATGCAGGCGACCTGCCAGACTTTCGGCCACATCCGCTCGATCTCGAGCGCGGCGAACGCCGGAGAGTAGTAGCGCTCGGCCGGCACCAGGGTAGGGCCTGCCGGCGGGACGCCGATCGCATCCTCGTCGCGGGTGCGGGCCGGGTTGCCGGCGGCCACTTTCATGCGCCGGACCCTAACGCGCTCCCCGAACCAGGCGACCCGGACGGGCGCCGGTGTCGACATCGTGGCGCCGGGTCACCGTCCCGCTGACGATCGTCGCCGCATATCCGCTCGCGCCCTGCAGGATCCGATGCCCGCCCGCGGGCAGGTCGAAGGCCATCGCCGCGGGGTGCAACCTCAGCGCGTCCAGGTCGATCACGTTGATGTCGGCCTTCTTGCCGGGCTCGATCGTGCCGCGATCGGTGAGCCCGAAAAGGTGTGCGGTGTCACGGGATTGCTTGCGGATCACGTATTCCAACGGCAACTTCTCGCCTCGGCTGCGGTCGCGCGCCCAATGCGTCAGCAGGAACGTGGGGTAGGAGGCGTCACAGATCATCCCGCAGTGCGCGCCGCCGTCGGAGAGTCCCAGCACCCCGGCGGGATGGAGCAGCATCTCCCGGATCGCCTCGCAGTTGCCCTCGGCGTAGTTGAACAGCGGCAGCATCAGCATCGCGGTCGCGTTCCGCTCGAGCATCAGGTCGTACAGGGTGGACAGCGGGTCCTCGCCGCGCGCCTTGGCGATCGCCGCGACGGTGCGGTCGGGGGTGGGCTCGTAGTCGGGCGGGTCGCCGAGCGCGTACAGGCGGTGCAGGGAGTGCTGCACCAGGGCGAACATGCCGTCGAACAACAGGGTCGGGTCGGCGGGCACGTCGTCCTCCGACAGGATCGCGGCCTTGACCGCGGGATCGGCCAGGCGCTGCGCGAGTTCCTCGCGGCCAAACTCGGCCTGCAGCTTGCGATAGGTGGGCCGGTGGCTGAAACCGTGATGGCCCTGGAAACCGATCATCATGCCGAACGGACGCGCCGCGACCTGTGGGTGCAACCGGCTGCCCGCGGCGTGCGCGTCCGCGGAGAGGTCCAGCATTTCGCGCCACAGTTTCGGATCGGCGTCCACCTGGATCAGGGCGAACGACACCGGCCGGTCGATCTCGGCGCCCAACCGCCGCATCCAGTCCAGTTCCTTCTTCGGGGCGACGATGTCCTCGCCCGCGGACCCCTGCGGGGCCAGCTCGAACACCGCCTGACCGCCGGCCGCCATGGCGCGGCCCAGGCCGAACAGTTCTTCCTCGGCCGCGAACGTTCCGGGCACCGGTTCGCCGTCCATCGCGCGGTGGCCCATCGTGCGCGACGTGGAGAAGCCCAGCGCACCGGCTTCGATCGCCTCGGTGACCAGGCGACCCATCGCCTCGATGTCGTCGGGGGTGGCCGGCTCGTTGCGGGCGCCCCGCTCGCCCATCGCGTAGGCGCGGATGGCGCCGTGGGCGACCTGGCTGCCCACGTCGATCGCGAACTTCTGCTTGCCGATCGCGTCGAGGTACTCGGGATAGGTCTCCCAGCCCCAGGTGATGCCCTCGGTCAGCGCGGTGCCGGGAATGTCTTCGACGCCCTCCATCAGCTCGATCAGCCACTGCTCGCTGCCGGGCCGCACCGGCGCAAAGCCGACGCCGCAGTTGCCGGTCACAATCGTGGTGACGCCGTGGCCGCTGGACGGCTCGAGCAGGCTGTCCCAACTCACCTGGCCGTCGTAGTGGGTGTGGATGTCGACGAAGCCAGGGGCCACGACATGACCTGTCGCATCGATGGTTTCAGCGGCCTCGCCGCCCATCTCGGCGTCGCTGGATCCGCGGCGGACGACGTCGACGATCACTCCATCCTTGATGCCGATGTCGGCGCGAAACCGATCCGCGCCGGTGCCATCGACGACGGTGCCACCGGTGATCTTGAGGTCGAACACGAGACTCTCCTTGCGTTGCCGAGTGAGCTGTGCGCGTATTTCGCTACTCGAAGTAGCGTAACTCCTGCGGCGGCTATGGCAATAGGTTCGGCCGAATTTCGCCTCGGCTACAGGGAACGCTTCAGCGCCGCGACGGCGTCCAGGTCGTCGAGCGCCTCGACCCCCCGCCGCAGTCCTTCCATCGCGATGCCCTCGACCTGCATTCCGCCCATTCCGGCGGTGATCAGGGGGGCGACATATCCGTACAGCGCGCCCTGGCGATATCGCAGCCACAGGTCGTCGCGGTCCAGGCCGGGCCCCCCGGCGGCCGCGAGCGCACGACGGTAGTCGTCGAGCAACTCGCGCTGCGTCGCGCGGCGGTCATCCGGCGTCAGGCTAGTGATCAGGGTGTAGGCCAGCTCGCGAGAGGGATGGCCGCGCCGCACCGCCTGCCAGTCCAGCAGTCCCGCCTTGCCGCCGTAGAAGTACATGTTGCCCGGATGCGCGTCGCCATGCATGACCGTATGCGGGGGAGTGTCGATCACCGCGGCGACGGCGCGGTAGTTGTCGGCGATGAAGCGGCCGTTATCGACCGGGATGGCGGTGCGATCGGCGAGGCGTTTGATCGACGCGTGCATCAGCGAACCGGTCAGCAGGGACGTTACGTCACCCGATGGCGTGTCGAGCCATCCCAGCGGGCCGCCGCCATCGCGGGGCAGGCGATGCCAGAAGGTGGCGTGCAACTCGGCCAGCAATTCGACGATGAGGCTGGCCTGGTCGGGGGAGAGCGGGTGCAACGTGTCAGGGAATTCGCACGACTCGGCCGGCAGATCTTCCAAGACCAACAGGTACCGGCCGGTCCAGGGGTCGAATGCGGCGCCGTAGCACTCGGGGACGCCGGTCAGTTCCGGCGCGAGTTGGCTGTAGAAGCGCACCTCGGTGTGTCCGAGCCTGCCGAGTTCGCCCATCAGGCGGGTGGCGACGGTCTGTGCCACGAGCTTGACGAATACCGACTCGGGTACGTCTTTTCCGGTCAGTACCAACCGCGCCCGCGAGGACGTCCCCGCGTCGCTGCCGAGGACACGCACCGACCTGACGGTCTTTCCCATGATCTTGGACAGGACGGACGTGTCGACGTCGTCGACCGTGCGCGGCAACCCCAACCGGCCTCCGACCACGGCGTCCGCGGTCACCCGGCCCAGCCCGCGGCCCAGATGGGCGGCCAGGCCCATGGCGGAGAAGGCCTGTCCCACAGCGTGTTTCATGTCGTTCCGTCCTGATTCGGGCACCGATCAGTCGCGAGCCGACGCATCGTCAGACAAAAATAACCGAACGTCTGGACATCAGACAATACCCGATTATTGTCTGATTGGTGGAACCAGGGCGCGCACCACGAACTGCTCGACGAATTCACGTTTGTCGGCCGCCGGACGGCGCCGCCACGAGGGCGCCAGCAAAAACAACGTGGCCGTGTGCAGCCACTGGACGATCGACCGGGCCTCGAGATCGTCGTAGAGACGGCCCGCACGCTTCCATCGAGTCAGCAACGGCTCGTAGTGCTGCAGCAGTAACTCCACGATCGGTTCGGACCCCTTCTCCAGGGCGGTGGCCACGGCGGTGCTCTCGGCCGCGAACAGCGCTTCGTTCAGCGGATTGCCATCCACCGACTCGACGCGGGCCAACACCATCTCGGGCACCGACCGAACCGGGTCGTCGGGAGCGGGCAGCGAGCGCACGAGTTCACCAAGCGCGTTGTCGATGCGCATCAGCAGCAGGCCCAGCAGGACGTCGTCGCGGCCCGGGAAGTACCGGTACACCGTCGACCGCGACACCCCGGCTTCGTCTGCCACCTCGCCCACCCGGAACTGAGTGCTGCCGCGGCGCACGATGCAGCGGGCGGCGGCGTCCAGGATGCGCCGGCGGGCCTCCTCGTCATCGAGGATCGCGCGGTCGTCGCCCCACCAGCGGCTCGGTTCCATGGCGCCGATGTTACGGGATGCGTTGTTGCTGGCCTTTCTATCGTCGAATCCCATTGCAGCGCAGGCGATTATCTGACCTAAAAGGGGATTAACGGGCCACTCCGTCGCGGACGAATTCGCCTCCTACCTTCTTCGCCGCGTGGCCGCACGGCACGATGGTGTTCGCTGCTGGCTACGGCAAGGTGAGCCCCGTTCTCGCGCGGGCAAGATGACATCTGCCTGAACTTTGTCGCGCCGAGCGCCCGCACGTTGAACGAATTCCGGCCCCGCGCCGTAGCCTCCACCGGAAAAGCACCGAAAGGATGGTGGGCATGGAACCCGGTGACCAGGAAGGCGAGCGGGACGACAACGCCGCCGAAGCCAGGCCCACCCGCCTCGGCCCGCTGACCCGGCGTAGCGCGCTGCTCGGGATGGGCGCGGTCGCCGGTATCGCCGCGGTGGACGTCGGCGGCTTTGCCTATGCAGGCGGCTGGCTGCGGCCGGGTGCGCAACTCACGCCCTCGGGGTTCGCCGATCGCTTCGAACATGTCTACGGCCACCACGATGGGTTTCGGCGCAACCATGCCAAAGGGCTTTCCGCCACAGGGTCTTTCGCGAGCACGGGCGCGGGCGCGGCCATCTGCCGGGCGGCGGTTTTCGCGCGGGGCAGCGTTCCGGTGATCGGTCGGTTTTCGCTGTCCGGCGGTCTGCCGGATCAGGCCGACAAGCCCGACACGGTCCGCGGACTGGGGCTGCTTTTCCAGACTCCCAACGGGCAGCAGTGGCGCACGGCGATGATCAACATTCCCGTTTTCGCCGACAGCACCCCGCAGGGGTTTTACGATCGGTTGCTCGCGTCCAGGCCCATGCCCGGCACCGGGAAGCCCGACCCGCAGGCGATGGCCGCATTCCTCGACCGCCACCCCGAGACCGTCGCGGCCATGAAGCTCATCAAGCAATCACCGCCGAGCGCGGGATTCGCGGACAGCACGTTCTACGGCCTGAATGCCTTTCACTTCACCAACGGTGCGGGCGCGACCGTTCCCGTGCGCTGGTCCGCCGTTCCGCTGGAAGCCGGCGCGGCGAATCCCCCGGCGTCGTCGGTGGGAAAGGACTACCTGTTCGACGACCTCGTCGGGGCGTTGGCGCAGCGGCCATTGAAGTGGCGGCTGGTGCTCACGATCGGCGAACCCGGGGATCCGACGAACGACGCCACCAAACCGTGGCCGCAATCGCGCCGCCGCATCGATGCCGGCACCATCACCATCACCGCGGTGGCGACCGAGGAGGCGGGCAACGCCCGCGATATCAACTTCGACCCGCTGGTGTTGCCCGATGGCATCGCGGCCTCCGACGACCCGTTGCTTGCCGCAAGATCGGCGGTTTACGCGCGCTCCTTCACCCGCCGCGCCGAGGAACCCAAATCGGCCAGCGAGGTCAACGTCAGCCAGGTGCGCGCATGACCGACGAGGCCAGCGAAACAACCGCCGCCCGTGGGCGTTTCGCCCTTCCCTCCCGAATCTTGCACTGGCTGATGGCGCCTATGGTCATCGCGCAGCTGCTCATCGGGGTGACCATGATCGCATCGCTGACCTACTACCCGCTGCTCCTGGCGATACACCGGCCGCTGGGGTTGCTGATCCTGATCTTCGCCGTGGTGCGCCTGGCGAACAGGCTCACCCACCGGCTGCCACCCTTCCTGGCCACCATGGGCCCCACCGAGCGCCGCATCGCGTCGTGGTCGGAGTACCTGCTCTACGCCCTGCTACTCATCCAGCCCCTGGTCGGCTGGGCCATGCTCTCGGCGGCGCGGTTTCCCGTCGGCATGGTCGGGCCGTTTCAGCTGCCCGGCATCGCGCCACACAACATCGACGTCTACGCCGTGCTTCGGCAGGCCCACAACGTCTTCGCCCTCCTGCTTTTCCTGACCTTCACCGCGCACGTCTGCGCGGTGCTGTTTCACACGCTCGTGCTGCGCGACGGGCTTCTCGATCGCATGGCGCTGTGGCCCGGCAAAAGTGCGTCGCCGGAGCAGGACGCAACCGAGGCCTGACCACCGCCTGTCCGGGCTGTGGCCGGCCGAAATATGATCGACACGATCCGAGCCCGATTGCGCACCGTGACGAAAGGGGCGCGACGACCACAAGGGAGTGGAGAATTCCATGCCGAACGAAAAGCAAGCAGACAGGATGACGTCGGGCAAGGGATTCGTCGCAGCGCTCGACCAGAGCGGTGGCTCGACGCCGAAGGCGTTGCGCCTGTATGGCATCGAGGAGGACGCCTATTCCTCCGAGGAAGAGATGTTCGACCTCATCCACCAGATGCGCTCGCGGATCATCACCTCCCCGGCGTTCACGGGTGACCGGGTGCTGGCGGCGATTCTGTTCGAGCAGACCATGGACCGCGAGATCGAGGGCAAGCCGTCGACCACCTACCTGTGGGAGACCAAGGGCGTGGTGCCGATCCTCAAGATCGACAAGGGTTTGGCCGAGGCCTCCGACGAAGTGCAGCTGATGAAGCCGATGCCGGGGTTGGACGAGCTGCTGGAGCGGGCCGCGGGCAAGGGTGTTTTCGGCACCAAAGAGCGCTCGGTGATCGGCGGCGCCAACGCCGAGGGCATTGCCGCAGTGGTCGCCCAGCAATTCGAGGTGGCCCATCAGGTGCTGTCGCACGGACTGGTGCCCATCATCGAACCCGAAGTCACCATCTCGATTGCTGACAAGGCGCAGGCCGAGGACATCCTGCGCGACGAAATCACCAAGCAGCTCGAAACCGTTCCCGACGGACAGCGGGTGATGCTCAAGCTCAGCCTGCCCAGCGCGGTCAACCACTACCGTCCGTTGGTGGAACATCCGCGGGTGATGCGGGTGCTGGCACTGTCGGGTGGCTACTCCCGCGAGGACGCCAACAAGCTGCTCGCGCAGAACACCGGCGTGATCGCCAGCTTCAGCCGCGCGCTGACCGAGGGGCTCACCGCCGACCAATCAGACGAGCAGTTCAACGCCACGCTGGACGCGGCCATCCAGTCGATCTACGACGCCTCGGTCGCGGGCTGATCCGCTACCGCAGCTGTTCGGTCGGCACCCCGTAGCGTTCCTGATAGGCACTCACCCGTTCCCGCACCTCGCCGGCGTCCAAGCCGGTGTCCGACCAGGTGTAGCGGCCCCGTCCGCCGTCCCCGGGATGGGCGGCCAGGAAGTCCCGCATCCTTTGTGCGGCATCCGGTTTCAGCTCGCGGCCCAGCCTCCGATAGATGTCGTTGATCGTGGTCCACGGGTCGTTCATGAAATCGGTGAACAGCACGTCGATCACCCGGCCGGCGGGCACCGCGCCGCCGTCGCGCAGCATCATCCCGCGATCGAGGCCGACGACGATCTCTTCGTAGGACTGCGCCGCGCACTCGGCGATGTCGGACTCGTCGCTGCACATCCGTCGCAGGTGGTGGGTCAGCGCCGCGATCGACGAGATGACGTTGAGCGGATCGCGGTGCGTCTGCACGATCAGCGCGTCGGGATATTCGGCCAGCAGCGCATCCAACTGCCACAGATGCGCCGGCGACTTCAGCAGCCACTGCCCGGGAACGCCAGACTGCAGGTGCTGCAGGAAGATTCGATGGAAGCGGTACGCACCGGCGTAGTCGGCGTCATAGAGGAGCCAATGCGAGTAGCTCGGCAGGCGGTACTGCACCGGAAAGATCATGCTGGTGAATTCGCTCGCCGTGATCCGGACGCACTCCTGCCCGACGAGCGCGCCCATCGGGTGAAATGCGAGGAAGCCGGGAACGATCTGCTCGGAGAGCTCGATGCTGGCCTGCACCTGCGCGATGCGCGGATCGGTGTGATACGTCTCGGGCCGCGGGACCGGACAGGGCTCGTCGACCTCCCAGGTCAGTGGGGCGCGAAGCTCTGGATCCTGGGCGAGCAGGTCGTACAGGATCGTGGTTCCGGAGCGGGGTTGGCCGACGATGAAGATCGGCTGCGTGATTGGCTCGCTGGCGATCTCGGGGTGTTTTTTGCGCCATGCGATCACGCCGAGCCGGTTCTTCAGGGCTCGCATCACATCCAGGCAGGCGATCTCGACACCGAGGTCCGAGAGCCGTGCCTCGTTGATCAGCGCGTCGGTGAGACGATCCAGCCCGGGCCGCCAGCCGTCCGCGCCGAAGTCGTCGCTGCCCGCTTCTTCGCAGGCTGCGGCGATGAGCCGGTCGGGGTCGAACTTCTCCTTCAGCGTCATGCCCGTTCCCCTTGCCGGCGCACCGTCACCGCGACGTCGGGCGGATTGGGGTTGTCGAGCCAGCGCAGCACCACGAACCCGCGATGCCGGCCACCGGTGTCGAGCCAGTGGCCAAAACCGAAGTCCTGTGCGGAGATCGCGATGCGCACGCGCCCGTCCGCGTCCGGCCGCACCCCACGGTTGGTCACCGAGCTGTGCCGGCGGCGTGGCTCCAGGCACTCATGCCACACGCTTTCCAGCGTGACGTTCCAGTACCTGGTGTCGGGTGGCGCGATGTCGAGCACGAGCGCCTCGCCGGGGTCGAGCCGAAACGTGCCCATCATGTACAGGTTGTCCGGGGTGGTGTCGGCCGCACCCAGATCGGCGGCCTCGGCCGTCAGCAGCGTGTTGGGACGCTCCAACAGCTCGGGCTTGATCGTGCGGTGCAGCGTGACGAGCTTCATCAGCGTCCATGCCATCGCGGTGAATTGCTCGGCGAGTTCGTCGTCGGTCAGCGGAGCGAGCGGACCGGGATCGAGCGCTTCGATCCGCAGGGTGGCCAGCTCCTCGGACCCGCGGTCGGCGAGATACTCCCGCACGACGACCGATGACGCGTCGTCGGGGATCTGCACCCACCGCGCGCCACCGAGATCGGACGGTTCGTCCGCCGACAGGACGAGCGCGAATTCGCCCGACGTCAGGGCCAGGTCGGTGTCGCTGATGTAGTTGGACATCCGGCGCGGGCTAAGGCCGGTGCCGGCCAGGATCTGGAATCCGAGATAGGCGCTTGTGCCCCGGGCGCCGGTGATCCGGTAGCGCCGGTCGCCGCGGATCATCGCCAGGTAGTAGTTGCCGTCGGGGTTGGGGCCGCCGATCATCCGGTTGTCCGAGCACATGTCGAAGAACGACGGCCGGTCGAGGTCGGCCTCGACCGATAGTTGCGAGCACAGCGACGACACCCGGGCGATGACCCGCAGCCCCTCGAGCAGTTCTCGCTCGGACTCGGCGTCCTGCGTCACCACCTTGGTGACGTCGGCGAGCATCTGCTGGAAGAACTGCCACGCGGCGAGCGACTTCGGGGCGAGCTGATCAGACGGCTCCAGCCCCTGATTTAGCGTCATAGCTTCATACCTAGACCATGTCTCGCGCTCGCGCTGCCGATTCGGGTGGGTTGTCAGGGCCGGCGGGCAAGAGCGTCGACGACTATCCGGGTGGTCGTTTCGGCCCGCAGCCGCGAATAAGGTTGTGCGCCAGAAAGAATCGGATACACCACGCCGCCGACGATGGCGTCGGCGGCGGAATCGGCCGTGGCCTCGTCGTGGCCGTCGGCAAGCAGCCGGTTGCGGACGCTTTCGTGCAGCGGCGAGGAGAAGCCGGCGCGCAGTTTGACCGCCGTCTCCTCATGCTCCATGCCGGCGGCGGTCAGGGTGCGCAGCATGGCCGAGCCGCGGGCCGTGGTCAGGCTTGTGACGAGTTTGCGCACCCATGCCACGAGGTCGTCGGCCAGGTCGCCGGTGTGGGAAAGCAGACGATCTATCGCTGGTGGCCCAGCCGCCCCGCGCTGGTCGCCGACGTCATGCTCGAAGACGCCGACAGGATCCTGGCGTCGGTGAACCACACCGGCGACCTGGCCGACGACCTCGTGGCATGGGTGCGCAAACTCGTCACAAGCCTGACCACGGCCCGCGGCT
>NZ_MBES01000018.1 GCF_001954195.1 Mycobacterium sp. IS-1264 | reverse complement strand
GCAACTGCAGTATCTGGGCCGCGCCGATGCCCAGGTCAAACTGCGCGGGCAGCGCATCGAGCTGGGCGAAATCGAAAGCACCCTGCTGGCCTGCCCGCAGGTCACCCAGGCCGCCGCCGCGGTGCACGAGGCCAGCACCGGCTCCCACCTCGTCGCCTACGTCACTCTCGAGCACACCGCCACCGCTGAGGATGACGCCGAGGTCGTCGACCAGTGGCAACACCTTTACGACGAGCTCTACGGCGCCGAGGTCGAGGCGCCGGAGTTCGGGATGGATTTCCGCGGCTGGAACAGCAGCTACACCGAGGAGCCGATTCCGCTGCAGGAGATGGCGCAGTGGCGTGCGGCCACCGTGGATCGGATCATGGCGCTGCGGCCCGGGCGGGTGTTGGAGATCGGCGTTGGTTCGGGGCTGGTGTTGTCCCAGATCGCCCCGCACTGTGAGCAATACGTCGGCACCGATTTCTCGGCGGTCGCTATCGACAAGCTCGCCCACTCGCTCAAGCAATTGCGGGTCGAGTGGCGTGATCGGGTGCAGTTGCTGGCCCAGCCCGCCCACGTCACCGAAGCGCTGCCGCACGGCTATTTCGACACCATCGTTCTCAACTCGGTGGTGCAGTACTTCCCCAACGCCCCATATCTCGCCGAAGTCATCGACAGTGCCATGCGGTTATTGGCGCCGGGTGGATCGGTGTTTGTCGGCGATGTGCGCAACCACGCGCTGCAGGGCGCGTTTCAAACCGGAGTCGCGCTGGCGCGCACCGATACCGCCGATGCCGCCGAGATCCGCCAACGAGTCGAGCGCGCGATGCTCGGCGAGACCGAATTGCTGTTGGCGCCGGAGTTTTTCACCAGCTTGGCCGCCGAGCATCCGGCGGTGGCCGGCGT
>NZ_MBES01000017.1 GCF_001954195.1 Mycobacterium sp. IS-1264 | reverse complement strand
TCGACCGGGCCAGCATCGAGCGGTTGGTCGGCTGGTTTGGCCGGGTGATCGAGGCGGTGGTGACCGATGCCTCGGTGATCGTCGGAGAGGTGTCGCTGCTGGATCGCGGTGAGCGTGATCTGGTGCTGCGGCGGTGGTCTGGCATCGAGGCGCAGGCGCCCGTGGGGGTGGCGCCGCAGATATTGGCCGCGGCGGTGGCCGCCGACCCCGACGCCCAAGCGGTCATCGACGGCAGCCGCGCGATGTCGTATCGCGAGCTTGATGAGTGGTCGTCGCGGTGGGCGCGGGAGTTGATCGAGGCGGGCGTGGGTCCCGAGCGCGCCGTGGGCGTCGCGATCGATCGGTGTGCGGAGTTGGTGGTGGCCTGGTGGGCGGTGGCCAAGGCCGGCGGGGTCTATGTTCCGGTCGACCGGACCCACCCCGTCGAGCGCATCGCAGCGGTGTTGGATGCCGCGGGTGCGGTGTGTGTGTTGGCGTGTGGCGCCGACCCGGTGGCCGGGGCCGGGGCGCGACCAGTGCTGCGCGTCGACGATCTGGATGTCTCGGGGTATCGCGCGGATCCGATCACCGACGCCGATCGGTTGACAACGCTGGGCATCGACAACGGCGCGTATGTGATCTTCACGTCGGGCTCGACCGGGGCGCCCAAAGGCGTGGCGGTCAGCCACGCCGGTCTGCTAGCGGTGACCGCGGTGCAACGCGAACTGCTCGGATTGGGCGCGGACGCGCGAGTGGTGATGGTCGCCGCGCCGACCTTCGATGCGTCGGTGTTCGAAATCTTATGGGCCGCAGGGTCGGTGGCGGCGGTGGTGGTGGCCCCACCGGACGTGTATGCCGGGCCTGCCTTGACCGAGTTGCTGCAAGGCCAACGGGTCAACGCGGCCATTTTGACGCCGACGGTGGTGGCGTCGCTGGATCGGGCCCGGCTCGACGACCTGACAACGCTCGTCACCGGAGGCGAGGCCTGCCCGGGAGGCTTGGTGGCCGCCTGGGCGCCGGGCCGGCGGATGTTCAACGCCTATGGTCCGACCGAGACCACCATCTGGGCTACCTGTGCGCCGCTGACGGCGGGGCATCCGGTGAATATTGGCGCCCCCGTTGCGGGGGTGTACGCACTGGTGCTCGACGGGCAGTTACAGCCGGCGCCGGTCGGGGTGGTCGGTGAGTTGTATGTGGGCGGGCCCGCGCTGGCGCGCGGCTATGTGGGCCGGGTGGCTCTAACCGCAGAACGCTTCGTGGCCAACCCCTTTGGGGCCGCGGGAGCGCGGATGTATCGCACCGGGGATCTGGTGCGCTGGCGTGCCGACGGGCAACTGCAGTATCTGGGCCGCGCCGATGCCCAGGTCAAACTGCGCGGGCAGCGCATCGAGCTGGGCGAAATCGA
>NZ_MBES01000016.1 GCF_001954195.1 Mycobacterium sp. IS-1264 | reverse complement strand
CCTCCCGCCCAGCCCGAGACATCGATCGTGCTGAACCCGCCGGGCGCCAACCCCGGCATTACCGACGACGAGCGCCGCACCATTGCCGAAATGATGGCGAAGGGCACCTACGCGATGCTCCTGCTGGCCACCAAAAACCTCGACAGCACCTTCGAGCAGCTACAAGCCGGCGACGCCGAGATTGTCCAGGAGCCGACGGAGCAACCGTACGGAGTTCGCGACTGCGCGGTGCGCGATCCCGCGGGCAACCTGATCCGCATCCAGGAATTGCGCTGACGGCAACCGCCCAAACGAAAAGTTCCGAACCTCAAGCAGGTTCGGAACTTTCCGTTGCGTCGAGCAGGTTCATGAACCCCTGGAGTAGCGGGTCAGGAAGCCGGTGGCCGCGACCCCCGCGGCGGCTCCGATGACACCCCACAGCACCAACGGGAAAACCATCGATCCCAAGAACCAACCAAACGTCATCCCGATGTACAGCGTCCAGAGCACTCGGTAGACACTCCACAGCGCGATCAGGGCGGCGCTGATGCCGATGTACAGGCTCCGCTGGCGATCGACACGGTTGATCTGTTCTTCGATGCTGGCCGGCACGATCCTCATTGCTGACTTCCTTTCGTCACGCGCCGCCTCGGTGGCGGCGTCGTTGCGATCAGTACAGCCCGGCCGAACCGCTACCGATCCCAACAACCGGACGACTGGCAAGCGACGACCTAGCCCGACGTCTTGACGACGAGCTTGCCGACGTTCTTGCCGTCGAACAGCATGTTGATCGCCGTCGGCAGCTGCTCGAAGCCCTCGACGACGGTCTCTAGCGGCGTGAGTTTGCCCTGGGTGATCAGGCCGGCGATCTCGCGGATCGCCTCGGGGGCACGGCCGAAGTGGTCCAGGACGATGAACCCCTGCAGCGTCGCCCGCTGGATCAGCAGGTTTCCGAACGCGCGGGGTCCGGGCGGCGGGTCGGCCGAGTTGTAGCCGGAGATCAGGCCGCAGAGCGCGACGCGCGCACCGATGTTGAGGCGCGCGAAGATCGCGTCCATGATGTCGCCGCCGACGTTTTCGAAGTCGACATCGATGCCGTTGGGCGTCGCGGCGGCGAGCTGGCCGGCCCAATCGTCGGCGCGGTGGTCCACCGCCGCGTCGAAGCCGAGCTGGTCGGTCAGCAGCGCGCACTTTTCCGGCCCGCCGGCGATCCCGACGACGCGGGCGCCGTCGGCCTTGGCAAGCTGACCTGCCACCGAACCGACCGCGCCGGCCGCGGCCGAGACCACCACCGTCTCACCGGGTTTCGGCTTGCCGATGTCGCGGATTCCCACCCATGCGGTGAGCCCGGTCATACCGAGCGCGCCCATGTACGCGGTCGGCGAAACACCCTCGGCGACGTCGACTGGGAACAACGGCATCGCATCCGAGGCGACCGCGTACTCCTGCCAGCCGACCAGGCCCTGCACGGTCTGGCCGACCGCATAGTTCGGATTCTTCGACGCGACGACCTCGCCGAGCCCGCCGCCGCGCATCACCTCGCCGATCCCGACCGGCGGCAGATATGTGGGCGTGTCGTTGATCCACGCGCGGTTGGTCGGGTCAAGGGAGATCCAGTCGACGCGCACCAGCGCCTCGCCATCCCCGATTTCGGGGACGGCCTCCTCGGTGAGCTCGAACGTGTCCGGGCCGATGCGCCCGGAGGGGCGCTCGCGGAGCAGGAAGCGACGGTTTCGATCAGACATGAGCGCACGGTACCGGACTCGGCACCGCTCGCGACACGTTCGAGCGCAGGGGGAGTGCGGTCGCGCTGCTCACCCATTGAGCCGGACGGCTTTTGGAGCGACCATTCAGAGGGGGCCGCTGCGGAGGAGTGTCAGCCAGATGGACGCGTTGCGAGTTGCCACGGTGTCGATCACCTCGATAGTCATCGCCGTCTTCCCGCCGGCCGGAGCGGCAAACGCGGAACCGCCGCCGACCCAAGCGATCACCACGGTGGCGATCGGACCTAGCGGCCAACCCATCAACGGCTACCGCGAGGCGCCCGCGCAGGGCAACGTCGTCGCGGTCAACGACTGCTCGACGCCGTCACCGTCGGCGGTCGCAGACAACATCTACTCTTGCTCGCCAAGCGCGGCCGGCGCCGGCACGTGCTGGCCGTCGACGCCCGGATCGCTGCTGTGCGTGGACAATCCATGGGACAAGAGCCTGCACCGGGTGACCTACGGCGGTTCGCTCCCGCCGGTGCAGCCCACCGCCACGCCGGATCCGTTCGCGCTCGCCCTCGACGACGGCACACATTGCCTGCTTCGCAACGGCGGCGCCTGGGGCTCGCGCGACGACGGGTACGAGGGCGCCTACTGGTGCGAGGCCCCGAGGGCGAACCTGCGGGTGCTATGGCTTCCGAGCCAGGGCGCCGGGAGCTGCATCGACCGCTCGGCGGCGGCCTGGACAGTCAAGGTCGGAGAACTTGGCGCCCCGGGCGCCCACTTCCCGCCACCTGAGACGCGTGCGGTGACCAGCGCGTGGTTCGCCGGAAACGCGATGTGAGCGTCTACCAGACTCGAATCCAGTCGATCAGCATGTCGGCGGGATAGGCCCCGGGCCCGGGGTCTTCGCCCCCGGAACCGGCAACCGCAAGGTTGAACACCGGGAAAGCGGTGTAGCCGGGGTTGTTGAACGGCCAGTCCGGTAGCGAGCTCGCGGGCACGTCAAAGTACGGTTGCGCGCCGTCGGCGTAGTCCTTCCAGAAGCGGATGCCCGCCGCA
The DNA here is from genome assembly GCF_001954195.1 of Mycobacterium sp. IS-1264. Taxonomy (GTDB): domain Bacteria; phylum Actinomycetota; class Actinomycetes; order Mycobacteriales; family Mycobacteriaceae; genus Mycobacterium. The sequence goes on along the minus strand of NZ_MBES01000016.1, from coordinate 173,170 downwards.
TCCCACTGGGTGCGCCAGGTATGCCAGCCGCTGTCCACCGCGATGTTGTGGGTCTTCCACTCGCCGCCGTTCGCCTTGGCATGGACGGTGGTGGCCGAGGGCCATTTGCCGTTGCCGTACCACTCCATGACGTCGATTTCGCCCTGGTCGTCGTTGCCCAGCCAGTAGGCGGGCCAGGCGCCGGCGGTCAGGCAGTTGAGCTTGATCCGGGCTTCCCAGGTGTGGCCGACTCCGCCCCGCCAGAGGCTTTGCACCTTGCCGCTGTAGTACGTGGGTCCTTCTTTCGCCGCACGCAGGACCAGGTTGGAGTTGCCGTCGAGGAAGACGTTCTTGCGATCATCGCGGTACTGCCCGATGTGCTCGGGCAGCTCCCAATACGTCGGGTCTTTGATCGTCTCGCGGGCCTTGGCCACCGCCCACTTCGACGCATCCGGGGCCGACCCGGCCGGTCCGTCGAATTCATCGGCGAAGATGTAGCTCCCGGTCTGGCCGCTCGGCGCGGCGGGCGGCGGCATCCTGCCCCCCGATGCATCCGTTCGGGACGGGAAAGCGCGGGCCTCAGGGACGGGGAGCGCGGCCGCCAGCACGCCGATCCCTGCCGTCAATATCATGCGGCGGCGATCCATCTCGGGCATAAGCAAGCGACGATAGCAGCCGAGGCCGCACGGGGTCGAAACCGGAATTTTGTCGGTGGGTGTCGTTACCGTTTGGATCGCGGTCGCCCCAAAAGGGACGGCGGCGCGGTAATGGCTCGGGATTTACCAGGAATTCATGGCCAATTCTCAAGATGACCGATGGTTTGGTCTCAGGATTGGCTGGGCATTCTTGGATCACGAACCGATAACCACCTCTGGTGGCTTTTGCAGCGAGTTGAGTGGCACTGGGAGGAGTTGACAATCGTGGCGAATGCATCAGGAGCGACGGTTATTTTCCTTCGCTCACATCCCGCCTGGGCTGCGGCTCAGCGGCGCGCACGCGAACGCAACGAAGCGATGCATCGGCATCCGTCATCTCTTGCCCGGCGCCGCGCCTCCTCGGAGGACGACGTCGTCCCCGTTATCCGCAACTTCAAGGTGTATACCGGCACCGACACACCGGCCTGAAGCGATTCGGCGCCGCCGTGGGCCGCGAATTGGGCTGTGCCACATCGCAATAGCCGTGACAATTTTCACCAATTCTATTGGTAAAACTCCGCATTCCGGATCGCGCTATTCGTGAGCTAGCGACGTAGAGTCGCTTCCGTCAATGAGGGCCCGTGATCATCGGCAGCAGGTATTGGCGCACGAATGCGCGGGTGTCGTCGACGGTGGCGAGATTGATGCCGCTGTGTTGGGTGACGATGAACGACAGGGTCAGGCGGGTGTGCAGCTCGGCGACGGTGCGTAGGTGGCGCTCCTGGTCGGGCGTGGTGGCCTTCGTGCCGTAGATTTCGGCCCTCAACTCAGCCGCGGATTGATCGATGGCGAAGTCGAGAATGGGGCCGGCGTCGGTGGTCAGGCTCGGCAAGATGGTCTCGGGCTCGGTGCGCAGCAATTTCTTGAGCAACGCGTGCTCGCGCAGGAACGTCACGGTGAACACCGTGCCGTAGACCAGGCGGTCTTCGAGGCCAGTGGCTTGCGAGCAGGCTTGCGCGTGGCCATCGAAGTAGTGGCGGGCTTCGGCCAGGACGACGGCGTCGATCAGCGCGCCTTTGGTGGGGAAGCGGCGGTACAACGTGGCGCGGCCGACCCCGCTGCGCCGGGCGACGTCTTCCATGGTGATGCGCCGCATTCCGACGAGTTCGGCCTGCTCGAGGGTGGCGGCCAGGATGCGGGTGGTGATGTCGTCGGGGCGGTGCAGTTGCGCGAGCACCGCAGGCTCGGGCGCGGCGAGGCGCCGCACAAACTCCGCCGTTCGGCTCGTGGTCACTTGATTGCTCCTTGCTCACCCGTGCGGGTCGTCGTATCGTAGCGATTGATACGTCTGAGACAAAACCCGTCTATTTGTATCTAACGATGGTGAGTATAGCGACTCTTCGCTGCTAGGGGGCTCTTATGGGCGTTCGTATGTGGGTTCGGTGGGCGGCCATGCACGGCGTGCCCGGAACGTTCATGAAGGTTCGGGCGCTGGGCGGCGACCCCTTGGCCCGCCTGATCGCCGGTCACGGCCGGGCCGGCGATCCCTACCCGCTGATGGAGGAGATCCGGGCGGGGGGAGCGCTGGTGCGCACACCGTTCACCTGGATCAGCGTCGACCACGGTGTGTGCCGCGAAGTGTTGCGCGACAAACGTTTCGGCGTGACGGGGCCGTCCGCAATGGACCTGCCCCGCCCACTTCGGACGGTGATATCAAGGACGGACGACGCCGTGGCGGCAAATCCGGTCGAACCGCCCGCCATGGTCGTCGTCGACCCTCCCGAGCACACCCGGTACCGGCAGGCGGTGGCGCAAAGCTTCACCCCGCGTGCGATCGACCGGCTCGGCGCCCGCGTCGTCGAGGTGACGGACGAGCTCATCGATCGCCTTGCGGGAACGCCACATCCGGATCTGATCGCCGACTTCGCGTCCCAGCTGCCGGTGGCCATCATCGCCGAGATTCTCGGCCTGCCCCCGGACACCCACCGGTGGATGTTGGAGTGGGGACACAGCGGCGCCCCGCTGCTGGACATCGGGATCGGATGGCGGACCTACCGGCGGGCCATCGACACCCTGCGCGGCGCCGATCACGAACTGCGTGAACGCTTCCATCAACTCCGCGCGGGTGAGGCGGGCGACGACAATCCCTTCAGCCGGCTGGCCGCCCACGGCACGCTCACCGACCACGAATTCACCGCCAACGCCGCCTTACTCATCGGCGCGGGCTTCGAGACCACCGTCAACCTGATCGGCAACGGCATCATTCTGCTCCTGCAAAACCCCGATCAACTCGCGCGCCTGCGCGCGGACCCCGAGCTGTGGCCGTCGGCCGTCGAGGAGATCCTTCGAATGGACAGCCCGGTGCAGATGACGTCGCGCACCGCGCTTTGTGACCTCGACTTGGCCGGTCACCGCGTCGCCGCGGGGGACATGGTGGCGCTGCTCCTCGGCGGCGCCAACCGCGACCCGCGCGTGTTCGCCGAGCCCGCGAGATTCGATATCGCCCGGCCCAATGCCCGCGACCACCTGGCATTCGCGTCGGGGATCCACGCCTGCCTGGGCGCCGCCCTGGCACGCGTCGAAGGGACTACGGCGCTTCGCGCATTGTTCGAGACATACCCCGACCTACAGCTGAGCGGCCCCACACCACGGCGTGGACTGGTCAACCTCCGCGGATTTGCCCGGCTGCCCGTCAATCTCGGCAGCAGGAACGTGGCGACCGTCTAAAGCTTGCTGACGACGAAATCAGCGGCCTGGTTTGCCATTCCCGCATCGATGTAGGCACTCGCGAGGTGTGCCGGCCAGTTCTGTTTCCAGGTGTTCGGGTCCGCGGGGTTGCAGACCGGATCGGCACCGTGGCACAACTCGATGGTCCTGTCGTTGTAGGTCGGGTTGAAGTTCGTGATCGGGCCGACCCATTGGCTCCCGTTGCCGAACAGTGCGACGGCGGCGATGTGCTGGTCGGTGCCCGGCGGCAGGGGGCTGTCGAAACCGAAGGCCGAGATCGGCGCCGCGAGCACGACGTCGGTGACCGCCGCCCCGAGCGAGTAGCCACCCAGCACCAGCCGGGTGTTCGGGCAGTTGTTGACCACGTCCTGGATGTGGTGGCTCATGTCGTTGGCGCCGACGTCGACCTCGGTGTCGGCGGGATACTTCACGGCGTAGGTGCCGATGGTTCGGTTGCCGGCTTTGGATTCGACGGCGTTGATGAACGCGTTGCCGAGGGCGCCGGGCCCCGGTGACTCGTTACGGCCGCGGGCGAACACGATTTGCACCTGGGGGCAGTTTGCCGCGGCGGCCAGCCCCGCGGCGCCCGGTGTTCCGGGCGGTAGCACAACGGCGGCGATCGTCAGCGCGGCCGTGACCGTGGCTGCGGCCAGGCCGACGTCGACCAATTTACGGAGGGGAAAGAGATGCACAGCATGATGGTAAAGCGAACGCGGGCCGGCCGCTGGGCAGCCCAAGGCTCTTCTACGATCAGCTGATGAGTCACGTAGACGCCGGCGCGCCCGAGCGGCTGTTCGCGCTGGCCGAACGGGTGCCGGGTTTCATGCCGGCGGACGAGGGCCGCGCGCTGTACGACGCCGCATTGGGGTACCTCGGCGGCGGCGTCGGTGTCGAGATCGGCACCTACTGCGGCAAATCCACCCTGTTGCTCGGCGCGGCCGCAGCGCAAACCGGTGGCGTGCTTTACACCGTCGACCATCACCACGGCTCCGAAGAGCACCAGCCCGGCTGGGAGTTCCACGACGCCTCGCTGGTCGACGAGGTCACCGGGCTGTTCGACACGTTGCCGAGTTTCCGCCGCACCCTCGACGCCGCGGGTCTGGACGACCACGTCGTCGCCGTCGTGGGCAAGTCACCGGTCGTGGCGCGTGCCTGGCGCTCACCGCTGCAGTTCTTGTTCATCGACGGCGGCCACTCTGAGGCCGCTGCGACACAGGACTTCGACGGGTGGGCGAAGTGGGTGGCCGCCGGCGGCGCGTTAGTGATCCACGATGTGTTCCCGGACCCCAAGGACGGCGGGCGCCCGCCGTACTACATCTATTGCCGCGCCATCGATTCCGGTCAGTTCCGGGAGGTTTCGGTGACGGGGTCGCTGCGGGTGCTCGAACGCACCGGCGGGCGAGCGGGCCACCAGGTCTAACCCGTTTCGGTCACCGGCCGGGCCCGGCGACCACGCATTCGCAATCGAAGTCGGTCTGCAGGCCCATCGGCAGCTCGTCGCCGCGGAAGATGCCCGCGCCCGGCGTGGTGTCCGAGAGCGCGTCGGCGGCAAGGATCATCGCCGCCCCGGTCCAGGTGGTGCGCTCCTCGGGCCAGCGCTTCCCGTCCGCGAACACCAAACCCGTCCAGTACGATCCGTCTTCTTCGCGCAGATGGTGCATCGCGGCGAATTGCTGATGTGCGGCGGACCGATGGCCGATGGCCTCGAGGGCCATCACCAGTTCGCATGTCTCTGCACCGGTAACCCAGGGCCGGTCGTCAACGCAGCGGATGCCCAGGCCGCGGACCACAAAGTCGTCCCACCGCTGCCGGATTCGCGCCGCCGCCGCGGGGCCCCGCAGCGCACCGCCGAGGATGGGGTAGTACCAGTCCATCGAATAGCGGTCCTTTTCGGTGAACGCCTCCGGATGTGCGACGATCGCGTGTCCCAGCCGGCCGAGCGCCAGCTCCCACTCCGGCTGAGGGTCCCCGATCAGGGCGGCGAGCGCCAACGCGCAGCGAATGCTGTGGAACACGCTGGCGCACCCGGTCATCAACGCTTCCGGGAGAGGTCCGGCTTCGCTTCGCGCCCAGCAGATCTCGCCATATCCGACCTGTAAGTCGATGACAAAGTCGATCGCCTTGTGCACCACCGGCCACATCGCCGCAGCGAACGACTCGTCGTCCGTCGCCAGCACGTGATGCCAGACACCGGTGGCGATATACGCGCAGAAGTTGCTATCGCTGTTGGCGTCTTCGACCGTCCCCGAACGGAATTGGATGGGCCACGAGCCGTCCGGCCGCTGGGTGCGACGGCTCCATTCAAAGGCGGCCCGCGCCGGCTCCAGCAGTCCCGCCGCCGTGAGCGCCATCGCGCACTCCACGTGGTCCCACGGATCGGTGTGACCACCTTCGAACCACGGAATCGCGCCCGAGGTTTCCTGCGCCGCGGCGATCGAAAGCGCGGTCTGCCGACACTGCTCGGGTGTAAGGACGCCCGGAACCGCCGGCGGGCTAAACCGATGCAACTGAATACCCCGCGGCTTCCTGGCTTTCGGCCACCTGCTGCTTGACGAAATACATCGCGACGCTCTTGCCCACGATCGGGTTGAGCAGTGACTCGGCCAGCTGCGTTACCTTGGGGCGACGCATCAAATCCCACACCAGGAGTTTGTGGTAGGCGGCCACTGCCGGATGATCGGTATTCGACACGCCCACAGCGCATTTCAGCCACCAGAAGGGGGAGTGCAGCGCGTGTGCATGATGGGCGTGGGTCAATTCCATTCCGCCGCCGGTGATCTTGTCGCGCAGTCGGCTGGCCCGGTAGATACGCACGTGGCCGCCCTCGTTGCTGTGATATTCGTCGGACAGCAGCCAGCACACCCGCTCGGGAAGCCACCTCGGAACGCTGACCGCCAATGTGCCACCCACCTTGAGCACCCGGATCAATTCGGCGATGGCGCCGTCGTCTTCCGGTATGTGCTCGAGGATTTCGGACGCGATCACGCAGTCGAATGTTCCGTCGGGATACGGCAGGCTCAGCGCGTCACCGACGACCACTTTCGCCGACGCAGTCGCCGGCACCTCACCGCCCTCGGCCATCGCCCGAAGGATGGTGTCCACCGAACGCAGCTCGGACTCGGCGCGATCGAAGGCGACGACGTCGGCGCCGCGCCGATACGCTTCGAACGCATGCCGGCCCGCCCCGCAGCCCACGTCGATGACCTTGGTCGAGGGGCCGATGCCCAGCCGGTCGAAATCGACGGTCAGCATCGCGCGATCGCTCGTTCGTAGACCCGCACGGTCTGCGCGGCCACCGCCTCCCAGCTGAAGACGTCGACGGCGCGCGCCCGTCCCGCCTTCCCCAGATTGCGGCGCTTTTCGGGGGAGTCGAGCAGCTCGCCGAGGGCGCGGGTGAGCGCATCCACGTCGGCCGGTGGCACCAACTCGGCGCAGGCACCATCGGTGCCCAGGACCTCGGGCAGTGCGCCCACCCGGCTCGCGACGATCGGGGTGCCACTCGCCATGGCTTCGACCGCGGGCAACGAAAACCCCTCGTAGAGAGAGGGAATGCACGCGACCTCGGCCGACGCGAACAGTGCGGCCAGCTCGCCGTCGGAGAGGCCACTGGTGATGTGGACGATGTCGGAGATGCCGAGTTCGGCAATGAGTTTGTGGGTGGGGCCATTGGGTTCCACCTTGGCGACGAGCCGCAATTCCAGGTCTCGGCTGGTGCGTAGTCTGGCAACCGCGTGCAGCAGGGTGCGGACACCCTTGAGCGGGGTATCGGCGCTGGCGATCGCGATGACGCGGTTTCGAATCCGTGGCGTCGGTCCCGGCGTGAACAGGTCGGTGTTCACGCCCAACGGCACGACGTGTAGTTGGTCCGGCGTGACACCGAAGTCGGCGACGATGTCCGCCGCCGAGGACGACGACACCGTCAACAGGTCCGGGATCTGGCGCGCCACCTGCTCTTGCATGGTGGAGAATCCATACCACCTGTGCACCAAGGGTTTTCGCCACCACCGCGCGGCGGCGAGATCCAGCACCCGATCCCGCGTGATGGGGTGGTGCACGGTAGCCACCACGGGCAGCCCCGCGCGGGCGATGCTCAGCAGTCCGGTGCCCAGGCTCTGGTTGTCGTGGACGACGTCGAAATCTCCCGCCCGCTCGGCCAACAGCCGCGCGACACGCAACGTGAAGGTCCGTGGTTCGGGAAAACCCGCGGTCCACACGGTGAGGAGTTCCAACAGGTCGATGGAGTCGCGAATCTCGCTCGGCCGTGGCACCCGGAACGGGTCGGGCTCGCGGTACAGGTCAAGGCTTGGCACCTTGGTCAGCCGTACCCGCGGGTCGAGCAGCTCCGGATAGGGCTGGCCGGAAAACACCTCGACCTCGTGACCGAGTTCCACCAAACCGTGGCTGAGATGGCGCACGTAGACGCCCTGTCCACCGCAATGGGTCTTACTCCGGTAGGACAGCAGGGCAATTCGCATACTCAACTCTTATCCGCTGGCCGACGCACGCCGACGGGCACCCCCCGAATCCACCGCCATCAACGCGCTCCCGAACGCGGTGACAGCAAACTGGACATGTGTCCAGACTATAGTTCGATCAGCTAATTGATGCAACGAGCGTGGTCGAGCCGTTTGCTACCATCGCGCGGTGCGCGGTTCCGTTTCGCGACGCGATGTCCTTAAGTACGCTGCACCGGTTCTGCTGGGCCTGGGGTCGGTCGGCGCGACGGTCGACGAGCCGAACGCGCGAGCCGCCGGCGTTACGTTGATCGACTTTGCGGAGCGCAGGATCGCGCCTGGCGAGATCAAATCGGCAGGCTACGACGGGGTCGTGAACTACGTGTCCGAGGAGCGGCCGGGCGCGCACTTCGAGGCAAAACCCATCACCCGTGAGTACGCGGACGCGCTGCGCGCCGCGGGTCTTCACATCGTCAGCAACTTCCAGTACGGCAAGCCCGGTTGGCCCACGCCGTCGGACTACACCCGCGGGTACGACGGCGGCGTGGCGGACGCCCAGACCGCCTTGCGCCTGCACGGTGCGGCCGGGGGTACGAATTCCGCGCCGATCTTCTTCAGTGTCGACGACAACATCGACGAAAACACTTGGAATGGCCCTGCGGTGCAATGGTTTCGAGGGATCAACTCGGTGCTGGGCGTGGGCCGCACCGGCATCTATGGGCATGCCCGGGCGTGCGGCTGGGCGATCCGCGACGGGGTCATCGGAAACTCGACCACCCCGGGTCACCGCTGGGCCTGGCAGACGAGGTCGTGGTCGAACGGCGCGCGTGAACCGATGGCCGTGCTGTATCAGGCCGTGGTCAACAGCCCGTCGAACCCGGGTCCGCTGCTGGGCGGCATCAACGTGGACGTCGACGAGGTCCTCGCGGCCGACTACGGCCAGTGGGATCTGGACCGCTGACGTAACCAAACGACGATGCCCCCCGAGCCGATGCTCGAGGGGCGTCGTCTCGCTGACCGGAATCGGCGTTACTTGAGATCGAACCGGTCGGCGTTCATGACCTTGACCCACGCCGCGACGAAGTCCTCCACGAACTTCCCTTGGGCGTCGTCCTGCGCGTAGACCTCGGCCAGCGCGCGCAGCACCGAATTGGAGCCGAACACCAGGTCGTTCGCGGTGGCCGTCCATTTCAGCTGCCCCGTTGAGCGGTCCAGCACCTCGTAGACGTTCTCCGCCGACTCCGATGCCCTCCACTCGTTGCCCATGTCGACCAGGTTGACGAAAAAGTCATTCGTCAACGTGCCGGGCCTGTCGGTGAAGACGCCGTGCTTGCTGCCGCCGTGATTGGCACCGAGGGCCCGCAGACCACCGACCAGCACCGTCAATTCCGGAGCCGTCACGCCCAGCAGGTACGCCCGCTCGACTAGCAGCTGCTCCAGCGGCGCCTTCTCGCCCGGACGGATGTAGTTGCGGAATCCGTCGGCGCGCGGCTCGAGCACCGCGAACGAGTCGACGTCGGTGTTCTCCTGCGATGCGTCGGTGCGGCCCGGCGCGAAGTGCACCGCGATCTCGTACCCGGCGTCCTTGGCCGCCTTCTCGACCGCCGCGGAACCGGCCAGCACGATCAGGTCGGCCAGCGAGATCTTCTTGCCGCCGGACGCCGATGCGTTGAAGTCCTGCTGGATGCGCTCCAGCACCGGCAACACCTTGTCCAGTTCCGAGGGCTCGTTGCACTCCCAGCTGCGCTGCGGCTCGAGGCGCAACCGCCCGCCGTTCGCGCCGCCGCGCTTGTCCGTGCGGCGGAAGCTGGACGCGGCCGACCAAGCGGTCTTGACCAGCTGCTGAACCGTCAGGCCGGATTCCAGCGCCTTCTTTTTCAGCGCCGCGATGTCCTTCTCGTCAACCAGCTCGTGATCGACGGCCGGAACCGGGTCCTGCCAGAGCTGCGGCTCGGCGACCCACGGCCCGAGGTAGCGGGTGATGGGTCCCATGTCGCGATGCAGCAGCTTGTACCAGGCCTTGGCGAACGCCTCGGTCAGCTCCTCGGGATGGTCGAGCCAGCGACGCGTGATGTCGCGGTAGATCGGGGACTCCCGCAGCGAGATGTCGGTGACCAACATCGTCGGGGCGCGACCCGGCCCGCCGAACGGGTCGGGGATGGTGCCCGCGCCCGCACCGTCCTTGGCGACGAACTGCCAGGCATCGCCGGGGCTCTTGGTCAGCTCCCATTCGTAGCCGTACAGGGTCTCCAGGAAGGTGTTGTCCCACTTGGTCGGGGTGGGTGTCCAGACCACCTCCAGGCCGCTGGTGATGGCGTCCTCGCCGGCGCCACTGCCGAACGAGCTCTTCCAGCCCAGGCCCTGTTGTTCGATCGGGGCGGCCTCCGGTTCGGGGCCGACCAGGTCGCCACTGCCGGCGCCGTGGGTCTTGCCGAAGCTGTGGCCCCCGACGATCAGCGCGGCGGTCTCCTCGTCGTTCATCGCCATCCGGCCGAACGTCTCGCGGATGTCGATCGCCGCCGCGATCGGGTCCGGCTTGCCCTCGGGGCCTTCCGGATTCACATAGATCAGGCCCATGGTGGTCGCGCCGTAGGGCTGCGCGAGGTTCCGCTCGCCGGAGTAGCGCTTGTTGGTGCCCAGCCATTCGTCCTCTTCGCCCCAGAGGATTTCTTCTGGCTCCCAGACGTCTTCGCGGCCGAACGCAAAGCCGAAGGTTTTGAAGCCCATCGACTCCAAGGCGCAGTTGCCGGCGAAGATGATCAGATCCGCCCAGGAGATCTTGTTGCCGTACTTCTTCTTCACCGGCCACAGCAGCCGGCGGGCCTTGTCCAGGCTCACGTTGTCCGGCCAGCTGTTGAGCGGGGCAAAGCGCTGCATGCCCTGTCCGCCGCCGCCGCGGCCGTCATGGATGCGGTAGGTACCGGCGGCGTGCCAGCTCATCCGGATGAACAGGCCGCCGTAATGGCCGTAGTCGGCGGGCCACCAATCCTGCGATGTGGTCATCACCGAGATCACGTCGGCCTTGAGCGCGTCGACGTCGAGCTTGGCGAACTCCTCGGCGTAGTCGAAGTCATCGCCGAGCGGATTGGACTGGGGGGAGTGCGGATGCAGCGTCGACACATCGATCTGGTCGGGCCACCAGTCCCGATTAGTCAGTGGCGCATGCGATTTCGGCTTCGGCGCCTCGATAGTCGGGTTTTCGCTCTCTGACACAACATTCCTTTCGGGTGGTGGGTAAATCGGGTCACGATCACCGGAGTGATCAAGAATCTGCCGTCGAGCAGTCGGGGCATAGGCCCCAATAGATGACCTCGGCCTCGTCGAGAACGAAACCATCCAGGACGTTGTCGCCATCCGACGGGGTTAGGCACGGCGCCGAACCGACGGCGCAGTCGATGTCGGCGATGACGCCGCAGGATCGGCACACGACGTGGTGATGGTTGTCGCCGACCCGGGACTCGTAGCGGGCGACCAAGCCCAACGGCTGGATCCGCCGAACCAGGCCCGCGGAGGTCAGCGCGTTGAGGACGTCGTATACCGCTTGTCGGGAAACATCGGGCAGCCCCAGCCGCACCGCCGAGAAGATCGTCTCGGTGTCGGCATGCGGATGGGCGTGTACCGCCTCCAGCACGGCGATTCTGGGCCGTGTCACACGCAGATCGGCCATCCGCAGCTGTTCCGCGTAGTCCGCCGATGAGGACACCCTGCCAATATGGCCCCTTATCTGGAATCAGTCAAGAGTTTCCTGGCGGGGATCCGGACGAGTCAGGCCGGTCGGCGCAGAGCCGGCGGCGAGCACCTCAGGACGGCGGCGCCAGCGCGCTGCCCTTGCGCCATTGGTCCCAGCTGAGCGTCCAGTCGCCGTTCTGCGACAGCTTCAACGGCGGTCCGCCGCTGTTGCGGACCTCGACGACGTCGCCGGGCACCGAGAAGTCGTAGAACCATTTCGCGTTGTCGCCGTTGAGGTTCAAGCACCCGTGCGAGGTGTCGGTATGGCCCTGGGCCCACACCGTCGCGTCGAGCTGGTGCAGATAGATACCGTCGTTGCTGATTTTGGTGGCGTAATTGATTGTCTCGCGATATCCGAGGCGGGAATTCTTGGGCAATCCGAAGGTGGAGGAGTCCATCACGACCGGGTTGCCCTTGTCGAGCACGGTGTAGACGCCCGGGGGAGTCCACAACGAAATCGTCTGCGAGCCGATGGTTTCGGTGCCGCCCATTCCCATCGACGTGGGCATGGTCCGGACCAGGGCACCGTTGTTGAAGACGCTGACCATTTTCGTGGCATCGTCCGCGATCGATACGTGCGCGTCACCGATACGGAATGACACTCTGGTGTCTTCTTGCCCGAATAGGCCGTCGCCCAACGCAATTCCATAGATCTTGGCTTCGGCGGTGATGGTGCTGCCCGGCGCGTAGTAGTGCTCGGGTCGCCAGTGAGCGTTTTGGCTGTCGACCCAGAACCACGAACCCTGCACGGGAGGGTTGGTGGTCACTTTGAGCTGTCGTTCGGCGGCGGCCCGGTCGGCGACTTGCTCGTCGAAGTGGGCGACGACAACCGTTCCCACACCGTAGGTGCCGCCTTCTTGCAGGGCCGCCTCAGATGTCGTGGTCAGTGAGACCTTGGTCTGATTGGGCGGCAGCAAGGTCGAGAACGTCGACACTTGGGTGGCCGCAACGCCGTTCGGCCCGACGCTGGTGAGCGTCAGCGTGTACGTCCGTCCGTAACCCAGGGGAGCGGTGGGCTTCCAGACGGTGTTGTCCGGGGTCATGATCCCCTCGACCGGTCTGCCGGCATCGTTGACCATGCGTACACCGGTCAGCTTCCCCGTGTCGGCTTTGACCATGACCGGCGTGAGTGGATCGACGTCACGCGTGTCGGGCCCGGGCATGATCGTCACTCGCGCCGGCCCGGACGCCTCCGGCGTCGGACGGGCGCAGCCGACACCGACCACCCCCACGACAACGAAGACGGCCAGCAGGTACCGATGGATGAGCCGCGCACGGTTGGTGGATGTCATAAGAGTTGGCCGAATCCTCACGTTGTTGTTGATCAGGTACCCGCGGTGCGTGGCACCTGAAACCGCACGCCGAGGGGATCATGGCGTCATGGCCGACGAGGAACTTGACCGTCTGTACTGGGTGCAGCCCGGCGCATTCACCGCGGAGCGCGCCCAATTGACCGCCGCCGCCAGGCGGCGCGGTGACGAAGCCGCCGCCAAACGGATCTCCGCGGCGCGCAAACCGACGACGGCGGCGTGGATCGCGAACCGGCTCGTGCTCCAACACAAGGACGCCAAACAGCGCCTGGCCGACCTGGGTGATCGCCTGCGCGCCGCGCACTCCGCAATGGATGGCGACCGCATCCGCGATTTGTCCGCCGAACAGCACCGGCTCATCGGCGAACTCGTGCGGGCCGCTTTCGAAGCCGCCGAGGTGAACAAGCCGTCGGCAACGCTGCGTGACGACCTGACCGGCACACTGCAAGCCGCGGTCGCCGACCCCGACGTCAGGACGCGGCTCGGCCGGCTGACCAGGGCCGAAACATGGTCGGGTTTCGGCGAATTCGGCGGCGCGGCGCCGGTGGCGAAGGAGCCGGAGCGCCACCAGGACGCCCGCCGAGACAAGTTGAACGCGGCCCTTGCCGCCGCGGAGCGTGCCAAAGACGAAACCGAGCGCGTGCTGTCGCGCCGTCGCGCCGAGCGGGACGCGGCGCGGCAGCGTCGCGACGACGCGGCGGATAGTCTGCGTGAGGCCGAGCGCGACTTGAAGAGAGCCGACGACCGCTACGACAAAGCGGAGCAGGAAAACCGCGCCGCCGAGGACTCGCTGAAGCACGCGAAAGCGCAGCTGAAGCGCGCATAAGCGAGCGTGCGCGGCCGAGGGCCCCGTTTCCCGACGCCGCCGCCGGGTACCAGCCCAGGCATGACTTCTTTATGGTTCGCCGAGCGAGCCGAACAACCTTGGACAGCAAGCCGGCTTGGCGACGGCCCGGCGTCCGCCGATGTCATCGTCGTGGGCGCCGGTATCACCGGGCTGATGACGGCGGTTCTGCTGAGCCGTGCCGGCAAGGACGTGCTGGTCTTGGAGGCGCATACCGTCGGTTCCTGCGCGACCGGCAACACCACCGCCAAAATCAGCTTGTTACAGGGGACCCATCTGTCGAAGGTCCTACCGAGGCATGGCAAGAAGGTGGCGCGGGCCTACATCGACGGCAACCGGGAAGGCCAGGACTGGGTGCTCGAGTACTGCGAGTCACACGGCATCGCGGTCCAACGCGAGGACGCCTACACCTATGCGCAGTCCGCCAAGGGCGTGCCGTCCGCGCGGCGGGAATTGGAGGCTTGCCAGGCCGTCCACCTGCCCGCCGTATGGGAGGACGACGCCGACGTGCCATTCCCGTACCACGGCGGCGTGCGGCTGCCGAACCAGGCGCAGTTCGACCCGATGCCGTTCCTGGACACGTTGGCCACGGAGTTACTCAACCGCGGTGGACGATTGGTCGAGCACACCCGTGTCCGGCGGGTCTCCACACGCGGCGCCGGGGTGCACGTGCACGTCAACGACGCCGACCAGCAGGACGTGGAACTCGCCGCCGGGCAGCTGGTGCTTGCCACCGGGATCCCGATCTTGGATCGGGGTGGTTACTTCGCGCGGGTGAAACCGAGCCGTTCCTACTGCTTGGCCTTCAAGGTTCCCGGAAACGTCACGCGGCCGATGATGATCTCCGCCGACTCGCCGACGCGGTCGGTGCGCTACGCGCCGGTCGCGGACGGGGAGCGGCTGATCGTGGGCGGGGCGGGCCATACCGTCGGCCGGGAAAAGAGCCCGTCCGAGGCGCTGGGGGAGCTGTCGTCGTGGGCGCGCAAGCATTACCCCGGTGCGGCGCAGACTCACTTTTGGTCGGCGCAGGACTACACACCGATCGACCATTTGCCGTATGTGGGCCCCATCCTTCCGAACAGCGAAAGCATCTTCGTCGCAACGGGTTTCAACAAGTGGGGCATGACGAACGGCCCCGCGGCGGCGTTGGCGTTGTCGAGCCGCATCCTGGGCGGCCAGATGGACTGGGCCGGCGCGTTCGCGAGCTGGAGCCCCCACGAGCTGTCGGGTCTGCTGACCGCGGTGCAGGCCAACCTCGAGGTCGGCTTCAACCTGACCAAGGGCTGGATCACGCCTGTCATTCGCACCGGCCATCGCACCCCCGTGAACGGCGAGGGCGGGGTCGTGAGCGGGCCCCCCTGGCATTTGGAGGCCAGGTGCCGGGTCGACGGCACCGAGCACACTGTCTCGCCGGTGTGCCCGCACCTCGGCGGAATCGTGAACTGGAACGACGCGGACCAGGCGTGGGAGTGCCCGCTGCACGGTTCGCGATTCGCCCCGGACGGCACGCTGCTTGAAGGGCCCGCGACTCGCGATTTGACCGCCTAGCCGCCGGGTCCGGCGAACGCGAAGAACTTAACCTTCCTTCTGGTAGACGAGCCAGCGCAACTCGATTGGCGACTCGTCACGCTCCACGTCAAACACGTCCAGGCCGTGGGCCCATCCCTCAAACCAGGCGGTGGGCGGCCAAGCGCCTTGCGGCAAGTGGGTTTTCTCATAGTCGTAGGCGAAGTCGTCGGCAATGAGCGCAAGGGGGAGCTCGGCCGCGGCCTGCGCGAGCTCGTCGCGGGTGAAGATCGTGCTGTTGCATTGCTGTCCGAATTCCCGCGCGGCGTCGTCGGGGGCGTAGCCCTGGCGCGCCGCGAAGGTGTTGAACACCAGGCGTCCTCCGGGAGCCAGGCAGTCCGCGGCGAGTTCGAACATGCCGCGCAGCTCCCGCGTCGTCCGGAAGTCGGGCACCAACTCGGAGGCAACGATGAGCTGATACTCGTCGTGGACGCCCTCCACGGCCGTAAAGACATCGCTCTCGATCACACGCACCGGCAGCGAATCCCGTTCTGCCTCCGAGCGAATGATCTCGGCGAACTTCGGGGCCATCTCGACCGCGTCCACCGGGTGACCCCGCCGGGCCAGCGCCAGGGCGTTACGCCCGGTTCCGGCGCCGATGTCGAGCACCCGGGTGGACCGGGGATCGGCGGCCTCGTCGGCCAATGCCACCACGCGCGCATCCGCTTCGGTCCCAAACAGCGGCCCCTTACGAGTGGCGACCCAGTGGTCGTATTCGACCGCAATCGTCGACACCTCGGCTTTGACGCGATAGTTCAGACCGGTCCCGAAGGGGGTGTCAAACGAGATGACGATGTTCGACCGTGACGAGGCCTTGAATGCCTTTTCCAACTCGTGCTGGAGCACGGCCTTGAGCTGAGCGGCTTGGTCGGACGTGTGTTGTATTCCCAAGCTGGCAAAGAGCTTCTGACACATCGAGACATACTCGTCGAGCAGTCCCGGGACGGCCGGCAGCCTGATTTGACCCTCGGCCTCCGCGCGGCGATACAACCGCCGGGCCATCGCTTCGCGCAGCACTGACGGATCGAAAGATCTCGGGCCCCGATCCTCCACGAGACTGAGCCTAGTGGTCCAAGCGGGCGGCGTCTTCGAGGAGATCGGCCGCCCTGGCGACGCTTTCGGCCGGTGTCGTCATTTGGGTGGCGACCTCACGCGCGCGGGCGACACACTCCGGAACCAGTATCGAGCGCAGGTCGGTGACCAGTGATTCAAGGGTGGCGGCCGAGAATTGGCGCCCGGCACCGATTTTCAGCTGCTCGAGGGCCGCCGCCCACATGGGCTGGTCCCACACAGCCCAAAGGATTAGCGTCGGGACTCCGGCGCGCAGGCCCGCGGCCGTGGTGCCCGAGCCGCCGTGGTGGACCACTGCGCGGCAGGCCGGAAAGATTTCCGCGTAGTTGAGCGCACCCACCAGTTTGACGTGGTCGAAATGCGGACCGCGACTGAAGTCGCTTGCTCCGCTGCATATCAACGCTCGCTCGCCCAGCTGCGCGCAGGCCGCGCCGATCATGGCGACGGTGTCGGCGGGAGAGTCGATCGGCGTGCTGCCGAAGCCGAAGTAGATCGGCGGCGTTCCAGCGGCAATCCAGGCCAAGACGTCGTCGTCGGCGTCGGTCGGGAGCTCCAGGGTCAGCGCGCCGACGAAGGGGCGTCGGCCGGGCTCCACCCATTGGGTCGACTGCCCGGGCAAGCAGAGCTCGTCGTAGGTCTGGATTTCCAGCAATCCGCCGTCCGCCAGTTGTGGCGCTGAGGGTCCGGCGTCCGCCGGTAAGCCGAGCGCATGGCGTTGGGCGACTTCAGCATCCTTCGTTATGCCGGAATACAGCGGCCCAGACGCCAGGATCCGCGCCGGGAAGACGTGCAGTGCAGCGAGCGGAATGGCATGGTATTCAGCGACATTGGCGGCGAGCATCTGATCGTTCATGTGCGCCACCAGCAGGTCGGCGCCCGTTGACAGCGACGTCAGTGTCGCGCTTTTGTCCAGCCAGACCCGGCTGACTCGCTCTACGAGTTGGGGCAACGCACTGATCAGATTCCCTACGCCGCCAATGAAATTCATGGCGCCGTCCATCTGCTCCCGCGTGTCGGGCCCGTATGCGACCGCACTGAGCCCCGCGGATGCGGCGAAGGCGACCATGTTGGGCGGGACGGCCAGGCGCACCTCGTGACCGCGGCGCAGCAGCTCCCGACCCACGGCGACACAGGGCTCGACGTCGCCCCGTCCTCCGTAGGCTGCCAGCACAAATTTCATCGCCGCTACCGTACCGCTCGGCGCACGCCGTAGGTCGCCGCCGCATACTGGTCTGCGTGGTGGAAAAGCAGATGCGGGTCGAGAGTTTGCTCCGCTACCCGGTGAAATCGATGCTGGGCGAGGTTGTGAACCGCCTGTTCGTCGACGAACGAGGCGCCGAAGGAGACCGGCGGCTGGCACTTGTCGACACCCAGACCGGGCATGTGGCCAGCGCCAAGCAGGCCCGGCTGTGGCGTGGGCTGCTCAAGTGCACCGCGAACGGAAGCACCGGGCGCGTGAACATCGGGCTGCCCGACGGGACAAGCGTCGCGGCCGACGACCCGGGTGTCGATGAGCTGCTGTCGCGGCTGTTGGGGCGCCCGGTCCGGCTGATCAGCCAACGGCCGGACGGCGCAACGCTCGAACGCCCGGATCCGGAGAAGCTGCTCGAGCTGGGGGTGGACGCCGAAGTCGCGGGCCGCATCCTGACGATCGGCCAGGCAACCCCGGGCGACTCGTTTACCGATGATGCCCCGCTGCACGCGATCACCACGGCGACGCTGGAGCGCATCGGCGTCGACGCGCTGCGCTACCGACCCAACCTGGTGATCGCGACCCCGGCGGGTCACCCGCCGTATGACGAAGACAACTGGCTCGGGCGGGAATTGACGGCCGGTGAGGTACGGCTGCGTGTCATTGCGTCCACCTCTCGGTGTGTGGTGCCGACGCTCGAGCACGGGACGCTCGCGCGAGCCCCGGAAGCGCTTCGCACGCCCGCGGCCGAAAATCGTTTGCCCGCAGGCGGTTCCGGGGCACAGCCCTGCGCGGGCGTGTATCTCGAGGTGCTCCAAGAGGGCGTCCTCGCCGTCGGCGACCCCGTCGCACTGGGCTAGGCGCGACGCGCGGCCCGCATTTACGCAAATTACGCCAAAAGAATTGCCTATTCAGATCTCCGCAAGCTGTTTCACAGATTTCACGGTTCTTCATATTTACGCCTCTTTTAGCGCTCATACTGGGACTCCGTTAACGCCCCGATGAAAGGAAGCGCGCAAATGCCCTCACCCCGCTGGCTGGCCAGACTGTCTGTCCCCATGATGGTCGGCGCCGCCCTTCTTACGAGCACTGCGATTGCGGTCGCGGATGCCACCGATGACACATTCCTCAGCAAAATGCACACTCTCGGCTTTACCTGGCCGTCCGGAGACGACTCCGACATCGTCGCGATGGGCCATCAAATATGCGCCGATCGCTCGGCAGGCAAAACTCCGGACGCGATTGCCGCGGACATCCACTCCACGCTCGGCGCGAAAGGCATCTCGTTCGCGGATGTCACCTCGATGGTGAGCGCCGCGGAATCGACTTATTGCCCGGGTTAGCCAGCAAGTTCCGGCGATCAACCCCGTGGTCGGCTTGTGTGCCGGCCACGGGGTTGCGTTTTGCTAGTTCGAATTTCGCCGCTGCAATGCCTCGGGGTTGGCGATCCTGACGGGCGTCCCGGTCAGCCACGCCGCGACCGCTTCGACGGTGTCTGCGTAGAAGGCGCCCAGCATTTCGCGGGTGGCGTAGCCCAGGTGGGGAGACAGCGTCACGTTCGGTAGACGACGCAATGGATGATCCGCCGGAAGCGGTTCGATGTCATAGACATCGAGGCCGGCCCCGGCAATGCGCTCGGTCGCGAGCGCGTCGATCAGGGCCTCGTCGTCCACGATCGGCCCCCGGGAGGTGTTGATCAAGTAGGCGTGCGGCTTCATCATGGCCAGCTCGGGCGCGCCGACCAGTCCGCGCGTGCGCTCCGAGAGAACCAGGTGGATGGAGATCACGTCGGATCGTTCGAAGAGCGTTGCCTTCTCGACGCGGCGAGCGCCGGCCGCCGCGGCCGCCTCGTCGGTGAGATTTTGGCTCCACGCAATGACTTCCATGCCAAACACTTTCGCGTATTCGGCCATCCGCTTACCGATCCTGCCCAGACCAAGAAGTCCCAGCGTCTTGCCGGACAGCGTCCGACCGGTGGTCGTCTGCCACGCGCCCTCGCGCATGTGACGGTGCTCTTCGGCCAGATTGCGCACCGTCGCGATCATCAACCCCCAGGCCAATTCCGGAGTGGCATCAGGGACGGATCTGAATCGCGGATGGGCGAAATCCGAATGGGCAACAAGGACACGGTGTTCGGTGGCCGCGGTCATGTCCAAGTTCGGCAGATTTTTGCCGACGATGGTGATCAGCTTGAGGGTGGGCAGCCGCTCGATGAGGCCGCGCGGAAAGGCCATCCGCTCGCGCATCGTGCATACCACGTCGAACGGCGACAGCGCGTCCGCGGCTTCCTCCTCGGAAAGGTGGCGGTCGAAGACGGTCACTTCGGATCGGCTAAGCACCGGCGACCAGTCGGCAAGCTCGAGGGCCACGCCCGCGTAGTCGTCGAGTATCGCCACCCGGGGTAGCCGTTCTCCCATTACGCGACCGCTTGTTCCAGAAGATCTGCGGTGGCGGCGGCGCTCTGCGCGGGCTTGGTCATCCGGGCGGCGACCTCGCGAGCGCGAGCGACGCATTGCGGGACGAGAACGGAACGCAGGTCCGCGACCAGTGATGCCACGGTGCTGGCCGAAAAAGCCCGGCCGGCGCCCACTTCGAGTCGTTCGACTGCGGCTGCCCACATCGGCTGATCTTCGAGCGAGAACCAGAGGATCAAGGTGGGGATTCCGGCGCGCAGGCCCGCCGCCGTGGTGCCGGCACCGCCATGGTGAACGACCGCGCGGCACGCCGGAAAGATGGCGCCGTGGTTCACCGCGCCCACGGCCTTCATGTTGTCGAAAAGCGTGATACCCGAGAAGTCGCTCGCCCCAGCACAAATCAGGGCCCGCTCGCCCAATTCCGCGCAGGCCCTGCTGATTGCGGCGATCGTCTCGGCGGGGGACGGGAGCTGGACATTGTTGCCGAAGCCGAAGTAGATCGGTGGCGTTCCCGCGGCGATCCACGACAGCACATCGTCGTCGGCCTCGGTGGGCAACTCCAGGGTCAGTGCGCCGACAAACGATCGCCCACCCGTGGATTGCGTCGCCATTTCGGGAAAGCAGAACTCGTCGTATGCGTGGATCTCCAGCGAATCGAAAGATCCTGTCGCCTCCGGCAGGCCTAGCGCGCGGCGTTGGGCTTCTTCGGCATCCTTGATGACGCTCCCGAGCATGCCACCCGAGCGCGACCGTCCACCCGGGAAGAAATGCAGCACGGCAATCGGAATGCCGTAATACTCCGCGACGTTGGCGGCCAGCCCCTGCGCGCCCTTGCCAGTAAGTATCAGGTCGGCCCCCTCCGCCAGCGTCGTCAGCGCGGCGCCCCAATCCGCCCAGGCCCGTGCGACATGCTCCATCACTTCGACCATCGCGCCCAACGGATTCTGGGTGTTCGTGTCGCCGTCGAAACTCCCGACGCCCGGGCCCGGCGGGCACCCGCCGAAGAACCACTTCAACGAATCCGATTGGAACGCAGCGGGTTGCGGCCCGTACGCGACCGCCGCCAGCCCCGCCGACTCGACGAAACCAACCATGGTCGGCGGCACCGCCAGGCACACGTCGTGACCTCGCCGCAGCATCTCCCGCCCGACGGCGGCGAACGGCTCGACATCGCCGCGACTTCCGTAGGCAGCGAGCACGATTTTCATCGGCGCAGCGCGGCTCGCGGCCCGGCGTGCGCGTGGCTCAGCGCCACTTGATGCCGCACCCGATCGACGGTCGCTGGTCCGGGTCGACCGGCCGACCGGCGAGCACGGCGTCGACGGCGGCCCGAACGTCGGCGGCCGTCACCGGCAGGTCGTTCTTTGGCCGGGAGTCATCGAGCTGACCGCGATAGACCAGCCGGCGCTCGCCGTCGAAGACGAAAGTGTCCGGCGTGCACGCTGCGGAAAACGCGCGGGCGACGTCTTGGGTCTCGTCATAAAGGTAGGGGAACGTCCAGCCGTGGCGGCGGGCCTCCTGGGCCATCTGGTCGGGGCCGTCCTGCGGGTAGGTGACGACGTCGTTGCTGGAGATGCCGACCATCGCGACCCCCTGATCGGCCAGGTCGCGGCCGAGCGCGGCGAGGCCGGCGGCGACGTGCTGGACGTACGGGCAGTGGTTGCAGATGAAGGTCACGACGAGCGCGGGACCGGTGAGCTCATCGAGGCTGACCGTGGCGCCGGTGGCCGGCTCGGGCAGCGCGAACTGTGGCGCGGGGGTTCCGAGGGCGAGCATGGTGGACTCGATTGCCATGCCGCCAGATTAACCGCCGCAAGGTGAGCGGGCCGATCAGAGCTTGGCGCCCAGCCCCGCGATCAAGTTGACGGTGACGGCCAGAACTACGGCGCCGAGCAGGTAGGACAGCATCGCATGGCGCAACACGGTCGCCCTGATGGATGTCAGCCCGATTTCCGTGTCCGACACCTGGAAGGTCATGCCGACGGTAAAAGCCACATACGCGAAGTCGCGAAAACGGGGCGGCTCGGGGTCGTGGAAGTTGATGCCCCCGGGTTCGTCGGAGTAGTAGAGCCGCGCGTAATGCACCGTGAAGAGCGTGTGCACGGCAAACCAGGACGCGGCGACGGCCAGGATGCCGAGTATGGCGGCTGCTATGGCTGGGGCACCCGCGTGCGTCCCCGCGGCCACCACGTAGCCGACCCCGGCCAGGCTCGCAACGCTTGCGGACACGACGACCACGTCTGCAATCCACCGGGTCGGATCCTCGCGTGTCACATATCTGCGGGTTTCCTCGGCATCCATGCCGCCCAGGATGAGCCGCGTCCACACGACATACACCCCGGCGGTCACGACCCAGCCGACAAGCGCGAATCGCCAGCCGACCGTGTTACCCACCGCGACGGCGACGGCGACTCCCAGCACCATGGCGATCAATATCCGAATCGCGACGGTGTCGCGTGAGGAGGTAGCTAGGGATTTCACGGGTCAGCACTCGCTACGTGCGCGGCGGCGTCCCTTGATTGAGGTGGTTGGCCGCGAATGTCGCGGCCTGGTTAGTCATCCCGGCATCGATGTAGGAAACGTGCGCCATGATGTTGCCGCCCCCAGAGCAGATCGGGTCGTCGGGGGCGCACAAGCTGATGGTCTTGCCGGTATACATCGGGTTGATCGTGGGCAGCGGCTGGCCGCCCCACAGCATGCTGGAAAAGCCACTCGAGGGCTCGCCGAAAAGCGCGACGGCGGCGACGTGGTCAGCGACCGACGCGGGCATCGCGTTGGTGGCCAGGTCGATCACCGTGGAGCCCTGAGAGTATCCACCGAGCACAATTTTCGAGTTCGGACAGCTGGCCACCGTGTCCTGGATGTGAGCGCCGGCGTCGGCGGCGCCGGCGTTCGCGCTGTTGTGGTAGTCGTCGTTGGCGGGGTAGTTGACCGCATAGACCCCGACGGATCGCCCGC
The DNA here is from genome assembly GCF_001954195.1 of Mycobacterium sp. IS-1264. Classification (GTDB taxonomy): domain Bacteria; phylum Actinomycetota; class Actinomycetes; order Mycobacteriales; family Mycobacteriaceae; genus Mycobacterium. Next base: position 150,291 of record NZ_MBES01000016.1, on the reverse strand, counting down.
CGACCTGCGAGGTGAGCGAGTCGACGAAGGCCTGTCCGATGTTGCCGAGACCGGGCTCCTGGTGGGTGCCGCGCGCGAAGACGACGGCGACATCGGAGCATGGGTCGGCGGCCGCGGCCGGACTGCTGAGGGGCATGCTGAGCAGCGCCCACGCCGTTGCCACCAAAACACCACCGATGCGAGCCAAGCTGCGTGCAGTCATGTCCGAATCCTGACATACGGCCCGGGACCGTGACGCGGGCGGTTCGGCCGCAATCAGTCGTGCGCGGGCGGCGCGGCGGTGGAAGTATCGCAGAGTGGCCACCAAGAAACCGCAGACGATCTCTTACCCGGCACCCGACGCGCGGCCGCGCCGCCACGGCGAGCAGCCGCTCGACCCCCACGTCATCGTCCTGTTCGGCGCGACGGGCGACCTAGCCAAACGCAAGCTGCTGCCCGGCCTGGCCTACTTGGATCAGTCGGAGCTTGCCCCCGATATCCAAATCGTCGCGACGTCGCTGGAAGACTTCAGCGACGACGAGTTCCGCGAACTCGCCAAGACCGCGATCGACTCGTTCGGCATGCACAAGCTCACTCCCGAAGAGTGGGCCAGCTTCGCGAAAATCGTCAGGTACGTCCCGCAAAGCGCCGGGCCCGAAGCGCTCGCGGACGCGGTCGCCGACGCCGAGGCCAGCCTGGGCGTCAACGTGCGCCGCCTGCATTACCTGTCGGTCCCTCCGAAGGCGGCGCGCGACGTCATCACCATGCTGCGCGACGCCAAACTCGTCGAACGCTCCCGCGTCGTGATGGAGAAGCCGTTCGGCACCGACCTGCCCAGCGCGGTGTCACTCAACGACTTTCTGCACGAAACATTCGAGGAATCCCAGATTTTCCGCATCGACCACTTCTTGGGCAAGGAGGCGGCCCAGAACATCTTGGCGTTCCGCTTCGCCAACGGTCTGTTCGAGCCGATCTGGAACCGCAACTTCATCGACCACATCCAGATCGACATTCCCGAAGCCCTGGGTCTGGATCAGCGCGCCAACTTCTACGAAAGCACCGGCGCCTACAAGGACATGGTCGTGACGCACCTTTTTCAGGTGATGGCCTTCGTCGTGATGGAACCGCCGACGGCCCTCGAGCCGTATGCCATCAGCGAAGAGAAGAACAAGGTGTTCCGATCGATGCTCCCCGTAAAGCCGTCAAATGTGGTGCGCGGCCAGTACAACGGCTACCGCCAAGAAAAGGGCGTGGCAAAGGATTCCGACACCGAGACGTTCATCGCGCTCAAGGTCGGCATCGACAATTGGCGCTGGGCCGGGGTGCCGATCTATCTGCGCACCGGCAAGAAGATGGCCGAGGGCATCCGCATCATCTCGATCGCCTTCAAAGAGGCTCCCCGGAGCATGTTCCCGCCGGGATCGGGAGTGGGGACCCAAGGTCCGGACCACCTCACGTTCGATCTCGCTGACAACTCGAAGGTTTCACTGTCCTTCTACGGCAAGCGACCCGGCCCCGGGATGAAGCTGGACAAGTTGTCCATGCAGTTCTCCTCTCAGGAGATCGACACCGTCGTCGATGTGCTGGAGGCCTACGAACGGCTCATTCTCGATGCCATGCGGGGCGACCACACGCTGTTCAACACCGCCGAGGGCATCGAATCGTTGTGGGAGCGTTCGCAGGAACTGCTCGACGACCCGCCGCCGGCCAAGATGTACCAGCCCGGCACCTGGGGCCCTAACGCCATTCACCAATTGATCGCTCCCAATGCGTGGCGGTTGCCGTTCGAGCGGGGATGGCGCGAGTCCAGGGGCCAAGACGCCTAGCCGGTGAACTCCGTCGACCTGGCCGACTCACCGAGCCACTCACGCAATTTCGCGTAGATGGTTGAGTGATTGAGCAAATCGAAGTGGTGTAGGCCCGTTAGCGTCAGTCCATGCGCCGCGTCGAACGGAACCGTGCGGGACTTACCCACACCCGACGCGCTGGCGGGGCGTACCAGGCGGTCGCCGAGGACAACTCCGACGGCCCGCGGACCCGCGCTGCTTGCCACGAAGTGGTAGACGGCGCCGGGCAGGAACGGCACCTCATGGCAGCGGTCCCGCAGGAACTCGTCGGGATCGCATTCGCTCCAGTCCTCGTCGAGCAAAGCGCCGTAGCGCAGGTCCTTCGTGCCCGAGCTACGCGCATTGAGAAATGAAGAGACGGCCCGTGTTTCGGGCAGCCGGGCCAGCACCCAGGACGCGGCGTTGACTCCTTTTTCCAGGTCGGCTCCCAAGTGCGGCGAACCCAAGCAGACAACGTGGCGAACGTCGTCGGGCCAGCGCTGCGATTGCTCGACCCCGTAGTGGCAGGCGCTGCGGATCACCAGGCCACCCATCGAATGACCGATCAACGCGATCTCCTCGACCGGCACCGGCCACAGCGCCCGCAGCTTGTCGATCAGCGCGGCCAACACCTTGCCATTGTCGGAGATGTGCAGCCCCGTGTTGTATCGCAGATACACCGGCGTGAAGCCCAGATCACTGCGCAGCCGGGTGCCGTAGGGGGGCGCGGTCTCGCCGTCGCGCGGCTGCCGCCGCCACGACATTTCGGTCATGCACCAGCCGTGGACGAACACCGCGATCCGGCCGGTGGCTTCGGGAAACGCGGCCGCGACGGCGGCGGCATCCAGCGCGACGGGCTTCCCGCGCTGGCGGATCTGCATCGTCAGCGCGAATTCGTTGCGGCGGTTGGTTAGCTCGTCGCCGTAGATTCCATTGAGTGCGGCGACGACGCCGGCGACCGTGGGATGCGATTGGACCGTGTCGTCCTCGTCGCTGCCGCGGACTTCGGCGGCCAGTTCACCGGCGCCGTGCAACGAGGCTCGCACCCCGCGGTCCACGGCGTAGTACGTCGCCGCGGCAATCGTGTTGTGCACGATCTCCACGGGTTTCGACGCCGGCCCTATGGCGCCGAAAACGCGCTCCGCGATGCCGCTGTGCGTGTCCCGCACGAAAGTGGTGAGAATGCGGGTGCCTTCGCCCGCGAGGTCTGCGAGTGACCGGATTTCCTGTCGCTGCACGAGCTGCTCCTCCCTGCTCTGACCATGGGTTCCCATTCTGCGCGCGTCTTAGCGCCCGCGGGGCCAATGGGGGCCGACAAGCGGTAGGTTGAACGCGATTCCGCAGAATCCCGAAGGGAGGCACCGTGGGCCACACCGCGGCCATGACTGAGGCCGACCGCGCGTGGATGGTCGACACACTGCTCGCGCTGCTGCAGACCCCGAGCCCGTCGGGGCGGACGGACGCCGTGATGCAGCTGATCGGCGACACTTTCGATCACTTCGGCGTCCCATTCTCGCTGACCCGCCGCGGAGCGTTGACCGCCGAACTCACGGGTGAGTCGCCGACCATCGACCGCGCGCTGGTGGTGCACGCGGACACGATCGGGTGCATGGTGCGAAGTCTCAAGGACAACGGCCGACTCGAGGTGATTCCGGTCGGCACGTTCTCGGCCCGCTTCGCCGCGGGCGCCCGCGTGCGGATCTTCCCCGACGACCCCGACGAGTTCATCACCGGCACCGTTTTGCCGCTCAAGGCCAGTGGGCACGCCTTCGGCCACGCGATCGACACCCAACCCACGGACTGGGAGAACGTCGAGGTGCGGGTCGACCGCAAGGTGTCGTCCCGGGAGGACTTGGTTCGGCTCGGCCTGCAGGTCGGTGACTTCGTCGCGTTGATCACCAGCCCCGAGCTCACCGCCGACGGCTTCATCGTGTCCCGCCACCTCGACGGGAAGGCCGGCATCGCGATTGCGCTGACGCTGGCCAAGAACTTCTCCGAGAAACGGGTCATGCTGCCGCACCGCACCATGATCATGGTGACCATCACCGAGGAGGTCGGCCACGGGGCCAGCCATGGCCTGCCCGCGGACGTCGCCGAACTCATCTCGGTCGACAACGCGGTGTGTGCGCCCGGCCAGCAGTCCATCGAGGACGGGGTGACGATCCCGATGGCCGATATGCACGGCCCGTTCGACTATCACCTGACCCGGAAGCTGTGCCGGCTCGCCGAGGAGCGGGGCATCCCGTACGCGCGCGATGTGTTCCGCTTCTACCGGTCTGACGCCGCCGCGGCGATCGAGGCCGGCGCAGGCACCCGGGCCGCACTAGTCGGCTTCGGCCTTGACGGCAGCCACGGCTGGGAGCGCACCCACATGGACTCGCTGGAGGCGACCTACAGCCTGCTGCACAGCTGGCTGCAGACACCGCTGACGTTCGCCAAATGGGACGCGAAGCCGTCCGGCAAGCTACGCGACTTCCCCTCCTCGAAGCAGCCCGCGCCGAGCGAGCAGTGGGTGCCCCTGTCCCGAGGCGAGCACGGCGAGCCCGGCGAACCGTCACCGGGTTCGCCCTGGCCGCCCGCGGGGCCCCAGAGCTGAGGCTGCGGCCGCTCGGCACCTCGACACACCGGCTACCGTTGACCTATCCCGACTTCTCGACGGGAGTGAACAACGTGAGCCGTAACCATGCAGTCGCTGTCGTGGGCGTGGGTGCGATCGTGGTCGCACTCGCAGGGTCTACGCATCCCGCACCAGTGGGCATCGAGCTCGCCTCGATCACCATGCTGGCCGACGCGCCGTACGCGTCCGACGGCGCGCAGCCACACCTGGCGTCCGACCCCGCGCAGTTGGCCGACGACCTCGTCGCCGACGAAAACGCGCTGCGTGACCCAGCGACGGGGGAGGCGGCGCTGGTAGCGGCGGCGCATCGTCAGCAGGCCGCCTATCGGGCCATCGGTCGGCACCCCGAATGGGATGCGACGACCCGACCGCGCATCCCTTCGTCATTGCTCGACGTTTACGACCGCAATGTCGACGCCCGCCGACAGCTCACCGCGATGACACCGGTGCGAAGCACGCTTCCCGCGTGGCGCGTCGAGTCGCCGGCTCCGGCCGAGCAGCTGCTGGGCTTCTACCATCAGGCCGAGTCGGAAACCGGCGTCGGCTGGAACTATTTGGCCGCCATCAACTTCATCGAGACTCGCTTCGGCAGCATCGTGGGCGCGAGCACCGCCGGCGCGCAAGGGCCCATGCAATTCCTGCCCGCGACGTTCGCGACCTACGGGGCGGGCGGCGACATCGGGTCGCCCCACGACAGCATCATGGCGGCGGGCCGCTACCTCGCCGCGAATGGCTTTGCCAGCGACCGTGATCGCGCCATCTACCGGTACAACCACGCGAACGAATACGTGCGCGCGGTCGATCAATACGCGACGCTGATCGCCGCCGATCCCGCGGCGTTTGCCGGCTATTACCGGTGGGATGTCTATTGCTACACGAACGCGGGCGACGTGTTGTTGCCCATCGGGTATGCCGCGACATCACCGATCCCGGTGGGGGACTACCTGGCATCCCACCCGCAGTAGTCCGGCACCTATGTGCCGTGTCGTTCGATCCAGTCGGAGACCGCCGCCTCCAGCGCGCCCGCGACGTCCACACCGGCATGGTCTGCGGCCCGCTCGAACCGCTCGACCAATTCCGTTGGGAGCGAGGCGTTTAGCTTAGAGCGCGCCGGTTTCGGTTTCGGTGGCGGCGTGACAGGGACGTGTTGCGCGGCGGTCGCGTCCATGGTTTCACGGAGCGCGGGTATCTGGTCGAGCAAGCGGGCGAGATCGTCGCGCTCGATGCGCAGTACTTCGGCCGGCCCCATCGTCGTCACGGTCGCGGAACGCAATTTTCCACGGCGCAGCGCGGATTCGCCGATCACCTCACCCGGCCCCAAGACGGCGATGCGGTCGTCGCCGACGTACACCCCTGCCTCCCCGCTGAGCAGGATGTAGCACGCGTCCGACGGCGTCTGCTCACGAATCAGCGGCCATGGCACCGACCGCGACGTGTGATGCGCCGCTTGCACGAGCCGCTCCAGCTCGTGATCCGAAAACTTGTCGAATGCGGTGAATTCGCGTAGCCGGCGTGGGTCTATCGCCGGTTCGTGCGCGTCTGACTTCATAGCGGGCTCCCGATGCGCGATGTGACCGTGCCACCGAGGAGCCTAACGCTGGATTTGCTGAAAAAGCAGAGGTTAGCCCGCGACGGATCGCTCGAGGGACGCCAACGAATCGGCAAGATAGTCCTCACCGAAGATGGGCATCTCGCCGACCCGCTCGCGGAACTCCTGGGGCGTGCCGCTCCAGTCGTAGGTCAGCGTGACGTCGGTGCCGTCCCCGTTCGGCGCGAGGTCGTAGCGCCAGAACCAGCCGCCGGGATTGTGGTTGCCGGCGTCGTCGAGCACACCCGGCATCCACCCGATCGCGCGATCCTTCTCGAACACATTGACCAGGTTGTAGGTGACGTAGTCGCCGCCGGCTCGGATCAAGTACATGTTCATCGCGAACATCTGGCCCGCGGCGGTGATCGGTGTGGTGTCCACGGCATCGCGGACCCAATCGGTGGGCTCGGTGGCGGCGTGCCGGGACGGATCGGCGAGGACCGCGAAAATCGCTGCCGGGCTCGCGCCGATCGTGCGGGTGACGACGTAGCGTTCGGCGGTCATGGTCATCCGTTGTCCTTACTTGTCGCTGGATCCGTAGGCGCGGGCGATATCGGGAGAGTCGAGCCAACCCGAGTATGTCGGGCGCGACGGCCACCCTTCGGGCGAATCGAGCCATTCCTCCTGACGGCCCCACGGAAGTATGTCGATCAGCGCGAAGCTGTGGCTGAGCTGCTCGGTGCCCCGCCCGTTCGTATGCCACGTGCGATACACGGTGTCGCCGTCGCGCAGGAACACGTTGACGGCGAAGCCGCCGCCCGGCGGCGCGTCCATGTCGGCGCCAAACGAGCTCTCCGACGACGAGTACCACTCCATCCGGTTGCCGACCTTCCGCTTGTACGCGAGTGCCTCGTCGATCGGTCCGTTGGTGACGATGACGAAGCGGGCGTCATAGCTGTCGAGGAACTCGAGCCGGGTGAACTGCGACGTGAAGCCCGTGCACCCGCTGCACTGCCACTCCGCGCCGTCCGACCACATGTGGTGGTAGGTGATGAGCTGCGAGCGGCCAGCGAACACATCGACCAGCCGGATCGGGCCGTCGGCGCCGATGAGCGTGTAATCGGGCAACTCGACCATCGGCAGACGGCGCCGCTGGGCGGCGATCGCGTCCAGTTCGCGGGTGGCGGCCTTTTCGCGCTTGCGCAGTTCGTCGAGGGCGGCGCGCCACGTCTGGTGATCAACAATTGGCGGTAGGGCGTTAGGCATGGAATCAACCTTTGCTCTCGATCTGTCAGTCTCAAAGGTATGACCGGTGGCGGCCCAAGAATTCATCGCTGGATCGTCGGTTGACCTTCGGTCGTGATGTCACATGTCGGCGCGCTACTACGTCTAGCGATTGAAGACAAACAAGCAACGCGGACGAGGGGGCGTGATGAATCGCTTGAGCAGCCTGGCGCGGGTATACCTGGTCGCGGTGACGGCACTGGTCGGCACGATCACCGCGGGGATCGGGATTTGGTGCCTCATCGGTCCGACATCATTTGCGAATGCGGTTGGCTTTGATGTGCACCGGCACTTCCTGCACGATCTCGGCGCGTTCCAGATAGGCCTAGGAGTGGGGCTCCTGCTCGCGCTGATCTGGGCGGACGCCCTGGCCACCACGCTCGCGGGCTTTCTGGTGGCCAACACCCTGCACACCGTGAACCACGTGATGGACCTCGACCTGGGCGGTTCGGCGGCGCAGGCGTGGGCGCTCGGCGTGGTGTCGGTGTTGCTGGTGGCGGCGTTCGCGCTGCGGCTGCGTCAGCTCGGCTACGTTCTTGGCGCCGTCGGCACGGCCACCACGCCCTCGTTGGCGCGATTCGTGCGGCAGAAGACGATCCGGCTGATCACGTTTCGAAAGGACGGCACGCCCGGCTCGAGCCCGGTCAGCATTGTGGTCGACGGCGACCGCGCCTACTTCCGCAGCTTCGAGCGGGCGATCAAAGTTCGCCGGATTCGGCGCAACCCGAGCGTCGAGTTCGGCCCGGCGACAGCATCGGGCAAGCCAACGGGATCCGTGCAGCCCGGCACTGCCCGCATCCTGGAGGGTGCTGAGTACCGCAACGTTGGGCGGCTGCTGCGGCAAAAATATCCCATCCTGCATGGCGTCGTGGTGCCGCTGACGCACCGTCTCATGCGGTCCAAGTTCGGTCGCACGGTGCACGTGGAGCTCACCCCGTCGACCGACTAGCTCAGCCCAGCCCCGGGCCTGCGGGCGGCGATATCCGATATCGCGTCGATGACCGCGTCCGGCTGATCAAGTGAGACAAAGGTTTTCGCGTCTGGAACCTCGATCAGCTTGGCGTCGACGAACTGCTTGGCCAGGCGCCGGCCCAAGCCCGGGGTAAAGCAGCGGTCCCGCTGTCCCCATACGAGCGTGACGGGCTTGGTGAACCGGGGAAGTCGGGTGGCCACGTCGGTGAGATCGGTGACCGCGACCTGACGCAACAGGGCCGCCAGGTCGCGGCAGATGCGTGCGTCCTTGAGGCAGGGCTGCAGCCACGCGGCGGTGACGTCCGGATCGGGATGGTTGATCAGCAGGCCGAAGCCGAGTGGCGAGTTGCGCAGCGCCCGCAACCGCATCTGTCCGAACAGCGCCTTGATCGAGATGGGGCCGCGAAGCAACGCGAACACGAGGTCGAACGGGAAGGGCGGGCACTTGTCGAAGGCGTCGCAGTTGGTGAGCACCAGCCGTCCAATCCGGTCCGGATGAGCGTCGACAAGCAGTTGGCATATCCCGCCACCGGTGTCGCTGCCGACGAGGGTCACATCGGAAAGGTCGAGGGCCACGATCGCGTCGTTGATCATCTCCGCAACACCGCGCAGTGAGAGCGCCGTGGCATCTCTGACCGGGATGGTGTGCGAGCCGAGCGGCAACGTCGGCACGATGCAACGGAAACCGCGGCGCGCCAGGCCTTCAGCGACCTCGCGCCACAGTCGCCCGTCGACCAGGATGCCGTGGACGAACAGCACCGGCGCATGCGGAGAATCCTGCGGTCCGAACTCCTGATATTCGATTGTGCCCTGGGGGAGCGCCAGCTCTGCCATGTCGGTTGTTCCTCCTCGTGCTTCGGTGCCGACCCACCCCCAATCGAAGCCCGAGAGCAGCTGCCGGGGCCACCCCGCGAACTGCCAAATACTGCCAATCTCCCGAAGGCGCGGCGCCAACGCCCGGTCAGGGCTCGAGATTCAGCAGCGCCGCACCGGTTGCCGGATCCAGGGGTGCCGACGCGTGGTCATGCGCGACGAGCCAGCGGCCGTTGACCTTCTTGAGACACACCGTCGCTCGAACCCAGAAACCGGCGGTCGTGTTTCCCCCCTTCAGGGTGCCGCTGAGCCGATTGAGGCTGTGCGCGAATGCGACGTCGCCGCGCACGGTGATCGTCAGGTCGCGAATCTCGTAATCCGGCTGCTCGTAGGCAGCGAATACGCGCTCCCAGTTCTTCCGTTTCGCTTCCGTCCCCACGTGTTGCAGGGGCGGCTCGATGTCGAACGACACAACATCTGTCGTGTAAGCCGACATCACGGCCTCGAGATCCCGGGCGCGAATGGCACCGGCGAGTGCGTCGATCCGGTGTCGAATGTCAGCTTCGTCAGCCGGCTGTTCGGTAGGCGTGGTCACAGAATTCACGGTAGCCGGAGCAAACCGGTGCTTGACCTGTCCGGCTGGGCCGGGTTCGATAATGCATACGGCTAGGGGGAGGCCCGCAATGAGGACATTCATTCGCCATCTGGTTTCCGTCGCCATGGTTGCGTGGGCAACGATGGCCACCGTAACGATCGCAACTCCGGCAGTGAGCTGGGCCGACTGCGGCAACGGCGATGTGTGGGACCCGAAGGCCGAGGTGTGCCGGCCCGCGGGAGGGCCGATACCTCAGCAATGCGACCCAGGCCAGTGGTGGGACCCGACGGGCGACGTATGCCGGCCACTGGGTGTCGGGCCGCAACCCTTGGCATGCGACCCGGGCCAATGGTGGGACCCCACGGCGAACGTGTGCCGGCCGCTCGGGGTGGGACCGCAACCGTTGGCGTGTGACAACGGCTGGTGGTGGGACCCGACCGCCAACATCTGCCGTCCACCAGTGGTACCGCCCGCCGGTTAGGCGCGCGTGCCTTCCAAAGCTCCCTTAGTAGCCGCTAGCGTTCCTTCGGCGGCGCGAGTATGCTCCTTCGCATAGTGAACGGATACGTCTACAATTGAGCAGGAACGGCCGCATGTACAGCGCACCATCGCCTTTTGACGAGCCAACTGCACCTATCGATACGCAGACCCTGCGCTTATGGTGGGCGCGCCAGCATCGTGAAACGTACGTCATCGAGCGGCGCAAGCCCTGGCGCGCGTCCATCCGGGCAACCTCGAATCGCTGACGACCTCACCGCCCTCAAGAGTTGCCGGTGAGCAGGTTGTAGCAAGCAGATCACCACGGGCAGCGTTGCCGCAACAACAGCTGCCTACTCTGACGGGATCCGATCGGGGGAGGCCGCGTCGATGCCTTGGTACTGCTGGGCGACCGTCGTCATCATGCTCATTGCCCTTACCGCGCGCCATCTGGCACCTCGTGAAGGGGAACACCGCCGGCCGGCAGGAGAGGGCGAATCACCCGCCGTCGCGGCAAATCCTTTCGCGCGCAACGGGATCAACGACGAGACGTACCGCCAGCGCTTTATGTGACCGTTCCAGACCGAACAACTTCTCGGTTCACCGCAATCCATCTCGGCTAAGTAGCACGCCGTCCGCCACAGTTTTGGCCTATGCACAAAATAGACAAAACGGCTAAAATAGCTCGTATGCAGACAACCACCAAGGCGGGCGCCGCGTCCACCGTCTCGTTCCGCAATCGCGATGGCAAGCTGGTCGACGTGCCCAGGGTGACCGCCAGCCGCCTCAAAAACGAGTTTGGCACGGTCTTTGAGGAGGCCGCACTCAACGGGGCAGTGGTGATCACCAAGCACGACACCCCTCGGGCGGTGCTGCTGTCCTATCCCGAATTCGAGGCGCTGACCGCGCCGGTCACACCTGCCCTCGACGACCTCAGCGAGCGCTTCGACAAGCTGCTGGCCACCATGCAGACACCGAAAGCAAAAGCCGGGGTCGCCGCGGCCTTCGACGCCACGCCGGAGGAATTGGGAGCCGCGGCGGTGAAGGCGGCGCGCGCGGCCCGGCGACGGTGATCCAAGGCGGGCCATGGTTCGCAAACCAACGGCGCCGCCGCAGATCCACGTGTTGGCCGGCGTCAACGGCGCCGGCAAGAGCAGCATCATCGGCGCGACGATCCGCGACAAGGGCGGTGAGTACTACAACCCCGACGAGGCGGCGCGCGAGATCATGGCAGCCAACCCCGAGTTGGGCCAGACCGAGGCGAACGCGGCGGCCTGGGACCAGGGCCGAAAGCTGCTGGAGCGGGCGATTGATGAAGGCCTCGATTTCACGTTCGAGACCACACTCGGCGGCAACACCATGCCGCGGCTGCTGGCCGATGCCGCCAAGCGTGGCATCGAAATCCACGTCTTCTACGTCGGGCTCGACACCGACGACGCCCACATCGCGCGAGTCCGGCAACGGGTCCGCGGCGGCGGGCATGACATTCCCGAAGCCGACATCCGACGCCGCTGCCGCCACAGCCTGATCAATCTCGTGACATTGCTGCCTGTGCTGACCGAGCTGCGGGTGTATGACAACTCCGCGACCGCCGACCCGGCGAAGGGACAGACACCGCGGCCGGTCTTGGTGCTGCACATGCAGCGCGGCCGGATCGTCGGGCCGCCCGACTTGACCTCGACACCGGAGTGGGCCAAGCCCCTCGTCGCGGCGGCGCTGGAGCTCGTAAACGGGAGGGGAGTCCGCCGGGATAGGTGAGCAGCGCCGTCCGAACCACGTTTGCGAGGGTTTCCCCAAACTGCGTCAGCGGTGGATTATGGTGTTGCTGGCTCGCTGCTGTCGGGAGGTTTCGGTGGAAGGGACCCCGTTCGGCCAGTACCGGCTAATCAACTTGCTTGGCCGAGGTGGCATGGGCGAGGTCTGGCGAGCCTATGACACCGTCACCGATCGGATCGTCGCGCTGAAAGTGCTTCCCGCGCATTTTGCTGCGGACAGGACGTTTCAACAGCGATTCCGTCGCGAGGCCCACGCAGCCGCACGGTTAAACGACCCTCACATAGTGCCGATTCACACCTACGGCGAGATCGACGGGCGGCTATTTGTCGACATGCGGCTGATCGAGGGCCGCGACCTGGCAACCGTGCTGGCCTCGGGTTCGATGCCACCCGCACGCGCGGTCCACATCGTCGAGCAGCTGGCCCACGCCGTGTACGCCGCGCACAAGATCGGATTGGTGCATCGGGATATCAAGCCCTCCAACATCTTGCTCGACGACAACGATTTTGCGTATCTGATCGATTTCGGGATCGCGCGCGCGGTGGGCGAGACCGGTCTGACGGGAACGGACGTGGTGGTTGGCACGCTGCGCTACATGGCACCCGAGCGTTTCGGTGTCGGCCAGGCCGATGCACGCTCGGACATCTACGCGCTGGCCTGCGTGCTCTATGAGTGCTTGACGGGAGGCGCCCCATTTCCGGGTGACAGCATCGAGCAACAAGTGGCAGGGCATCTATCGGCCCCGCCGCCGCGACCGTCCGACTGCGGCGCGCCGCCGGGGTTCGATGCGGTCATCGCCACGGGTATGGCCAAGGACCCTGACCGCCGCTACGCCACCCCGGTGGAAATGGCACGGGCCGCTCGTGACGCGATCACCATGCCGCTGCGGGTACCGGACTCGACCGTGCAGGCGCACACGGCCGGTGAGCCAACGGAGCACATACAGCAACCGTTGCCCCCCAACACATTCCAATTCGTGGAGGGAAACCTCAAACGCGCCAGACGGCCATGGGCAGTCGCCGCGGTGATCGCGGTGATCGTGGCCCTGGCGGGCGCGAGCGTATACCTTCTGCGCACACACACATCCACGACTGCAACTACGCGGACGACGGCATCCCCGGCGGTCGCCGTACCACCTTCGTCACCTCCTAGCGGGACCGTCACGGCACCCCCGAGTGGTCCACCTACCCTCGCTGGCTCAATCCGGGTGGGCAACGGCGCCTTCGGCGTCGCGGTCGACTCCGGCGGACACACCGTCTACGTCGCGAACACCGGTTCCAACTCCGTCTCGGCGGTCGATACCGCCAGCCGCACAGTCACAGCCACCATCGCGGTAGGACGCCACCCCGTGGGGCTGGCGGCGGATCCGTCGAGCAAGACCATCTACGTCACCAACTACGACGACTCCTCCGTGTCGGTGATCGACATCGCGAGCAATAAGGTCGTCGCCTCCATTGGTGTCGGTATCCATCCCGGTGGGGTAGTGGTCGACCCGGATGCCCGAGTCGTCTATGCCACCAATGGTGATAGCGCATCGGTGTCGGTCATCGACGCGACGACGCATGCCGTGACGGCGACGGTGCCCACCGGGAAAGGTCCGAGCCGGGTGGCCATCGATCGGACCGCGCGCCGCTTGTTTGTCACCACCGCGGATCCGACAGTGACGGTTATCGATACGACGAACCGAACCGTCATCGGTTCCGTCGCGCTTCGCGGCCGCCCGGCCGGCATCGCAATCGATACTGAATCGCACACTGCGTATATCGCCAGCGGCGACGACGCGTCGGTGTCCTTCGTCGACACCAACAGTCTCGCGGTCACGGCGAGTGTGCCCGTGGGACAGCGCCCCGCCGGTGTAGCGGTGGACCCACCGACGAAGACCGCGTACGTGGCCAACTACAGCGGTGCGTCGGTGTCGGTGATCGACACCGCGAAACGCACCGTCACCGGAATCCTTCCCGTCGGCAACAATCCGCTCGCCATCGCCGTCGACCCGAACACACACTTCGCTTACGTCACAAGCGACCTGAACCATGGTTCGGTGTCGGTGATCGAACGCGGGTGAGGGGCGAGGACACTTCGTCAAGCCGAGTGGCGTGCTCGCAGGCCGCGCAGCGTCCTTCTTATCAATTCACGTCGCTCGTCGATTGTCATCGAGTCACCGAGGGGGGCGTGCACCCGCAAATAGCCTTGCGTCACTAGGTCGCCGACCAGGAACCGCGTCGCACCGAGCGGCAAGGCCAGACGCGCAGCGATCTCCGCGACCGAGGGGCTGTCCGCGCACCATGCCAGGATCTGGCCACGCACATCATTTCTCGGCCAGCGCGACGGCTTCGCTGCGGTGTTGAGCGCTTCGATGCGCGCCTCGAGTGGCAGTTCGACACCAGAGTCGGTGCGACCCGCCGTCAGCGCGTATGGCCGGACCGGGCTCGGCTCATCCGCGGTTTGCGGTTCGATGAACCAGTCGCCGATCGGTTCGCCGTTGCCCTCCGACTGCTGATGCGCGTCGGTGTCCTTCTCCCGGACATGCGGCGAACCATGCGACACGTTGTGGTGCTCCAAGAACCACAGGGCCTGGTCGGCGTGGACCGATGCGCGCAGCTCGTTGGAAACGACCTTGAGTACGGTGCGGTCGGTGTCGATGACGAATGTCGTCCGTCTGACCGGCAGCAGCCGGGCCAGCAGGCCGCGGCGCCGGCTGTGCCGGCCGCGCCGGGTCGCCTCACGCGCCACGACGGATCTACGCAGCTTGGCGAGCCTGCCTCGGCGCACCCCGAACAGCTCGGACACCACGCCGTCCGCGTCGGACAGCAGTGGATAGTCGAAAGACCGCTGCTGGGCGAAGTGGGCCTGCTTGTCGACGGTATCGGTGCTGATGCCGACCCTTTGGGCGCCCACCCGGGCGAATTCGTTGCTCAGGTCCCGAAAGTGACAGGCCTGGGCTGTACAGATCGGTGAAGACGCTAAGGGGAAGAAGAACAGCACCACCGGGCCGTCGGAAAGGAGCGCCGCCAGTGTCCGAGGCTGACCGGTGTGATCGTGCAGAGTGAAGTCAGGCGCCTTCTCGCCCGCGATCATCGGCAAAGAGTAGCGCGGGGAGGCGTGGAAGCGGAACGACTGGGACGATTCGGCCACCGCCTAACAGCTGCCAGGGGATGGCCGACACACTCGAAGGCGGGGACACGTATCGAGTTGCTAGCTAGCCCTTCCAGACGACCTTGTCAGTGCCTCCGGCGTCCCGGTATACGACACTGTCAGGGTTCGTACCGTTGCGAACGTCGAAGTAAATGCGCCCCTTAACAGGGCTTCCTAGGGGGAGTGGCCCCTCAGGAAGGCCGTCGATCTGGTTGCCCTTCATCACCGCGAACGTTGAGCTGTTGACCGCCCGAGCGTTGAAGTCGGCGATGTTCGGAGTTGCGTTACCGCTTACGCCTGTGGCCGTGACGTCGGAGTACCAGATGCCGTCGTTGTGGCCGCTGGGCCGCAGGTTGCTCACGGTGTAGTCAATAGTGCCACCATTGCTGGACAGCTCTGCCATCTGGCCGAATTGCAGCACTTGCGGATCGGCGAATGCCGGCGTCGCCGCGAGGATTCCGGCCGCCGCCAGTGCGGCCGTTGCTGTCATTGTTTTCGATGCAATGTGTGAGAACGCCACGTCGGGCTCCCTTCGTGAGTGTGCCGCCTGTCGAATGGCAGCAGCCGATTCACAGGTGAGGTCTATCCAGAGCTCCGAATTTCAAACCATCGATGCGAGGGTCACGGGACGCGGCCGCCGAGCCCATGGTGGACTTCATCGAGCACCGTGATCCCTGCTCAGGTGCTCTGCCTCGCCGGCTATGACCGCGCCGTAAGGTCGTTCGGAGCTACGACGACCGCGGCCGCCTGCGCCACTCAGGTGGTTCGGTCGTGGTCCCGGTCGGGCAGGGGGATAAGGGGCGACTCGACCCACACCACAGCAAGACGCTAGGAGGAAAGCTCATGAGAACGATCGCATACCGCCACCCGGCAGTCGTCGGTCTGGCCGCCGTCGCGCTGATCACTGTCGGCTGCAGCAATGGCAACAGCGTCGACGCGTCGCCACCGTCTCAGGTCGGGGCGAGCGGCACCTCCACGTCTAAAACCCCGGCGCCACCCACCGAGGTGAAGCTGATCGGGGAGAGCGACGTCGAGGTGACTCTGACCGGCCCGATCGCTGCCAAGTACTCGGCGGCAACCGAGGATCAGAAGAAGGCCCTCGGCAAGCCGCTGACGGGTGACCGCAACGCGGGGACACGGGAGAGCGGCGTGGTGTTCCAGCAGTTCCAGGGCGGCGTGATCACCGCCAAGAACGGCGCGGCCGGCACGCCTGCATACATCACCGTGGGCAAGATCCGGGAGGCGTGGAATGTCCCACGCGACCCGGACGGCACGCCCGCGGTCACCGGCACCAACGGCTCGGCAGGTCCGCTGGGCTTGCCCACCAGCGACGCGAACACCGTCGGCGATCTGGTCGTGTCGAACTTCGAGCATGGCAAGATCGAGTACAACCCGAAGACCGGCCAGGTCGAGGTGACGGTGAACGGCAAGGTCGTACCATCCGGGCTGTAGCCCGAATCAGGCGTTCAGCGATCTCGCCACTACCGCACATCGCCACTGGGATGGTTCGCATGGAGGTTCCACTGGCCGCAATCGGAAGCCAGGACATCGTTGACGTCGACTTCGAGTCCGCCGACCTTTGGCCCGGGATTGGACGAGGTGCTCACGACTCGCTGGTAGAGAACAGCGGCAGGGTGGACCTGATTGCCGGACCAGGCGCGAGTTTGCCAAACCCAACGGCGACCAGGTGTGCTCGAAGACCCGACAACGCCATCGGCCGCGGCCCACTCACACACCCTCACGCTTCCGTAGACCCCCGTGCGTTGAACCCCAAGAACCGAGTTGATTCCGCGAAACCACTGCAGCGCGCTGCGATTCCAGGTGTCGCGATTGATGTCCTCATCGATGGTGAAGAAAATCGGGGCACCTTGGCTGCCGCCCGCGGCGGTGTGCAGCTGCCAGGCGGTGCGCGCGTCCGCGATGCCGCCGGCGTAGCCGCGCGTGAAGTCCGACGGTGCCGACCCACCCGGTTTGCCGTATTGGTAGTTACTGACAATCACCAGGCCTGCGGCTTTCAATGAGTCGGCGTAGGGCCGAGTGATCGGCTTGGCACCAAACGATGAGCCAGGACGCGACTCCGAAACGTAGTTGACCACACCGCTATAGCCGGCAGCTCGAATCTGCTGCGCAGGAATTTGGCGCGCGGCGAAGTCGATCAGTTGGGGAGGAGCGGCGGCGGCCGCCGCCGGCATCCCGCAGGCTAATGATCCGACACCCAAACCGGCCAACGCTATTGCATAGCGCAGCGCGTCGCGCCGAGAAGCCGCTCGCAGTCGCACGTCGCTGGCCAGCGGGGGCAAACTGTGCATCGCGCGATGTTAACGATGTGACTGTTGTTACCGATAGGGCTGCGCCAGCCGAAACGCGGTTGCGCTCCCAAACGGATACCAAACGGTGACCGTTCGGCTATGACCGCGGACACGGCGCGCGAACGGCTCGGCGTAGCAATTGGACTGAATCGCGCCCTGGTCTACCGCATGCTGGCCCACCTCGAGGCCGACGCGACGACGTCGAAACAATTCGATGGTCTTGTCGAGGTGATCATGCGGGGACTGCACCGCGTTGTGTGCTGTGACCGTTAAGGAGCGTTACCGCAATCGTGATCTCGCACTCGTATCTTCGGATATACGAGAAGGCCGAACCTTTCGACCTCCCTACCTAATAACGCCGATCGGCGTTCGTACGCCCGGGGGCTGATATGACCACCGCAATCGCCGCGCACAACCCAGTCGACAAAGACGCGACCGACGGGCATGACGATGTCTTCTTGGCGGTCGCAAAAGTGAACGCAATTGCCCGTCGAGGGGACACCGTTCTCGTCGAATCGAAGCCGCGCTGGCGACTCACGGAAGAAGAGATCGTGCGCGCGGCGATCGCGGTGATTTTGGTGGCTCTTGTAACGGTGATTGGCGTCGCCGCGGCCACGATCTTGACAATGGGTTAGCAGCGGATACGGCACGGAAGGCTCGCCCCGTCTGGCCTCGAAGACCGCAACACACGAAGACCGCCTGCTCGACCCGGAGTACGCGGAACGCCTTGGGCGGCAAGCGAAATCGGTGGACGGTCGGCAGTTGACAGGGGAGCGCAAGCACTGATCGGTTGCGGCTGTGTTCATGCATCACGCCCGTGGGCCACGTTCGCGGCTGGGCACTGACCGACATCGCGCCCGCAGGCTGCCGCATCACATAGCCGGCACAGCCAACCGCCGCCCGGTGACTGCCCAGTTCGGCGATGTTCGAGTCGGTCGTGCGCCAACGTCGCAACGACCGCACGACTTATCCCGCGAAGCTGATTCCGTTGCTCGCCACTGAGCCGCCTGAGCGCGGCGACGACCGCGTCGTGGCGAGCGCGTCGCAGCCGGTGCGCAAGTCGTCGTCCTTCGGCTGTCAGCGCTAGGGAGCGTGTGCGGCCGTCCGCACCGGGCCCGCGGTCAACGAGCCCGTCGCGAGCCAGTCGATCCACGATCCGGACGCAACCCGAGTGAGTGACACCCATCATCGAGCTCAACGACTGAACGGATCCCGCGTGCGCCAGATCCGCCAACGCGACCAGCGCTACGGCGGCGCTGCGATCCTGTCGGGTCGACGCTTCGAGCGAGTCGTAAATGGCGTCGCTGATGGCGAGCGCCGCTACCGCGACCCAGTTGATCAGCTGCTCGCCGTCGTGGTTGTCCATCGCCTCCGCCGCCTGGTTTCTCTCTTCGCGTTACAGGGTAGTCGATATATGACTCAGTCATATATCTAGAAGAGGAGGTCCCTCGATGACGTTCACAGCCACCGCTGAAGTCGACATCAACGCACCCGCTCAGCGGGTGTGGCAGGCGCTAACTGATCCGGAGATCGTGGAAAAGTACTTCTTCGGAACCCACGTGGAAACCGACTGGAAACCAGGTAGCCCCATCACATGGTCCGGCGAATATGACGGAACCGCGTACCAGGACAAGGGGTCGGTTATCGACGTGCAGGAGCCGCATCTGCTGCGGGTCACGCATTTCAGCCCGATGACCGGCCTGCCCGACAAGCCCGAGAACTACCACACACTCACCTACGAACTGACTCCAACGAATTCAGGCACCCGGGTGAAGCTGTCCCAGGACAACAACGCCAGCGCGGATGAAGCCAACCGAGCCGAGGCGAACTGGAATTCGATGCTGTCGGGCCTAAAGAAGACCGTCGAGGGATAGCGGGGTGGGGATCAGGCGCGGCGGCACCAGCCTCGGCCGACTTGACATAATGTCGCTTATCGGTAAATGCATGTCCAGGTCGCATGTGGTTGAAAGAACTTCGCATCCCCGGTGATCGGATACCGCTGGTGTCGGTGCCATCCCGCCCCGGACCCACCCGGAATGCACAGTGCCGAAGAAAGTCCCAGAGCGCGTGGATGGTTCGGACGTCAGGTGACTGCCTTGGAAGTGGACGGCAATCCGTGAAGCCGCCATTCGACCGCCCGTCCCCGCGCCTGGCCGCGGCACCATTAATACGTCACTGTGACGAAATGCCCTGGGCCGCAAGGGATACCGTGACCTCAGCCTGCCCTCGGGACAGGCGCCTCGGTGACGAATATCCGGGCGGACCGGCGGGCCTGCACCGCCTCCAGCTGGTCGACACCTTCGAATTCGTTGCAGAGCAAGAAAAGGTGCTGGCCGTCGGGGCCGCCAAGGGTGCAGGCGAAGCAGGGCAGCTCGGTCTCGACGCGGTGGGTGATCTCGCCGCCGTCGAGCACCCGCACGCACGCGCCAGCGGGAGCATCCGGATCGCCCGTATGCGAAAAAACGTCAGCGGTCTGGGACCAGATCGCCGACTCGGCGTCGATACAGATGCCGTCCGGGCCCAGCCCCTCGGCCCACACCCGGCGGTCCGAAAGTGAACCGTCGTCCTGAATGACGAATGCGCTCAGCCTTCCGGCGAATGACTCGGCGACTACCAAGGTGGATCCGTCGGGCGTCACGACCATGCCGTTGGGGAACTCGATGTCACCCGCAACCTGACGATAGGTGCCATCGGGCGCGACGAGGTTGATCCAGCCGGGCTCTGGTGTGCCGCCGCCCAGGAAGTCGAAATCGAAGCCGTCCACATACATGCGGCCATGCGGGTCGATGACAATCTCGTTGCCGCCCCGCTCGCAGTGCGTCACCGTCTCCCCATCGGGTTCGTGCCGAGTCACAGTCGGACCGGTCGTGATCAGGCGCCCATCGGGCAGCCAGTCGATCGACCAACCCATCTGGGGCGGCCCCTCGGCTATCACCTCGGCACTGCCGTCCATGTCGACGGCGACAACCTCACCCACACCCCAGTGGGCGAACCACAATCGACCCTCGTGCCACCGGGCTGACTCGACCATTACTAGGCCGGACAGCAGAGTGCGGACGGGGGGCAGATGCTCGACCATGAGGCCACAGCGTAGTCGTCGCGCTACGACTCCCCCGACGCGCCCTTTTCCGCCTGAGACATCGACCTCGATTCGTCAGTGTGACGAATTGTGTTGTGGTTCAGTCCTTTTCCCCGGGACCGTCGTGATCCCACGTATTTGGCAGCATGGGCGCCGTCGGTCCCCCGCCGAACTCGTCGCCGGACAGCGTGGTCAACCCCGTCGGCTCGCTACTGCCCTTCGATAGCGTCCCCGCAAATCCCAAGGGCCCTGCATCGCGCTCCGACGCCGCGGTCGAGACGACCGGTGGCTCGCCCGACGGCGCAGCCCAGACCGGATCAACCTCGACATCCATATCCATGAACTCGTCGTGGTGCCCGCGCTGCTTCGCGGCCTGGCGCCGCCGGGCCCGGACCCGCTCTCGCGCGGCCGCCGCGGAGACCGCCGCAGCGCTATCCGGCTGCGACGCTTGCGTTTTCGCGCTGGAGCTAGCGCTAGCGCTAGCGCCCTGCCCGGAGCCGAAGCCGATGCCGGGAGGCCCGACGGCGTAGGGGGGCATGAAACCCGTCCCGCCCGCGCTTACCGGCGCTGGAGCCGCCGGCGTGGCGACCGTACTCACCGCGGGTGCGGGCGCCGGAGCCGCGCCAGGGGCAACGGCCGGTGCGCCTGCGGTGGGAGCCATCCCGGCAAGCGGCAACGCGGCGGGCGCGGCCGCCACGGGCGGGACCGCCGGTGCGATTGCGGGTGGCGGCGCGCCAGTCAGGGCGGTCGGCTGAGCCAGCTCCGCGAATCCGGCGATGCCGCCCACCGCCCCGACGGGAGCGACCGCCGCGGGGATGAACGGAGAAAAAGCGCTGTAGCCGATCGATGCAAAATCGTCGGGACTCAGGACCAACAAAAACGGATTGCTCAGTGCCGTCGCCGGATCCGCGAGGAACTTATTGATGATGTTCTCGACGAAACCCACCGGATCGGCTGCGAATTCGAAGACGTGGTCGCCGCCGAACCCGAAATACAGGTCCGACAGCAGAGGGAACTGCCCCACGAAGGACTCGACGACCTGCTGCGAGTACCCGATCGGATCCGCCATGAAGGCCGCGATGCTGAAGTTTTGGATCAAGTTCAGGATCGCCGACCCCAGGTCGGACAGGTTCAGTGTGGATGCGTCGTGGGCGAGTTGCTCAGCGGTTTGGACGGCACTGGTCACGGAGTTGAGCCAGGTCGACACCGGGTTCACCACCACCGGCGGCTGCGTGGTCGGTGGAGTCGACGACACCGCCGCGCTAGACATCGCTTCATAAGTGCTCATCGTGGTCGCGGCCTGGATCCACATCCGCACGTAATCGGCCTCGTTGAGGGCAATCGGGATGGTGTTGATCCCAAAGAAGTTGGTCGCCACCAACACAGCGTGGACGATGTGGTTGGTGGCCAGCTCGGCCAGCGTCGGCATGGCCGCCAATGCGGCGGTGTAGGACGTCGCCGCCGTCTCATGCTGAGCGGCAGCCGCAGCGCTGTTGGCGCTGGCCTGCATCAACCACGCCAGATACGGCACGTGGGCGGCCACATATGACTCCGCGGTCGGCCCCTCCCATGCCCCCGCCAGCACACTGGCCAACACCGCGGTGACCTCCTCGGCCACCGAGGCATATTCCGTGCTCAAGGCGCTCCATGCGTCCGCCGCCGCAAGCAATGATGCCGGACCGGGCCCAGCGCTCAGCAGTGCCGAATGCACCTCCGGCGGTGCGGCCATCCATATAGGCGCGGCCATACGCCCAGCCCCCTACCCCCAACGCGTAGGCGGTCAAGTTAGCACAAGCTAACTCGACGTGCAGGCCCCGCTACCCCGCCGAATCGTCACAGTGATGAATTCGCTTGGTGCGCACGGCAATACAAATCACGTCAGTCGCGCGGGTGCTGGGCCTCTTCGGGAGTCCAGGCCAGCGGATTGCCCGGCTGACTGGGAAAGAGATAGTCAAGGAAGGCCGCGGCCGTGGGCTGCGGTTCGTGGTTGGCCAGCCCCGGTCGCTCGTTGGCCTCGATGAAGGCGTATTCGGTGCCGGCGACGTCCGGCACGATGAGGTCAATGCCGGTCACCGGGATACCGATCGCCGCGGCGGCCGCCACCCCGACATGACACAGTTCCGGATTCACCCGGGCGGTGACGTCGTGGATCGTGCCGCCCTGATGCAGGTTGGCGGTGTGGCGAACGCGCAGTCGAGTCCCCTTCGGCAGCACATC
This sequence comes from Mycobacterium sp. IS-1264, assembly GCF_001954195.1. Taxonomy (GTDB): domain Bacteria; phylum Actinomycetota; class Actinomycetes; order Mycobacteriales; family Mycobacteriaceae; genus Mycobacterium. The sequence goes on along the minus strand of NZ_MBES01000016.1, from coordinate 127,684 downwards.
GTCGAGCGTCCAACCCGCCTCGGCGACCGTCGCCTCGGTGACCTCGTCGAGCGGGATCCGGGACTCACCGCCGGTGGCCGCGGACCGCCGCCGACTCTCGGCAGCGATCAAGTCCCGCACGGTGTGGTCACCCGTGCCGATGATTTCGGGCGGCATCCGCAGCGCGGCGGCGATCACCCGGCCGTCGATCACCACCAACCGGAGATCGTCGCCGCGCACCCGCTCCTCGATCAGCACCTCGTGGTATTCCGCTAGCGCCCGTCTCAATGCGGCGGTGAGCTCATCGGGACCATCGTCTGCGGTGATGCCGACGGTGATGCCGTTGCCTTGCTCGCCGCGCGTCGGCTTGACGACAACCTCCCCGACCTCGGTCACAAATTCGAAGTCGCTCTTGTCGAACGTGGCTAGCCGAGCGCGAGGCACCGTGATGCCCACTTCGGAGACAAGGCGTCGCGTCAAACGCTTGTCGTCGCAGCGGGCCATCGCGATCGCCGACGTGAACTCCGACAGCGATTCCCGGGTGATCACGGTGCGGCCGCCGTGCGCCAGTCGCATCTCGCCCGTTTCGGCATCTAGGACCTCTACCCAGATGCCGCGGCGCAGCGCCTCGTCGGCGATGATCCGCGCGTAGGGATTGAGGTCCTCGACCGTCTCGGGCGGCGGCGTGAACAGCGGTTCGTTGATCGCGTTCTTCCGCTTGATGGCCAGCACCGGAACTCGTCGAAAGCCCAGCTTCTCGTAAAGCGCTATGGCGCCGGCATTGTCGTGCGCCACCGACAGATCCATGTAGGCGCGACCCTTCCTGCGGAAGTGCTCGGCCAAAGCCCGGGTCAGGGCTTCGCCTATGCCGGGAAGCGCCGCGGCGGGGTCGACGGCCAGTGTCCACAGGCTGGATCCGCGCTCCGGATCCTTGAAGAGCAACTCATGATCGACACCGGTGACGGTGCCCACCACCGCGCCGTCGTTGTCGCGCACCGCGAGTAGATATGTCACCGCCTCCACGTGTTGGTGGTTGTCCCAAATCGTTTCGACGGGCGCGGGAACCATTCCGCAGCGCACGAATACGCGGTTCATCGCGTCGGCATCGTCCGGATCGTTCAGCGTACGGACGGTGACGCCGAGCGGTGAGGGTGTCAAGTCTTCCTGATCGGATTCGCCGAAGCGCAGCCGATAGGTGTGGCTGGGATCGATAAAGAGCTCGCTCGGGGATCCCGCGACCACGACGTGAGACTCGTGGGCGTAGATGCAGATGTCCCGCCGCCCCGGCGCTTCCCGTCGCAACGTCTCGGTCAGCTTACCGGCATCGACGAAAGTCTGGCCGAAAATCAGCCGCCCCCAGCCCAATTCGAGCTCGACGTCCTCGGCCATCGCCTTCGCCAGGTGGTCCGGCGACGCATCGTGCAGGCTGAGCGTGATCGCCTCGGGATTCTCCTCCGACGGTTCGATGGCGGTCACGCCGCAGATCCCGTCACACCGTGGCGCTGCAGCCAGAGTTCGAGCAGCGCGATCTGCCAGAGCTCATTGCCGCGCAGTGGGGTCAGCTTGCCGTTGGGGTCGGCCAGGAGCGCATCGACCGCGTCTGTGTCGAATAGCCCGCGTTCCTTGGCCTCAGGCGAATACAGTGCATTGCGAACCAAGTCGAGGTACGGGCCTTCCAAGTGAGTCAGGGCGGGCACCGGGAAATACCCCTTCGGCCGATCGATGACTTCCGACGGGATTACCCGCCGCGCGGCCTCTTTGAGAACTCCTTTGCCGCCTTGAGCGATCTTCAGCTCCGGCGGGCAGGTCGCCGCGAGCTCGACCAACTCGTGGTCTAGGAAGGGAACCCGGCCCTCCAACCCCCAGGCCATCGTCATGTTGTCCACCCGTTTGACCGGGTCGTCCACCAACATCACCGTCGTATCCAGCCGGAGCGCACGGTCGACGCCGGTATCGGCATTGGCCTGCGCGAAATGCTCGGTGACAAAACGCACGCTGGGATCACCCGGGGCCGCGTTGCCTGGCCCGAGAAGCGCCGCAACGCCTTCCGCATCGCGATCGAAGAAGGCACCGCGATATTGCGCGACCGCGCCATCCAGGGTGGCCGCGGCGGGTGACTGCATCGGCGGGTACCAGTGATAGCCGGCGAACACCTCGTCGGCGCCCTGACCCGACTGCACGACCTTGACATGACGGGACACTTCCTGGCTGAGCAGGTAGAAGGCGACGCAGTCGTGGCTGACCATCGGCTCGCTCATCGCGGCGATCGCCCCGTCGAGCGCGGGCAGCATGCGGTCCGTCCCGATGCGGATCTGATGATGGTCGGTTTCGAAACGTTCGGCGATGATGTCCGACCAGCGAAACTCGTCACCCTGGACGCCGCCGGCGGATTCGAAGCCGATGGAAAAGGTGGACAGGCCGTGCTGCCCGGCTTCGGCGAGCAGCCCGACGATCAGGCTGGAGTCGACACCGCCGGACAGCAGGCAGCCGACCGGCACGTCAGCGACGAGGCGGCGCTTGACCGCGACCCGCAGTGAGGACAGCACGGCGTCCTCCCAGTCGCGTTCGGACCAGTCCGCGCGGTCGGCTCGCCTCGTGAAGTCCGGCGTCCAGTACGTGGTGGTAGTGCGTTTGCCGTCGGGCTCGATGGCCACGAGCGACGCGGGCGGGACCTTGCGAACTCCACGCAGGATGGTCAGCGGTGCCGGCACGACGGAATGAAACGTCATGTAGTGGTGCAGCGCGACGGGGTCGATCCTGGTGTCCACGCCGCCGCCGGCAAGCAACGCCGGCAAAGTCGACGCGAAGCGGATCCGGTGATCGTCTTCGGTCAGGTATAGAGGCTTGATCCCGAGCCGGTCGCGACCTAACAACACCCGGCCGCTGTCTCGTTCAACGATGGCGAATGCGAACATCCCCATCAGGTGGCTCACGAAGTCGTCGCCCCAGCGGTGGTAGGCCTTGATCAGCACCTCGGTGTCGCTGTGGGAAAAGAAGCGGTAGCCGTAACCCTCGAGTTCGCGACGGAGCTCCTTGTAGTTGTAGATGCAGCCGTTCCAGGCCAGCGCCAGGCCCAGGTCGGAATCGACCATCGGTTGGGCGCCGTGCTCGGTCAGATCGATGATTCTGAGGCGACGATGACCTAGGGCAACCCGCCCTTGTGACCAGGCACCCGCCCCGTCCGGCCCTCGCGGCGCCATGACCTCAGCCATCGCTGCTACCGCCGCTACATCTGGGACGCGGCCGTCGAGTCGCACCTCACCGGTGGCTCCACACATCCGTTCAAGCGTACCGAGAGCCATTCCGGCGCGCGCACGCCGCCTTGTTTCAGCAAGCGAACGGCGGGCCATCGAAGCGCTCGCGGGTAGCGAACTCGGCGACGGGCCGTCGCCGCAGCTTCGTGACTTCGCGCACCGGCTTGCCCAGCGGCAGGATCGCAGCGATGGCGAACGTGTCGGGCACACCGAGAAGCTCTTTGACGCGTGGTTCCTCGGCCACGGCCATCGTCGTGAGCACACCGCCGTAACCCTCGTTGCGCGCGGCCAGCAACACGTTCCACACGAACGGGTACACCGACGCCCCGGGTACGACGGCGATGCGATCGAGGTCTTGATCGGTTGCGGCGACGACGGCGAGATCCAGGCAGATCACCAGCGTCACGGGCGCTTTGCGCAGCGGGGCCGACATCTGCGGCGGCGGCTCGGTCGCCTCGATCGTTGATCGGTCTATGGCGCTGGGCTGCAACGGATTCCACGGTGATTCGCCCTTGGCGAGCTGGGCGGTATAGCGGCGGGCGGCGGTAAGCCCCGGTCCGCCAATGCCGACCGGGTGTACCGATCGCGAAGCACGATGACGCGTACGCCCTGGCGATTGCCGCCCGTCGGCGCGAAGCGGGCACTGTCGAGTATCCGTTCGAGAATGTCGTCGGGCAGCGGGTCGTCGGTGAATTCGCGCACCGCGGGCGTCGTGCGCATGACGTCGTAAAGCTCCATGAGCATCATGGTGCCCGAAACGAAGCGCCTTTCAGGCGGCGTCGTGAAAGATCAACCCGAGGGTGTAGCGCTCGCCGGAGCGGACCGCCGACACTCCGTGGCGGACCGGGGCGGCCGACCATCCGCGCGTCGAGCGGACCGGTCGTTCTCTAGTGGTGAAGATGTAGCCGTGGCCGTGCGGCAGCGTAGTGGCCGTGCCGCGTGACTGCGCCCGAGGCCGCTGCTCGACGAGCAGGAATTCGCCACCCGTGTGCGTCGCGCCCGGCTCGCTGAGGTTGATGACGACCTGCAGCGGAAAGACCAGGTCTCCGTAGAGGTCTCGGTGCAGGGCATTCCAGTCCCCGGGCCCGTACTTGAGCATCAGAGCAGTGGGCTTGGTTTGGCCGGCGCGATGGCACATGTCCAACCATTCGTCGAGGGTGTCGGGCCACGGGGCTTCGCGACGCAGTTTGGTCCACCAGTCGCGGGCGATGGGCAGCAGCCGGGGGTAGAGAGCTTGCTTCAGCGCTTCGATCGGGTGTGGGTAGGGCTGTTGAAAGTAGCGATATTCGCCTTGCCCATAGCGGTGACGACCCATGTCGATCGTCGCGCGAAAGAGGCTGTCGTCGGGGTAGAGCTCACGGACCTTGCCACACTCGCGTGGGGTCAGCAGCCGTGGGAGCAGTGCGCCGCCGACATCGTCCATCTCCGCGGCGACCGCGTCCCAGTCGGCGCCGTCGACGCGCCGGCACCACGTCGACGGCATCAAAACAACCTGCCGGCCGCCGCGGGCGTCGGCTCCTCGAGATCCAGCAGGAATCGCTTGCGCTTCAGGCCGCCAGCGTAACCGGTTAGGGCGCCGTTCTTTCCGACGACGCGGTGGCAGGGCACCACGATGCTGAGCGGGTTGCGCCCGACGGCTTGGCCGACGTCGTATGCGGTGGTGCCGTCGGCCAATTTGGCAGCCAACTCACCGTAGGTGGCGGTCTGGCCATAGGCGATGCCGGGCAGCAGGTCCCAGATTCGCCGGTCGTTCGGGGCGCCTGTCGCTACGACGGGAAGATCGAACTCGATCCGCTTCCCGGCGAGGTATTCGTCGAGCTGGTTTTTGGTGCGGTCGAACAACTCGTCGGCGGTTGCCTCGACGTAGCTGCCCAGCGTGTCTGTCGTGGGCGGGTGCCAGTGCTGCCGGAAATACACACCGGTCAGGGCGTCGCGGTCGGCGACGAGTGTCAGCTCGCCCAGCGGACTGTCGATCACCGTGTGTCGTGTTGTCATCATTTTCCCTCCTTCTGGGTAAACGACGACCGAGCCGAAAGCGTGAGATCGATCAACGACCGTGTATCGCTGCGATCCGGGCGGCGACCTCGCCGGCCACATCGTGAGCCACTCCGCCCTCCGCCGGCTCGTAGCGATCGGCGAGCGGGTCGTACACCGCGCCGGCGATCGACCCATGATCGGCTTCCAGCTCCACCAAATCCACCAGCCAGCCGATCCGTTCGAGGCCGTCGGCGAAGGCCTTGCTCGCTGCCACCGGCACCGCGTCGTCGGCGAGGCCGTGCAACAACGTAAACGGCGCGCCGACACGCGCAGAAGGAGCAGAAGGAAATGCATCGGTGAGGGTCTTGCCCGAAATGGGATCGGGGACCATGAAAGCGCCTGCGAGGCAAACCGTATGGGCGACAACGATTTCGAACCGTTCGGCGTCGAGCGTCAGGGCCGCCGCGGCCGCGCCTCCTAAAGACCACCCGACAAGCACGATGCCGCCCGTGTCGCTGGCTCGCTGCCGGACGAAGTCCACCGATCGCAACAAGTCCGCGCGGCCGCCGTCGTGCGCATGGGAGTTCCAATCCGGGACGACCACCGCAACGCCGTGGCCGGCGAGCAAACCGGCAAGGGGCCGTACAACAGTGCGCGCATCGGACTGCATGCCGTGCCACAGCAAGACCGCGGGTTGCGTCGCGTCGCCGTAAACATCGGCCAATCGTTCCGGGGCGTACTCGACCGTCTGCACGGACACCAGGGTGCCCAGGCGCGGCGGATCCAATCGTTTCTCACATTCCGTGGCACGCCGACGTCTTCATAGTTGAGTTGTTTAATCCGTACGGAGGAGCGCGAATGCATACCCGAGCCCGCCGGTGATGTCGGGGTGATGTCCCGCCGGCATCCGAAGCCGCCGTTCGAGGCCGTTGTGGCACGGCACGGCGCCACGGTGCTGCGCGTGGTTCGCGCGGTGGTCGGCCACAGCGACGCCGATGACGCATGGTCGGACACCTTCCTGGCCGCCTTGAAGGCCTACCCGCGGCTGCCGCCCGAGGCCAACATCGAGGCGTGGCTGGTGACGATCGCGCATCGCAAGGCCATCGACATCACCCGCACAGCATCACGCCGGGCCGTCCCGGTCGCCGACCCGCCCGATGTCCCCGCCCCCGAGCGGGCAGATAGCCACGACCTCGACCTGGACGCCGCGGTCGGCGCGCTACCACCCAAACAACGCCAGGCGGTGGCCTACCACTACCTGGCCGGCCTTCCTTATGCGGAGATCGCGCTGATCCTCGACACCAGCGAGGCCGCCGCTCGGCGCGCCGCCGCCGACGGGATCGCCACACTGCGACGCACCTATCCGCTTCTCGACACAGCAAGGAAAAATCGATGACCACACCAAGCCTGTCCCGGCACTTCCCCGTTGACCCGGCTCATCTCAAGCGGCTGCACGCGCGCCTGGAAAGGGACGCCCAGAACGGCGATCTACTCGACATCGCCTATCGCACAGTGGATTCCGCGCTCGGCCCGCTGCTGTTGGCGGCGACCCCACTCGGCTTGCTGCGGGTCGCATTCGCCAACGAAAGTCCCGACGCCGTGCTGCAGAACCTCTCCGCGCGCATCAGCCCGCGAGTGCTCGAGGCGCCCGCGCGGCTGGATCCGGTTGCGCGGCAACTCGAGGAATTCTTCGCCGGCCGGCGCCGAAGCTTCGACGTCGCGCTGGACTGGTCGCTGTCGCAGGGATTTCGGCGCACGGTGCTGGAACGCCTCAACGCCGACATCGGCTACGGCACCACCACCAGCTATGCCACGCTGGCCCGGCTGTCCGGCTCTCCCAAGGCGGTGCGCGCCGTCGGCACCGCGTGCGCGACGAACCCGATCCCGATCGTCGTGCCGTGCCACCGGGTGATCCGATCCGACGGAGCCGTCGGTGCGTACCGCGGTGGGCCCGACGCCAAGCGCGTTCTGCTCGACCTCGAGCGGCCCTGACGGCTGCGCCGTCCCTGGCGAATTCCTGCATCGAGGCTGTTTCCGCTGTGTATGGTCAACGTGGCCTGGCACCGGAGCAGAGGGCATCCATGGCAAGAAGATCGTCCGACAAACCCTTCACGTCACGGCGAGCGTTGGATCCCGGCTTGCGCAAGGTGGCCCCCTTCTTGCCCCGGGGGTATGCCCTGCACCGCGGCTACAGAGTCCAGCGGGCGCTGATGCTGCTGATGGGCAACGCGGGCCGACTCCGCAACATACCGGTGGTCGCGGTCGACGAACACGTCAAGGTCCGCCTCCATCGACCGACGGGCCTTCCCGATCGGGCGCCGGCGCTGCTGTGGATCCACGGCGGCGGCACGATCATGGGGACCGCCGTGCAGGACGACAAGTACTGCCGCAAGCTGTCCCGCCTCACCGGTGTCGCGGTGGCGGCGGTCGAATATCGACTCGCTCCCGAACATCCGTATCCCACACCGGTGGAAGACTGCTATGCGGCGCTGCGGTGGCTGGCGCGCCAGCCATGGGTGGACCCCGATCGCGTCGCCGTCGGCGGGGCAAGTGCCGGTGGACATTTCGCGGCCGCGGTGGCACAGCGTGCGCACGATCGCGGCGACGTCAAACTCGCGTACCAGATGCTCGTCTATCCGATGCTCGACGATCGCACGGGCACCACACGCGACGGTCTGAAGCGGATCATGTGGACCGAATCCGACAACCAGTTGGCCTGGCGCTGGTACCTCGACGGCGCGGACCCGAAGGAGGCGGTGCCGGCGCGCCGGGAAGATTTGACCGGCCTGCCGCCGGCGTGGATCGGTGTCGGGACGCTGGACCTGTTCTATCAGGAGTGTCTCGAGTACGCGCGACGCTTACGCGAGGCGGGTGTCAGCGTCCACGAGGAGATCGTCCCGGGCGCATTTCATGCGTTCGACCAGATCGCGGACAAGGCTCCGATATCGGTGAACTTCTTCGCCAGCCAACGCGATCACCTATGGGCCGCCCTCGCCGCGCCCACCGGAAACCTGTCCCCCTGACATCGAATCGCATTGCCGTTGAATGGTTTTCGGTGATGCCGGCGGCCGGGAGCCCGTGCGGTGCCGGCAGGGCCGTCAGCGGTCCAGCCGAATTCACTGGGCGCCAGTTGACTGCAAAGTGTGCAGAACGTGCAACTATAGGGTTATGACCAATCAGGTGGGTCTGCGCGAGCGCCGTCGCCGCCAGACCAGCGCGGACATCCGCGACGCCGCGGTGCGCCTGGCACAAGAACGCGGCTTCGACAAGGTGACCATCGAGGAAATCTGCGTCGAAGCCGGACTGTCGACGCGCACGTTCTTCAACTACTTCCCGAACAAGGAGTCCGCGATCGCCTATGGGCCCTCGGACCTCCCGCCCGAGCTGGCCGCGGACTTCGTCGCCGCCGGACCCGCCCCCTACTCGGTGGTGTTGGCGGAGCTGATCGCCCTGGCCGCGCATCATCTCCGTGACACGCCGCCACGGCGCGAGCAGGCCACCGGCATGCTCGAACTCGCCAAGACCTCCCCCGCGGTGCTGGCGGCATTCCTGGCCGAGCTGGAGCGATTCCAGAACCAATTGACCGACATCATCGTCCGCCGCCAGGCGATGCGTCCCGACGACGAGATGGCCGCCCTGATCTCCGCGCTGGCGTTGACGGCCGTGCGTTCGGGCATCGAGAAGTGGGCAAGCGGGAAGCCGAAAGACCCCGACGACACGCCGATGCCCTATGTGGAGCGGGCCGCGGCGCTGGTCAACAGCATCTTCACGAAGTGATCTGAAACACCGCACCTGAATATTGCATGATGTGCAAGATATGCACATCATGTACTATGCTCTGGTTGCGGTACTCGAGAAGGCCTCCGCAATGCGAGGTGGGGGTCGATGCGCACGAATCACGCCAATCGCCGAATTTCATTGCTGGGCGGTGTAAATCGCGCGCCCACCCGGCCACGATTCCGCCCGGGGGGAACGTTCTCGCCGACCACATCACCGTCGCGCGGTAAGGAAGGGAATCACCCAAGTGCAGACGTCAAAGGCTCTGCGAAATGCGTGGTTGCCGCTGTTGATTGTGGCCGTCGTGGTTGTCGGCGGCTTTGCGGTGGTCCGGGTCAAGTCGTTTTTCGGCGCCCACGACACCGGCGTGATGACAAGCCCGCGGCTCGATGATTCCAAGCCGTTCAAGCCCAAGGTCGTCAAGTACGAGGTCTTCGGTTCGGCAAGCCACGCGAACGTGAACTACCTGGATCTCAACGCCGACCCGACGCGGGTCGACGCCGCGCCGCTCCCCTGGACGCTGGTCCTGAGCACTACCGCCCCTTCGGTCTTCCCGAACCTCTCAGCCCAAAGCGACGGCGACTACCTCGGGTGCCGCATCACCATCGACGACGAAGTCAAGGACGAGAAAACAGTTAACGGCGTTCACGCCCTGACCTTCTGCTTGGTGAAATCCGCATGAGCACAACCACTGAAGACACGGCCGACGCCCGCACCGATGTCATCCCCGTCGCGAAACACAAAGCGCGACCGTCGATCCCGCGGATCATCCGAAAGTTCGGCATACCCATCATCCTGGGTTGGATCGCTCTCATCGGTGTGCTCAACGTAGCCGTGCCCCAGTTGGACGAGGTCGGCAAAATGCGCTCGGTGTCGATGGCTCCCGACGACGCCCAGTCCGTCGTCGCGACCAAGCGTATGGGCGCGGTGTTCAACGAGTACAAATCCAACAGCTCGGTGATGATCGTCTTGGAGGGCCAACAGCCACTGGGTGCCGACGCCCACACTTATTACGACCAGATCGTCAAAAAGCTCGACGCCGACACGAAACACGTTGAGCACGTTCAAGATATGTGGAGCGATCCGCTGACCGGCGCCGGTGCCCAGAGCAACGACGGCAAGGCCGCCTACGTTCAGGTCTACCTCGCCGGTAACCAGGGCGAAGCCTTGGCCAACGAATCGGTCGAGGCCGTGCAAGACATCGTCAAGAGCGTCCCCCCGCCCCACGGGGTAAAGGCCTACGTCACCGGGCCTGCGGCGCTGTCGGCGGATCAGCACGTGGCCGGCGACCGCAGCCTGCAAGTCATCACCGCTGCCACGTTCACGGTGATCATCGCGATGCTGCTGTTGGTCTATCGGTCGATCGTCACGGTGCTGCTCACGCTGGTGATGGTGGTGCTCGAGCTCTCGGCCGCGCGCGGAATGGTCGCTTTCCTGGGTTACTTCAAGATCATCGGGCTCTCCACGTTCGCCACCAACCTGTTGGTCACGTTGGCCATCGCTGCGGCCACCGACTACGCGATCTTTCTTATAGGTCGATATCAGGAGGCCCGATCCCTCGGCGAGTCGCGAGAAGACGCCTACTACAACATGTTCGGCGGTACCGCACATGTCGTGCTGGGCTCGGGATTGACCATCGCCGGCGCGACGTTCTGCCTGCACTTCACGAACCTGCCGTATTTCCAGACGCTGGGCATCCCGTTGGCCATCGGCATGGTGGTCGTGGTGGCGGCGGCGTTGACGCTGGGCCCAGCGGTCATCTCGGTGGCAACCCGGTTCGGCAAGACGCTGGAACCCCGCAGAACGCAACGGATTCGCGGGTGGCGCAAGGTCGGCGCGCTCGTCGTCCGCTGGCCCGGACCAATCCTGGTGATGACGATCGGAGTGGCGCTCGTCGGCCTGCTGACCCTGCCGGGATACCGCACCAACTACAACGACCGCACCTACCTGCCCACCGATCTACCCGCCAACGAGGGATACGCGGCGGCGGATCGCCACTTCTCGCAGGCGCGGATGAATCCCGAGGTGCTGATGATCGAAAGCGATCACGATCTGCGTAACTCGGCGGACTTCCTGGTCATCGACAAGATTGCCAAGTCGGTCTTCCGGGTGCCGGGAATCGGCCGCGTGCAAGCCATTACACGGCCGCAGGGCACGCCGATCGAGCACACCTCGATCCCCTTTCAGATCAGCATGCAGGCCGTCACCCAGCAGATGAACCAGAAGTATCAGGCGGACCAGATGGCCGACATGCTGCGCCAGGCCGACATGATGCAGTCGACCATCGACAGCATGGTCAAGATGCAGAGCATCACCGTGCAGATGTCCAACGATATGCATGTGATGGTGCAAAAGATGCACGACATGACCATCGACATCGAAGACCTACGGAACAAGATGGCCGATTTCGAGGACTTCTTCCGGCCCATCCGTAGCTACTTCTACTGGGAAAAGCATTGCTACGACATCCCGGTGTGCTGGTCGCTGCGTTCGGTCTTCGACGCCCTCGACGGGATCGACACGATGACCGACGACATCCAGAGCCTGCTGCCCGTCATGGATCACCTCGACACGCTGATGCCGCAGATGGTGGCGTTGATGCCCTCGATGATCGACAACATGAAGGCCATGAAAACCACGATGCTGACCATGTATTCGACCCAGAAGGGTCTGCAGGACCAGCAGAACGAGGCGCAGAAGAACTCCAACGCCATGGGCAAGGCTTTCGACGCGTCCAAGAATGACGACTCGTTCTATCTGCCGCCGGAGACGTTCAACAACGCCGAGTTCAAGAAGGGCATGAAGAACTTCCTCTCCCCCGACGGCCATGCCGTGCGTTTCATCATCAGCCATGACGGCGATCCGATGTCGCAGGAAGGCATTTCGCACATCGGTGCCATCAAGAAGGCCGCCTACGAGGCGCTCAAGGGCACCCCGTTGGAGGGCTCGAAGATCTACCTCGCCGGCACGGCTTCGATGTACAAGGACCTCAGTGACGGCAACACCTACGACCTGTTGATCGCCGGAATCGCCTCGCTGTGCCTGATTTTCATCATCATGCTCATCATCACGCGAGGCGTGGTGGCGTCGGCGGTCATCGTGGGCACCGTCCTGCTTTCACTGGGCGCGTCGTTCGGGCTGTCGGTGCTGATCTGGCAGCACCTGATCGGGATTGAGCTGCACTGGATGGTGCTCGCGATGTCGGTCATCATCCTGCTTGCCGTGGGCGCCGACTACAACCTGCTATTGGTGGCGCGGTTCAAGGAGGAGATCCACGCCGGGCTGAACACCGGCATCATCCGATCCATGGGCGGAACCGGTTCGGTGGTCACCTCGGCGGGATTGGTGTTCGCCTTCACGATGATGACCATGGCGGTCAGTGAGCTCACCGTCATCGGACAGGTCGGCACCACCATCGGCCTCGGTCTGCTCTTCGACACCCTGATCGTCCGGTCGCTGATGACGCCGTCCATTGCCGCACTACTGGGCAAGTGGTTCTGGTGGCCGCAACGCGTTCGCCAACGCCCCGTCCCCTCACCGTGGCCCACCCCGGCCAAGAAAGCCGAAGAATCCCTGACCAACGCGTGACGCGGACTAGGTGACCCACTCGGGTTGGTCGGCCACGTCGATTGCCGAGAAGTCCTTGTGGCCCAAGCCGGCCATGGTGCCTCCGTCGACGACGAACTCCGATCCGGTCGAATAGCTGGATTCGTCGCTGGCCAGATAGACCACGAGGTTGGAGACCTCCGCGGGGTCCGCGGCGCGGCCCAACGCGGTTTGGAAGATGTCGTCGGGAACCCATTGCGTCATCGGTGTCTTGATGAGTCCGGGGTGAATCGAGTTGACTCGGATGCCGTTGAGCCCCAATTCCATTGCCGCGGACTTCGTGAGCCCGCGGACACCGAACTTGCTCGCGGTGTAGCCGTGGCACGCCATGGTGCCGGCCATTCCCTCGATCGAGGAGATGTTGATGATCGATCCTCGGCCCGCTTCCTTCATCGGTTTCACCACCGCGCGGATGCCGAGAAACACCCCGGTCAGGTTCACGTCCAGGATCTTTTGCCACTCGGAGAGCTCGTAGTCCTCGAAGGTGCCGACGTTGAGGATGCCCGCGTTGTTCACCAGCACGTCGATACCGCCGAACTCGTCGATGGCGGTGGCCACCGCCGCCTCCCATTGTTCGGGCTTGGTGACGTCGAGATGCACATAGCGGACCGCGTCACCGAGTTCCGCCGCGACGGCCTTGCCCTCGTCGTCCAGGATGTCGCCGAACACCACCCTGGCGCCCTCGGCCGTCATCGCCCGCACGTGCGAGGCGCCCATCCCCCGCGCACCGCCACTCACGAGTGCGACCTTGCCCGCCAACCGTTCAGCCACTTCGATTCTCCTGTCGTGTCGGTACTCGCACCATACATAGGCGTATTGGTGGATGACCAGGCTCTCGTCGGGCTGTCCGGCGGATGCGATGCGCTACCGTTTGAGCTGTGCTGGACCGGCGCGGCTTCCTGATGCGCGGCGCAGCCGCGGCGGCGCTTGCGGCCACCGGTTCGGCTGCCACGGCGGCGGGATGCGACCGGCAGGGGCCGCCCGCAAAGGCCGATTACACGCTTCGCGTCGGACGGGGTCTGGTGGAGCTGGCGCCCGATCGGGTGGTATCCACCACCCTCTACAACGGCCAGTTCCCCGGACCATTACTACGGCTCACCGAAGGCAGACCCGTCGTCGTGGATGTCCACAACGACACCGACACCCCCGAACAACTGCACTGGCATGGCCAGACGCTGCCCGTCGACGTCGACGGCTCCGCTGAGGAAGGCACCCCGTATATCCCTGCGCACGGGATGCGCCGACTGTCGTTCACTCCGGGGCCGTCCGGGTTCCGCTTCTACCACACCCATCTCGTTCCCGGAGCGGACCTGAGCCTGGGCCAGTACAACGGCTTGGCCGGGCCGGTCTACATCGAACCAAAATACAATCCGGGTGCCTACGACCAAGAAGTATTTCTCACCCTCAAGGAGTTCGAGCCCGCCCTCAGCAGGGGCGGCGACATGGCTACCAATTTCCTGGCCGGCCAACCGATCCCAGAGCTGCGCGGCATGGGCGAAGCGGCAATGGCCGCGTCCCTAGCCTCCGGAAAACCACACGGATTCGAAGTTGGCTACCGATCGTTCGCGATCAACGGCCGCATGCTCGGCCACGGCGAACCGATCAAAGTCAAGCAGGGCCAACGAATACTGCTGCATGTCCTCAACGCCAGCGCCACCGAGAACCGCAGCCTCGCGCTGCCCGGGCATACGTTTACCGTCGTGGCCCTCGACGGCAACCCCCTCCCCAAACCGGTTGCGGTGCCGGTGCTGTGGCTCGGCGCGGCGGAACGGATCTCGGCAATCGTCAACATGGACAGCCCCGGGAAGTGGGTGCTCGGCGACCTGTCCGACGACGATCGCGGCAACGGCATGGGCACGGTCATCGAATACGCGGACAGCACCGGCGACCCGCAGTGGGCGCCGCCGCCTCCGTTCACGTGGGACTATCGACTCTTCACCCAGCCTGATGCGAGGGCGGCCCCACCCGACCACACAATCGAGCTGCTGATCGGCAAACGTAACGCGGAGCGCGACGGCTTCAACGAGTGGACGCTCAATGGCGCACCGTTCGATATGCGCACGGGCACACCGCAGTTCGAGCTGAAGCTCGGTGCACGATGCCGGCTGCGGCTACGCAACGGCACCGACGATGTGCACCCCATCCACCTGCACCGGCACACCTTCGAAATCACCAACACCGCCGGGACGGCCACCGCAGGGCTGCACAAAGACGTCGCCATGGTCGGCGGCTATCAAGCCATCGACCTCGACTTCACCGCCAACCAACCCGGCCTGTCTCTGCTGCACTGCCACCAACAGCTGCACATGGACTTCGGCTTCATGGCGCTGCTGCATGCCGTTTAGCGCATCTTCGGCATGGCGGCGATCAACGGTGTGTCAACGCCCGTCGGGCCCACGTTGGTTGCGCCGCCTGGCGAACCCAGCGGGCCGTCGCGGCCGACGAGCGGTTCACTGAAAAACGCGGCATTGTCGTCCAGGTGCTGCCGCTCGTCATCGGGCAGATCGCCCTCCCAGTAGATCGCTCCCACGCGACATATCGACTTGCAGGCGCCACAGTCGACGCACTCGTCGGGGTTGATGTACATCGTTCGCGCGCCCTGGTAGATGCAATCGACCGGGCATTCCTGAACACAGGACTTGTCCATCTCGTCGACGCATGCTCTGCCGATCACGTAGGTCATGAACAGCAGGCTAGGCCAACAGCGGCGGGGCTTGCGCCTGCCGAACAGCACCAATGTCAGGGACTAAAGGCCCTCGCGTTATCGCGGACGACAATTACTGGAACTCTTGCCGATTGCGCGACCGCGGAGCTTACCGAGCCCAGCAGCATGCCCCGGAAACCGCCGCGGCCGTGGCTACCGACCACCACCAGCTGAGCGTTCTCGGACTCCTGAAGTAGCCACCGGGAAGGCTTGTCGCAGAACAGCAATCGCTTCACGCCCACATCCGGATACCGTTCTTGCCAGCCCGCGAGACGTTCGGCGAGTACCTCCTGCCCCTTCGCCTCGCTGTCGCGCCAGTCCATCCCCAGCATCGGGAACACCCCGACGTCACTCCACGCGTGCAGCGCGACCAGGTCAACGCCTCGACGGGAGGCCTCATCGAAAGCCAAGGCAGTCGCCGCTTCCGAAGCGGGCGACCCGTCGACACCCAGTAGCACGGGTGCATTCGAATCGGGAATCGCACCGTCATCGGTATGGATGACCGCGACCGGGCAACGGGCATGATGAATCAGACCGGAAGTGACCGAGCCCAGCAGCAGGCGGCCCAACGCGCCCATGCCCTGGCTGCCGACGACGATCATCCAGGCGTCCTTCGAGGCGTCAATCAGCGCCGGAAGGACACCGGAAAACACTATCTGCGTGTGCATCTCGGGCGGTGTGGCCCCTCCGGCGTTGGCGCTCAACGTCTTGCGGGCCTCGTCGATGACATGCTGGCCGTTTTCCTGCTGCCACTCGGTCATGTCTGCATACATCTGCCCCACGGGCCACCCGACGACAACGGGAGGGACAACGTGCATGACCGTGATCGGCAACTGGCGGAGGATGGCCTCGCGGGTGGCCCAAGCCGTGGCGGCGTGAGAGGCCGCAGATCCGTCGACGCAGACCAAGATTCCGTGCTTTGCTGAGCCCTCCGACATTTCGCACTCCTCGACGCCGATTCCGATCGGCCTATTCAGGACATGACGTTATGCCTGCTCTGCGCTTTTCGGAAGGGTCTTTAGGCCCGCAGGTCGCTCTGCCGGCGTGCCGCCAGCACACCGGCGATCGAGGTGGAGGCGATCGTGAGCAGCGCCCCGAACATCAATGCCGACGCTTCGCCGGCGACCAGGAGGTGTTCCTCGGTGCCGATGGTTGCCGCGGCCACCGGCACGCCGAGCTGCGCGGCCGACATCACCGCGAGTGTCATCGGCTGGCCGAGCAGCCTTCCGGCGCAATGCGCGAGCACGGCCCCCAACCCCAGACCTACGCCCAGCAAGATCAGTTTGGGGTGCGCCCCCAGCTCGCGCACCTGCAACGAGGCGCCGAGCCAAACGAAAAACAGCGGGCTGAAGAAACCCTCGGTGATGCCGAAAAGCTGACGCGCCAGTCGATGCGGCTCGCCGACCGAGGCGATCACCAACCCCAACGCGAAACCCGCGAGCATGATCGACACATGGGTGCTGGCGGCCAGCGCCGCCAACGCGAAAAGCAGGACCAGGTTGGTCCGCAATTCCAGCGCGAACCGAGATTTCTCGGAATAGTCGTGCATGCGTGTGCGCCAGCCCCGGCGGTCGACCGCGCGCAGCAGCACAAAGAGCAGCACCGCACACCCCGCGATGGCGAGTCCACCCAGCGCCGCCGTTGGCGCTCGACGGACGTCGATCACCAAGGGCAGCAACACGATACATGCGGCATCCGCGATCGCGATCTGCACGGTGACGGACAGCACGTGGGGCCCCTGTAATCGCAGTGAGTCGATCGCCGGCAAGGCGAGCGCCGCTGATGACGAAGCCATCAGAACCGCATACAGCGCTGCGTGACCTGTGCCGAACACGACCGCTATCCCCACCCCGAGCGCCGCTGCGACCGCGCCGACCAGAGCCGCCCGCGCCAACGCCCGCGGCACCCCTGGGCGCATGTCGGGGTCGCGGATCGGAACATGGGTGCCCACGACGAACATCACCAGTGCGAAGCCGATATTCGCGAACAACTGAAACGTCGGGTTCGCGGAATTGAGGACGCCGAAACCGGTCTTGCCCAGGACGAGGCCCGCGATCAACTCACCGATGACGACCGGAATTCGCAAGTGCGACAGCGACGCCAGCAGTGGACCACCGAAGCCCACGGCGGTCAACAACGCCAGCGTGGCGAAGCCGAACCCGTGCATGCTGGGACACTACCCCGCCCGGCCGGATCAGCTGACGACGTCGAAGACCGCCGCGGCCGAGGTGACGGCCTTGTCGGCGTTACCCTCGTCGTGCAGAAGCATCCGCACGCCGATGCGGCCGGGCCCTCCGACGTGTGCGGTGCCCTGCACACGGAACGGGCCGACCTTGCCGCGCGACATGAACATGACGTGCCAGCTGATGACCTGAACCTTGCGTGTTCCGGCGGCGTCGGCGGCGAGGTCGGTCGCCGCGGTCTCGAGTACGACGTGTTGGGGTCCGATGTGCAGGGCGGCATCCGGTGAGGCGAGTTCGGGGCTCAGCGCGGGCAACACCCAGTGACCGTCGTCGCGCCTGCTGGCGCCGAAGGCTTTCCATAGCGGCGGTAGGTCGGGCGAGTCCTCGATGACCAGCTCGGTGCCCGAGACATCCATCTTGTCCAGGCCTTCGGGCGGTACGCCGATGATCGCCCCCTGGCCCTCGTTGAACGCGATCACCCGGTCTGGATTGTCGGCGTCGACGATCTTGCAGCGCCCGTAGCCCATGGTCCGGCCCTGGTGCACGATGCCGGAGCCCACGATCTCGATTCTCGTCACGTCGTAACCGGGATCGATGATCTGTACCGACGCGATGACCGGGTTGGGCACCGCGACCATGTCGGTCTGACATCCCTCCGGTGACGAAATGGCTAGCGGCGCAACCATGATGCCGCCGGACTCATTGCGCATGTCGCGGCGGATGGTCACGGTGTCATCGGTCTCGCCGAGGTTCATCGACGAGTGGTTGCGCCCGATGTAGCGGTAGCTGAGCAGGCCGGTCCAGCGGCGGTACAGCTCGTCGCGGTATGCATCGGCGTCGTTGGACAACTCTCGGATGTCGCGAAGTTGGTCGCTCACAGTCGCTTGCCTTCCTAAGCTTTGCTCCGCCGCACCTGTTTGAACGGGACACCGCGATCGGCTGCGTACTCGCGCGGAAAGTTCAAGACCCGCTCGCCGATCACGTTGCGCGCCATCTCGGTGGTGCCACCGCCGATGCTGGCGATCTGACGGCCCAGGTAGCGCCGGCCGACGTCGAGCAGCTGAGCCTCGTCCTGGACCGCACCCGACGAACCCGCGACGGCGTAGGCGGTGTCGGTCTCGACATTGTGAACCTCGGCCATGCAGAGCCTGATGATCGATCCGGCGGCCGCAGGCAAAGATCCATCGGCCACGGCGTGGTAGACGTGCTCACTGAGCTGACCGTGCACAGCCCGATGGACCAGGGCCCGGCCGACCATCTCCCGGACGCGCTCGCTATACCCCTGATTAGTCCTGTCGACCAACGAGATCAGGTCGATCGAAACATCTTCGGCCTCAGCGATTCCCGGCCCGGTGGTGTACTCCGAACCGTCGCCCATGGTCCTGCGCTCGTGGTAAAGCTGGCGCGACGCCACCTCCCAGCCTTTGCCAGGTTCCCCGACGACGGCGTCGTCGCCGACATCGACGTCGTCGAGAAACTCCTCGCAGAATTCCACCGATCCGTTGACCTGGCGGATGCGGTTGATGGTGATCCCAGGATGTTTGAGCGGCACCAGGAACATCGTGAGCCCGTCGTGTTTGGGTACGTCCCAATCGGTTCGGGCCAGGCACAGGGCGTAGTCGGCGGCGAACGCCCAGGTGCTCCAGGTCTTGGCGCCGTTGATGGCCCATCGGCCGTCGCGCCGCTCGGCACGGGTGATGACGCCGGCCAGGTCCGAGCCGCCGCTGGGTTCGGACAGCAACTGCACGAGGACCTCGTCGCCTCGCAGCGCCGCGTGAATGTGCGTGCGCTTCTGTTCCTCGCTGCCCATGTCGAGGATCGTTGCGCAGCAAATGGCGAACGACGGCACATTGAGCAGGATCGGGATCTCGTACGCCGCCGACTCGGCGTCGAATGCCTTCTTGTATTGGTAGCTCAGTCCGAGCCCGCCATACTCCCGGGGAAAGCAAATTCCGGCGAATCCGCCGTCGTACAAGGTCTTTTGCAGCTCACGGGCGCGCTGCCAGGATTTCTCTTCGTCGCGCTCGAGAAGCGCCGCCTCGCCCGGGTCGAGGCGCGGCATGTTCTCGGCCAGCCAGGCCCTGGCCCGGCTGCGAAATTCTTCGACGGACTCGGAAGTCAGCGGAGAGGCCTCTCGATCGAGCATCGGTGCTGAGCGACTGTACAGCACGGGTGCGGGGCTGTACAGACCGGCTACGCGCTGTTCAGGTCTACCGCCGCGCGGATGAGTGCCGTCAACGCCTTGTCGTCGATCTGGTCGCCCTCATGGAAGTCGATGGCGCGGCGGGTGTTGCCGTCGAGGCTGGAATTGAAGAGGCCCGCGGGATCCGGGAGCGAGGCGCCCTTGGCGAAGGTCATCTTCACGACGTTCTTGTACGTCTCGCCGGTGCAGATCATCCCGTCGTGATACCAAACCGGGACGCCTCGCCACTTCCACTCCTCGACCACGTCGGGATCGGCCTGCTTGATCAATTTTCTGATGTGGGCGAGGGTTTCGCCGCGCCAGTCGCCGAGTTCCTCGATTCTGGCGTCGATCAGTTTGGAGGGAGAGTCCGCCACTGCCATACCTTTCTGATGTCGTAACGAAAACGTCGCTTTGGTAGAACTGGTGCGGCGCAACATGACTCGCACGTCCGCGCTTCGTCGCCACCCACTAGCGGTCGATCCAACCCATCTGCGCCTCGGCGTGATGACCGCCGACGGCCGGGGTTAGCCGGTCGAGCCTCGCCACCTGTTCGGGGGTGAGCTCGACCGTGTCCGCAGCGGCATTCTCCTCGAGGCGGGCCACGCGTTTAGTGCCCGGGATGGGCACGATGTCAGGGCCTTTCGCGAGCAGCCAGGCCAACGCGACCTGAGCCGGAGTGGCGCCGACATCGGCGCTGATATCGCGCAACTCGTCGGCGCTGTTGAGGTTGTGCTGGAAATTCTCGTCGAAGAATCGGGGGTTGGTCTTGCGGTAGTCGCTGTCGGGCAGCTCCTCCGTGGAGCGGATCGCGCCGGTGAGGAACCCACGGCCCAGCGGCGAGTACGCAACGAATCCGATGCCCAGTTCGCGCAGGACGTCGAGCACCCCCTCCTCGGGGTCACGGGTCCAAAGGGAGTATTCGGATTGCACGGCGGTGAGGGGATGCACGGCGTGCGCTCGGCGGATGGTGTTCACGCCGACTTCGGAAAGCCCGATGTGCCGGATCTTTCCGGCGGCCACCAGCTCGGCCAATGCCCCGATCGTGTCTTCGATCGGCGTGCCGCGATCGAGGCGGTGTTGGTAGTACAGGTCGATGTGGTCGGTCCCCAGCCGTTGCAGGGAACCATCCACGGCGATGCGGATATTGGCGGGGCTGCTGTCCAGGCCGTCGCGGCCCGTGTGCGAGATCAAGCCGAACTTGGTGGCCAGCACAACTTGATCTCGCCGGCCCGACAGCCCGCGTGCGACGAGTTCCTCGTTGACGTAAGGGCCGTAGACCTCGGCGGTGTCGATCAGCGTGACGCCAAGATCGATGGCGCGGTGAATGGTCCGGATCGACTCGGCGTCGTCAAAGCCACCGATCGAATAGGCGGCGGACATACCCATCGCACCCAAGCCGATACGGCCGACCTGTAAGTCGCCCAGCTGAGCCTGTTCCACACGTTCTCCTGTCATTCGGCCGGGTACCGTGGCGCTGTGCACCGCGTCGAGCTTCCCGCGATCTGATGGACCACGCAAACACCGCGCGGCCCACCCGCAACCTGGCGGTGGATTTCTACCGGGTCTCCGGCGTCGTCCTGATTGTGCTCGGGCACTGGCTGGCCGGATCGGTGACCTACCGCGACGGGCAGTTCGGCCGGCAGAACCCCCTCGTCGACATGCCGTGGACCCAGTGGCTGACCTGGCCGTTCCAGGCGGTCCCGACGTTCTTCCTGGCGGCCGGCTACGCCGGCGCGGTGTCTTGGGCGCATCGCCACGACGCTGACGGTATGCCTCGCCCGATCTGGCTTCGCCACCGGCTGGCTCGAGTTCTGGGGCCGACGGCGATCTACGCCGCGCTGGTGTCGGCGATTGTCGTGGTCGCGGACGCCAACCACGTCGCAGGCTCATTGCTGGAATACGCCGGCTGGGCGGTGGCCATGCATTTGTGGTTCCTCGCCGTATACGTGATAGTGGTCTCGCTGACGCCGATTGCCATTGCCGCACAACGCCGTTGGGGTCTTCGAGTACCTGCGGCGCTCGCGGTGGGAATCGCGGCGGTGGACGTGATATCGATCGGCGGTCACATGCCGTACGTCGGCTGGCTGAACTACTTGTTGGCTTGGGGAGCCCTGTACCAACTCGGAATCAGTTGGCACGACCGGCAATTGAGCACTCGCGGCGCCGCGGCGCTCGGAGCCGGGTCGGCGGTCGCGCTGGCACTTCTGATTTGGCTGAAACTTTACCCGGTGAGCATGATCGGCGTTCCCGGACAAACCATTGACAATACGACGCCGCCCACCGTGGCGCTCCTCGCGTTCGGCTGCGCACAGACAGGCGTGGCGATGGCCCTTGCGCCCGTGCTCAATCGAGCGTTGCGCGCCGGCCCCGTCCGTCGCGTGCTGTCGATCGCCAACAACAACGTGATGGCGCTGTACCTGTGGCACATGATCCCCGTCGTGATCGTCGCGGTCGTCGGCTATCCGGCCGGACTGTTGCCGCAGCCGCCCGAAGGAACGGCGGACTGGTGGCTGGCCAGGCTGGAGTGGGTCGTCATCCTCGGCCTGGTGACCGCCGCCGAGCTGGTGCTGCTGTGGTGGGGCCGGCGGCTTTTCGCCGCGCCGCTCCCGACGTTCGGGATACCGCTTTCCGACCGATGGGGCGAACCGGTCATGCTGGCCGGTGCCGCCATGGCAGCGTATGGCTTGGCATTCGTCGCGGCGAAGGGTTTCGCCCCCGATGGGCATCTGCCGTGGGTGACCGCGCTGATCTTCGCCGTCGGAGTCACCCTGGTCGCGCTTCGACCCGCGAAAGTCGGGCTGCGGTCAGTGGATTCCGCTACCTAGGCCTCGGCGAATGTGCCCTCGGGCAGCGGGCGTTGGCACACGTCGTGCGCCTCCTCGGCGCTCAGCCCGAAGAGCCGCAGCACATTCTCGGTAACCGTGTCGGCGGCCCGCGCGTCGTCACGACTCGGGTCGTCACGCAACAACTTTCCGAGCCCGAGCAGAGCGCCGCCGGCCATGGCGAGGGCCAGTTCGGGGTCGTCGATATGGAACCTGCCCGCCTCGACCCCGGCTTTGATGTCCCGCAACGCCCGCGGCGCCAGGCCGCGTTCCGACGACAACAGCGCCGGCACGCTGGCCAGCAAGATCTCGCTCTCCTGAGGGCGCTGACGGAAGAGCCGCCCGGTCAGCCGGAAGCTGGCGGCAAACGTTTCGGCGGGGTCGTCGATCGACGCGGTGAGCCGGTCGAGCATCGCCCCATGGGCGTCGAGCACGTCGGCGACCGCGGCCTCGAACAGCTGCTCCTTGCTGTCGAAATGGTTGTAGAAGGAACCCATGCCGACGTCGGCGGCCTGGGTGATCTCCAAGACCGGGACGTTGACCCGTCCCTCGGCGATCAACCGCTGCGCGGCCTTGACCAGCGCCGTCCTGGTGCGTTGCTTGCGCCGCTCTAGGCGATTGGGCGACTCGGAATCGTCGGGCATCGCGCTCATGGGTAGCAGTATGCATCACTTTTGAGGATTTCGTCAGAACCCTTGACTGAACGTTGACTCGTATGTGACGATTTCGTCAGTTAGAGGGATGGTCAATCATGCAGACGCAAAGCGCCCACCGGGACCTGCACAGTGAGCAGGGCGCATTACCCGGCGAACACCCCGGCCGCTCGCGCAACCCGGTGATCAAAATCGCCGATATTGCCTGGCTGGAATTCGAGAAGCCCGACCTGACGCGCGCCGAGGCGTTCGCGCGGGCCTTCGGCTTTCACGCCGTACACCACGGTCCGGACGAGGTTCAGCTGCGCGGCACCGATGCCGGAGCACCGTGTGTGATCGTGCGCCGCGGGGAGCGGACGCGATTCACCGGAGCGGCGTTTCGGGCCGCCGATGAGGCCGACGTGCTGCGGCTGGCCCACAAATCCGGCGCCACCGCGCAGGCGCTGCCCGAAACCCTCGGCGGCCTGTCGGTCAACCTCATCGATCCCAGTGGGATGCCGGTGCGGGTCGTCGCCGGCATGCACGAACTGCCGGAGCTAGCCGGCCAGCCGCCGCACGTGTTCAACTTCGGGCATGACGTGCAGCGCACCAACGCCGGTCAGCGCCCCCCACGTGCGCCCGCTCGAGTGCAGCGCCTGGGCCATCTGGTGGTGCAGTCGACCAAGTACCTCCAGACGCTGAACTGGTATCTGGACAACCTGGGGATGATCGTCAGCGACTTCCTGTTCTTCCCCGGCCAGCGCGGACGCGGACCGGCCCTGAGCTTCATTCGCTGCGATCGGGGATCCGCACCGGCAGATCACCACACGCTGGCGCTTGCGCTGGGTCCGGCCAACCGCTACGTGCACTCGGCCTACCAAGTCAGCGACCTCGACGCCCTGGCGGCCGGCGGCGAATACCTCAGGGAGCGCGGCTATTTCCGCTCCTGGGGCATCGGCAGGCACATTCAGGGCAGCCAGATCTTCGACTACTGGCGCGATCCCGATGGCTTCCTGGTCGAGCACTTCGCCGACGGCGACATGTTCGACAACACCCTCGACCCGGGTTGGGCGCCCTTCACCGCGTCCGGGTTGGCACAGTGGGGGCCGCCGGTAAGTAGAGACTTCCTCGGGACCGGGTTCAAATCGGCCCGCCACGAACTGGTTTCGATGATCACCGCGCTTCGCGACAGCAACGAGTTCGACGTCAGCCGCCTCTTCGGACTCCTGAAGGTAGCCACCTCATGACCGTCTCCCTCCTGCACACCGCTTCTGAAACCGGCCATGCATGGTGGCGCAAAACACCGAACGGCGCGGTGAAAATCGACACCGCCGCGACCACGACCGCGCAGCTGCTGGCCGACCGCGCGGCGATCGATGCGGCCGCCGCCAGCGCGGACACCGTCGCCGTCGACAGCCTCGAGCTGATCTCCCCGGTGACCCGGCCGTGCCGAGTTGTGGCCCAGATGACCAACTTTGCGTCGCATGTCAAGGATGCGGGCATGGACCCGGCGACGGTTCCGCTGACCTTCTTTCGCAAGGCGTCGGCGTCGATCAACGGTCCGTTCGACGACATCGTCAAACCGGCACACGTGAAGCTCCTCGACTACGAGGTGGAGATCGGGCTGGTGATCGGGCGCGCAATCCCGGTCGGCACAACAATTTCCGAAGCCAACCTCGCCGACTTCATCGCCGGACTGGTCGTCACCAACGATGTTTCCGCGCGCGACATACAGCTTCCGCAGACGCAGTTCTATGAGGCCAAGTCCTATCCGACGTTCACCCCGGTCGGGCCGGAGTTGGTGCTGCTGACCGCCGACGAGCTCAGCCGGTTCGGCGAGCTGCGGCTGCGCCTGAGCGTCAGCGGCGAGGAGCGGCAGAATGCCCTCGTCGACGGGGACATGCTGTATCGACCGCTGCAGGCGCTGCAGTCGCTCACCCAATTCCAGGAGCTCGCCGCCGGCGACCTTATCCTTACTGGCACCCCGGTCGGCACCGCGCTGAGCGCCCCGCCCAAGCCGGTGGAGATCATCGGGAATCTGTTGCCGCCGGCGATCAAGTGGAAGGCGTTTTTCAAACGTCAGGCCGCCAACCCGAAATATCTGGGGCACGGCGACATCGTGGAGGCGTCCGTGTCCACCGACGACGGCGCCATCGACCTCGGTACGCAGCGCAGCGCTGTTCGATTCGCGTGACCGACAAGGCCATTCGGCACGTTCCGGTTGTCATAGTCGGCGCCGGGCCGACCGGCGTCACCGCGGCCACGCTGCTGGCCCAATACGGCGTGGAATGCCTCGTCCTGGACCGCTGGCCCGGCGTATACCCGCAACCCCGCGCCGTGCACCTCGATGACGAAATCTACCGCGTCATCGCCCGTTTGGGGATCGCTGACGAGTTCGCGGCGATTTCACGACCCACGCTGGGGCTGCGATTGCTGGACAATCGATTCCGGGTGCTCGCCGAGTTCAACCGCGACACGTCGGACAGCCTCAATGGCTTCCCGCAGGCGAACATGTTCGACCAGCCGGAGTTGGAGGGCCTGCTGCGGGCAAACCTCGAGCGCTTTCCGCAGGCGCAATTGCGGGGGAACACCGAGGTGACCGAGGTGACGGATAACGGAAGGTACGTGCGGGTCACGTTCGCCGACCGCTCCGACGGGCAGGTTCACCACGTCGACGCCGCGTATCTGCTGGGCTGCGATGGCGCCAACAGCATGGTGCGGGCGCAGATCGGCTCGGTCATGCACGATTTGAAGTTCGAACAGCGCTGGCTCGTCGCCGACGTCGCCGCCGCGGCCGACCTACACCAGTGGGAGGGCGTGCATCAAGTCTGCGACCCGGTTCGCGCGGGAACGTACATGCGCATCGGGCCGGCGCGGTACCGCTGGGAGTTCCAGTTGCTGGCCGGCGAAAGTGCCGACGATTTCGGCACTCTGGAGACATTGCGGCCGCTGATCGCGCCGTGGATCGCCGACGTCGACGACGGCGACCTGACCCTGCTGCGCGTCACCGAGTACACCTTCCGCGCCCAAATCGCCGATCGGTGGCGCCGCGGGAACATCTTCATCCTGGGCGACGCGGCGCATCTCACTCCCCCATTCATCGGCCAGGGCATGGGCGCGGGGTTGCGGGATGCCATGAACCTCGCCTGGAAGATCGCCGGGGTTTTGAACGGCACGCTCGCGGCGCACGTCCTGGACAGCTACGAAAAGGAGCGTAAACCGCACGCCCGGGCCATGATTCGGCTGGCGCTCACGGTCGGCCGGTCGATGACCGGCGGCGGTCGGCTGGGCAACCTGGTGCGCCGCGCGGTGCTGCCCCGGCTGCGACTGGTCCCGGGGCTGCGCGAAAAGGTCGTCGACTCCACCACGCCGGCATTGCACTCTTCCGCCCTGGTGCCCAAGGGCCACCGGCCGGGTGAGCTGGCCGGCACGCTGTGCCCGAATCCCGTTCTGCCCGATGGTCATCGGCTCGACGACGCCGTTGGTGCCGGTTTCGCCGTGATCACGTCCACTCCGCCGGGCACTGACTTAGCAGCATCGCTGCGGCAGCGCGGGGTCGTCGTCGTGGTCGCTCAACCCGGCGGTGTGCTCGCGACGTGGCTGCGGCGTGGGCATGCCACCGCCGCCATCGTCCGTCCCGACCGAACGGTCATGCGCGCCGGGCGTGACGTTGCCGCGCTGTGCGCATGGACGCTCACGACGGTCGGGCGACGATCAACGGCCTCCGAACCGAGTGCAGGACTGCGTTGCTGACCGAACCCAGCATGCCGGCCAAGCCGCCGCGGCCGTGGCTACCCACTACGACAAGCTGAGCGGATTCCGACTTCTCGACGAGTTGTCGCGCCGGCCGGTCGCGCACCACCAGCCGGTGCACCGCCACGTCGGGATAGCGTTCCTGCCAGCCCGCCAGGTTTTCGGCGAGGCTGCGTTCCGCCTCGGCTTCCACGCTCGCCCAATCCATTCCGGCGACGTCCAACACCGCAACGTCGCTCCATGCCTGCAGGGCCATCAGGTCAACGCCCCGGCGAGACGCCTCGTCGAACGCGATCGCCGTCGCGAGTTCGGAGGCCGGCGAGCCGTCGATGCCCACCAGCACGGGGGCGTTCTGGGGGTCGGGTATCAACTGATCTTCGTCGCGGATGACCGCGACGGGACAATTCGCGTGGCGCACCACTGCCGAACTGACCGAGCCGAGCACGCCGCGGGCCAGCAATCCGCGCCCGGAATTGCCCACGACGATCAGCTCCGCCTCATCGGACATCTTGATCAGCGCGGGCACCGGGGCCGAATACACCAACTCCCGGTTGATCGTGACCTTGCGGTCCACGGGCATCGAATCTTCGGCGATTTTGGCCGCGTGCATGACGGCCCTTTTGCCCTCGTCCTCCAGCCCCACGGCCAACGACTCGGGGTATGGAACCGGCGGCCAGCTCACGGTGGGCGTCACCACCGCATGCACCAACGTCAGGGAAACATTCCTTAGCGCGGCGTCACGGGCCGCCCAGCACGCGGCGGCGTTCGATGCGGGTGAACCGTCGACCGCGACGACGATGCCGCGCGGTTTCACAGGTGCGGACATTTCGTGCTCCTCTCGTCACGAGCGACGCTATAGACCGAAGTAGGTGCCGGGCGTGAGGCTTTAGTCCTCAACGACGGGGACAAAGGGCTTCCGTGGCCGATACCGTTGCCAGTGACACGAGGGGAACCGGATGGAACACCACGAGCAGTCCACCGACGGCCTGTTGCAGGAGCTGTTGTGGACGTACGGGCCGTGCGGCCAGGAAGACACGGTGCGCAACGTGTGCGCCCGCGAACTCCAACCCGTCGTGGACGACATGTGGATCGACGACGCCGGCAACCTGGTCGGCTACCTCGGCGCCACCGAGGGCCTCCCCGAAGGCGCGGCACACCGGACCGCCGCGACGGCGGGGCCGGCCGCCGCGACGCGGGTCATGGCGCACATGGACGAGTTGTCCATGATCGTCAAGCGCATCGAGTCCGACGGCACGCTGCACGTGACGCAATTGGGGACGATGTATCCCGGCAACTTCGGGCTTGGCCCGGTCGCCGTGCTCGGCGACCACGAGACGTTCACCGCGGTGCTGACGCTCGGGTCCGAGCACACCACGAAGGAGAGCCCGCGGATCTGGGAGACCAAACCCGATCAAGGCGACAAGGCACTCGACTGGCAGCACGTGTACATCTTCACCGGGCGCAGTCCCGATGAGCTGGATGCCGCGGGGGTGCACGCCGGCACCCGCGTGTGCGTGGAGCGAAGCAAGAGGACGCTGGTCAAGATCGGGGACTACGTCGGTTG
Organism: Mycobacterium sp. IS-1264; assembly: GCF_001954195.1. Classification (GTDB taxonomy): domain Bacteria; phylum Actinomycetota; class Actinomycetes; order Mycobacteriales; family Mycobacteriaceae; genus Mycobacterium. Next base: position 99,248 of record NZ_MBES01000016.1, on the reverse strand, counting down.
CTACTTCCTCGACGACCGCGCCGCGGTCACCGCCCTGCTGCGCGCCGCCCGCCTGCTTCGCGATCGCAGCCAACGACCCGCCCACGACGCCTATTTCGTGTTCACCACCAACGAGGAGATCGGTGGCGTGGGCGGCTCCTACGCCAGCGCGTCACTGCCCGGCACCCTCACACTCGCCCTCGAGGTCGGGCCTACCGAGCGGGAGTACGGGACGAGCGTCGCCGGCGGTCCGATCGTCGGGTACAGCGATGCTTTGTGTGTTTACGACAAGGACGTCGCCGACCGGCTGATGAGGATCGCCGCCGACCGGGAACTGGCGCCCCAGGCGGCCGCGCTGGGCGCATTCGAGTCGGACGCCTCGCACGCGAAGGCCAACGGGCTGACACCGCGGGCGGGGCTGCTGTGCCTGCCCACGCTGAGCACCCACGGTTTCGAAGTCGTGCGGCGCGATGCCATCGGCGACATGGCTGCGATCGTCGTCGACTTCCTGCTGCAGCCGTGAATGTTGTTCAGCTGAACAGACTTTGGGCGATGTAGTGGCCCTCGGCGGGTGCGGGTGGCACCGCGAAGATCGCCGAGCCGATGTGGCGGATGTACTCGTTGAGTAGGTCGTTGGCCCCGAGACGGTTCTGCAGGCGGACGAAATGCTGTGGATCGTTCTGATAGGAGACGAACAACAAACCGGCGTTGAGTTGACCGTTGGCGTCGAGGCCGTCGGTGTAGTTGTAGGACCTCCGGCGGATCATGATGCCGTCGTTGTTTTCCCGGGCGGCCAAACCGATGTGCGACCGCGGGTCGATGAGCGGTTCGCCGTCGGCGCCCTTGGCGCTGAAATTCGGCGTGTCGAACTCGGCCTTGCCGCTGAGCGGCGCGCCCTCCTCTTTGGTACGGCCGAAGATCTTCTGCTGATTACCGACGCGGTCGACGTCCCAGGTCTCCATCAGCATCCGGATTTTGCGGACGACCTGATAGGTGCCCCCGTTCATCCAGGCCTGGTCGCTGTTGTCGATCCAGACGAAGCGGTCGTACTCCGCCTGGGTGGTGATGTTGCGGGTACCGTCCTTGAATCCCAACAGGTTTCGGGGCGTGTGCTGGCCGGGGCCGGCCGAGGCTCGGCCGAACCCCAGCACCGCCCAGAACGGCGACACGATGTTGCGCCCGAGGCGGGCGAGGTTGCGCACGGCGTGGTAGCAGACCTGCGGGTCGTCGGCGCAGGCTTGCACCGACAGGTCGCCCCCATGCAGGCGGGGATCCAGGTTGTCGCCGTTGAGCGGGGGCAGTTCGGTGAACACGGCGGGACGCCGCGCGCCGAGCCCGAAGCGTTCCCCGAACAGGGACGGCCCCAAACCGACGGTGACGGTGAGGCTGGCCGGGCTCAGCCCGTAGGCCTCCCCGGTGTCGGTGGGCGGCTGCACCTCGACCTGGGGCTGCACGGTGCCGACGGGATTGCCCTGCTGCAGGACCGCGGCCGCCGCCGACCAGCGCGCCAGCAGGCTTTGTAGATCTCGACGGCTGGCGCTGTCGGCCAGCGAGAAGGACATGAAAACCGCGTAACGCTGTGGGAGCGTGGCGATTCCGCCTTGGTGAGTCTGGCCGTAGAAGCGGTAGCTGCGGCGCAGGTCGACGGTGTCGTTGTCGTCGTCGCGCTGTGTGGCCGCGGTCGCGTAGCCGGCGAACCCGCCCCCGACGGCGCCGACCGCGGTGCCGGTAAGCCCGGCCAGCATTGCACCGCCCAGCATGCGCCGGCGCGATACGCCGCTGTTGTCCACCGGCGACTCGACGTCATTGCCCGCCGCGGAGGCGGATTCGGCTTGCTCGTCGTCCGCCATGGTCAGCCCGCCGAGACGACTTTTTGGGCGACGGTGGACAAGCTCTGGTGCAGCGGCTGGGTCACCGCCGTGAGTTTGGTTGCGTCGCTGGCCCGCAGCGCCGGTGTGTACGTCCGATAGCCGCCCAACGCGGACGGGTCGCGATAGCCATCCAAGACGTTGCGCACCGCCTGGAACTGCTGATCGATCTGGTTGACCAGATTGGCGTCGATCTTCTCCAGACCCGGCCGCAGCGACGCGTAGGCCTGTTGAGCGCCTTCGACGTTGCCCGAAAAATCGACCAGGTCGATGTGGCTGAAGGCCTCCTCCTCGCCGGTGATCTTGGTGTTCTGCACCTCTTCGATGAGGTCGCTGGCGCCGTTGGCCAAATCCTCGGGCTTGTATTGGAGGGTGGCGACGGTGGTGTTCAATTTGCTTACGTTGGCGACCAATTCGGTGCTGAACGCCTTTGTGCCCGGGGTGATCGCGCCGCCCTGCCACAGGTCGCGTTCGATGGCGTGGAAGCCCTTCCATCCGACTTTGGCGTCGACGGGGGTCGACTCACGCATGTCGATCAGATAGTCGAGGTTGCCGGCGTTGTCGCCGACGGCAAAGCCCGGCAGGACGAAGCCCTCCACGCTGGCTTCCGATCGCTCCCAGAACAGTCGCGCCTTGGCGTAGGCCGCTTTCGCGGCATCGACGTTGCCCGATTGCACTGCGGCGTCGAGTGCCTTCACGCCGTCGCCGAGTTGACCGATCTGGCTGACGATGTAGGCGGCGTAGTCCTTGGTGCCCTGGCTGAGGATGGTTGCCACCGTCCCCGTCGGTGTCGCCGGCGCTTGGCCCGTCACCGTCAGGGTTTGATATTCGGCGCTGGCGCCGGGGCAATACAGCTGATAGGAGCCGCCGTCCAGCGTGATGGTGAACGACACCGGATCCAGGCCGGGAGCGAGGTTTTCCTTTTCGCCCACGATGCGCTGGTCCCTGAGTAACTCCATTTCGGTGATCGCCGGCGCGCCGGTGTTGACCACCGTGAAGGTGACCGGCCCGGCGGGCACGCTGGTGGTGTCCAGCGCACAGCCGTCCTTGCCGCCATTGTTGGCCATCGTCACCTTGACCGCGTTCTTGCCGCCAGGTTGCCCCGGTTTCGCGGGGCTCGAGCTACCGCTCGAGTGGCCACACGCGGTCGCGAAGAACAGCGAGGCCGCGACGGCGAGCAAAGCCGGTGCGGTCAGCCAGAATTCACGAGACCGGCACCGTGCCCGGACGGTGTGATTCACCATCGATGGATCTCCTCTCCCCTTCGGTTCCGGCGCGGTCACTGCGTCCCGAAACTACCGCGCCCAGGGCGCACGCCACCGCGAATACGCCCAGCACCAGCGGAAGCCAGACTCTCCAGAGTTGCCGCTCGTCGCGCTCACGCGCGGCGGCCGAGATGCGCGCCGCCATCGCCTGGTCTTCGGCACTCGCCGTGGACCAATCGGTGGGCAATGCGCCGACGCTCACGGTCTTCGGGCCGGCGAGCCCGCCGCCGGTGAGCACCGCGGTGCGATTGCTGGCGGCTTGGGCGCTCACAACCGAATCACCTTGGGCCAGAGCCGTATACACGGTGCTGGCGGCCCACTGCGCTTGGAAGGGGCCCGGGGTGCGGGCCAGCGTCACGCCCACGGGCAGCCGCCCACCGGTCAGACTCGACAACTCCTCCAGCGTGACCGTCGGGGAGCTGGGGCCGGGGTCGGCGGGAACCGTCGCCTGCCACGCCTGCACCGTGACCCCGCCCACGGTCTGGACACCGGCCGCGCCGAGTTCGACGCTGCGGGGACCGTCCCCGCCCGTAATTGCCAGCGAGCGGCCGCCGGGTTTGGACAGCAGCGACACGCTCGCGGTGTGACCGAGACGGTCGGTGACGGCGCGGGTCCGCGTTCCGGCGGCGGAGCCACCCGCGGGCACCGCGATTGCCAGCAGCGCGGCGGCGACGAACAGGGCCGCGGACGCGGCGGCCAACAGTCGACGCCGGATTCGGGGCGCGGCGGTGAGCCGGGCCGGCCACAGGAACGCGACGAGGACCGCGACCGCATAGAGCAGCCAGCCGAGCACCTCGATCAGCCGGGGATCGGGCGGCAGCCCGAACACCCCGGTGATCAGCGCACCCAGCATGGATTGGCTGGGCATCCACGCCGAGAAGTCGAACACCTGTTGCTGGCCGATGGTCACCCAGCCGGCCTCGTGCGCGGTGCGCAGGCCCCCCATCACCAACCCGGCGGCGATCAATACCAAAAACACCCCGGTGACGCGGAAGAACCGGCCGAGATTGAGTTTCAAACCACCGAAGTAGAGGCCGACGCCGAGCCCGATCGATACCGCGATTCCGGCCGCGCCGCCCAGCACGGAGAACCACCGGTTGCCGTGCGACGTCTCGGCGGCCGCCAGCAGGAACACCGATGTCTCGAAGCCCTCCTTGAGCACGGCGAGGAAGGCCATGACCACCAGCGCCAGCGCGCCGCCCCGGTTGAGCGCCTGACGGGCCTCACGCTCGAGCTCGCCCTTGAGCCGCGGGGCGTTGCGGTTCATCCAGATGATCATCGAGGTCACGAACACCACCGCGATGGCGTTGATGACCGTTTCCATCATTTCTTGTTGAGCCTGCGGCAGGGTCGCCGAAACCAGATCCAACCCGACGCCAACCGCGACGCTGATCGCCACGGCCAGGCCGACACCGATGAACATCGGGCGCGTCGACTGACCGTTGCGCTTGAGGAAGGCCCCAACGATGCTCACGATGAGCGTCGCCTCCAGACCTTCACGCAGGCCGATGAGGAAGGTGCCTATGAAAACGCCGTATATCCCCTGCATTCACCCGGTTCCTGTCCCGCCAATCGGGAGCCCCAAGTTAGCGTAGCCTAACTAACCGCCTCCGTTAAGCGGGGGGTTTACCCGGCTGTTACGGCCCGGCAGGCTGCGTCACAAAGTCGATGAGTTCTTCGACTCGGCTGATCAGCGCCGGCTCCAGGTCGTTCCAGTCCCGCACGCGCGAACGGATGCGTCGCCACGCGCGGGCGATGTCCGCCTGGTTGGCATGCGGCAAGCCGAGCGCCTGGCATGCGCCGTGCTTCCACTCGACGTGCCGCGGCACCGTCGGCCAAGCCCGCAGGCCGAGCCGCTGCGGCTTTACCGCCTGCCATATGTCGACGTAGGGGTGCCCGACGACCAGCGTGTGCGAGCCGCCGGGCCCACGGCGCACCGCGTCGGCGATGCGCGCCTCTTTCGAGCCCGCCACGAGGTGGTCGACGAGTACGCCCAGCCGGCGTCCCGGCCCGGGCTCGAATTCGGTCACGATGCTCACCAGGTCATCCACCCCGCCGAGGTGTTCCACGACGACACCTTCGATCCGCAAGTCCTCGCCCCACACCTGTGCGATGAGTTCGGCGTCGTGGCGCCCCTCAACGTAGATCCGGCTGGCGCGCGCGGTCCGGGCCCGGACGCCGGGCACCGCGACCGATCCCGACGCCGTCCTACCCGCGGCGGTGGGTGTCGGCCGCCGTGGCGCCGTGAGGATCACCGGGCGGCCTTCGAGTAGATACCCGGGGCCCAACGGGAATCCGCGGGTGTGGCCGTGCCGGTCCTCCAGCTCGAGGCGGCCGTATTCGACGCGGACCACTGCCCCGACATAGCCGGTCTCTACATCCTCAACGACCAGCCCCAGCTCGGCCGGGTGCTCGGTCGAGCGAGGCTTGCGCCGGCGAGCGGCGAGAACATCGGGTCCGTAGCGATCCACGCGGCAATATTAGAAAGCCTTGCGGCCAAACATCATTACGGCGCGCCAGAACTGACCGTCAAGTTGCTTGTGGCGAACTGAAAACGGTTTCGGCCAGCATGCGGCGAAGCCATCCCCGGTAGGCTTTCACGCTCCATCCGTCGTGGTGGGTCATCCGCAGATAGGTGTCAACGCTGCAGAGCACCGCGCCCGTTTCGACGATTTCGTCGAACGGAATGTCGACCCGAAGCCATCCGCGGTCACGGCACACGTCCAGTACCCGCCGGATCTGCAGGTTGATGCTCGCAATGAGGTCGTTGAGGTGCCGATCCAACTCGGGGTCGGTGCTCGCACCGCCGATGAGCGCCAGACCCAGGTGTGCGCTCCGTTCGTGTGTTTCCGTTGCGAAAGCGACTATGAGATCCAGCGTTTCCTCGCGGTCATCACTTGCCAGCAGTTTGCGGCCGATATCGAGATCGAAGATGCTTTCCTCGCCACTCACGCCTAGTCCGGCGTACTCGACGGCGGCGATCAGCAGGGCGGCCTTCGGTCCGTGTGCCTGAACGGTTTCGGCCGACACACCGGCCGCCGCGGCGATTTTCGCGAGGGTCGTTCGCGCGTAACCGTCGGTGGTAAACAGCTGCGCCGCGGCCGCAACGACCCGCGACCGCGTCGCCTGCGCCTGCTGTTGACGCAGCTCAGATCGATACACACGGGGCTGCTGTATTGACTTGGGTGACATAGTAATGAATACTACCAGGTTGTAGCCGAAGAAGGGCGGTGCCATGTCCTCCGTCATCATCGCCAGCATCCCGGCGCACGGGCATGTGACGCCATTGCTGACCGTCGCCGAGAACTTCGTCAAGCGCGGCGACGACGTGCGATTCGTTACGGGCTCACGCTTCGCCGACAAGGTCGCCGCCACGGGTGCGCGCCATGTGCCGCTGCCCCCAGAGGCCGACTTCGACGACCGGAACCTCTTCGAGCGCTTCCCCGAGCGCGCCCGATTGAAGGGCGTCAAATCGATCGGCTTCGATATCGAACACTTCTTTTGCCGACCCGCCAAGGCGCAATACGGCACCGTCGTCGCCGCCATTGCGGCGCAACCCGCCGACGTCGTGCTCGCCGAGCAGAATTTTCTCGGGGCCGCGCTCTTGCTCGGCCACCAGCGTGCCGCGCGCCCAGCGGTCGTCATCTGTGGCGTCATTCCGCTGTGCATCGAGAGCCGCGACATCGCCCCCTTCGGCTTCGGCCTGCCGCCGGCCCGTTTTCTCAACCGTCAGCGCAACTTCGCGCTGGGTATTCTGCAACGCCGAATCCTGCGTGGGGGCAACCAGATAATCAACGACCTGCACAGGGAGGTGCACGGCAAAGACATGCCGGGCGGGTTTACGGGTTGGCACCGCCGCGCCGACGGCTTCGTCCAGTTTTCCGTTCCCTCTTTCGAGTACCCCCGGTCCGATGCACCCCCCACCCTTCACTTCGCCGGCCCGCTGTGCGCCACCGGCTCGCGCGCTCCGCTACCGGAGTGGTGGTCTGACTTGGACGCAACCCGGCCCGTCATCCACGTCACCCAAGGCACCGCCGCCAACACCGACTACGAGCAAGCCATCGCGCCGACGATGCGCGCGCTTGCCGACGATGACGTCCTCGTCGTAGTCGCGACGGGTGGTCGCCCGCTGGACACGCTGCCCCCGCTGCCGGCGAACGCCCGCGCTGCGATGTTCCTGCCGTACGACGAATTGATCCCTCGCACTGCGGTGTACGTGACCAATGGCGGCTATGGAGGGGTCCACTACGCCTTACGCTACGGCGTGCCGATCGTCGCCACCGGCGGCAAGGAAGACAAACCTGAGGTCGGCGCGCGCGTTGCATGGTCCGGCGTCGGGCGGCGCATCAGAAGCGAACGACCCACACCGCGTGCCCTACGCCGCGACATTCTCGCCGTCCTTAATCAACCGCGGTACCGGCAGGCCAGCCAGCTTGTTGCGGCCGACCTGGCTGCGGCCCCGGGTTTTTCGTGCTTGGCCGGCGTCGTTGACCGATTGATCGGTGACTCTGCGCGGGCATCAACCTGAGATTCGATGGCCTTCGACGCCGAAGAAGTGCAGGTGCCCCGGTTCCGGATGCAGGCGCACGCGGCTACCCTTCTCGGGCGGGTGACGCCCGTCGGCGCGCGCCACGATGGGCCGGTCGATTACCTTGCCCGAACCCGTGATTCGGCCATACAGGTAGGCGTCGGCCCCGAGCTCCTCAACCACGTCGACCTCCATCTCGACACCAAGGTTGCCCAGCTCGAAGTGTTCGGGACGAACCCCGACGACGACCTCGTCCGCGGCGTCGGTGATCTCGCGCGGTAGCCGAATCGGCCAATCCCCCAGCGACACCGACGAGTCCACGACCGGAAGCGTGAACAGGTTCATCGCCGGTGACCCGATGAATCCCGCAACGAAGACGTTGCCGGGATTGCGGTAAAGCTCACGGGGCGTGGCGAACTGCTGCAGCACGCCGTCGCACAGCACCGCGACGCGATCGCCCATGGTCATGGCCTCGACCTGGTCGTGGGTGACGTACACGGTAGTGGTCTCGAGCCGTCGCTGCAGCGCGGCGATCTGATTGCGGGTCTGCACCCGCAGCTTCGCGTCGAGATTGGACAGCGGCTCGTCCATCAGGAACACCTGGGGGCGGCGCACGATCGCACGCCCCATTGCCACCCGCTGGCGCTGCCCACCGGAAAGATCCTTGGGTTTCCGATCCAGATAGGGTTGCAGGTCAAGCAGTTTCGCCGCCGCCAACACCCGCTCGCGGATCTCGGCCTTGGGGGTTTTGGAGATCTTCAGCGCAAAGCCCATGTTCTGCGCAACCGTCATGTGCGGGTAGAGGGCGTAATTCTGGAAAACCATCGCGACATCGCGATCCTTGGGATCGACATGGGTGACGTCGCGATCGCCGATCCGGATCCGCCCGGAGTCCAGGGTCTCCAGGCCCGCCACCATCCGCAGCGAGGTCGTCTTTCCGCATCCGGATGGTCCGACCAGCACGACGAACTCGCCGTCGCCGACGGCCAGCTCGAGGCCATCCAGGGCCGGCCGATCCGCGCCCGGAAACCGCCGCGTCGCGCCCTCGAAAGTCACTGAAGCCATGCGCTATCCACCGAGCCCGGTGACGGCGATACCGCGCACGAAGGAACGCTGCGCGATCGCATAGATGAGGACAAGCGGCACCATGATCAGCATCGAGGTTGCCATGATTATCGGCCAGCGGGCTACATATTCGCCGCGCAGCCGGACCAGGCCGAGCGTCAGCGTCGCCAGGCTGTTGCGCTGCAGCATCAGCAGCGGCCACAAGAAGTCATTCCACACGTTGACCCACGTGAGCACCGCGAGCACCATCACCGCCGGCCGCGCATGCGGCAGCAGAATCCGCCAGTAGATCTGCCACGGCGAGCAACCGTCCAGGATCGCGGCCTCCTCGAGATCGGTTGGCAGCGTTCGGAAGAACTGCCGCATCAGATAGGTGCCGAAGGCGCTGCCGAACAGGCCCGGCACGATCATCGCCCACGGCGTGTCCACCCAACCGAAGGTTCGCATCAGAATGAATTGCGGGATCACCGTCACGGTCAGCGGCACCATCAGCGTGCCCAGGTACAAGACGAACAGCGTGTCGCGGCCGCGGAACTGCAGTCGCGCGAACGCGTAGCCGGCCAACGAGCAGAAGAACACCTGCCCGGCCGTGACGCACCCCGCGTACAACACGGTGTTGAAGAACATCCGCCCGAACGGCATCAGCGAGAACACCTCGGTGTAGTTGGACCACCGCGGGTGGGCCGGCAACAGTGTCGGCTCGGTGACCTCGCCTTCGCGCTTCAACGAACCCGACACCGCCCAGGCGATCGGAAACAGCCAACACCATGCGATGCCGATCAGGGCGGTGTAGACCAGTAGCGCGCGAAGGACATTGCGCTTGAACACGCGATCAGCCGAGACCACTGGAAGCCTCCCGTGAGCGCTGCTGGGTGAGCCGCAACTGAAACACGGTCACCACCAACAGGATCGCGAACATCACCCACGCCAGTGCCGACGCATAGCCGAATTCCAGGAACGAAAACGCATGCTGAAACAGCATGATGCCCAGCACATAGGTGGCGGTCTCCGGACCGCCGTTCGCGCCGTTGAGGACGTAGACCAGGTCAAAAGCCTGAAACGCGTGGATGATCGAGATGACCAACACGAACGACATCGCCCCGCGGATCAGCGGTACGGTGATGGACACGAACTGCCGGATCTCCCCCGCGCCGTCGATTTTGGCCGCCTCGTACATGGTTTCCGGAACCCCCTGCATGGCGGCCAGCAAGATGACCGTCGCAAAGGGCACGCTGCGCCAGACGCTGACCATGCACAGCGAGAACATCGCCCACCGGGGGTCGACCAGCCACGGGATGGGGCCGATCCCGATCCAGCCGAGCATGATGTTGAGCAGCCCGTTGTCGGTGTTGAAGACAAACTGCCACACGACAGCCATCACCACCGACGAGATGGCCAGCGGCATGAAGACGATCGTCCGAAAGATGCCGATGCCCTTGACCTTTCGGTTCAGCACGCCGGCGACGACGAGGCTGATAAGCAGGGTCGGCACGACGGTCCCCAGGGTGAAGATCACCGTGTTGCGGATCGCGATCAAAAACAGTGGGTCCGAGGTGAAGAGGTCTTCGAAGTTCTTCGTTCCCACGAATTTTGGCGGCCGGAAGACGTCCCAGCTCTGGAAGCTCATGTACAGCGAGAACCCGAGCGGAAACAGCATGAACACCGCGACGGCGGCCAGGTTGGGTGCGACGAACAAGCGACCGGCCCACGCGCGGCGTCGCATGGGGCGGGGGCCGTTGGGGCGTTTCGCGTCAGCCGGCGCGGAGTCGACCGATGTCATGGTGTGCGCAACACCTCGTCGAGGGCGCCCGACATCCCCGCCAGCGATGCCGCCGGACGGGATCCGCGCAGCACGGGCCCGAAGTTGCGGTCCATCAGGGCGGCGACCTTTTCCCAGGCCGGGGTGACCGGCAGCGCCTCCGACTGCGCCGGCCCCTCGGTCAGCACGGCCAGGTTGCCGACCCGCTGGTGGGCATCGGCGAATCCCCTCGAGTCGAGCGCGGACCGCAGCACCGGGACGAAAAGGGACGACTCGGCGATCAATGCCTGGCCCACGGGACCGGTCGCGAACTTGACGAACTCCCAGGCCTGCTCCTTACGTTGACTGCTCGCCGAGATGGCCAGCCCGGTGGTGCCGATGTCGGAGGCGGCCGGCCGGCCCTGGCGGCGCGGTCCGACGGGTAGCGGCGCCACGTCGAAATCCAGGCCGTCGGCTCGCATGAACGTCTGGTACCTCCAGTGGCCGCCGAGCGCGATCGCCGCCTTTCCCGCGGCAAACAGATCGGGTGTCGACATCGACTGCACCTCGGACGCGTTGGGCGCCACCCGGTGCCGGTTTGCCAGGTCGGCGTAGAACTGGACCGCCTCGATGAACGCCTCATCGTCGAAATTGAAGTGGTTCGGATTCATGCGCGGGGTGGCCCACGGCACGCCGTTGTTGATCGCGAACAACCCGGCCGAGTAGAACGAAACCCAGGTGTTGACGAAGCCCCACTGGCTGGTGCGGCCCGAACCGTTGCGCTTGGTCAGAGCCTGTGCGGTGGCAAGGAATTCGGTGAAATTCCACGGCTGCTCCCATGTTCGCGGCGGCGCGGGCACACCGGCCTCGGCGAAGAGCCGTCTGTTGTAGAACAGGTAGTTCCCCGACCATTGCTCCGGGAATGCGTATTGTCCGCCGTTGAACGTGAACGTCTCATACAGCGCCTCGATGCTGTCGGACTTAAGTTGCGCGGCAAAAGCCGGATCCCGCGCCAGCAGAGTGCCGAGATCCAGCAACACCCCCCGGTTGGCGAGCTCCGCGTAAGTCAGTTCCCAGGCCATCAGCACGTCGGGGCACTTGCCACCGGCGCAGAACGTCGAAAGCTGCTGCATCACGCCCGGCGCCGACAACACCGCTCGAACCTTGATGTCGGGATGGCGGCGCTGGAATTCGTCGACGATGCGCATCCGGGCATCACGCTCGTCCGGATTGGCCGAGAAGAAGAAGGTCAACGCGTCGTCGTCGTCGGCGCAGCCGGCGGGCCACGGGGCCAGCGCCGCCGCGGTGAGCGCACCGGCGCCGCGCAGCAGACTCCGCCGTCCGATCGGCCTATCGAGCATGGTGCTCCCGATCTTGCCCCGTAACCGGCCACCGCGGCAGTGCGAGAACGGCCCGGCGCAGGCCCTCGGCGTCGCCGCTGATGTCGATCGTGTGAATGCGGTCGTCGCTTCCGATCCCGATCCGCAGCATGATCTGCGGACGCCCGTGCGGCGCGATCACGACGCCCGGGGCGCCGTCGACGAGCATGACGACACCAGCCCGCGCGCGCAGGGCGAAGCGACGGGTCTCCTCGGCCACCTCCCGTGCGCCACGCACCTCGGTCGGCACGTCGCCGGGAACCAGCGTCGGATCGACCCGGCGGAGCACGCCGGGTGCGAGCAACTCGAGCAATTTCGCGATATCGCCGCCGCGGGAGGCGGCCAGGAATGCCTCCACGATCTCGACGTGCTTCTCCACGCGCCGAGGTTCGGCGGGCGCGTAGCCCAGCAGTCGGGCGCGGGCCCGACTTGCCAGCTTCTTCGCGGCGGCCGGCGACCGCTCCAGGACATCCGCGATCGTCTCGAACGGCATGGCGAACACGTCGTGCAGCACAAAGGCAACGCGCTGGGCCGGTGAGAGTCGGTCGAGCACGATCAGCAGCGCGCGACTCACCGAGTCGGCAAGCAGCGCGTCCGCGTCGGCTGGCGCCGAACCGGTCCCCGCCAGCCGGTCCAGGTCATCGGCGTCGGCCAGCGGTTGTTCGCCGCGCCGCTTGCGCGCCCGCAGCTGGTCGAGCGCCTCATGCGCGGTGATCGTCGTGAACCAGCCGGTGAGGTTCTGGACGGCGCCGAAATCCGAACGACTGGCTTTGAGCCAGGCCGACTGCACCGCGTCGTCGGCGTCGGCGGCCGAGCCGAGCAGCTGAAACGCGACCGACCTTAGATGCCGGCGATCCGCGTCGAAGCGTTGCGCGAGATCCTCGAGCCTTTCCGGAGCGCTCAAAAGGTCACCTTTTCCGCATGGGAGTCGTCAAGCAGATGACCACATCCATCGAACCCTCTGTCGCAAAGGAGACCCAGCACCATGACCCTACCGATTGTGCGCCGCACCAGGATTGACCAATGAACACGACATTCATCGCGGTAACTGTGACCACCGCGGTCGTCACCGCGGCAATTGCCGTCGCCGACCTCGTTCCCGCCAAATTCGTGCTGGCAAACTCGGCCGAGGTCGGGGTGCCACGGTCCTGGCTGCCGGCGCTAGGCGCGGCGAAGCTGGCCGGCGCCGCCGGGCTGATCGTCGGGCTCCTGGGGCTGCGGGCCTTGGGAATTGCCGCCGCCGTCGGCCTGGTCCTGTTCTTTATCGGTGCGGTGATCACGCACCTGCGGGCCCGCGTCCTGTACAACATCGCGTTTCCCGGCGCCTTCTTGTGCCTGTCGGCCGCGGCGCTGGCGCTGATGGTCGCGCACTGAGCTAGGTCGGGCAGGGAGCACGGTCAGGATGGGAAATACCGGATCCGGTCGATCGTGTCGGCCCGCCGGACCACATCGGCAAACACGATGCCGCGCCCATGATCCGAGTTGACCGAGACTGCGACCGTCGTGCCCGCGCCGATCACCTTGCTCCAGTTGGCCCCTTCGAGTTGCTCGACGAGTTCAGCGGGGTCGAGCGGATCGTCGTCGCCCAAAGTTATTGGGGCACTGGGTGATAGCGCTTGCATTGCGGCGGACAAGTCGTTGCGCGCGACGGCGCCGAGGAAAGCCTCCGCCAGTCTCTTGTGCCGCGCCCCGGCCCGCCGAAAGCCGGCCATGAAGCCCGCGGTCCCCCGCCATCCTTGATTGGCAACCAGGCCCCGTGACAGCTGCAGGGCGGGCGTCACGGCTCGGGATCCGCGTCGCAGGAACTGCAGCATCATCGCGGGCAACTCCCAGTAGGCCCGCAGCTCGGCAATCTGCCACTGGCCGTTGGCTTCTCGGAGGTCGTAGCGCAAGACGGCGGGAATGTACATCGTCACGGCCGGACCCATCGACACCTCGAGCTCGAGGTCACGCAACACGGTGGTGCCGAAGACGATGTCGAGATCGCGATGAAAGTCGATGTCACGCGGACCGACGAAGGTGTCGTAGAAGCGATAAATCTGCTCGCGTCCCACATGCGGCCGCGAGCCGACCGGGTCCTCAACCCGTGCGTCGGCGGTGAAGACGCCCACCCAGCCGTCGCGGTCGTGCGCGGCGACCGCCTGCGGCGAGCGCTCCACCGCGGCGAGCAGACGCTCCCGGTCCAGTGGCACGACCATCAGTGGCTCTGCACCAACGCGATGTTGGCGGATCGCATCTCGGCCAGGGCCGCCTCGGCCGAATCCGGTGCCACGGCCGCGGTGAGGTCCACGATGACGCGGGTGGTCAGATCGGCACGGGCAGCGTCCTCGGCGGTGCGCCGGACGCAGTGATCGGTGGCGATTCCGACCACGTCGACCTCGTCGACATCGTGCTGTCGCAACCAGTCGAGTAGCGATGTTCCGCCCTCGTCGACCCCCTCGAAGCCGCTGTACGCGGCGGCGTAAGCGCCTTTGCGGAAGACCGCCTCGATCGGACCGGTGTCGAGATCAGGATGAAAATCAGCACCGAAGCTGCCCGCGATGCAATGCGGCGGCCACGAGGTCGAAAAATCCGGCTCGTCGGAAAAGTGGTCGCCCGGGTCGATGTGAAAGTCCTGAGTGGCCACGACGTGCTGGTAGCCCGGCCGGCCCGCCAGATAGTCGTTGATGGCAGGGGCCAGGGCGGCCCCGCCCGTTACGGCCAGCGAGCCACCCGCGCAGAAGTCGTTTTGCACGTCGACGATGATCAACGCTCGCACGCAATCCAGCGTATCGCCGCCGGGCTTCGCACCCGCACGGCCGCCGACAGCTGGGGCGATGCGTCGTCGGTTTGTTTGCCGGAGCGTCGGGTAACCCACCTGCCATGTTGATCCGCAGAATCGCACGACCCCTCTTGTCCGTTGCGTTTATCGGCCAAGGCGTCGAATCGCTGCTCAACCCCAAGTCGGCGGCGGAAGCCGCGGCCCCCGCGGTGGACGGCCTGCAGTCGCTGCCAGATCCGGTGGGCAGCAAGATTCCCAGCGACCCCCAGACGTTCGCGCAAATCACCGCGGCCGTCCAGATCGGGGGCGGCCTGCTGCTCGCCACCGGCAAGCTGCCACGCGTCGCGTCGGCCGCCCTGGCGTTGACGGTGCTACCGGCCAACCTCGGCACGCACATGTTCTGGACCGAGAACGACCCGCAGCGCAAAGCCGAGTTGCGCCAAGCGTTCCTGAAAGATCTGAGCCTGGTGGGCGGGCTGGTCATCGCGTCCGCGGACACCGCGGGCAAGCCGTCGCTGGGATGGCGCGGGCGCCGCGCGGCCGCCCGTCTCTCCGAGCGGGTGTCCTCGGCACTGCCGGGTTCGCAGGACACGCTCGAGGCCGACTTCGGCGAACTCGGCGAGAAAATCGTGCACGGCCTGCAGGTCGGCGCCGAGCGCGGTCGCGAGCTGGCGAGCACCGCCGCCGAGCGAAGCGCACCCTACGCCGAAGCCGCACTCGAACGCGGCCGCGAACTGGCGAGCACCGCCGCCGAGCGAAGCGCACCCTACGCCGAGGCCGCACTCGAGCGCGGTCGCGAGCTTGCCAGCACTGCGGCCGAGCGAGGTGCGCCACTGGCGAAGAGGGCTCGCAAACGCGGCGAAGAACTCGCGAGTACGGCGGCCGAAAAGAGTGGCCCGCTGGCAAAGAAAGCGCGCAAGCGTGGTGAGAAGCTGGCCGACACGGCCCGGGTGCGCGGCACGGAGCTCGCCGATACGGCTCGGGCGCGCGGCGTGGAGCTCGCCGAGGCCGCCCGCCAACAGGGCGGCCAGCTGGCCGACACCGCCCGTGACCGAGTCGGCGGCGGGGTCAAGACCCGTCGCCGGCGTCCGTGGTAGCCGCACGGTTGTTCCGGGATCGGTTGGCGCGGCGCCGGGCGTATAGCGCCCACGATGCCGCGACCACCGCGAACGAGGCGAGCTGGACGCCGAGGACCCAACCCGTCGGGTAGACCACCCCGGTGATGTAGTGGGCGATGAATCCGTCCGGCGGCAGCGGCCCCATTCCGGCGTGGGCGCGAGCCCAGCGTTCCAGCCAGGTCAACGGGCAGTCGGCGCGTTTGGCGGCAATGGCTATCCCCCAGATCACCGCCGCGACGTGCAGCCAGATCGTGCGCGGCCAGCGAAGCGCGAGGAAACCGCCGACGACGACGTAACCGATGAACGCGAAGTGCAACACGACGACGAGCCCGACCACGGATTGGTACATCAGGTTTGGCCGCCCGAGTTCCGCTGTGGCGCTGAGCTTTTCAAGAAGGCCTCGACGATGGTGCCGACATCGTGTTCGATATCGACGGTGACGCCACGCTCATCGGCGCCGAGGGGTTCCAGAGTCTCGAGTTGCGACCGCAGCAATGCGGGCGGCATGAAATGGCCGGTCCTGGCCGACATCCGGCGGTTGACCACATCCGGTGAACCGTTCAGGTGCAGGAACTCGACGCCCGGGCAGTGCGCGCGCAACCGGTTGCGGTATTGGCGTTTGAGCGCCGAGCAGCTCACCACCCCGCCGTCGCGGTGGCCGGCCAGCCATTGGCCAACGCGCTCCAGCCACGGATAGCGATCGTCGTCGGTGAGCGGTTCGCCGGCGGTCATCTTGACCACGTTGGCCTTTGGGTGCAGGGTGTCGGCATCCACAAAGGGCACCCGCAGGCGTTGTGCGAGCGCGGAACCCACCGTCGACTTGCCCGAACCGGACACACCCATCACCACAATGGGTGACGGCGCGGCATGGGGGGCCGGGGTTATGTCGGCTCGCCGACGTTGCGGTTCCATTCCACCCAACCAACGCCGGTGCGGCCGTCCGGTGTGTTGACACTGGCCCAGGCGCGCGGGAAGTGACTCACCCGCCCGTCGGCGGCGACCAGGCGTACCGGCGCGTGGCCGCGCACGTCGATCTCCGCGGTGATACCACCCGGATCCAGGGTCAGCGTGGCGTTCAGCGGTAACCCGTTGGCGCCGAACGGTTCCCGGGAGTCGACGGTCTGCAGCTCGCTCACCTTGCCGTCCGCGTCCTGAACGTAGCCAATGCTGAAGGCGGGTGCGCCGGGAATCCGGATGTTCACGCCGTGCAGATGTGTGCCGTCGTCGAGATGCAGCGCGCTCCATATCCAGTCCATGCTCCACCAGTCGCGCACACCCCACGAGTGGTCGCGCTGCCCCGGGACGGAGTCGACGCGGTAGCTGGTGTCGTTGACGGTGACCGTGCCCGAGACGGTGCACGGGATCTCGTAGCGCGTCGTGAGCCGGTATGTGTAGGGGGTTCCGTCGCTGGTCCACACCAAATGCATCGTCATGTCGACGGGACTTCCCGGCTCCCCGCGTAACAAGGCCGCCGGGTCGTCGTAGGCCTCGGCCCGTGCCCGCACGTCGACACTGTAGGTCTGCAGCGGCGCGGCCGCGCAGTGGCGGACCTCGAAGGCATCGGTGTTCAGCACCCACGGGTCCGCCGGCAGCGGGATTTGCGCGTCGACGGCGACCGTCGGCATCTGGGGCCCGCACAGCAGTGCATGAACCCATGCCGTCCGCTGGTTGGCTACCAGGCCGATGCGGAACCAACCGCCCAATCCCTGTGCCGCATCGGCGAAGTCGGCATACCAGCTCTCGCTCCACAGCGGCTCGTCGGTCGGCGGGTGTGCGAGCTCGTCCTCCGCCGAGGGGCACAGCGGCTCCGGCGCCGCCGCCCGAGGCAGCGTCGCCAACGCGTCGGTGTCGAGCACATGATCACAGTGCCGTTCCAGCATCGTCATGAACATCCGGTCACCGCGTTCGGTGCGTTCCACCAGCATGGACGAGACGATCGCCATCATGACGCCGAAAAAGCTTTGGCGGCGCACACCTTCGGCGACGTCGTCGACGGTGATGGGCGCCGCCGGTCCCAGCGCATCGTGGTAGGCGCGCAGCAACGCGTCGTACCCGGCACGGCGATCGCCCGTCGACAGCGCACAACCGAGGAAGTACGCCAGGTCGGTCAGTGCCGGACCCCAGGAGACGGTCTGCCAATCCACCACCGTCAGCGGGCGGTCGGCGCCGGCGGTACCGAACAGCATGTTGTCCAGTCGATAGTCACCGTGCACCAGGCCCTGAATCCGGCCCGGCTCGGATTCCTGGGCCAGGTACCCGTCGAAGGCGGCGACCAGGTGTTCGCACACCGCGCGGTGCCCCACGGCGATCTGGTCGCCGTAACGCTCGATGAATCCGGCGTAGAGCTGGGTGATCATCGCCTGGTTGAGCGGCGCGTCCCGGTTGAGCCAGGGCGCTTCGGCCAGCGACGTGTCGCCGAGCAGCGGGCCATGCAGCCGCCCCAGTTCGGCGACCGCGAGGGCGGCCTGTTCGGTTGTGGCGCCGGCGATTTCGTCGCCGACGACGGCCGGCCCGGCATCGCCGAGAAGCAGGTCGAACGCTCCGGTCGCCGTGTCGATCGCGGCGTGATAGCAGGGCGCGATCGGCCCGCCGAGCCGCGGCGCGATGTCGCCGTAGAACCGGACTTCGCGCTCATAGAGTCCCAGCGCGAGGCCGGTCTGCCGGCTTACCGGATCGGTGGCCGCGACCTTCAGCACGACCGAGTCCGGTCCGGTCGAGTCGGCGTCGGCGTAGTCGAGCCGGACGCGGTAGCACTCGCTCATCTGGCCGGTACCGATGCGCTCGACGGCGAAATCGGCGACACTCCCGGCGCCGATGGCCGCGGCCAGCCAGGAGGCGCTGAGGTCAGCGGGGCATTCGATGACTCGTTCGGTGTCCGCGTGCATGGGGGTCAGCGTGCCAGGTCACTGCGCCAAAGAGAAGCCGTCCCATGCCATCCGGCGCTGCGGGTGCGGGTCGAACTCGATGCGGCTCTTGCGGTCGAAGACCATGACTGCACGGTCCTCCGAGGTGTAGGCGGGCCAGTCGTCGCCGGGCACCCCGGTGCGGCTGAAACTGTGCCAACGCCGCTGCACCTGGTTGCTGACTCGCAGCGCGGCGCGCTGATCGGCCGCGGCCGTCAGTAACGCACCGAACCTGGTGCGATAGAAGTCGAAGACGGCCAGCAATTCGGTGGCGTGGGTGGCTCCCAAGCCCGACCACCGCAATGTCCGCGGGGCGTAGTCGTACCGGTACAGATAGGTGGGCGCGTGCCCGCCGTGGGCCTCGGCGATCTGCCAGGCCGCCGAGCTGAACGCGAAGTCGCCGCCGAGCTGCACGCACGCCGAGGGCGACGGGTAGTCCGGGTAGGCGGCGGTAATGCGTTCGCGGGCAGCCGGATCGGTGTCGGCCAACAGCTCTTCGATCATCGTTTCGTTCGTCGGCAGCATGCCCAGGAAGCGGGTGAACAGGCGGCCCTCTTCGGCGTTGGTGCCGACGATGAGCGGGACTCGATGCGCCCGGCCCGTGCGCATCGCTTCGACCGGATCGATGGGCAGGCAGTCGTCGCCGATGACCGGCCCAATTGGGAAGGCTCCCAGCCGTTTTTGCATGCCCTGGTCGATAAGGCGGTCCTGCGTGTCGACCAATTGGGCCGCGGAGGCCTGCATCAGCACGTTGGCGGCGTCCTGGGTACGGGTCCCGAGCAGGTTGGCGAATCGGCTGGCGAACTCGTCGGCAACCTCTTTCGACCGCACCAGGCCCGACGCCGGGCTCTCCGAGATCGCCCGGGAGAACAGGCCTTCGGCGGCGGGCACCGCCAACAGCGTGGCGGTGATGCACGCGCCCGCGCTTTCACCGAAGATGGTGACATTGCCCGGGTCGCCACCGAACGCCGCGATGTTGTCGTGGACCCACTGCAGGGCCAGCACCAGATCGCGCAGATACAGGTTGCTGTCGATGGTGATGTCCGGCGTCGACAGCGACGACAGATCCAGACAGCCCAACGCGCCCAGCCGATAGTTCACCGAAACGTAGACGCAACCGCGTCGAGCCAGCGCGGCACCGTCGTACAGCGGCGTCGCCGAGCTGCCCAGGATGTACCCGCCCCCATGAATGAAGACCATCACCGGCAGCGGTTCGGCGGATTCGGGGCCGGATTCCGGCGCGACGACGTTGAGCGTGAGACAGTCCTCGCTCATGGGCTGATACTTGCCGACACCCAGCATCGTGTAGCGACGCTGCTGGGGCGCGCAGTTGGCGAAGCCATGACAATGCCGCACGCCCGACCAGGGCTGGGCCGGCTGCGGCGCCCGAAAGCGCAGCCTGCCCACCGGGGGCCGTGCGTACGGGATGGAGCGCCAGCGGTGCACACCGTCGCGGGTGAAGCCTTCGACGATGCCGGCGGAAGTGCGTGCGCGGATGCTGCGCTGATGCATAACCCGACGGTAGCCGACACTACGTACGTAGGGCGCGCGGAGCGCCTAGATCCGGTGCGTGGCGGCTAGCCTGACGGGATGCGGATTACCGCGCTGATCGCCCTGTCGCTGCTGATCGCTGGATGCTCCCATGCCGGCAGCAGCCACTCGGGGCAGACGCAGACGCCGAACACCACGGCGGTATCGGGCTTCTCGCCGACGGCCGCGGCGCCCTCGTCGAGCAAACCTCCCGCGCCGTCGACGGCGCCGGTTGCCGGGGCGGCGATGCCGGACGTCGTCGCGTGGATCGAGGCCGGTCATCCGGCCGATCCCGGCCGCTATCGCACCGTGACGCGCGACGGGGTCGCGACGCCGTTGGGCAATGACATCGCCTTCACCGTCGCGGCCGGCAAAGTCGTGTGCATGACGGACTCCAAGCACACCGGCAACGCGCTGGCCTGTCTGGTCGACCTCGCCAATCCCCCGCCGCGGCCCGAAACCGCCTACGGCCAATGGAAGGGCGGCTGGGTCGACTTCGACGGCACGAAGCTGCAGATCGGGTCCGCCCGTGGCGACCCGGGTCCATTCGTCAACGGCAACGGGCCCGGGTTGGCGAGCGGGGACTCGCTGTCGTACGACGACAATCGCTGTCGCGCCGACGAAACCGGGCTGTTCTGCGTGAACTACGCCCACCAGTCGGCGGTACGGTTCGCCGCGGCCGGCGTGCAGCCCTTTGGTTGCCTGCGCTCGGTGCCGGCGCCCGACGGCGTCGGCGTCGCATTCAGCTGCTGAGGCAC
Source organism: Mycobacterium sp. IS-1264 (assembly GCF_001954195.1). Taxonomy (GTDB): domain Bacteria; phylum Actinomycetota; class Actinomycetes; order Mycobacteriales; family Mycobacteriaceae; genus Mycobacterium. The sequence continues at coordinate 78,356 of NZ_MBES01000016.1, read as the reverse complement.
GTCGGGCGCGTTAGGTGATCGTCGTGAAGAGCTGGGTCATTTCGTCGGCCGGACCGGCGGGCACGGTGTAGCCGGTTTCGTCGCGGATCTCGCCGAGATGATCGCGCACATCCTCGATGGACAACTCGGAGCGGTAGAAACCCTTTGTCCTGCCGATGAAGAATCGCGATACCTGTCCGGCGCCCACCGAGTAGATCTCGCCCGTGACCGGGCAGTCCTGGTGGGCCAGGAAGGCCACCACGGGAGCCACCAGCGCCGGGTCGAGCTTCTGAAGGTATTGGCCCACAAGGTCATCCAATACCTCCTGCGCCGCCGCGTCGTTTTCGGCGGCCCGCTGGCCGGTCGCGTTCTCGAGTTCGCGCGCCAGCATCCGGGTGTAGGCGATCGGGGCGACGGCGTTGACCTTGATGTTGTGGCCCGCTCCTTCGGCGGCCACCACTCGGGTGAAACCGATCAATCCGGTTTTGGCGGCGCCGTAGTTGCTCATGCGTTCGGCGCCAAGGATTCCGGCGGCCGAGCACGTGTTGACCACCCTGCCGTACCGTTGCTCGCGCATGACTTTCCAGGCCGGCCGCGTCACGTGAAACGCGCCCTTCAGGTGCACGTCCAGCAAGGGCTCGAGCAGGTCGGCGGTCATGTCCTCGAACGGCGCGTCGCGCACGATCCCGGCGTTGTTGATCACGATATCCACCCGGCCCCAGGCGCGAATGGCGGTGTCCACGATCGCCTTTCCGCCCTCTGGAGTTGCCACGCTGTGGGTGTCGGGGACCGCCTGGCCGCCGGCTTGGCGGATCTCCTCCGCGACCGCGGCGGCCGCGCCGCCGTCCGAACCGTCGCCCGTCACCGAGCCGCCCGTGTCGTTGACTACGATGCGCGCGCCGCGCGAAGCGAGCAGCAGGGCATACTCCTTGCCTAATCCGCCGCCGGCGCCGGTGATCACGGCGACCCGGTCGTCGAATTGCAGCGGGGTGGTCACCAAGTGACCGGCAACTCTTTCATCCCGTAGATGTCGGCGTCTTTGAATCTGAGTTCATCCGGTGGCACCGCCAATTTCAACGCTGGGAGCCGCCGCGCCAGCGTCGCGAACGCGACCTGCATCTCGACTCGGGCGAGGTTCTGCCCGATGCATTGGTGCACGCCATAGCCGAAGCCCAAATGGCCGCGGGTGTTTCGGTCGGCGTCGAACGTTTCCGGGTTGTCGACGAATTGGCCGTCCCAGTTTCCGGCGGGCAGGTTCATGACGACCGGCTCCCCCGCGCGGATCAACTGTCCGCCGATCGTCAGATCTTCGATCGCAACCCGATCGACCTGGCTGTGCACGATGGTCAGATAACGCATCAGCTCTTCGACGATGTTGGCGACGACGGTGTGATCGTCGGTTCGGCCGAGCCGCTCGAAGACATCGGGATGTTGCAGCAGCGCAACGGTTCCCAACGAAATCATGTTGGCGGTGGTTTCGTGGCCGGCCTGCATCATGATCACACTCGTCATGGCCGCGGTCTCGTCGTCGAGCTGACCGGTAGCCACATAATCCGTGACAAGGCGGCTGATCAAGTCGTCGCCGGGTTCATGCGCCTTGCGCTTCACCAACTCCTGTATGTAGACATACATCGCCCCGAAAGCCTGGGCCTTCTCCTCGTCGGACGACTTGGTGTCCAATCCGGCCGTGGTGTGACGCTGGAAGAGCGGCAGATCTTCCGGCGGTACTCCCAAGAGCAGCGCGATCACCATTGACGGCACCGGTAGGCCGAAGTCACGCACGATATCGGCCGGCGGCCCGTTGCGCATCATCTCGCCGAGGTAGTGATCGACCAGTTCCTGGATCTGCGGCCGCATGGCTTCGCAGCGCCGGAAGGTGAAATTGCTCGTCAGCTGCCGCCGCAACCGGTGGTGTTCGGGATCGTCGATCCGCGCGAACATCACCGGTGCCTTGCCGCCGGAGCCAGAGGGGCGGATGGAGTCCGGAATGGTGTCCGCGGACAGGCGCGGATCGAGCAGGGCCGCCCTGATGTCGTGGTAGCGGCTCACCACCCAGGCCGGTTGTCCGTGGTACATCGCCCGGCGCAACCCCGGCTCCTCCCGCCAGCTCGCGAATTCGGCGGGTGGCTGCAGCGGGCACTGCGCCGCACGCGGAGCGGGTATGACTGGAAGATCTGTCTCCGAGCGACGTTCGGAAGTTGTTGTCATCAGCGACGTTTCCCATTAAGTGGCAGATAGCTGTCAATTGCTTTGAGCGTAGGACTCCGGCAATTGGCAGTCAACCGTCAGTTAAGCTGTCTTGGTGACCGCCATTGAGGACCGGCCGCTGCGAGCGGACGCGGCCCGCAACGCCGAGCGGATACTGCGCGCCGCGCGGGCCGTCTACGGGGAGCTCGGACCCGATGCGCCGATCGAAGCGGTCGCCCGTCGCGCGGGAGTCGGCGAGCGGACGCTTTACCGGAGATTTCCGGCCAAGGCCGACCTGGTCCGGGCGGCTCTGGACCAGAGCATCGCCGAGGATCTGATGCCGGCGATCGAGCACGCGCGGCGCGCCGACGACCCGTTGCGTGGCCTGAACGAATTGATCGGGGCGGCAATAGGACTCGGTGCTCGCGAGCGCCACCTGCTGACCGCCGTGCACCGGGCCGGGTCGCTGACCGCCGACATCTCAGACTCGCTGAACCAGACCCTGCACGAGCTTGTTCGGCGAGGCCAGCGGTCCGGGCTCGTCCGCGCCGACCTGGTCGCCGACGATCTTCCGCGCCTGATCGCGATGCTCTATTCCGTGCTACCGACGATGGATCCGCGCAGCGATGGCTGGCGACGCTACGTTGCCCTGATCGTCGACGCGATATCGATCACCGAGGCAGAGCCGTTGCCCGCCGCCACTCCCTGGCACGTCTCGGAGCCCAGCAGCTGGCGCTTGTGAGCGATCTAGTTGATGGTCACCCCGGCGTCGACCGCCGTTCAATCTACGAACACTGTCTGACTAACGTCAATGATTTCACGGGCTCCGGGCTGGAACAGGAAGTCGCAGCATGACGATATATAGAGTAATACAAGCCTTTCTAGCGCATAGAAGTCATAATGGGTGAGCTACCCTCAGAACTCCTAGGTGAGTGAAGTCAACTGAAGGACCGAAATGGCGGTGACGGAAAGGGTGTCTGCGCGAGAAGCCAAGCGCTTGCAGACGCGGGAGCGATTGATGGGTGCCGCGATCGCCGAGTTCGCCAGGGCCGGGATGGCGGAGGCCGACGTCAGTGCCATCGTGGCCGCAGCGGGCGTCGCCCACGGCACCTTCTTCTTTCACTTTCCGACCAAGGAGCACGTGCTGCTCGAACTTGAGCGGCGTGAAGAGGACCGCATCGCCAAGCAGTTCGCGCAATTCCTGAAGTCGAAGCATGATATCGCCTCCGCATTGAATGAAGCGGTCCGCCTGATAGTTGGGTTGGAACGCCGGCTTGGCGACCTGCTGTTCAATGACTTTCTTGCGCTGCATTTTTCGCAAACTCGTCCCCCCGCCGAAGACGGAGAAGATCATCCCCTGATCGTCTTGGTCGCCCAGCAGATCGCGCGCGCTCAAGAACGTGGCGACGTTGATCCTGACGTCATTCCCATGAACAGTGCGGTGTTCTTCTTGCTCGGCCTGTACTCGCTGTTGATCACCACCAACCACTGGCCCACCGGTCGCGCGTTGCTCGAGGACTACGTCGCGAGGACGTTGCGAAGCTTGCAGCCTTGACCCTTGCCGACGTGAGACGCTACGAGCGGACCACGCAGGGCAACGGCACCAGCCCGACCGTCGGAACCGCGCCAAACTTGACTAATATCAGTAACTCGACCCTTCAGATGCACGAAATGCTGGTCATGCCCGGCTGAGACCCATCAGTGGTAGCTTTTTTGTTGACTAAAGTCAGCCTGTTATAGTGCTCGCACCTGCTCAATCGGCCTCGATGACGCGGAGGGTTCATAGACGTGCCGAAGCTGCACCAGCGTGACGCTGCCCTACCCACACTGACGTTCGACGAGCACGCGGAGCGGTCGCAGTTCGCGCAGCGTCGGGCCGACAAATGGCTCATCTCGGGCAGTCTCCTGATCGGCACCGCGGTCCTGGGCATCTTCGGGCTGCCGCTATTCCTCTGGGGCGTTCGATTACTGCGCCGGGCGCAACGGGATGGACTCTCGGTTCGACCGATGCTCGTCACGCTGCTCGGCTATCTCGTCATCATCGACGCCGCGATCAACGCCGTGGGGTGGGCGCTCGACCTGGTCGCAAACCACACGCTGCTGGCCCGCGTGCTGTTGAACGGCTGGGGAAACATGTTCGACGCGGGCTACTTCTGGCACTACAACGAGCTGTGGGTGGGCGGCGCGGCGGGCCCGGGCGAAAAGGCCTGGGAAGTCGGTCTCATCCTGACCGTCTTCACGATGCGGATCGCGGCGGCCATCGGCTTCCTGCAGATGAAGCGTTGGGGCCATCAGTGGATGGTGATCACCTGCTGGATGGGTGTGGTGATCTGGATCGGCTACGTCTTCAACATGACGATGTTCGCCGACGTGCGCTTCGCCGGTGTCGTGCTGCCGGTCGTCGGCTGGTGGCTCTACGACATCTTCTACATCACCCCCTTCCTCGCCATCCCGTATCTGCACACCGTCAACCGTGAACTCTTCACCGACTGAGACTCCGCAACCACAGCTGAATCGATGATCAGGAGGTCGCATCGTGGGCTATCTCTGGGAAATCCTTCGCTACGTCGCCGCCTGGGGCGGCACCGGACTGATCATCTGGTTTTGGTATTGGCTGTTCTCCAACATCGGCACGTTTTGAGCGGCTTCCTGCGATGGCTGAAGGCTCCGACGTCCATGCGATGACGCTCGAACGCAGTTGTGCCGTGACGGCGGTGGCGTTGAGTGACCGCCGCCGCGAAGGCGCGCGGCTCGTGACGGGTGAGCGGCGCCGCTTCGGATTGAGCGCACGGCTGACCTTCGTCCATGTCCCCTACCCCGCCATAGCCGACTGGACGCGCAGGACCCTGACATGCGGTGTGGCGCTGCAATGTTCGCCATCCAAGGAACGCATCACCGCATATCGGCTGAACGAGCTCTCCGCACGTGAACTGCGGGCGCTCACAGTCGTCGAAGCGGGCGTCGCCGTGGGCTGGATAGCCTCGCGCTGGCCCGGTCTACTACCCGAGCTTCGTCGACTGCTGCCCGAAGTCCTCCCCGCCGACGGCGACATGAACGCCGAGGAGATGCTCGACCGCGCGATCGCGCTGGCGTCCACGGATCCGGATTTGACGGTCCATCCGCTGCTGGGCGACTTGCCGCTGGCCTACACGATGCCACGGGGATGGACCGACAAGTTGCGACGCAGTTTCGGCCGGATGCCCTGGACGACAGCGCAGCAACGGGTTCCGCGGCCGTATTCCGTCCCCGTCGGCGGCGACGGCGGCGTCCGCAACCCCAACCTGCCGCCGCCGAGCCGCCCCCAAGACAACGATCTCGACCTCACCCCGCAACACCGGCCCGGAATTCCCTACCCCGAATGGAACGCATGGACCCAGCGATTCATGCGCGACCACGTCGCCGTCGTCGAGACCGCGGACGCGCCCAGCGTCCACGGGCCGACGCCCGTGACCATCGACGTCCGCAAGTGGTTCGAAGAGCACACCCACCGTGCGATGACGAACCGCCTCGAAGACGGCTCCGACCTCGATGTCGACCAATACGTCAGCCACTACACCGATCTCACGACCGGCGAGGCCGAGGAGCCGAGGATATTCCGCGACCTGCTGCCCAGCGGCCGCGACGTCACCACGGCGTTGCTGCTCGACGGCAGTTCGTCGCTCGGCGTGCACGGCGGGCGAATCTTCCGGCTCGAATTGGCCTGTGCCGACGCGCTGTCGCGCGCCATGACGCTGGCGCGCGAGCGTCATGGCATCTTCGTGTTCACGGGCAACACCCGTCATCGAGTCGAAGTGCGCCGCCTGAAGGACTTCGAAGACCGCCGGTTTGTGCCGCCGAGCGGGCTGGGCCTGTCCACCCGCGGATACACCAGACTCGGCGCGCCACTTCGCCACTTGACGAGCCGATTGCTGGCGCAGCCCTCCGAACGGCGCCTGCTGATCGTGATCGGCGACGGACTGATCTCCGACGAGGGCTACGAGGGCAGCTACGCCTGGGCGGACGCCGCGCACGCCGTCGAGGAGGCCAGCGACGCGGGGGTGTCGATGTACTACGTGGGCGTCGGACCGACGCGGGTCGATCCCCTCCCGGAGGTGTTCGGTCCTCGTCGGTCCCAACGGATTCGACGCATCGAGGAGCTTCCGCGGGTATTGGCTCATGTCCATCGTGAACTGGTCGCCGCATGAACGCCGCCACCGATACCTATTTCCCTAACGGCAACGAGGTCGTGCTGTTCGAGCAGGCCTTCCAGCGGCACCTGCCCCTGATGCTCACCGGCCCGACCGGGTGCGGCAAGACACGGTTCGTCGAGCACATGGGCCTGGTGTTGGGGCGACCCGTCGTCACCATCAGCTGCCACGACGATCTCACCAGCTCCGATCTCGTCGGCCGCTTCATGGTGACCGGCGGCGACGTGGTGTGGACCGACGGCCCGCTGACCCGGGCGGTCAAGGGCGGCGCGATCTGTTACCTCGACGAGGTCGTGGAGGCTCGCCACGACTCGCTGGCGATCCTGCATTCGCTCACCGATCATCGGCGCTCGCTGTTCCTTGACCGCGCCGGCGAGGTGGTGCAGGCGCCCGACGGCTTCATGCTGGTGTGCTCGTACAACCCCGCATACCGCAGCTCGCTCAAGGAGCTCAAACCGTCGTTCCGCCAGCGGTTCGTCACGATCGCGATGAAGTATTTGCCGCCCGACCGCGAGGCCGAGGTGATCGTCGCCGAATCCGGGGTTCCCATCGCGACGGCGCGGCGACTGGTCGGATGCGCAGTTGCGATCCGCACCGCCGACGAAGCCTTTCACTTCGAGCCTCCGTCGACCAGGGTGTTGGTCACTGCGGCGCAGCTGATCGCGGCCGGCGCAACCGAATTGGAAGCGGCCGACACGTGCATACTCGCGCCGCTGAGCACCGACGGCGCCGTCACCGACGGTCTACGGGAAGTCGCGGCGGCCAGCCTCGCCGACGCTGAAACGTCCAACACGCTGAGCTAGGAAGGAGCCGTTGGCATGGACCTGAAAGAGCGGAAACGCAAGAGGGCGCTGATCGTCTTCCAAATTTTCATCTACGGCTACTTGGCGGTGATGTTCGGAATCCAGCTCTATATGTCATTTGCACGCGGTTGGTGGGACCTGTGAATCTTCCTCTGCTCAACCGGCTTTCGGGAAGTTCGGTTAGCCTCGAGGATCACCACGACGAATCCCGCCGCGCGCAGCGCCGCGCCGACAAGTGGATGATCGCCGGCGCCGCCTTGATGGGCATGTGGGCTCCGGGTCTGATCGGATTTCCCATCTTCATGCGTGGGGTTTGGCTGCAGCGCCAGGCCCTGCGCGCCGGCCTCTCGGTTCGGCCCATGATCGTGACCCTGATCGGCTATCTGGTGCTGATCGACGGCATGCTCAACAGCCTGGGCTGGGCCCTGGACCTCGTCGCCAACCACACGTTGATCAACCGGGTGCTGATGGTCGGCTGGGGCAACATGTTCGACGCCGGCTACTTCTGGCATTACAACGAGCTCTGGGTCGGGGGCGCCGCGGGCCCTGGCGAAAAAGCCTATGTGGCAGGACTGATCCTGACGGTGTTCTCCATGCGAGTCGCCGCAGCGATCGGGTTCTTGCAGATGAAGCGGTGGGGCCACCAGTGGATGATCATCACCTGCTGGATGGGCGTGGTGATCTGGTCAGCCTATGTGTTCAACATGACGATGTTCGCCGACGTGCGCTACGCCGGTGTCGTGTTTCCGGTGATCGGTTGGTGGCTGTACGACATCTTCTACATCACCCCGTTCCTCGCCATCCCGTATCTGCACACCGTTAACCGCGAAATCTTTTCGGACTGACCAAGTTTAGGAGCATTGCGATGACAAGTTCTTCCGTGCCGTCACCAACCGAGGAAAAAGACCCCACTCCCGATCTCGAGCCGGGGACAACCCCGTACTACGCCCGCATGCATAAATGGATCAAACGGGCCGTCTTGGTGTGCCTCATCGCGCTGGTGATCGAGGGCGCGTTCACGTTGCCGTTCATGGCGGTGTATTACGGCTACCCCACGCTGAGCCTGACCGAAATCTGTAGCGAGCTGCTGAAGATTCGGTATTCCAACGACACCCTGGAATGCAAGTACCCGTACCCGCCGTTGGGGCCGCCGGAGGGTGCCGAGGGTAAGGCCACCGCGCAGGACGTGTGGGGCATCCAGCCGATACCGAAATACCACCGGCTTGGGTTCCGCGAACTCGTCAGGATCCACAACGAAAGGCTCGCTCGCCAGGCGGCCCAACAGCACGCGGCCGCGCATCCGTGATCCCAGGGCGCCCGAGCGTGGGCCCGATGCATGGGAATCGCCTGGTGGTTCGTCCCTAGGCCCCACGCTCGGTGCTGCCGCTGACAGCCTGATCGCTGCTACGGTGGCCGCACGATAGTGTGCTCAGGACACGTCGATAGAAGAAGTTGAGCAAATTTATGACCGCGGCAGCAGAAACGTCACCGATCGAGGCGCGGGTCGGCCATTACTACCAGATGGACGGCACGTACGTGGTCGGCCGCGAGAAGCTCCGCGAATACGCCCGTGCCGTGCAGGACTATCACCCCGCGCACTGGGATGTCACGGCGGCGGCTGACTTGGGCTATTCGGACGTGGTGGCGCCGCTGACGTTCACGTCGGTCCCCGGCATGACCTGCAATCGCCGGATGTTCGAGTCGGTGGTCGTCGGTTACGACACCTACCTGCAGACCGAAGAAGTCTTCGAACAGCACCGTCCGATCGTGGCCGGCGACGAACTGCACGTCGACGTCGAGCTGTCGTCGGTGCGCAGGACGGCCGGCAGGGATTTCATCACCGTCACCAACACCTTCACCGACTCGGACGGCGAGCGGGTTCACACCCTGCACACCACCGTTGTCGGTCTCACCAACGAGGACGTCGATCCGGCGATCAAAACGGCGGTGCAGAAGATGATGATGCACGACGTCGACATCTTCGGGATCGGTGAAGACGATTACCAGAAGACGGTGCGGCCCGAGGGCGAGGTCCGGATTGCCCAGGGAGGCACCACCCGGACGCCGGGGACGCCGCCCTTCGAGGACGTGCACGTCGGCGACGAGCTGCCGACGCGTCACACCCGGCTGTCCCGCGGCGACCTGGTGAACTATGCCGGCGTGGCCGGCGACGCCAATCCGATCCACTGGGACGAGTCCATCGCCAAGCTCGCAGGGCTGCCCGACGTTATCGCCCACGGAATGCTCACCATGGGTCTGGGTTCCGGATTCGCGTCCGCATGGTCGGGCGACCCCGGTGCGGTAACCCGCTACGCGGTGCGGCTGTCCCAGCCTGCGGTTGTGTCGGCGGCCGAGGGAGCTGACATCGAGTTCAGCGGCCGGATCAAGTCGCTGGACCCGGCCACCCGCACCGGCGTCGTGATTGTCGCCGCGAAGTCCGGTGGCCAGAAGATCTTCGGCATGGCGACGTTGAACGTCCGCTTCCGCTAACGCTTTTCGGTCTGGCCCGCTCAGAGCTCGAGGACGCGAATCTCACCGGTGCCGCCGTCGACTTCGACGAGCGCACCCGGCGGCAAGGCCCTGGTTGCGCCCTGGGCATCGACCACACACGGGAAGCCGAACTCGCGCGCGACCACGGCGGCGTGCGACATCGGGCCACCGAGTTCGGTCACCACGGCCGCGGCGTAGCAGAAGGCGGCGGTGTAACCGACATCGGTGACCTCGGCGACGAGAATCTCGCCGGGTTGCAGATCGTCGATGGTCTCGGGCCGCACGATCCGCACCCTGCCGCGCACCCGTCCACCACACACACCGACCCCGTGCAGGGTGTCCCCGCTGCTCAGGCCGGGCGGCGAGGCGCTGGTCGGCTGCCAGCTGCCGCTGAACACCGTCGGGGGGACGACGCCGGCCAGTCTGCGGTGTTCGGCGCGGCGCCGCGCCACCACGTCGGCCGCATCGGGTGGCAGCGCGTCGAGTTCGTCCACCAGGAGGTAGAACACGTCGTCGGCGGTGTCGAAGATCCCGGCGTCGGCCAACCGGCGCCCGTACTCACGCAGCAGACCGCGCAGCACCCAGTTCGCGCGGACCATCTTGTCGCGGCGGACTTCGCGGTCGCGGATCTGGCGCGCGGCCAGCGCCGCTATGGGCTTGGCGCGCAATGGAATCCGCGGAGGAGCTGGCGGCGGCGTAGGCGGGGCGGTCATGGCCCTGGCCACCATCCGGACCAGCAGCTCGGGGATGTCGGCATAGCTGGTCGACAGCATCTCCAGCTCCGCGGGGCCGCGATGACCGATCAGCTCCAGCTCGGACAGTACGGCCGCGTGAAACTCCGGCGCGTCGGCGGCCAGCTTGCCGAGCCGCTCACCCGGCTCGCCAAGCAGCCCCACCACGTTCGGGTCGCGCCGCGCCGCAACCACCAACCGATGCACCGCCTCCACCGACCGCGCGCTGACCAGCTCCGGCCCCGCCTGCGGGGCGGTGTCGCGCCCGCACACGCCCCGCAACAACACGTTGAACGCGGCGCACAACATGAACGACACCGAAGACAGCACCCAGCCGTGCACGACATCGTCGCGCGCCAGCAGGATCAGGCTGAGCAGGCGACGATCGTCGTGCCGGGTGACGTCGTCACCGACCAGCCGTTCCAGGCGATCGACATCGGCTAGGTACTCGGCGGTGTCGCGGGGCGAACCGGCGCTCAGGCCGACCAGGTTGACACCGAACACGCCGATGTTGCGGACGGTGCGCAATCTCCTTCGGGCACGGCTGGTTTCGGTGGGCGGGCGCTGTTCGCCGAAGACCGGCAGGGAGGCCATGCTGGGGCCGAAGTATCCGCTGTTCCTGACGACCGTCGGGGGCTTGACGAACGGCACGGTTTCGGCCATGAAGTGCGCCGACGTGATCGCCCCATACAGCCGGTGCGCGAACACCGCGACGGTTCGCATCGCGATCTCCCGCTGGACGATTCCGCCGGGCCGCAGCCGCTCGGCGATGGTCACTCCCCCGGCGCGCAGCCCACGCACGGTCGCCGAGGCCGACGACGGCGAAAACGGGCCGGGCAGCGCCTCCGACAGGTTGGTCGCCAGGAAGGTCGGGAAACGCGGGTCGATCGGTGTGTCGAATTCGCCGTTATCTCCCGCCGGGCCAGCCAAATTGGGCTTCACCCCATCTTCGGACGGCGCGTCGACGGCCGGCAGGTCGGCGATATTGGTCAGCCGCCACGGGAGCGACACCACCCGCTTGCCGATGGTGATCCGGCCCCGCACCGCCGGCGCGAAATCGTCGACGCATTCCTCGGCGTTCCAGGTCGGCTCGAAGCCCCACTCGTCATGCAGCCGCGAGGTATCCATCAGCGGGGCGCCGCGCACCAGCTGTAGGTCCGCCGGCCCCAAGCCGAACCGCACGATCGGGCGTCCCACGGCCGCGGCGACCTGACGGAAGCTCACCGCTCCGCGGGCTGCGAGATTGACAGGGCCGCTGCCGGTTTCGGTGTCCAGCAGCGCCCGGACGAATAGCCGAAGCGCGTCGTCGAGATGGACCACTTGCATGCGACGATCGGCTGCCCCGCCGGGAAATGCCGGCAGCGCCAGCAGCCGGCGCACCCAGTTGTCGACGCCGCGGCTAAGAATCGGCGCGGAACGGATCGCGACCCATTCCAGGCCCGACGACTCAAGCATCTGCTCGACGCGGGCCTTGTGCCGGCCGTCCTCGAGGACCGGGGATAGCGCGTCGGCCTCGGCCTTCGGAGCGTCTGGCCCGCCGTAGACGTGTGCCGACGACGCGAAAACGATGCGCCCGCTGCCGGTCTCGGTCATCGCCTGCAGGACGTTGCGCGTGCCGCCGATATTGACCTGCTCGCCGTTCCTTGCCCAGGCGCAATGCGCGACCATGTCCGCACCGGCGACGGCGTGCTTGACCGCTTCCGCGTCCCGGATGTCAGCTGCGACGAATTCGGCCGCGCTCGACCAACTTTCGGGACGATGGCGCGCGATGCCGATGACATCGTGGCCTTGGCTGAGCAGCCGGGCGGCGAGGCCGCGGCCGAGCACACCACCGGCCCCCGTGATCGCGACCCTCACGGAATGTCTTTGCTCATGGCTACTCGTCGTCGTCCATCAAGGCCGCGTTGAGAAGGTCGTCGAGGTCCATGTCCGCGATGTCCTTCTCTGTCGTCACCGCAGGGGCGGCGGGGGCGCCGTCGGCTTCATTTGCCAACGCGAGCAACAGTTCCAGGACTCCGGCCTGGCGCAGGCGCTTGACCGGAATCGACCCCACGACACGCTGAATTTCGGCTTCGCCCGGCGCGGCGGCGACGGCCTGTTGCTCCGATGCGCCGACGAGTTCGCGGTGCATGTAACCGGCCAGCGCGGCGGAGTTCGGGTAGTCGAAGATCAACGTCGGCGACAGCGCCAGGCCGGTGGCGGACTTCAGTCGGTTGCGCATCTCGACGGCGGTCAGCGAGTCGAAGCCCAGCTCCTGGAACGCCCTGTCGGGATGGATGGCCTCGGCGCTGGAGCTCCCCAGCACTGTGGCAATGTTCGAGCGCACCAGATCCAGCAGGATGGCCTGTTGCTCGTCCTCGGGTAGGCCTTCGAGGCGTTGCAGCAGAGCCGATTTCGACTTGGCGGCAGCCAGCGAGTCGTCGACCTGGCGGCGGGTGGGCGCATTGATCAAATCGACGAACATCGGCGGCAGCGTGCCGGCGTCGAACTTCACCCGCAGCGCCGCAAGGTCGATGTGGGCGGGCAGCATGAATGGCTCGTCGACGACGAGCGCCGTGTCCATCAATTCCAGCGCCTCGTCCGAGGACATCGCGACAATCCCGTCCCGCCCGAATCGGGCGCGATCGGCGGCGCCCAGCCCGCCGGTCATGGCGCTGGCCTGATCCCACAGCCCCCAGCCCAGCGAAATCGCCGGCAGCCCCTGCGCCCGTCGATGAGCGGCCAACCCGTCCAGGAACGAATTGCCGGCCGCGTAGTTAGCCTGACCCGATGCTCCCGCCAGCCCGGCTATCGACGAAAACATCACGAAGGCAGACACATCCAAATCGCGCGTCAACTCGTGCAGGTTCCACGCCGCGTCGACCTTGGCTCGCAGCACGGCATCGATCCGCTCGGGAGTCAGTGACGCCACCACCGCGTCGTCCAGCACGCCGGCGGCGTGAATCACCCCGGTCAGCGGGTGCTGCACCGGGATGTCGGCGATCACCTTCGCCAACGCCTCGCGATCCGCGGCATCGCAGGCCACCAGCTCCACGTGGGCGCCCGCCGCGCGCAGCTCGAACATCAGCTCAGCACCGCCGGGTGCATCGGGACCGCGCCGGCTGACCAACACCACATTCCGCGCCCCATGGCGGGCCACCACATGCCGCGCGAGCGCCGAACCGGCCATCCCGGTGGCGCCGGTGATCAGGACCGTGCCGGCCGTCCACGCATCCGGCATCGTCATCACGACCTTGCCGACGTGGCGGGCCTGGCTCAGGTACCGCAGCGCGGCAGGCGCACGTCGCACATCAAATCTGGTCACCGGCAGCGGCCGCAGCACGCCGTCGCCGAACAGTGCCGCCAACTCGTCGAGCATCTGCGCGATGCGGTCCGGTCCGGCTTCGAACAGGTCGAAGGCGCGGTAACGCACGCCGGCGTGGTCGCGGGCGACGACCTCGGGGTCGCGAATATCGGTCTTGCCCATCTCCAGGAACACCCCACCAGGGGCGACCAGGCGCAGCGAGGCATCCACGAAATCGCCGGAGAGCGAGTCGAGCACCACGTCCATCCCGGCCACACCGGTCCTGCCGGTCGCGGCCCGGAACTTTTCCTCGAACTCGAGGCTGCGCGAATCGCCGATGTGATCGTCGTCAAAGCCCATGGCCCGCAATGTGTCCCACTTGCCGCGGCTGGCCGTCGCGAACACTTCCAAGCCGAAGTGGCGGGCCAGCTGGACGGCGGCCATGCCCACCCCACCGGCGGCGGCGTGCACCAGCACCCGCTGACCGGGTTTGACGTCCGCCAGGTCGACCAGCGCGTAGCGCGCGGTCGCGAACACCACCGAAGCCGTCGCGGCGGCCGTGTATGACCATCCTTGCGGCACCTTGACGAGCAGTCGCTGGTCGGTGATCGCGACCGTGCCCGTCCCGTCCGGGAACAGGCCCATGACGCGGTCGCCGACCGTGAAACGTCCGTCGTCCGAGGCTGCTTCGATGATTACGCCGGCGGCCTCGATACCCATGACCGCATCCGGATCGGGATACAGGCCCAGCGCGATCATGACGTCGCGGAAGTTAGCCGCGATGGCCGACAACGCGACCCGCACCTGACCGGGCCCCAGCGCCGCATCGGCGTCGGGAATTCGCTCCAACCGCAGATTCTCGATGGTTCCCCGACTGCTCATGCCCAGCCGCCACGGCCCGGCATCCGGTGGCACCAAGAGACCGCCGACCGCGCGGCTGCCCAGCACCCGCGCGGTGTAGACCGTCCGACTGCGCACCAACACCTGCGGCTCGCCGACCGCGAGAACCGCCGCTATTGCGTCGGCGTCCAGGGGCTCGTCGGTGTCGACGAGCACGATCCGGCCGGGATGTTCGGTCTGCGCCGACCGCACCAGCCCCCACACCGCCGCGCCCGCCAAATCGGTGACATCCTCCCCCGGCAGCGCCATGGCACCGCGGGTGGACACCACCAACGTTTCCGCGCCGTCGCGGGCCAGCCACGACTGCAGCACCGGCAGCACCGCGCGCGTCGCCGCGTAGACCTCGGTCACGACATCACCGGCCACTGGTGCCGATTCGAACAGCACCGCCGATCGCTCGGCCTCGACCGGTTGCTCCAATTCCGTTGTCCCCCAAGCGGACACCGATACGGGCTGCACCGCGGTCGACGGCTGAGCGGACCAGACGACCTCGAAGAGCCGGTCCGGCCCCGAACTGGACACCGCGGCCAACAGCTGCTGGTCGGTCACCGGGCGGGCCACCATCGACTCCACCGAGAGCACCGGCAGGCCCAACCCGTCGGCGAGCTCGATCGACACCGCCGATTGGCCGTTCGGCACGATGCGCGCTCGCACGGCGGCCGCGCCCGCGGCGTGCAACGACACCCCCTGCCAGGAGAACGGCACCAGCATCGAGCCCTCTGGAAGCTCGCCGCTATCGGACGCGAGGATGACCGCGTGCAGTGCTGCGTCGAGCATCGCCGGGTGGACGCCGAACCCGGCCGTCGAGACTCCGGCGTCGGTGGGCAGGGTGACTTCGGCGAAGATTTCGTCGCCGCGGCGCCACATCGTCGTCAGGCCACGGAACGCGGGCCCGTATCCGTAGCCACGCTCGGCCAGCCGCTCGTATCCGTCGCCGACGTCCACCGCGACCGCACCCACCGGCGGCCACGCCGACAGATCCGCGCCCGGTTGTATCGATCCCGCACGCAGAACGCCTTCGGCGTGCAACGACCACCCGGACCCGGTATCGGTCCGCGAGAACACCGACACCTCGCGTGCGCCCGAATCGTCCGGTCCGCCAACCACAACCTGAACGGCGACCGATCCATCGGCCGGCAACACCAGCGGCGCCGCCAGATTCAGCTCGTCGACGACTACGCAGCCCACCTGGTCGCCAGCGCGGATCGCCAACTCGACAAATCCCGCGCCGGGGAACAGCACGACCCCGCCGACGGCATGATCGTTGAGCCAGCCCTGCGCGGCCGGCGACAACCGGCCCGTGAGCACGACTCCGCCCGAGGCCGGCAGTTCCACCACCGCGCCGAGTAGGGCATGTTCGCCGGCCGCGAGGCCCAGCCCGGCGGCATCGACCGCAGTGCCATCGCCGGCCAGCCAAAAGCGCCGCCGCTCAAAGGCATACGTGGGCAATTCGACCAGACCAGCTTGGCCGAGGGCGCCGCGCCAGTCCACGGCCATCCCTGCGACGAACCCGGCCGCGACGGCGTTGGTCAGGGACACCGGCTCCGGGCGGTCCTTGCGCAGGGCCGACATCGTGGTCACGGCGACATCCGGTAGCGACTCTTCGATCGATGCCGTCAGCCCGCTGCTGGGGCCGACTTCGAGGAAACGGTTGCCGCCGGCCGAGTGCACGAAGCGCACGCTGTCGGCGAAGCGCACCGCTTCGCGCACGTGCCGCTTCCAGTACGCCGCCGACGCGAAGTCGTCGCCCGCGAGTTGTCCGGTCACGTTCGACACGATCGGGATGGTGGCGGCGCCGACGGCGAGTCCGGCTGCGACCGTGCCGAATTCGTCGATCATCGGATCCATCAACGGGGAGTGGAAGGCGTGGGAGACGGCGAGCTGATGGACGCGACGACCGTCGGCGCGGAGCCGCTCCGCGATCGCGGTCACGGCGTCGTCGGGGCCGGAAATCACCACGGAGGCCGGCCCGTTGACCGCGGCGAGGCCGACCTCGGGCACCAGCAGCGGCCGCACCTCCTCTTCGGTGGCTTGCACGGCGATCATCGCCCCGCCCGCCGGCAGCGCCTGCATGAATCGGCCGCGGGCGGCCACCAGTACCGCGGCGTTCTCCAGCGACAGGACACCGGCGACGTGCGCGGCTGACAGCTCGCCGATCGAGTGGCCCATCACGAAATCCGGGCGCACGCCCCAGGATTCGAGCAGCCGGAACAGGGCGACTTCCACCGCGAACAACGCGGGCTGCGCGAATTCGGTGGAGTTCAACAGGTTTTCGTCGAACCCCCAGATGACGTCGCGCAGCGGGCGGAGCAGATGCCGGTCGAGTTCGGCCACCACGGCGTCGAATGCCTCGGCGAAAGCCGGATAGGCGGCGTGCAATTCCATTCCCATGCCCAGTGTCTGGGCACCTTGCCCGGGGAATACGAACACGGTCTTGCCGGCGGGCATCGCGGTACCACGGATGAACGACCCGGCCAGGTCGTCGCCGGCCAGCTCGTCCAGCCCGGTCAGCAATTCCTCGCGGTCACCGCCGACGACGACGGCGCGATGCTCGAACGTCGACCGGCCGGCCAACGACCACCCCACGTCGGCGATGTCAAGTTCACCGTGGGCGCGCACGTGCGCCGCCAACCGCGCGGCCTGAGATCTCAAGGCCGACGGCGACTTCGCCGACACTGCCCACGGCACCACCGGTACGCATGGCTTCGGCTCGGCGGGTTGCTCGGCCGGGACCGCTTCGACGATGACGTGTGCGTTAGTGCCGCTGATCCCGAACGACGACACCCCGGCCCGACGCGGATGGTCCGCGGGCCATGCCCGCGCCTCGGTCAGCAACGACACGGAGCCCGTCGACCAGTCCACGTGCGGGCTGGGCTCGTCGACATGCAAAGTCGCGGGCAGCATTTCGCGGCGCATCGCCAGCACCATCTTGATGACACCCGCGACGCCGGCGGCGGCCTGCGTGTGGCCCATGTTCGACTTGATCGACCCCAGCCACAGCGGTTCGGCCCGGTCTTGTCCATAGGTCGCCAACAAGGCCTGTGCCTCGATCGGATCGCCCAATGTGGTTCCGGTCCCGTGTCCCTCGACCGCCTCCACGTCGGCCGCCGACAGCCCGGCGTTGGCCAGCGCGGCGCGCACCACGCGCTGCTGCGAGGGACCGTTGGGCGCGGTCAATCCGTTGGAGGCGCCGTCCTGATTGATGGCCGACCCGCGGACCACGGCCAGCACGGGGTGCCCCAGGCGTCGCGCGTCCGACAGGCGCTCCACGACGAGCATGCCGCCGCCCTCGGAGAATCCGGTGCCGTCGGCCGCGCCCGCGTATGCCTTGCAGCGCCCGTCCGCCGACAGCCCGCGCATGCGGCTGAATTCGACGAAGATATCGGGTGTGGCGTTGACGGTGACTCCACCGGCCAGGGCCAGGTCGCATTCGCCCGAGCGCAGCGACTGCGCCGCCATGTGCAAGGCAACCAACGACGACGAGCAGGCCGTGTCCACCGAGACGGCGGGGCCCTCCAGCCCCAGCGCGTACGAAATCCGTCCGGACGCCACGCTCGACGACTGTCCGGTCAGGCGGAAGCCCTCGGCGGCCGGCGCGGCGCCGATGCCGTAGCCCTGCGTGTACACCCCGGCGAACACGCCGGTGGCGCTGCCGCGCAGCCCGCCGGGCTCGATTCCCGAGCGCTCCAAGGCTTCCCAGGACAATTCCAGGAACAGCCGTTGCTGCGGATCCATGGCCAGCGCCTCGCTCGGCGTGATGCCGAAGAAGGCGGGATCGAAGTCCGCGACGCCGTCCACGAAGCCACCGGTGCGGGTGTAGCAGGTGCCCGGAACGTCGGGGTCCGGGTTGTACAGCCCGGTCAGGTTCCAGCCGCGATCGGTGGGGAATTCGGAGAGCACGTCACGGCCCTCGATGAGCATGTCCCACAAGTCGTCTGGAGAATTCACCCCGCCCGGATAGCGGCACGCCATGCCCACGATTGCGATCGGATCGTCGCCGGTGGCGCGCGCGACCGGGGCGGGCTTGATTTCTTGCGGCACTCCGGCGAGTTCGGTGCGGATGTAGCCGGCCAGGCCGTTGGGTGTCGGGTAGTCGAAGATCAACGTGGGCGAAAGAGCCAGTCCCGTAGCGGTTTTGAGCCGGTTACGCATTTCGACCGCGGTCAGCGAGTCGAAGCCCAATTCCTGGAACGCCTTGTCCGGGTCGATCGCCTCGGCCGTGGTGTTCCCCAGCACCGTGGCGATGTGCGAGCGCACCAGATCCAGCAGCACGGCGTGCTGCTCGGCTTCGGGCAGCCCGTCCAGGCGATGCGCGAGCGCCGATTTCGATTTCGCGGCGGCCAGCGAGTCGTCGACCCGGCGCCGCGTCGGCGCTTTGACGAGGTCACTGAACATCGGTGGTACCGCGACCGCGTGGGCGCGCAGGGCGCCGAGATCGATGCGGGCGGGCGCGATGAACGGCTCGTCGACAATCAGCGCGGTGTCGAACAGTTCCATCGCCTCGGCAGAGGACAACGCGAGGATCCCGTCCCGGCCGAGCCGCGCGAGGTCGGCGGCGTCCAGCCCGCCCGTCATGGCGCTGGCTTGATCCCACAGCCCCCACGCCAGCGAGATCGCCGGCAGCCCGTGCGCCCGCCGATGAGCGGCCAGCGCATCGAGGAACGAGTTGGCGGCCCCGTAGTTCGCCTGGCCGGACGACCCCACCAGCCCCGCCATCGACGAAAACATCACGAACGCAGAAAGATTCAGATCGCGGGTCAACTCGTGCAGGTTCCACGCCGCGTCGACCTTGGCCCGCAGCACCGTGTCGATGCGCTCGGGCGTCAGGGAGGTCACCACGGCGTCGTCAAGCACACCGGCCGCGTGAATCACGCCCGTCAGCGGCCCTTGCGCCGAGACATCGGCGATCACCCTCGCCAGCGCGGCACGGTCGGCCGCGTCGCACGCGACCACCCGCACCCGGGCCCCGGCCGCCTCCAATTCCGCGACCAATTCGGCGGACCCGGGTGCCTCGGGTCCGCTGCGACTCAGCAACACCAAGTCGCGAGCGCGGTGCTGCGCGACGAGGTGACGGGCCAACGTCGAGCCCGCCATGCCGGTCCCGCCGGTGATCAACACGGCGCCGGCCCCCAGCGCACCGCCTGGCCCGGTGGGAAGCGTCATGACGACCTTGCCCACATGACGAGCCTGGCTCAGGTACCTCAACGCGCTGCGCGCGCGCCTCACGTCAAATGTCGTCGCCGGCAAGGGCTTCAGCACCCCGGCGTCGAAAAGGCCGGCGAGTTCCAGCATCCACTGATGCATCCGGGGACGGCCGGGTTCGAAGAGGTCGAAGGCGCGGTAGCGCACGCCGGGGTATTCCTGGGCCACCGCGCCCGGGTCCCGGATGTCGGTCTTGCCCATCTCCAGGAAAATCCCGCCGGGCGCGACCAGCCGCAGTGAGGCGTCGACGAATTCACCGGCCAGCGAGTCCAGCACCACATCCATGCCACGGCCGCCGGTCACTGACCGGAACTTGTCCTCGAACTCCAAAGTGCGTGAGTCCCCGATGTGGTCGTCGTCGAAGCCCATGGCCCGCAACGTGTCCCACTTGCCGCGGCTCGCGGTCCCGAACACCTCGAGGCCGAGATGCCGCGCCAGCTGTACGGCGGCCATGCCCACCCCGCCGGCGGCGGCGTGCACCAGCACCCGCTGCCCCGGCTTGACGTCGGCCAGGTGGATGAACGCCATGTATGCGGTGGTGAAAACCGCTGAGATACCGGCGGCTTCGGTGTAAGTCCAGTCGGCGGGCATCGGCAGCAGCAGGCGGACGTCGCCGGGGACCAGCGTGCCGCTGCCGTCGGGGAAGAAGCCGTATACCGAATCGCCGACGGCGAACTCGGTGACGCCCGGGCCGACTTCGACCACCACGCCGGCGCCTTCGCCGCCGAGCAGGGCGTCGTGGGTGAACATGCCCAGCGTGATCATGACGTCGCGGAAGTTTGTCGCGATGGCGCGCAGGGCGACCCGGACCTGGCCCGGTTCCAGCGGCGCGTCGGCGTTGGGAACCGGCTCCAGTTGCAGGTTTTCGAAGGTGCCCGCGGTGTCGATACCCAGCCGCCAGGGCCCCTCGCCAGGAGGTGTCATGATCCCGTACACCCCGCGGCTGCCGTGCACCCGCGGGGTGTAAACCTTGTCGTCGCGCAGCAACACCTGGGGTTCACCGGTCGCGAGAACGGCGGCTATCGCGCTGTCGTCGAGCGCCGCGTCGGAATCCACGAGCACGATCCGGCCGGGATGCTCGGTCTGCGCCGAGCGTGCCAGCCCCCACACCGCCGCGCCCGCCAGGTCGGTGACGTCCTCGCCCGCCAATCCCATCGCACCCCGGGTCGCGACGACCAGGACGCCGCAGTCCTGCTCGGTCAGCCACGACTGCACGGCGCCCAGGGCCTGGTGGGTGCGCTCGTAGGTTTCCGCGATCGGGTTGTCATGGGTCGCAAGCGATTCGAATACCTGATGAACGGGTAACTCGGCTTGCGTCGCGGCGGGCGACCAGATCACCTCGAACAGCCGGTCCGGGCCCGCGCCCGACACCGCCGCACGCAGCTGCCGCTCGTTGACCGGGCGCGCCACCATCGCGCGCACCGACAGCACCGGCAATCCCAGCGCGTCGGCCAGCTCGATGGAGACCGCGTTGGCGGCTGCGCCGTCCGCCGGTGCGATGCGCGCGCGCACCGCCGATGCGCCCGCGGCATGCAACGACACGCCCTGCCACGAGAAGGGCAACATCATTTCGCCGGTCCGGCCGGTGATTTGGTGGCCCATCGCCAGGGCGTGCATCGCCGCGTCGAGCAACACGGGGTGCACGCCGAACCCGTTGACGCCGCCGGCGGCTTCGGGCAGCCGCACCTCGGCGAACACCTCGTCGCCGCGCACCCACGTCGCGGTCAATCCCTTGAAGGCCGGGCCGTAGCCGTAGCCGAGGGCGGCCAGTTGCTCGTAGCCGTCGGCCGGGTCGGCCAGGACCGCGTTCGCCGGCGGCCACGCGGACAGATCCGCGTCCGGCTCGATCGAGCCGGGGCTCAGCGTGCCCTCGGCGTGGCAGACCCAGCCGGAGTCGGCATCGGTGCGCGAGAAAATCGAGACACTTCGCCGGTCCGATTCGTCGGCGGGGCCCACCACCACCTGGACGGCGGCCGAGCCGAGCCCAGAATCCTTGGCCGGCAACATCAACGGCGCCTGCAGCGTCAGCTCGTCGACCGTCGAGCAACCGACTTCGTCGCCCGCACGGATCGCCAACTCCACGAACCCGGCGCCGGGGAACACGACCGCGCCGGACACGGCGTGATCGGCGAGCCAGCCCTGCAAGCTGGGCGACAAACGACCCGTCAGCACCACCCCGCCGGACGCGGGCAGCTCGACGACCGCGCTCAGCAGCGGGTGCTCGCTGCTGCCCAGCCCCAGGCCGGTGGCGTCGGCCGCAACACCCTCACCGGACAGCCAAAACCGCCGGCGGTCAAAGGCGTACGTCGGCAGCTCCACGAAGCCGGCGCCGCCCAGGGCACCGCGCCAATCCACGCACACTCCCGCGACGAACGCGGTAGCGGCCGACGTCAGGAACCGCTCGAGTCCACCTTCGTCGCGGCCCAGGGTGGGAACGACGATGGCCTCGCCGTCACCGCCCAGGCAGTCGTTGACGGTGTCCTCGATCCCCGCGACCAGGGCCGGATGGGGACTGGATTCGATGAACGTTCGATACCCGTGCTCACCCGCGCTGCGCACGGCCTGGTCGAACTGCACGGTCTGGCGGATGTTGCGATACCAGTAGTCGGCATCCAATCCCGCTGTGTCCAAGCGGGTTCCGGTCACGGTGGAAAAGAAAGCGATGCGGGAGGACTGCGGCTCGATACCGGCGAGAACCTCCGCCAGCTCGCCGCGGATCGCCTCGACCTCAACCGAATGCGACGCGTAGTCCACATCGATCCGCCGGGTTCGCAGCTCCAGGTCGGCACAGAAACCGACGAGCTCGTCGAGCGCCGCCACCTCACCCGACACCACGACGGCCGACCGGCCGTTGACGGCGGCGACGCTGACCCGATCGCCGTAGGGCGCCAACAACTCCCGGGCCCGCTCGGTGCTGCACGCGATGGACAGCATGCCCCCGGGACCGGCCAGCGACGTCAGCAGCTTGCTGCGCAGCGTGACCACCCGGGCGGCGTCGCGCAGCGACAGCGCCCCGGCGACATAGGCCGCGGCGATTTCTCCCTGTGAGTGGCCGATCACCGCATCCGGATTTACTCCGATCGACTTCCACAGCTCGGCGAGCGACACCATCATCGCGAAGAGGACCGGCTGAACGACGTCCACGCGGTCCATCCCCGGCGCACCGGGGGCGCCGCGCAGCACGTCGATCAGCGACCAGTCGACGAATTCCGTGAAAGCCTCCGCGCATGCCTCGATCTGCCGCGCGAATACCGGTGCGGTGTCGAACAATTCGATGCCCATGCCCAGCCACTGGGAACCTTGGCCGGGGAAAACGAACACGGTCTTGCCCGCCGGCGCCGCGGTGCCGCGCACAATCGACGCGGCGACGTCGTCGTCGGCCAGCTCGTCCAACCCGGCCAGCAACCGGTCGCGGTCGCCACCCACGACAACGGCCCGATGGTCAAACGTCGCCCGCCCCGCCAGCGTCCACCCGACATCGGCGACATCGAGCTCGTCGTGCGCGCGCACGTGCGCGGCCAACCGCGCCGCCTGCGCCCGCAGCGCCGCCTCCGACTTCGCCGAGATCGCCCACGGCACCACCGGCCGCGCCGGAGCAACGTCGCGCGCCGGCTCCGCGGGAGCGGCCTCGACGATCACGTGCGCGTTGGTTCCGCTGATCCCGAAGGACGACACCCCGGCTCGACGCTGATGATCCGCCGGCCACGCCCGCGCCTCGGTCAGCAGCGACACCGCGCCCGCGGACCAATCGACGTGCGGGCTCGGCGCATCCACATGCAGCGTCGCCGGCAGCACCCCGTGGCGCATGGCCTGCACCATCTTGATTACCCCGGCCACACCGGCGGCGGCCTGGGTATGACCCATGTTCGACTTGATCGATCCCAGCCACAGCGGCTCGTCGCGGTCCTGGCCATAGGTAGCCAGCAAGGCCTGGGCCTCGATCGGGTCACCCAGCGTGGTGCCCGTCCCATGGCCTTCGACCACATCGACCTCGGCCGCCGAGAGCCCCGCGTTGGCCAGTGCCGCGCGCACCACCCGCTGCTGCGACGGACCGTTCGGCGCGGTCAATCCGTTCGACGCGCCATCCTGATTGACCGCCGAACCGCGCACCACGGCTAACACCGGATGACCCAACCGCTGCGCATCCGACAACCGCTCCACGACGAGGATCGCCCCGCCCTCGGACCAGCCGACCCCGTCGGCGGCCCCGGCGTAGGCCTTGCATCGCCCGTCGGGCGCCAATCCGCGGTGCCGGCTGAATTCGACGAAGACCGTCGGCGTGGCGTTTACCGTCGCGCCGCCGGCCAGGGCCAGGTCGCACTCCCCCGAGCGCAGCGACTGCACCGCCATGTGCAGCGCCACCAACGACGACGAACACGCCGTGTCCACCGACACCGCCGGGCCCTCCAGGCCCAGCACATACGAGACGCGTCCCGAGGCGACGCTGGACGTCATGCCCGTCAGGCGATAGCCCTCGATCTCCTCGGCGAGCATGCCGTAGCCCTGGACGATGAGCCCGGCGAACACCCCGGTGGCGCTGCCGCGCAGCCCGCTGGGGTCAATTCCCGCGCGCTCCAACGCTTCCCACGACAGCTCCAGCAACATCCGATGCTGGGGGTCCATCGCCAGGGCTTCGCTGGGGGCGATGCCGAAGAACGCGGGGTCGAAGTCCGCGACGTTGTCGACGAAGCCCCCGGTGTGCGCGTAGGTCTTGTGGCGCGCGTCGGGGTCGGGGTCGATCAGTGCCGCCAGGTCCCACCCACGGTCGGTGGGAAACTCCGAGATCACGTCGCGGCCGTCGGCAACCATTTGCCACAGAGCCTCGGGGCTGTCGACGCCGCCCGGGAAGCGGCAGGACATCCCGACGATCGCGATCGGCTCGCTCGACCGCTCCAGCAGCGCGCGGTTGGTGCGCTTCAGGCGTTCGACCTGGACCAGCGCTTTGCGCAGCGCCTCGGTCGCATGCTGGAGTTGGTCCACCATCACTGCCCCTCGCCTACCATTGGCCGTCGTTCACCGCCGGATGCGGCTGTCGCCGAGTCACGGAAGTTGCGGCACGAAGCGACGTCGTCGTGCTGCTGTCCGACCCAAGAATGTCGCTGGTGAGTATGGCCAACTCCGGCTGGATTTCAAAACGTCCGACGCGGCCCGGCGACGCGTGCGGTGACCCCGAAGTCCCTCAGATTCGGTGCACCGTCCATGGCGTGACTGTACCCGCCTACGCATCGGCGGTGGTCAGGCGCATGGCGCTGCGAATCTCGACGCGAGCCGTCCGGGCGCCGCGCTGACGGGCGTCGCGGTCAGACGCCCACTCGGCGCCAGCCGTCGGCGGCCCGGGCGGCGCGGATCAGCACGTCGCACAGGGCGCGCAGTTCGATTGCCTCGGCTCCCTCATCGAGCGCCGTGGCGACGTCCTCCGCCGCGCATCGCACCTGGTAAACGCGATCCGAGAGGTCGGCCGCCTCGTCGGCCGACAGCACCACCGCATCGGCCGGCAGCGCCAGGGCTGCCCCCGCCTCGCCCCGGCTGAGCGAGGCCCGTTGCTCGTAGGCCCGCTGCCGGCACGACTGCCGGCAGTACTGGCGGCGGCGCCCCATGCCGACATCGGCGACGTCTCGGCCACACCAACGGCAGGGCTGCGGACGGGCACGGCGGGTCACGCTTGCCGACTTTAGTCGGCCACGTTCGGCCATCCCGGTATCATTGATGGTCGCGCCGCGTAGGCCGCGTGTCGGCCCGGGAACTACGCCGAGCACCGTAACGTTTGCCAAAGCGGAGAGAATCCCACAGAACCTAGAGGAGTAGCACCCATGGCGGATCGAGTACTGAGGGGCAGTCGCCTCGGAGCCGTGAGCTACGAAACCGACCGCAACCACGACCTGGCGCCGCGCCAGATCGCGCGCTACCGGACCGAGAACGGCGAGGAGTTCGAGGTGCCGTTCGCCGACGACGCCGAGATCCCCGGCACCTGGCTGTGCCGCAACGGCATGGAAGGCACCCTGGTCGAGGGTGATTTGCCGGAGCCGAAGAAGGTCAAGCCGCCGCGGACGCACTGGGACATGTTGCTGGAACGCCGCACGGTCGATGAGCTCGAAGAGCTGCTCAAGGAGCGCCTCGAACTGATCAGGTCAAAGCGCCGCGGCTAACGCGGGCTGACTCCGTCCTTAAGCCCCTTGGGCCCCCGCCGACTTGGTGCGGTTGTCGGCCCGCGCCGCACGGGCGCTGGGGGTTCGCCCCTGGATCCCCCACCGAGTGACCTTCACCAGGGCCTCGCGGATGTTGGATCCGCTCATCTTCGACACGCCGAGTTCGCGCTCGGTGAAGGTGATCGGCACTTCGACGATGGCGAAGCCGTTGCACACCGTCCGCCAGGTCAGATCGATCTGGAAGCAGTAGCCCTTGGAGTCGACACCGTCGAGGTCGATCGCCTCCAAGACTTCGCGACGGTAGGCGCGGTAGCCGGCGGTGATGTCGTGGACATCGATGCCGAGCGCCACCCGCGCATAGGTGTTGGCCGTCCAGGACAGGGCCCAGCGCCGCCACGGCCAGTTGCGTACCGTTCCGCCGTCGACGTAGCGCGAACCGATCGCCAGGTCGGCTCCGGCGTCGACGGCGTCGAGCAGGCGGTGCAGCTGCTCGGGCGCGTGGCTGCCGTCCGCGTCCATCTCGACGAGCACCGAGTAGTCCCGGCTCAACCCCCACGCGAAGCCCGCCAGATAGGCGGCGCCCAGGCCGTCCTTGGCCGTGCGGTGCATGACATGGGTGCGGCCCGGATCGGCCGCGGCCAACTCGTCGGCGAGCTCGCCCGTACCGTCCGGGCTGCTGTCGTCCACGATCAGCAGGTGCACCTCGGGGCACGCGTCCTTCAGCCGCCGGTGGATCACCGGCAGGTTCTCCAGCTCGTTGAAGGTGGGGATGATCACCAGGACGCGTTGGCTGGGCCGATTGCCCGGAACGCGGGGCGCCTGCTGGCCGGTGGTCATGTAGCTCCTCTGTGTCGCCCGAAACTGTGTCGCCCGAAACTGGGTGGGCCGCCCTCGTCGAGCGGGGTCTCGTCACCGCCTTCTTCCGGCGAGTTGTGGTCGCCGTCCTCGTCGGGCGCGGCGTCTTGCGTCATATCCAAGTCGCCCGCGGCGTCGCCCGGGAACTTACCGGAATCGTCCGATTCACCCGAAGGCCTCGCCCGGAAGGGCCGCAACCTCGGCCGAACCGGACGCGGGGACCACCCATTGTGCCGTATCCCGACCAGAATGGCCGCTCCGGCCGCCACGACCAGCAACCATTGCACGATCGGCCCCCAGCGGGTGGCCGGCGTCAGCTGCGTCTTGAGGCGCACCTGGATGTCCAGATAGCCGGGCTCGAAGAATCCGGTGCGGACCAACTCGGCCCCGTCCGGCGCGATCACCGAACTGATCCCGGTGGTGCCGGCGACCACGACGTATCGGTCGTGTTCCACGGCGCGGACCTTGGCGAAGGCGAGCTGTTGCTCGCTCATGCGCCTGTTGAAGGTGGCGTTGTTGGCTGGCACGGCCAACAGCTGGGCGCCGTTGCGGACAGCTTTGCGCGGCTCGCGGTCGAAGATCACTTCCCAGCATGTGGCCACACCGACCGGTACCCCCGCGATCTGCACCACGTCGCTGCTCTTGCGGGGCACCATGTTGCCCGCGCGGTCGGCGTAGGAAGAGAGATGCTTGAAGAGCCACGGCATCGGCAGGTATTCGCCGAACGGCTGCACGATTTCCTTGTCGTGGCGGTCGGCCGGGCCGCTGACCGGATTCCAGACGATCATCGTGTTGGTGTATTCCTCGCGTTCCGGCGTGCTGCCGGGCGCCGCGAGGACGGTGCCGACCAGGATTGGCGCGCCGATCGCATGGGCCGCCTGCGCGATCTGCTGCCCGGCGTCGGCATTGAGCAACGGATCGACGTCCGAGGAGTCCTCGGGCCAGATGACGAATTGAGGTTGTGGTGCGAGCCCGGCGCGCACGTTCTCGGCGAGTCGCAGCGTCTCCTGGACGTGGTTGTCCAGCACCGCTCTGCGTTGCGCGTTGAAGTCGAGACCGAGCCGGGGGACGTTGCCCTGCACGGCCGCGACGGTGACCGTGGGTTCGCCACCCGCTCCGGCGCCGGCGTGCCGCACCTGCGGCCAGATGATGACGGCAGCGAACAACACTAGGCAGATGCAAATCCCCGGCAGCACCACCGCGGGCGGCCGTTGATCGGCGTCCTCGGCATCCTTGGCGTCCTTGTGGGGCGCCTCGGTTCGCCACCATTTCATGATTTCCAGCGCGATCGCGGTCGCGCTAAAGCCCACCAACACGACGGCCGTCGACAGCAGCGCAACGCCGCCGAGCTTGACCAACGGCAGCAGCGGACCGTCGGCTTGACCGAACGCCACTGACCCCCAGGGAAACCCGCCGAACGGAACGATCGACTTCAACCACTCCTGGGCCGCCCACACCAACGCGAACCAGACCGGCCAGCCGGGCAGCCGCCGCACCACGACGGCGAACAGGCCGAACAGCGCGGGAAACAGCGCGCACACCATCGCCAACGCCAACCACGGCACGTCGCCCACCAGCAGGCTGATCCACGGCAGCAGCGGTAGATAAAACGCGAGCCCGAACAGAAATCCGTAGCCCAGGCCGCCGACCACCGTGGTGGCGGGGTGCTTGAGCACCCAGGCCAACAGCGCGGCGGCGACCACCGCGGCCCACCACCAGCTCAGCGACGGGAAGCTGGCGCACATCAGCAATCCGGCCACGACGGTGACCAGCAGCCGCGCCAGGCGTGGCTGCAGCGCCGCCTGCAGGCCCGGCAGCCGAGCGACCACCGCGGCGACCACCCCCGCCAGTGCCCGCCGCGCTATCGCGCCCGCGCGCTCGGCCACGCCGGGAGCGTCATGCCTGTCCGTGCGTACCGGCGCGTCGGTGGGCTCTTCGTCGCGCTCCGATTCGGCGTCGTCGGGCCGCTCGTGCCGACCGTTAGCCATAGATGACAGCGCCCCGATGGACGGTCCGCCGGCAACGCGGCAAAGCGTCGGCCGGCCCCAGCCGCGGCAATGCGGGCACCCGCGAGCGCGGGTCGGTGGACCAGCGCTGCACCGCGTCGCGCGGTGCGCTCACGTCGAGGGCTTCGGCGTCCCAGACGGCGTAGGAGGCGGGCGCACCCGGCGCCAGGGTCCCCGTCACGCCGTCTCGGACGCCGCTCGCGCGCCAGCCGCCACGGGTCGCGGCTGCGAATGCGGCCCGCGCCGACACGGCGCTGCCTGCGGTGTGATGGTTGACGGCCGCGCGCACGCTGGCCCACGGGTCAAGACCCGTCACCGGGGCGTCGGTACCGAGCGCGAGGGGCACGCCTTGGGATGCTAACAGCGCCAGCGGGTTGAGCCGGCTGCCTCGTTCGGCGCCGAGCCGGCGGGCGTACATGCCGTCGTCGCCACCCCACAGCGCATCGAAATTGGGCTGCACGCTGGCGATGACGCCCCACGCGCCGAGTTTGGCGGCCTGATCGGCCGTCACCATCTCGAGGTGCTCCAGACGATGCCCGCAACGGGCGACGGCGGCCGCCCCCAGGTCGGCCACGACCCGTTCGATGGCATCGACGACCGCGGAGACCGCGGCATCGCCGATGACATGGAAACCCGCCGTCACCTCGGCCTGGGTGCAGGCCCGCAGATGCGCCTCGATGACGTCATGGTCCAAGTGGCAGGTGCCGATTTGGTCGGGCGCGTCGGTGTACGGCTCGTGCAGCCAGGCGGTGCGGGACCCGAGCGCCCCGTCGACGAACAGGTCGCCGGCCAGCCCGCGGGCTCCGGTCAGGTCCATCAGCGCGCGGGCCTGCGCCGGGCTGGTCACCGCCTCGCCCCAGTAACCGATGACCTCGACGCCGTGATCGAGGGCGCGAAGCGCCAGCCAGTCGTCAAGGCCGCCGATCTCGGGCCCGGCGCATTCGTGCACCGCGACGATGCCGACCGCGGCGGCGGCGCGGAGCGCGGCGGTCCGGGCGTCGGCCAGCTGCCCGGCGGTCAGCAGGTTACGGGCGGTCGCCCGGACCAGGTGGTGCGCATCGTCGGCGAGCGGCCCCTCCGCGCTGAAGCCGTCCGCCGCCGGCAGCTCCGCGACCATGCGTCGCAGCGCCGACGAGGCCAGGGCGGAATGAACGTCGACGCGAGCCAGGTAAGCGGGCCGGTCCCCGAGCACCGCGTCGAGGTCGGTGGTGCTCGGCGCGGTGTTGTCGGGCCACGACGACTCGTCCCAGCCGTGCCCCCACACAGGTTGGCCCGGGTGCGCGGCGGCATGCTCGGCGACCATCTGGATGCACTGCGCGCGCGACGTGGCAGGCCGCAGGTCGAGCCCGGTGAGGGCGAGGCCGGTCGCGGTCAGGTGGATATGGCTGTCGACGAATCCCGGCGCGACGAAGCCGCCGTCGAGATCCACGACCTCGGCGTCGGGAAACTGGCTGCGGCCGACGTCATCGCTGCCCAACCATGCGACGACATCGCCGCGCACCGCCATGGCGGTGGCGTCGGGGTGGCTGGGGCTGTGCACCCGGCCGTTCAGCAGCAGCGTCGTAGCCTGACGATCGGTTTGCGCCACACGCCAAAACTTAGATCGAGCCAGGCGACGACGGGCGCCGCGGTGGCAGCTCGACGTCGTGCACGTCGATGACCTCGCCGTCGATGACCTCGCCGTCGATGTAGTCGCGGCCGTCGCCGGCTTGGCCGCGGCGAGGGTCGGTCGTGAAGACCGTCGTCTGGGTGACCAGCGGTGCCCGCCCGCGCAGCCCGCGCAGCGCGACCCCGCTCAGGCCGGGGCCGGCAACCGCCCGTATCGGCGGCACCAGCAACAACAGCCCCAACACTGTGGTGACCACTCCGGGAACCAAGACCAGCGCCATGGCCAAGCCGACCAGTGCGCCGTCGTTCACCGCGGTCTGCGGTTCGGTCAGGCCCGATCGCAGTTGCCCGAGTTGGCGAATGAGCTGCGACCCTGCCATCGGCGCCAAGAGGCCCCACCCGAGCAGGAAGGTGGCCAGCAGCACCAGCAGGGTCCAGCCCCACCCGATCGTCGACACCAGCGCGAAGATCACCGCGAGTTCGACGACCGCATAGACGAGCAACAGCCGCGACAGCATGTCACGCCAACGTCCGCGGACCGACGCTGAGTTCCCCTGGTGAGGCACAACCCGGCTGCAGTTAGATGACGCTATGACGACGATTCAGATCGAGGCCCCCGACGGACCCATCGATGCGCTGCTGGACATTCCCCAGGGCGACGGCCCCTGGCCTGGTGTGGTGGTGATCCACGACGCCGTCGGCTACGGCCCCGACAATGAACTGATTTCGCGGCGCATCGCGCAGGCGGGCTATCTGGCGCTGACCCCGAACATGTACGCCCGGGGTGGTCGCGCGCGATGCATCACCAGGGTCATGCGCGAGCTGCTGACCAAGCGTGGTCGCGCGCTTGACGACATCCTGGCCGCGCGCGATCACCTGCTGTCGATGCCGGAATGCACCGGCCGCGTGGGGATCGCCGGCTTCTGCATGGGTGGCGGTTTCTCACTCATCATGTCGCCCAAGGGTTTTGGCGCTTCCGCGCCGTTCTATGGGACGCCCCTGCCCCGCAACCTGAGCGAGACGCTGGACGGGGCCTGCCCGATTGTGGCCAGCTTCGGCAGCCGTGACCCGCTGGGCATCGGCGCACCCAAGAAGTTTCGCGAAGTGACGGCCGCCAAGGGGATCACCACCGATATCAAGGCGTACCCCGGCGCGGGTCACAGCTTCGCGAACCAGCTCCCCGCCCAGCCGCTGCTTCGCGTCGTCGGTTTCGGCTACAACCGGGCGGCGGCCGACGATGCGTGGGATCGGGTCTTCGCGTTCTTTGGCGAGCATCTGGGGGCCGGGGCGACGACGTAGTGCCGTCAGAGCTTCTTAAGCTTCTGCGACAAAACGGTGGCGAAGGTGTGCGTGTCGCCGGGCCAGCGCGCCGAGATGTAGTTGCCGTCGTCGACGACGAATGCCGGCCGCGAGTCGGTCGCGGTATCCCTTGCCATTCCCGAGGATTTGCGCCGCCAGTGCGGTTCTCCGCGGACGACGTCGCAAAAATCTGCTGGATCTTTAAGGGCGCGGGTGACTTCGGACTGCACCGACATGTAACCGCCGGGCTGCCCGGGCTGCTCGGTGTAGGTCCGGTAGTAGTCGGGGTCCCGAAATCGGGTGCGGCGGGTCAGCCGCCAGGCAAGCCGTTCCATTGCCCAGGTCAACGACGTGGTCCTGCGTCCGTAGAGCACGGAGTGCCCCGTGGCGGGATCGACGCTGCGCGCGGCGAGCAGCACACCGTGACAGATCGCGGCCACGATCATTCCGCGGCCGAACGCGTCGACCACCAGCCGGTGCAGTATGTCGCTGTCGATGTACCTGCGCATGCCGCGGGCGCGGTGTCCGCCGGGCAGGAGCAGCGCGTCGACGTCGTCCAGGGTGGCCTGAGACCAGCTGAGGGGATGGCGAAATTCGGTCGAATCGACCATCGCGGCGTAGGCGTCGCGGCCGTCCTTGTTGGCCCGCAGCATCAGCCCGATGACCGGGATGGCGCCCAATATCGGTAGCGCAGACCAGATGTCGAGCCCTCGGCCGGTGACCATGATGTCGTCGGCCACCCCCGCCGCGCCGCTTTCGGTGGCGAACACCACCCGATGACCGTTCCGCGTCAGGACACGCCAGCTGACGGCGACCTCGGTGGGGTCGAAGTCGCGATCCGGGATCGGGATCAGGACGCTGCCCATTTGCGTTAGGGCGCGGCCACTTTGAGCTCGAGGCCCACGTTCTTTTCCATGCCGCCGCGCGCCTTGCTGAAGAAGTTGAACACCTTGCCCACGATGCCGTAGCGCTTGCCGATCGCGTCGTAGACGGCGGCCGTTTCCGACTTGTCGAGGATAGTCGCGGTCCCCTCGACCGCCTCGCTCGTCGGGCGGCCGCGCATGGTGCAGGTGGCCAGCGTCACGCGCGGAGTGTGGCGGATCCGCTTGACCTTCCACGACTTTTCCTCGGTGATGACGAGGAGCCGGTCCCCGCGCTCCTTATCCACGGCGGTCCAGATTGGCACCGGCTTGGGTCGGCCGTCTTTGGTGAACGTGGTCAGCAGGATGTATTCCGACTTGGCGAGATCGGCGAAGGTAGGCGTCACGGTGTCAACCTACTCCGGGAGAGGACTCCTGACAGCGGCCCTCTCAAGCCGAGTGTGCGGCCAGCCGCACGTTCGGCTCCGAGTGTGCGGCTAGCCGCACGTTCGCGACCGGGGCGGCGAATTCGGAGTAGCCCGTGTCAGCCCTCCAGGTCACCCTCGGTTTCCAGTAGTGCCTGGCGCAGCCCGTCCAGGGTTTCCGGTTGCGGGTCCGCCCACATGCCGCGGCCGGCTGCCTCCAGCAGCCGCTCGGCCATGCCGTGCAGCGCCCACGGGTTGGACTCCGCCATGAACTTGCGGTTCTCGGCGTCCAGCACGTAGCGCTCGGTGAGTTGTTCGTACATCCAGTCGGCCATGACCCCCGCGGTGGCGTCGTAGCCGAATAGGTAGTCGACGGTCGCGGCCATCTCGAAGGCACCCTTATAGCCGTGCCGGCGCATCGCGGCCATCCAGCGGGGATTGACGACGCGGGCGCGAAATACCCGGGTGGTCTCCTCCGAGAGGGTGCGGGTGCGGATCGCGTCGGGCCTGGTGTTGTCGCCGATGTAGGCGGCGGGCGCTTGACCGGTAAGCGCCCGCACGGTGGCCACCATCCCGCCGTGGTATTGGAAGTAATCGTCGGAGTCTGCGATGTCGTGTTCGCGGGTGTCGGTGTTCTTGGCGGCCACCGCGATTCGTCGGTACTGGCGGTTCATGTCGTCGACGGCCTCGCGTCCGTCCAGGTCGCGTCCATAGGCGAAGCCGCCCCACGCCGTGTACACCTGCGCCAGATCCGCGTCGTCGCGCCAGTTGCGGCTGTCGATCAGCTGCAGCAAGCCGGCGCCATATGTTCCCGGCTTGGATCCGAAAATCCTTGTGGTGGAGCGGCGTTGATCGCCATGCTGGGCCAGGTCGGCCTGAGCGTGGGCGCGTACGTAGTTATCTTGCTCCGGCTCGTCGAGGTCGGCGACCAACCGCACCGCGTCGTCGAGCATGGTCACCACGTGCGGGAACGCGTCGCGGAAGAATCCCGAGATGCGCACGGTCACGTCGATGCGCGGGCGGCCCAGCTCGACCAGCGGCATCGGGGTCAACCCGACGACCCGCCGCGATGCGTCGTCCCAGACCGGTCGAACGCCCAGCAGCGCAAGGACTTCGGCGATGTCGTCACCGGCGGTGCGCATGGCCGAGGTGCCCCATACCGACAGCCCCACCGATTGCGGCCAGCGGCCGTGGTCGTTGCGATACCGGGTGAGCAGCGAATCCGCCAGCGCCACACCTGCTTCCCACGCCAGCCGGGACGGGATCGCCTTGGGATCGACGGAGTAGAAGTTGCGTCCTGTGGGCAGCACGTTGATCAGGCCGCGCAGCGGGGAGCCCGACGGGCCGGCGGGGATGAACCGGCCGTCGAGCGCCCTGAGCACCTGATCGATTTCGGAGGCCGTGCCGGCCAACCGGGGCACCACCTCGGTGGCCGCGAACCGCAGCACTCTTGCCACCTCGGCGTTGTCGGTGAGGCTTTCGGCGGCGTCGGGATTCCAACCGGTGGCCTGCAGCGCGGCGACCAGTTCACGGGCGGCGGCCTCCGCCTCGTCAACTGACGTCCGCTCGTCGGTGCCGTCCTCGGCCAGCCCCAAGGCCTGCCGCAGGCCGGGCATGGCGTGCTCGCCGCCGAACAGCTGGCGGGCCCGCAAAATCGCCAACACCAAATCGAGTTCGGCCTCGCCCGTTGGCCTTTGGCCGAGGACGTGCAGGCCGTCGCGGATCTGGACGTCCTTGATCTCGCACAGCCAGCCGTCGATGTGCAGGATCATGTCGTCGAACGAGTCCTCGGCGGGTCGCTCGGCCAATCCCAGGTCGTGATCCATCTTCGCGGCCCGGATCAGCGTCCAGATCTGCTGGCGGATCGCGGGCAGCTTGCCGGGGTCAAGCGCGGCGACGTTGGCGTGCTCGTCGAGCAGCTGCTCCAAACGCGCGATGTCGCCGTAGGTTTCGGCGCGCGCCATCGGCGGGATGAGGTGGTCGACGAGCACCGCGTGCGCCCGCCGCTTGGCCTGGGTTCCCTCCCCGGGATCGTTGACCAGGAAGGGATAGATCAGCGGCAGGTTACCCAGCGCGGCGTCGGATCCACACGCCGCCGACATGCCCAGCGTCTTTCCGGGCAGCCATTCCAGGTTGCCGTGCTTGCCAAGATGGATGACGGCGTCGGCTTTGAAGCCGGCATCCAGCCAGTGGTAGGCAGCCAGGTAGTGGTGGCTGGGCGGCAGGTCCGGGTCGTGATAGATGGCAACGGGGTTTTCGCCGAAACCGCGGGGCGGCTGCACCATCAGCACCAGATTGCCCGCTTGCATTGCGGCGATGACGATCTCGCCGTCGGGATCGTTACCGCGGTCGACGAAGAGGTCGCCGGGCGGCGGGCCCCAGTGCTTTTCGACGACGTCGGTGAGTTCCGGCGGCAGGCTCGCGAACCAGTCGCGATAGTCCTTGGCGGACATCCGGATCGGGTTGCCGGCGAGTTGCCCTTCGGTGAGCCAGTCGGGATCTTGTCCGCCTCGTTCGATCAGCGCGTGAATCAGGGCGTCGCCGTCGTTGGACTCGACTCCGGGCAGGTCGCCCACCCGGTAACCGCGTTCGCGCAACGCGCGCAGCAGCGCGACCGCGCTGGCCGGGGTGTCCAGGCCGACCGCGTTGCCGATGCGGGCGTGCTTGGTCGGGTAG
Source organism: Mycobacterium sp. IS-1264 (assembly GCF_001954195.1). Classification (GTDB taxonomy): domain Bacteria; phylum Actinomycetota; class Actinomycetes; order Mycobacteriales; family Mycobacteriaceae; genus Mycobacterium. The sequence goes on along the minus strand of NZ_MBES01000016.1, from coordinate 42,719 downwards.
GCCGAGAACACCAGGGCCACGCGCTTGTCCGCGGGCGCGACGTGCCGCAGCCGTGCGTGACGGATCGCCAGGCCCGCGACACGCGCGCAGCGCTCCGGGTCGGCGACATAGGAGATCAGGCCGTCGTCGTCAATCTCCTTGAACGAGAACGGAACCGTGATGATGCGTCCGTCGAACTCCGGGACCGCCACCTGGCTGGCCACGTCCAGCGGACTGAGCCCGTCGTCGTTGTCGCGCCACTGATCGCGCGGGCTGGTGAGGCACAGGCCCTGCAGGATCGGGATGTCCAGCGCCGCAAGGTGTTCGACGTTCCAGCTGTCGTCGTCGCCGCCGGCGGACACCGTGGCCGGCTTCAGTCCCCCGGCGGCCAGCACGGTGACGACCATGGCGTCGGCATCTTTCAGCCGTTGCAGCAGCTCCGGTTCGGCGGTGCGCAGCGACGCGCAGTAGACGGGCAGCGGGCGCCCGCCTTCGTCCTCGATGGCCCGGCACAGCGATTCGATGTATGCGGTGTTGCCGGCCAGGTGCTGCGCCCGGTAGTACAACACCGCGATCGTCGGGCCTTCGGTGTTCGCGGCGTCGTGGCGCTGCAGCTCGCCCCACGTCGGCGTCACCACGGGCGGCGTGAACCCGAAGCCCGTCATCAGCACGGTGTCCGAAAGGAAGGCGTGCAGCTGCCGCAGGTTCTCGACACCGCCGTGGGCCAGGTAGATGTGCGCCTGCACCGCGATGCCGGCCGCCAGCGTCGACAGGCCGGTCAATTCCGCGTCAGCGGCCTGTTCGCCGCTGACCAGTACCGTCGGGACACCGCTGGCGATCACGGCGTCGATGCCGCTCTGCCAGGCGCGATAGCCACCCAGGATCCGGACCACGACGATCGCGGCGCCGGACAGCAACTCCCCCAGTTCTGAATCGGTTAGAGGGTCGGGCAGCCGCGACGGATTGGCCCACCGATAGTTTTTGCCGCTGGACCGGGCGCTGATCAGGTCGGTGTCGGATGTCGACAGCAGCAAGATGGTCGGCTCGGCCACCCACCATTCGTACCGCAGTGGGGCTCGGCAACCAGCGGCGGCACCGCTAGCGTGAGGGGATGAAGGCTGCGGCGGTTGCGGACAAGGTCATTGCCATCACCGGCGGAGCGCGCGGAATCGGTCTGGCCATCGCCACGGTTCTGCGGGACCTGGGCGGCAAGGTCGCCGTCGGCGACATCGATCCGGTGGGCGCCGACGCGGGCCGTCGGCTGGACGTGACGGATCGTCAATCCTTCACCGATTTCCTCGACGGCGTCGAAAGCGACCTGGGGCCGATCGATGTCGTGGTGAACAATGCGGGCGTCATCGCGGTGGGTGGCGCCGTCGACGAGTCCGACGACATCACCCGGCGGGTGCTCGACGTTAACGTCTACGGCGTCATCCTGGGCACCAAGCTGGCCGCCCAACGCATGCTGCCCCGCGGACGCGGTCACATCATCAACATCGGGTCGCTGGCGAGCGTGCTGCCCACCGAGGGCATCGCAACGTATTGCGCGACGAAACATGCCGTTCTCGGGTACACCGACGCCGTACGCATGGAGAACCGCGGGAGCGGCGTCCATTTCTCGGTGATCATGCCGACGTTGACCAACACCGAGATGATCGCCGGCATCGGCCACGCGCGCGGCTTCAAAAACGCCGAGCCTGACGACGTCGCCAGGGCAGTCGCCGACGTGATCGCCAAACCGAAATCACGTGTCGTCGTACCCCGTTCCATAGGCGTGGTCGCGTCCGCTCAGCGTTTGATGCCGCAAGGCGCATACGAGGCGCTAGGGCGGCTATTGGGCACCGGACGCGTTTTCACCAGCGACGTCGAAGTGGATAAGCGCGCTACCTATGCCCGACGGACGGGAACGTCCTGACGCTCAGGCGGTGCGCACCTCGAAGTGCGTCGGCTCGGGTCGTCGCAACAGCTCGCGGTGGGTCTCGGGCGTCCACGGGAAGAGCTCCGGCAGACCGTCCTTGCCAAGGTACCAACTGCTGCAGCCGGTAACCCAAATCGTCTGCGGCATAGCGGCTTTCATGCGTTCGTTGTATTCCTTGGTCGCCGCCTCGGTCGGAGCCGCTGCGCGCACCGCTCCGTCACGCAGCTGCTCGATCCACCACATCACGTAGCCGGCCTGGTCCTCGGCGATCGGAACGAGCGACTGGTTGCCGATCGGCGAATGCGGCCCCATCAGCATGAACAGATTGGGGAATCCCGGCACCGCGATAGACCGATAAGCCATCGGACCGTCCTCCCAGACCTCGTCCAGGGTGATTCCGCCCTCCCCGATCACCTCGAGTGGGCGCACGTAGGCGCGCGCGTCGAATCCGGTGGCATAGACCAGCATGTCGAGTTCGTGCAGCGTGCCGTCGGCGGTGACGATGCCGCGCGGCTCGATGTGGTCGATCGAGTCGGTGATGATCTCTACTCCGGGCTTTTGTACGGACCGGTAGAAATGCCCGGCCATCACCTGCCGCTTGCACATCGGTTGGTAGGTGGGAGTCAGCTTGGCCCTGAGCTGCGGGTCGCGCACCGACAGCCGCAGGTTCCATCGACACCAGGCCTGGATCTGACGGCGCTGCCAGCCCGGGCGGATCGGTGCCACGCCGAACCAGTGCCGCATCAGCCACCCCCAGAAGCGATAGGGCAGACCGTTCAGCGCCGGCCACCGTGACAGCGCCGCCTGAGCCAACTTTGAATAGCGCGGGTTAGGGAATGGGTAAACCCACTGCGCGGTGCGCTGAAAGACTTTCAGCTGGCGCACCTTGCCGCCGAGCTCCGCGGTAATCTGCACACCGGTCGAACCGGTGCCGATCAGGCCGATCCTCTTGTCCGGCAACGAAACCGAGTGGTCCCACTGCGACGAGTGAAAGGCCGGGCCGGCGAAGGTGTCCCGTCCGGGGATGTCCGGATAGCGAGGCACCCGCAGGACCCCCGTCGCGGTGACGAGCACGTCGAACGTCTCCTCACCGTCGCGGGTGGTGAGTCGCCACGTCCCGTCGTCATATCGGGCCGCGGTGACGACGGTGCCGAACCGGATGTACGGACGGATGCCCCGTTCGTCGGCCACCCGCTGGAAATACGCCTGGATCTCCGGGCCCGGCGGCAGCCAGTGCGACCAGTTGGGATTCGGCCGGAACGAATAGGAGTAGTAGCGCGACGGGACATCGCAGGTAAGTCCGGGATAGGTGTTGTCGCGCCACGTGCCGCCCACCTCGTCGGCCTTCTCGAAAATGGTGAACGAGTCGATGCCGGCGTCCTGCAGCTTGGCGGCCATGCAGATGCCGGACATCCCGGCGCCGATGATCGCGACCTTCACTGGGCGCTTCTGTGCCATGGCAATCACCCGACCTCTCGCTGGCCTGCACGTTACGCCGGAAAGTCCACGGGTCGTACCGTAAACGGATGGCCAGATCGCGCGACACGGACGGTTGCCCGGGCGCACTGCAGGCGCACGAGGCGGCCGACGGTGCGCTGGTGCGCGTCCGGCTGCCCGGCGGCATGATCACGGCCGCCCAGCTGGCCGCACTCGCCGATGTGTCGAGCCGGTTCGGTTCGGGAAAGCTCGAGCTGACGTCCCGGGGCAACGTGCAACTACGCGGGATCACCGACGTGACTGCGGCGGCCGAGGCGATCGCGGGCTCCGGGCTGTTGCCGTCGACGACGCATGAGCGCGTCCGCAACATCGTCGCGTCGCCGCTGTCGGGACGGGCCGGCGGGCGCGCCGACGTGCGTCCCTGGGTTGGTGAGCTGGACGCTGCGATCTGCGCCGAACCCGCGCTCGCGGAGCTCGGCGGCCGGTTCTGGTTCGGCCTCGACGACGGCCGCGCCGACGTGTCGGGGCTGGGCGCCGACGTCGGCGTGCACGTGCTGGGCGACGACTGTGCGCTGCTGCTGGCGGGGCGGGACACCGGCGTCCGGCTGGCCCCGCGCGACGCGATCCAGACACTCGTGGAAGTAGCCCGCCGCTTCGTGGACATACGCGGAAAAGCTTGGCGCGTCAGCGAATTGGATGACATCGCTGGACTTGTTCCCGGCGCGGTGCTCAGTGACACCACCTTCCCGCCCGTCACCCAGCCACCGGTGGGCTGGATCGACCAGGACGACGGCCGGGTCGCGCTGGGCGCGGCGGTGCCGCTGGGGGCGCTGCCCGCCAGCGTCGCGGAGTATCTCGCCGCGATCGAGGCGCCGCTGGTGGTCACGCCGTGGCGCTCGGTATTCGTGTGCGACCTCGAGGAGGGCGTCGCCGACACCGCGCTGCGGGTCCTTGCCCCGCTGGGCTTGGTGTTCGACGAGAACTCCCCCTGGCTCAATGTCAGCGCGTGCATCGGCAGCCCCGGGTGCGAACATTCGGCGGCCGACGTACGGGCCGACGCGGCGCTGTCGCTCGACGCGGATTCCACCGTGCATCGTCACTTCGTCGGCTGCGAACGCGCGTGCGGCAGCCCACCGGCCGGTCAGGTGCTGGTCGCCAGCGGACAGGGCTATCGGCTGCTGCGCGGCTAGCGCTTAGGGTGAGCACGTGCTCGACTACATCCGCGACGCGGCGGAGATCTATCGCCAGTCGTTCGCGGCCATCCGCGCCGAGGCCGACCTGTCGCGATTTCCCGACGACGTGGCACGGGTGGTGGTCCGGCTGATCCACACCTGCGGCCAGGTCGACGTCGCCGAGCATGTCGCGTTCACCGACGACGTCGTCGCGCGGACCAGCGCCGCCCTGCAAGCGGGCGCCCCGATCCTGTGCGATTCGTCGATGGTGGCCGCGGGGATCACTACCGCGCGGCTGCCCGCCGACAACAAGGTCGTCTCGCTGGTGGCCGACCCGGGCGCGGCCGACCTGGCCGCGCGCCGGCAGACCACCCGCTCGGCGGCCGGCGTGGAGCTGTGGGCCGACCGGCTGGCTGGGGCGGTGCTGGCCATCGGCAACGCGCCGACCGCCCTGTTCCGGCTGCTCGAACTCGTGGACGAGGGGGTGGCGCCGCCGGTCGCGGTGCTGGGCGGGCCGGTCGGCTTCGTCGGGTCGGCGCAGTCCAAGCAGGAGCTGATCGAGCGTCCGCGCGGCATCTCTTATCTGGTGGTGCGGGGCCGCCGGGGCGGCAGCGCCATGGCGGCCGCGGCCGTCAACGCGATTGCGAGCAACAGCGAATGACATCGCGCGGCAGGCTATGGGGCGTCGGGCTTGGCCCCGGCGACCCGGAGTTGGTGACCGTCAAGGCCGCCCGGCTGATCGGCGAAGCGGACGTGGTGGCCTACCACAGCGCCCGGCACGGCCGAAGCATCGCGCGCGGCATCGCCGAACCGTATCTGCGGCCCGGCCAGATCGAGGAGCACCTCGTCTATCCGGTGACTACCGAGGCGACAGATCATCCCGGCGGGTACGCCGGCGCGCTGGAGGACTTCTACGCCGATGCCACCCGGCGGATCGCCGCGCATCTGGACGCGGGACGCAATGTGGCGCTGCTCGCCGAGGGCGACCCGCTCTTCTACAGCTCCTACATGCACTTGCACACCCGGCTGACGCAGCGGTTCGACGCCGTCATCGTGCCGGGTGTGACGTCGGTCAGCGCGGCCTCGGCTGCCATCGCGACACCGCTGGTGGCCGGCGACGAGGTGCTGTCGGTGCTGCCGGGCACACTGCCGGTCGCGGAGCTGACCCGTCGGCTCGCCGACGCCGACGCTGCCGTGGTCCTCAAACTGGGCCGGTCGTATCACGCTGTGCGAGAAGCGCTTTCGGCGTCCGGGCAGCTTGATGACGCGTTCTATGTGGAGCGTGCCAGCAGCGCCGGAGAGCGCATTCTGCCCGCCGCCGACGTCGACGAGAACAGCGTGCCGTACTTCTCGCTGGCCATGCTGCCGGGCGGACGTCGCGCGCAGCATCCCCCGCATGAGGGCACCGTCGCGGTGGTGGGCCTCGGCCCCGGCGACCTCGACTGGATGACGCCGCAGAGCCGACGCGAGCTGGCCGCCGCGACCGACCTGATCGGCTACGGCGGCTACCTGGATCGCGTCCCGGTCCGCGACGGCCAGCGGCGCCACCCCAGCGACAACACCGACGAACCGGAGCGCGCGCGGCTGGCATGCGCGTTGGCGGAGCAGGGCCACACCGTCGCGGTGGTGTCGTCGGGCGATCCGGGCGTCTTCGCCATGGCCACGGCGGTTTTGGAAGAGGCCAAACAATGGCCGGGGGTGCGGATCCGAGTGATTCCCGCGATGACCGCCGCGCAGGCCGTCGCCAGCCGGGTGGGCGCGCCGTTGGGGCACGACTACGCGGTGATCTCGCTGTCGGACCGGCTCAAGCCGTGGGATGTCATTTCGGCTCGCCTGGCCGCCGCGGCCGCCGCCGATCTGGTGCTGGCCATCTACAACCCGGCCTCGAAGTCGCGGACCTGGCAGGTGGCCGCGATGCGCGACGTGCTGCTCGCACACCGCGAAGCCGGCACGCCGGTGGTGATCGGCCGCAGCGTTTCCGGTCCCGACGAAGACGTGCGCGTGGTGCGGCTGGCCGATCTCAACCCCGCCGAGGTCGACATGCGCTGCCTGCTGATCGTCGGATCGTCGCAAACCCAGTGGTACTCAGACGATTCCGGTGACCGGGTGTTCACCCCCCGTCGCTACCCTGCCTGACATACCCTGCCTGACGGAAGGAGAGGTCGATGATCGAACTGCTGCCGGACGTGCCCGAGGGCGTGATCGGCATCCGCGTGTCAGGGCGGCTGAGCGGTGACGAACTGCGCGAGATCAGGCCCACCGTCGAAGAACTGGTCAAGACCGGCGAGATCCGGATAGTCGAGGTCATCGAGCCGGACTACGAGGGCTTCGGGCCCGGCGGGCTGGTCGAAGACATCAAGCTGGGCTTGGGCACTGTGTTGCCGCATCATTCGGCGTTCAAGCGAATCGCCGTCGTGTCCGACAAGGAGTGGGTCGCCCATACCCTGCACGCGCTGGCGTGGCTGGTCCCCGGCGAGCTCGCCCTGTTCGGCCTCGACGAACTCGAGCGCGCCAAACAATGGGCCGCCGGCTGATTAATCCTGGTCTTGATCCTGGTCCCAGCTGCTCGGCATCATCGGCACGGTTGGGCCGTCGCTCATCCCTTCACCGGTGACGGTGATCAGCCCCGCGGGTTGGGGTCCGTCGGATTTGGCTGCGGCCCCGGCAAATCCGAGCGATCCGGCGCTCTGCGCCGATGCCCAGACGCCCTCCGGATCCATGAATTCGTAGCGGTATCCGAGATCCTTGGCCGTTGCCCCGCGCCGTCGGCGGGCCCGGGCTCGCTTGTCCGCCGCCGCGGCGGCCGGTGCGTCGGCGTCGTCGGGCGCCGGTTCCTCGGACTTGCGGCGCGCCCGGCTTTGGGCGCTACTGCGTCCCGACAGTCCGGACAGGCCCACGGCGTACAGCGAGTCGGAGACGCCCGCGCCGATTCCGTCGGTCGCCGTCGGGCCGAAGCCAACTCCGGGTCCGCCGCCGACCGGACCGCCACCCGACGCCGTGGCCACACTCGGCGCCGGACTGGAAGCCGTGGCGCTGCTCGCGTTCGCCGCGGTACTGGCGGACATTGTCGGCGTCGGAGCCGGCGTGGTGGCCATCGGCGCCGGCGGTGCCGTTGCCAACGGCACGCTTAGCGCCGGCGCAGCAGCGGCCGCGGCGGCGGCACTCACAGCACCGGCGACAGCCGCGGCCACGCCTGCGGCAGCGGCGGCGGAAACAGCCGCGATCATGACCGGGGCAAGCATTACTCCCAGCTGAGCCGCTTGCACTAAGGGCCAGACGAGCATCAACGAGTGAAAGATGAACCAACCCAACGCTGTGGCCAGCGCGGGGCTCATGCCGGGAATTTGCATGAAGAAGGAGGACACCGCGTTGGCAAATGGAACCGCGTCAATGGGCCAGCCGTCGGGGTATATCTCCTTCCCGAGCGGCCAGAGGACGCTTTGGGTGAAGTCCGAAAGGGCCTTCGCTAGCTCGTCCTGCCACGAGGTGCTGCTGTCGGCCGCCGTGGTGGCAGGTTGAGTCGCCACAATCTGCGGAGCGGGGGTGGTCGCGGGTACTGCGGCGAGCGTGGATTCGCTGACGGCCTGGTAGGTGCTCATCGTCGCCGCGGCGTGCACCCACATGCGCGCGTAATCCGCCTCGTTTACCGCGATCGGGATGGTGTTGACGCCGAAGAAGTTGGTGGCGACCAGCACGGCGTGGGTGGCGTGGTTTGCCGCGAGCTCGGCCAGTGTCGGCATGGCGGCCAGGGCGGTGGTGTAGGCGGTGCCCGCGGTCGTGTGCAATGTGGCCGCCGCCGTGCTCTTGGCGGCGCTGTCGATCAGCCAGCCCAGATAGGGGGCGTGTGCCGCCACGTATTGTTCGGCGCTGGGCCCATCCCATGCGCCACCCTGCACAGCGCCCAGTAACGCGACGAGTTCGTCTGCTGCCGTGGCATATTCGGTGCCCAGGGACGTCCACGCTGCCGCCGCGGCAAACAGCGGCCCGGGTCCCGGGCCGCTGCTGAGCAATGTCGAATGCACCTCCGGCGGAAAGGCGATCCAGATCGGGGCGGTCATCTTCGGCGGCCTTCGAGCGGAAACACGGATACCTCTTCGATGAGTGTTCGTGAGTGTGAGGGTGCTTGCCTCCAGTGGTCGGTTTGCCGAGCGGTTTGGTTCCCCGTCATTTTTCGCGCGCCCTTTGCGCGCGGCCCGGGCTTGCGCAACGATGCAGGGATGCGGTGTGACGTTGCCCGTGAGGCGCTTTCCGCGCGATTGGACGGCGAGCGTCCCCAAGTGCTCGCGCAGCAGGTCGACGCGCATTTGGAAACGTGCCGAGGTTGCCGCACCTGGCTGATCGGCGCGGCGGTGCAGACCCGCCGGCTGGCCTCGATGGTGCCCGGCGAGGCACCGGACCTCGTCGACAAGATTCTGGCGAGCGCCGCGGCCGAGTCCACCGCGTATCGGCGCGGGATGCGCTGGCTGCGATCGCACTATCGGCGCTGGGGTCTGATCGGCGTCGGCGCGTTCCAGGTCGCGATCGCCGCGGCGCAAATCAGCGGAACCAATTTCGGCATGGTGTCGATGCACATGCACGGCGCGATGTCCGGAGAGCATCTGATGCACGAGTCAACCGCGTGGCTGCTGGCGTTGGGTCTGGCGATGATGGCCGCCGGCATCTGGCCCGTCACCGCGATCGGCGTCGCGGCGATCACCGGCGTGTATTCGGTCGCGTTGTTGAGCTACGTGATCGTCGACGCGTTCAACGGCGAGGTCACCGTGGCACGAATCGCCAGTCACGTGCCGGTGCTGCTGGGCCTGGTGTTCACGTTGCTGGTGGCGCGGGAGCGTGCGGGGTCGCATCGGCCGCGCAGGCGCGACAGCGATGCCGATGTTGAGCACCCCAGCGCACCTACCGCGTCGGGTCATGCTCGGCGCCGTGGGCACCTGTGGCCGATCAACCGGTCGTCTCGAGACCCCCTTGCCGCCTCTACGACAACCCGTCGTAGACTCGCCGTGCCCGCGCAACTAAGGTGGTTGGCCATGACCGCGTCAAGCGACGACGAGGCCGTTACCGAACTCGCTTTGTCGGCTGCACGCGGGAATGCACGAGCGCTCGAGGCGTTCATCAAGGCTACCCAGCAAGACGTGTGGCGCTTTGTCACCTACCTGTCGGACGCGGGCGTCGCGGACGACCTGACGCAGGAGACGTACCTGCGGGCAATCGGCGCGATTGAACGGTTTTCCGGACGCTCCACTGCCCGAACGTGGTTGCTGGCCATCGCCCGTCGTGTCGTGGCCGATCACATCCGCCACGCCCAATCGCGGCCGCGCACGGCGCCCGGCGCCGATCCCGAGCAGGTACTCAACGGCGACCGCCACGCCCGCGGCTTCGAAGACCTCGTCGAGGTGACGACGATGATCGCCGGTCTGACCGCCGAACAACGGGAGGCCCTGCTGCTCACCCAGCTGCTGGGGCTGCCTTACGCCGACGCCGCGGCCGTGTGCGGTTGCCCGGTGGGCACCATCCGGTCGCGGGTCGCCCGCGCCCGCGACGCGCTGCTCGCCGATGCCGAACGCGACGACCTGACGGGCTAGTCCAGCCGGGCTCGTCCTGTTACCCAGTCGGTCGCCTCTTGCACGGTGCCCACCGCCTTCACCCCGGCCGGCAGCGGTGGGCGAGCCACCATCACCACCGGAATGCCCAGCGCGGCAGCGGCATCCAGCTTCGCGCGGGTCATGTCGCCGCCGCTGTTCTTGGTGACCAACGCGTCGATGCGGTGCTCACGCATGATGGCCAATTCGTCGTCGTAGCGATACGGGCCGCGGGACAGCAGCATCTTGTGGTGGCGCGGCAGCGCGGCGGCGTCGGGTTCGGTCACCGCGCGGATCAAAAACCAGGCGTCGCTGCCGGCGAACGCGTTGACCCCGGAACGACCGGTGGTGAGAAAGACGCGCGAATAGCGCTCCCGTGCAACGACTTCCGCGGCCTCGGCGTCTTTGGTGACGATGATGGCGTTGCGGGGATCCCACGGCGGACGGGCCAGCACAAGGTGGGGTATCCGCAATTCGTCGCACGCTTCGGCGGCGTGGGCGGTCATGGTCGCCGCGAACGGGTGAGTGGCGTCGACGACGGCGTCGATGCGCTCCTTCTGGAGCCAGCGCCTTAGGCCGTCCAGGCCCCCGAATCCTCCGATGCGCACGGGCCCCACCGGCAGCGCCGGGTCCGGGACCCGTCCGGCCAGCGAGCTGATGATGTCGACCTTTGGGTGCAACGTTTTCGCCAGCGCGCGGGCCTCGGCGGTGCCGCCGAGCACCAGCACCCGCATTAGTGTGGACCTTTGGCGCGGCGGGCGGCCGAATACAAGTAGCTATCGGTGAATCCCTCGGCGGCCAGCACGTCGCCCACGATGATGACGGCGGTCTTGGTGATGTTCGCGTCATGCATTTGCCCGGCGATGCTGGCGAGGGTGCCTTTCAACACGGTCTGCCGCGGCCAGCTGGCGAAAGCCACCACCGCGGTGGGTGTTTCGGGTCGGTAGCCTTCTAGTAGTTGGGCCACGATGGCGTCGATCTGCGCGGCGGCCAGGTGGAGGACCAGGGTGCCGTCGGATTGGGCGAGGGTGCGTAGGTCTTCCCCGGGGGGCATGGGCGTCGACAGGGTGGACACCCGAGTCAGCGTCACCGTCTGCGCCACCCCGGGAACGGTGAGTTCGCGTTTGAGCGCGGCCGCGGCGGCGGCGAAAGCCGGTACGCCCGGGACGATTTCGTAGTCGATGCCCAGCGCGTCGAGTCGGCGGCACTGTTCGGCGAGCGCGCTGTACAGCGACGGGTCACCGGAGTGCAGCCGGGCAACGTCGTGGCCGGCGGTGTGTGCGTTGGCGATTTCGGTGATGATCTGGTCGAGCGTCAACGGGCCGGTGTCGATGATTTTCGCGTCGGGCGGGCAGAGCGCCAGCAGCTCGTCGGGCATGATCGAACCGGCGTAGAGGCATGTTTGGCAGCACTCGAGCAGGCGCTGGCCGCGGACGGTGATCAGGTCGGCCGCCCCGGGGCCGGCGCCGATGAAGTACACCGTCATGGTTTGGTCACCGCCCATTGCGTGACCGGGTGCTGCGGGCGCCACCCTGTGAAGCCGCCCAGCGGCTGGGCCCGATAATGCTGGAAGCGGCGGAGTTGGCCGCCGAGGCGTGAATATGCCTGCAACAGAACGGCTTCGGACTCGATGGTGACGGTGTTGGCGACCAGCCTGCCGCCGGTGGGCAGGTTGTCGAGGCACGCGTCGAGCAGACCCGGCCGGGTCATGCCGCCGCCGATGAAGATGACCGACGGTGGTGGGGCGCCGTCGAACGCGTCGGGGGCTTCACCGCGCACTACGATTTCCACGCCGGAGGCGGCGGCGTTGGATTCGATGTTGAGGCGGCGTCGTTCGTCGCATTCGAAAGCCACCGCACTGCAATCCTTCCAGCGCAGGCACCACTCGACCGCGATGCTGCCCGAGCCCGCGCCGACGTCCCAGAGCCGCTCCCCCGGCCGCGGCGCCAGCGCCGCCAAGGTCACCGCGCGGATTCCGTGTTTGGTGATCTGCCCGTCGTGGGCGAACGCGTCGTCGTGCAGCGGTGACGCGCGTTCGTCGGGCAGGTAGCGGACGGCGATGACGTTGAGATCGTCGATGTCCGTGGGTGTGTCGTCGGCCCACTGGCGCGCGGTGCCGTCGCGGCGGCGTTCGGTTGGGCCGCCGAGATTTTCGAGCACGCTGTATTCGGAATCGCCCCGGCCGTGGGTGTTCAGTTGTACCGCAAGCGCTTTCGGCGTGGACGAGTTCTTGGATAATACGATCGCCTGGCCGCCCCGGCGCACCGCCGTGTGTGGCTGCGCGGTGACCAGGCTGATCACCTCGGTGTCGTGAACGTTCCAGCCCATGCGCGCGCACGCCAGCGTCACCGCCGAGACGTGCGGCAGCACCCGCACCCTCTCGGTGCCGTACAGGCGGATCAGAGTGCCGCCGATGCCGTGCGTCAGCGGGTCGCCGCTGGCGACTACGTGGATGTCGTCGTCGAGCGGCAGTGCTTGCAGGGCAGGCAGCAGCGGCGACGGCCACTCCCGGCGGGCGGCAGCTACGGTGTCGTCGAGCAGGGCGAGTTGTCGTTTTGCACCGTAAATGATTGTTGCCCTTTGCAATTCGGCGCGCGATGCCGGGGCAAGCCCCCTCATGCCGTCGGCGCCGATACCGACCACAGTGATCATCGCGGCATCCTTCGCCAGACGAATCGCGGCAGCAGCCGCATCACGACGGACGCGGGCCCCAGCGCCCAGGGGATCCACACCGTGCGCCGGCGCTTGGCGAGCGCACGCGCGGTCGCGGCGGCCACCTTTTGCGGGGTGGTCGGTAGCGGCGCGGGTGTCATGCCCTGCGTCATGCGCCCGACGACGAATCCCGGCCGGGCTATGAGCAGGTACACCCCGGTGCCGTGCAGCGCGTCGGCCAGGCCGCCGGCAAAGCCGTCCAGGCCCGCCTTCGCCGAGCCGTAGACGTAGTTGGCGCGACGCACGCGCGCTCCGGCGATCGAGGAGAACACGACCAGCGCTCCTGTGTCCGCCGCCCGCATCGCGGCGGCCAGATGCGTGAGCATGCTGACCTGGGCGACATAGTCGGTCTGGACGATGGAGATCGCGTGGGCGGCGTCGGCCTCGGCGCGGGCTTGGTCGCCAAGGATTCCGAAGGCCAGCACCGCGGTGCCGATGGGACCGTGGTCGGCGACGATCGACGCGACCAGCGGGCCGTGCGAGGCGAGGTCGTCCGCGTCGAATTCTCGGGTGTGCACCGCCGCGGCCCCGGCCTCGGTCAGCGTCGCCACCTGCTCGTCGAGCTGATCAGCTCGGCGCGCGGCCAGTATCACCGCCTTTTCCGGAGCCAGGCGCCGCGCGAGTTCGAGACCGATCTCGCTGCGACCGCCCAGAATTAGTACCGGACCTGCGCCCGTGTCATCCACGGCTGCGATTATGACCTGCGCTAGCGTGGGCGTTGATGGCGAACACCACTACGCGGCTCACGGACGACGCTTTGGCGTTTCTGTCCGAACGTCATCTGGCGATGCTGACCACGCTTCGCGCTGACAATTCGCCGCATGTGGTGGCCGTGGGTTTCACCTTCGATCCCAAGACGCATATCGCGCGGGTGATCACCACTGGCGGTTCTCAGAAGGCCGTCAACGCCGACCGTGGCGGGGTGGCCGTGCTCAGCCAGGTCGATGGGGCTCGGTGGCTGTCGCTGGAGGGCCGGTCCAAGGTCAACAGCGACGTCGACGCCGTGCGCGACGCCGAGCTGCGCTACGCCCAGCGCTACCGCACCCCCCGCGCCAACCCACGGCGGGTGGTCATTGAGGTGCAAGTGGAGCGGGTGCTGGGGTCGTCGGATCTGCTCGACCGTAGCGAGTAGCGCGCGGTTGGTTCGCCATTCGTTTGCGGCCTGCAGTGAATTGACCAGCGTCTATTGCTGGGATTAGCCTCTCGGCATCAGCGGACAGGTCGCCGCGGCAATCTCGAACCTGACAGCTCTGAAAGGGTAGCGATGTTCGTCGACAGCCGAATCTCGCACTCGGAGGCAAACGGGCCCCAGGGCACTCCGTGTGTGGCTGCCCTTGAGCTCGCCGACACGGAGGCGGGCGATGTCGCGGGAGTGCGGGCGGTGCGATGCAGCTGCGCTACATAAGCATCGCGGCGCTGATCGCCGAGGCCGGTGGTGATCCATGGGCGATCAACCAAAGCCTGCAAGCCGGGCGTCCGGCCCAGATTTCCGACCTGGCAGAGGCGTTCCATTCGGCGGCGCGTTGCACTACCGAGTCCAGCAAGGCCTTCGATGAAGCCCGTCGCCGCTTCGAGGCGTCGTGGAATCGGGACAACGGTGAGAACCCGATCAACGACGCGGCCGAAGTAGAACGCGTAACCAAATCACTGGGAGCGCAGTCCGAACAGCTGCCCAAGATCGGCGTCGAGTTGGAAAACATCGCGGCCGCGCTAGCGGAGGCACAGCGAACCGGCGCGGTGCAGATCTCGAATTTGGAGGGCCAGCTCGAGCAGCTCGACAACGAAATCGGCCAAGCGGTCGAAGAGGAAAAAGACATCCATCTGAGCCCCGGTTATCGACGCTTGCTCGAGGCGCTCATCTCTCATCTAGAACAGCAAGCCATCGACGACACCAAATCAGCGCTGGGCCAGCTTCAGTCACTACGCAACGGTTACTCAGACCGTCTACAAGGCTCGTTGACTACGCTCAACAACGACGGCTATGACCCTGCCATAATCCAGCCGGTGGATGCCCCTGGGACGCCATCCAAGGCCGAACCCATAGCTAACAAACGGCAGAATGAAATCGAGGCATTCGCAAAGGTTTTCGGCCGGCCGCCGAGTTCCCCGGCTGACTGGGATACCGCCGCGGCCCTGGATCCGCACAGCTACGACCCGAAAAACGGCGGTGTGCCCCCGAACATCGTTGTCGGGCGAATCAAACCAGTGCCCGGCCAGGGCGTCGTGCGCACGAACCTGTTCATCCCGGGTCGAGCGGTTTGGGACCCCCAGGTCGATTGGCCGCCGTTCCACGACAATCTCGGTGATAACCGAGGTTTCTCGCCCACAGTTGGCCCCGAAGAGTCGAGGGTCTCGATATTTGTCGACTACGAGAACGGCATCATCGTGGCCCGACAGAATCCATCGGTCGACGCAACGACGGGCCAGATTCGCGCTGGCACACCCAGCATCTCGGCCGTCCAACAAAGTAACGGCTCGGTCCTGGTCAAGTACAGCGCCGCCGACCCGTTCTCGCCAGGCGGCGAAGGTCTCGCGAAGGCAACGTCATTCGACGTAAATGGCACCATCGCGATCGAGCCATCGGCCGGGGGTCCTCGCGTCGGTGGAACGGTGACGAATTTCCCCGCGATCGAGATCTACAGCGACCAAGCGGGAAGGACTACGACGCCGCTCGTCCAGTCGTGGCCGTTCTTCGTGGATGGGGCCGGTGGGCCGGCCGCGGGTCTTGGGTGGCATAAGCCGATCGGGGACGCGGCTATCGAACTGGGCTTTAACGACCAGTTTCCGGCTCCGAAGATTCCTGCGCTCCCCCATCCGGGGCACGTTCCGCCGGTAGCGCCGATTGCGCCGCCGCTGGTCGCGAGCCCGCCAGGTACATATCCACTCGGCCCCGTCGACCATCCGCCGGAAATCGGCGTGCATGATCCGGTTGTCATGCTGCCGGCGTTACCGTCCAAATAAGCACGCGCACATGGGAGTCACATGAAAGAGCCGGTCGATTGGATACGGGCGGTGTTTTCTGGGGCAGTCATCGGTGGCGTTCTGTGGGCGATCATGGTGAAGATGCTGGCAGTGCTCACGCATGGCCACATGTCCACTCGTGACGTTTATACCTTCCTTCCCCTGGTATCCCTCGGTGTTCTCGCCGCCGGCGTGGTTCTGTACATCTACTCCAAAAACGCATTTTGGCGCAGTACAGCAATCGGTGTGATCTTGGCGCCGTTGACCGGGTGGTCGATTCTGCTGTTCGTTTCGCTGACCATCGTCCTTCCGATGCACCGGATGCACTGACGTGACGTCGTCCGACTACATAGGTCCGTTCGACCGGGCTCGCGAGCGACCGGTCCAGCTCGTCGCGGGGCTGTTTGTGGGCGTGATGTCGACGATGCTGACGTTCGGTTTCCTGTGGTTTTTTGCGCCCATATTTCCCCTCATGCTTTGTGGGTTGACAATGGCCTTCCGCCGTACATCCGCATTCTCGGTGGGCGCTTTCGCAGCCTTTTTCGGCGTCTTCATTTTCGTGGCGCTGTTTGCGGTGCTCTACTACGTGTAGGTGAAAAGGCCTCTCAAGCACCGTCAACACGGCCACGCCGCAGCCAGGACCACCACTCTGCCGACTACGGCGGCCCTTCGGAGGATCGGCAACACTGGGTGAATTGACCGATGTCAAAGCCGTCGTTAGCCTCAGAATCGGTGTGCGCGGGGGCACAATGTAGGTCGGACCTGCAGCATTCGGGTAGTCAGCACGCGAGGGCGGTACTACCCGTCAGCCGCCGGGTACCGAAAATGTCGATAGCTGAGGAAGGCTTAGCGATGGTGATCGGCACTGGTTTGGCTGCGGTCAGCCGTAAACCAGTCGCGCTGCGCGAGCGGCCATCAGCACGTGCTCATCCCTTCAACCTGTTCCACGCCACAGTGCCTAGGGGGGCGTGATGGGTGGGGGCGACGGTCGGATCCAAATAATTCTCGATCAGCTCGCACAGCTGAGTGATTCGCCGCCACCGCCGGGCATCCCGCCCGACCCGCTTGCTGCCGGTCGCTCGTACATCAGCCAACTGCTGAAAATCCTTGGTATAGCGGCAAATAGCGGCGATCCCGGTGACATGACCGCCGCGCAGGCGGGCTATGACGAACGCGGCATGAAGACCGGTGATGCCCTTACCAAATTCCCCGCCAACGAAGCAGATTCATCGGCGAAGCTTGCCGGTGCCGGCGGCCAAAACGAGATGTCGCAGATGCTTCAGCAGATCCCGCAGATGGCGTCCGGCCTTGCCGGCAGCCTTTCGGGTGCCCTCGGCGGCTTGCTGCAACCGCTGGGTCAGATGACGCAGCAGGTCGCTCAGATCGGGCAGCAAGCGATGCAAGCGGGTATGAGCGGGCTGCAGCATGGTGGAGCTGCGCAGACAGGCGAGGCCATTCCGGGCGAACTGCTCGGGGCTAAAGGCGGTGCCGGTGAGCTTGGCGGTGGCGGCGGTGGCGGTGTAGGCGGCGGTGGCCTGGGCGCCACTACACCGACCGCGATGCTTGGGCCGCTTCCCGCCCCGTCCGCCGGTACCGAGCCCGCCTCGGCTCACAGCGCTACACCGCCGCCAGCCAACGCGTCGACGCAGCCCGCGGTGCAAAGGGGCGCGATGGGCGCGATGCCGATGATGCCGCCGGGCGCCATGCACGGCGCGGGCGGGACGGGCAGCGATGCAAAGGCCGACACCAAGCGCGTCGTTGCGCCGTCCGTGAAGAACGGCGCGCCGGTGCAAGGCCGTATCACTACGCCCCCGCCGACACCCGAGGTGACCAAACGCGGTGAGGGCAAACCGATTGCGAGCCGACGCATCCTGCTGCCCGACCACAAGCGCGAAGACGACGCGGAGTCAAGCCGCTAACGGCAGTCGTTGCCTGTCCGTTCGTTACGCCAGTCGCGAATCCGACAGACCGTCCAGGAAAGAGGGACTTCCGGTCATTCGCCAGCTGCCGCTTTGACGTCGACCGTGCCCGAACGGTGACTATTCATATAGTCCACAGACGATACGATCAGGACGTGTCGGACGTCCCCCCGCCTCCTGCCGTTCCGCCTTTCCCGCCCCCGTGGCCGCCCACATCGCCGGCGCGGCGAACGCGGCAGTGGCCGATGTTCGCATTGCTGACGGTAGCTCTCTTTATAACGCTCGGTGTAGCAATCGTTGGCTGGTTTCGACCTGTACCGGCCAAACCCGAGGCTGCATCTGCGCCTACGTACTCCAGCCAACAGGTCGCTGGCGCCAAGTCAAAGGTATGCGCGGCTTTTGAGAAGGCGGATAGCGCAGTCAAGGCGACCAGTGCTCGCGATAAGGGTGCGGAATATGCCACACAGCTGGCCACCGCGGTGAATGTACGCCAATCGTTGATCGCAGGTAGCCAATATCTACTAACGACACTCAACAATGAGCCAGCGACCCCTGCTGATCTTGCAGCGAATATCCGTAGCCTCGCGAATGCGTACCAGCTGCTTGCGATCGAATTGCAGTCCGATGCCCCCGATTCTGAAAAAGACCCAACGGTGCGGTCAGGTGATGAAACGACTTCAACGCTCCGGAATATGTGTAAATGAATTGTGAACTCGGTGACGGTGACTACCGTGATCGCGGATGGGCGATACGATCAAATCGTGCCAGATCTGCCCAATCCGCCCGCGTTGGGTGCTCCTTCGCCGCCCCCCTGGCCACACGCAGGAGCGAGTGCGACTGCACGCCGTACGCCGTGGGCTGGGTTTGTCGCGTTGCTGGTCGCGCTGCTGGCGCTGGGCGTCGCGATAGCTTCTTTGTTTCGTCCGTTTCCAGCCAACAACCAGTCCTCCCCACCACCGACTACGAGCTATAACGATCAACAGATCGCCGCCGCGAAGTCCAACGTATGCGCCACCTATCAACAAGTACGCCGAGCGCTCGATGTGGCTGGTGCCCGCAACGGTAGTAGCGACTCGACTGCGACTCTGGCTGTCGCTACAGCTTCGCGACAAGCCCTCGATGCCGGCAGCAGGTACCTGCTGACCAAACTTGCTGAGCAACCAGCGACAACTCCTGAACTTGCGACGGCAGTTCGGAAGCTAGCTGATCTGTACCAGGAAATAACAGTTAGTTACCTCGCCGACGTTAGTGATTCCGAACTAAACCCATTGCGTCAGGCTGTCGAACAGCCAACAGCAACAATCGACAGGTGTTGCAAATGATTTTTCCTCCCGGCGAATGGTCGTTCTTGCTCGTTGGTGATCAATGGCCTGATGACCAGGATCTGATGGCGCTTTCACACGGCAAGATGAATCGCGGCCAGGTCAAAGCTGGATTTGTGCACTTCGCAGACATGCTTCGTAACGCGCAAACCGGCCCGCTCGCCGAACAGCAGGGCTATACGGCTGATGATCTCCGCAATGCTTTCCGCCAAGGTGAGGATCAGGCGCGGCGAATTGCCGAAAAGAACGGCACCAAGGAGGGCGCGTACAGCAGTGCCTACGACAGCATGGAGAGTCTCCAACACGATCTGACCAATTTGGCTAACGAGGGTAATCAACGGATCAAAGAGATCCAGGACTCCAAAGAGCCCGCGGCAGCTAAGGTGCCGCAGATTGTGGCCGCAATAAACCAGTATCGAGCCCTGGCCGGCCTTGCTGCCGCGAAATATAGCGGCAATGTCTTTGATGCGATGCAGCGGATCCTCGACGAGGAGAGTACAGGGCAGTCCGCTCGTCAATTCGCGCAATCCCACGGCCTTGATGTCGGGCAGATGTTTCGACCGCCAGGGAACCAAGATGAGTTGGCAGAACAGGTCCGGGGAATACTCGACAAATCGGGTTCGCTGGGTTCGGCGGCAACCACGGGGGATCTTGCACCACCAGGAGCGCCTCCGCAACCAGTTCCTAACTCGCTGACGGCCACAAATCAAACCGGCTACGTCCCGCCAGGACCGAAGCCGACGGCGCCCGGAGTCCCCGCGCCCCCGCCCGCACCCCAGTCACTACGTAACGTCGCTCAAGCTGGGGTGACCCCGAATCCGCCTCCCCTTCCCGGTACGGCGCAAGCCGGGCCCCCATTCTCGGGAACATCTGTCGCTTCTGCTTCATCGTTGCCAAATCCGTCGCTACCGGGTGCACCGCAGGTTTCGGCACAGCCGGTAGCCGCGCCGGCACCCATGACCGGTGGCACGCCGATGGCGCCGACGGGCCCGGTGCAAGGCACGACCCCTGCGCAATTGCTGCAGAGCTTCGACCAGGGACTGCAGACAGGCGCGCCGTTATCGAATGCGGCGGGTGCGATTCCGCCGCCCCAAATGGCGCCGACAGACCCGGCGGCCGCAACGACGCCGTCGGCCGGCGTGAGTGCCCCGGTGACCGCGCAGGCGTTCGATGCACCGCCGCCCGTCGCGCACGCGCCAACGGCCGACGCAACGCCTGCGCCGCAGGTGGTGGCGGGGCCAGCCACGACGGGAGGACCGGTTGCGGCCGCGCCCCCGCCGTCGGGTCCTCTCCCCGCGTACGCCTCCGACATCAGGCCCTCGATCTCAGCAGCCACAGCGCCCTCCGCGCCGCCGAGCGCACCGCCTTCGACGACGCCGGCTTCGGCGCCCGTCCATCCGACAGCCGGGCAGGCCACGCCGGCCCAACCGACCGTGGTGCGTCGAGAAGCCGTGCCGATGCCGCAATCCTCGCCGTCGAGTCTTGGATCCCAGGCCGTCGCGGCCACGGCGACCGGCGCGGTTGCGGGCGCGGCATCGGCCAACGCCACCGCGAGGGCCCGCTTGCAGCGACTGGTCTTCGCCGTCGCCCGCCAACAGCCCCGGCTGGCCTGGGCAGCCGGCGACCGCCCCGACAACACCACCGTGCTGGCAACCGATCTGGCCTGCGGCTGGATCCCCCCGGGCATCGATCTCCCATCCGCGGTCAAGCTGCTGCCCCCCGAACGACGCCGAGGCGACTTGGAGGCCCTCCTCGGCGAAGTCAGCGTCGCCGCCGGCTACACCCCGATCCACCACATCCCCGAGGACGACGAACCAGTCGTCACGTCGCCGCGGGCTCGGCGACTACCCGACATCGACGAACTCGGCTGGGAGCTCAACCAAGCCACCCAATGGCGCGACGGTCTGCCGCGGCTTGCCCACACGCTGGCCAAAGCGGCGTCCGCGGGAACCGGCGTGCTGGACAAGGAAGTCGACCAGCTGCACGAGCACCTGACCACCATCAGCACCCGCGTTCTCGACAACTATCCGGACCACGTGGACCCCACCGACATTGGCAACTGGCAGCTGCTGGCCGCCATCGATGCACTCATCACCGGAGACAAGACATCCGCGAACTATCACCTCGCGTGGTTCAAGGCCTGCAGCACAACGACAATCGGCCAAAGGTGAATTGACCAGCAAATCCTCCGTATTAGAGTTACTCCTGTTCGGAAGGGATTAGCGATGGAAGTCGACACGGGATTGCTGCATTCGGGCGGCAACGAGTCGCACCGCGCGGGTGGGCACGCCCAGGAGGCGGCGGGTCACCTGGCGCGTGGGCCGCTGACGCCCGGGATGTTCGGTCAGTTCGCCGCGGCCGAATCGTTTCACGAGGCGGTCACGTCGGCGCATGCTCAGCATGTGAAAACCCTGCAGGCACACCAGGAAACGGCGACGACGGTCGGCAAGAACGCGCACCTGGCCGCGAACGGGTTCACGGACATGGAGGAGCGCAACGCCGCGCAATTGCGAGCGGTGCGGCCCGGCTCTGCCACGTTCGGTTAGCGAGCCGCCGCCCCCAACGTGATTCGGTGCCGCCCCGGTGGCACCGCCACAGTCGATCCCGCCGGCTCACCGTCGAGGCGCACCTCAACCCCGGCGGGTAGTTCGCCAAGCGTGATCCGCGCGGCGGAATCGGTGGCGACCGTGATCGTCGACGACGGCAACGACGCCAACCCGGCGCGCCGCAGATCCACTGTGAGACTGGCAACCCCACTTAATCGCAACGTCAGATACGGCAGCGGTTCGACGGGCAATCCCACGCGCCAATCCAGCTCGCTGTACAACCCGGGCGAGGGCTCGAAGTTGAGGATGACGCCGCGGCGATGCCGAACGGTGTGCGTGGGATCCGGCCGGGCATACGACCGCGCATCCACCGACGCGACCACGCCGCGCCGAGCGGCAACCGCCGGATCCGCGGTCAGCTCCGAGACCCACCACGCCCGATCGGGCCCGATACCCAGGTCGGCCCGCACCAGCTGTGGATACCACGCGAACGTGATATGCCCCGGATCAGCTTGGCGCACACCGGTTCCCATGTGAGCGATCGGATCCTCGAACTTGTCCTGAAACACCCAGGCGATGTGATCCTCAAACGGATACACGGTGAACCGGTGTCGGTAGCCGAGGCGGTCGAGTTCGAGCACCTGCTCGGCGGCCGAGGCGAACGGCACCAGTTCGTCGACCAACCCGTGGGCAATGACATACGGCAGCCAGCGGGCGTTCACCAGTAACTTCCACGTGTCGCCCTCGCGGGCGCACGGCGAATCCGGGTCCAGGTCGGCTGGAATGTCGACATCGGGCAGCAGGCGCACGCCGCACGTCGGCGGGCCGGCAAGCACGACGGCCTGCGCGAACACCTCCGGATAGCTCAGCCCGAACTTGTAGGCCGCATAGCCGCCCATCGAATAACCCGAGACCACAGTGCGATTGGGGTCGGTACCCAGTTGTTCGGCCACCCGCGCCCACACTTCCCACACGTCGAGCTCGCCGGTGTCGAAGTACCAGGTCGACGGGCCCCGGGCCAGCGGCGTTACCACCACCGAATTGCGGCCCTCGCACATCTCGTGCAGCAGCCGCGGATCGATCGCGGCAAATTGGCTCTGCCCCAACGCAAGCGAGTGCAGCAGCAGAGTCAACGGCAGGCCAGGCGCATACGTCGAAGGCAGGCATACCGCATACGGCTGAACCCGGCCGAGGAATTGCGGCTTGGTACTCAAAATATCGCTGGCCGCCCAGCCTTGTTCTACGCCCTGCCCGAGCTCGACCGAGGACACGTACCACCGCGTCGACGGGCCGGTGATCACCGGTTCGGGCGTGGTTTCGCCCGCCGCCAGCTGCTCCCACTGCACCGTCACCGCGAACTCCGAGACGTCGCCGCGGGTCAGGGCCGCGGCCTGGGCGGCATCGGACCAGAAGTTCAGGTGCGGCGGTTCCTGCGCGTTGGTGCGAAACGCCACGTTGTAGACGTTCGGTTGTCCAGGCAGCGCGCCGTGCCCGGCGGGCACATCGGCGAACCCGTCCCCCGGGGCGTTGGCCAAACCCGCGACCAGCCGCACGGTCCAGCTGCCTGCCGGGTCCACCAACGCCCGCGGGACCTGCGCCACGAACGAACGCGACGCCATGTCGACGCTGTGCTGCACCGGCGTGCTAACACCCGTGGTCAGGTCGATCAGCGCGGCGCTGCGGCCCGAAACCAGCAGGGCCCGGTCGATACCCGCGGAGCGCACGCCCGCCCCGGCCGGCCACTGCTCCGGCGCCGACCGGCTCGGGCCGGTGTCGAAGGCGAACACCGCGATTGGCACCGAGGCGTCCACCAGCGTGTTCCAGTCGATCCGCCACCACGTGTGGGTGTCGGTGAGCCCGATGGCGACGCGAAAGATGTCGGCGCCGTTGCCGGCCGCGGGGCCGTCGGGATAGACGTAGGTACCGCGCGGCGGCGCCTGGATTTTCAGGTCGCCGACCGGCAGGCCCGTCGCCCCGTGGTCGTCGTAGAGGAAGTCGGTCCAGAACAGGGCGCCGCCGGCCACCCGGCCGCTACCGCAGGTGCGCGGGAACTCCTCGCCGAACGGCCATCCGGCCGGCGCCGGAAGTTGCGGCTCGGGCCGGCGCGCTGCGGGCGGCGCCCCCTCGGGCATGCCGTCGACCACGACGAGTTGGGCGGGCGGCGCCGGCGGGGGCGAGGCGGGATGCAACACCGCGTCGGTGACGTGTCGTGCAATGCGGATCGGAAGCAGGGCTAGGTCCAGGATTGACACCACGCCCAACCTACGCGCACGGCCGCTGTCCCGATCGCTATGACGCGGGCACCACGATCAGCTCGTGCGGCCGGTTGTTGACGGCCAGCGCGCCGTCCTCGGTCACCACGACGATGTCCTCGATGCGGGCGCCCCAGCGGTCGGGGAAGTAGATGCCCGGCTCGATGGAAAACGCCATGCCCGCGGCCAGCGGAAGGTCATTGCCCGCGACGATGTAGGGCTCTTCGTGGACCGAGAGCCCGATGCCGTGGCCGGTGCGGTGCACGAAGAACTCCGCGAGCCCGGCCTCGGCCAGTACATCGCGGGCGGCCGCGTCGACCTGCTCGGCCGTCACTCCCGGACGCACCGCGTCGAACGCCGCGCGCTGGGCTCGCTCCAGCACCGAATAATGTTGGGCCACATCGGGTTTAGGTACGCCGATGCTGTAGGTGCGGGTGGAGTCCGAATGATATCCGGGCTCGTAGGCTCCCCCGATGTCGACGACGACGATGTCGCCGATCTGCAGTTCACGATCCGAATAGCCGTGGTGCGGGTCGGCGCCGTGCGGACCGGAGCCGACGATGATGAACGCCACATCCGAATGCCCTTCGGCCACAATGGCATCGGCGATGTCAGCGGCAACGTCGGCCTCGGTGCGTCCCGGCCGGAGCAACTCCGGCACCCGCGCATGCACCCTGTCGATGGCCGAGCCGGCCTTGCGCAGCGCATCGATCTCGCACTCCTCCTTGACCATCCGCAGCCCGCGCAGCACGCCGGTGGCCAGCACCGGCAGCACGCCGAGCACACCGGCCAGCGGCAACAAATGCGCCGCCGGCATGGAATCGGTGACGGCCGTCGCGACGGGGCCGCCACCCAGCGCGGCGCCCACCAACCGGTACGGATCGTCGCCGTCGACCCAATCACGCACCGCCAGGCCGAGTTCCGGAATGGCCGACGCACGCAACGACGCCAACTCCAGCCGCGGCACCACGACTGTCGGCGCACCGGAGGCCGGCAGCACCAGCGCGGTGAGCCGCTCGAACGTCTGGGCTCGCGACCCTACGAGGTAGCGCAGGTCGTAGCCCGGGGTGATCACCAGTCCGGCCAGCCCGGCGTCGGCGGTCGCGGCGGCCGCAGCGGCCAGCCGGCGGGCATACACCGCGGCGTCGAATCGGTCAGAATCCATGGCAGCCAGGCTAACCCGCGCCGGAGTTCGGCGGCGTGAGACCATAG
Organism: Mycobacterium sp. IS-1264; assembly: GCF_001954195.1. Lineage (GTDB taxonomy): Bacteria > Actinomycetota > Actinomycetes > Mycobacteriales > Mycobacteriaceae > Mycobacterium. The sequence goes on along the minus strand of NZ_MBES01000016.1, from coordinate 17,713 downwards.
CCGGCATGCCCGCACCCGTGTTGTTGCTCGACGGCGCCAGCATGTGGTTCCGCTCGTATTTCGGGGTGCCGTCGTCGATCACGGCCTCCGACGGCCGGCCGGTCAACGCCGTGAGGGGCTTCATCGACTCGATGGCCGTGGTGATCACCCAGCAGCGGCCCGCCCGGCTGGCGGTCTGTCTCGACCTCGATTGGCGACCGCAATTCCGGGTGGACCTCATCCCGTCGTACAAGGCGCATCGGGTCGCCGAGCCGGAGCCGCCGGGTGAGCCCGACATCGAGGAAGTGCCCGACGACCTGACCCCCCAGATCGACATGATCATGGAACTGCTGGACGCTTTCGGGATTCCGACGGCGGGCGCGGAAGGTTTCGAGGCCGACGACGTGCTGGGCACGCTGGCGGCGCGCGAGCGCCGCGACCCAGTCGTGGTCGTCAGCGGAGACCGCGACCTGCTGCAGGTGGTCGCCGACGATCCCGTCCCGGTCCGGGTGCTCTACCTGGGCCGCGGGCTGTCGAAGGCGACGCTGTTCGGGCCCGCCGAGGTGGCCGAACAATACGGCGTCCCGGCGGATCGGGCCGGGGCCGCCTACGCCGAACTGGCGCTGATGCGCGGCGATCCGTCCGACGGCCTGCCCGGTGTGCCCGGCGTGGGCGAGAAAACGGCGGCCACCCTGCTGGCCCAACACGGCTCGCTGGAGCGGATCCTCGCCGCCGCACACGATCCGAAATCCAAGATGGCCAAAGGCCTACGGGCGAAATTGCTTGCCGCCACCGATTACATCGAGGCCGCGGGCCACGTGGTGCGCGTGGCCACCGACGCGCCAGTCACGCTTTCAACACCGACCGACAAGCTACCGCTGGCCGCCGCTCACCCCAAGCGGACCGCCGAATTGGCGACCGAGCTGGGCGTCGGGTCGTCGATCGGCCGCCTGCAGAAAGCGCTGGACGCGCTGCCCGGCTGACGGGTTACTGGGGGCGGACTACTGGGGCCGGCCCACCTCATAGGTGCCCTTGTTGTCCTGGAACGTCACCGTCACGTGCTTCGTGGCACCGTCGATGCTGACGCTGCAGTCGAACGTGCCACCCTTCTTGACGGTCGGGTCCTGGCCCTTGTTGCACTTGACGTCTTTGACGTTCTTCGCGCCGTAGCCGTTGGTCTCGTCGGTAAGGACCTGCTGCACGCCTTGCTGCGCCTTGTTGACGTCCAGTTTGGTGGTGACGAAGAACCCGGGCTCCCAGAAGCCGAGCACCAGCACGACGGCGATGAGCAGAAACGCGATCACCCCGGCGATGCCGCCGATCAGCGCGACCGAACGCTTCTTACCCGGTTGCTCGTAGGTCGGGTACTGCTGCGGGTACTGGCCGGGCTGGCCGTACTGACCCGGCTGGCCATACTGGCCGGGCTGACCGTACGGGGGCTGGCCGTACTGGGTCGGTTGGCCGTACTGGCCGGGCTGACCGTACTGAGGCTGGCCGTACTGGCCGGGCTGCCCGTACTGAGGCTGGCCGTACTGACCCGGCTGACCATACTGACCGGGCTGTTGGGGGTAGGCCTGTTCGGTCGGCTGCTGGTACTGCGGGTATTCGGCAGGGGGCGTGTACGCCGGGGCCTGCCACGTCGGCTCCTGGGCGGGCTGCTGCTGTTGCCACGGCGAACCCACCTGGGTCGGTTCCTGGGACCGATCGCCACCCTCGCCGGGCGGTTGCCATTGCTGGCCCGGGTCCGATCCGTGGGGTCCGCTCATCGTGTCTCCTCGCCTCTGGTCTTTGGCTGCCACCGTAGCTCGGGCTCAGCCTACCCGGCGTCAACTGCGACGACGCCGCGCCGAACCTCATTGATAGCGCGCTTGGCGGTTGCTCGCAGCTCAGCGTCCGGGGCGGCGTTGCGGACCTGGTCCAACAGGTCGAGCACCTGGCGGCACCACCGTACAAAATCGCCCGCCAACAATGGCGAACCGGTGCCCGCCGGATCGGCGGCGGCCAGCGCCGCGGCCAGATCGCCGGTCCGCGCCCAGCGATAAACCACGGTGACAAAGCCGTCGTCGGGTTCGCGGCTCGGGCCGATCCGGTGGGTTTGCTCGTCGGCGCGCAGCGCGAGCGACAGCTTCGACGTCTGATTCAGCGCCTGCCGCAATCGCGATGTGGGTGCGTCGGCGGCAAACGGGCCGCCGGGGCCGTCCCCGCCGCGGCTCTCGTAGAGCACCGCCGAGACCACCGCCGCCAACTCGGCCGGTTTTAGGTCCGCCCATGCGCCGGTGCGCAGGCATTCGGCGACCAATAGGTCGCTCTCGCTGTAGATGCGGGCCAGCAACCGGCCGTCATCGGTGACGCGCGGATCGGTGGCCGGGCCTTTTATGAACGCACGCTCGGTGAGCAGACCGACGATCCGGTCGAAGGTCCGGGCCAGCGAATTGGTCGCTGCGGCAACCTTTTTCTCCAACTGGGCGTTGTCGCGTTCGATGCGCAGGTAGCGCTCGGCCTGTCGCATCCGCTCCTCCAGGCCGGGACTGTTGTGGGCGGGGTGCCGGCGAAGTTGCTCCCGCAACGACGCGAGCTCCGGGTCGTGAAACGCGCCGTCGTCGTCGGAGCCGCCCCCGCGACGGCGCTTTGTCGGGACATCCAGCCCGGCGGCGGCGGATCGCAGGGCCGACGCCAGATCGCGCCTGACCCGCGGCTGCCGGTGTTCGACCCGCTTGGGCAGTGACATCGATCCGACCGGCGCCGAGGCACCCGAATAATCCGCCGACGAAATGCGTCCCGCCCAGCGATGTTCGGTGAGCACCAACGGCCGCGGATCGGAGGTGTCGCGGGCCGACTCCAGCACCACCGCCAGTCCCCCGCGCCGGCCGTGGGTGATGCTGATGATGTCCCCGCGACGCAGCGCGGCCAGCGCGTCGCTGGCCGCCTGCCGTCGTTGCAACCGCGACGCGCGCGACTGCGCGCGCTCCAGCTCGGAAATCCGGGCCCGCAACCGGGCGTATTCGAAGATCGGCGCATCGGCCCCGCCCAGTTCGGCGGCGATCTCGTCGAGCAGCTGGCGCCCGCGTTCAATACCACGCACCACGCCGACGACGGACCGGTCGGCCTGATATTGGGCGAACGACTGCTCCAGCAGCTGGTGAGCCTGCTCGGGGCCCATGTGCTGGACCAGGTTGATCGTCATGTTGTACGACGGCGCAAACGAACTGCGCAGCGGGAAAGTGCGCGTCGACGCCAGGCCGGCCACCGCGGAGGGCTCGGTGGTTTCTTCGGCGGGATGCCACAGCACCACCGCGTGGCCCTCGACGTCGATGCCGCGCCTGCCGGCGCGCCCGGTCAGCTGGGTGTACTCGCCCGGCGTCAATGGCATGTGCTGCTCGCCGTTGAACTTCACCAGCCGCTCGAGAACCACCGTGCGGGCGGGCATGTTGATGCCGAGCGCCAGGGTTTCGGTGGCGAACACCGCCTTGACCAAGCCGGCGGTGAACAGCTCCTCGACGGTGTGCCGAAAGGCCGGCAACATCCCGGCGTGGTGGGCCGCCAGCCCGCGCAGCAGCCCCTCCCGCCATTCGTAGTAGCCCAGCACTGCGAGGTCGGAGTCGGCGAGGTCGCCGCACCGGTGCTCGATCACCTCCGCGATCTGTGCGCGCTCTTCCTCGGTGGTCAGCCGCAGCGGCGAACGCAGGCACTGCTGGACCGCGGCGTCACAACCCGCCCGGGAGAACACGAACGTGATCGCCGGCAACAAGCCCTCGGAATCCAGGGTTGCGATTACGTCGGGCCGCGACGGCGGGCGGTAGAACCGCGGCCGGCCCGAGCCTGCGCGTCCTGCACCGCCGCGGCGGCGGGGCTGCCAGTCCGACATGCGGTCGGCCTCGCGGCGATGCGCGATGTGCCGCAGCAGTTCGGGGTTGACCCGCGGCTGACGATCGGCGGCCGGCTTCTCGTTCTCGTAATCGAACAGGTCCAGCAGGCGCTTGCCCACCAGGACGTGCTGCCACAGCGGAACCGGCCGGTGCTCGTCGACGACGACCGTCGTGTCGCCGCGCACCGTCTGGATCCAGCCGCCGAACTCCTCGGCGTTGCTCACCGTGGCCGACAGGCTGACCACCCGCACCTCGTCGGGCAGGTGCAGGATCACCTCCTCCCACACCGGGCCCCGCATCCGGTCGGCGAGGAAATGCACCTCGTCCATCACCACGTACGAAAGACCTTGCAGCGCAGGCGAATCGGCGTAGAGCATGTTGCGCAAAACCTCGGTCGTCATCACCACAACGGGCGCGTCGGCGTTCACCGACATGTCGCCGGTGAGCAACCCGATCCGGTCGCGGCCGTAACGCAGCGTCAGGTCGGTGTGCTTCTGGTTGCTCAGCGCCTTCAGCGGCGTGGTGTAGAAGCACTTGCCGCCGGCCGCCAGCGCCAGGTGCACGGCGAATTCGCCGACGACCGTCTTGCCGGCGCCGGTCGGCGCGCAGACCAGCACGCCGTGACCCCTTTCCAGCGCCGCGCACGCCCGCTGCTGAAAGTCGTCGAGGCCAAATGGCAGCTCCGCGCTGAACCGGGCCAGCTCGGCCAGCTCGGTCACGCGGGCCTAAGTGACGTCGTCATGCTGCCCGGCAGTGAACGACGGCTCGGGTATGGGCTCGGGCTCCTCGAGGACCGATGCTTCGTCGTCGGGGATCTCCGCCTGCGCTTCGCGCTTGGCCTTCCGCTTGTCGTGCAGGCGCGCGATCTGGATGGCGAATTCCAGCAGCACCGACAGCGCAACCCCCAGCGCCGTCATCGAAAACGGATCGGAACCGGGCGTGAACACCGCCGCGAACACGAACATCGCGAAGATCAGGCCGCGCCGCCACGACTTGAGCCGCTCATAGGTCAGCAGCCCTACCATGTTCAGCATCACGATTAGCAGCGGGAATTCGAAGCTGACGCCGAACACGATGAGCAGGTTGATCAGGAAGCCGAAATAGCGGTCCCCGGACAACGCGGTCACCTGCACGTCGCTGCCCACGGTCAACAAGAAGCCCAGCGCCTTGGACAGCACGAAGTAGGCCAGCACCGCGCCGCCGATGAACAGCACCGCGGCCGGGATCACGAACGCGATCGCGAAGCGGCGCTCGCGCTGATAGAGCCCCGGCGTGATGAACGCCCAGAGCTCGTACAACCACACCGGGCAGGCCAGCACGATCCCGGCTGTCATCCCGACCTTGAGCCGCAGCATGAATTGGTCGAACGGGGCGGTGGCCAGCAGGCGGCACTGCCCGTTGGGGCTGATCTCGGCGCGCGCCGACTGCGGCAGCGAACAGTAGGGATGGCGCAACCACTCGCCGAGGCTCTCCAGCCCAAAGATCGAATGCGAATACCAGACGAACCCGAAAATCGTGGTGATCAGGATCGCGGCCAAGGCGATCAACAATCGCGCGCGCAGCTCGGTCAGGTGATCGACCAGCGACATGGTCGCATCGGGGTTGGTGCGGCTGCGCCGGTAACGAGGGTTGAGCCGCTTCAGCAAGGCAGCGGTGCGCGCTGAAGTCTTGAAAAGTTTCACGACGCTCGGTCAGTGGCGCTCGGGCAACCGCGACGGCTAACCGCGACTACGCCGGGCTACGCGGGGCGCGCTTCGTGGTGACCCTGCTCGCTCGCCTTCGGCGGGTCGACCCGCTCCGACTGCACGGGCTGGGGGTTCACCGCGGGGGTCTCCGACGGGGTTTGCAGGGACGGCGTTTGGTCCTTGTTCTCCGTCTGCATTTCCCGCATCTCGGACTTGAAGATGCGCATCGACTTACCCAGCGAGCGCGCCGCATCGGGGAGCTTCTTGGCACCGAAGAGCAGGACCACTACGACAGCGAGGATCGCCCAGTGCCACGGACTAAGACTGCCCACTTTGATTACCTCCAGACGTCCACCCGATGCTACCGCAGTAGCGAGAACTGCCGGTTTCCCCGCGCCGAGGCGCGCAGGTCCCGCGCTGCTTCACCCCTGGGCCGCGACCTGATAGGACTCCAGCGCCACCGCCGCGGAATCCCGCACCCGCTGCGCGAGCGACGCGGGAGCGAGCACCCGCACGGCCGAGCCGAAGCCCAAAACCAGGCGCGTCATCCAGTCCTCGGAGGCGTAGGTCATGACCGCCTCGCACGAGCCGTCCGGCAACTCGCGCACGTCGCGCATCGGGTAGTACTCGAGCATCCACGACGCCGAGGGCGCCACCCGCAGCGTGGCCGACGGCAGCGACGGATCGCCGTCGAACAGGGACGTGTCCGGCGGCGCGTGCAGCGCCGACTCGGGCGCGGCGGCCGGCTCGCCCAGCTCGGTGGCCTCCACGATCCGGTCGAAGCGGAACAGCCGAACCCCCTCGGCGTCCCGCGACCAGGCCTCCAGGTAGCTTTGGCCGCCGATCAGCAGCACCCGGATGGGGTCGACGATGCGGCTGGTCAACGTGTCGTGCGACGCGGCGTAGTAGTCGATGGAAAGCGCGTGTTTGTACTGCACCGCCGCGCGTACTGCGGCCGCGGCCCGGCTCTCGACAGGTGCCTGCTCATCGACCGCCGCCGCAATACCCGTGGCGTCGTGCCCGACCGCGCCCGCGGCGGCCTCGATCTTCGCGATCGCACTGCGCGCGGCCTCCGGATCGACCACGCCGGGAATGTCGGCCAGCGCCCGCAGCGCCACCAGCAGGCCGGTGGCCTCGGGCGACGTGAGCTTCAGCGGCCGATCGATGCCCGCCGAGAACGTCACCTCGATCTTGTCTCCGGAGAACTCGAAATCGATGAGATCGCCCGGGTAGTAGCCGGGAAGACCGCACATCCACAGCTGGTTGAGGTCCTCTTCGAGCTGCTTGGCCGACACCCCGAGGTCGGCGGCGGCCTTGGCGCGGGTGACCCGCGGGTTGGCCTGGAAATACGGCACCATGTTGAGCAGCCGAACCAGGCGGGTGGACACCGGGGTCATGAGGCCTCCCCCAATCCTCCGAGGCCCGCCTGGGCGCGCAGCCGGTCGACCACATCGTCGCGCAGCGACTGCGGCTCGAGCACGACGGCGTCGGCGCCGTAGCCCGCGATGTCGCGCGCCAGCCGGTCGCTCCAGCCGATTTCGAATTCGAGGATCTCGCCGTCGCGGCCGCCCAGCTGCCGCTCACCGGTGGACCGTCCGGCCCGGCGCAGCGCGGTGGCCCTCCCCTCGGCGACCCACACCCGCGCCTGCCCGCCCGTCGGCGTTTCGGCGACGATCCGGGCCACGATCTTGCGCAGGTCGACATCGTCGGGCACGGTGACCGCGCCGGCGGGACCGATCGGCACGACCTCGGCGCCGATCCGCGACAGCCGGAAAGTGCGGACGGCGTCGCGGTCGCGGTCGTGGCCCACGAGATACCAGCGGCCCTTCTCGGTGACGACGCCCCACGGCTCGACGGTGCGCGTGGTGAACGGTTCGGCCCGCGACGGCCGGTGCGGAAACTGCACGGCCTGGCGAGAATCGATGGCCGACAACAGGATTCCGAGGACATCCTCCGACCCCCGCAGGCCCGGCACCCCGGGCGGGGAGGCGATGGCCACGGGGGACCCTTCATCCGAGGGGTCGACGTCCACGCCGGCGGCGCGCAGCTTCAGCAACGCGCCTTGGGTCGCGGTGATCAGTTCGGGCGACTCCCACAGCTGGGTGGCGACGGCGACCGCGGCCGCCTCGTCCGACGTGAGTTCGACGGGCGGCAGCGCGTAGGCGTCGCGGTTGATCCGATAGCCCTCGGTGGGGTCCAGCGCCGAGACCCTGCCGACCTCGAGGGGGATGCCGAGGTCGCGCAACTCGTTCTTGTCGCGCTCGAACATCCGCGAGAACGCCTCCGCGCTGGGGCTATCCGAGTAGCCCGCCACGCTGGACCTGATCTTGTCGGCGGTGATGTAGCCGCGGGTGGACAGCAAGGCGATGACGAGGTTTACCAGCCGTTCGACTTTCGAGGTCGTCATTTGCTCCAGAGTTACATGCTCGCGATCAGCCGTTTGACCCGCTCGTCGACGGCCCGGAACGGATCTTTGCACAGCACGGTGCGCTGGGCCTGGTCGTTCAGTTTGAGGTGTACCCAGTCGACGGTGAAGTCGCGGCCCGCGGCCTGGGCGGCGCTGATGAATTCGCCGCGCAGCCGGGCGCGGGTGGTCTGCGGCGGCTGGTCGACGGCTTCCGCGATGTCCTCGTCGGTGGTGACGCGGGTGGCCAGACCCTTGCGCTGCAGTAGGTCGAAGACCCCGCGGCCCCGCTTGATGTCGTGGTACGCCAGATCCAGCTGGGCGATCTTCGGGTCGGACAGCTCCATGTCGTAGCGGTCCTGGTACCGCTGGAACAGCTTGCGCTTGATCACCCAGTCGATCTCGGTGTCCACCTTCGCGAAGTCCTGGCTCTCGACGGCGTCGAGCTGACGGCCCCACAGGTCGACGACCTGCTCGATCTGCGCGTTGGGCTCGCGGACCTGCAGATGCTCGACGGCGCGGCTGTAGTACTCCCGCTGGATGTCCAGCGCGCTGGCCTGTCGCCCGCCCGCCAGCCGCACCGGCCGGCGGCCGGTGACATCGTGGCTGACCTCGCGGATGGCGCGGATGGGGTTGTCCAGCGAGAAGTCGCGGAACGGGACACCGGCTTCGATCATCTCCAGCACCAGCGCCGCGGTGCCCACCTTGAGCATGGTGGTGGTCTCGCACATGTTGGAGTCGCCGACGATGACGTGCAGCCGCCGGTACTTCTCGGCGTCGGCATGCGGCTCGTCGCGGGTGTTGATGATCGGACGGCTGCGGGTGGTGGCCGACGAGACGCCCTCCCAGATGTGCTCGGCGCGCTGGCTCAGGCAGAACGTTGCGGCCTTGGGGGTCTGCAGCACCTTGCCGGCCCCGCAAATCAGCTGGCGCGTGACCAGAAAGGGCAGCAGCACGTCGGAGATCCGGGAGAACTCACCGGCCCGCACGATCAGGTAGTTCTCGTGGCAGCCGTAGGAGTTGCCCGCCGAATCGGTGTTGTTCTTGAACAGATAGATGTCGCCGCCGATGCCCTCGTCGGCCAGCCGCTGCTCGGCGTCGACCAGCAGGTCTTCCAGCACCCATTCGCCTGCCCGGTCGTGCGTGACCAGCTGGACCAGGCTGTCGCATTCGGCGGTGGCGTACTCGGGATGGCTGCCGACATCGAGGTACAGGCGCGCGCCGTTCCGCAGGAAAACGTTGGAGCTGCGGCCCCAGGAGACGACGCGGCGGAACAAATAGCGGGCGACCTCGTCCGGGCTCAGCCGCCGGTGGCCGTGGAACGTGCAGGTGACACCGAACTCGGTCTCGATGCCCATAATTCGACGCTGCACACAATTGAGGGTACTGGTTCTCAGACCGCGACCGTGAGCATGCCGCGCCCACGGATGTTACGGGGGGTCAGTCGTCGGATTCGTCGTCGGATTTCGAGTCGGATTTCGAGTCGGATTTCGGGCCCTTCGAACCGGCCTGGTCGAGCAGGCGTTCCAGGGTGGAGCGCCCAAGCCGGCGAAATGCGCGACGCGGCCGGTTGGCGTCCAGGATGGCGACCTCCAGACTGGCCCCTTCGAGGGAGGCCTGGTCGCCGTTCGAGCCGTCGCTGCCGGCCCGCAGCGCGTCCACCGCGATGTGCAAGGCGTCGTGCAGATCGGCGTTCTCGGCGTAGGACTCCTTGAGCGCGTTGGCGATCGGCTCGGTGGTGCCGCCCATCACCACGAAATGCGGCTCGTCGGCGATCGACCCGTCGTAGGTAATCCGATACAGCTCAGGTGGTTTCGTCTCGCCGTAGTGCGCGACCTCGGCGACGCACAACTCGACCTCGTACGGCTTGGCCTGCTCGGTGAAGATGGTGCCCAGCGTCTGCGCGTAGACATTGGCCAGCTGCCGGCCGGTGACGTCGCGGCGGTCGTAGGCGTAACCCCGGGTGTCGGCGAATTGGATGCCGCCGCGGCGCAGGTTGTCGAACTCGTTGAACTTGCCCGCGGCCGCAAAGCCGACGCGGTCGTAAAGCTCGCTGATCTTCTGCAGGGACCGCGACGGGTTTTCCGCAACGAACAGCACACCGTCCGAGTAGGCAAGCGCCACCACGCTTTTGCCCCGGGCGATGCCCTTGCGCGCGAGCTCGCTGCGCTCGCGCATCGCCTGCTCGGGAGAAATGAAGTACGGGAAACTCACTTGTCACCCCGCGGCTCGGCGTCAGGGCCGAAAGTGTCAGCGCGCGAACGACTTTCGATGACCTCACGAGCCAGCTCGGAGATGCGGCCCTCGGGTACGTCGACCGCCCCGTCGGCGCCGATGGTGACCGCGGTCGGATAGATGCCGCGGACCAGGTCCGGGCCGCCGGTGGCCGAATCGTCGTCGGCGGCGTCGTAGAGCGCCTCGATGGCGACCCGCAACCCCGAATCGGCATCAGTCACCTGCGAATACAGCTTCTTCATCGAAGACTTGGCGAAGATCGACCCCGACCCCACCGACTGATACCCCTCTTCTTCGATGTTCCAGCCGCCGGCGGCGTCGAAAGTGACGATGCGGCCGGCGCTTTCCGGATCGGCCGCGTGGATGTCGTAGCCCACCAGCAGCGGCAGGGCCACCAGGCCCTGCATCGCGGCCGCCAGGTTGCCGCGCACCATGATCGCCAGCCGGTTGACCTTGCCGGCAAAGGTGAGCGGTACCCCTTCGAGTTTCTCGTAGTGCTCGAGTTCCACCGCGTAAAGGCGGGCGAACTCAACCGCGATCGCGGCGACGCCGGCGATGCCGGTGGCGGTGTAGTCGTCGGTGATGTACACCTTCCGCACGTCACGGCCGGAGATCATGTTGCCCTGCGTGGAACGCCGATCACCGGCGATCAGGACACCGCCGGGGTATTTCAGCGCGACGATCGTGGTGCCATGCGCAAATTGCCCACCGGGTTGACCGCTCCCCGATGGACCACCCCCCGATTGAACGCTCCCCGATTGACCCCCGCCGAGGACCGCCGGCAGCAGCTCGGGCGCTTGGCGGCGCAACAAATCAGCGAACGAGGACGGGTTTAACCCTGAGGTTCCGGAAAATGCCGAGTTGATGGGCAGACGATCAGAGAACGGCCAGGTCACTGTCCGCCCTTTTGGACGTACGCACGGACGAAGTCCTCCGCGTTCTCCTCAAGGACGTCGTCAATCTCGTCGAGCAGATCGTCGGTCTCCTCGGCTAACTTCTCGCGGCGCTCTTGGCCCGCGGCTGTGGTACCGGTGACATCGTCGTCGTCACCGCCGCCACCGCCACGCTTGGTCTGCTCCTGAGCCATCGCCGCCTCCTGCTAGGTCTGGGCCTGTTTCTCTACAGTACCGGTCAACGCCGACGTTTCCCGGTTTAACGGGCCTAGCTGGTTAGTTGTTCCACCAGTTCGACCGCGCTGTCCACGGAGTCCAATAGCGCTCCGACGTGTGCCTTGCTGCCCCGCAGCGGCTCCAGCGTCGGGATGCGCACCAGCGAATCGCCGCCCAGATCGAAGATCACCGAGTCCCAACTGGCCGCGGCGATATCGGCGCCGAACCTGCGCAGGCATTCGCCACGGAAGTACGCGCGGGTGTCCGTGGGCGGGTTGTCGACCGCGTCGAGAACCTGGTGTTCGTTGACCAGACGCTTCATGGAGCCGCGCGCCACCAGCCGGTTGTAGAGGCCCTTGTCCAGCCGGACGTCCGAATATTGCAGGTCGACGAGGTGCAGCCGGGGCGCCGACCAGCTCAGGTTCTCCCGCTGGCGGAACCCCTCGAGCAGCCGCAGCTTGGCCGGCCAGTCCAGCAGCTCGGCGCAGTCCATCGGGTCGCGCTCGAGCTGATCGAGCACGTGCGCCCACGTCTCGACGATGTCGGCCGCACGCGCGTCGGGGTCGCGGCTGTCGACCAGCTTGGCCACCCGATCGAGGTAGATGCGTTGCAGCGCAAGGCCGGTCAGCTCGCGCCCGTCGACCAGGGCCACCGCGGCCCGCAGCGACGGGTCGCGGCTGATCGCGTGGACGGCGTGCACCGGCCGGGCCAACGCCAGGTCGGTCAGGTCGATCCCGTGTTCTGGGCCCTCTTCGATGAGGTCGAGCACCAGCGCCGTGGTGCCCAGTTTCAGGTAGGTCGACGTCTCGGCGAGGTTCGCATCGCCGATGATGACGTGCAGCCTGCGGTACCGGTCGGCGTCGGCGTGCGGTTCGTCGCGGGTGTTGATGATGCCGCGTTTGAGCGTGGTCTCCAGCCCGACCTCGACCTCGATGTAGTCGGACCGCTGGGACAGCTGGAACCCGGGCTCGTCACCGGAGGGCCCGATGCCGACGCGGCCGGATCCGGTGATCACCTGCCGCGACACCAGGAACGGGGTGAGACCGGCGATGATGGCCGAGAACGGCGTCTGGCGGGACATCAGGTAGTTCTCGTGCGACCCGTAGGACGCGCCCTTGCCGTCGACGTTGTTCTTGTAGAGCTGCAGTTTCGCCGCTCCGGGCACGCTCGCGACGTGCCGGGCGGCGGCCTCCATCACCCGCTCGCCCGCCTTGTCCCAGATCACCGCGTCCAGCGGGTCGGTGCACTCCGGCGCGGAGTATTCCGGGTGGGCGTGGTCGACGTAGAGGCGCGCGCCGTTGGTCAGGATCATGTTGGCCGCGCCGACCTCGTCGGCGTCGACCACGGGCGGCGGCCCGGCCGACCGGCTCAGGTCGAAGCCACGGGCGTCACGCAGCGGCGATTCCACCTCGTAGTCCCAACGAGTCCGTTTGGCGCGCTGGATACCGGCGGCGGCGGCATAGGCCAACACCGCCTGCGTCGAGGTGAGGATCGGGTTGGCGGTCGGGTCCGACGGCGACGAAATGCCGTACTCAACCTCCGTCCCGATAATCCGTTGCATTACTTCAAGATAGGCCCGGCGACGACGCGGCCCCCGCAGCGGGGGTAAGCCGGGCACATGACCGGTCATGTTCCCGGGCTCCGAATTGAGCCTGGCAACAGCCTCCGCGCGGGCCGTTTCGACACTAGGGTGAGCCGGCATGGACCTCTCGCTGCGCCAGAGTTCGGGCCGCCGGACGGACAGCCGCGAGACGGCGGGCTCCGCGGCCGAAAGCTGGTTCTTGGAGCGGGGCCTGCCCTCGGTGCTCACCAGGCGGGCGCGGTGGCGACGGCTCTGGCCGCGGTCGGCTCCCATGCTGGCTGCCTACGCGACGTTGCAGGCCTGCGTCCTGCCGGTCTACTTGATCACCGGCGGCAACGATGTCGAGATCACCGGCGAGCCGACAACTTCCGAATGGATCGTGCTCGCAATCATCGGGCTGGCGCTTCCGCTGATGGCCGTTGTCGGCTGGGTGGTGTCCCGGTCACGCAGCGGCCGCACCCGCGCGGCCGTCGCGACCGTCGCGGTCGTCGTCGTGGCGTGCGTCGCGGCGACCGTGGGCGGGCCCTCGCAGCTGGTGCAGGAAGCGGTCGTCGTGGCCGCGGTGCTGATCCTGACCGGCGCCGGCGCGGGTTCGGTGGTGGGCTGGGCGGTGCGGATGATGCTCTCGCACCTTGCCACCGTCGGCGCCTTGGCGGTGCGGGCGCTGCCGGTGGTGCTGCTGACCGCGTTGGTGTTCTTCAACACCTACGTCTGGCTGATGGCCGCGACGATCAGCGGCAAGCGGCTGGTGCTGGCGATGGCGTTTCTGGTGTCGATCGCCGCGGCCTTCGTCGTGTCGGCCACCCTCGAACGAGTGCGGCCGATGCTGCGCTCGACGACTGTGCGGCCCAGCGACACGCCCCCCGATGACACAGGGCCCGATGACACCGGCCCCGATGACACCGGGCCCGACGACACCGAGAAGCTCGCCGGCACTGAGAAGCTCGCCCAGACGCCGTTCGCGACGATGCTCGATACGCATGACTGCGCCCCGCTGAAAAGGACCGAACGCGCCAATGTCGTGTTCGTGCTCGCCGCCTCGCAGTTGGCGCAGATCCTGGTGGTGGCGGTGGTCACCACCGTCATCTACTTCATCCTGGGGCTGATCATCCTCAGCCCTGAGCTGCTCAACGAGTGGACCCACACCTACAAGAGCACTTCGACGGTGTTGGGATTGACGCTCCAGGTGCCGGATTCGCTGATCCACATGACGCTTTTCCTCGGCGCGCTGACGTTCATGTACATCAGTGCCCGCGCGGCTGGCGACGCCGAGTACCGCTCGACATTCCTCGACCCGCTGATCGACGACCTGCGCACCACACTGATCGCGCGCAACCGCTACCGCGGCGCCGTCGCGTTGACCGCGTGTGCTGTTGACGGGCGCGCTGTTGACGGCGCTGTTGACGGCGCTCACGCCAATGATTAATTTCGCCTGATGGCCGAGGATCTGTCCGGAAAACGTTACGGCGAGGTGCTTCTCGTCCAGGTCGGTGAGTCCGGCCCGCAGGCCACCGTCTACAACAGCTTCCCGCTCAACGATTGTCCGGCCGAGCTGTGGTCCAAGCTCGACGCACAGGCCATCGCCGCCGAAAACGGCGCGGCCGCAGCCCTGCTCAACGGTCCGCGCTACTGGCTGATGAACGCCATCGAAAAGGAGCCGCAGGGCCCGCAGGAGCGGAAGACCTTCGGCGGAATCGAAATGATCAAGCAGGCCACCGTCGCGATGTCGTCGATGAACCCCGCGCCCTACAGCGCCAACGAGGTGAGCCGCAACACCGTCTTCGTCTTCGACGCCGGTGCAGAGGTCTACGAACTCGTCGACCCCGACGGGCGGCGCTGGGTGATGCAGACGTGGAGCCAGGTCGTCGACCCCAACCTGTCGAGGGCCGACCTGCCCGGCTTGGCCGGCCGCCTGAACCTGCCCGACGGGTGGCGCTACGAGCCGCGCGTGCTCACCGAAACGCTGCGGGTGGATACCAGGACTCGCCCCGCCCAGGTCACGCAGGACGACCTCACCAACAGCTACTCGCTCGAATTCGACTGACCCGGTAGCGGTTAGCGCTACAGGTACTGACCCAGGTTCGACTCGGTGTCGATGGCGCGCGACGCGCTCGACGACTTGCCGGTGACCAGGGTGCGGATGTACACGATCCGCTCGCCCTTCTTGCCCGAAATCCGCGCCCAGTCATCGGGATTGGTGGTGTTGGGCAGGTCCTCGTTCTCGGCGAATTCGTCGACGATCGAATCGAGCAGATGCTGAATGCGCAACCCCGGTTGTCCGGTCTCCAGCACCGACTTGATGGCGTTCTTCTTCGCCCGGTCGACGACATTCTGGATCATCGCCCCGGAGTTGAAGTCCTTGAAGTACATGACTTCCTTGTCGCCATTGGCGTAGGTGACCTCCAGGAACCGGTTGTCGTCGATCTCGGCGTACATCCGGTCGACGACCTTTTCGATCATCGCCTTGATGCAGGCCGTACGGTCACCGCCGAACTCGGCGAGGTCGTCGGCGTGCACCGGCAGGGCCTCGGTCAAGTACTTCGAGTAGATGTCTTGTGCCGCTTCCGCATCGGGCCGCTCGATCTTGATCTTCACGTCCAGACGTCCCGGCCGCAGGATCGCGGGATCGATCATGTCCTCGCGGTTGGACGCACCGATCACGATGACGTTCTCGAGTCCCTCCACGCCGTCGATCTCGCTGAGCAGCTGCGGCACCACGGTGGTCTCGACGTCCGACGAGACGCCGGTGCCGCGGGTCCGGAAGATCGAGTCCATCTCGTCGAAGAACACGATTACCGGCGTTCCCTCCGACGCCTTCTCACGCGCCCGCTGGAAGATCAGCCGGATGTGCCGCTCGGTCTCGCCGACGAACTTATTCAGCAGCTCGGGGCCCTTGATGTTCAGGAAGTACGACTTCGCCTCGCGAGAGTCGTCGCCGCGCACCTCGGCCATCTTCTTGGCCAACGAGTTGGCGACCGCCTTGGCGATCAGCGTCTTGCCGCAGCCGGGAGGCCCGTAGAGCAGCACGCCTTTCGGCGGGCGCAGCGCGTACTCGCGGTAGAGCTCCTTGTGCAGGAACGGCAGCTCGACCGCGTCGCGGATCTGCTCGATCTGGCGGGTAAGCCCGCCGATGTCTTGGTAGCTGACGTCCGGCACCTCTTCCAGCACCAGGTCTTCGACCTCGGCCTTGGGGATGCGTTCGAAGGCGTAGCCGGCCTTGGTGTCGACCAGCAGCGAGTCGCCGGGGCGCAGCTTGCGGGGCTTGGTGTCGTCGTTGAGAGCGTCGGGAACGCCGTCGGGCAGGTCCTCGGCGACCAGCGGCTCGGCCAGCCAGACGATGCGTTCCTCGTCGGCGTGTCCGACGACGAGCGCGCGGTGGCCGTCGGCGAGCACCTCACGCAGAGTGGAGATCTCGCCGACCGATTCGAACGTGCCGGCCTCGACGACGGTCAAGGCCTCGTTGAGCCGGACGGTCTGGCCCTTGCGCAGCAATGTGGCGTCAATGTTCGGCGAGCATGTCAGGCGCATCTTGCGGCCCGAGGTGAACACGTCGACGGTGTCGTCGTCGTGCGCGGCGAGGAGAACGCCGTAGCCGCTGGGCGGCTGGCCGAGCCGGTCGACTTCCTCGCGCAGTGCGAGCAGTTGTTGGCGGGCCTCCTTAAGAGTTTCCATTAATTTGGAATTGCGTGCGGCCAACGAGTCGATGCGGGCTTCGAGCTGATGCACGTCGCGGGCCGAGCGGGCGGCGCCGTGCGGCCCCACCGCGTGGTCCAGTTGCTCGCGCAGCATCGCTGCCTCACGGCGTAACTGTTCCAATTCGGCAGCATCGTCGCTGGACATGTCGGTTTCGCTAGCTGTGCCGAATGCTTCAGAACGCTCTGAGTCACCCATGTTGCGCTCCTTTCCCGCCCCGAATAACGCGGTGGATACATCAACGCTACCGGCGATTGCCGCCAGATGTGCGGAGTCAAATGCCGTCAAAATTCGCGTCATTGCTCCCGCTGGTAACCTCAGCGTCGATTCGGGACCACCGAAAGGACACCTGTGATCCCAAAAGCCCTCGCCACAGGCGTGGCGGCCGTCGCGGACGTCGCCGCGGCGACGGCAGGTGTGACTTGCATTGCACCCGTTGGCTCGACGCTCGCAGCCACGCCACTGCAAGAATCAGGCGTGCGCTAATAGCACGCCACTGAGTCGACCGGATGCATCGAAACCCGTCCGTTGCGTTAAGTGCCGCCATCGCCGTGGCGGCCATCGGGCTCGCGGGGTGCTCGCACAAGGAACCCAAGGTCGCGTCTTCGAGTCCGTCTGCGCCGGTGCCCGCCGCGTCGAGTCCGGTCATCGTCGCTCCGCCGACCGCCCCGCTGCCCCCGCCCGAAGCGCTTACCGAGGTGCTGAACCGGCTCGCCGACCCGAACGTTCCGGGCATCAACAAGGTGAGCCTGGTCGAGGGGGCAACCCCCGAGAGCGCGGCCACCCTGGACAAATTCACCAACGCGCTGCGGGACAACGGCTACCTCCCGATGACCTTCGCGGCGAACAACCTCGCGTGGTCCGACAAGAATCCCTCCGACGTGATGGCGACGGTCAGCGTCAACACCCCGCGGGCGAACAACGGCAAGTTCACGTTCCCGATGGAGTTCACCCCCTTCCAGGGCGGCTGGCAGCTATCCCGACGCACCGCGGAAACGCTGCTGGCCCTGGGCAACTCGCCGTCTGACACCGCGCCGCCCCCTGGCCCCACGCCACTGCACCGCGCTGCTGCATGAGCTCGATGAAGCGCTGCGTTCCGACGACGTCGACGGCGTCGGGGGACAGCACCGCGATCTTGCGCGAGGCGATCGTGTCGGGGG
>NZ_MBES01000015.1 GCF_001954195.1 Mycobacterium sp. IS-1264 | reverse complement strand
AGCTACCCACCCCCCCCCCCCCCCCCCCGGGGGGCACCCCCCACATTGGCTCGGGCCCGCGGGCCGCCGGGGCGGCCCCGGCCCCCCCCCCGCCCCCCCCCGGGACACTCGAGACCCGCCGCCGCCCGTTTGGCAGCGCCGTGATCGCCGCGGCCGGGGTCCTCGGATGCATTGCGGTGCTGTCGCGCCCGGGTGCGACGGCGCTCGACACCATCCCCACCGTCGCGGGCGCCGCCTGCGGCGTGGCGACCCTTCGCTTGCTCATTCGTCGATTCTGGCCCGAACCGGATGCCCCAGATGACACAGCCAGCCCCGACGAGCCGGACACCGGCAGACGCAGGTTAGTCGTGTTGGGAGTGCTCGGACTCGGAGCGGTCAGTGCGGTTGCGGGCGCGGTCATCACGCGGTTGGTGCATTCGGTGGCAGCTGACCGCACCACCTTCGCATTTCCCCGACCGCGCGTACCGTCACCACCGATACCCGCCGACGTGCAACCGAACGGTGTTGCGCTGCCCAGCTTTATCACCGCCAGCGCCGACTTCTACCGGGTGGACACCGCGCTCATCGTTCCCCAACTCAGCCACGGCGACTGGCGGCTGCACATCCACGGCATGGTGGACCACGCAGCGACCTACACCTTCGACGACCTCGCCCGCTTCGACGTCGTCGAAACGGTGACCACGTTGACCTGCGTGTCGAATCCCGTTGGGGGCAACCTGATTTCGACGGGAGTGTGGACGGGCTACCGGGTGGCCGACCTGCTGGCGGCGGCCGGGGTGCACGCGGACGCCGATATGGTGCTCTCGACGTCGATCGACGGATTCACCGCGGGCACACCGGTGCAGGCGCTCACCGACGGCCGCACCGCGCTGTTGGCGGTCGGCCTCAACGGTCAGCCGCTGCCGATCGAGCATGGCTACCCGGCCCGGCTGGTGGTACCCGGGCTCTACGGGTACGTATCGGCCACCAAGTGGGTCGTCGAGATGGAGCTCACCCGCTTCGACAAAGCGCAGGCGTACTGGACGCGGCAGGGCTGGGCACCGCGCGCACCCATCAAGACCGAGTCGCGGATCGACGTGCCGAAAGACGGCCAGAAGGTGCCGATGGGGCCCGTGGTTTTCGGCGGTGTTGCGTGGGCGCAGAATCGCGGGGTGCGGGCCGTGGAGGTCCGCATCGACGACGGCCCATGGCAACCCGCGCAACAGGGCACGAGCTATTCCAACGACACGTGGCGGCTGTGGAGCTTTCCCTGGCAGGCGAAAAGCCTTGGGAGACACACCATCACCGTGCGCGCCACCGACAACACCGGAGCTACCCAGACGGCGGATCGGGTTAGTCCCGTCCCGGACGGCGCCACCGGCTGGCACACGGTGAATTTCACCGTGGCGGCGGCGTGAGCGTTACTTCGACGAGAGTTTCCGCCAGCTGAACAACGCGATCACGAGTCCGACCAGCGCGGTGATCGGACCGATGATGGACCAGGTCGTGGTGTTGCTCATGGGGCTACCACCAAGCACTCCGAATCCCTGCAGCGCCCAGATCAGCCCGAACAGCGCGACGACCAACCCAAACGCGAACGTGGCGACGAAAGTCCTTCTCATATATGGATGCAAAGCCCAGGTATCAAGGACCCGCGAAGTCACCGACGGCCGTCATCTTGTTGCCATCCGAGGCGGTGGCGAAGCCGGCCGCGGTGAACGCGCAGTTCAGGATGATCGCTCGGTGCGCGGGACTTTGCATCCACATGTCCAACGCCAGGTTCGGGTTCGCAGCGGATCCGGTGCCCCAGTAGACGATCTCACCGGTGTAGGTGGGCCGGTAGCCCGCATCGGTGATACGCACCTGCGGTGACGAGCCGTCGGAACCGATATGGCCGCCCACACCGGTTTTCAGCATGTCGTCGGCGTGCCGCTGCGCCGCGACCGTCAAGCGCGGGTCATCACCGAGCGCCCCGCATGTGTCGCGAACCCGGCTGACGCCGCTGTACACCGCGGCCCCCGAGTCGTCCGCGCGCGCGGCGGAACCAGCAACTGTGCCGAGCGCCGTAGTGCAGACAGTGCAGATCGAGAAGGCGGCGACGATCGTGACTTTCCTCGTCATGTTGCCTCTTGCCACGCGCTCGCATCGTTATTTAGCAAACAAATGCTATCCATTTTCGACAATGAAATGTCGAGAATCGGCGCGAAGTTTCGAGAGGGCGCTTTCAGCGCGCGCCGACGAAATCCCGGAACTTCTGCGGTACCGCGGATGCCTCGACCTTCGTCAGGAAGTCGGGCGTCGTGATGGCGCTGTAGGTTTCCTCGCCGACGATGAAACCCTCGGCATCGAACGGCCACACGATCAGCATGCGCAACCTCAGGACGTAGAAGCCCTCTTGATCGTCGACGGGAAAGCCCCTCGATGCCGCGTCAGCGCCGTAGTAGAGGGAGCGGAAACAGCCTTCGGTGACGATCGTGTCGTCGTCGACGACGATTCGGTCCATATCGAACTCGAGGAGCCACTGGCCGCCTGTGACGATCGTGTCCTCGTAGAAGGTCCGAACCGCTTGTCGCCCCACCGGGCTCATGTCCGCGGGCGCACCCCACGCGACGTAACGTGGGTTCGGGGCCAACGTTGACATGACGCGGTCGAGATCCTGCTCGGCCTCGCCCTTCGCGTGATCCAGCAGCCGGTTGAGCATCAGGAGATGCCGTGGATTGGTCGTCTTGGCGATCCGCTCTTCGATAAGCCGGAAAGTCTTGGTCGGATCGATGAGGTCGGTCATGTCGTTCCTTCCCGCGGGCCGCCTGCCGAATTTTTCCACGCCGGCGCCAGACGCTGGGGCTTCCGTCCCACTGGACGGTCGCACGGCGCTCGAGTGTGCGCTGAGGGCGACCTAGACGCACATCCGAGACCTAGGTCGCACACCCGAACGGACCCTTACCAGACGGATAGGAAACCCTTCCCTTTCGGGAGTGGAATCTGGCTTTGCGGGTGATTACCAAACCATCGCGCATCGCCGAGCATTTCAGTCATGACATTGATGACCGCACCGCCCAACACCGACATCCTCAGCGACGCCGAACTGGCCCGCGCTGCCGCAGCCGGCGATCGTGCGGCGTTGGCGGGCCTCTACAACCGCTACGCCGGACCGCTGCATGCCTATTGCGCCGGGATGGTGCGCGATCAGCACACGGCCTCCGACTGCGTCCAAGAGGTCTTCTGCATCGCCGCGGCAGAGTTGCCGAAGCTGCGTGACGCGGAGAAGCTGCGGCCGTGGCTCTACGCCATCGCCCGCCGCAGGGCGCTGCGGGTGTTGTCCGAACGCCGCCGCGAACGCGCGTTCGACGAGTTGCCGGACAACGCGGCGACCGGCCCGGGGCCATTTACGTTGACGGCCCAGAATGAGCTCGCTCAACTCGTCGCGCGTGCGGCCGAGGGTCTGTCAGAGCGCGACCGCCACGTGCTGGAGCTTGTCTACCGCCGCGGGATGACCGGCATCGACCTCGCGCACACGCTGGGCATCAGCTACGACTCGGCCAAGAAACTTCTGCAGCGGCTGCGCGACACCGTCGAACGCTCATTGGGTGCGCTTTTGGTAGCCCGGCGCGCCACCCAGAACGGGTGCCCGCAGCTCGCCGCGGACCTGGCCGGGTGGGACCAACAGTTCACGGTCCTGATGCGGAAACGCATTGCGCGCCATATCGACTCGTGCGACACATGCGACGAATACCGCCGCCGCGTCCTCAACGCCGTCGCCATGCTCGGCGGCGGGGTGCTCGAAAACGTGTCCTCATGACGACGCGGCCCGACAACCCGACCGACGGCTCACTACCGCTGCGGACGGCGATCACGCAACATGGCCCGGTTGACGGCCCCGAGCCGGACGGCCGCGTTGGCCAGCCGGACTCGGCGGTCCCCTTCTGCGTGGATCCCGAATTTGTCGTACAGGTGCTGCAGATGCTGTTTGACCGCTGCCTCGGTCACATATAGCTCCTGGGCGATCCGACGGACCGACGCAGGCTCGGGAAACGGGTCGTCGGTGACGAAGGGACGACACAGGACCTTGAGGACCTCGAGTTCGCGCGGCGTCATCCGCGGCGGTCGCAGGATGGATTTACCGGTTTCCGTTTCTTGATCATGCGGTGCTTCGTCGGCTTCGGCGCCCATCCAGAAGACCAACCGCGAACTGCCGAGCCGAAGTTCGTCGCCCGACCGCAGGATGCGTTCCGCGGCGATCTTTTCGCCGTTGACGTAGGTGCCGTTGCGGCTACCCAGGTCCCGCACGGACCAGGCCTGCCCGAAATTCTCCAGGACGGCGTGTACGCGTGACACCGTCGCGTCGTGTTCGAGCACCACGGCGTTGGTTAAGGCCTTGCCGAGGGTCACTCGTTGACCGCTCAGCGCGATGAGCTCCCGTCCGGATGGTTTCCAGACCTCCAAATGGGAAGACATACAGACCTCCTATCAGCCCATTCTGACGCTCACGAGCTCGCTCATGCGCTAAGGGCGCCAAAATGGCCCAATCCGCGCCTTGGACGACCACGCAAAGCCCAGGCCTCGACGCCCGCGGCGGCAACTTTGCATTGATTGCATAGATAGCATTGACAGCGGGCAAAAACCGACCATAGTCATCAGGTATGGCGCTGCTGCCAGACCCAGATCCACGGCGGCGACAGCACGTGGTGATCTCGGTCGACGACCACGTCATCGAGCCACCCGACATGTTCGTGGGCCGGCTTCCCGCCGCGTTGGCCGACCGCGCACCGCAAGTCGTCGAGACCGACGACGGGCGCCAGGTGTGGCGCTACGAGGACCGCGAGTACCCGAACATCGGGCTCAACGCGGTGATCGGGCGACCACACGAGGAGTGGAGCATGGAGGCCGCACGCTTCGACGAGATGCGGCGCGGCTGTTGGGATATCGACGCCCGCATCGCCGACATGGACCTCGCGGGCATCTGGGCGTCGTTGAACTTCCCGTCCCTGATCGCCGGTTTCGCCGGAACCGTGTTCTGGAAGAGCGACGATCTGGAGCTGGGGCTGGCGACGCTGCGGGCCTGGAATGACTGGCACCTCGAGGTGTGGGCCGGCAGCTACCCGGAACGGATCATCCCGCTGCAGCTGCCGTGGCTCGCCGACCCGCAGCTGGCGCCCGAGGAGATACGACGCAACGCCGCGCGCGGCTTCAAGGCGGTGAGCTTCCCCGAGCTGCCCGCGCAATGCGGCCTCCCCAGCCTGCACAGCGGCGTCTGGGATCCCTTCTTCGCCGCCTGCGAGGAGACGAACACGGTCGTGTGCCTGCATACGGGTTCCGCACAATGGGCGCCGATTCCCGCCCCGGACACCCCGTTCGAGACGATCACCACGCTCTTCCCGGTCAACGGCCTGGTCGCCTGCGCCGACATGCTCTGGTCCGGCATCCCGGTGCGGTATCCGCGACTGAACTTCACGCTGGCCGAGGGCGGGCTGGGCTGGGCGGCCATGCTCGGCGACCGGGCCGATTACGTTCTGGCGCACTCGGCTTCGGGACATGAGGGCGGCGCGTGGCAGGGCGACCTGCTGCCCAGCGAGGTGCTGCGCCGCAACTTCTGGTTCTGCTCGATCGACGACCCGCACGCGTTCGGCGCGCTGGACGCGATCGGAACCGAGCGGATCCTCGTCGAGAGCGACTATCCGCACGCCGACTCCACCTGGCCCGACACGCAACAAGTCGTGGCGCGCAACGTCGCCGGCCTTTCGGCGGACGACGCGGCCCGGATCACCCATCGCAACGCGGCACAGCTGTTCCGCCACCCGCTTCCCGACGACGGGTGGCTGGCCGCGGCAGTGTAGGAGGCTCCCAATGCTGGACCTGTTGATACGCGACGTCGAGATCGTCGACGGCACCGGCGCACCCGCCCGCCACGGCGACGTCGGCGTGAGCAATGGCCGGATCGTCGCGGTCGGTGAGGTCGATGATCTGGCAGCGAAAACCGTTGACGCCCAAGGGCAGACGCTGGCGCCGGGCTTCGTCGACCTGCACACCCACTACGACGCGCAGCTGTTCTGGGACCCGACCGCGAGCCCGTCGGTGCAGCACGGGGTCACCACGGTCTTCGGCGGCAACTGCGGATTCACGCTGGCGCCCGCGGCATCCGACCAGCACGACTACCTCACCCGCATGCTCGCGCGGGTGGAGGGGATGCCGTTGGACGCGCTGCGGACCGGACTCGACTGGGGATGGGCATCTTTCGGCGACTGGCTGAACCGCCTCGAGGGCGGCATCGCCGTCAACGCCGGCTTCCTGGTCGGTCACTCGGCGCTGCGGCTGGCGGCGATGGGCGACGACGCCTTAAGCGGCGAGGCGACGCCCGAGCAGATCGAGAACATGGTCGCGGTCCTGCACGACGCGCTCGCCGCCGGGGCGCTCGGACTATCCACGAGCCAGTCGCCGACCCACAACGACGGCTCCGGCCAGCCGGTGCCGTCGCGTGGTGCGTCGCGCGACGAGCTGGTAGCGCTGGCGGCCGGTCTGCGCGACCATCCGGGCACCACGCTCGAGGCCATCATCGCCGGCTGCCTGTCCGGCTTCACCGACGAGGACATCGCGCTGCTCACCGACATGTCGAAAGCCGCCGACCGGCCGCTGAATTGGAACCTGCTGGGCGTGTCGGCGGCGAACCCGGACGGGCACGAGAGGCAGTTGCGGGCCTACGAGGCCGCGGCTCAACGCGGCGGCCGGGTGGTGGCGCTGACCCTGCCGCAAGCGATGAAGATCCGGCTGTCGTTCCTGTCCGGCTTCGTGCTCGACGGGCTGCCGGGCTGGCGCGACACGATGCATCTGCCCGTGCCGGAACGCCTTGCCGCACTTGCCGATCCGCAGGTGCGTCGCCGGCTGGCCGACGGCGCCGCATCGAAGGAGGCGGGCATGCTGCGCGGCCTGGCCCAATGGGATCGGCTGATCATCGTCGAGACGTTCGCCCCCGAGAACGCCGATGCGACGGGTCGCAGTGTCGGCGAGGTGGCCGCGGCTCGCAGTGGTGAGCCCTTCGACACGTTGCTGGACATCGTGATCGCCGACGAGCTGCGCACCGGGCTCAGCCCGCCGCTGACTGGCGACGACAGCGCGGACTGGCGCTTGCGGGCCGAGGTGTGGCGCCACCCGGGCGCGGTGATCGGCGGCTCGGACGCCGGAGCCCACCTGGACATGATGTGCGGGGCGATCTACACCACGGCGTTGCTGGGCCGCGGCGTCCGCGAGCATCAGGTAGTGACGCTCGAGGAAGCCGTTCGGTTGATCACCGACGTGCCGGCCCGGTTCTACGGGCTGACCGAACGCGGCCGCATCGCGCCCGGCTGGCACGCCGACCTGGTGATGTTCGATCCCGCGACCATCGACCACGGCCCCGAGCGCACGCGCTACGACCTGCCCTCGGGCGCGCCCCGGCTGGTGGCCGACGCCCACGGCATCACCTCGGTACTCGTCGGCGGTGTGGAGGTATGCCACGACAGCGCCGCCACCGGCGCCATGCCCGGCACGGTGCTGCGCTCCGGACGTGACACCCAGACGGTCACGGCGTCATGAGCCACGTGACCGACGAATTCGACCCGGCCGAGCTGCAAACCGGGCTGCTCATGCAGGTTGAAAACGTGCACGAGCGGCTGCGCGAGGCCCGTGAGCGGCACCGCGTGATGTGCGGAAATCCGTTCGGGGAGACCAGTTCCGGGCAGGTTGGCGAGCTCGGAGTCACCGTGCTCGGCTACGACGAATGCCAGACCGTGCTCACGCATCCCGACACCTTCTCGTCGTCGATCTACGACCAGATCATGGGCCCGGTCATGGGCCGCACCCTGCTCGAACTCGAAGGAGCCGAGCATCGGGCCAGCCGGGCCCTGGTTTCGCCGTCGTTCCGCACGGTGTTGCTGGAGCGGTGGCGCGGCGAGCTGGTGGAGGTGGTGGTCCACGAGCTGATCGACCGGTTCGCGCCGCGCGGGCGGGCCGAGCTGGCCCGCGAATTCACCTTCGCGTTTCCCGTCCAGGTCATCGCCCGGATCATGGGGCTGCCGCGGGAGGACTATCTGCGCTTTCAGCGACTGTCGATCGAGTTGCTCAATGTTGTCTACGACTGGGATCGGGGCGTCGCCGCGTCCGCTGCGCTGAAGGCCTATTTCGCGGAGGTCCTCGCCGAGCGCCGGCGCCGCCCACAGGACGATCTGATCAGCACGCTGGCGGAGTCGGAGATCGACGGCACGCGCCTCACCGACGACGAGATCTTCGCGTTCTTGCTGCTGATCCTGCCCGCGGGCGTCGAGACCACCTACCGGGCGTCGGGCAACCTGCTGGTCGCGCTGCTCACGCAGCCGGCGCTGCTGGATGCGCTGCGTGCGGACCGCGGCATGCTCCGCGGCGCCTTCGAGGAAGCGTTGCGCTGGGAGCCACCGATCACCACGGTGGTGCGGCGAGCGGTCCGCGACTGCGAGCTGGGCGGGGTCGCGATCCCGGCGGGCACGCACGTCAGCGTCAGCGTCGCGGCCGCCAATCGGGACCCTGCGCGCTACCCGGACCCGGACCGATTCGATCCCACCCGCAGGAACATCGCCCACCTGACGTTCGGCGGCGGCCCGCATCTCTGCCTGGGCATGCACCTCGCGCGGATGGAAGCGATCGTGGCTATCGACGCGCTGCTGAATCGGCTGCCGGACTTGCGGCTGGACTCCTCCGCTCCGACACCACACATCGTGGGCGTGGCGTTCCGATCGCCGGCGACACTGCCCGCCGAGTTCACGCCCGCCTAGCGCCGCCTATTTGCGCGCCAGCGCGTGCCACGCCATGTCGGCGATGGCCTCGCAATAGCGGTCGTCGACGGGCACGTCGGAGTAGAGGACACGAACATTGAGCGGCGCCATCACGATCTGCACCGCGGCCAGCGTGTTGACGCCCTCGCGCAATTCACCGCGTTCCCTGGCACGGTCAATGACCGTGCGGCCGAGTGCAAAACGCGCCCGCCACAACATCCTTCGGGTCTCCTCGTCGTGATGTCCACCATGGTCCATGGCCAAGGCCCGCAGAAACGTGCGGCCCTGCTCGGTGTTGATCCGATCGGTCAGCTTCCGGGCCAACATCAGCAGGTCTCCGCGCAGCGAGCCGGTGTCCGGCACCGAACTGAAGGTCTCCGCATCGGCAAGGGCCGCATCGACGATCAGTCGTTGCCGGTCGCCCCAGTAGCGCTGGATCATTGCGGGATCGAGGTGGTGACGCTCGGCCATGGCCTCGATGCTGAACCGCTCGACACCCCAGCGGGCCAACTCGTCGAGCGCGGCCGGCATCACCCGCGCCCGGATGTCGGCCGGAACAGACTCATCGAGTGATCGAGACGGCTGCATCGATGTCTCCCTACCGCCTAAAGATAGCCGGTTTGGTTCACCAGCCGCACCGAAGAAGCGCCGTCGGAATAGAACTCGGCGATGCTCAGCGACGCGAGGTCGAGATGCAGCCGATACAGAATACCCGGCCCGGCGTCCAAAGCCAGACGCAGCAGCATCTTGATCGGCGTCACATGCGACACCACCAGCACCGTCGCGCCCTCGTGCGCCGCGACGATCCGGTCCCGAACCCGGCACACTCGATCCAGCACGCGGTCGAAGCTCTCGCCGTCTGGCGGCATCGTGCTGGTGTCACGCAACCAGCGGCGGTGCAGCTCCGGATCATGTTGGGAGGCCTCGGCGAAAGTCAGCCCCTCCCAGGCCCCGAAGTCGGTCTCGATCAAATCGTCGTCGACGGTGACATCCAGGCCCAGCGCTTTGGCGGCCGTCGCCGCCGTGTCGTAGGCGCGTTGCAGCGGGGACGATAGCACGGCGGCTATCCCGCCGCGCTCCGCCAAATATCGCGCCGCGGCCTGCGCCTGCCGCCGCCCCACCTCGGTCAGCGCCGGGTTGCCCCGGCCCGAATATCGGCGCTCCACCGACAGCTCGGTCTGCCCGTGCCGCAACAACAGCAGGCGGGTCGGGGTGCCGCGGGCGCCGGTCCACCCGGGCGCCGTCGACGCTTGGGCCGTAACGGTTTTCGCGGGTTCGACAACCGGCGGTTCCTCGGATTCGATGCCGGCCGCGGCGTCCATCGCCTCGTTGGCCAACCGATCCGCATGGGTGTTGCGGGCGCGCGGGACCCACGTGTAGCTGATCCGTCCGAACCGCGCTGCCAGCTGCCGGGCCTGGGCGTGCAGCTCGATGAGGTCGGGGTGCTTGACTTTCCACCGCCCCGACATCTGCTCGACCACCAGCTTGGAATCCATGAAGACGGCGGCCTCGGTGGCCCCCAGCTTCGCGGCGTCGTCCAAACCGGCTATCAGGGCCCGGTATTCGGCGACATTGTTGGTGGCCCGGCCGATGGCCTGCTTGGTCTCGGCAAGCACAGCCGAGCGGTCTTCGGCCAGCACCACCGCGCCGTATCCGGCCGGCCCGGGATTGCCACGCGACCCGCCGTCGGCTTCGATGACGACTTTCACTGCTCGAATCCCTTGACCCGCAACAGGATCGCACCGCATTCTGGGCACCGCACCAGTTCGTCCTCGGCGGCCGCCGAGATGCGCGACAGCTCACCGCGGCCGATCTCGATCCGGCACGCGCCGCAGCGGTGACCCAGCAACGGCCCGGCACCCGGCCCTCCCCCGGCACGCTGCCGCTCGTACAGCGCCGTCAGCGCGGGGTCCAGCGCCGCGGTCAACGTGTCGCGCCGCGACGAATGTTGCTGGCGGGCCTCGTCTATTTCGGCCAGCTCAGCATCCAGTTCCCGCTGGACGCTGACCAGGTCGGCCTGCAACGCCTCGATCGCCCGCTGCTCGGTGGCCAGCTGGGCCTGCAACTCCTCGCGGCGCTCCATCACCTCCAGCAGCGAATCCTCCAGGCTGGTCTGGCGCCGCACCAGCGTCTCCAGTTCGTGCTGCAGATCCGACAATTGCTTCGCATCGGCCGCACCCGATTTGAGCAATGCACGATCGCGGTCTTCGCGCTGGCGGACGGCGTCGATCTCGGACTCGAGTCGCGAGACCTGGGCGTCCAAGTCCTCCACGGCGATTCGGATAGCGGCCAGCCGGTCGCTGGCGGCCTCGTGCTCGGACTGCATCCGCGCGTACGCCTCCCGCTGCGGCAGATGCGACGCGCGGTGCGCAATCCGGGACAGCTCGGCGTCCAGCTTCGACAACTCGAGTAGCGAAAGCTGCTGCGCTACTTCGGCTTTCATGAACCATCTCCCCCAAGATTCCATGGGTCGGTGCGCAGGGTGCTGACCCGCACCGGCAACTCCGCACCGAAACGGCACCGCAGCAGGTCGGCGGCCTGCTCGCACCACGGGAATTCGCTGGCCCAATGCGCGACGTCGATCAGGGCTACGTCCGAGGCCCGGCGATGCTCGTCGGCCGGGTGATGCCGCAGGTCGGCGGTGACATAGGCCTGCACGCCCGCGTCCGCCGCGGTGGCCAGCAGCGAGTCCCCGGCGCCGCCGCACACGGCGACCCGCCTCACCGCCGTGTCGGGGTCCCCCGCGGCGCGCACACCCCAGGACGTCGACGGCAGCGCCGCGGCGACGCGGGAGACGAAGGCGCGCAACGGTTCCGGCCGTGGCAGCGTGCCGATGCGGCCCAACCCGGCGTCACTGGGCGGGGGCACCAGCGCGAAGATGTCGAACGCGGGCTCCTCGTACGGGTGGGCGGCGCGCATCGCCGCCAGCACCGCCGCCCGGGCGCGCGCGGGCGCGACGACCTCGAACCGGTCCTCCTCCACCCGCTCGACCGTGCCGACGCTGCCCACCGCGGGCGTCGCCCCCTCGTGCGGCAGGAACTGCCCGATGCCGCTGACGCTCCAGCTGCAGTGCGAGTAGTCGCCGATGTGGCCGGCGCCCGCGTCGAACACGGCCGCCCGCACCGCGTCCGCGTTCTCGCGCGGCACGTAGATGACCCACTTGTCGAGGTCGCCCGTCATGGGCAACGGCTCGAGCGCCGCCTCGACGGTGAGGCCGAGCGAGTCGGCCAGCGCGTCCGACACGCCCGGCGACGCCGAGTCGGCGTTGGTGTGCGCGGTGAACAGCGAACGCCCGCTTCGGATCAGCCGGTGCACGAGCGCGCCCTTCGGGGTGCTGGCCGCGACCGTATCCACCCCGCGCAGCAGGAGCGGGTGATGGGCCAGCAGCAGGCCGCCGTCGGGAACTTCGTCGACGACCTCTCGCGTGGCGTCGACGGCGACGGTCACCGAGTCCAGCGCGTCGTCGGGGTCGCCGCACACCAGGCCGACCGAATCCCACGGCTGGGCAAGCCGCGGCGGATAGGCCTCGTCCAGCACCTCGATGACATCGGCCAGCCGCACACTCACGGCCGCACCTCGTCGATCGTCTCGATCAACCGCGGCCATTCTGGACGCACCGCCGCCCGCAGATACTCCTCGCCCAGGCCCACGAAGGTGTCGCACCGGCGTATCGCAATCCCCTTGTGCTGCAAATGCTTTCGCACTGCGACTGCGTCCGGCCTACGGAACAGGACGAACGGCGCCCTGCCGTCGACCACCTCGGCACCCACCGACGCTAGACCGGCCACCATCTGCGAACGCAGCCGCGCCAGCCGCAGCGCATCGGCCGCCGCGTCGGCGACGGCTTCCGCGGCGCAACACGCCGCGATGGCGGTCAGCTGCAGCGTGCCCACCGGCCAGTGCGCACGCCGGGCGGTCAGCCGCGCCAACACATCCGGCGGACCGAGGGCGTATCCCACCCGCAATCCGGCCAGCGCCCAGGATTTGGTCAGGCTGCGCAGCACCACCACGTCGGGCAGCGCGTCGCCGGCCAGCGACTCCGGCTCACCCGGAACCGAGTCGGCGAACGCCTCGTCGACCACCAGAATGCGGCCGGGCCGGCGCAACGCCAGCAGCCGCTCGCGGGTGTGCAGCACCGAGGTGGGATTGGTCGGATTGCCCACCACCACCAGGTCGGCGTCGTCGGGCACGAATACCCCATCCAAACCGAACGGCGGCTCGAGCACGACGTGATGCACCGGCACCCCGGCGGCGGTCAGCGCCACCGCCGGCTCGGTGAACGACGGCGCGACGATCACCGCCCGCGCCGGACGCAGGTTGGGCAGCAACGCGAACCCCTCCGCCGCACCGGCCAGCGGCAGCACCTCGTCGCGCGCCCGGCCATGGCGCTCGGCGACGGCGTCTTGCGCCGCGTACAGGTCCTCGATGCCGGGATAGCGCGCCAGATCCGGCAGCCGCGCGGCAAGCCGCCCTATCAGCCATTCCGGCGGTTGCGCATGACGAACGTTGACGGCGAAATCCAGCATCCCCGGCGCGACGGCCTGATCACCGTGGTAGCGCCCGGCACCAAGCGGGCTCGGATCCAGACTCGCCATCAGTGAAACACTAGTGCGCCGCCACGGGAGCGTGGCGGGAACACCGTCACACCAGCACATGCCCATCTAGGACAATGGTGACGTGACAGGCACAGTCCCGGCCGATTGCACGGCGCCGCAGCTGGTGATCTTCGATCTCGACGGCACCCTCACCGATTCCGCCGAAGGGATCGTCGCGAGCTTCCTGCACGCGCTGAGCCACATCGGCGCCCCGGTGCCCGAGGGCGACCTGGCCGCGCAGATCGTCGGCCCGCCGATGGACGACACGTTCCGCGCGATGGAGCTCGGCGAGCACGCCGACGCGGCGATCGCGGCCTTCCGCGCCGAGTACGGCGCCCGGGGCTGGGCGATGAACACGTTGTTCGACGGGATTGCCACCCTGCTGGCTGATCTGCACGCCGCCGGTGTCCGGCTGGCGGTGGCCACCTCGAAGCTGGAACCGACGGCGCGACGCATCCTCGCCTATTTCGAGCTCGACCGGTATTTCGATGTCATCGCCGGGGCGAGTCCCGACGGATCGCGCAAGACCAAGGAGGAGGTGCTGGCGCACGCGCTGGAGCAGCTGCGGCCGCTGCCCGACCGGGTGCTGATGGTCGGCGACCGCAGCCACGACGTGGACGGCGCGGCCGCGCATGGGATCGACGCCGTGGTGGTGGGCTGGGGCTACGGGCGGGCGGACTTCGCGGAAACGGGCGCGCCCGCCGTCGGCGTGACGCATGCCGCCACCATCGCCGAACTGCGGAGGGCGTTGGGTGTCTAAACCGCTGCACGTCACCTTCGTCTGCACGGGCAACATCTGCCGCTCGCCGATGGCCGAGAAGATGTTCGCCGAGCAGTTGCGGCGGCGCGGTCTGGGCGACGCGGTGCGGGTGACGAGTGCGGGCACCGGCGACTGGCACATCGGCAGCTGCGCCGACGAGCGAGCCGCCCGGGTATTGCGCGCGCACGGCTATTCCACCGACCACTGCGCGGCCCAATTCGGCACCGATCATTCGGCGGCCGACCTGGTGGTGGCGCTGGGCCGCAACCATGTCTGGATGTTGCAGCAGCTGGGAGTCGAGGAGAGCCGGATCCGACTGCTGCGGTCGTTCGACCCGCGCTCGGGCGCCTATGTGCCCGACGTCGACGACCCCTACTACGGCGACCACGCGGACTTCGAAGAAGTCTTTGCCGTGATCGAGGCCGCCCTCCCCGGCCTACACGAGTGGGTCGACGAGCAACTGGCGCGAAACGGGCACGGTTGATGCCCCGCTTGGCGTTCTTGCTGCGGCCCGGCTGGATAGTGCTGGCGCTGGTCGTGATCGCCTTCACTTACTTGTGCTTCATGGTGCTCGCGCCGTGGCAGCTGGGGAAGAACACCCGCACGTCGCGGGAAAACCACCAAATCGAGTATTCCCTCAACACCGCCCCCGTTCCGCTGAAAACATTGTTACCGCAACAGGATTCGTCGGCCCCGGATGCACAATGGCGCAGGGTGACGGCAACCGGCCACTATCTGGCCGATGTTGCGGTGCTGGCCCGGCTGCGGGTCGTCGAGGCCGAGCAGGCGTTCGAGGTGCTGGTGCCGTTCGTCGTCGACGACGGACCCACCGTCCTGGTGGACCGCGGCTACGTGCGACCCGAGGAGGGTTCGCACGTGCCGCCGATCCCGCGGCCGCCGGCGGAGACCGTGAGCATCACGGCGCGCCTGCGCGATTCGGAGCCCCTCGTGCAGGGCAAAGACCCCTTCACCAGAGACGGCTTCCAGCAGGTGTATTCGATCAATACCCAACAGGTTTCGGCGCTGACCAAAGTCCCGCTGGCCGGCTCGTATCTTCAGTTGGTCGAAAACCAACCCGGCGGGCTCGGCGTGATCGGAGTGCCGCGCCTGGACGCAGGGCCGTTCCTGTCCTACGGCATTCAGTGGATTTTGTTCGGCATCCTGGCGCCGATCGGGCTGGGCTATTTCGCCTATTCCGAGATCCGGGCCCGCCGTGCGGAAAAGCACCAAGCGCCCGTCACTGAAACCTCCGAAAGCCCGACGACCGTCGAGGAGAAACTCGCCGACCGCTACGGCCGGCGGCGCTGAACGCTTTCAGTGTGCGCTGGGGGCGCCCTACGCGCACATTCGACGCCGCTGACGCACACCCAATGCGATCACCCCAGCGGCCGCGGCCACCTGCACTGCCCGAGACAGTGTGACCGCGCGCCGCAGGTCGGCGACAGTGGGCTGCGGGCCGTCGCCCAGGGTCGGGCGGATCTGCAGCTCATGGCGGTACTGGGTGGGCCCGCCGAGCCGCACGCGCAGCGCACCCGCAAACGCGGCCTCGACCACACCGGCGTTGGGGCTGGGATGACGGGCCGCGTCCCGCCGCCATGCCCGCAGCGCGCCCGCCGTCGACCCGCTGACCAGCGGCGCGCACAACGCCACCAGCGCGGCGGTCACCCGGGCCCCCACGTAGTTGGCGACGTCGTCCAAGCGCGCTGCGGCCCAACCGAACCGGATATAACGCGGGGAGCGGTGGCCGATCATCGAATCCAGGGTGTTGACGGCGCGGTACGCCAGCACCGCGGGCACGCCACCCGCCGTCGCCCACAGCAGCGGCGCCACCTGGGCGTCGGACGTGTTTTCCGCGATCGATTCCAGCGCCGCGCGCGTCAAGCCCGGGCCGTCCAGCGCCGCCGGATCGCGCCCGCACAGCGACGGCAACAATCGTCGCGCGCCCTCGACATCGCCGCGTTCCAGCAGCCGCGACATCGCCGTGCCGGTGCGCGCCAACGACGTGCCGCCCAGCGATATCCAAGTAGCCGCGGCGGTGGCGGCGATCGGCCACGGGCCGCCCAGGCGCACCGCGGCCCTCTCGACCGCCGCCCCGAGCAGCGTTGCGGCGCCGACCATCAGCCCCACGTGCATCGCGCCGGCGAGCTTGCCGTCGCGGTAGGTGAGTCCCTCCACCCGCGCGGCCGCCGTGCCGAACAGCGCGACCGGATGCCCCCGCTCCGGGTCGCTCAGCGCGAGGTCGGCCAGGTAGCCGGCCAGCACGCCGGCGACAGGGGTCCGAGTCGCAACCATTCCGGCAGCGTCTCACACGTGGTCTACTCGATTGCATGAGGCGAGTTCCGCGATGAAGCGGCCCGCGACCCGGATCGCCGACCTGCTGAATCCGGCGGCGATGCTGTTACCGGCCGCCAATGTGATCATGCAGCTGTCGCTGCCGGGCGTCGGTTACGGCGTGCTGGAAAGCCCGGTGGATAGCGGCAACGTCTACAAGCATCCGTTCAAGCGGGCCCGCACCACCGGCACCTACCTGGCGGTGGCGACCATCGGCACCGAGTCCGATCGGGCGCTGATCCGCGATGCCGTCGACGTCGCACACCGGCAGGTGCGGTCGACATCGTCAAGCCCGGTGTCCTACAACGCGTTTGACCCCAAGTTACAGCTGTGGGTGGCCGCGTGTCTGTACCGCTATTTCATCGACCAGCACGAGTTTCTGCACGGCCCGCTTGACCTTCATGATCCAGCCACCGCCGACGCCGTCTACCGCGACGCGAAACGGCTGGGCACCACGCTGCAGGTGCCCGAGCGCATGTGGCCGCCGGACCGGGTCGCGTTCGACGAGTACTGGAAACGCTCGCTCGACGAACTGCGCATCGACCCGCCGGTGCGCGAGCATCTGCTCGGGGTGGCGTCGATGGCATTCCTGCCGTGGCCGGTGCGGGCGCTGGCGGGGCCTCTCAATTTGTTCGCGACGACGGGATTTCTGGCCCCCGAGTTTCGGGCGATGATGAAGCTGGACTGGTCGGAGCGCCAGCAGCGCCGATTCGAATGGCTGCTGACAGCCCTACGGCTGGCCGACCGATTGATCCCGCACCGGGCGTGGATCTTTGGATACCAGCTCTACTTGCGGGACATGCGATCTCGCGCGCGACGCGGCCGGCGCATCGTCTAGGGCTAGAGTCAGCGCATGGCCTTCCCCGCACTCAACCACGTCGCGATCACGGTGCGCGACCTCGAAGTAAGCAGTCCCTGGTACCGCCGCCTTCTCGGCTCCGACCCCCTCACCGACGAGCACGACGACGCCGGCTACCGGCATCAGGTGTGGTTGCTCGACGGCGGCACGGGGTTCGGCCTCCACCAGCACGACCGCCCGGCCCCCGAGGAGAAGTTCAGCGAACATCGCGTCGGCCTCGACCATGTCGCCTTCGGCTGCGCCAATCGCTCCGAGCTGGAGAACTGGGTCACGCGGCTGGACGAGCTCGGGATCGAGCACGGCGGCATCGTGGACGCGGAGTACGGCTCGGGCCTGAGTTTCCGCGACCCCGACGGCATCGCATTGGAATTCTTCGCGCTTCCGGGGTGACCCGTCAGCGCACGGTCGCAAAGAACGCGCGCAGGTCGTCGACGAACAGCTCCGGTTGTTCGAACGCGGCGAAATGCCCGCCGCGCGGCATGTCCGTCCAGTGGGTGATGTTGTAGACCGGCTCGCACCAGCTTCGCGGCGCCTTGAGCAGCTCATGCGGGAAAGCCGCTACGCCGGTTGGCAATTCGACCCGATCTATCTGCCCCCAGACCCGAAAGCTCTCCCAATACAGCCGCGCCGAGGAGGCGGCGGTTTCGGTCACCCAGTACACCATCACGTTGTCGAGCAGCTCGTCGCGGCTGAACACATTCTCGGGATGCCCGTCGCAATCCGACCAGGCCCAAAACTTTTCGACGATCCACGCCAGTTGCCCCACCGGCGAATCGACCAACCCGTAGCCCAGCGTCTGCGGCCGGGTCGACTGCTGCTTGGAATAGCCGGTGCCCCACTTGCGGTGCTCCGCCAGCGCGGCCATCGCAGCCTGCTCCTCCTCGGTGGGGTTCGCCAGCGCTTCGGGCGTCGGCCTGCCAAGCGGCATGTTCAGGTGAATGGCCGAGCAATGTCCGCCGTTTCGGCCGATCTGGTTGGTGACGGCCGCGCCCCAGTCGCCGCCCTGGGCGCCGTAGCGGTCGTAGCCCAGGCTGCTCATCAGCGTCTCCCACGCCGCGGCGATCTTCTCCACACCCCATCCGGTGCGGGTGGGCTTACCGGAGAAGCCGTATCCCGGAAGTGACGGGCAAACAACATGAAAGGCGTCTTCGGCGCGTCCCGACGCTGGATTGGTCAGCGGCTCAATGACCTTGTGGAACTCCACAATTGAGCCCGGCCAGCCATGCGTGATCACCAGCGGGAAGGCGTTCTCGTGCGGCGATCGTTGGTGGATGAAATGGATGTCCAGCCCGTCGATCTCGGTCACGAACTGGTCGAATCGGTTGAGCGCGGCTTCCCGCGACCGCCAGTCGTATTCGTTGGCCCAGTAGCCGGCGAGCTCCCGGGTGTAGGCCAACGGAATGCCCTGGCTCCAGTCGTCGACGCACTCGGCTTCAGGCCAGCGGGTGCGCGCCAAACGGGATCGCAGGTCGTCGAGAACGTCATCGGAAACGTCGATGCGAAACGGCTTCACCCGTTCATAGTGCCGCCGGGTCCGAAAGCCGCGTCACGGACCCCGACATCTCGGCTCACGCCGGCCCCCAATGCGAGGGCCGCTCGTCGCGGTTCGCCTGCGGACCGGGCGATCGTGAGTTTAGGGTTGACAAATGAACTGGATGACGTTAATAGGCAACGCGCTCGTACCTCTTGCGTCCGTGACTTCGAGCGCCGCCGTCGCGATCTTTACGAAGCGCATCGATGCCAGGAACAAGGAAGAAGACCGCCGCCACGAACGTGTGCTCGACTTCGAGAAGCGTGCGGCCGATGACAAGAAGGCCGTGTTGAAGGCCCTGATCTCCGCGACCATATACGTCAAACGCGCGGCCCAATACGAGGGGACCGGCACCGCCGAGGAGGTCGCCAACCAGCGGCGCGCCGAGGCCATCCGAGAGCTCTATGACTTCCGCATGCGCCTGGGACTCGACGACGGGATAGCCGAGCTGTTGGTCTACGCCGCACCACCGGTGCGCGACCTGGTAAGTCTCCTACTCGATGAGTGGGATCGTCAGTTCCGCGAGCACGGCTACTCGTTGACCCAATTGGATTCGTGCAAGCGGCAATTGGCGGCGAGCACGGCCTGCCCCGCC
>NZ_MBES01000014.1 GCF_001954195.1 Mycobacterium sp. IS-1264 | reverse complement strand
GTCACCACCGCCTCGATCACCCGGCCAAACCAGCCGACCAACCGCTCGATGCTGGCCCGGTCGAACAAATCCGTGGCAAAGGTCACCGCCCCGGTCGCCATCGACCCCGCCCCGTCGCCGGGCACCTCCGTCAGATCGAAATCGAGGTCGAATTTGGAGGTGCCGGTTGACATCGCCACGGGCTCGACGGCGACACCCTCCAGCGCCACCTCGGGACGCACATTGTTCTGGAAGACCATGCCCACCTGGAACAGCGGGTGATGGGCGGTGGATCGTACCGGGTTGAGCTGTTCGACCAGCAACTCGAACGGGACATCCTGATTGCTGTAGGCATTGAGCGCCTTGTGCCGCACCCGCGCCAGCACGTCGCAAAACCGCTGCGCGGGAGTGACACCCACGCGTAAAACCCAGGTGTTGACGAAAAACCCGACCAGATCATCGAGTGCCTCGTCCAACCGCCCCGCGATCGGCGAGCCCATCACCACGTCCTCACCGACACCCGCCCGGTGCAACACCACCGCCAACGCCGCCTGCAACACCATCGAGGCCGTCGCGTTGTGCACCGCCGCCACATCCTTGACCCCCGCCCACAACCGCGGGTCGATGCGCAGCGGCACCTGATCACCTCGGTAGCTGGGCACCGGCGGACGCGCCCGATCCGTGGGCAGTGACACGACCTCGGGCAGCTCGGCCAACTCCTGGCGCCAATAAGCCAACTGCGAGGCGATCACACTGTCGGGATCGGACTCGTCGCCCAGCCAATCCTGTTGCCACAGCGTGTAATCGGCGTACTGCACCGCCAACGGCGCCCAGGGCGGGGCTTGCCCGGCACGCCGGCTGGCATACGCGATGCCTACATCCCGGACCATCGGTGCCATCGACCAGCCGTCAAAAGCGATGTGGTGCACCACAATTCCCACCACATGCCGCTCGGGGCCCACGGCATAGATCTGTCCACGGATCGGAATCTCGCTCGACAGGTCAAACCGATACCCGGCCAGCGCCG
Organism: Mycobacterium sp. IS-1264; assembly: GCF_001954195.1. Taxonomy (GTDB): domain Bacteria; phylum Actinomycetota; class Actinomycetes; order Mycobacteriales; family Mycobacteriaceae; genus Mycobacterium. Next base: position 15,852 of record NZ_MBES01000014.1, on the reverse strand, counting down.
CCAACTCGCCGGCCACATCCCGCTCGGGCAGCGACACCACGACCGCGCCCTTGTGTTGCCACATCCCCCGCCGCGCCGCCAACACCTGCTGGCACGGCACGCCGTCAAGATCGACGAAGATGGTGCGCAGCGCCTCATGGCGGGCGATCACATCGTCCAGCGCCGCTCCGAGCGCCTCGACATCCAACGCCCCGTTGACCCGAAAGGCGATCGGCATGTTGTAGGTCGCCACCCCACCCTCGAACCGGTCCAAAAACCACAACCGGCTCTGCGCAAACGACAACGGGACCCGCACGGGCCGCCGGCCGGCGACCAACGGCTTGCGGCGGTCCCCGTCCTCACCGATTCGGGGTGCCAACTGGGCCACCGTGGGCGCGTCGAACAACGTGCGCACCGCAAGACCGGCATCCAGGGCGGTGTTGATCGCCGCGATCACGCGCATCGCCGACAGCGAATCCCCGCCCAAATCGAAAAACGACTCGTCGACCCCCACCCGCTCCAGGCCGAGGACCCGGGCATAAATGCCGGCCAAGATCTCCTCGGTGGGACCCGACGGGGCACGATAACGATCCACATCGGTGTACTCCGGCGCCGGCAAGGCCCGCTTGTCCAGCTTGCCGTTGACCGTCAGCGGCAAACTGCCCAGCGCCACCACCGCCGCCGGGATCATGTAGGCCGGCAACCGCTCGGCCAGCCGGGTGCGTATCTCGTCTGGGTCAACCGCGCCAGTGACGTAACCGACCAGACGCTTGTCGCCGGGGCGGTCCTCGCGGGCAATCACCACCGCCTGCTCGACCCCGTCGAGTCCGGCCAGCGCCGCCCGCACCTCGCCGAGTTCGATGCGATACCCGCGGATCTTGACCTGGTCATCGGCGCGCCCCAGATACCGCAGCTGCCCGTCGGTGCCCCAACACACCACATCTCCGGTGCGATACATCCGAGTTCCGGCTGTGAACGGGCACGCCACGAAGCGCGAACCGGTCAGCCCGGGCCGCCGCCAATACCCAACTCCCACACCGGCACCGGCCACATACAGCTCGCCCACCACACCCGCCGGCACCGGCCGCAACCACGCATCCAGCACGAGCAATGCCGCCCTCGGAACCGGCGAACCGATCGGCGCCCCCGAACCCGCTGTCAACGGCGGGCTGATCGCCGCATACACCGTGGTCTCGGTCGGGCCGTAGGCGTTGATCATCACCCGCCCCGGCGCCCACCGGTCGACCAGCTCGGCAGGGCAGGCCTCACCGGCGACCACCAGCGCCGCTTCCAAGCCCTCAGGCGACAAAACCCCTACCGCAGAAGGGGTTTGGCTTAGCACGCTGACGTGTTCGGCGGCCAGTAAGGCGTGGAAGTCTTCCGGCGAGCGGGCCACCTCTTCGGGCACCACCACCAGCCGCCCGCCGTAGAACAGCGCGCCAAAGATCTCCCACACCGAGACGTCGAAGGCCAAAGAGTGCCACTGCGTCCACACCTGGCCCGGCGCCGGAAGGCCCGCACCCAACGACTCCAGCAACTGGGTCACGTTGCGGTGGGTAATCGCGACGCCCTTGGGCACCCCGGTAGTGCCCGAGGTGTACAGGATGTAGGCGAGGTCATCGGGAGCCGGCACCGGTGGCGCCGTGCTGGGTTGTCTATCGACGCGGGGGTCGTCGACATCGATGACCAGCAACTGATGGTCGTCTAGCCGGTCGGCCAGCCCGGCGGTGGTGATCGCGGCGATCGGCGCGGCGTCGGCGAGCATGAACCCGACGCGGGACGCCGGTAGTACCGGGTCGATCGGTAGATATGCCGCACCGGTTTTCAGCACCGCCAAAATCGACACGATCGCCTCGGCGGAACGCGAAAACAGCAGCGCCACACACTCACCCGGGCCCACACCCTGGCCGATCAGCAGGTGCGCCAACCGGTTGGCCGCCTCGTCGAGCTCGCGGTAGGTCCACGAACACCCCCCGCACACCAGCGCCACCGCGTCGGGTGTGCGCGCCACCTGCGCGGCGAACAACGCCGGGATCGACGTCGGCGTGCTCGCCGGCTCGCTCAACACCGCCCGGTTACCCCACCCCTCCAGCCGGGCGTGCTCGCGCGGATCCAGCAAGTCCACCGACGACAAGGGCCGCCTGGGGTCGGCGGTCATCGCCGCCAACACCCGCTCTAACCGCTGCGCCACATCGGTGACATCGAAATTCGAAAATGGCTGCCCGGCACCAGCCGTGCTGAGATAGAGCCGATCGCCGGCGCTAGAGAAGAACAGGCCAAAGCCATCCACGGGTCCCGCAGTGGTCAAGGAGGCCGATGCCGCGGCACCACCGAAGGCCAAAGTGAATATGGACGGGATGAAATTAACGCTCACCCTGCCGATTGGCTGACCCGGGCGAGCTTTGCGCTCAAGGGCTTGCACCGGAAACCTCTGATGCTGCAGCGCTTCCCGTATCCGCTTGTCAACATATTCACAAAAGCCAGCGACCGTACATCCGGGCGAAACCGTCAAGCCCAGCGGCACGATTCCGGCAACCATTGCGGGAAGCGTCCTTGATTCCGGCCGCACTCGCCTGCCGACCGGGAAATCGAACACCACCTCCGGGCCCTCGGCGCACCACCCACGCACCAAGAGTGCGCACGCCGCGGTGATGACCGACGATCGAGGCACGTTCCACACCTCGGATAACTCTTCAACGCGGCGAAGGACCAATGGGTCCAATTGAACCGGCGCGGAAAGCCAGTACGGTTCCCGCTCGCCCGCGGCAGCGGGCAACCGGTCATGCGGTCCGCTTTCGGTTGGAAGGTTCCTGTTCCAATAGGCCTGATCGTCGAGATAGTCGTCGGATGCTTCGTATTCCAACTCGCATTCGACCAAATCCTGCAACGAGCCGAAGAACGCATCAGGTATCGGTGCGCCCGAAACAATCGCGGAGTAGACGGCTGCAATCCGCTGGCCAATCAGCGCAATCCCGGTTCCATCCACGACTATGTGGTGGCCGCACCCGAAAAAATAGAATTCCTCGGGCCCCGTGCGAAGCAATGCGAATTTGAACAGCGGGCCACTGAGTGGCATCGGCGTGCGCTGGATCGATGAGGTTATCCGATGCGCTTCTTGTACGGGATTGGGCGAGGAAGTCAGGTCGTAGAAGGCGAGCTCCACATCCGGGTAATCGATCGGCTTTTGGAAAACCTGGCCATTCACCTCAAAGATGGCAGCCCTGACAGGTTCGGCCTCGCTCACTACCCGACGGATCGCCCATTGAAGGGCATCGGGTTCTACCGTGCCCTCGATTTTCACGAACAGGCCGAGCTGCCACTCCGTGCCGGAGTGCCCCGTTTCCTGCGCAAGCCAAATGTCTAGCTGTCCGCGCGTCACCGGTAGTATCCGGTCGTCAGGTTCGCGCGCCAGCGTCAGTGCGCGGTCATCGAGTGCCATCCGAATCCCCCACCCCGCATGGTTCAGTTTTCAAAAGCCCTGCCCACTGCCAGCCTTTCGCGCAGACTTTTCGGCCGTCTATCGATCCTTTTCTCTTCGATGTAGTCCGGATACGCGACGCGATCCTCTTCACCCGAGACCATCCGCCAGCCGACTGGAACACCGGCAAAATTCCCCTAGGCCGTCTAGCCGAATGAGTGAAGCCCGGACCAAACCATAACGGAGGCATACCTCGTCCGTTGGGATTTCGAGAAAGTTTCTTGCTGTAAAACACATGTAAAACAACACATTTGGACGATCCCGCGCCTACATCAAGGCCTCCGGTTTGCGGCCGGACCGTGCGAGCCCAGGCCTAGTGGGCCACCGCCGGACGAAGTCGCAGATCAATGGCGTATAGCCCGGAACTCCAAGCCTGCCTAACAAATTCGCGGCCGGACCCCGGTCCGGCGAGTTGCCCGAGCGTCCAAGCGATGAACCGATCGCCCTGTAAAGCACATGTAAAACAACACATTTGGACGATCTCTTACCTACCTCGTGACCTCCGGTTTGCGACCACAGTCTGCGCCGCCCACACCAGAACGAAGTCGCAGATCAATAACTTGGACGCCGGAACTCCAAGCCTGCCTAACAAATTCGCGGCCGGACCGCGGTCCCGCTAGTCGCCTAAGCGTCCAAACGGGCGAACCGGCCGTCGCGGTAGTGCTCGACACACGCCGCTCGCCTGACCTTGCCGCTTGTGGTGATCGGAATCGAACCAGGTGGCACCACAACCAAATCCGCGAGGGCCAGACCGTGCGAATTCGATATGGCCGAGGTGACCTCACGCTTGACGGCGACGAGGCGGTCCGCCGCCTCCTCATCCGAGTCACCGCGATGCTTGACCTCGATGATGGCCACCAGCTCCTCCGTGTGGTCGCGCGAAACCGCTATGGCCGCGCACCTGCCCCGCGTGATCTCCTGGATGGTCGCCTCGATGTCGTCGGGTGAGTGGTTACGCCCGTAAACGATCAAAAGATCCTTGATGCGGCCGACGATGAACAGCTCCCCTTCGGAGAAGAAGCCCCGGTCTCCCGTTCGCAGCCACGGCCCGTCGGGCGTCCCCGCCGGCGGAGCGACGAGCCGTCCGCCGAACGTGCGCTGAGTCTCGTCGGGCTTCTGCCAGTAGCCCATAGCGATGTTGGCGCCGTGCATCCAGATTTCACCGGCCGTGCCCTCCGGGCACTCGACGCAGGTGTCGGGATCGACGATGCGAATCGTCGGTGACCGCGGCACCCCGTAGCTGACCAGCGGTGTACCGGTCCCGCTATCGCACCGCTCCGCGTGACCGGCGGACAGCTTCTCGGATTCGAAATGGACGATCTCGGGAGGCCGAGCTGGAGTGCGCGTCGCCGCATACACCGTTGCCTCGGCGAGCCCATAAGACGGCCGTATCGCGTTGTCGGGCAAGTTAAAGCGCGCGAACCGATTGGTGAAACGCCGCAGCGTCGCGGGGTGCACCCGCTCGCTACCACTGAGGATGACCAGCACCTCCCCCAGGTCCAATCCGGCCATGTCCTCGTCCGAGGTTTTTCGCGTCGCCAATTCGAAGGCGAAGTTCGGCGCTGCCGAAAATGGATGGCGGTTGCTCGCCAGCAATTGCATCCAGCGGGCCGGTCGTTGCAGGAACGCCACCGGGCTCGTCAGCACGGTGCCGACCCCCGCCAGAATCGGCGCGCACACCCCCAGGACCAAACCCATGTCGTGATACAACGGCAGCCACGACACAATGCAGCCGTCCGCCGGCGGGACCCGTCCGTAATCCACGAAGAAGTCGGACATCAGCTGTTCGAAATTGGCCAGCACATTGTGGTGCGAGATCATGACTCCGGCCGGCTGACGGGTCGACCCGGACGTGTATTGCAGATACGCCACATCCGGATAGGTCTCGCGCCGGCCGCCCGATCCTGCCGGAGCGTCAAGCTCCAGCCGATCAACCTCGACGAGCGAAGGAACGGATTCGGCGGACCGCGTCGCGTAATAGGCAACCTTGCCCGCGACAGGGGACGTGGTGAGGACGACGGTCGGCGACGCGTCGCGCAGTACCGAGCTGACGCGCTCATCGCTGACGCCTCCGAGCGGAACCGAAAGCGGAACCGCGAGCTGCCCCGCTTGCAATGCGCCGAGAAACGCCACGATGTAGTCGAGCCCCTGGGGTGCCAATATGACGGCGCGGTCACCCGTCGATGCGCAATCTTCGAGCGCCCGTGCGACGTTCAGTGTTCGCCGATACAGCTGCGACCACGTCAGGCTTTCCTCCACGCCGTTCCAGTCCTGGTCGTAATCGACAAACGTGAACGCCGTGTCATCGGGCTGCAGGCTGGCGCGTTCGCGCAGCACAGCCGGAACGGAAGTCCCCTCCACGGTCATCAGATTACCGTCGTCGCCGCCACCGTCGGGGACAAAACCCGGCAAGTCGCTGTACCTGTTCAGGTGTATCCGACCGCCGGACACACACCAATCGCCTACAGTACGAACACCGTGCGAAAACTGGCGCCCGCGGCAGCCCACGGCAGGAGGATGCGTGACCACCGTTCCAAAAATGTTGGCATTGGGGCTTGTTGAGCCCGTTGTGTTCGGGGTGATCCTATTCACCGCGGCTTTCACGTTCGACTACTGGCAGGCATGGGTTTTCCTGGTGGTGTTCGCCCTGTCCGGGTGGCTCCCCAGCCTTTACTTACTGCGCACGAATCCCGTTGCGCTACAACGCCGAATGCGTGGCGGTCCGGCGGCGGAGACGCGAACGACGCAGAAGGTCGTGATGGCGGCCTCGTGGTCGTCGCTGGCGGCGATGCTCGCCCTGAGCGCGCTCGACCATCGCTTCGGCTGGTCGCGGGCCCCGGCCGCGGTCTGCCTGGCCGGTGATGTTCTGGTTGCCGTGGGGCTGGGCGTGATGATGCTGGTGGTCGTCCAGAACAGCCATGCGGCCGCGACCATCCGGGTGGAGGCCGGCCAGAAGGTCATCTCCAACGGGCTCTACGGGCTGGTGCGGCACCCGATGTACACCGGCAACGTGATCATGATGATCGGCTTCCCCCTCGCCCTCGGCTCCTATTGGGGGTTGCTCTTCGTCCTGCCCGGCCTCGGCGTGCTCGCCTGGCGCATCCGGGATGAGGAGAAGCTGCTTTCCGAAGAGCTGGACGGATATCGCGAGTACACGCGCAATGTCCGTTATCGCCTGGTGCCGTGCGTGTGGTGATTGCCGGCTAGAGCAGTCCGAGCCGCTGCAACTCGGTGACGTATTTGACGATGATCGGCGGCGAGACGTGCGGGATGTCGTTGTCCGGCCCAATCTTGGCTTCCTGCACCGCAGCCCGGAAGCGGTCGGTGGGCGCGAGAGAACCGCGGACCGGCTCTATCGCGTGCACGTCCGGGGTATTGCGCAGCAGCAATTGCAGCACCTCCAGCACCGAGTGCTGGCGCTGCCGTTCGGGCAGGTCGCGCAGGGCGGCCTCGAAGCGTTGCAGCCACTCCCCGAAGTCGTCGATGCGCTCGATCGGGTAGCCGGCCTCGATCAGCCAGTCGACGAACTCATCGAATCCGATGCCGTCGTCGTGCGGGTTCATCACGTGGTAGGTCTCGAACCCGTCGACCACCTGGGCGCCCAGCGTGGCGATCGACTCGGCGACGAATCCGACGGGCAGTCCGTCGAAGTGCGCGCGTTGCCGATTGCCGTCGGCGTCGAGCCGGTACACCGAACGCGGCGCGATACCGGTGGCCACCACGCTCAACACCATGCGGGAGAACAGGTCCGACTCGTTGAGCTGACCCACATAGGTGGTGTCGGCCATGACCATGTCGCAGCGAAACACCGCCACCGGCAGCCCACAAAGGTCGTTGGCCTCGCGCAACAGGACCTCGCCGGCCCATTTGCTGATCCCGTAGCCGTTGGCGTAGCTGGCGTCCATGGTGCGGGTGGGGCTGATGACCCGGATATCGGCGTCCTCGGTGAACGCCGACGGCTCGATCTGGTCGCCCACGTTGACGGTCGACACGTAGATGTAGGACTTGAGTTTGGTGGCCAGCGCCAACCGGATCAGCTCGGCGGTGCCCGCGACGTTGGGCCCGAACAGCTCGCTGTAGGGCAGGACGGCGCTGACCATGGCCGCCGAATCGACGATCAGGTCAACCGTGTCGGCCAGCCCCTGCCAGGCCTGCTGGTCCAGGCCGAGGTTGGCTTCGGCCTTGTCGGCGGCGATGACCCGCAGATGATCCCGGGCCAGATCCTGGAATCGCCACAGCAGATCCGGATCGCCGCGGTCGAAGACCTTGACGAGCCGGCGCCGCGCATCCTCGTCGGAGTCGGCCCGCACCAAACAGATCAGGGTGCCGTCGACCAGCTCCATCCGCTCCAGCCATTCCAGCAGCAGGTAGCGCCCCACGAAACCGGTTGCGCCGGTGAGCAATACCGTCCGCACCTCGGCGCTCGGGCCGGGCAGCGACGGGGCGGCGGAAAGCGTCGCGGCGTCGAGGAACTTGTCCAGCGTGAGGTCGGCGGCGTGCACCTCGGTGGCGTCGCGGCCGTGCACGGACGTGAAGCCGTCCGCGTCGGCATGCCGACCGACCTGCTGGCTCAGGCCGCTCACCGACGGCGCGTCGAACAAGACGCGCACCGACAGGTGGGTATCCAGGGCGGTGTTGATCTTGGCTATCACCCGCATCGCCGAAAGCGAATCCCCACCGAGGTGGAAGAACGACTCGTCGACCCCGACCCGGTCGACGCCGAGCACCTCGGCGTAGATGCCGGCGAGGATCTCCTCGGTGGGGGTGGACGGCGCCCGGTAACGATCGCCCTCCTGGTACTCGGGTGCCGGCAGGGCGCGCTTGTCGAGTTTGCCGTTGACCGTCAACGGCAGGGCGTCGATCACCAGCACCGCGGTCGGCACCATGTAGGACGGCAGCCGCTCGGCCAATGCGGCGCGCGCCGCGGCCGGATCGGCGGTCCCGGTGACATAGCCGACGAGACGCTTGTCGCCGGGACGGTCCTCGCGGGCGATCACCGCGGCCTGCCGCACCCCGGGTTGCGCGGCCAGCGCCGCCTGCACCTCGCCGAGTTCGATGCGATACCCGCGGATCTTCACCTGCTCGTCGGTGCGCCCGAGATACTGCAGCTGCCCGTCGGGTCCCCAGCACACCAGGTCGCCGGTGCGATACATCCGAGTCCCGGGCCAGCCGAACGGGCACGCCACGAACCGCGACGCGGTCAACCCGCCCCGGCGCCAATACCCGCAGCCGACCTGGCCGCCGGCCACATACAACTCGCCGACCACTCCGGCCGGCACCGGCCGCAACCATGCGTCGAGGACAAACAAAGCCGCCGTCGGCAGGGGCGACCCGATCGGGACCACGCCCGACCCGGGCGTCAGCGCAGCGCTGATCGCGACCCACATCGTCGTCTCGGTCGGGCCGTATTCGTTGATCATCACCCGTCCGGGCGCCCAGCGGTCCACCACTTCGGCCGGGCAGGCCTCGCCACCGACCAGCAAGGCCACCGAATCCAAACCCTCCGGTGACAACGTCCCGACGGCCGACGGGGTTTGGCTCAACACGTTGACCCGTTCGTTGACGAGCAAGGCGTGGAAGTCTTCGGGCGAGCTGGCCACCGATTCGGGCACGACGACCAGCCGCCCGCCACGCAGCAGTGCACCGAAGATTTCCCAGCCCGAAATGTCGAAGCTGTAGGAATGCCACTGCGACCACACCCGCTCGGGTCCCGGTGGCAGGCCGGTGTCGTCGAGCGAGTCGGCGAGCAGGGTGACGTTGCGATGCGTGATGGCCACGCCCTTGGGCACACCGGTCGTCCCGGAGGTGAAGATGATGTAGGCGAGGTCGTCGGCCGCCGGCGCGGGTAACGCGCTGCTGGGCTGGGCGGCTATCGCGGGGTCGTCGACATCGATGACCGCCAGGTCGCATCCGGCCAGCCGGTCGGCCAGCCCCGCGGTGGTGACCGCGGCGATCGGCGTGGCGTCGGTGAGCATGAACTCCACCCGCGACCGCGGGTGCGCCGGGTCGATCGGCAGGTACGCCGCCCCGGTCTTCAGCACCGCCAACATCGCGATGATCGCCTCGGCGCAGCGGCTGAACAGCAACGCCACACATTCGCCGGGGCCAGCGCCGTGGCCAGAAAGCAAGTGCGCCAACCGGTTCGACGCCTCGTCCAACTCGCGATACGTCCACGACCGCCGCCCGCAGACCAACGCCGCCGCCGCCGGGTTGCTTGCCACTTGGGTGGCGAACAACGCCGGAATCGACAGCTCGGGCGTTGCCGGGCGGGTCAGCACACCCTGGTTGCCCCACGCGTCCAGGCGGGCGTACTCGGCCTCATCGAGCAGCTCCATCGACGACAACCGCTGGGCGGGATCGGCGGCCATTGCGTCCAGCACCCGCTGCAACCGCTCGACGAACACCTCGACGCTGGCGGCATCGAAGACGTCGGTGCGGAATTCCACCTGCCCACCGATCCCGGCGGGCTCACCCGCATCGGTCCAGCGTTCACCGAGGGAGAACGTCAGGTCCATGCGGGCGGTGTGGGTGTCCACCGGCAGCGGGGCGACCTGCAGATCACCCAGCGCCAGCGCCGCGGCGGGGCCATTGTCCTGCCCGGCAAGGTTCTGCCAGGCCAACATCACCTGAACCAGGGGGTGATGGGTGAGCGATCGGGTGGGGTTGAGCCGCTCCACCAGCAACTCGAAGGGCACATCCTGATGTTCGTAGGCGGCCAGGCTGCGCTGGCGCACCTGGGCCAGCACCTCGGCGACGGTGGGGTCGCCGGTCAGGTCCACCCGCAACGCCAGGGTGTTGACGAAGAAGCCAACCAGTTCGTCGAGCGCGGGGTCGCGCCGCCCGGCGATCGGGAACCCCACCGCCACATCGGGGCTGGCGCTGAGTTTGGACAGCAACACCGCCAGGGCGGCCTGCATCACCATGAAGCTGGTCGCGCTGTGCTCGCGGGCCAGCCGGGCAACCCGCTGTTGCAGCTCGGCGGGCCAGTCCACGGCCACGTTGGCGCCGCGGTAGTCGGCCACCGGCGGGTAGGGCCGGTCGGTGGGCAGCGCCAGGCGCTCGGGCATCCCGGCCAGGGCGTCCTGCCAGAATTCCAGCTGCGCGGCGATGCGGCTGTCCGGGTCGGTCAGCTCACCGAGCTGGGTGCGCTGCCACAACGTGTAGTCGACGTACTGCACCGCCAAATCGGGCCAGCCGGGGGCTTGCGCCGCGCAGCGGGCGGAGTAGGCCACCCCCAGGTCGCTCACCAGGGGCATGAGCGACACACCGTCGGCGGCAATGTGGTGCATGGTGGCCACCAGCACGTGTTCGTCCGGGGTGATACCGAAAAGCCTTGCCCGCAGCGGAATTTCGGCCGTCAGGTCGAACGTGTAACGGGCGGACTCCTCGATGGCCTTGGCCAGCCGGTCTTGCGTCCACGCACTCGCGTCGACGACCTGCCACCCGTAGTCGGCCCGCTCGGCCGGGATCACCAGCTGCTGGGGGATCCCCTCAGGCGCCGGGAACAATGTGCGCAGGCTTTCGTGGCGCCCGACCACATCGCCCAGCGCCGCGCCCAACGCGTTGGCGTCGAGCTGGCCGCGCAGCCGCAACGCCACGGCGATGTTGTAGATCGGCGACGGCCCCAGCAACTGGTCCAAGAACCACAACCGGGACTGGGCGAACGACAACGGCACCACCGCGGGCCGCGGGCCGGCGACCAACGGCTCCAGCCCACCCTCCTCGGCGCCGATCAGCGGCGCCAGCTCGGCGACCGTCGGCGCGTCGAACACGCTGCGCACCGCGAGGCCCGCATCCAGGGCGGTGTTGATCGCGGCGATCAGGCGCATCGCCGACAGCGAATCCCCACCCAGGTCGAAGAACGAGTCGTCGACCCCGACCCGCTCCAGCCCGAGCACCTGGGCGTAGATGCCGGCGACGATCTCCTCGATCGGCCCGGTCGGCGCGTGGAAGTGATCGCCGTCCTGGTAGTCCGGCGCCGGCAGCGCACGGGTGTCCAGCTTGCCGTTGGACGTCAGCGGCAGGGCGTCCAAGACCACGACCGCGGCGGGCACCATGTACGCCGGAAGGCGCTCGGCCAGCGTGACGCGCGCCTCGGCCGGATCGGCGCTGCCGGTGACGTACCCCACCAGCCGCTTGTCGCCGGGGCGGTCCTCGCGGGCGAGCACCGCCGCCTGTTCCACTCCGTCCAGGTTGGCCAGGGCGGTTTGGACTTCGCCCAATTCGATGCGGTAGCCGCGGATCTTGACCTGCTCGTCGGCGCGCCCGAGGTACTGCAGTTGGCCGTCGGCGCGCCAATACGCCAGGTCCCCGGTGCGATACATGCGGGTTCCCGGCCCCCCGAAGGCGCAGGCAACAAACCGGGTCGCCGTCAACCCGGCGCGACCGACATAGCCGGCGGCCACGCCGGTGCCGGCCACGTACAGCTCCCCGACCACGCCCGCGGGCACCGGCCGCAACCAGCCGTCGAGGACGAACAACGCCGCCCCATCGACCGGCGACCCGATCGGCGGCGCACCCGAGCCCGCGGTGAGCGGGGCGCTGATCGCCACGCACATCGTCGTCTCGGTGGGACCGTAGGCGTTGATCATCACCCGCCCGGGCGCCCAGCGATCCACCACCTCGGGCGGGCACGCCTCGCCGGCCATCACCAGTGCCACCGAGTCGAGCCCGTCGGGTGACAACGCCGCCACGGCCGACGGGGTTTGGGTCAACACGCTGACGCGCTCACCAATCAGCGTGTCGTGGAAGTCTTTTGGTGACGCGGTCACCTCTTCGGGCACTACCACCACTCGCCCGCCGCGCAGCAACGCGCCGAAGATCTCCCACACCGACACGTCGAAGGCCAGCGAGTGACAGAGTGGCCACACCCCCGACGTGGGCAGGCCGGAATCCAGCGGCTCCAGCAGCCGTGTCACGTTCCCGTGGGTGACCGCCACCCCCTTGGGCACACCGGTGGTGCCCGACGTGTAGATGAGGTACGCGAAGTCCGCCGCCGAGGGAGTCGGCAACGCGGTGGATGGATAGGTCCGGATGCGTGGGTCGGCGACGTCGACGCCCGGGACGCCATGCCCGTGCAGCCGGCCGGCCAGCGCTGCGGTGCTGATCGCCGCGACGGGCGCGGCGTCGCCGAGCACGAACTGCACCCGGGCGTCGGGCACGACCGGGTCGATCGGCAGGTAGGCCGCCCCCGTTTTCAGCACGGCGACAATCGCCACGACCGCCTGCTCCGACCGGGGCATCAGCAGAGCCACACTTTGTCCGGGGCCCGCGCCGTGGCCAGAAAGCAAGTGCGCCAACCGGTTCGATGCCTCGTCCAACTCGCGATAGGTCCACGGGCGCTGCCCGCCGCTGATCGCGACCGCGTCGGGTGTGCGCGCGACATGGTCGGCGAACAACGCCGGAATCGACGCCGCCGCGGGCATGGGCCGGGTCAGGACCGCCCGATTGCCCCACTCGTCGAGCCGGGCCAGCTCGCCGGCACCGAGCACCTCCACCGCCGACACCCGCCGCGCCGGGTCGGCGGTCAGCGCCGCCACCACCACGCGCAACCGCTCGATCAACGCCTCGATGCTGGCCGCGTCGAACACGTCGGTGCGGAACTCCACCTCCCCGCCGATCCCGGCGGGTTCACCGGCCTCGGTCCAGCGTTCGGCCACGCCGAACACCAGGTCCATGCGCGCGGTGTGGGCATCCACCGGCATCCGTGTGACACGGAGGTCGCCCAAGTTCAGCTCTGTGGGCTCGTTATTCTGCCAGGCCAGCGCCACCTGGACGAGGGGGTGGCGGGCCATGTTCCGCGCGGGGTTGAGCCGCTCGATCAGCACCTCGAAGGGCACGTCTTGGTGTTCGTAGGCGGCCAGGCTGCGCCCTCGCACCCGGTCGAGCAACTCGGGGACGGTGGGGTCTCCGGCCAGATCGACGCGCAGCACCAGGGTATTGACGAAGAAACCGACCAGCTCGGTCAGCGCGGGGTCGGGGCGCCCGGCGATCGGGAACCCGATGGCGACGTCGCTGCTCGCGCTGAGCTTGGACAGCAGCACCGCGAGCGCGGCCTGGACGACCATGAAGCTGGTCGCGTTGTGCTCGCGGGCCACCCGGGCGATTTGCTGCTGTAGCTCGGCGGGCCAGTCCACGGCGACCGTGGCGCCGCGCTGATCGGCGACCGGCGGGTAGGGGCGGTCGGTGGGAAGTGCCAACTGCTCGGGCATGCCGGCGAGGGCGTCTTCCCAGTAGGCGAGCTGGTCGGCGATGCGGCTGTGCCGGTCGTCGAGTTCGCCGAGCCGCCTGCGCTGCCACAGCGTGTAGTCGACGTACTGCACCGGCAACGGCGCCCAGTCGGGGGCCTGTCCGGCGCAGCGACTGGCATATGCCGCACCCAGATCACGCACCAGCAGGTTCACCGACCAGCCGTCGGACGCGATGTGGTGCACCACGGCCACCAGTACGTGTTCGTCGTCCGCGATCCGGAAAAGCCTTGCCCGCAAAGGGATTTCCGTCGCCAGATCGAACGTGTGGCGGGCCGCGGCACCGACGGCCTCCTCCAGCCGGGCGGTCGGCCAACCGGTCGCGTCGACGACCTGCCAGCCGAAGTCCGCCCGCTCGGCGGGCATCACCAGCTGCCGCGGTATCCCCCCGGATGCGGCAAACAATGTCCGCAGGCTCTCGTGGCGACCCATCACGTCGGCGACCGCCGAACCCAGGGCGTTGGCATCGAGGGGCCCGTGCAGGCGCAGCGCCACCGCCATGTTGTAGGCCGGCGACGGCCCCTGCAGCTGGTCGAGGAACCACAACCGGTTTTGGGCGAACGACAGCGGGATCACCGCCGGCCTCTCGACGGCCACCAACGGCTCCCGCCCGGCCGCGCCCGCGGCACCGACGCGGGGCGTCAGCTGTGCGACCGTGGGCGCCTCGAACAAGGCGCGTACCGAAAGTCCGGCGTCCAGCGCGGCATTCACCGCGGAGATCACGCGCATCGCGGACAACGAGTCCCCGCCGAGCTCGAAGAACGACTCATCGATTCCGACCCGCTCCAGGCCGAGGACCTGGGCGTAGATGCCGGCGACGATGTCCTCGGTGGGGGTGGCCGGGGCGCGGTAACCGCCGGCGTCCTGGTACTCCGGCGCCGGCAGGGCGCGTTTGTCGAGCTTGCCGTTGACCGTGAGCGGCAGCGCGTCGATCACGACCACCGCGGCCGGGACCATGTAGGCGGGAAGCCGCTCGGCCAGCTGGGCGCGCACCCGGGCCGCGTCGGTGTTCCCGGTGACGTAGCCGACCAGGCGCTTGTCGCCGGGTTGGTCCTCGCGGGCGATCACCACCGCCTGCCGCACCCCGTCCACACCGGCCAGCGCGGCCTGGACTTCGCCAAGCTCGATGCGGTAGCCGCGGATCTTGACCTGGTCGTCGGCGCGCCCGAGGTACTGCAGCTGCCCGTCGGCGCCCCAGCACACCAGGTCGCCGGTGCGATACATCCGGGTCCCGGGCGCCCCGAAGGGGCAGGCCACAAACCGCGACGCGGTCAAGCCGGCCCGGCGCACGTATCCGTATCCCGCGCCGGAACCCGCCACATACAGCTCCCCGATCACGCCGGGCGGTGTCGGCCGCAACCACCCGTCGAGCACAAAGAAGGCGAGGTGGGCCAATGGCCCCCCGACTGGGCTGACATTGGAGGCGGCGTCGCCGTCGACGATCTCGCGCAAAGAGGCGTGCACCGTCGTCTCAGTGGTGCCGTACATGTTGATCAAGCGGGGCAATCGGGGATGGCTGTGCATCCACTGCGTGAGGCGTTGCGGTTCCAGCGCTTCGCCCGCGAAGATCACCGTCCGCAGGTTCAGCCGTTCGCCCAGCTCGGGTGATTGCGCATCGGCGGCTTGCAGCGCATAGAACGCCGACGGGGTCTGGCTCAGGACACCGACTTGCTCCGCAACCAGGAGGGCGTGGAACTCTTCGGGCGAACGCGCCACCGACTCGGGCACCACGACCAGCCGACCACCATGGAGGAGCGCGCCCCACATCTCGCACACCGACACGTCGAAGGCCAGCGAATGCCATTGCGACCACACATCGGTCAGCTCCAGGCTGTCGCCCATGGACTCCAGCAGCTGGATCACGTTGTGGTGGGTAATCGCCACACCCTTGGGGACTCCGGTGGTGCCCGAGGTGTAGATCAGGTAGGCGATCTCGTCGGGGGCGGGGGCCGGCAGTGCGGCGCTGGGCTGGGTGACGATCCGCGGGTCGTGGATGTCGATGGCCAGCAGGTCCTGTCCGGCCAGGCGGTCGGCGTGGGCGGCGGTGGTGATCGCGGCGATCGGCGCGGCGTCGCCGAGCACGAACTGCATCCGCGCGTCCGGCACCGCCGGGTCGATCGGCACATACGCCGCACCGGTTTTCAGCAC
>NZ_MBES01000013.1 GCF_001954195.1 Mycobacterium sp. IS-1264 | reverse complement strand
AAGTCGGCCTCTCGAATGAACCGCTCTCGAAAACTTGGGTCGGCGGAGACATCGGCGCGCAAAACCTTCAGCGCTTCCAGCCTGGGCAACCGCGGATGTCGAGCCAAATAGACCTCACCCATTCCGCCGCTGCCCAACAGCCGCACCACGGTGAACCCGGCGAAATCCGCCCCTTCCTCTAGCGGCATGCGCCGCATACTACAAGCGCAGCGGCTGACCAGTGACACTCCGACAAAAACAGCGTCGACTCGGGATAGTGCGTAGCGGTGCATTCTTGAACAACCGGCGATGGGCGTCGTTAACATTTGCGCATGCCGTTGATGAGCGGTGCCTCGTTCGCCGGCTACACCATCGTGTCGCTATTAGGGACCGGTGCGATGGGTGATGTCTACCTCGCTCAGCACCCACGGTTGCCGCGGCGGGACGCCCTCAAGATTCTGAACGACCAGCTATCCAGTCAACCCGACTACCGGGATCGGTTCATCAGGGAGGCCGACTTGGCGTCGTCGCTGTGGCATCCACACATCGTTGAGGTGTATGACCGGGGCGAATTCGAGGGTGATTTGTGGATCGCGATGCGCTACGTCGACGGGTTCGATACCCGTCGAGTGCTTCGGGAAAGCTGTCCGTCCGGAATGCCGGCTGCCGATGCGCGGACCGTAATTGCCGGCGTCGCCAGCGCGCTGGATTATGCCCACCAGAAAGGCCTGCTGCACCGCGATGTCAAGCCGGCCAATATCCTGCTGACCCGTCCACAGGGCGGAAAGCAACGTATCTTGTTGACCGACTTCGGCATTGCCCGCAATCGGGACGAGATCAGTGGTCTTACACAGACAAACATGACCGTTGGTACGGCCGCCTACGCAGCGCCCGAACAGTTGATGGGCGGCCACATCGACGGCCGCGCAGACCAGTACGCGCTAGCCGCCACCGCGTATCACCTCCTTACCGGCGTGCCGGTGTTCCCCAACACCAATGCGGTCGCTGTGATCAGCGCGCACCTCACG
>NZ_MBES01000012.1 GCF_001954195.1 Mycobacterium sp. IS-1264 | reverse complement strand
AATCAAGACCCTGCTCGACGCGGAAACCGCGCTGGACGTGATCGCGCCGGAAGAGGGGGTCACAGCGCTGGCCCGCGAGTCCTGCTGCCGAACCGACGTCGGAGTGTCCGACGTCAGCGAGGCCAGCACCACCCCGGCCAGGGCCACACCGACCGCCGACAGCGCGCTCCCAGCCAGCAGCATGGACCGGCGTCGCTGCCGTGGCTCGTGGTCCGCGATGTCGTCCAGGGCGCTGTAGGCGAGCGCATCGGCCCCCAACGCCGCGATGCCGCTGACGTCGAGATAGGTCGGGGCGAGCGCGCCGGGATTCAGCTCTCCGGTGCCCGGGTCCAGCGCGTAAGCCAGGGCGGCCGTCGACGACGCGAACAGCGGCGCGTTCGCGGATGCCAATGCCGCGCCGCGGGCCAGCGCCATGTCCGGCTCTTCCGGCGCGATCACGTCCAGCGCGGTTTCCGCGTCGAGCAGGGTCTTGATTCCGACAATGTCGACCCCACAGCCGACGATGAAAACGCCGTTCGCTCGCGGGTCCGTTGTGTCCAGGCCGGCGACCATCGCCGCCAGCTCGGCCGCGACGGCGTGCCGGCGGCCGGGTTCCCCCGTTCCCGGCACGGCCCGTCGGTGCAGCTCGACGATCGAGCCGTCGCCGATCTCGACGACGGCCAGCGTCGCGCTGTCGCGCTCGACGAACAGCAGCGCGATGCGCTCGTAGTCGATCGAAGAACCCACCGTCTGCGCCAAGGCAGCCGCGGCGAGCAGCGGGGAGACCAGCATGACGCCGCCGACGTCGCAGCGCGCGAGCGCATCGCGCAGCCCCGCGACCTCGGCGGGGTCCGTCCAGGTCACCCCTGTCGATGTCAGCCGATAGCCGCCCTCGGCGGCGCCTTCGCGCGTGCCGACGATGGCGCCGATCACCTGGTCGGCCACCCCGGAGGCCGCCGAGTCCGGACCCGCAATCACGTCGAAGGCGTCCTCGTCGACGGTTACGCCGTCGCAGGCCTGGCCCTCGATGAGGATCATGCGGACCGTCGTGGGAGCCATCGACACCCCGAGAACGATCTCCAAATTGAGCCTCCAAGTCCTCCGCTGCCTCTCGACGACGCATCGGCACGACGGCATCTTCAAGAGGGCATTCAAAAGACAGCCCCTGGCCCGAATCGGGGCTTCTTCAACGCTACGCGCGTGCTGCCGGGCGCGCCGCTGGAGTGACTCGGTTCAAAGATCCTTGCTAGTAACCGGGGCTCAGGTACGGGTTCTGGGCGCCACCGCCACCCGAATAGTCCGGGTACTGCTGCGGGTATTGGGGGTATTGCGGGGCCTGCGGGGTCTGCGGCGCCTGATTCGCCGGAACCGGCACCGGGATGGGCACCGGTAGCAGCGGAACGTGGATCCACTGGGTGGTCATCGGCACCGTCGTGGTCGTGGTCGTCGGCTCGGTCGACGTCGGAGGCGCGGTCGTGGTCGTCGTCGTAGGCGGCGGCGTCGTGGTCATGGCCGTGGTGGTCGGCGGCTGCGTCGACGTCGGCGGCGGCGCCGGACGATGCGTGGTGACGACCGGAGGCTGCGTGGTCACGACCACCGGCGGCGGTGGCGGCGACGGTGGCGGGGGTGGCGGCGGCGGCACGGTGGTGGGCACCGGTTGCGCGCTGGGCGGTGGTGGCACCTCGGTGGGCGGCGGGGGAAGCGGCCTCGGCACCAGGGGGCTGACGACCGGCGGCGCCGGAGCGACGCTGGGCGCGGGCGGCGCCTGCCGGTGTTCGATGCCCGTGAGCGAGTAGGCCACGCCGCCGACCGCGGTCATGGCCACCAGGGCGGACAGCCCAATGATCAACTGGGACAGCCGGAATCGCCGCCAGGTTGGTTCTGGAGGCGGTTCGATCACGTTGAGACGCATCGACCAGCCGGACGGGCCGTCCTCGTCGTAGGCGGCCGGTGTATACGGCAACCGCACATCGCCGGGATATTCCGTTTGAGACCAGGCTAATTCGCGATCCGTCATCGCGTCGTGATCGATCACGAGCACGTCGCCGGCCGCGAGTTCGGTGACGTCGCCGCCGGCAGCCGTGGTGAGCAGGCCGATGGATGTGCGCGTGCGGAGGTCCCGTTCTTCACCGCGGGAAGCCAGCATCAAAGCGCCGACGGCAGCGGCGAGCGCCGGCTGCGACGGTGTGACGACCGGTCGGCGGGAATGTACCGAAAGGCGCTCGGTGACAAGCGGAATGCTGGCGCCGCCACCGACGGTGACCACTGCCGCGAGGTCCGTCCAGCTCTTGCCCTGCCGGGCCAGCATGTCGTCGAACGCATAGATGAAACCGCTCAGGCGATCCTGTATCAGGTCGCCCAGCTCGTCGCGCGTGAGCGTCATGCTGCATCGGCGGCCGCCGAGCTCGGCGGCGAATTCGGTCACCGTGTCGGTGGATAGCCGCTCCTTGGCCACGCGGCATTGCTCGCTGAGCAGGCCGAGCTGCCCGACAGCCGCCGTGCTGGCCGGGTCGATACCGCTGCCGTGTCCGAGTTCCTCGAAGACCCGAAGCAGCAGCGCTTGGTCGATCTCGTCGCCGGAGAACTCCGCGTAACGCAGTGTGGGGCTGACCGGCTCGAAATCGCCGGCGATGCTGACCAACGTCGCGGACGTGCCCGAGCCACCGAAATCGAGCAGCCCGACCACGCCGGTCGCCGCGAGACACAGCTCGGCGTTCGCGGCCGTCAACGACGCGATCGTGTCCGAGACCAGCCGGGGCGCCACTCCGCTGCGGACGAAGCCCAGATGCGTTCGTAGCCCGTCGCGCAGCGCCTGCACCGTCGACGGCTTCCAGTACGCCGGAACGGCAATGGAGATCTCCGAGGAGGCCGCGTCCGCGCCGGCGGCGAGCACCATCGCATCCAGGGCCTCGACCATCAGCAGGTCTGGGTCGTGAGCGGACCCGTCGGTGGAGATGAGCGGCACCGAATCACCAACGCGCTCCACGAAGCCGCGCATGAGCACGCCTTGTTCACTCAACGGCAGATTGTCGTCGAGCAGGCCGATTTTCGGCGCGCAGTGCGGATACAGAGTGAGCACGGCGCGGCGTGCAACCGGTGGGCTTCCGTTACTGGCGGCGACCAGGTTTGTGGTCCCGATCGACAACCCGAGCGGGTCGTACATAGATCGAAAACTTTCGTCTATAGGGGTCGGTGGCCAGCGTTAACCATAGTCGTGGACACGCTCAAAGCAGATGGCTTGCAATGCCATTGGTATCCGGTCGATGCGGTTGTGACACCGAAGCGGTACCGAAAACCCCTTGACAAGGGGCAGGACGTCACACCACGGTCAGCGGCAGCGAACGCCTCGGCTCGAACTCGAATGACGATCCGCGGCTGACTTTCGCCACCGATACCTCTGGCAGTTCGGCTGCGGGCGTGTCGGTTTCGATCAGTTCCGCGGTCCAGTCGGTATCGGTGCCGCAAACCTCAACGGCGAGCCGCGGATTCACGGCGGTCGCGATCGCTTGCAGCGGCTGCACGGATTCGGGCGAGCACAGCGATATCCACGCGCCGTCGGCGTGTGCCGGCGAGGCGTGCACGACTAGGCGGTTGGCCTCGGTCTCCGCCACGACATAGCCGGCGGGGTTCAGCAGCGGGTGCAGCTCGAGAACCCGCATCGCCCCGTCGATCCCGTTCGGTAAGCCGAGTGCGCGATGAATCCGCTCCGCGGCCAGCCCGGCCAGGCCGATCAGGCCGCGGGTGCCGATGGAGACGGCTTCGGCGTCATCGGCGGCGCGTGCCCGCACCGCGACCGCGAACGACAGGTACAGCAGGTGCATCTGCAGGCAGATCTCGTCGGCCATCCGGACCAGCGCCGAGTGGGAGAACGCGGCGAAGTCGAAGTCGGAGAGCAGCGGACCGGAGTAGTCCGACTGTCCCTCGTCGGATCGATCGATGGCGTCGAGTTCCCATGTCGCAGCGCGGGTTTGACGGACGATGTCCAGCGCCGGAATGCTCTGTGCCTCGGGATAGGACTCGTCGATGATCACCGTCCACGCGCAATGCGGATGCCGGTCCGCGGGAACCCGCGGCGGCCGGTGGATGGGGCGCATCTGCGCGCGGGGGTTGGTCGCCACCGCGGTGGCGTCGAACGTCGGGTCCTCGATGGTGTGGCACATCCCGAACACGTATTCCTCGCCCATCGGCTCCACGTCGAGCAGGGCGCCGCAGTGGTCGAGTTGAAATTCGCCGTGCCAGCGGTCGTGGACGGTGTAGCGGAAATCCATGAATTGCGGCGGCGCGCCGATGTCGAGCTGCAGGCCCTTGAAGATGGTGGGCACGTCGTCGCCCTCGTAGTTCAGCGCCCGCTGCATGCGCTTGGTGTAGATGGGGCTGGCGCCCGCCCACTCCTCGATGGCGATCTGCACCATCTCCTCGCGGCCGAACGCATTGATGCACCAGGCCATCCCGGAACGGTCAATCATGTGCCCGATCAGCAGCAGCTCGGGAACCAGGACGGTCAGCTGCTCGCGCGACAACTGCGCGTATCGGGATCCGCTCATCGCCCAAAAATAGACTCGACTATGTTATACAGTCAACAATGTCCATTGCCGCAGGCCAGACACCCGGGCGCACGGTCGGTCCCACCCGGCGCACCACCGCGCCGCGCAAGCGCGGCGACGATACCCGCGCCAAGATCATCGACGAGACGGTCCGCTGCATCGTGGAGGAGGGCTTCGCCGCCGCCACCGCCAAGCACGTGGCCGAACGCGCGGGCGTGACGTGGGGGGTCATCCAATACCACTTCGGCGACCGCCACGGGCTGTTGATGGCCGTCGTCGACGACGGAGTGGACAGACTCATCGAGAGCCTGTCGTCGGCGGACGTCAGCGAGCTGCCGCTGCGCGAGCGCATCGAAGTCGTCGTCGACACCGCGTGGAGCTGCTACAGCAGCCCGACCTCGATGGCGGCCTTCGAAATTCTGCGGGTGACGCGCGGCGGCGCGGGCGAATCCTCGCGGCGCCATCTGCTCGAGATGAACTCGGCGATCGGCCAGCTTGGCCGGCTGATCACCGAGGATCCCGCGAATGCCGGTGTGGCCGAGGTGATTTGGGCCGCGCTGCGGGGCGTGGTGCTGGCGCAGATGATCGCCGGGACGCCCATCGATTGGAGCCTGGAACGACGCGCCCTGATCGACATGGTCACCCGTGTGCTGCAATGACGGTCATGACCCCTCAAGACTTCGCGGACATCGAAGCCATCAAGCAAGTCAAATACCGCTACCTGCGCGCGTTGGACACCAAGCACTGGGACGACTTCGCCGACACGCTGGCCGAGGACATCACGGCCGACTACGGCCCGTCGATCGGCAACGAACTGCACTTCACCAACCGCGCCGATCTGGTCGAGTACATGCGTACGTCGCTGCCGGGCAACGTCATCACCGAGCATCGGGTGACCCATCCGGACATCACCGTGGACGGCGACACCGCAACGGGCAGCTGGTATCTGCAGGACCGGGTCATCGTCGCCGACCTCAACTTCATGCTGATCGGCGCCGCGTTCTACCGCGACACCTACCGGCGCACCGACGCCGGTTGGAAGATCAGCGGAACCGGTTACGACAGAACCTACGACGCGACGATGTCGTTGGCGGGCATGGACTTTAAGATCAAGCCCGGTCGCGCGCTGGCCTAACGCCCCGGAATCAGGCCGCGACCGTGAATGTCACGACGCGACACGCCGAGATCCCGTCGTATCTTTCACACTCGGGACCAAGGGCTATTTCGTAATCGCGATCACCGCGCCGGGCTGCAGCCACTTCATGATCGACACCAGCTGCGCGTCGTCGATCGCGACGCAGCCCTCGGTGGGGGCACCGTCGGTGGTGTGGAAGAAGAACGCCGCGCCCCCGCCGGGAACCTTGTTCTTGTTGACGCCCATCACGACCGCGTGCTTGTACTGCGGGATTTCCAGGTTCTCGCTGTCGGCCGTGTTGAACGGGCACTGCGACTTCTGGCAGACCTGCATGGAGTTGAACGTGGGGCTGTGGTCGTCGCCGCTCCACCAGTGGTTCGGCCCGACCTGCGTGTACGGCAGACCGGTGCCGGGATTCGGCGCGGTGCCGAAAGCGGAGTCGAGGGAGTAGACGCCCATCGGGGTGGCCGGAACCCCGCTCTTGGCCTGCGGCGCCATGCCCGCCGAGCCGACGTGGGTGGGAATGCCGCTCCGCAGGTCCTGCCAGCCGGCGCCGGTGCGCTGCCAGATGTCCATCGTCGCGTTCGAACCGCCGGTGCTCACCACCGAAACCACTTGTGTGGCATTGCCAACCGAGTTGGCGAACCAGGGGGTGGCCGCGCCGCTTACCGGCGCAAACAACACGTACGCACACATCACGCACGCCGCGGCGCACAGCAAACCCAGCAGTCGGCGCATGGAGTCAATGGTCAGGTGACGACAACCCCAGGTCAAGTTAAGTTTTGGGCCCGGTTGTGTCACCGTGGCGTGATCAACCGACGCCGAGCATGGCCCCAGCAGCCAAGCCGTCTCAGGCATACCGAGTCATACTGGCGTCATGGCGGTCTTTGTCCGGAGATTGTTCGGCATCGGCAAGCTGCCCGACGACCTGCACGCCCAGGTCGAAGCGGAGGGCCTTCTCTATCTCGCCGACTACGTCGCGGTGACCCGGCGGTTCAGCGGCGTCATACCGGGCGCGCGGTTGCCGCACAGCGTGGCCAGCTACTCGGGCTCGCTGGTGTTCACGTCGGAGCGGGTGCTCGCGACGTTGTCGATGCTGCCGAAGCTGGCCGGTCCGACCGTCGATGTGCGCTGGGACGTTCCCCAGACGGGCGCGGCGAAGGCAGAGATTTCGGCGACCGGACTGGAGGTCAACCTCGACGTCGCCGAGGTCGACCCGAAGTTCAGCGGCGAACTCGAGCTGCACTACAAGGCGACCATCCCGGACGACGTGCTCGACATGCTGCCGCTGCGGTCGCTGGCCTTCGACGTGCCGCCCGAATACGTCATTCGGGCCGTCGGCGTCACTTATAGTCCGTGAGCGTGATCCGGGGCCAGGGCGGCTGGCGGAGCACCGCCAAGCTGCCGATCACCGCCGCCAGCAGGCCGGTCAGCACGCCGATCAGCGCGACCCGGTTGCCATCCACGGCCGCCACCCAGCGCGCCTCACCGCCGCGGATCACGAAGACGCCGACCGGTTTGGAAACCGGGATCACGGTGGCGCCGTCGGCCGTCTGGTACGGCTGGCCGTAGCTACCTGCGACGCTGCCGTCGGTGGGCAACTGCTCGAATGCGGGGAAATTACCGGAAAGCTTCACGCGACACTCCCTTCGTGACGGACCGCTCTGAAGCATTTTCCTCCGCGGCGATTCTTACGATGGCCGTGTGAGTGATCACGCATTCAATCCGCAGGAGCGCCGTGCCGTGTACCGGGTGATCTCCGAGCGACGCGACATGCGCCGGTTCGTGCGGGGCGCCGTGGTACCCGACGACGTGCTGGTGCGTTTGCTGCAGGCGGCGCACGCCGCGCCTAGTGTCGGCCTCATGCAGCCGTGGCGCTTCATCCGGATCACCGATGACCTGCTGCGGAGGCGCATTCACGCACTCGTCGACGAGGAGCGCCCGCGCACCGCCGAGGCCCTGGGAGAGCGGGCCGAGGAATTTCTGGCGCTCAAGGTCGAGGGCATCCTGGACTGCGCCGAGCTTTTCGTGGTGGCGCTGGGTGACGACCGCACTCGGCACGTCTTCGGCCGGCGGACGCTGCCGCAGATGGATCTCGCGTCAGTGTCCTGCGCGATCCAGAACCTGTGGCTGGCGGCCCGGTCGGAAGGTCTCGGCATGGGCTGGGTCTCCCTGTTCGAGCCGCGCCGGTTGGCGGACCTGCTGGGGATGCCCGACGACGCCGAACCGGTGGCCATCCTGTGCCTGGGGCCCGTGCCCGAATTCCCCGACCGCCCGGCGTTGGAACTCGACGGCTGGACCGTCGGGCGGCCGCTGTCGGAGTTCGTCTCCGAAAACCACTGGGGCCAGCCGGCGCGGGACAACGGCGCGGTGACGATGTGACGGAAACGACGGGCGAGAACGTCCTGATCGTGCATTGGCACGACCTCGGACGCCACCTCGGTGCCTACGGCAACCCGGATGTGTCCAGTCCGTGCCTGGACAAACTTGCCGCCGAGGGCATCCTGTTCACCCGTGCCCACGCCACCGCACCGCTGTGCTCCCCGTCTCGGGGATCGCTGTTCACCGGGCGCTACCCACAGAGCAACGGGCTCGTCGGCCTGGCCCACCACGGCTGGGAATACCGCAGCGGAGTCCGCACCCTTCCCCAGATATTGTCCGGATCGGGTTGGTACTCAGCGCTTTTCGGTATGCAGCACGAGACGTCGTATCCCAAACGCCTCGGCTTCGACGAATTCGACGTGTCGAACTCCTACTGCGAATACGTGGTGGACAGGGTCCGGGACTGGCTGCACCAGGGCGCGCCGGTGCTGTCCGAGCAACCGTTCCTGTTGACGGCCGGGTTCTTCGAAACCCACCGACCCTTCCCGCGCGATCGCTATGAGCCGGCCGATCGCGCAGCCGTCGAGCTGCCCGACTACCTGCCGGACACCCCGGAGGTGCGCCAGGATCTCGCGGATTTTTACGGATCCATCGCCACCGCGGACGCCGCGGTGGGCGAGCTCCTGGACACGCTGGCCGAGACCGGACTGGACGCCAACACCTGGGTGGTGTTCCTGACCGATCACGGCGCCGCGTTCCCGCGCGCGAAATCCACGCTGTACGACGCCGGAACGGGCATCGCCATGATGATCCGCCCGCCCACCAACCGGAACATCGCGGCCCGGGTCTACGACGAGCTGTTCAGCGGCGTGGACCTGGTCCCCACCCTGCTGGACCTGTTGGGCCTCGAGATCCCGGCCGAAGTCGACGGCGTTTCGCACGCGCACGCCCTGCTTACACCGGACAACCACGCCGACCCGGTGCGCGACCACGTCTACACGATGAAGACCTATCACGACTCCTTCGACCCGATCCGCGCAATCCGCACAAAGGAATACAGCTACATCGAGAACTACGTGCCGCGGCCGGTGCTGGACCTGCCGTGGGACATCGAGGAAAGCCCGTCCGGCATCGCCGTCGCACCCTTCGTCAAGGCGCCGCGGCCACAGCGCGAACTCTACGATCTGCGCGCGGACCCCACCGAGACGGTCAACCTGCTGACCGGCGGCGGCACCGGGATGGAGGTGATCGCGGCCGATCTGGCTGTGCGCCTACATGATTGGCGCCAGCGAACCGGGGACGTCATTCCGTCGGACTTCGCCGGCACCCGCATAGCGCAGCGCTATACCGAGACCTATCTGCGGATCCACCACAGGGCACCCACCAGCCGCTCGGCGATCGCCGTCGACCGCGGTGTGGAGGAACAGGCAGTGCCGCCCGAGCAATAGTTGCGTTCAGCGTGAAGCTAATTCGCGGCGATTCTGCCGCAATGAGTTGCGCGGTAGGCTAATCCGATGGCCGCGACGTCCTATCTGGTCCTCGCCACACAGCGCAGCGGCAGCACACTGCTGGTGGAATCGCTTCGCGCGACCGGATGCGCCGGGGAACCGCAAGAGTTCTTCCAATACCTGCCGTCCACCGGCATGGCGCCCCAGCCCCGGCAGTGGTTCGCCGACGTCGAGGACGAGTCGATCTTGCGGCTGCTCGATCCCCTGGTTCCCGGCACCCCGGACCCCGCGACGCCGGAGGCGTGGCGCGAGCACATCCGTAGTTCCGGCCGTACGCCCAACGGCATCTGGGGCGGCAAGCTGATGTGGAACCAGACGCCGCTGCTGCTCGAGCGCGCGGCGAAACTGCCGGACCGCTCGGGTGACACCCTGGGCGCGGCGATCCGCGACGTGATCGGCAGCGAGCCCGTGTACGTGCATGTCTATCGACCGGACGTGGTGTCGCAGGCGGTGTCGTTCTGGCGCGCCGTGCAGACCCAGGTGTGGCGCGGCCAGCCGGACGCCGAGCGCGACTCGCGGGCCGACTATCACGCCGGCGCCATTGCGCACATCGTCAGGAACCTCCGCGGCCAGGAAACCAGCTGGCGCGCTTGGTTCGACGAGGAATCCATCGAACCGATCGACATCTCCTACCCGGTGCTGTGGCGCAACCTGACGTCGATCGTCGCCGACATTCTCGTCGCGCTCGGGCAGGATCCGAAGCTGGCTCCCCCGCCGATGCTGGAACGGCAGGCCAACCAGCGCTCCGACGAGTGGGTCGACCGTTATCGGGAAGAGGCGCCGACGTTGGGGCTACCCACCTGAGGGTTGCGAGCCGCCGCGTTACGCGCCGAGCGTGGGTGATATGGACGAAAAGTGATCAAAACGCGTGCATATCCCCCACGTTCGACGCGCCCGGAAGAGGCGCCGACGTTGGGGCTACCCACCTGAGGGTTGCGAGCCGCCGACCTGGGCGACGATGAACACCCGCCGGAACGGGAAGATCGTCGTCCCGTCGGACCGGGCCGGATAGGCATCGTCGAGCAACGGGATGAGTTCCTGGCGAAATTCCTCCCAGCCCTCGTCGTCGAGGCGCTCGCGGACCGGTACCAGCGCGGTGCCGGTGATCCATTCCAGCACCGGGTGTTCACCGGTCAGCTGGTGCAGATACGTGGTCTCCCAGACATCCACCCGGCATCCGGCGTCCATCAGAAGATTGGCGTAGTGCGTCGGTGACTGGACCACCGCACCAACACGAAATGGTATGTCGCGCATGGTTTTTGCGTAGTGCTCACGGCGAGCCACCGCCCGCACCGCGGCATGCGACGGCGTGTCGAAGTTGGCGGGGATCTGGGCGCCGATCCAGGATCCCGGCGCCAGTTCGCCGGTCCAGCGCAGCAGCAGGTCGGCGTGTTCGGGCACCCAGTGCAGCGCCGCGTTGCTGATCACCACGTCGGTGTCGGGCTTGGGCTTCCAGTCCCGCAAGTCACCGGTGGTGGCGTCGATGCCGCGCTCCCGGGCGGCCGCGACCATCTCCGGTGAACTGTCCATCGCCTCGATCACCGCACCGGGCCAACGCTTGGACAGGTACTTGGTCAGGTGGCCGGGACCGCAACCGAGGTCGACGACGCGGCGCGCGCGCTCGGCACCTACCCGCGAAAGCAAGTCGTAGAACGGGCGGCTGCGATGGTCGGCAAATGCCAGGTAGACGTCGGGATCCCACATGGCGGTCCTCCTGATCGATACCGTCGCTAGTCCGCTGATAGACAAAACCGTATTACCGCATGCGCTCCCGGCGCCGCCCGAGTGGGCCCCATTCCACAGAGCCGATTCGAAACCGGCCAAACGCCCCGGCCCGGCGGGCTAGCATCGGCGTTCGTGACGTTCGATCCCACGCCCATCCCCCTTCCCGACGCTCCCGGCGCCGACGTCCCGCCCGGCGCCGAGGGATTGCCGCCACGCTCCGCGTTGTCGTCTCGCGATCGGATGGTCGTCGAGGCATCCGCTGTCGGGGATCTCGCGCTGCGCACCTGGGTCTCGTCGGTATTGGCAGCCACGGTTGCACCGGTGGTTCTCGCCACCTCGGTGCGCCAGGCCGCGTCCACCGAACACGACAACCTGAACTTCTACGCCGAGCTGGCGGCCGAGCACGATCCGGTGGTTTCGTTTCCGGCGCCCACCGAACTGCCGCGGGTGTCGTCGCGGCCGGCCAGTCGGCTCGCGGAGTGGATTGCCCGCGGCACCGTGGACAACATCGCGTTCCCCAGCAGTTTCACGGCGATCAATCCGGCCATGCGCAGGCAATGGAGCGCGTGGGGGTCCAACAACATCGTGCGCGCGCAGCATTGGCGCCACGACGACGGACCGCGCCCGACGCTGTGCGTCATCCACGGTTTCATGGGCTCGTCGTATCTGGCCAACGGGCGATTCTTCTCCCTCCCTTGGTATTACCGGTCCGGCTACGACGTCCTGATGTACACGCTGCCGTTTCACGGCCGGCGGGCCGAAAGGTTCTCGCCGTTCAGCGGATTCGGCTATTTCGCCGGCGGCCTCAGCGGCTTCGCGGAGGCGATGGCCCAGGCCGTGCACGACTTCCGGTCCATCGTGGACTATTTGCGCCACACCGGCGTCGAGCGCATCGCGCTGACCGGAATCTCGCTGGGCGGTTACACCTCGGCGCTCGTGGCCTCCGTCGACGACCGGCTCGAGGCCGTCATTCCCAACTGTCCCGTCGTCACTCCCGCGACGATGTTCGATCAGTGGTTCCCCGCCAACAAACTCGTCGGGCTCGGCCTGCGGCTGTCCCACATCAGCCGCGAGGAGTTAAACGCCGGGCTGTCCTATCACTGCCCCCTGAACTACCGGCCGCTGGTCGACCGCCGGATGATCATCACCGGCCTGGGTGACCGGATGGCCCCGCCGGACCAGGCCGTGATGCTGTGGCACCATTGGGATCACTGTGCGCTGCACTGGTTTCCGGGCAGTCACGTGCTGCACATCAGTCAGCTCGATTATCTGCGGCGGATGACCAGTTTCCTGCACGACTTCATGTTCGACTGACGGCCTCGGTCCGCGGTTCCCGGTGCTTCCCGGCCGCGGCGCTGGGCAAGCGCAGCCGCGTCAGCAGGTCGGCGGGCGCATCCGTGTGGCCGTCGAGGCGTTGCGTGGACAACAAATCCAGCGCCGCCAATGCCGGCTGGTGGTTTCCGCGTTGCGGCGTCAATCCGTCCACCGGTGCACCGCTTTTCGGCGGGGCCTCGGTGAGGAATGCACATGCGGCCGCGATCGTGGTCCGGTTTCCCGGCCCGGAGGCGGCGATCTCCAGCGCCGTGCACGTCTCGCGCGCCGGATAGGACCGGATCGCGTCCAAGGTGTCCGCCAACCCGGCGTCGACGCTGACTTGGTATGCCGCAATGTAATCCGAGCCACCGCGCTGCACACCACGCCACGTCTCCCGGACATTCGGGGTGAGCAGCCGCGGCACGTCGTCGGGCCCGACCGTGCCCGCCTCCCAGCCGAGCTCACGAAGATGATCTGCGAGCCGGCGCACCGCGACCTCGGCCGTCTCCTGCAACGGGATCCGCGCCGAGCGGGCCTGCAGCGCCGTCAGGTTGTCGGCGGCCGATACCGTGAGCCCGATCCACGTCTCCCGGCGTGACACGTCGGATTCGTTGCCGCGGCTGGTGATTCGGATCTTGTCGGCACGAATGCCGTAGCGGTCCAGATACCCGGCGATCACCGGCAGCGGCAGCACATCCGAATCGCCGACCGGGGCTCCAATGCGCAGTAGCGCAGTGGTCTTGGTGGGCGGGCCGGACCGCGGCACGACCCCGCTCCGGCGCCCGATGATCGCCAGGCGGCGGCCCACGAGGGTGGTCAAGTACAGTCCACGCGACCAGCTGAACAGCACGAGCACGGCGAACACGGCGACACCGAGCAGCCAGTAGTCGCGGGTGGAGTGCCAGGGGTAGGCCAGCACCGCGGGCACAACGGCCAACGCCGCCAAGGTGATTCGGCCGCTTCCTGGAGTAGGTAGCGCACTCACGGGGTGGTCTCCTTTCGTCGGACGATCGCGGCGATGCCGGCGACGGCCGCGACGAGCAAAGCCAGCGCGGCGGTGCCGACGAACGCGACGGTCCGTGGTGTGTTGTCTCTCGGCGCGGGTGCCGGCGGTACGGCCACCGGCTTCGCCGCCGCCGCGCCGGGCCCGTTGCCGGCGGGCAGCTCCCAGGTCAGGGCCGCCACCGCGTCGACGCTGCCGGCGCCCACGACGTTCGACGGCGCGCGCGCACCGTTGTGCGCGGTCGCGGTGATGCGGTGGATTGCCTGGGAGGCCGTCAGATCCGGGTACTTGCTACGAACCAGCGCCGCGACGCCCGCCACATAAGCGGTCGCATAGCTGGTGCCGCTCAGCGCGATCTGCTGCTGGTGGTCGTCGGGCAGGCCGTTGGCGAGGCCGCCACCGTCCCGGTTGCTCACCGACGCGATGTTTTCGCCCGGCGCCGCGATACCCACCCACGGTCCGGCCATGGTGAATTTCGACGCCTGGCCATCCGGTGTCAGCGACGCCGCTGACAGCACATACGGCTGCCACCACGACGGGATGGAAACCGACGCGACGCCGGCCCAGTTCCGCGGATCACCGGGACGGCCCAGGTCGGTAAGCGGGTTCGATTCGCAGGACGTTCCGCCGCCCACCGATCCGGTCGCCCCGGTGTTGCCCGCGGCGGCCACGATCACCGCGTCCTTGTCCACGGCGGCGTAGCGGATCGCCGCGCCCAGCGCGGCCTGGTCGACGGGCCGGTCGGCGGGCAGGCAGGTCACGGTCGAGATGTTGATCACCTTCGCGCCGAGGTCGGCCGCATGCACGATCGCGCGCGCCAGCGTCGCGACGTCGAAGGCGGCGCGCGCCAGCATCGGATCCCCGCCCGCCGTCCTCGGTGAGAACTTGGCCGACATCGCCCGCAGCGACAGCACCCGCGCTGCGGGGGCGACCCCCGAAAAGCCGTCTTCGGCGACGGGCTGGCCGGCGATCAGGCCGGCGACCAGGGTGCCGTGCCCGTCGCAATCGGTCAGGCCGTCGGTCGTCTCCACATAGTCACCGCCGGGGTCGACATTGGGCAGCCGCGGGCCGCGGCGCACCCCGGTGTCGATGACCGCGACCAGCTGCCCTTCGCCGCGGGAAAACTGCCAGGCCGCAGGCAGATTCAGCATTGCCTGGCTGCGCGTCACCACGCCGGGATCGGTGCCGGGGATGACACCGGAGGTGCTGCACGGGCCGCGCTGCTCCATCGGCTCCCCGGGTCCCGGCGTGCCGCCGGGCGGCGCCACGCCGGGGTCGACCGCCGGCGGACTCACCGCGAACGCGGGCGGAGCGGCCCACACCGCAGCGGCCAGAGCCGCTGTGGCGCAGGCTAATCCGGATCGGATCATCGATTGAGCACCCAGCCGAACACACCCACCAGGTACGCCATGACCGGGATCAGCGAACCGTCGAGACCGGCCGCGAGGAAGCCCAGCAGCCGGCGCGCCGGCAGCGAATAGCTTTCCGGCGACGCGATGCCCGGGTTCAGCGCGACGACCACCCACACGAGCATGAGCGCGGTGAGCACGAGCACCGCGCCCAGCGCGGCGCCGTAGCGTCCCGTCGCGGCGTAGAACACGACGAGGACGCCGGCCGCCAGATACGGCTGGGCGAGCAGCCAGGCCTTGCACGCGGCCGAATCCCACACTCGGGCACGCAGGACCGATGCGGCCGCCGTCGCGGCCACCACGTACCAGCCCACGCCGCTCAATGCCTCCGGGCGCAGGGCGATCGCCACCGATCCCAGGACGCTGAGCAGCACCGCGGCGGCTATGAAACCGCTCTGATGGGCGTCGCCTATGCGGACGCGGCGCGGGAAGTCCTCGAGCACCCGCAGGGACGGGGCCGACGGGGTTGGGTCGCCCGGCGCCGGGATGACCGGCAGCGGGAAGCGAGCCCACACCGCGGACAGCTGAGCCGCCTTGATGGTGACCAGCAGTGCCGCGACGATCAGGCCGCAGCCGATGGTCAATATCGGTAGGCGCCAAATCAATTCGGCACCGGACGCCAGCAGCACCCCGGTCCCGACCACCGCGGTGGCGGTGAAGAAACCGACGATCCGCTCGCGCTCGGCGCTCGAAACCACGAGGGCGATCAGCGACCACGCCGTGACGCCGGCCGCGACCAGCATCAGTTGTGCCGCTCCGAATTTCCCGGGCACCGCTAACGCCAGCGCCGCGCCGATAGGCGCCAGCGCCGTGATCGACAGCGCCGTCCCCGTCCCCCGAGGCCTGACCAGCAACCCGGCCAGCGCGGTGAGGGCCGCGATCACACTGACCGCGATCAGCCCGCCCAGCGCGCCGGTCGCAAGCCGGTAAGCGACTCCCAGGCCGGTCGCCAGCAAGGCCACGGTGATCACCGCGGCCAGCGCGCCACGCTGGATGTGCGCTGTGCCCCAAGGCTTTAGCCGCGAGGCCGAGAAGATCATGGCGGCGTCGGCGATGTCCTCGACGATCCCCGGCGCGGCCGGCCCGACGGGCACCGGCTGCAACGCCAGCAGATCTCCGTCGACGACCCCGACGGTGTCGAGGCTGGCGTCCAGGCTGAACGGCGCCCCACCCACCGGGGCGAGGCTCAGCTGGGAACCGGCCTGGATGTCGCCGGCCTCCTCGGACTCGTCGTCGGTCGCCGCGGGAACCACCAAACGCTGTACCGCTGGCAGGATTTCGCGCAGCGGCAACTCCGCGGGCAGGGCCATCTCCGTCAACCTACTGTCCGCGAGGATGGCCACGCGGACGATGGGCATGACGGTGCCGGACGTCACTGGACCCTCGAATACTGGGGCCGTTCCTGGGACATCGCGCTCTCTTTCTATCTAGTTGCTGCTATGAGTACTGGGCGGAAAAGTCTCGGGACAGCCGCTGGCCGGGGAACCATTGGCCGTCCGGCAGCTGGGCGGTCAGCTGTTCGACCGCGCAGGCGATGGCAAAGGGCGTTCCCGGGCTGAAGGTCGAAACCCACTCGCCGTCGAACGCGCGCGACGGGCTGACCAGAACCCGGCCCTCGGCGGTGTCGACGATGCTCATTCCGACGTCGGTGGTGGCGTGCTGCCCGTCGCGGCGGCAGCCGGCGACGATCTCGACATAGCTGCGTGGACCCGCGAACACCGACTCCACCATGCGTCGTGCCGAGCGCGGGATGCCAAGGTAGTCAAGGACTTCGGCCAGCGGCGCGCCGGACCGCAGCCGCTCGTCGGCCCGGGCTCCCACGCGCGCCGGCATGCTGAACTCCTCGAAGCGGGCCGGCGGCCGCCCCGCCAGCCCGACGCCGAGGACCGGGACCAGCGCCCGGGGATCGTCGATATCCATTGCGGTAAACGTGATCAACTGCGCGGTGCGCAACGCGACGATGGTTTTCGAGCCTGCGCCGGCGCGCTGCGCCACGACGCCGCGCAGCAGCTCGCCGGTGCCGGTGGCCGCACCGGGGCCGATATAGCGCAGGTCCAGCCACCGGTCCGGGAAGCACACCGCCCTGATCCAGTCCGCCACCGCCGGGTTGACGATGCCGGTCTTGGAGCCGTCATCGGTCACCAGACCCATGCGGGTCAGGTCGGCCCTTTGACGTTCGAGGAACGCGTCGCGTTGCGCGGCATCACGATACGGCGTGGTGATCGCCAGCACCCACGGGAAGCTCCCCGCCCCAATGCTTTCGGCGATGAACCACGCGTGATCGACCGTCAACTCGACGGCGTTGGGTTCGACGCTCATCTAGTCGGAACTAACCGCCCCATTTGGCGGCTTCGGCGGTGTCGCGAGCCAGCATGGCCATGGTGTTGGATTCGTGCGTGGTGGACATCGCCCGGTAGGCGCGCACGAGGTCTTCCATGGCCTGGTTCCACTGTGCCTGCCAAGCCTGGTAGGTCAGCCCGGTGTCGCCCTGCCACGCGTTCTGCAGCGCGGCCTGTTCGGTGGCGATATCGGCGCCCAGCCCCTGTAACGTGCCGGCGTAGCCCGACATGTCGCCGGCGTGGGCCAGCATCGCCGGGTAGTTGTACATAATCTGCGACATCACAAGTCCTTTCGTGTTGGTCGGTGGGATCAGAACCCGGTGTAGCTGGAGGCCGCCGCGGCGTCGGTGGCCACGTAGGTGCCCGCGGCGTCGCCGAGGTTAGCCTGGGCGATGTCGAGCAAGGTGTTGACGCGGGCCGCGACTTCCACGAAGCGGGCGTGGGCGGCCTGGAACGCGGCGGAGGCCTCGCCTTGGTGGAACGCCTGCGCCGACAGCGCCTCCTGCTCGGCCTGGCCGATTGTGCTGCGCATCAACGCCGTCTTGGCGCCGAACGCCGATTGCGCGGCCACCAACTGAGGAATATGAGCATCCAGAAGACTCATAGTGATATCTCTCCCTTCGGATTTCGGTTACTGACTCCTGCTAGCCGTCTCGTGAACTATGTCGGCCCCCTTCCCCGTCGGGTTCGCTCGGGGCGTCGTGTTCCCAAGTTCCCGGCACCATCGGCATCCGAGGGCCGCCGCCGAACTCGTCGCCGGCCAGCTTGGCCAGCCCCGCCGCCTGCAGCGCCTCGTCCTTGCGCGCGGTCCCGGCAAACCCCATCCGTCCGGCGCCGTTCCCGGAGGCGATTGCGGCGGCGAGCCGCTCGTCGTCTCCGTAATCGGGAGGGACGCCGATGTCTGAATCCATGTCCGCGTATTCGTCGCCGTACTCGCGCATGGCCGCCCGCCGGCGCCCCCCCGCCCGTGCCTCGGCGCGGCTGGGCACCGCGGCGGCCGCCGCCGGGACGGTCGCCGCCGGCGCCTTGACGCCACCACGGCCACCCAGCGTTGGTCCGAGCCCGGTTTCGGGATCACCGCCGCCACCGACGATGTAGGCGAAGCTTCCGGTCGCCGCTACCGGCGCCGGCGCGCCCGCTGCAGCGGAACTCGCGGCGGCCGTGGATGCCGGTGCCCCAGCGGGACTCGCTATCGGCGATGCCATAGCCGCCGCCGGCAACACCGAGGAACCCTTGGGCGCCACGACTGCCGGCGCACCACTGACGCCCGCGGCGACCGGCGCGAGCTCGGGACCCATCAACAGGAAATAGCCGATGCCGATCGCCAGCGGCAGCACGAACGGGGCGCTCAGGATCATGGCCCACGTCGGCCAGCCAAGCAGGTTGGTGATCACCTCGTAGGCGACGAAGAAGAGGAATGGGAAGCCCCCCAGGGCCCCCGCCGGATTCGTCAGGAAGTTCTGCAGCAGGTTGATGAAATCTTGAACGACATCTTGGAGGAATTTGAACAGCTGCCGCAGCAGGTTGGTCAGCCAGGAAAAGGGGCCGTCTTGCGTGGCGGTGACCGCGGCGTCGTTGGTTTCACCGGCACCGGGATTCACCACGTTCGGCGCCGGTGCGGTTCGCGGCGCTGATGCCATCGCCAGTCCCGAGGCGGCCTGATACGTGCTCATCACGGTCGCGGCCTGACCCCACATCCGCACGTAGTCCGCCTCGTTGAGGGCGATCGGAATCGTGTTGATCCCAAAGAAATTCGTCGCCACCAAAACGCCGTGAATCATGTGGTTGGCGGCCAGCTCCGCCAGTGTCGGCATGGCCGCCAGAGCGGCGACGTAAGAGGCCGCCGCGACCTCGTGCTGCGCGGCCACACCCGCGCTGTCGACGCTGGCCTGCTCCAGCCACGCCAGATACGGCACGTGCGCGGACACATACCGCTCCGCGCTCGGGCCCTGCCATGCGGCGGCCTGCACCGCTCCCACCAGCCCACTGAGTTCGGCTGCCGCCGAAGAGTATTCGGCGCTGAGCGCGGTCCACGCGCCGGCGGCCGCAAGCAGCGGCCCCGGTCCAGGACCGGCGCTCAGCAACGCCGAATGCACTTCCGGCGGCGAAGCCATCCAGATGGGCGAGGTCATTGTCAGCCGCCCGTAACCCCGTACGTAGCGGCCGCCGCGGCGTCACCCGCGAGATAACTCGCCCCGGCTTGGCCGACGCCGACACCGGCACGGCCCAGTTCCTCGACACCCTGGGCGGCGACGGCCTCGTGCTCCTGGCCCTGGGCGCTGAACCCGGCGGCCGTCTGCAGGGACACCGGATCCGCCGCCGGCGGTACCACCGCGGTGATCGCCGGTGCGGCGGCGGCGTGGGCGGCCGCCAGCCGCGCGGTCAGCGCCTCCACCGCCGCGCTCGCCGCCGCCAGCCCCTCAGGAACCACTTGCAACGTCATGGCTACTCCTGTCCTCTCGTTTCACTAACCATCAGTGGGCGAAGCCGTCGCTGCCGCCCTCGATCACGGACTCGGCGACCAGCGGGTTGACCAGCTGCACATAGGCCGGAGTGTCGCTGTCGCCCAACAGGATTGCCCGCCCGGCGGGCAACCGGGCAAACCGCTGACCCCGGATCTTGCCGCTGTCCTGCGGGTTACCCGCGAGCATCAGCGTGGTCGCCTGCAAGTCGTTGAAACGGCGCAGCAACGGGTTGGTCATGAGCCCGTGCCCCGACCCGGTGGCACGTGCCGTGACGATCACCCGCAGCCCCAGATCCGCGGCCTGCGCGAGCTGCCCGATCAGCGGAGTCCACGGCCGCTGCCCGAGGTAGGGACCGCTCATCGCGGGGGCATCCGGCACCTGGTCGACGTCGTCGATGATCAGGTAGTGGGTGTGGCCTTCGAAGCGCCAGCGCGCCAGCTCGGCCGGCGACAGTCCCGCGGGCGGGCGGCGCGAATCGATGAGCTGGGACAGGCCCAGCATCGCGGGGATGATCCGGTCGATGTTGGCGGTGTATTCGTTGTCCGGGAACAGCGGTTCGTCGACCAGGTGCAGCCGCCGGTCCAGCACGGTGAATGCGACCTGGTCCGGTGTGGAGTTCTCGCGGATGGTGCGGATGATGTGCCGCAGCAGCGTCGTCTTCCCAGACTTGCTGTCGCCGAACACCATGAGCAACGGGTTGTCGGCGAAGTCGAGGACGACCGGTGCCAGGTCCTCCTCGCGCTGGCCGATAACCACCCGCTCCGGGCCTCGGTAGAGCGCCCCGACCGCCTCGGGAGTCAGGTTGGTGGGCAGCAACCGCACCGGCGGCGCGGCCATGTCGGGGTAGCGGGCGTTGATCGCGGCGACCTGGTCCAGCTCGGGAGCCGCGAACAGGAAATGTTCCGCGGCCATCGTCAGCCCGCGGCCCGGCTGGTCGTGCGGCACCGCATCGGCCGGGCGGCGCAGCGCGCCAACCACCCGCACGTTGCTGTCCCGCGCGTCGTGCAGCCTGAGCTCCAGGCGCAGACCCAGGCCGTCCCGCATCGCCAGCGGCACCTCCAGCCAGCTCGGCGTGGTGATGATCACGTGGATCCCGTACGCCAGCCCGACGTTGACCAACTCGGTTACCTTGGCCAGCAACGGATTCCGGGTGTTGAACTGGTCGGTGTTGTCACGGCCGAACGCGTAGAGGTTGTCGATGACCAGGAACACCTCGCCGAACCCGTCGTCGGGCGCCGAGCCGTACCTGTCCCGAAACACCTCCCGCCGCTGCCGAGACAGCAGCAGCTGCTCGAGTTCGCCGAAGGTGCGGCGGATGCGCTCGGGTTCCAGCGCCGACGCGACGCTGCCGACATGCGCCAGGTCCTCCAGCGCCCGCAGCTGTCCGCCGCCGTAGTCGAGGCAATAGAACGTGACGTCGCGCGGCGAGTGCAGGCTGGCGGCCGACATGATGAACGTTTGCAGCGCGGTCGATTTGCCGGACTTGGCTCCGCCGTGGATCACCATGTTTCCGGCCGACGACGTCGCGTCGAACACCAATGGGTCGCGGCGCATCTCGAACGGTTTGTCGATCTCGCCGAGCGGCCAGCGCCACTCCCGCTGCGGTATCCCGGCCCGGGCCAGCGCCGCGGTGAGCGGGATGGGTTCGTCGAGCGGCGGCAGCCAAAGCTGCGGCGCCCGCGGCCCGTAGCGTGCCAGCTGTTCGCCGATCGTCGCGATCAGCTTGCGTGGCGGCCCGGTCGTCTCCTCGTCCGCGGCCTCGGAGGTCACCGTTGTCTGATCCGGCTCCACCCGCGCCGCGGTGAACAGCTTAGGTTCGGGAACGGAGTGCACCACAAGCGCTTTGGCCGTTTGTGGCGGATCGTAGATTCCGTCGACGTAGGTGCTGCGGAATTTGATCGGGGCCGCTCCGGGGGCGGGCACCAGGAAGCCCACGCCCTTGTGCTCCTTGCCCGACTCGATGTGGTAGGCGTCCTCCACGCCGATGATCTGGCGAGAAACGCTGGGACTGGCCACCTTCAACCCGATTCGGTACGAGGTGTTCTTGTCGATGTCCTTGATCTTGCCCACGTCCAGCGTCTGGGACGCGAACAGGATGTGGATGCGGAACGAGCGGCCCTTGCGCGCCACGTAGTCGAACAGCTCCGCGTATTCCGGATGATCGGCGAGCATCAGGGTGAACTCGTCGGCGACCACGAACAGCGTTGGGATCGGCGGCAAGTCATGACCGGCGGCGATGGCGTTCTCGTACTCGACCACGGAGTTGAATGCGCTGCCCTGAACCTGGCGGCCGGCCTCGCGCAGCAGTGACTCGCGGCGGGCGACCTCGCCCCGCAGCGTGTCGGCGAAGCGGTCGGCCAGCGACTTCTTCTCGGCCATGTTCGAGATCACCGCGACGACCTGCGGGAAGTTGCGGAAACTGTCCGCGCCGGCCTCACCCTTGAAGTCGGCGTAGATGACGATCAGCCGGTCGGCCGAGTGAGTTGTCAACAGCGACAACAGAATCGACATCAGCGTCTGCGACTTCCCGGAGCCGGTCATACCGATCATCAGGCCGTGCGGGCCCATGCCGCCCTCGGCCTCGTCCTTGAGGTCGAAGAACAGCGGCTCACCCGTCGCGGTGACACCGATCGGCACGCGCAACTCGTCGTCGCGGCGGCGCGGCGCCCACAGCGTCGGCACGTCCAGCTGCGACGCGTCCGGGATGCCGAGCAGCGTGCTGAAGGTGGCGCCGCGGGTCGCCGCCGAGCGCAACCCGGTGTGGGTTGGGTTGGAATCCCACCGCGACAACTGACGGGCCAAGTGGGCGGCCTCGTCCGTGCTGAGTTGATCGGCGGCGTCGATATAGCGCTGCCAGCCGCCGGTCTGCCAGCGGTCGATGGCTCCGCCCGCCACGCGCAGGATCGGCTTTTCGGGATCCGAATACTGTTCGCGATGTGGCGGGGTGTCCGAGCAGTGCACGACGGTGACCCCCGCCCGGCCCAGGGCCAGCGTGGAGGCGTTCACGTCGAAGTCGGGATCGTCGACGACAATCAGCAGATGGCGCAACGCATCTGCGGGCCCACCGGTGAAGGCGGGGCGATCGACAAGGGCCGGCCCCAGCAGCGAAATCAGCTCGTCGGGTTTGCTCGACAGGTAGCGCGCGGGGCCGACGCCGTCGAGCTCACCGGGAATGTCGACGTGCGGCAACCACTTCAGCCAGGACCAGTCGCGGCCCTCCGGGTCGCGGGTCGCCAGCGCCACCCCGAGCACGGTCGGGTCGTGCCACGTCACGGCCTGAGCGATCCACGCGCGCAACGCCGCCCGCACCTCGTCGGCCTCACCCAGCACGGTGATCCGCGAGACCTTCGTCAGATCGATTCCGGTCGGCACGTCGCGGACGGTGCGCTGGGTGTCGAGCAGGCTGCGTAAAGCGCTGTGCGACACCGGTTCCAGATCGATCTCGTCGGCGGTGTCCTTGACTCGCAGCGCGGTCGCGAGCGGCGCCTCGTGCCGGCCCGCCCGCACCACCAGGAAGTCGGCGTCGTGCGGGTCCCGCTCCCACTGACGACGCGATCCGGGCACCGTCGCCAGGGCGGTGGGGTCCGGATGCGACCACTGGGCGGCCGCGCGCTGTTCGGCGGCCTGGGTGCGGATGTTGTCCCGCACCACCGACAGGTAGCGCAGGTAGTCGGCCCGCTCGGCGTCGACCTCTTCGGTGCGGTTCTTGTTGCCGGTGCCGCGATACATCGCGGTGGCCGCCAGCAGCAACACGAACGGGAAGAACAGGGTCTGCGGGGAGATCACCCGCATCCCGGTGGCGAACAACGCGACGACCATGCCGACGATCAGCATCACGATCACGACCGGCATCGCACGCCGCAGCAGCGACGGCGGGATCACCCTGGGCAGCTCCGGCGGCGGCTCGATGCTGATGCTGCCCTTGCGGGTGCTCGGCGGCGCCAGCCTGCGCCGGGCTTCGAAGATCAGTCGGCTCATCGGGGTTCTCCTTCGGCTCCCCGCTCAGCAGCAGCCGGCCGGCCGGGCCTGCTGTCGGGTGGCAAGCCGTCGTGGGCGAGCAGCGCGTCGGCGCGCGATAGCGTGGGGCCGTTCGCGAACAGCGACAGCATCGACCAGGGGATCGGAACGGCGGGCGCGTTGAGGCCAAGGGCTTCAACGGTTTTGCCGTGTCCGGCGGCTCCGGTCGCGGCGTCGGCCTCGTTGTCGATGCCGTAGCGCACCCCGGTGTCGGAGACCCAGAACAACGCACCGGTGCCCGGCGACGTCGGGCCGCCGCCCACGGTCTGCGTGAAGTAGCCGGTCCCGGGCGCCAGCGCGACCCGGGTGGCTGTCGCCGGCGAACCGCCGCCGATCAGGTCGAGGGTGCGCACCGCGTCGGGCACCGGCAGCGCCGAGCCGGACAGCAGGCTCAGCGAACTGGTGGCGGCGCCGGCCGGTTTGCTCCAGTACGCACACGTGACCGGGTTTTTGGAGGCGTCGACGAGGGCGATCTGGCGGTCGGGATAGCGCGTGGTGTCCAGCATCCGCGACACCGGGAGCTTGGCCACCTCGTCGGCCCCGAGCCGCGGCGGTTGGTCCAGGCCATAGGAATTGGTGTTGCGCAGGATCGCGGCGAGCACCGGCGAGATCGGCTGCAGGCCGTCGGGCAATACCGCGTAGTACCGCGCCGCGCCCGATGGGCTCTGCTCCAGGGCGTACGACACCACCACGGCACCGATCGGGGCGGGCACGCCGAAGTTCGCGGGCGCACCGGCATTGGGGATGCCCGGCGCCGTCAGGGACGGAGCCTCGGGGATCGCATTGAACAACCCCGCGGCGATGGGCCGCGGCGCGGGGAGGTCGGCGGCTCCCAGGCCCAGGGCGTTGGTGACCGCGTGGTTGGCCAGGTCGATCTGGCTGCGCCGGCCGCCCCACAGCAGCCAGGTGCTGCTGCCCTTATCGTTGGCGAAGTCGACGAGGACCGCCTGCCCGGATTCGAGCGTCGCCGCCCGAGCGCCCCGGCTGTCAGGGGGGCCGGCCATCACGGTGACGCCGGTGCTGTGGGCGGCGTGTCCGCCTTGGGCGGGCTCGCTGACCGCGTCGCACACGGTCCAGTTCGCGTCGTGCGAAGCGTTCTGCACCATGCGTTCCGGGGCGCCGGGAATGCCGATCAGGTTGCCCCGCGGAAACCGGTCCAGCTCAGTGCTTTTCACGGTGGTCGGGTTCACCGGATGGCCGACGATCAGCCGGGCCGACGTCAGGTTGAGCACCGGGTGCAGGTCGTCACCGACTCGCACATAGAGCGCTGCGGTGGAGCGATCCGCAAGGACCGCGTTATTGCCCACCTGCCCGTTGGGCCGGATCAACGAGAACACGAAACAGCCCGCCAGGCCGGTGGCCAGAATCAGGACGCCCATCAGCACCGCGCGCGACTGGGTGCGCAGCGGGTCGACGAGCATCCTGGTGTCGTGCAAGGCAATACCGGAGGCGATGCGGCGCATCACGAAACGCCAGCCGGTCACCTGATGACGGGTGACGAAACCGCGGCGATAAACCACTTGATCGGGGTTGTCGTTGACCGGGGTTCGCGAGGAGAACGACCGCCGCTCCTCTGGTTGCTCCGGATTGGTCATGCCGGCTCCTGCAGACCGAGCCCCTGCAGCAGCGGCTCAACCGAATTGCGCACGTCCTCGGCGGTGATCGTTATCAGCTCCTCATCGGTGAACTCGCCGGTTTCGGCGTGCTGGGAGTGGTCCAGCCGGAATTCGCGTTCCTCTTCGGACTTTTCGACCACGTTGCGCACGAAGCGGCCGTTGCCCGCGATGTCCAGGCCGCGCCGTTCGACGCCGGCCGCGTCGGGTTTCGACGACTCGGCCAGATGCGCGAACAATGCCTCGAGATCCTGCAGCGCGGCCTGGTCGAACGCGCTGTCGCGCTTGGCGGCCATGAAGTTGGCGATCTCTATCAGCTCCGCCGGCTTGTATGACGGGAAGTCGATGCTGCGGGTGAAGCGCGACCGCAGACCCTGGTTGGTGTCAAGGAACCGATCCAGGTCGGCGCGATAGCCGGCGACGATGACGACCAGACGGTCTCGGTCGTTCTCCATCCGCGCCAGCAGGGTATCGATGGCCACCAGGCCGAAGTCGTTCTTGGCACCGGTGGCCACCAGCGCGTAAGCCTCGTCGAGGAACAGCACTCCGTCCAGGGCGCTGTCGATGATCGCGTTGGTCTTGGCCTCGGTCTCCCCGATGTGCTGGCCGATGAGGTCGGCGCGGTGCACTTCCTTGATGTTTTCCCGCTTCAAAAGGCCTAGGCCGCAATAGATTTTGGCGACCACCCGGGCGATGGTGGTCTTACCGGTTCCCGGCGGCCCGGTGAAAACCAGATGGTGGGTGCGCTGTGCGACCTCGAGCCCGCGCTGCTTGCGCACCAGCTCCATGGCCACCGCGCTCTTCAACCGGGCCACCTGGTCCTTGACCTTGTCCAAGCCGATGAATTCGTCGAGCTCGCGTTCGGCCTCGTGCAGCAGGACGCGCTTGCGCTCCTGGGCCCCGGGGTCGACGAAATCGCCGGGACTGGGCTCAGTGTCCGGGTCCCATGGGTCGGTACGGGCTTCGATCCGGGCCGCGGTGGTAGTGACGATCCCAAAACTGGTGTCGGACAAGGCTTGTTCGACTTGCTCGTTCTCGGGGTGCGCCGCGTACAGATCCTGCAGCACTTCGGCCGCGGACTCCTCGTCGACGTGGGCCCGGAGCACCAGCGCTTTGGCCAGTGCGCCGTCGAGCGCCGCCACCGCGACGGGCCCCTCGGGCTCCTCGAGATACGACAGGGCCGGCGCGAACATGCCCAGCCGGGCCAGCGCGGTGCCCAGGGTGATCTTCGCCGCGTGGGAGAAGGCGTCGTCGAGGTCGGCGTCGTTGACGATCGGCGTCAAGAGCTTGACGACGTCCGACCATCGTTCGGCGCGGTAGTTGACCACCACCGAGACCCAGCGGGCCTCACGCCAGCTCGGGCGGCGCTCGGTGACGGCTGAAACCAGCTTGTCGGCGTCGGCGAATTTCCCGGCGTCGGCCAGGGCCGCCGCGTAGGCGAGGGCGAAATCGTCCGGCTCCGTCGCGCGGAACTGC
Organism: Mycobacterium sp. IS-1264; assembly: GCF_001954195.1. Lineage (GTDB taxonomy): Bacteria > Actinomycetota > Actinomycetes > Mycobacteriales > Mycobacteriaceae > Mycobacterium. Next base: position 122,753 of record NZ_MBES01000012.1, on the reverse strand, counting down.
AAATACAGGCCGGTGTCGTAGCGGAAGCCCAATGCCCCGGGCGCCAGTTCCACTTCGCGCTGCAATACCCCGGCGGTGCTCGCGGTGCGCCATACGGCGTCGAGTACGCGGAGGGACAGGTCGCCGGCGGCGGCCAGCCCCGTCCACGCGTCGCACTGCTCGTGAGCGATCCGGGTCAGCGCGGTGAAGCCCGAACGCGCGGCCACCAGGTCGGCGGGACGCTGCCGTTCATAGATAGAGATGCCGAGCGCCCGGCAGCACGTGGCGAACCGGCTGACGATATCGCCGTCCACCCTCCCGTCGGGCCGGGAGTTGGCGGGCCGAGCCGTCAGCATTCCCGTGTCACCGCGTTCCACGGCAGCTTCCTCGCATTTATGTAGCCTCCCCTAACCTGACCGCCTGAAGTTAGCATTGCATAAGCTAACTGTCGAGGCTTCCGGGCTCCCTTGATTCGCCGCAGAACTGGTGGTCCGGGGGCCATTGATCAGGGCATTCGGCACGATCATCGACCCCCTTTCCGGTTGCGCCCTACTAAGCAGGGCAGCTTACTGAAAATGATTTTCATTAGCAAAATATTCAGGCTGGATCTTTCGGTTCGTCCGATTGCCAGGTACTGGGCACCATCGGCAGCGCCGGCCCATCGCCGAATTCGTCACCCGCGAGCGTGGCCAACCCGGTGGCCGCGCCCATCTCCTTGTGCGCCGTTCCGGCAAAACCCCGTGGCCCCGCACCACGCTCGGACGCCACCGCCGAGCTCAGCCGGCTCGCGTCGGGACCCGCACCCCGTTCGGAGTCCAGATCCATGAATTCGTAGCCGCGGTAATGGTCGTCCATCGTTGCGCGTCGCCGCCGGCGCGCCCTTCGCTCCCCGCGCGCTGACGCTGCGGCCGCCGCGGCGGCCGAGGCGGTATCGGGCTCCGGCGCCTTCCGCCGCGCACTGGTGCTCAGGCCGGTGTCCGTCCCGATCGTGGGTCCGCCAACCAGGTAGGGATAGGCGACGGCCTCGACACCGGTGACCGGCGGCGGCGGTGGGGGTGCGGGTACAGCTGTCGGGGCCGTCGCGGGCGCGGGCGCCGGCGTCGGGGTGGAGGACGGCGCCGGGGCCGCGGCCGCGGGAGCGCTCACGACCGGGGTGGCGGTGACGACGGTCGCGCCGGGCGCTTGGGGCAGCGGTGCGGGCACCGCGGCGGCGGGTGCGGGGGCCACGTCGGGCTGGATCCCGGCCAGCAGGCCGAAGCTTGCGATGCCTGCCCCAAATGCCGCCGGTACCAAGAAGGGAATCGTCGCAAGCTGGGGGAAGGTCTGCAGGGCCTCGCCGAGGTGCTCGAATTCGTCGGCGATGAGCAACGGAATGTCGCGGAACAAATCCTCCAGCGCATCGAGCGGGTCCGTCTGAAATTCCTCCAAATCCCTTCCGATGGTTTGGAATATCTCGAGGATGCGGTTGACCCACCAGCTCAGCTGGGTCGGGTCGCCGCCGTCGTTGTCGACGATTCCGCCGTCATCGTCGCTGTCATCGCCGCTGCCGTCGTCGGCGTGCATGATGACCGGCGCCGGATCGGTTTGCGGTGCAGACGCCACCGCCGCGGTGGACACCGCTTGATAGGTGGTCATCGTGGTGGCCGCCTGGACCCACATGCGCGCGTAGTCGGCCTCATTAACGGCGATCGGGATGGTGTTGATCCCGAAGAAGTTGGTGGCCACCAACACCGCATGGACGGCGTGGTTGGCGGCGAGCTCGGGCAGGGTCGGCATCGCGGCCAACGCCGCGGTGTAGGCGGCCGCCGCGACGTCGTGCTGGGCGGCCGCGGCCGCGCTATCGGCGCTGGCCCGCGTCAGCCACGCCAGGTAGGGCGCGTGCGCGCTGACATACTGCTCGGCGCTTGGGCCTTCCCACGCGCCGGACTGGACGGCCGCCAAGACCCCGGTCAGTTGGTCCGCCGTCTCGGCATAAGCGTCGCTCAGCGAACTCCACGCGCCACTGGCCGCCAGCAGCGCTCCGGGCCCCGGCCCGCTGCTCAGCAACGTGGAATGCACCTCCGGCGGCAGTGCCATCCAAACCGGCGCGGTCATTCGCGGCCTCCCGGGACCCTGGGGGTGAGATCAACGGCCGCCTGGGCTGTGAGGCGGCGCAAGCATCACGCCGCTAGTAGTCGGCGGGCGGCCGGGAAAAGTTCCCGGGCGCGGCCGATTCATCGGAGATTCTTCGCGCGGCCTCAGGCCTTGACGGCACTCACCAGGGTGTTACGGGCGATCATCGGGCCGGATTCGGTGTCCGGTTCGGGCACCGGCCTGCCGACTTCGCGCAGATAGTCGGCCAGCGGCGTGCCGACCGCGGTCCAGCCCCGCCCGCCGAACCATTCGTCGGCCGGCGCGCACCGCTCGTTGTAGACCAACCGGAAAAACAGGCGCTGGTCGCCCTCGGCGGCGGCGGCGCGTTCCTCCTCGACCGCGGCCTCGAACTCGTCGGGCGGCAGCGGCGCCCCGTCCTCGACCGCGACGTGGCTGCCCTGGCCTGCCAGGCCGTCGACGCCGGCGAACAGCTGCTCCTGTGCGTCGGCGGGGAGATAGATCAGCAGGCCCTCGGCAATCCAGGCCGACGGCTTGGCCGGATCAAAGCCGCTGGCCCGCAAAGCTTGTGACCAGTTCTCACGCAGATCGACAGCGACCTCCCGGCGCTCGGCACGCGGCTGCACACCGTGGCTGGTGAGCACCTCACGCTTGAAGTCGAGGACCTCGGGCCGGTCCAACTCGAAGATCGTGGTCCCGGCCGGCCAGTCCAGCCGGTAGGCGCGGGAGTCCAGTCCCGCGGCCAGGATGACGATCTGCCGCACGCCGGCGTCGGCGGCCCGACGGAAATATTCGTCGAAGTACCTCGTGCGAGCGCCCTGGAAGTTGACAAAATGCTGGCCAAACTCCGCGGTCTTCAGCGGGTGGTCGGGAGCCTTACCGTCGAGAACGTCGGCCGCGGGGCCGCCGACGGCGCGGCAAAACAACTCGGCATATTCATCGACCACCAGCGGCTCGGGCTTCTGCGCCTCGAGCGCCCGCGCGGTCGCCACGAACAACGCCGTCGCCCCGACACTTGTTGTGATATCCCAACTATCGCCTTCACTCCGCACCCAACCGACACTACGCGGACGGGCCGTCACGGCCCGTCTCGTCGCCGCCGTCGGAGTCCCAGGTACCCGGCACCATCGGCATCTTTGGGCCGCCATCGAATTCGTCACCGGCCAGGGTGGTCAAGCCCGCCGCCTCGGCGGCCGCTCGCTTGGGCGCGGTGCCGGCGAACCCCAGATTGCTGGCGCCCCGTTCCGACGCCGCGGTCGGCGGCGACGCATCCCAGTCCGGGTCGACGTCGATGTTCATGTCCATGAACTCGTCGCTGTGGCCGCGCTGTCGCGCGCGCTGCCGCCGCCGTGCCCGCGCCGCCTCCCGCGCTGCCGCCCCGGCCGCCGCGGCAGCGCTTTCGGGCTCGGAAGCCTTCTTCTTGGCGCTGGAGCTGGCGCTCGCGCCGATTGCCGTGCCGAGTCCGATGCGGGGAGGCCCCACGACGTACGGGGGCACGAAAGCCGTCCCAGTCGCGGCCGGCGGCGCCGTCGGTGGCGCGGCGCTGGCCACCGCGGTCGCTGTGGGAGCGGGCGCGATCGCGGCGGCCGGCGCGGCCGCCGCGGCTGGCGCGGTCACGGGGCCCGATCCCAGCACGGGCACCAAGGCGGGCGGGGGGGCGACGGGTGCCGGGGCCGGCACGACCGCGGGCGCGGGTAGTGCGGCGAGCCCGGCGAGCCCCGCGAAACCGCCGAGAGCCCCCAACGGCGCCGCCACGACGAGGGCGGGAACCACCAGCAATGCCGGCTGGCTGCCCAGGAAGCTGGCGATCTGCGCGATGTGGGTCGGCCAGTCGAACATCTCGAGGGCGACCAGGTACTGGAAGGCCAACGCCGGATTTGTCTGCAGGTAGACGAAAAACTGCTGAAAGTCCTCAAAGAGCTCGAGGGCGCGGACGACCCAGTAGATCGGTTCCCCCGGATTCGTGTATTCGTCGTAGGGAATGCCATTCACCATCGCGTGGGCGGGGTCCCAGTTGATCCCGAAGTTTTTCAGGATGTTGGCGATGAAGTCATCGATCGGGTTGTCGACGGTGGGGTCGGGGAAGGGGTTCTCCCCCGAATCCTGGCTCGAGGCATCGCTTTTCACGATTTGCGGCGCGGGCGCGGTTTGCGGCGTCGCGGCCAACGCCGCGCTGGACACTCCTTGATAGGTCGCCATCGTGGTGGCGGCCTGGACCCACATCCGCGCATAGTCGGCCTCGTTGACGGCGATGGGGATGGTGTTGATCCCGAAGAAGTTGGTGGCCACCAAGACTCCGTGGACGACGTGGTTGGCGGCGAGTTCGGCCAGTGTCGGCATGGCCGCCAGCGCGGCGGTGTAGGACGTCGCCGCCGTCTCATGCTGAGCGGCAGCCGCAGCGCTGTTCGCGCTGGCCTGGGTCAGCCACGCCAGATACGGGGCGTGGGCGGCCACGTAGGACTCGGCGCTCGGGCCCTCCCATGCGCCCGCCTGCACGCCGGCCAACAGTGTGCTGAGTTCCTGTGCCGCAGAGGCGTATTCGCCGCTCAGCGAGTCCCACGCCCCCGCGGCCGCCAGCAGCGACCCCGGGCCCGGGCCACCGCTGAGCAGGGCGGAGTGCACTTCCGGCGGTAGGGCCATCCAAATCGGAGCTGTCACGGCCACCCCTCGGGCTGGAGAGTTTTACCAGACCGAGAGCTTAATGAAAATGATTGTCGTTATCAAGCGGACGCGCTCGGCGTCAGACCAGCGGGCGCCCCGTCCTGATTCGGCGGTCGACGTCCCACAGCAGCACGTTGAACGGGAACCGTCGAATGAATCGGGGCAACAGCCGGTTGGCCGTGCGCAAGACCGCCATCAGTCGGTCGAATCGCCGCTGCCTGGCGGCATCCCACGGCAACCGCATCTCGTCGCGAAACCGCTGCGGCAAGAACCCCGTCGTGATCAGCAGCGCGAAGTCGTCCGACATGCGTTGCAGCGGGCCCGGCAGCGCTACCCCGCGCATCCGGCCCGCGGCGATCGGGTACAGGTAGTCGCGCACCGCGTCGTCGATGTGCACCTTGGCCAGCGACTCCTGCCAGTACCGGTCGAAGGCGGCGCGATCCGGCGGCCACATCTCGGGCGGCACCTGCAACGTGGTGGCCAGCGACATACCCTCGCGGTAGTGGCGGTCGGCATCTTCGCCGTCCAGCTCACCGATGAAGATGCGGTAGATATCGACCCCGCCCTTGTACAGACACGCCCCCACCCACAACTGCAAATCCACGTCGAAAGCGTTGTATTGCACCGGGCTTTCGGGCGTGGAGTACACCTCCGCATGGGCCCGGTTCACCGCGCGGCGAAAGGCCTCCTTCTGCGCATCGCTGCCCGCGGTGGCCACCGCGAGGTAGGTGAAGGTGGTGCGCGCTCGTTTGATGGGGTGCAGATCGACCCGGCCACTCTCGACGCGACTCTCCAGCACGCCGTAGCCGACGCCGGGCCGCGCCAGTTGCATGATCACGTTCGCCGGGCCGGCCAGCAGCGCCACGCCCATCAAACCCTCGTCGATCCCCAGCGACCGGACGCGCCGCCGCCGCCGCGGACGGGGCGGATCGGCGATCGCCCGCTCAACGTGGCGCTGGTGGACATGCATTGCCAAGGTGAACCTCCCGCGGCCGCCGCCGAGCCAAATGTGAGAACGCTTGTTTCCTGATATTGTCCCCACGCCGCGCCGATGTCAAGATCGTCTTCATGAGCGAGAGCGCACGGCCCTACCGCGGGGTGAAGGCCGCCGAACGGCTTGCGGCTCGCCGCGGCCGGCTATTGGCCGCCGGCCTGGACCTGCTGGGGGCGGAGCGGCAGGACGTCTCGGCTCTGACCGTGCGCGGCGTGTGCCGCCGGGCGGGCCTGGCCGCGCGGTACTTCTACGAAAGCTTCGCGGACAAGGACGAATTCGTCGGCCACGTCTTCGATTGGGTCGTCGCCGATCTGGCCGCCACCACGCAGGCCGCGGTCGCGGCGGTACCCGTGCACGAGCAGACGCGAGCGGGGATGGCCAACATCGTGCGGACTATCGCCGGTGATGCCCGCGTCGGGCGCCTGCTGTTCAGCACCCAGCTCGCCGATCCCGTGATCGTGCGCAAGCGCGCCGAGTCCACCGCGCTGTTCGCCATGCTGCTGGGCCAGCACGCCGGCGATGCCGAGCGGATGCCGGCAAACGACCGCATGAAGGCGGGGGCGCACTTCGCGGTCGGCGGCGCCGGCCAAACGATCAGCGCCTGGCTGGCCGGCGACGTCCGGCTCGAACCGGACCAGCTGGTCGATCAGCTGGCCTCGCTGCTCGACCGCCTCGCCGACCCAAACCTGTACGGCCTCAGGGAAACAGCGGCAGCTGCCACAGTCGCATCCCGGGCTTCAGCAGCCAAAAGCGCATCATCGTAAGCCGCACGACCCGCAGCGCGCCGGTGATCAAAAGGACCGCCACCGGCACCTCGATCCCCAGCGCCGTGATCACCGACAGCCGCAGGTCGTTGGGTCCGGCGGTCAATAGGTCGAACCATGCGTCGCAGATCAGCAACACGCCGGCGGTGAACGCGGCAAGCACCAGCAGCTGGCGACGCAGGTATCCCAGCACGGCCGTGGCCGCCATGAACACGACCAGCAAGATATCGAAACCGACCCAGGTGACGGGCCAGTTGTGCGCGACGTAGTTCTCCGGCAGCGTCATCGAGAGGTAGACGAGCCAGGGGATCATGGCGATCGAACCACCGATCATGACGCCCAACCGGATACGCCGAATCCGGCTGATCAACTCCGGGTCAATCAACTCGCTCAAGGGTTGCTCAAGACGGGAGATCAGCTCCCGCCGCTGTGCGGGCGTCAACGCCGCGATCTGTTCGTCGGTCAAAACCCCGTCGGTAATCATGGGCGTCCCCCGGGTTGCGCACGGTCTTGCCAGTCAGCCTACGGCCTGGACCCGAGGTCGCCGGTCGGCCGCCGTCTTCGGCACCGCCTGAGCGTCGCCGTCGGTGAATTCCTTTACCCAGCAAGCGAATTCCAGCGTGATGCCGTCGGGATCCTGAAAGTAGAACGAGCGCACGTACACGCCGGGATGCACCGTCGCCGACACCTGCATCTCACTCTCGTCGTGGTTGAGCACCGGGCCCACACGCACGCCCTTGTCCTTGAGTCGTTGCCGGTAGGCGTCGAACTTCTCGGCCGGCACATGAAACGCCAGGTGGTTCATCGTGCTCACCGCGCTGGTGATGTCGCCGATGCCCGGGATGGCGCCCGGCGACGAGATGCCGGGCACCCGGTCGGCCGCGTCGGCGAACCAGAAAAAGGCGACGCAGTCGCCGTTGCCGGCGTCGAAGAAGAAGTGCTGCCCCTGACCACCCGGCAGATCGAGCGATTTGATCAGCGGCATGCCCAGGACGTTGCTGTAGAAGTCCACGGTGCGTGCCATGTCGGAGCACACCAGCGCGACGTGATTGATTCCGCCGAGCTCGAATTCCGTGTTGGTGTTGTGCGGCTTGATCATCTTGCGGCTCCCAATCGAGGTGCAGGCCCTGGCCAAGATTCAGATCTGAATCTAACATCAGATTCAGTTTTGCTCCAGGGAGGTGTGCCACGTGTTGACCGCGGCAGAGCCCAATCGCCGGCCAGGCCAGTCCCCCGACTTCCCGACGCACCGGGGCCGCCGCACCCAAGCGGCGATCGACGCGGCCGCCCGAACGGTCATCGCGCGCAAGGGCATTCTGGCCACGACCATCGCCGACATCGCGACGGAGGCGGGCCGTTCGGCGGCCTCGTTCTACAACTACTACGACTCCAAAGAGGCGATGGTCCGGCAGTGGGCCCTGCGCTTCCGCGACGAGGCCAACCAGCGTGCGCTGACGGTGACCCGGCACGGCCTGTCGCATCGCGAGCGGGCGTACGAGGCCGCCGCCGCGCACTGGCACACCTACCGCCACCGGCTGGCCGAGATGATCGGCGTGTCCCAGCTGGCGATGGTCAACGACGACTTCGCCCAGTACTGGTCCGAAATATGTGCGATACCAATCTCTTTCATCACCGAGACGGTGCGTCGGGCCCAGGCCGAGGGATACTGCGCGGAAGACGACCCGCGGCTCATCGCCGAGGCGATCGTGGCGATGTTCAACCAGTTCTGCTACATCCAGCTCAGTGGGGCACGCTCCGGCGAGCCCGACGATCGGGCCTGCATCCAGACGCTTGCCAACATCTACTACCGGGCCATCTACTCCCCAGGAGAGCCGCTGAAGTGACTCGTCATACTCCTGCAGCTGGCGTTATCCGTGAGTTCGTCGGGCTGCCGTCTCCCACCGCGGGACGCGCCGGCGCGGGTGGCCATCCGTGCCAGGGCCTGTACCACCGCGCGGTCGGGCGCAAGCCGAAGGTGGCGATGATCGCCACGCATTACCAGATCGACTTCTCCGAGCACTATCTCGCCGACTACATCGCGACCCGCGGCGTCGGGTTTCTCGGCTGGAACACCAGATTCCGGGGTTTCGAAAGCAGCTTTCTGCTCGACCACGCCCTGGTCGACATCGGCGTCGGGGTCCGCTGGCTGCGCGAAGTCCAGGGCGTGGATACCGTTGTGCTGCTGGGCAATTCCGGCGGCGGCTCCTTGATGGCCGCGTATCAGTCCCAGGCCGTCGAACCCAACGTGACCCCGCTCGAGGGGATGCGTCCGGCGGCCGGGCTGGGCGAGTTGATTCCCGCCGACGGCTACGTGGCCACCGCCGCCCATCCCGGGCGCCCCGAGGTGCTGACGGCGTGGATGGACGCCGCCGTCGTCGACGAGAACGATCCCGTCGCCACCGATCCCGAGCTCGACCTGTTCGACGAGGCGAACGGTCCGCCGTACTCGCCGGAGTTCCTGGCCCGCTATCGTGCGGCACAGACCGCGCGCAACCATGCCATTACCGACTGGGCCGAGATGGAACTCAAACGCGTTCGCGCCGCGGGGTTTTCCGATCGACCGTTCACCGTCATGCGAACCTGGGCCGATCCCCGCATGGTCGATCCGAGCATCGAGCCCACCAAGCGTCAGCCGAATCTGTGTTACGCGGGCATCCCGGCCAAGGCCAACCGCTCCGCACACGGCATCGCCGCGGCCTGCACGCTGCGCAACTGGCTGGGCATGTGGAGTCTGCGGGTCGCGCAAACCCGCGCCGAGCCGCATCTGGCCCGCATCTCCTGCCCGGCCCTGGTGATCAACGCCGACGCCGACACCGGCGTCTTTCCATCGGATGCCCAGCGCATCTACGACGGGCTCGCCGCCACCGACAAGACCCAATGCTCGATCGACACCGACCACTACTTCAGCACCCCGGGCGCGCGCACCGAGCAGGCCGATACCATCGCCAAGTGGATATCCAAGCGGTGGCGCTAAGAATCTCGTGAGGATACTGGCCCATTTTGTCCCCGGCGACAAGGTCCTTAATTTTGTTGCGCCCGAAGCGGATTGGCTGGACATTCGTTGGTGTGCCGACGATGACGACACCGCCTTCTACCGGGAGCTGCCGGACGCGCAGGTGATCTGGCATGTGCTGCGGCCCCTGTCGGGCGCCGACCTGCGGCGCGCGCCACGCCTGCGGTTGGTGCACAAACTCGGCGCCGGAGTCAACACCATCGACGTGGAAACCGCGACGAAATGCGGTATCGCAGTGGCCAATATGCCCGGTGCTAACGCACCGTCGGTGGCCGAGGGCACGGTGTTGCTGATGCTGGCCGCCTTGCGCAGGCTCCCGACGCTGGATCGTGCGGTGCGCCGCGGTTGCGGCTGGCCGGCCGATCCCGAGCTCGGCGAGACGGTACGCGATATCGGCGGCTGCACCGTCGGCCTGGTCGGCTACGGCAACATCGCCAAGCGTGTCGGCGACATCGTCACCGCCATGGGCGCCACCGTGCTGCACACCAGCACCCGCGACGACGGGCGGCCCGGTTGGCGGCGGCTGCCCGAATTGCTGGCGGCCAGCGACATCGTCTCGCTGCACCTACCGTTGCGCGCCGACACCGTCCATCTGCTCGACCGGGACGCGCTGGCCCGGATGAAACCGGATGCGGTACTGGTCAACACGTCACGCGGAGCCGTCGTCGACGAAGACGCGCTCGTCGACGCGCTGCGCGGCGGCCGGCTGGCCGCGGCGGGCCTGGACGTTTTCGACGCCGAGCCGGTCGCCCCCGACAATCCCCTGCTGGGCCTGGACAATGTAGTGCTGACGCCGCACGTCACCTGGTACACGGCCGACACCATGCGGCGGTATCTGGTCGAGGCCGTTGCCAACTGCCGCCGGCTGCGCGACGGGCTTCCGTTGGCCAATGTGGTCAACCAACCCACCGGTTGTTAGCTTGGAAGGCGCTGGCCGAAACACAGAGTGTGGGAAGGCGACCAATGCCGATCGCGATAACTCCTGAGCATCAAGACCTGGCCGATTCGGTGCGATCCCTGGTGGCGCGCGTCGCGCCGTCGGAGGTGCTGCACGCGGCCATGGAAACACCCATCGAGAACCCGCCGCCCTACTGGCGCGCGGCGGCCGAACAGGGCCTGCAGGGGGTTCATCTGACGGAGTCCGTCGGCGGACAGGGATTCGGCATCCTCGAGCTGGCCATCGTGCTCGCCGAGTTCGGCTACGGTGCGGTACCCGGACCGTTCGCGCCGTCGGCGATCGCCAGCGCGCTGATCGCCGCGCACGACCCGGAGGCAAAGGTGCTCGCCGACCTCGCGTCCGGCACGGCCATCGCCGCCTACGCGCTGGATTCCGGCCTGACCGCCACCAGGCAGGGTGACGCGCTGGTGATCCGCGGTGAAGCGCACGCCGTGCCCGCGGCGGCGCAGGCATCGGTGCTGGTGCTTCCGGTGGCGATCGACAGCGGTGACGAGTGGGTGGTGCTGCGCGCCGACCAGCTGGAAATCGAGCCGGTGAAAAGCGTTGACCCACTGCGCCCGATCGCGCATGTGCGGGCCAACGCTGTCGAGGTCGGCGATGACACGGTGTTGAGCAGCCTGACCATGGCGACCGCGCACGCGCTGATGACCACGCTGCTGTCCGCGGAGGCGATCGGCGTGGCGCGCTGGGCCACGGACACCGCCTCGCAATACGCCAAGATCCGCGAACAGTTCGGCAGGCCGATCGGCCAGTTCCAGGCCATCAAGCACAAGTGCGCGGAGATGATCGCCGACACCGAGCGAGCGACCGCCGCGGTGTGGGATGCCGCGCGCGCCATCGACGAGGCTAGCCAAATGATTGGGACACAGCAGGTTCCGGAGTCGAGTTCGCCGCCGCCGTGGCGGCGACGCTGGCTCCGGCGGCCGCCCTGCGCTGCACACAGGACTGCATCCAGGTGCACGGGGGCATCGGGTTCACCTGGGAGCACGACACGAACGTGTACTACCGCCGGGCGGTGATCCTCGCCGCGTCGTTCGGACGCCGATCGGAGTACCCGCAAAGGGTGGTCGATACCGCGACCACCACGGGGATGCGTGCCGTGGACATCGACCTGGACCCCGATACCGAAAAGCTGCGGTCCGAAATCCGGGCCGAGGTGGCGGCGCTCAAGGCGATGGACCGCGAGCCCCGCAAGGTCGCGATCGCCGAGGGCGGGTGGGTGCTGCCCTACCTGCCCAAACCGTGGGGCCGGGCGTCGAGCCCGGTCGAGCAGATCATCATCGCCCAGGAGTTCACCACCGGACGGGTCAAACGGCCGCAGGTCGGCATCGCCGCCTGGATCATTCCGTCGATCGTCGCGTTCGGAACCGAAGAGCAGAAACAACGCTTCCTGCCACCCACCTTCCGCGCCGAAATGGTCTGGTGCCAACTGTTTTCCGAGCCGGGCGCCGGGTCGGATCTGGCCGGGTTGACCACCAAGGCGACGCGGGCCGACGGCGGGTGGCGCATCACCGGGCAGAAGATCTGGACCACCTACGCGCAGTACTCGCACTGGGGCGCGCTGCTGGCGCGGACGGATCCGTCGGCGCCGAAGCACAACGGCATCACGTACTTCCTGCTCGACATGAAAAGCGAAGGTGTCACCGTCAAGCCGCTGCGCGAGCTCACCGGCAACGCGATGTTCAACACCGTCTACATCGACGACGTGTTCGTCCCGGACGAGTGCGTGCTCGGTGACGTCAACCGGGGCTGGGAGGTCAGCCGCAACACTCTGACGGCGGAGCGGGTATCGATCGGCAGCAGCGACGCGAATTTCCTTGCCACCCTGCCGGAATTCGTCGAGTTCGTCCGCGACGGCCAGTTCGACCAGATCGCGCAACACCGGGCCGGGCAATTGATCGCCGAAGGTCACGCCGCCAAGGTGCTAAACCTCCGCTCGACGCTGTTGACGCTGGCCGGCGGCGACGCCATGCCGTCGGCGGCGATCTCAAAGCTGCTGTCGATGCGCACCGGCCAGGGCTACGCCGAATTCGCGGTGTCCTCCTTCGGCACAGACGCCGCGATCGGCGACCCCGACCAGTTGGCGGGCAAGTGGGACGAGTACCTCCTGGCCAGCCGCGCCACGACCATTTACGGGGGCACGTCGGAGGTGCAACTCAACATCATCGCCGAGCGGCTCCTGGGCCTGCCCCGCGACCCGTAAAAAGAATCCATGCCGACCCGAGGCCGGTCTCGGGTCGGCATGGATGCCTTTGGGTGGGGGGTCATGCCGGCCTCGCGGTGGTAGGCCGGCATGACGTTCCCCCCTCAGCGCGGGCGGGTCAACCTAAACGCTCGGCAGGACAAGGCTGACCGCGCCACACGAAGCTAGCGGCTTGGCTCACCACCACCAGTTCCACCAGTGCTCAGCGGGCCCCCACCAGTGCCCGGGAGCCCAGAAGCCGCGACCTGGCGGGATGTTGCCCCAACCGTTGCCGGGGTGACCCCACCATCCGACATCGGGACCGTGCCAAACCGGGCCGGGAACCCAACCGGGGCCTTTACCCCAACCGGGACCAGGTCCGTGACCCCAACCGGGGCCGGGGCCAGGACCATGGCCTCCGCCGCCATGGCCACCTCCGCCCCCGCCGGGGCGGTCCGGGATCACGCCGGGACTAAGGGGTGCGCCGCCATGCGGCCCGACGGTGTCGAAGCTCGTCGCTGGAGTGGGCGCTGGCGCGGCTTGCGCCGCGGGAACGCCGCCGACGAGCATGGCTCCGGCGAGCGCGCCGGCGCCTACCGCGCTTGCGGCGGCGTTACGCATGGATCGCAGTGAAATCATTTTTCCGACCTCCCTCCACGATCCGTCCAATCTGATACGTAACAAGACTACCCCAGAAATTCTCAGGCAAACAACAGTTAATTAACACATTCGTGGAAGGATATGCCTGGACGACGTATTTGAGGACATCTCGAAATACTGAGATCAGTAGATTTCTTTCGACATAAGACTAGGTAAAGGACCATCTACTGAGGTACTGAGGTACTTATTTCCGACTTTACGTGACTCATGAATTGCGTAGTCGATCAATTGCGGCAGGTACGCCGACGAGAATCACATAGCAAATTCTAAAATTACATTGTGCGGTGAATGCGGCAGCGGCCCCCCGGCCGGCCGGCGGCGTCTGTGGCTCGCGGCGCGACTCGGGGCGACTTTAGTGACAGAATCGGTAGCAGACACCTACTGATTTACTGACTTGTACCCCCACGAAGGGACGGCCGCCGCAGTGAGCTTCAACCCCAGCCGCACACCGGGCACGCCGCCCGATGACGCGACGACGACCGAGCGCCTCACGAGCTTCCGGCAACCGCGTGCCCCACGAATCGGCCCAACCCCTCAGTCACGCGACACCGCCGACCGACCGATCCGCCTCCAGCGGACGCGGCGAACCGTGGATCTACCGGCGGCCACCCACCGGGCGCTCGACATTTGGCAAAGGGACGCGGCCGACCGCATCGGGGTCGCGAGGGTAACCGGACAAGAGGTCCTCACCGCGCTGATCGACCGGCTGCTGGCAGATCCCAAACTCGGGGCCGAGATCACCCGCGCCATCCAAGATCGGCGCTAGTCGATCTCCATCTCGCGCAGCTCGCGCTTGAGCACCTTGCCCGTCGGGTTGCGCGGCAGCTCGTCGAGGAAGACAACCTCCCGCGGCACCTTGTAGCGGGCCAGGTGGTCGCGCACGTAGTGCTTGACGGTGTCCTCGTCGAGGTCGGCGTCCTCCTTCTTGACCACGAAGGCGCGCAACCGGTGACCCCAGTCCTTGTCCTCGACCCCGATGGCCGTCGCCTCCACGACGTCCGGATGCCCGCTGATCAGATCCTCCACCTCAGCCGGGAAGACGTTCTCACCACCAGAGACGATCATCTCGTCGTCGCGACCGCTGACGTACAGCAGGCCGTGCTCGTCGAAGTAGCCGACATCGCCGGACGACATCAGGCCGTCGATGATCTGCTTGTGGCCGCCACCGGTGTAGCCCTCGAACGGGAACGCGTTGCCAACGAAGATCCGCCCGACTTCGCCCTGCGGCTTCTCCTTGCCGTTGTCGTCGAGGATCTTGACCTTGACGCCCTTGACCACCGGTCCGACCGTCGCCGCATTCTTTTCCAGGTCCTTGGGACCGGCGATCGTGGCGAACGCGATTTCGGTCGAGCCGTACATGTTGTAGATGACCGGGCCGAAGTCTTTGAGGGCCCGGCTGGCCAGCTCGGCGCCCAGCTGCGACCCGGAGATGAAGATGATCTTCAGGCTGGACAGATCGGGCTTCTTGTCCATCTTCTCGATCGCGTCCAGCAGTCGCGACAGCATCACCGGCACCACGACCATCGCGGTCGCCTTGTGCTTCTCGATGTCCTCCAGCACCAGCGGCGGCTTGAACTTGCGCCGCAGCACCAGCGTCGACCCGAGGAACATCGCGATGGTGCCGTGCAGAAAACCCAGTGCGTGGAACATCGGCGCCGGCAGCGAGGTCACCTCGCCGGCCTTGAACGGAACGTGCGACAGGATGCCGCCGATTGGCGCCAGCGTCGGCGGGGTGCTGCGGTTCGCGCCCTTGGGCGTGCCGGTGGTTCCGCTGGTCAGGATGATGATCGACGCGTGCTTGGACGCCTTCGGGGCGGGTGACTTGTCGCCGCGCTCGATCAGGTCGGCCAGCGTCTCGTCCTTGCTGCCCGACGGTTCGTCGGCGTCGGGGTTGGAACCGAGGGCGCGCAGGAAGCCCAGTTCCGGCTCCGCCTTGCTGACGGCCTTGGTGTACTCGTCGTCGTAGATGATCAGCTTGGCGCCCTCGCGCTCCGACACCTCCTTGATCTGCGGGCCGGAGAACTCGCTGTTGAGCAGGATGATGCGGGCCCCGACCCGGGCGGCACCGAAGTAGGCGATCAGGAACCAGCGGGTGTTGCGGGCCAGGATGGCGACGCCGTCGCCGCCCTTGATCCCCTTCTCAAGCAGCCCGTTGGCCACCGCGTGCGCGGCCTCGTCGAGCTCGCGGTAGGTGAATTCGCCCTCCTCGTCGATGCAGGCCGCGCGGTCGGGATGACGCCTGGCGTTGAGCGAGGGCAGCATGCCGAACTCGCCCCACTTGTAGATATCCGCGGCCATCGCGGCGTAGTTCTGCGGTGGCTCGATCCGGAAGGCACCGGATTCGAAGATCTTGCGCACGTAATGCAGTTCGGCCGAGCCCCGCTCGAGGTACTGCTGGATCTTGGAGACCGCCTGGCCGGGCAGGCCGATGAGGTTAGGCATGACTTCACCCTATGTGACGCAGGTCGCAATGGGCCGGGAAAATTTTCCCGGAATTACCATGAACCCCATGACCGCTCCGGTGTCACTGGACGTGGCCGGGCGCGAGGTCACCATTACTCATCCGGGCAAAGTGGTCTTCCCCGGCGGCGACGGCGTGGGCGGCTACACGAAGCTGGACCTGGTCCGCTACTACCTTTCCGTCGCCGACGGGGCGCTGCGCGGCGTCGCCGGCCGACCGATGATTCTGAAACGCTTCGTCAAGGGGATATCGCAAGAGGCGGTGTTCCAGAAGCGTGCGCCCAAGAACAGGCCCGACTGGGTGGACGTCGCCGAGCTGCGCTACGCGTCGGGCACCTCCGCCGAGGAGGCCGTCATCCACGACCCGGCCGGGCTGGCGTGGGTGATCAATCTGGGCTGCGTGGACCTCAACCCGCATCCGGTGCAAGCCATCGACCTCGATCACCCCGACGAATTGCGGGTCGACCTGGACCCGATGCCCGGGGTGCCCTGGCAGCGGATCGTCGACGTCGCGCTGGTGGCCCGCGAGGTGCTGGAGGACTACGGCCTGACGGCGTGGCCGAAGACGTCCGGGTCGCGCGGCTTTCACATCTACGCGCGCATCGCGCCCCGCTGGGGCTTCCGTCAGGTGCGGCTGGCCGCGCAGACCGTGGCCCGCGAGGTGGAGCGGCGGGCGCCCGAGGCGGCGACGAGCCGCTGGTGGAAGGAGGAGCGCGAGGGCGTCTTCGTCGACTTCAACCAGAACGCCAAGGACCGCACGGTCGCGTCGGCCTACTCCGTGCGGGCCACCGCCGATGCCCGGGTGTCGACGCCACTGCATTGGGACGAGGTCGCCAACTGCAAGCCCGAGGCGTTCACCATCGCCACCGTGCCGGACCGGTTAGCCGACCTGGGTGATCCGTGGGCGGGCATGGACGACGCCGTTGGCGACCTGGATCGGCTGCTGATGCTGGCCGAGGAGCTGGGGCCCGCGGAGCGCGCACCGAAGGGATCGGGATCGCGCGGCGACGGCAGGCGTCAGTCCTCGAAGCCGCTCATCGAGATCGCCCGCACCAAAACCCGGGACGAGGCGATGGCCGCGCTGGACACCTGGCGCGGCCGCTACCCCGCCGTCGCCGACCGGCTACACCCGGCCGACGTTCTGGTCGACGGGATGCGCGGGCCGAGCTCGATCTGGTACCGGATCCGGATCAACCTGCAGCACGTGCCGGTCGACCAGCGCCCGCCGCAGGAAGAGCTGATCGCCGACTACTCCCCTTGGGAGGGCTACACGCCGCCGGCTTCCAGACGGGGCGTCGCGGATGCGGGACGATCGCCGCATGCAGGTGACTGAGCCGCCCCTGGCTCTGCGGGAGCGCAAGAAAGTGATCAGCCGCCGAATCGGCCGGCCCGCAAGCGATTTCGAGGTCTGTTCGTCGGTGCGGTGACCGGCGCCATGATGGCCGCCTTCGACAATGCGCCGCTGACGGCCGAAACGGTCTATCGGGCCACGGACTTCGCGGATGCCGGCATGCCGCTGGGCTGAGCGGCGAAACCGCGCGGCGACGCAGGTGAGAGGGCGAAACGCGATACTCTCACGCGATGGAGAATCGGCGAGGATTCTTGCGGCTCGCCGGGGCCGCCGCGGCGGTCGGGGTGGCCGCCGTCTCGCCGGGTTGCACGTCACCCAAGCCGGCGCCGGGTTCCGCTCCCCGCGGATCGGTGACGGTCAGTCACCTGTTCGGCCAGACCGTCGTCAAAGAGCCACCCAAGCGCGTCGTCAGCGCCGGCTACACCGAACAAGACGACCTGCTCGCGGTGGGCGTGGTGCCCATCGCGGTCACCAATTGGTTCGGCGACCAACCGTTCGCCGTGTGGCCGTGGGCCCAGCCCAAACTCGGCGCCGCGCATCCGGTGGTGCTCAACCTCGACAACGGGATTCCGGTCGACCAGATCGCCGGGCTGAAGCCCGATTTGATCGTGGCCGTCAACGCCGGAGTGGACGCCGACACCTATCAGAAGCTGTCGGCGATCGCCCCGACCATCGCGCAATCGGACGGCGACGCGTTCTTCGAGCCGTGGAAGGAGCAGGCCACCGCGATTGGGCAGGCGGTGTTCCAGGCCGACCAGATGAGGTCATTGATCGACGCCGTCGACAAACAGTTCGTCGCGGTCGCCCAGAAGAATCCGCAGTGGCAGGCCAAGAAGGCATTGTTGATGCAGGGCACGCTTTTTCAGGGCACGGTGGTCGCGACCACGGCGGGCTGGCGCACGGACTTCCTCAACCAGATGGGCCTCGTGATCGCCGACAGCATCAAACCGTTCGACACCGATCATCGCGCCGTCATCCCGCGCGACCAGATCAAGACGGTGCTCAATTCCGCGGACGTGGTGATATGGACGACCGAGAGTCCGGACGACCAAAAGGCGATACTCGCCGACCCCGACGTGGCGGCCTCGCAGGCGACCGCGCAGAGCCGCCACATTTTCACCACCAAGGACCAGGCCGGGGCGATCGCGTTTTCCTCGCCGCTGAGCTACCCGTTGGTCGCCGACCAACTGCCCCCGCAGATCAGCAAGATCCTGGGTTAGATTCCACTGTTTGAGCGTTTGCTAAGGCACCTCTGGCAGTGCTCGAAAATCCCCGGGCATTCCCTCGACCTGCCCGGATTCCGAGGTTACCGTCGAGTAATGAGCGTGACTGACCTCAGCAGCGGCCTATCCCGGGGCCTGCCGACGGAGCTGGTCGGCAACACCGTACTCGACTACGGCGACCGAGCTCTGATGGTGCAATGTGGCAGCACCGCAGAGGTATTGGCGTGGGCCGACGCGTTGCGCGGCGCGGCGCTGCCCGGCGTGGTCGACATCGTCCCGGCCGCGCGCACCGTGCTGGTGAAGCTCGACGGCCCGCGCAACCAAGGGATCATCCGGCGGCGCTTGCGCAAAATGCCGGTCACCGCCACCGAGACCGCCCCCGCGGATCGCCGCGCCGACGTGGTGATCGACGTCGTCTACGACGGCCCGGACCTCGCGGACGTCGCCAGCCACACCGGGCTGTCCACCGCACAGGTGATCAACGCCCACACCTCCACGCTCTGGCGGGTCGGATTCAGTGGATTCGCACCGGGTTTCGCGTACCTGGTGGACGGCGATCCACGCCTGCGGGTGCCGCGCCGCTCCGAGCCGCGGACCTCGGTGCCGGCCGGGTCAGTCGCCCTTGCCGGCGAATTCAGCGCGATATATCCACGCCAGTCGCCCGGCGGCTGGCAACTGATCGGCCACACCGACGCGGTGCTGTGGGACCTCGAGCGGCCCAATCCGGCGTTGCTGACGCAGGGCATGTGGGTCCAGTTCCGCGCGGCATGACCAGGGAGGGCGCCGTGACAAATCCAGACATCCAGCTCGAAATCCTGCGCACCGGACCACTCGCCGTCGTCCAGGACCTCGGCCGCGCCGGGTTGGCCCACCTCGGCGTCGGACGCTCCGGGGCCGCCGACCGCCGCTCGCACAGACTGGCCAACCGGCTGGTCGCCAACCCCGACGACCGCGCCACCGTGGAGGTGACGTTCGGGGGATT
The DNA here is from genome assembly GCF_001954195.1 of Mycobacterium sp. IS-1264. Classification (GTDB taxonomy): domain Bacteria; phylum Actinomycetota; class Actinomycetes; order Mycobacteriales; family Mycobacteriaceae; genus Mycobacterium. The sequence goes on along the minus strand of NZ_MBES01000012.1, from coordinate 103,435 downwards.
CTGCGCCCGGGTCCGCGGCGGCGACGTCGACATCGCGGTGACGGGAGCCGACACTAACCCCACCGTCGACGGAATCACGTTCGGCACCAACAGCATTCAGCATGTCCGCGACGGCCAAGTGATCTCCCTTGGCGCCCCGCGAGCGGGACTGCGGACCTATCTGGCCGTGCGCGGCGGCATCTGTGTCGAGCCGGTGCTGGGCTCGCGCAGCTATGACGTGATGTCCGCGATCGGCCCGTCGCCCCTCGCGGCTGGAGACCGGCTGCCGATCGGCGAGCACACCGACGACTACCCCGAACTTGACCAGGCGCCCGTGGCGGCCATTACCCGGCATCTGGTGGAACTGCAGGTGGTGCCCGGGCCGCGCGACGACTGGTTCGCCGATCCCGACGCACTGGTGCATACGATCTGGATGGCCTCGGACCGCAGCGACCGGGTGGGCATGCGCTTGGAGGGCCGCCCGCTGCAATATCGCTACCCGGATCGCCAGCTGCCCAGCGAGGGCGCGACTCGTGGCGCAATTCAGGTGCCGCCCAACGGTTTACCGGTGATCCTGGGACCCGATCACCCGGTCACCGGCGGGTACCCCGTCGTCGGCGTGGTGATCGATGAGGATGTCGACAAGGTCGCCCAGGTGCGGCCCGGCCAATACGTGCGCTTCCACTGGGCACGGCCCCGCATTCCGGTTGGTGCCGGGGCGCACGCGAACGCGGTGGGCTTGCAGTTCTCGTAGTACACAGCTATCGACAAGGCTGGTAGACAAGGGGTGTGACCGCCCAGGTCCACACCGCTCGCCTGGTCCATACCGCCGATCTCGACGTCGAGACTCGGCGAGACGTCTGCCAGATGGTCACCACCGCCTTCGCCGGCGACTTCACCGAAAACGATTGGGAGCACGCACTGGGCGGCATGCACGCCCTGATCTGGCGGCACGGCGCGATCATCGCGCACGCCGCGGTGGTCCAGCGCCGATTGCTCTACCGCGGAACCGCGCTGCGCTGCGGCTACGTCGAGGGCGTCGCGGTGCGGGAGGACTGCCGCGGGCAGGGCCTGGTGCACGCGCTGCTGGACGGCGTCGAGCAAGTGGTGCGCGGGGCGTACCAAGTGGGGGCTCTCAGTTCGTCGACCCGGGCGCGCGGGCTCTACGCTGCACGCGGCTGGTTGCCGTGGCGCGGCCCCACGTCGGTACTGGCCCCGACCGGCCCGACCCGCACGCCCGAGGACGACGAGACGATATTCGTGCTGCCGGTGGGAATCAGTCTGGACACCTCCGCGGACCTGATGTGCGATTGGCGCGCGGGAGACGTGTGGTAAGTGCTATGGGGCGAAAGCCCGTATAGCACACAATGTATTGAACCTCACACCGGATTCCACAGCGGAGCCGCGTCATAGAACATTCGCGAATCCGGTTGTCCTTCAGCGATTTACCAGACAACTGGGATTCAACTGACAGGCGATTTCGGCGGAATCGAGTTGACGGCTTTCGGTCGCGAATGTGAGCATCGAAACCTGCGGCGCAAGACGCGGCCGCCTTACCGCGCCAACCCAAATCCCGTCCACGAAAGGCGAATACCGCATGGGCCGCAGCCACCGCATCACGGACTGGGATCCCGAAGACACCGCGGCCTGGGAGGCGGGCGAGAACAAAATCGCCCGCCGCAATCTGTTGTGCACGATGGCGGGCGACCACGCCGCGTTTTCCATCTGGTCGCTCTGGTCGGTGATGGCGCTGTTCATGCCCGCATCCGTCTATGGCTTTTCCGCGGGCGACAAGCTGCTGCTCGGTGCGGTTGCAACACTGGTCGGAGGCTGCGCTCGCATCCCGTACACCCTGGGCATCGCGGCCTTTGGTGGCCGCAACTGGACGACCTTTTCGGCCCTCGTGCTGCTGATCCCCACCGTCGGCACCATCGTGCTGCTGGCCAATCCCGGCCTGCCGCTGTGGCCCTATGTCGTGTGCGCCGCGCTGACCGGACTGGGTGGCGGCAACTACGCGGCCTCGCTGGCCAACGTCAACGCCTTCTACCCCCAGCGCCTCAAGGGCGCCGCTCTGGCGATCAACGCCGGCGTCGGCAACCTCGGCGTCGCCGTGATCCAACTGGTCGGCCTGCTGGTGCTCGCCACGGCCGGTCACCAAGCGCCGTACATCGTGTGCGCGGTCTATCTGGTACTGCTCGCGATCGTCGGCATCGCGGCCGCGCTGTGGATGGACAACCTCGACCACGGCATCGAGGTCCACACGATGCGCTCGGTCCTCTTCGAACGCGACACGTATGTGATCTCGCTGCTCTACATCTGCACCTTCGGCTCCTGGATCGGGTTCGCCTTCGCCTTCGGCCAGGTGCTGCAGGTCAACTTCGTGGCCGGCGGCGAAAGCGCCGCGCAGGCATCGCTGCGCGCCGCGCAGATCGCTTTCGTCGGACCGCTGCTGGGATCGCTGGCGCGGATCTACGGCGGGAGGCTGGCCGACCGGCTCGGCGGCAGCCGCGTCACCCTCGGCGTCCTCGCCGGCATGATCCTGGGCGCCGGGTTGCTGGTCACCATCAGCACGCTCGACGACCGCGGTGGCCGCGGCGGTCCGTTCGCGATGTTCGGCTACGTCATCGGCTTCGTCGTGCTGTTCATCCTGTCGGGCATGGGTAACGGCTCGGTGTTCAAGATGATCCCGTCGGTCTTCGAGGCGCGCAGCCGCTCGCTCGACGCCAGCGAGGCGCAACGCCGGCACTGGTCGCGCGCGATGTCAGGATCGTTGATCGGCTGGTGCGCCGCGGTCGGCGCTCTCGGCGGCGTCGGGATCAACTTGGCGCTGCGCGAGTCCTACCTGCGCAGCGGCACCGAAACGTCGGCATACTGGTTGTTCCTCGCGTCCTATGTGGTGGCCGCGATCCTGACGTGGACCACGTATGTTCGCCGGCCGGTCACCGCGCAAAGCGTCGCAGGACCGGCGCTCGACACCGAGCCGGCTCGGGTGTGATCGTGGTCGCAACGAGGGCAATGCGTCAGCAATTGTGCGGTAACGCGGCGGAAACGTCCTAGGCATACACAGTTGATATGGCCCAGCAGTCCTCTGCGCCACTAATCGGTTATCGGATCGCGGTGACTTCCGCGCGCCGCGCCGAGGAGCTGTCCGCGCTACTGCGCCGCAACGGCGCCGAGGTCTTCAGCGCGCCCGCGATCAACATGATCGCGCTGCCCGATGACGATGAATTGCACGGCAACACCGAGGCGTTGATCGCCAAGCCACCCGACATTCTCGTCGCGCATACCGGCATCGGCATGCGGGGCTGGCTGGCCGCTGCCGAGGGGTGGGGGCTGGGCCATCAGCTCGTCGCGGCGCTGGAGTCGGCCCGAATCGTGGCCCGCGGACCGAAGGCGACCGGCGCGCTGCGCGCCGCCGGGCTGCACGAGGAATGGTCGCCGAAATCCGAATCCTCCACCGAGTTGCTGAAATACCTGCTCGAAACCGATGTCTCCGGTATGCGGGTGGCGGTCCAACTCCACGGCGCCGCCGACGCCTGGGATCCGTTCCCGGAATTCGTCGGCGGATTGCGTTCGGCGGGTGCGGAAGTGGTGCCCATCCGGGTGTACCGGTGGAAATCGACACCGCTGGGCGGTGAGTTCGACCAGCTGGTCACCGAGCTCGCGCGACGGCAATTCGACGCCGTCGCCTTCACGTCCGCACCGGCCGCGGCGGCGGTTCTGGAACGCAGCCGCGACTTGGACATCGAGGACCAACTGCTGAAGGCGCTGCGCACCGGCGTGCACGCTATGTGCGTGGGCCCGGTGACCTCCCAGCCGCTGATCCGGCAGGGCGTCCCGACGTCGTCCCCCGAGCGAATGCGTTTGGGGGCCTTGGCCCGCCACATCGCCGAAGAGCTGCCCCTGCTGGGCGCGTGCAACGTGAAGGCCGCCGGTCACCGCGTCGACATCCGGGGCACCTGCGCTCTGGTGGACGGTTCGGTCAAATCGCTGTCGGGGTCCGGGATGGCGATCCTTCGCGCGCTGGCGCGACGGCCCGGTGACGTCGTCGCCCGAGATGACCTGCTGCGGGTGCTGCCCGGCAACAGCAACGACCCGCACGCCGTCGACACGGCGGTGCTGCGGCTGCGGACGGCCTTGGGCGACAGGAACATCGTCGCGACGGTGGTCAAGCGCGGCTACCGGCTGGCCGTCGACGAACGGGCGGGGTGGTCATGAACCTGATACTGACCGCGCATGGCACCCGCGCCCCGGGGGGCGTCGCAATGATCGGAGACCTTGCGGCGCAAGTGAGTACGCTGCTGGACCGGACGGTGCAGGTGGCATTCGTCGACGTGTTGGGGCCCACGCCCAGCGAGGTGCTGTCGCAGGCCTCAGATGGGCAGTGCGAGCGCCGCGCCATTGTGGTCCCGACGTTCTTGTCTCGCGGATATCACGTCCGCACCGATCTGCCCGCCCACGTAGCGGCCAGCGGACATTCGAACGTCATCGTCACCCCGGCACTGGGTCCGAGCGGCGAGATCGCACGGATAGTCTTCTACCAATTGATGCAATCGGGTTGGCGCCCCGGCGATTCGGTGATCCTCGGTGCGGCCGGCACCTCCGATCACCGGGCGCGCGCGGACCTGCACACCACCGCGACGTTGTTGTCGGCGCTCACCGGATCACGGGTGAGCCTGGGCTTCGCGGCCGCCGGCGGTCCCTATGTGCACGAAGCGGTCGAGCACGCTCGCCGCGACGGCGCCCGCCGGGTCGCGGTTGCCTCCTACCTGTTGGCCGACGGGCTGTTTCAGCAACGGCTGCGCGATTGCGGCGCCGACATCGTCAGCCGACCGCTCGGCACCCATCCGGGCCTGGCGCGGTTGATCGCAAACCGATTCCGTAGGGCCGTGCCGCACCCGACCCAGCGGCCGCGCCTGAGGTCGAAACCCGTGGAGCACAAAGCCTTGCACGCAAGGCGCGCCGAGGCTCGCAACGCTTGATCTTTGCTCGCGGACGGGTGATCCTGGCACCATGTCCCGTCGCGAAGAGCCATCGCGTGGGCTCCTTGACCCGGTCGCCAAGATGCTGCGTTTGCCGTTCGGCACACCGGAGTTCATCGATCGAATAGTCACCGGCGGCGCCAATCAGGTGGGCCGGCGAACGCTGCACATGTTGATCACCACGTGGGATGCCGCCGGCGGCGGCCCCTTCGCTGCGAGTGCGGTCGCGTCGACCGGCATGGCCAAGACCGCCGAGATCGTCCAAGGCATGTTCATCGGCCCGGTTTTCGGACCGCTGCTGAAAATTCTGGGCGCCGACAAGGTCGCCGTGCGGGCGTCGCTGTGCGCCTCTCAGCTGGTCGGCCTGGGCATCCTGCGCTACGGCGTCCGATCCGAGCCGCTGCACTCGATGTCGGTGGACGCGCTCGTCGACGCGATCGGGCCGACGATGCAGCGCTACCTGGTCGGGGATATCGACTAGCCGCGATTACGTGTCGACGCGCGCGATCTCGATGAGGCGATCGGTCGTGACGCGCACCGGGTACACCGGAACCGAGACCTCCGGGTCGTCCAGGCAAATGCCGTCGTCGAGCGCGAAAGCCTGCTTGAGGATGGGGGATTGGACGGTGGCGCGGCCGCCGCGGTCCCCGACGATGCCGCGCGAGATCACCGCCGCGCCGGAGAACGGGTCGACGTTTCCGACCGCGTGCACCGATCCGTCGTCCAGCCGGAAGAGCGCCACCTGCGAGCCGTCGTCGAGCAGCACGCCGACACCGCGACCCGGAATGAGGTGGTCGTAGGCGCAGGCGATGGTCCACACCTGAATGTCGTTGAGAAGTGTCATGATTCCTCCCTCGTCACCCGCGGACCCGCGGCATCCCAATAGGCACAGGTACTTTGCGACCGGCACGCTCGGTGAACGCCACCGTCGAGTCGACGGCATCCGGGGCGTTGACGAAGGACACGAACCGCGACATCTTGTCCGGGTCCTCCAGCACGCCCTTCCATTCGCACTTGTAGTTCTGCACGTGTCGCGCCATCGCGGCCTCGAATTCCTCGGCCAGGCCCAGCGAGTCGTCGCAGACGACCTCGCGCACGTGATCGAGCCCGCCTTCGAGCGATTCGACCCAGGGCGCGGTGCGCTGCAGCCGGTCGGCGGTGCGGATGTAGTACATCAAGAACCGGTCGATGTAGCGGACCAGCGTCTCGGTGTCGAGGTCGCTGGCCAGCAGCTGCGCATGCCTGGGAGTCATGCCGCCGTTGCCGGCGACGTAGAGGTTCCACCCCTGCTCGGTCGCGATGACGCCGACGTCCTTGCTGCGCGCCTCGGCACACTCCCGCGCGCAACCCGAGACGCCGAGCTTGATCTTGTGCGGTGCCCGCAGACCCCGGTAGCGCAGCTCGAGGTCGATGGCCAGCTGCACCGAGTCCTGCTGCCCGTAACGGCACCAGTCGCTGCCCACGCAACTCTTCACCGTGCGCAACGCCTTCCCGTAGGCATGGCCGGATTCCATGCCGCCGTCGACCAATCGCTTCCAGATCTGCGGCAGCTGATCCACCCGGGCGCCGAACAAATCGATGCGCTGCCCGCCGGTGATCTTGGTGTAGAGCCCGAAGTCCTGGGCGATCTGCCCGATCAGGATCAGATGCTCGGGCTTGATGTCGCCGCCGGGGACCCGCGGCACCACCGAGTAGCTGCCGTTCTTCTGAATGTTGGCCAGGAAGTGGTCGTTGGAATCCTGCAGCGATGCTTGCTCGCCGTCGAGGATGTGGTCGGAGCCGGTCGAAGCGAGGATGGATGCGACCGCGGGCTTGCAGATGTCGCAACCCTTTCCGCGGCCGAAGCGCTCCAGCAGGCCCGAGAAGGTCCTGATCTCGGTGGCGGAAATGATCTCGAAGAGTTCGGCCCGCGACTGGCTGAAGTGTTCGCACAGCGCCTTGGACTGTTCCACGCCCTCGGCTTCCAACAGCTGCTTGAGCAGCGGCACGCACGACCCGCACGAGGTGCCGGCGGCGGTGCACGACTTCAGCGAGGGAACATCGGCGCAGCCGTCCGCGATCGCGCACTTCAGATCGCCCTTGGTGACGTTGTTGCACGAGCAGATCTGCGCCGCGTCCGGAAGCGCCCCAACCCCCAAAGCCGAAGCGCCCCCGGCGGATTGCGCCGGCGCGATCAGCGCGAGCGGATCACCGGGCAGCTCGCTGCCGACCATCGGCCGCAGCACCCCGTACGACGAGGCATCGCCCACCAGCACCCCACCCAGCAGGGTCTTGGCATCGTCGGAGAGCACCAGCTTGGCGTACGTCTGGTTCACCGCGTCGTTGATGGCGACCTCGAGGCAATTCTCGGTCGTACCCATCGCGTCCCCGAAGCTGGCGACGTCGACACCCAGCAGCTTGAGCTTCGTCGACAGGTCCGCATCGGGAAACTCCGCGGCGCCGTCCAGCAGCCGGTCCACCACAACCTCGGCGGAGGTGTAGCCGGGGCCCACCAGGCCGTAGCAGCGCCCCTCGATCGCGGCGACCTCACCGATGGCGTATATGTTGGGATCGCTTGTACGACAAGATAAATCGGTCATTACGCCGCCCCGGTCGGCGATCGTCAGCCCGGCCGCCCGGGCCAACTCGTCGCGCGGCCGGATGCCGGCCGCGAAAATCACCAGGCCAGCATCGATGACGTCGCCGTCGCTCAGGCGTACCCGCACGGAGGTCGAGCCGTCCGGATGCTGGATGTTTTCGATCGAGTCGGTGCCCGTGCCGACGTGCACCGCGATCCCGAGCTCGGTGATCATCCGGGCCAGCAGCGCGCCACCGGCCTCGTCGATTTGTTGCGCCATCAGTCGCGGCATCATCTCGATGACGTGTGTCTGCAACCCGAACTGGCGCAGCGCATTTGCGGCCTCGAGTCCCAGCAGGCCGCCGCCGATCACAACGCCCGCCAGGTTGTGAGCGCTGTCACGGGCGCGCTCGGCGCCGGCGCGGATGGCGTCGAGGTCGTCGAGAGTGCGGTAGACGTGGCACGCGGGCAGGTCGTGACCCGGCACCGGCGGCACGAAGGCGAACGAGCCGGTGGCCAGCACCAAGGCGTCGTAGCTGTGCCGTTGGCCGTCCGCGGTGATCACCGACTTTGTCGCGCGGTCGATTTCGGTGACGCGGGTGTTCAGCAACAGGCGCACCCGCTCGTCGCCGGCGTAGTCGTTACCGGGCAGGGCCAGCAGGGCGCGGTCCCAGCTTTCGGTGTACGAAGTCAGGCCGACACGGTCGTAGGCCGCATCGCCCTCCTCGGCCAAAACCGTAACCCGCCAAGACCCGTCGGTGTCGCGGGCGCGGAGCGCCTCGACGAAACGGTGCCCCACCATGCCGTGCCCGACCACGATGATGTGGCGGGCGGCACAGTGTGCGGACGGAGTTCCGGCGGAAGCCATGCCAAGAGAGTAGAAGCGAGAAATTAAGGAAACGTCGCCCAATGTGACACTCGTATGACGGCCACCTCACCACCTCACACGGGCGGCTGTGAATGTGTTCTCGCACGGCGAACGGCCAGGTGGAACTTTAGCGTCGTCGACTCATGTTTGTACTAGTAGCCGGCCGGCAAGGCGCCGGTCACAGCAAACTCACAACAGAGCTCAAGGAGACGGACATGAGTAACCTCGCATTGTGGTCGCGACCGGCCTGGGACACCGACCGGTGGCTGCGCGACTTTTTCGGTCCCGCCGCGACGGCGGACTGGTTTAAGCCGGTAACCATTGGGTTTACGCCCGCCGCGGAGATCGTCAAGGAGGGCGACGACGCGGTGGTGCGCCTGGAACTGCCCGGCGTCGACGTCGACAAGGACGTCAACGTCGAGGTGGAGAATGGCCGCCTGGTTATCCATGGCGAACACCGTGACGAGCGCTCCGAGGAGGAGAACGGTCGCACTTTGCGTGAGATTCGTTACGGTTCGTTCCGCCGGTCGTTCCAGCTGCCCGGCCACGTCACCAGCGAGGCCGTCGCGGCTTCCTACGACGCCGGCGTGCTGACGGTCCGGGTCACCGGCGCGTACGCGGGGGCCCAGGCACAGCGCATCGCGATCAGTAAGTAATTCGGGAAATCAAGAGTGAATCCGGTGGGGCCGCAACGGCTTCGCCGGATTCATTGCATTCGGCCAATACCAAAACCTTTGACCGACAACGATTCCCGTTTCTGCGGTCAACTCCAGCGGGCGAGCAGCTCGCGCGCCCTGCCGGCGAGTGCGGCCTGCAGGAACGGGCCGAAGCTGATCCGGCCGACGCCCAGCGGGCCGAACGACGCCGGGTCATCCTGATCGGGCAGCGCGATCGCGTTGATCGGCAGCGGCAACTCGGTGGCCAAGCGCCGCAACGTCTCCGGGTCGTGCCGCCCCACCGGGTAGAGCACATCGGCGCCCGCGGCGGCGGCCTCGGTCAGCCGCGCCACGGCCCTGTCGACGCGGTCGGCGTCGTCGCCGTCCCTGCGCAGGAAGAGATCGGTGCGGGCGTTGATCACGACATGGACCCCGGCCGCGTCGGCGGCCGACCGCAGCGCGCCCACCAGTTCGGCGTGTTCGGCGGCCGACCGCAACCGCTTGCCCTCGGAGTGCACGGTGTCCTCGATGTTCAGCCCGACGGCGCCCACGCTGAGCAGGCCCTCGATCAGGCGCCCGGCCGGCTGGCCGTAGCCCGACTCGATGTCCACCGATACCGGGGCGTCGACGGCCGCGGTGATCTGGGCGACCCGGGTCAGGACGTCGTCGAACGACATGCCCTCGCCGTCCGGTTTGCCGATCGAATCCGCAAGCGGATGGCTGCCGACGGTCAGCGCGACGAATCCCGCGTCCGTGGCGAGGCGTGCGGACCAGGCATCCCACACGGTCGGAAGGATGACCGGGTTGCCCGGCCGATGCAGTTCGAGCAGCGCGCCGGCGCGCCGCGCCAGTGCGGTCTGACCTGTCATGGTGTTTGCCCCCTAGGGCGTGCGGGGTGACCTGCCTCACGTGCGGTCGGCGGGGTGGATAGTATCGGGAGCGTACTGTGATCCGTAACACTCGTCCGCACTAGGAGATCCGTTGTCGAGCCCCGCTGACACCACCGAACTCGCCGAACTTCACGACCTCATCGGCAGTTTGCGGCGGTGCGTGAGCTCCTTGAAGGCGCGCTACGGCGACAGCCCGGCGCTGCGGCGCATCGTGATCGACGCCGACCGGATCCTGTCCGACATCGAACTGCTCGATACCGACGTCTCCGAATTGGATTTGGCTCGCGCCACGGTGCAGCAGTCCGGCGAGAAGATCACCATTCCCGACACCCAGTACGACACCGACTTCTGGCGCGATGTCGACGACGAGGGTGTCGGGGGTCACAGCAGGTCCTGACAACCCAAGCCCCCCGTAAAAGGGAGGGCTCTGTCTGTGTACCCTTCGACCAACAGCCCGTTCGAAGAGGAACACTAGATGAGCGCACCCACGGCGAACCGTCCTGCGTCGGGTGTCTTTTCACCCACGCGCGCCCAGATCGAGCAACGGACCCTACGCACCGACCGGTGGTGGATGTCGCCACTGCGGGTCGACCTGGGCTTCGCCGCATTCCTCATCTACGCGATAGCGCGCGGGTTGCAGAAGAACTACTTCTTTGTCCCGCAGTACCACTACCTGACGCCGTTCTACTCGCCGTGCATGAGCAAGGCCTGCGGTGCGGCCAGCGAGTTCTGGCCGCAGTTCCTGCCGAACTGGTGGTTCGTGCCGTACGCGGCGATGTCACTGCCGTTCCTGCTGCTGTTCAGGCTGACCTGTTACTACTACCGCGGCGCCTACTACCGCTCGGTGTGGCAGTCGCCCACCTCCTGCGCGGTGGCCGAGCCGCGCGTCCACTACACCGGCGAGACCAGATTGCCGCTGATCATTCAGAACAGCCACCGGTACTTCTTCTATGTCGCCGCCATCATCTCGGTGATCAACTCCTACGACGCGATCGTCGCGTTCCAGTCCGAATCCGGCCCGCACGGCTTCGGCTTCGGGCTGGGCAACGTCATCCTGGTCGGCAACGTCATCATGCTGTGGATCTACACGCTGTCCTGCCACTCGTGCCGGCACGTGACCGGCGGGCGACTCAAGCACTTCTCCAAAAACCCTGTGCGGTATTGGATCTGGACCCAGGTCAGCCGCATCAACACCCGACACAAGATGTACGCCTGGATCACGCTGGGCACGCTGATGCTCACCGATTTCTACATCGCGCTGGTGGCCAGCGGCACCATCACCGACTTGAGATTTGTTGGCTGAAAAGCCAATTCGCTGATTACTAGACTGAGCGAGGGTTTTCATGGCTGAGGTCGAACGGCACAACTACGACGTCGTCGTCATTGGTGCCGGCGGCGCTGGTTTGCGTGCCGTCATCGAGGCGCGCGAGCGTGGCCTCAAGGTCGCGGTGGTGTCCAAATCCCTGTTCGGCAAGGCCCACACGGTGATGGCCGAGGGTGGCTGCGCGGCGTCCATGGGCAACACCAACCCCAAGGACAATTGGAAGACCCACTTCGGCGACACCATGCGCGGCGGGAAGTTCCTCAACAACTGGCGGATGGCAGAGCTGCACGCCAAGGAGGCACCGGACCGGGTCTGGGAGCTGGAGACCTATGGCGCGCTGTTCGACCGCACTAAGGACGGAAAGATCAGCCAGCGCAACTTCGGCGGCCACACCTACCCCCGCCTGGCACACGTCGGCGACCGCACCGGCCTGGAGCTGATCCGCACGATGCAGCAGAAGATCGTCTCGCTGCAGCAGGAGGATTACGCCGAACTCGGCGACTACGAGGCGCGCATCCGGGTGTTCGCCGAGTGCACGATCACCGAGCTACTCAAAGACGGCGACGTGATCTCCGGAGCCTTCGGCTACTGGCGCGAAAGTGGAAAGTTCGTCGTGTTCGAGGCCCCGGCCGTGGTGCTGGCCACCGGCGGAATCGGCAAGTCGTTCAAGGTGACCTCGAACTCCTGGGAGTACACCGGTGACGGGCACGCGCTGGCGCTGCGGGCCGGCGCGTCGCTGATCAACATGGAGTTCGTGCAATTCCACCCGACGGGCATGGTGTGGCCGCCGAGCGTGAAGGGGATCCTGGTCACCGAAGGCGTCCGCGGTGACGGCGGCGTGCTGAAGAGCTCCGACGGCAAGCGGTTCATGTTCGAATACATCCCGCCGGTGTTCAAGGGCCAATACGCCGAAACCGAGCAAGAGGCCGACCAGTGGCTCAAGGACAACGACTCGGCCCGTCGCACCCCGGACCTATTGCCCCGTGACGAGGTCGCGCGCGCGATCAACTCGGAGGTCAAAGCCGGCCGCGGCACCCCGCACGGCGGGGTTTACCTCGACATCGCCTCCCGGCTCACACCCGAGGAGATTAAGCGGCGGCTGCCGTCGATGTATCACCAGTTCAAGGAGCTGGCCGGGGTCGACATCACCAGGGAGCCAATGGAAGTCGGGCCGACCTGTCACTACGTGATGGGCGGTGTCGAGGTCGACGCCGACACCGGCGCGGCCACGGTCCCCGGGCTGTTCGCCGCCGGCGAGTGTTCCGGCGGCATGCACGGCTCCAACCGGCTGGGCGGCAATTCGCTGTCGGACCTGTTGGTGTTCGGCCGCCGCGCCGGCCTCGGCGCCGCGGACTACGCGCGGGCGCTGAGCCACCGCCCGGCCGTCTCCGAGGAGGCCATCGACGCCGCGGCGAAACGGGCGCTCGCCCCCTTCGAGGGACCGACGAACGGCGACACCGCCGAGAACCCCTACACGCTGCAGCTCGAACTGCAGCAGTCGATGAACGACCTGGTGGGCATCATCCGCAAGGCGGACGAAATCTCCCAGGCCCTCGAGCGGCTCGACAAGCTGCGCAAGCGGTTCAAGAACATCCACGTGGAAGGCCATCGCCAGTACAACCCGGGCTGGAACCTGGCCCTCGATCTGCGCAACATGCTGCTGGTCAGCGAGTGTGTCGCGAAGGCCGCGCTGGCGCGCACCGAGAGCCGCGGCGGGCACACCCGCGATGATCACCCGTCGATGGACGCGTCGTGGCGCAAGGTGTTGCTGGTCTGCCGTGCGGCCGGCGGCGATGCCGTCGTTCCCGACGTCGAGATCACCCGCGAAGACCAGGTGCCGATGCGCGCCGATCTGCTGGAGCTCTTCGAGATCTCCGAGCTGGAGAAATACTTCACCGACGACGAGCTGGCCGAGCACCCAGGACGGAGAGGCGAATGACCTACAACGCGACCATGCGGGTGTGGCGCGGCGACGAGGCCGGCGGCGACCTGCAGGACTTCACTGTCGAGGTCAACGAGGGCGAGGTGGTGCTCGACATCATCCATCGCCTGCAGCAGACGCAGACCCCCGACCTCGCGGTGCGGTGGAATTGCAAGGCGGGCAAGTGCGGTTCCTGCTCGGCGGAGATCAACGGCATGCCGCGGCTGATGTGCATGACCCGGATGTCCACGTTCGCCGAGGACGAGATCGTGACCGTCACACCGCTGCGGACCTTTCCGGTGATTCGCGATCTGGTCACCGATGTCTCGTTCAACTACGAAAAGGCGCGCGAGATCCCGTCTTTCACGCCACCCAAGGAACTGCAGCCCGGCGAGTACCGCATGGCGCAAGTCGACGTGCAGCGCTCGCAGGAATTCCGCAAGTGCATCGAATGCTTTCTGTGCCAGAACGTCTGCCACGTGGTCCGCGACCACGAAGAAAACAAGAAGGCGTTCGCCGGGCCGCGCTTCCTGATGCGCATTGCCGAGCTGGAGATGCATCCGCTGGACACCCGGGACCGGCGCAACGACGCCCAGCAGGAGCACGGTTTGGGCTACTGCAACATCACCAAGTGCTGCACCGAGGTCTGCCCGGAGAACATCAAGATCACCGACAACGCGCTGATCCCGATGAAGGAACGCGTCGCCGACCGCAAGTACGACCCCGTGGTGTGGTTGGGCAACAAGCTGTTTCGCCGCTGAGCGGTTTCAGGCGCCGAGACGCCGGAACCCGCTGCGGTGGAACACAATCGGCGCCACGTCGGCATCCACCGTCACCTCGCTGACGCGCAGCACCACGATGGTGTGATCCCCGGCCGGGATCATCTGCTCGATTGCGCTCTCCAGCCACAGCCCGGTGCCCTTGATGAAGACCGCGCCGGTGGTGGTGGACACCGTCTCCAGTCCCGCGAACCTGTCGCCGGTCTTGGCGGCCAGGGCGCGCGCGGCTTCGTCATGGGCCTCACCGAGCACGCTGATGCCCAGCATCGGCAGGTCCTTGAGCTTGGGCCACGTCGTCGACGTGTTCTGCACACAGAACGACACCAGCGGCGGGTCCAGCGAGACGGGAACAAAGGTGCTGGCCGCCAGCCCTTCCCGGGTTCCGTTGATCTCGGCGGCAATCGCCACCACACCGGACGGAAAATGTCCGAAGGCCTCACGGAGTGAGGACGGGGTCAGCTTCTTCGTTGAGTTCACCGGAGTTGATTCGCCCCTCGAGCCGACGACGGATTTCTCCTATCCGACCCTACTGGACGAGTATCCGTGCGCGTCAGCCACATCCGGGTGCGCCCGCAGTCTGCTCTTCCACGCGTTGCGGCCGTAAACAGCGAAGATCGGATCCGACGGGTCCGCGCTTGGGGACCAGCGCGCGTCGGTGCGCGCCGCGAGGTCGGCGGGTAGCGACAGCACCGGTATCTGCGCGTCGAGTCGCGGATTGAAGAAGAACGGCACCGAGATCCGCTCGGCCGCCGCCCCGCGCAGACTGACCCGGTGCTCGGTGGCGCGCAGGTAGCCCCCGGTGGCGACCTCGAGCAGCTCGCCGATGTTGACGATGAACGCACCCTCGAGTGGTGGCACGTCGATCCAGCCGTCGTCGCGTCCCCGGGCGCGCCGCACCTGCAAGCCCGCGCTGCCCGGCTCGGCCAGCAGCAGCGTCAGCACCCCGGCGTCTCGGTGCGCGCCCACGCCCTGCGGGCTGGACGCGCGGGCCGGGTAGCGGATGATCTTGATCAGCGTGGCCGGTGTTTCGGCGAAGGCCGCCTCGAACGCATCCGGCGGGCTGCCCAGCGAGGCGGCCCAGTGCCGGAGCAGCGTGCGCGCGACCGAGGAGAGTGCGGCGTCCCACTCGTCGACGATTCCGGGCAACTCGGGCAGCCCGGCGGGCCACTGGTTCGGGCCCTGCAACCATAGGTAGTCCGGCTTCTCCGGTCCCCCGATCGACGGGCGTTCAGGCCCGATGTCGATCTGCTCGCGCCAGTCCACCTCGCCGCGGGTCAGCTCGCCGCCCAGCCGGGTGTAGCCGCGGAAATGCGGGCTGTGGACCATCGCCACGGCGTCTTTGTCGACCTGCGGCAGCGCGAACAGCTTGCGGGCGGCGTCGAGCACGCGGCGTGCCAACGCCTGCGGCACACCGTGGCCGAGCAGATAGAAGAACCCCACCTCGTGGGCGGCCTCGCGCAGGCTGCTGCGAAGTTGGCCGGAAGTGTGTCGCAGGTCCACCACGGGCACCGCCGTGGCGCGCCCCACACCAGTCATCCGTCCACCATAACCGCAGGTAGAAGGGGCACCGCAACGCTGCCCAACCAGTTGGTTAATTAGATGGTGAAATCTAGCTCACACTCGCTTGCATAGGGCCGCCCGACCGCTATAGTTTGGCTGTGTTACTGGTGGGTAACTTAAGCCCAAGTACCCAACCACAACGTGGCAATTCTCAACGAGGAGGAGAGTAGTGAGCCACTACAAGAGCAACGTCCGTGACCAGGTATTCAACCTGTTCGAAGTGTTGGGCGTTGACCAGGCATTAGGCCAAGGCGAGTACGGCGACATCGACGCCGAAACCGCCCAGGAAATGCTCAACGAGATCAGCCGGCTGGCCGAGGGGCCCATCGCGGAATCCTTCGTCGAGGGCGACCGCAACCCGCCCGTTTTCGACCCCGCGACGCACTCCGTGACGCTGCCGGAATCCTTCAAGAAGTCGGTCCATGCCGTTCTGGAAGCCGGTTGGGACAAGGTCGGCCTCGACGAGGCCCTCGGCGGCACCCCGCTGCCTAAGCCGCTGCTGTGGGCGCTGCACGAGCACCTGTTGGGCGCCAACCCGGCGGTCTGGATGTACGCCGGCGGCGCGGGTTTCGCGCAGATCCTCTACCACCTCGGCACCGAGGAGCAGAAGAAGTGGGCCGTGATCGCCGCCGAGCGTGGCTGGGGATCGACCATGGTGCTCACCGAGCCGGACGCCGGCTCGGACGTGGGCGCTGGACGGACCAAGGCCATCCAGCAGGACGACGGCTCCTGGCACATCGAGGGCGTCAAGCGCTTCATCACCTCAGGTGACTCCGGCGACCTGTTCGAGAACATCTTCCACCTGGTGCTGGCCCGCCCCGAGGGCGCCGGCCCCGGCACCAAGGGCCTGTCGCTGTTCTTCGTGCCCAAGTTCCTGTTCGACTTCGAGACCGGTGAGATCGGCGAGCGTAACGGCGTCTTCGTCACCAACGTCGAGCACAAGATGGGTCTGAAGGTTTCCGCGACCTGTGAACTGTCGCTGGGCCAGCACGACGTGCCCGCCAAGGGCTGGCTGGTCGGCGAGGTGCACAACGGCATCGCGCAGATGTTCGAGGTCATCGAGCAGGCCCGGATGATGGTCGGCACCAAGGCGATCGCCACCCTGTCGACCGGTTACCTCAACGCGCTGGAGTACGCCAAATCGCGCGTGCAGGGCGCCGATCTGACCCAGATGACCGACAAGACCGCGCCGCGCGTGACCATCACGCATCACCCCGACGTGCGCCGCTCGCTGATGACCCAGAAGGCTTACGCCGAGGGTCTGCGTGCGCTGTACCTCTACACCGCGACGTTCCAGGACGCGGCGGTCGCCGAGGCTCTGCACGGCGTGGACGCCGAGTTGGCCGTCAAGATCAACGATCTGATGCTGCCGGTGGTCAAGGGTGTGGGCTCCGAGCAGGCCTACGCGAAGCTGACCGAGAGCCTGCAGACGTTCGGTGGGTCCGGCTTCCTGCAGGACTACCCGATCGAGCAGTACATCCGCGACGCCAAGATCGACTCCCTCTACGAGGGCACCACCGCCATCCAGGCGCAGGACTTCTTCTTCCGCAAGATCGTCCGCGACAAGGGTGTGGCGCTGGCCCACGTGTCGGCCGAGATCCAGAAGTTCGTCGACAGCGAGTCCGGCAACGGGCGCCTGAAGACCGAGCGCGAGCTACTGGGCAAGGCCCTGGCCGACGTCCAGGCGATGGCGGCCAGCCTCACCGGCTACCTGATGGCCGCGCAGGAGGACGTCACCAGCCTCTACAAGGTGGGCCTGGGCTCGGTGCGGTTCCTGATGAGCGTCGGTGACCTGATCATCGGCTGGTTGCTGCAGCGGCACGCCGCGGTGGCCCTGGCCGCGCTCGACGCCGGCGCCAGCGGTGCGGACCGGTCCTTCTACGAGGGCAAGATCGCGGTGGCCGCGTTCTTCGCGAAGAACTTCCTACCGCTGTTGGCCAGCACCCGCGAGGTGATCGAGACGCTGGACAACGACATCATGGAGCTCGACGAGGCCGCCTTCTAGGTCGCTTCCAACAGGGTCCCCCGTTTGCACAGCGAAGCGGGGGACCCTGTGTTTGCGGGTGTCCGGGGTCGCCCGGGCGCACGAAAAAGGCCGCCGCTGGATCCCCTCACTCCAGCGGCGGCCCTTCTCGTACGCCCGTCGTACGTCTCTGACCGGCGGTCGCCTATGGGATACCCCGTGTTGCCGTCGGGGTCGGGGGGTCAGACCACAACACGGGGTTATCCGGCACATCGGATACCCAGGCGATTGCGTTACTAACCGACTGTGACGAAAATCATTTGCCCTGGCAGGCGCGCTGGGGCCGGGGCGCCGGTTTAGCGCGGTCAGGCCTCCAGAATCGCGGCCACGCCCTGTCCGCCGGCCGCACAGATCGAAATCAGCGCCCGCGCCGGCCCGCCGCCGTCCGCCTTCTTCTCGGCGAGCTGCTTGGCCGCCTGGGCGAGAATCCGCCCCCCGGTCGCCGCGAACGGGTGTCCCGCGGCCAGCGACGAGCCGTTGACATTGAGCTTCGAGCGATCGATTGACCCCAGCGCGGCGTCCAGGCCCAGCCGCTCCTTGCAGTACTCCTCGGACTCCCACGCGGCCAGATGCGTCAGCACCACCGAGGCGAACGCCTCATGGATTTCGTAGAAGTCGAAGTCCTGCAGGCTGAGACCGTTTCTCGCCAGCAGCCGCGGCACCGCGTACGTCGGTGCCATCAGCAGGCCGTCGCGCCCGTTGACATAGTCGACGGCGGCGGTCTCGGCGTCCACCAGGTAGGCCAGCGGGGCCAGCGAATGTTCCTCGGCCCACTGTTCGCTGGCCAGCAGGGCCACCGAGGCGCCGTCGGTCAGCGGGGTCGAATTGCCCGCCGTCATCGTCGCGTCTCCGGCCTT
Source organism: Mycobacterium sp. IS-1264 (assembly GCF_001954195.1). Taxonomy (GTDB): domain Bacteria; phylum Actinomycetota; class Actinomycetes; order Mycobacteriales; family Mycobacteriaceae; genus Mycobacterium. The sequence goes on along the minus strand of NZ_MBES01000012.1, from coordinate 85,039 downwards.
GACGCCGAAAACCGGCCGCAGCGTGGCCAGCTTCTCCACGTTGGCCTCGGGCCGCAGGTTGTCGTCGCGGTACAGCCCCAGGAACGGTGTGACGAGGTCGTCGAAGAAACCGCGGTCGTAGGCGTCGGCCATTTTGCGATGGCTGGCGACCGCGAGCTCGTCCTGGTCGACGCGCTTGATCCCCATTTGCTTGGCGGTGATGGCGGCGTGCTCGCCCATCGACAGCCCGGTGCGCGGCTCGCTGTTGGCGGGGATTTCGATGCCGAGGGTGGCCGGCAGCGTGCCCACCAGCTTCAGCCGCTGGACGTTGGACTTGGACCGGCGCAACTTCAGCAGAGTGCGACGGAGGTTGTCGCCCAGGCCGATCGGCGGGTCGGAGGTGGTGTCCACGCCGCCGGCGGCGGCGACGTCGTATCGGCCCGCCGCGATGCCGTCGGCGGCGGCGATCGCCGCCTGCAGGCCGGTACCGCAAGCCTGCTGCACATCGAACGCGGGGGTGTACGACGACAGCTCCGAACCAAGCACGCATTCGCGGGTCAGGTTGAAGTCGCGGCTGTGCTTGAGCACCGCGCCGCCGACCACCACGCCCAGCCGCTGGCCGCCCAGCCCGAACCGGTCCACCAGCCCGCCCAGGGCGGCGGTGAACATGTCCTGGTTGGACGCCTCGGCGTAGGCGCCGTCCGATCGCGCGAACGGGATGCGATTGCCGCCAAGCACGGCGACTTTCCGCCTGGCGGGGTTGGATTCAGAGCTTGCAGAGGCCACGTTTATCTCCGGTTATCAGTTTGGGGTCGGCCATTTAGGGCCATCCTACCCACTGTTCTTACCCTCCTTACTCTGCAGTAAGTTCGTCCTCGATACCGTTGGCCTAGACGGCACTGGTCGACCTAAAAAGAAAGCGGAAGGCAGCTCAGTGGCTCCCAATCGTTCGTCCGATCTGTTCTCGCAGATCGTCAATTCCGGACCCGGATCGTTTGTGGCGAAGCAACTCGGCGTGCCGCAACCCGAGCCCCTGCGCCGGTACGCCGCCGGTGATCCGCCGCTGACCGGATCCCTGCTGATCGGGGGTGCGGGCAGAGTGGTCGAGCCGCTGCGGGCGGCGCTGGAACGCGACTACGACCTGGTTGGCAACAACCTGGGCGGCCGCTGGGCCGACCAGTTCGGCGGGCTGGTTTTCGACGCCACCGGAATCACTACGCCGGCCGGACTCAAGGCGCTGCACGACTTCTTCACCCCTCTGCTGCGCAACCTGGGTCACTGCGCGCGCGTCGTGGTTGTCGGCACCACACCCGACCTGGCGGCAAGCACCGACGAGCGGATCGCGCAGCGCGCCCTGGAGGGCTTCACCCGCTCGCTGAGCAAGGAGGTCCGCAACGGAACGACGGTCGCGCTGGTGTACCTATCGCCGGACGCGAAGCCGGCCGCGACGGGCCTGGAATCCACGCTGCGGTTCCTGCTGTCGGCCAAGTCGGCCTACGTCGACGGGCAGGTCTTCTACGTCGGCGCGGCCGACTCCACCCCACCTGCCGACTGGGACCGGCCGCTGGACGGCAAGGTCGCCATCGTGACCGGCGCGGCGCGGGGCATCGGCGCCTGCATTGCCGAGGTGTTCGCCCGCGACGGCGCCCGTGTGGTCGCGATCGACGTGGAGTCCGCCGCGGAGGCCCTCGCCGAAACCGCCAGCCGGGTCGGGGGCACCGCGCTGTGGCTCGATGTCACCGCCGACGACGCGGTCGACAAGATCACCGAGCACCTGCGCGACCACTACGCCGGGCACGCCGACATCTTGGTCAACAACGCCGGGATCACCCGCGACAAGCTGTTGGCCAACATGGACGATGCCCGCTGGGACGCCGTCCTGGCCGTCAATCTTCTTGCCCCGCAACGGCTTACCGAAGGGCTGATCGGCAACGGCAGCATCGGCGAAGGCGGGCGGGTGATCGGCCTGTCGTCGATGGCCGGCATCGCGGGGAACCGCGGGCAGACGAACTATGCCACCACGAAGGCTGGCATGATCGGGCTCACCCAGGCGCTGGCTCCGGGACTCTACGACAAGGGCATCACGATCAACGCCGTCGCACCCGGATTCATCGAAACCCAGATGACGGCCGCCATCCCGCTGGCCACCCGCGAGGTGGGCCGCCGGATGAACTCGCTGCTGCAGGGCGGCCAGCCCGTCGACGTCGCCGAGACCATCGCCTACTTCGCCAGCCCGGCGTCAAACGCGGTGACCGGCAACGTGATTCGGGTCTGCGGCCAGGCGATGCTGGGCGCATAGGTTCGAGGGGAACGCGATGAATCAGCCAAGCGGCCTGAAGAACCTGCTGCGCGCCGCGGCCGGGGCGCTACCGTTGGTGCCCCGCTCCGACCAGTTGCCCAGCCGGACGGTGACCGTCGAGGAACTGGCGATCGACCAGACCAACGTGGCCGAGTATGCGTCGCTCGCCGGCCTGCGCTACGGCAACAACGTGTCGCTGACCTATCCGTTCGCGCTGACCTTTCCCGCCATGATGTCGCTGGTGACCGGGTTCGACTTCCCTTTCGCCGCAATGGGATCGGTGCACACCGAGAACCAGATCACGCAGTACCGGCCGATCGCGGTCACCGATACGGTGGGCGTGCGCGTGCACGCCGAGAACCTCCGCGAGCACCGCAAGGGCTTGCTGGTCGACCTGGTGACCGACGTCAGCGTCGGCAACGAGACCGCGTGGCATCAGGTGACGACCTTCCTGCACCAGCAGCGCACCAGCCTGTCCGACGAGCCCAAGCCGCCGCCGCAGAAGCAGCCCAAGCTGCCCCCGCCGAGCACGGTGCTGCGGATTACCCCGGGCCAGATCCGGCGCTATGCCGTCGTCGGCGGGGATCACAATCCGATTCACACCAATCCGATCGCGGCCAAGCTGTTCGGATTTCGGACGGTCATCGCGCACGGGATGTTCACTGCCGCAGCGGTCTTGGCCAACATCGAAGGCATGCTTCCCGAGGCCGTCACGTACTCCGTACGGTTCGGCAAGCCGGTGCTGCTGCCCGCCACCGCGGGACTCTACATCGACAGGGGCGACGACGGCGGCTGGGATCTTTCGCTGCGCAACATCGCCAAGGGCTACCCGCACCTGACCGGGACGGTCCGCGCGCTCTAGCCCGGGTGCGTCGAACCGCGGCCTAACACAAGCACTTTCAGCCCGTGCGCGCCGCAGGCGGTCAGCAGGAAAACGAGGAACAGCCAGAGCGGGGGCCGCGCGAGTTCCCAGACGAAGATCGCGGCCCAGATCGGTGAGCCCTGGGTAACCGCGAGCACGCCCGCGGCGCCGCTCAGCGACACCGCCGGCACATGCAGGTGCGTCCCGGCCAGCCAATTGACCGCCAGAACCAGGACCGCCCCCGCCGCCGCGCCGGTCGCCAGCGACGGAGTGAGCATTCCGCCGGCGCCGCCGGCGCGCAGGTACAGCGCGGTCAGCAGCGGCTTCAGGACCAGGATGACGGCGGCCGCCGACAGCGTCATCCCGCTGGCCAGGCTGACCGTCAGGATGCTGCGGCCGTTGCCGGGCAGCTCGGGCCACCAGTGCGAGCAGATGCCCGTCGCCAGGCCCGCGACGGCGAGGGCGGGGATCAGCACCCAGGTCCGCATCAGGCGGGCCGGGCGCGCGGCGGCCATGAGCCGGTTGAACGCCAGCCCAACCACCATGGCCAGCGGCGCCAACGCCAGCCCGTGCGCGGTCACGAGATACGTCGACTCGCCGACCGGCCACTTGAGGTCGGGTTGGTCGCCGGTGAGGGCCGAGCCGATCGCGACCGCGAGGCTGGACGACAGCAGCGCCGCGCCCACCGCTCGCGGATGCCAGGTGTTGAGCATGATCCGCGCCGAGAACAGCGCGCCGGCCAGCGGGACGGCGTACACCGCACCCAGCCCCGCGCCGGCCGCGCACGCCAGCAGGATCTCGCGGTCGCGCGCCGACAGCCGCCTCAGCCACTCGGTGCCCAAATCGCCTAGGGCAGCGGCAAATTGGCGTGGTGCTCCCTCCCGGCCGAGGGATGCCCCGGAGCCGACCAGCAGCACCTGCAGCATGGCATCGACGCTCCACGACAGGCGCGGAATCCGGCCGCCGCCCGCAATGGTTTCCGCCAGCGGTGGCACGTCGCTTCGGCGCCGCAGGATCCACCAGCCGACGGCCGCCAGCACGCCGCCGACCATCGGCCCCACCGCGCGGCGAACGGGGCTGCTGCCCGTGATGCCGGCCAGCAGCGTGCCGAAGCTGTAGTGGTAGGTGACGTGCTCGACGAAGCGCAACACCTCCGTCGTCGCCAGTCCGGCGAACCCGGCGAGCAGGCCGACGATGACCACCGCGCAAAAGAACTCGAGGTTGCGGCGGCGCAGGGGTTCGGCCACCGCACGAATGTATGTCTAGCCGGCCGCGGCGTTTGAGCCGCCCGCCTCGGCGGCGGCTTCGCGGCCCTCGGGCCCGCCGCGCAGGCCGTGCCAGAACAGGTCGATCATCAGCTGGGCCGCCTCGTCGACGTCGATGTCGCCGGTGGACAGCCGGTTGGCCATCGCTTCGCCCGCGCCCACCAGCGCCACCGCCATCATCTGGTAGTCGGTGTCCGGTCGTGGGGCGCGACTGCCGGCCTGCACCAGCCCGGCCACCAGCTCGATGATCTGCTCGCGTCCCTCGCGCACGGTATGCGCGAACGCCTGCGAGCTGATGGCCTGGGTGTACATCACGATCCACGACGCCCGATTGGCGTCGATGTAGCGCAGGAACGCCCCGATCGTGTTGCGCAGCATGTCCCTTGGGTTTTGCGTGAAGTCGATGTCGGCGCGCACCGCGTCGATGAACCGGCTCAGCTCGCGGTCCAGGCACGCGCCGAACAAGTCCTCCTTGGAGCCGTAATACAGGTACAGCATCGGCTTGGAGATCTCCGCCTCGGCGGCGATGGCGTCCATTGAAGTCTCGTGGTAGCCGTTGACCGAGAACATCTGCACGGCGGCGTCGAGCATCTGCTGTTCGCGGACGGCACGCGGTAACCGCTTGGTCCCACCTGCCATCGCTAACCCTCTCTAGCCCTCTGACTCCAGAGTAACGATGCCGTGGCGCGCTAGTGGCCGCACGCCTTATTGGGGCCCTTCATCGTCGCCACCCGCTGGAGCGACTCGTCCACGGCCGGCATCGTCAATTCGCCTGCGGCCACTGCCTTCTCGAGCCGGTCCAGGACTGCGGGCACCTCTTCGATGCTCACCCACAGCGCGACGTCGGTGCCCGCCTGCAGGGTGCGCAGCACCGCGTCGGAGACGCCGTACCGATCGGAGATCGCGGCCATGCTGGACAGGTCGTCGCTGAACACCGGCCCATTGAAGGGCGGCGCGCCGTAGCCGGTGCCGGTGCGCAGCAGCTGCACCGCGGCCCGGCTCAGGCTCGCCGGGTCGTCGCCGGTCAGCCCGGGAACCTGCAGGTGACCGATCATGACTGCGACCGGGAGCTGACTCACCAGCGTCCGGTAGGGCACCAGGTCGTTGGCCTCCAGGTCGCTGAGCGGCGGCGTGACGACGCCGCCCTTGTGTGAGTCACCCGAGCCGTGCCCGTGGCCGGGGAAATGCTTGAGCACCGGCAGCAGTCCGGCGTCCCGCAGACCCTGCGCGTAGGCCCCGGCGTACGCGGTGACCGTGCCGGGATCGGCGCTGAACGAGCGGTCACCGATGACGCCGTCCGGGGCGTCAGTGACGTCGACCACTGGGGCGAAGTCGACGGTGATGCCCAGCTCGCGCATCTTTTTGCCACGGTCCAACTCCAGGTCGTGGACTTGCTGCGCCGTCATGGTCTGCGCCAGCTGCCGGGCCGAGGGGGCCACCCCGATCAGCGACTTCAACCGCGAGACCCGGCCACCTTCTTCGTCGACACCCACCGCAAGCGGGAGGGGCCCCGCGCTGCGGGCGACCTCGGCCAGCCCGCCCTGGAAAATCGACAGGTCCGTCCAGCCGCCGATGATGATGCCGCCGACGTGGGAGTTGTTGACGACGGTCCGGGCCTCGTCGGCGTTCCGCACGCCCACCATCAGCAGCTGTGCCAGCTTGTCGCGGGTCGACAGCGCGGTCGTCGGGTCGCCGCACACCGGTGGCGCGGGAGCGGCCACCGGCTTGCTGACCGTCGACGAGGGGTGCCCTGCGGGGCCGTGGCCGCAGGCCGCCAGTACCGTCATGGCGGCCAGCACGGCCAGGACGCGCGAAAAAGCCATCGGGACATGTTGTCACGAACGGCGTTTCATCTCCGACGTCAGGGGGCATCAGCGGTACGTTGCCCTTCGACGGGGCCGGTACCCCAGTTGACTGGCAGGGAGGAGCCAGCGATGACCGGGTTCACACTGGCCGTCGCGGCCAGCATCGCGGCGGGCCTCTCGATCGGCGCCGCGGCGACCGTTGGCGTCACCCTCGCCGTGCACGACCACAGCGCGGCGCCCGTGCAAGGCCCGCCACCTCCGTCCGCACCGCACCTGGTGAACTACGGCGACCGGTGCTTGCACGGGCATTGCATACCGTGGCCGTGAGGACGACTCGGGCACCGGGGCCGCGGCCGCGCTTCTGCTAGGTTGACGTTTGGGTTGCCCACCGTCCCGACCGCGAAGCAAGGAGCCATCGATGAACCGGATCATTGCGCCCGCCGCCGCGAGCGTCGTGGTCGGACTGCTGCTGGGCGCGGCCGCGATCTTCGGGATCACGCTGATGGTGCAACAGGACACGAAGCCGCCACTTCCCGGGGGCGATCCGCAGTCGTCAGTGCTCAACCGGGTCGAGTACGGCAACCGTAGCTAGCGGCGATCGCAAGCGCGGCGAAGCCGGGCGCAGCGGGTCGCCGCCATCGGACTCTGCGGCGGCGGGTTCGGCACTCGCGGAGCCCCCGGAAACGGCGTCGGGCTCGTCGGCGGCGCCGCTGTCGCGCCGGTGGTTGGCGTTAGTCTCCGCGATCGCGCTGGCGCTGACCTTCGCCCAATCCCCGGGGCAGGTGTCCCCCGACACCAAACTCGACCTCACCGCCAACCCGCTGCGCTTTCTGGCCCGGGCGACCAACTTGTGGAACAGCGACCTGCCCTTCGGCCAGGCGCAGAACCAGGCCTACGGCTACCTGTTTCCGCACGGCACGTTCTTTTTGGTCGGCCACTTCCTGGGGTTGCCCGGATGGGCGACCCAACGGCTGTGGTGGGCGCTGCTGCTGACGGTCGGCTTCTGGGGGCTGCTGCGGGTCGCCGAGACGCTGGGCATCGGCAGCCCGACGGCACGGCTGATCGGTGCGGCGGCGTTCGCGCTGTCCCCGCGCGTCCTGACCACCCTCGGGTCGATCTCGTCGGAAACCCTGCCGATGATGCTGGCGCCGTGGGTGTTGCTGCCCACCATCTTGGCGCTGCGGGGGTCGTCCGGCCGCTCGGTTCGGGCGCTGGCCGCCCAGGCGGGCCTGGCCGTCGCGTTGATGGGAGCGGTCAACGCGATCGCGACGCTGGCCGGTTGCCTGCCCGCGGTGATCTGGTGGGCCTGTCACCGGCCGAACCGATTGTGGTGGCGCTACACGGCGTGGTGGTTGCTGGCCTTGTCCCTGGCGATGCTGTGGTGGGTGGTGGCGCTGGGGCTGCTGCGCAGCGTCAGCCCCCCGTTCCTGGACTTCATCGAATCGTCCGGCGTGACCACGCAATGGTCGTCGCTGGTGGAGATGCTGCGCGGCACCGAGAGCTGGACCCCGTTCGTGGCGCCGACCGCCACCGCGGGCGCGCCGCTGGTGACCGGGTCGGCGGCCATCCTGGGCACCTGCCTCGTCGCCGCGGCGGGGCTGGCCGGGCTGGCCAGCCCGGCGATGCCGGCGCGGGGACGGCTGGTCACCATGCTGTTGGTCGGCGTGGCGCTGATGGCCGTCGGCTACAGCGGCGGGCTGGGCTCACCGGTGGCCCACCAGGTGCAGGCATTCTTGGACGCCGCCGGCGCGCCCCTGCGCAACGTGCACAAGCTGGACGTGGTGATCCGGATCCCCGTCGCGCTGGGCATCGCGCAGTTGCTGGGCCGGATACCGCTGCCCGGCAGCGCGCCGTTGCCCGTGTGGCTGCGGGCGTTCGCCCACCCCGAGCGCGACAAGCGGGTCGCCGCGACGGTGGTGATCCTGACCGCCCTGGCGGTCAGCACCTCGCTGGCATGGACGGGCCGGCTGGCCCCGCCGGGCACCTTCAGCGCGATACCCCGGTACTGGCAGGAGGCCGCCGACTGGCTCAGCGAACACAATTCGGGTTCGCCGGCCCCGGGGCGGGTGCTGGTTGCCCCGGGGGCGCCATTCGCCACCCAGGTGTGGGGCACCAGCCACGACGAGCCGCTGCAGGTGCTCGGCAGCAGCCCGTGGGGGGTGCGCGACTCCATCCCGTTGACACCGCCACAGACCATCCGGGCGCTTGATTCGGTGCAACGCCTGTTCGCCGCCGGACGCCCGTCGGCGGGCCTGGCCGATACCCTTGCCCGCCAAGGCATTTCGTATGTGGTGCTGCGCAACGACCTGGATCCCGAGACGTCGCGCTCGGCGCGCCCCATCCTGGTGCACCGCGCCGTCGAGGGCTCGCCGGGGCTGCAGAAGGTGGCACAGTTCGGCGAGCCGGTGGGGCCCGGCACGCTCGCCGGGTTCGTTGCCGACAGCGGGCTGCGGCCGCGGTACCCGGCCGTGGAGATCTACCGCGTCGCGGGCGCCGGCGCTCCCGGCGCGCCCTACTTCGCCGACGCGGATCGGCTGGCCCGGGTCGACGGCGGCCCCGAAGCGCTGCTGCGCCTCGACGAGCGGCGACGGCTGCTGAGCCGGCCGCCGCTGGGTCCGGTGCTCATGACATCTGATTTGAAGGACGCCCGGGGAGCCGGGCTGGCGGCGCCCCTGGTCACCATCACCGACACCCCGGTGGCCCGCGAGACCGACTACGGCCGCGTCGACCAGCATTCGTCGGCGATCCGGGCACCCGGCGACGCGCGGCACACCTTCAACCGGGTGCCCGATTACCCCGTGCCCGGCGCCGACCCGGTGTTCGGGGCCTGGACCGGCGGCCGCATCACCGTGTCGAGTTCGTCGTCGGACTCCACCGCGATGCCCGACGTCGCGCCGGCAACCTCCCCCGCCGCCGCGATCGACGGCGACTCCGGGACCGCGTGGGTGTCCAACGCGCTGCAGTCGGCCGTGGGGCAGTGGCTGCAGGTGGACTTCGATCACCCGGTGGCCAACGGCGCCATCACCATCACGCCGAGCGCGACGGCCGTCGGCGCCCAGGTCCGCCGCATCCTGGTCGAGACCGCCAACGGCAGCACCACGCTGCGGTTCGACGAACCCGGCAAGCCGCTCGCGGCGGCGCTGCCCTACGGCGAAACCCCGTGGGTGCGGGTCACCGCCGCCGGCACCGACGACGGGTCCCCCGGCGTGCAGTTCGGCATCACCGACCTGTCGATCACCCAATACGACGCTTCGGGATTCGCCCATCAGGTCAGCCTGCGGCACACCGTCCAGGTGCCCGGCCCACCGCCGGGTTCGGCGATCGCGGGCTGGGACCTGGGATCGGAACTGCTCGGCAGGCCGGGCTGCGCCCAGGCGCCCGACGGCGTGCGCTGCGCGGCGTCGATGGCGCTGACGCCGGAGGAGCCGGTCAATTTCAGCCGCACCCTGACCGTCGCCGCCCCGGTGTCGGTGACGCCGACGGTGTGGGTGCGGCCGCGGCAGGGTCCCAAGCTGGCCGATCTGGTCGCCGAGCCGAATACCACTCGGGCCCAAGGTGATTCGGACGCGGTGGACGTCCTCGGCTCGGCGTTTGCCGCCACCGACGGCGACCCGGCCACCGCGTGGACGGCGCCGCAGCGGGTGGTGCAACACAAGTCGCCGCCGACGCTGACCGTCACACTGCCGCATCCCACCGAGGTGGCGGGGTTGCGCGTGGCCCCCAGCCGGTCGGCGCTGCCGGCGCACCCGACGATGCTGGCCGTCAATCTGGGCGACGGCCCGCAGGTCCGGGCGCTCAAGCCGGGTGAGCCGCAGTCCCTGTCGCTGAAACCGCGCCTGACCGACACCGTCACCATCAGCCTGCTGGACTGGGAAGACGTCATCGACCGCAACGCCCTGGGCTTCGATCAGCTCAAGCCGCCGGGCCTGGCCGAGGTGGCGGTGCTCGGCACCGACGGCAACCCGATCGCGCCCGCCGACGCCGCCCGCAACCGATCGCGCGAGATCACCGTCGGCTGTGACCACGGCCCGGTCATCGCCGTCGCGGGGCGGTTCGTACACACCTCGATCCGCACCACCGCCGGCGCCGTTCTGGACGGCGAGCCGGTCGAGGCGATGCCCTGCGAACGCGATCCGATCGCGCTGCCCGCGGGCCAACAGGAGCTGTTGATCAGCCCCGGGGATCAATTCGTGGTGGACGGGGCCCAGCTGATGACCCCGGCGGCCGCCGAAATGCCCAGCGCCTACCCGGTTCCCGCCCAGACCGGGGCGTGGGGTCCCGACCGGCGCGAGGTACGGGCTCCCGCGTCGGCCACCGCACGGGTGCTGGTCATTCCCGAGAGCATCAACCCCGGCTGGGTGGCGCGCACCGGCACCGGGGCCCGGCTGACGCCCGTCGCCGTCAACGGGTGGCAGCAGGGCTGGGTGGTGCCGGCGGGTGACCCCGGCACCATCACGCTGACCTTCGCCACCAACTCGCTGTACCGGGCCGGGCTGGCGGTGGGGCTGGCGCTGCTGCCGCTGCTGGCCGCGCTCGCGTTGTGGCGCACGCGGCGGGGGCGCGACGACGACCCGCCCGCGACGCCGTGGCGGCCAAGCCCCTGGGCGGGGGTCGCGGTGCTGGCCGTGGGGACGGTGATCGCCGGGCCCGCCGGGCTGGTCGTCGCCGCGGCGGCGCTCGGTCTGCGGTATGCGCTGCGTGAGCGGCCGCGCTGGCGCGACGGTGCGACCGTCGCGCTCAGCGCTGGCGGGCTGATCCTGGCCGGGGCCCAGCTGTCCCGGTACCCCTGGCGGTCGGTCGGCGGCTACGCCGGTCATTCCGCGAATGTGCAAGTGCTGGCGCTGATTTCGCTTGGCGTGCTTGCGGCCTCGGTGGTGGCCCTGCCCGATCGGACACCCCCGCGCCACGACGAATGACGACGAAGGAGTTGGCTACCGGTTTACCTGCTGGTTGACTGGATATGCGGGTTGGTGCAATCGCCACCGTCCGAGGAGTTACGGCCATGGGATGGATCTCCGCGCCCGAATACTGGCTGGGCAGGCTGGTGCTCGAGCGCGGCGCCGCGGCGTTGTATCTGATCGCGTTCCTCGCGGCGGCCCTGCAGTTCCGCGCCCTCATCGGCGAGCACGGAATCCTGCCGGTGCCCCGGTTTTTGGCCGGGCAGACGTTCTGGCGGACTCCGAGCATCTTCCATCTGCGCTACTCCGACCGGTGGTTCGCGGGTGTCTCGTGGTTCGGTGCGGCGCTGTCGGCGGCCATTCTTGCCGGCGCGGCCAACCTGGTGCCGCTCTGGGCGGTGATGCTGATGTGGCTGACGCTGTGGGTGCTCTACCTTTCCATCGTCAATGTCGGGCAGACGTGGTACTCGTTCGGCTGGGAATCGCTGCTGCTGGAGACCGGCTTCCTGGCGATCTTTCTCGGCAACGACCGCGTCGCGCCGCCGATCCTGACGTTGTGGATGGCGCGCTTGCTGCTGTTCCGGGTGGAGTTCGGCGCCGGGCTGATCAAGATGCGCGGCGATCCGTGCTGGCGCGATCTGACCTGCCTGTACTACCACCACGAAACCCAGCCGATGCCGGGACCGTTGAGCTGGTTCTTCCATCACCTGCCCAGGCCGCTGCATCGGATCGAGGTGGCGGGCAACCATTTCGCCCAGCTCGTGGTGCCGTTCGGGTTGTTCGCGCCGCAGCCGGTGGCCAGCGTCGCCGCGGCGATCGTGGTCGTCACCCAGCTGTGGCTGGTGGCATCGGGCAACTTCGCGTGGCTGAACTGGGTGACGATCATCCTGGCTTTCAGCGCCGTCGACGATTCGTCGGTGGCGGCGGCGCTTCCGATGCCCGCGCGCCCGGCGCTGTCGGCGACGCCGCAGTGGTTCGCCGCCCTGGTGGTCGCCTTCACCGCGGCGGTGCTGTTCATGACGTATTGGCCAGTGCGCAACATGCTGTCGTCGCATCAGCGAATGAACATGTCGTTCAACCCATTTCATTTGGTGAACACCTACGGCGCCTTCGGCAGCATCGGTCGCGTGCGCCGCGAGGTGGTGATCGAAGGAACCCAAGATGAGCGGCTTACCCCGAACACCGTCTGGAAGGAATACGAATTCAAGGGCAAGCCCGGTTCCGTACGACGGCTGCCCGGGCAGTGGGCGCCGTATCACCTGCGGTTGGACTGGCTGATGTGGTTCGCCGCCATCTCACCCGGCTACGCCCACCAGTGGCTGACGCCCCTGCTGCAGCGGCTGCTGCGCAACGATCGACCGACGCTGCGTTTGTTGCGGCGCAACCCTTTCCCCGAGTCAGCACCCACGTATGTGCGCGCGCAGCTCTACCAGTACCGCTTCACGACGTGGGCCGAGCTGCACCGCGACCGGGCATGGTGGCATCGCGCGCTGATCGGTGGCTACGTCCGGCCCATGGCGCTAGATCACAGCGTTTCGTCCAGCTCGCCGAGCCGGTCGGTCAACCGCAGGTTCTCCGAGTAGTCGACCGGGCAATTGATCAGCGACACGCCGTCGTCGTCCAGCGCCGCCCTCAGCGTCGGCAACAGTTCATCCGCACTCTTGATCTGATATCCCTTGGCGCCGAAGCTTTCCGCGTAGGTGACGATGTCGGGGTTGGTAAACCTCACGTAGTGATGCTCACCGAGTTCGAGGTCCATCTTCCATTCGATGAGGCCGTAACCGCCGTCCTCCCAAATCAACACCACCAGCGGTATCCGCTCCCGAACGGCGGTCTCGATCTCCTGCGAGCTCATCATGAACGCGCCGTCGCCCACGACGGCCAGCACCTTGCACTCGGGTCGCGCCAGCTTGACACCCAGCGCGCCGGGCAGCGCAAAACTCATGGTGGACAAGCCGTTTGAGACCAAACACGTGTTGCATTCGAACGTCGGGTACAGCCGCGCCATCCACATCTTGGTGGCACCGGTGTCCACCAGGACGACGTCGCTGCGGCCCAGCGCGGCGCGGGTGTCGGCGACCACCCGCTGCGGAGCCAGCGGATAACGCGAATCCTGTTGCCCCCGAGCGAATTCCTCGGCGAGCAGGCCGGAGCCGGGTATCTCCGGGTCGGCGTCGAAGCGGTGTTCGCCAAGCGCCTCCCGCAGCGCGTCGAGCGAGGCGCTGATGTCGCCAACGATCCCGACGTCGACGGAATAGTGCGCGTCGACCTCCGCCGGGAAACGATGGATGTGGATGATCTTCTTGTCGGCCTTCGGGTTGATCCGGACCGGGTCGAATTCCTGCAGCTCGTAGCCGACCGCTATGACCACGTCGGCGTTGTCGAACCCGAAGTTGACGTAGTCATGGCGCATGAACCCCAGCGTCCCGATGCTGTTGGGATGGTCGTCGGGCATCACGCCCTTGCCGTGAAAGGTGTTGGCCACCGGGATGCCGAACTCCTCGGAGAACCGCACGAGGGCCGCCGTCGCGTCGCCGCGGGCCGCCCCATGCCCGGCCAACACCACCGGTCGCTTGGCCTCGCGCAGGATGTCGACCGCGCGCGCGACCTGCCGGAAGGCCGGAGCCTCGGCGCGGACGACGTTGCGCGGCAACGGGGTCAGGTCGTAGTCGGTGTCGTCGGCGTCGATATGTTCGGGCACCGCCAGATAGACGGCGGCGGGGCGTTCGGCCTCGGCGAGCTTGAACGCCTTGCGGAACATCTCCGGTATGGCGCGTGTGGTCGGGATACCGGCGGCCCACCGGGTGATCGGGGCGAACATCGACACCAGGTCGACGTACTGGTGCGACTCCTTGTACTGGCGGTCCTGGCCCACCTGCGCGGAGATCGCGACCATCGGGGTGCTGTTGGTGGTGGCGTCGGCGACCCCGAGCTGCATGTTGATCGCGCCCGGACCCAGGGTGGACGACACCACCGCCGCGCGGCCGGTGACCCGTCCGTACATCTCCGCCATGAACGAGGCCGCCTGCTCGTGCCGGGTGAGCACGTAGCGGATGTCCGAGGCGGCCAGCGCCTGCACGAAGCGGATGTTCTCCTCGCCCGGTAGCCCGAAGACCACGGAAACGCCCTCGTTTTCCAGGCACTTGACCATCAGCTCGGCGGCTTTAATCATCCGGCACCTCCCTTTGGCCACAGTAGTGGCGGCACCGCGGCTTCAGTCGCGGTGTGGCCCCGTCGGGATCAGCGCGAGGACGGGGATCGTGCGGGTGGTCTTGCGTTCGTACTCCGCGAATCCGGGGTATCGCTTGGCTTGTTCGGCGTATTTCTCGTCGCGCTCGGCGCCGGTGAGTTCGACGGCACGCACGTCGAGGTGTTCGTCGCCGACCTCGATGCTGGCGTTGGGGTTGGCCACCAGGTTCCAGTACCAGGCGGGGTTGCGGTCGGCGCCCGCTGCGGAGGCGAAGACCAGGTAGCGCTCACCGTCGGGCAGGTACATCATCGGGCTGACCCGTTCCTCGCCGCTGCGGGCCCCGACGCTGTGCAGCAACAGGACCGGGGCACCTTCGAACTGCCCCCCGATCCGGCCGTGGTTGGCGCGAAACTCCTCGATGTTGCGCCGATTGAAGTCACTGACGTCGCTGCCGGTCATGATGCCTCCTGCGGTGGGTGGGGATGTTCATGTCGAAGTGGCAGGCTGGTAGCAGACGCCCCCGCCAACCCACCAGATGAAGGATGCCAACGTGCCCATCGCCACGATCAACCCGGCCACCGGCGAGACAGTCCAGACCTTCACCCCGGCAACCGACGACGAAGTCCAGGCGGCGATAGCGCGCGCCCACGAGCGGTTCCTCGACTACCGGCACTCCACCACCTTCGCCCAGCGCGCGCAGTGGGCCAACGCCACCGCCGACCTGCTGGAGGCCGAGGCGGACAAGACCGCCGAGATGATGACCCTGGAAATGGGCAAGACGCTGGCCTCGGCGAAGGCCGAGGCGGTCAAGTGCGCCAAGGGTTTTCGCTACTACGCCGAGAACGCCGAGAGGCTGCTGGCCGACGAGCCGGCCGACGCGTCGAAGGTCGGCGCCAAAAAGGCGTACACCCGCTACCAGCCACTCGGGGTGGTGCTGGCCATCATGCCGTGGAACTTCCCGCTCTGGCAGGCCGTTCGCTTCGCCGCGCCGGCGCTGATGGCCGGCAACGTCGGCATCCTCAAGCACGCCTCGAACGTCCCGCAGTGCGCGCTGTATCTCGCCGATGTCATCGCCCGCGGCGGCTTCCCGGACGGCTGCTTCCAGACGCTGCTCGTTCCCTCCAGCGCCGTGGAGACCATCCTGCGCGATCCCCGCGTCGCGGCGGCCACCCTCACGGGCAGCGAACCGGCCGGCCAGTCCGTCGGCGCCATCGCCGGCGACGAGATCAAACCCACGGTGCTCGAGCTCGGCGGCAGCGACCCGTTCATCGTGATGCCCTCGGCAAACCTCGACGAGGCGGTCAAGACCGCGGTCACCGCCCGGGTCCAGAACAACGGGCAGTCCTGCATCGCGGCCAAGCGGTTCATCGCGCATGCCGACATCTACGACGCGTTCGTCGAGAAGTTCGTCGAGCGCATGCAGGGGCTACGGGTGGGCGACCCGACCGACCCGGACACCGACGTGGGGCCGCTGGCCACCGAGTCGGGCCGCGACGAGGTCGCCAAGCAGGTCGAGGATGCCGCCGCCGCCGGCGCGGTAATCCGTTGCGGCGGAGAGCGTCTCGACCGGCCCGGCTGGTTCTACCCGCCGACGGTGGTCACCGACATCACCAAGGACATGGCGCTCTACACCGAGGAGGTGTTCGGCCCGGTCGCCTCGATCTACCGCGTCGAAAGTGTCGAGGAAGCCATCGAGATCGCCAATGCCACGACCTTCGGGCTGGGGTCCAACGCCTGGACCGACGACGAGGCCGAGCAGCAGCGCTTCATCGACGGCATCGAGGCGGGCCAGGTCTTCATCAACGGCATGACGGTGTCGTACCCGGAGCTGCCGTTCGGCGGCGTCAAGCGCTCCGGCTACGGCCGCGAACTCGCCGGCCTCGGGATCCGCGAATTCTGCAACGCCAAGACCGTCTGGGTCGGGTGAGCGGCTACGCCGACGCGCCCGCCAGCGCCTTCTCGTCCTCGTCGGCGAAGGTGTCCTCCAGCTGCACCGGCGAGTAGTCGAGGTCGATCTCGGCGACCGGTCGCCCGCGTGCGCTGTTGATCGTGCCGAACCGCCGCATCCCCTTGTCGGCGGCGTACTGCATGAACTCGTCCACCGACAGGCCGAACGGCATCGGATCGTAAAGGGCGAAGCCCTCTTCGATGAGGCGCAGCCCGAGCGGCATCAGCTCGTTCATGCGGTTTTCGAAGACCTCCCAATTGGAGTCGTCGGCGGCGACGTGGCGCCGGCAGGTGAAGGTGCCCCACGCCATGTGGCGCCGCTCGTCGTCGCCGATGCGCCGGACCAGCTCCTGCATGCCGGGCAGGATGCCGCGTTCCACGCAGATCTTGTGCCAGCCGAAGTAGCCGGTCAGCGCCAGCATGCCCTCGACCATGTGGTTGTAGGTCACGGACGCGCGGACCTGGGCTGCCGGTGACGGGTCGGTCGTCAGGGCGTTGAGGCAGGCCGGCAGCTCCTCGTAGAAGATCGTGCGGTACGTGGGGACGTCTTCGAGATACTCGTGCAGGTCATCGGTGATGCCGACCGCGTCGAGCCACATGCGGAACACCTGCACGTGCTTGGCCTCCTCGAACGCGAACTGCGTCAGGTACATCTCGTCGCCCAACCGGCCCTCGGCGCGCATGGCGGCCATGAACGGCTGAATGTCCTCAGTCACCGCCTCCTCGCCCGCGATGAACTCGGCGCACAGCCGGGTGGCGTAGTGGCGCTCGTCGTCGGTCAGCGCCTCCCAGTCCGCGCGATCGCGGGAGAAGTCGATATCGGCCGGATTCCAGAACTTGGCGTTGCCGCCCGCAAACAGCTTGAGCGGCAAGCTGTCCCAATTGAGCCCGCCCCGAACCATGGAACCTGAACTCGTGCGTGTCATGTGACCTCCTTGATCTGGACGGCTTGAGGGGAGAACGCGGCGGACAGCACCGCGACGAGCCGGCGCACGGCCAGGGCCGGCTGCTCCGGGGTGGGCTCATCGAGCCCGAGGACGGGGTCCAGGCCGCGCATGTACGGAGCTAGCGCGAGGTGCGGAAAGATCAACAGCAGCAACGACAGCAGCGCGTCGGTGTCGCAATCCGCACGCAGGTCGCCGCGCTTGTGCGCGTCGCGCACGAGCGGGCGCATGACATCGAGATAGTGGCGGTGGATGACGTTCTGCACGCTGACGCGGGCCTCGGTGTCAACTTCCAGAGTCGCCGCGGCGTGCAGCGCGCGTTCATGCGGGTGGTCGGCAAAGTAGGCCACCCACGCGTCGAGCCAGTCGGTGAGAAAGTCGAAGAATGGCCGGCTGGGGTCGAGCTCGCGGATGCGGTCCTCCATGTAGGCGCGCACCCGCTGGCTGCCGATGTCGGCGATGAACGCGTAGAGGTCGCGCTTGTCCGCGAAGTACTGGAAGAGGCTGCCCTTGGCGACCCCGGCCTTTCGGGCGATGACGTTCAGGCTGCCCCGGGAGAATCCGTGCGCCCCGAACTCCGCTTCCGCGGCTTCGATGACGGCCGCGCGGCGGGCCGGGTCGACTCGTGCCCATGTCACCGTCGGCAATGTGGCCTCCTCGCGTCGATGACCACTGGTCATTCTACGGTGAGCTAGCTCACAGTCAAGGTGTTTGGTGCACGAGTGTGCGGCCAGCCGCAGGCTGGGCGCCGAGCGTGCGGCCAGGCGCACGCTCGGCGGGGCTCGACGTCAGGGACGCATCGCGTACGCGCCGCTGATCGGCAGCACGTGTTCCTTCCAGATCTGGTCGTAGCGTGCGCGGTCGTGGGCCGGACGGCGGATCATCCGCGTCGCGAAGCGGGCCTGCGCGTCGGTCGTCGAGGGCTTGTCGTTGAGCTCGACCGCGTAGCCGTTGAAGTCGCGGACCAGCACGGCGAAGATCTCGTCGATCAGCGCGTCGTCCACCCCGGACAGCGCCGCCTCTTCGAGGATGAGCTGGGCGTAGGGCACCGTCGCGAAGAGTTGACCGACGGCGAAGGCGAAGTCAATGTCCTTCTGCTGCACCGCATCCGGGGTGGCGCTGGCGAGCATGTCGGTGAGCACGTCGATCTGCTCGCGCAGCAGCGCGACATTGGCGAGGTGGGCGAAGCTGTCGAATGACGCGCGCCAATCGTGAAAGCGCACCTTGCCCAGTCCGCCGGTGGGTCCCTGGGCGAACAGGAACGAGTCGTCGGCCGCGTCGTCGCGGCGGCCGATCACGGGGAGCTCGCCGTTGGGGGCGAACAGGAAATTGGGCATGAACTTGGCGAGCAGCCCGATGTTGATGTGGACGGTGCCTTCGAGGCGGGGCAGCAGGCCGATCTCACGGGCCATCGCCTCGAAGATGGTGTCCTTCTCCACGCCCTTGGCGGCGATGACGTCCCACAGGGCGGTGATCACCCGCTCGCCTTCGCTGGTGATCTTCGCCTTGGTGAGCGGGCTGTACAGCAGGTAGCGGCGATCCTCGGCCGAGGCGCCGCGCATGTAATCGGACGCGCGGGTGGCCACCAGCTTCATGGCGATCAGTCGGACGTAGGCGTCGGTCAGCAATCGCCGCACGTGGCTGAAGTCGGTGACGACGGTCCCGTACAGGTAGCGGTTGGACGCGTGGGTGACCGCCTCGTACATGGCGTGGGTGCACATGCCGACGGCGCCCCAGCCCAGGTTGTACTTGCAGACGTTGACGGTGTTCAGCGCGGCGTGGAAGGCGCCGGGCCCGCGGTGCAGGATGTCGGCCTCGGTGACCGGGTAGTCGCGCAGCGCGTAGTTGGCGACGAAGTTCTGCGAGTTCACCACGTTCTTGATCAGGTCGTAGCGGTCGTGCTGGGAGTCGGCGGCGAAGAACACGTACTCGTCAGAACCGTCGATCTTGCCGAAGGTGGAGACCATCCGGGCGACGTTGGCGTTGCCGATGTAGTACTTCTCGCCATTGGCGACCCAGCCGTTCTCCGATGGCGTCAGGATCATGTCCGTCTGGTAGACGTCGGCGCCGTGGGTCTGCTCGGACAGGCCGAAGGCGAACACCTCGCCGGCCTCCAGCTGCGCCGCGGCCTTGTGCTTGGCGTCCTCGTTGTCGCTCATCCAAATCGGGCCCAGGCCAAGGGCGGTGACCTGGAACGGATACCAATAGCTCAGCCCGTAGAAGCCCAGGATTTCGGCGAACTCGCTGATCCGATAGGTGTCCCAGCGACAGTCCGGCGCGCCGTACGCGGCCGGCGTCAGCAGCGACGCGAAGATTCGCTCGCGTCCCACGTGGTCCAGAAAGTCGGAGTACCACGTGCGCTCGTGGTCGTCGTGCTTGAGCCGGGCCTTTCCGCGGGACTCGAAAAAGTCGACGGTCGCGGCCATGATCTCGCCCGAGCGACGGTCCGGGTAGCGGCGTTGCAGGTGGTTGGGATTGAGCAACATGCGCTGGACGGTACTGCACTAACGCAGCCGTCGGGGAGCGCCCGGCAAATCTGCCGGCTGACCATCAGCGCGTCGCGCGCGCCAGCAGGTAACTCCGCTCGGGCAGGCTGCGAGTGCGCTGGGCCGCCCGAAGGTAGTACTCGCGCGCAGCCTCTCGGTCGCCGAGCTCATCGAGCAGATGAGCCCGCACGGCATCGACGCGATGATGTCCACCAAGGGCGGGGTCCGCCGCCACGTCGTTGAGTTCGGCGAGGGCGGCGGCCGGACCACGCACCATCGCAATGGCGACGGTTCGGTTGAGCGCGACCATCGGTCCAGGCGCAAGGGCCGCGAGCACGTCATACAAGGCCAGGATCTGCGGCCAGTCGGTCGCGCCGGCGTCGGCGGCCTCGTCGTGCACCGCGGCGATGGCTGCCTGCAGCTGGTAGGGCCCGGGCTTCGCGACTGGCAGCGTCGCCTCGATGATCGCGATGCCCTCGGCGATGGCGGTCCGGTCCCACCGGCGGCGGTCCTGCTCGGCCAGCGGGATCAGCGACCCGTCCGGGCCGGTGCGCGCGTCGCGTCGAGCGTCCGTGAGCAGCATGAGCGCAAGCAACCCGGCGACCTCGCCCTCGTCGGGCAGGCTCACGCGGAGCTGCCGGGTCAATCTGATGGCTTCGGAAGTCAGCTCCACGCGATTGAGGGCCTGGCCCGACGTCGCGGTGTAGCCCTCGTTGAAAATGAGGTACAGCGTGTGCAGCACCGCGGGCAGCCGCTCGTCGCGCTCGCACGCGGTGGGCATTCGAAACTGTGCGCCCGTATCACGGATGCGTGCCTTGGCCCGGCTGATGCGCTGCCCGACGGTCGCCTCCGGCAGGAGCAGGGCGCGCGCGATCTCGGCCGTCGTCAGGCCGCCGAGTGCGCGCAGCGTCAACGCAACCTGTGACGGAACGGACAGTTCGGGGTGACAGCACAGGAACAGCAGGGCCAACGTGTCGTCGGACTGTGACACGTCGCCCGGCGCGGGCTCGAGCGCGTACGCGTCTTCGCGGCGCCGACGTGCGGCCTCCTTCCGCCAGATCTCGACCAGCCGCCGCGACGCCGTCGTGATCAGCCAGCCGGTCGGGTTGTTCGGTACGCCGTCGACCGGCCAGCTGACCGCGGCTGCGAGCAGCGCCTCCTGCACGGCGTCCTCGCAGTCGTCGAAGTTGCCATTACGGCGCACGAGCACACCAAGCACGCGTGGAGCGAGCTCGCGCAGCAGGCCGGCGATGGCAGCCTCGCTTGGCGTCACATCTCCCACCCGCTCAAATCGAGCACCGGCCGGACCTCTACGAAACCCCAGACGGCGTCGGGCACCCGCGCCGCGATCGCCAAAGCGCGGTCCTCGCCGTCGCAGTCGACGAGCAGGAAGCCGGCCAGGTGCTCCTTCGCCTCGGCGAACGGCCCGTCACTGATCATGGTCTGGTCGCCCGCGACGGTGACGCGCTTCGCGAGCGCCGGATCCGCAAGACCTTCGCTCGCCACCAGTTCGCCGGACTCGGCGAGCTCGGCGGTCAGCGCGAGGTGGTCGCGGCCGAATCGATCACGCTGCTCCTTCGGCAGTGCCTGCCAGCGCTCGACGAACTGCGGGTTGCTCTGAATCAAGATCATGTATTTCACGACGGCCTCCGGTGAGTTTGGACGAAGTATTGCGCTCCTGTGTCGAAACTGGCTCGCCGGTTTCGTCACCCCTTTAAAGGCTCCGCTTCCTGGAGCCCGGGAGAAGGGATCCAACGATGAAGTCAGACCTCGCAGCGACTCGAGGCGCTGCTCTGCTGTCGGAGGTGGTGGAGGCCCATGGCGGAGCCGCGCGCTGGGCCAAGGCTCAAACGGTCAGCTCACACGTACAGGTGCGTGGGTTGTTGCCGACGTGGAAGTTCCCGGGTCGGCCACTCGAGGACTACCACTACCACCAGCAGGTGGATATTCACGGCCTTCGCAATGTGATGCATGGCTTCCCGAGCCCCGAGCTCACCTGCACCTTCTCCCACGACGAGGTGCTGGTGGAGGCGCACGGCGAGGCAATCGAGCGGCGCACCCAAGCCCGGCGTGGGTTTGGCGGCCTCGGCGCGTTCCGCCGCATCCGCTGGTGGGACGTCATCGATTCGGCCTATTTCGTGGGGTACGCGATGTCGAATTACATGTCACATCCCTACCGCATGACGCAGCCAGGATTTCAGGTGCGGCGCGGCGAGGACTGGCGAGGCGACAACGAGATCTGGCGTCGGCTCGAGGTCGAATACCCACAAGGATTTGACTCGCATTGCCACCGCGAGACCTTCTACATCGATGATCGTGGGCTGATACGCCGCCACGACTACTTACCCGACGTGTTCGCCGAAGCGCGGTTGCTCGCCCGGCTGTTGCCGATCCCGCTGAAGGCCGCGCATTTCACCTGCCGCCACCGCGAGGTCGACGGGCTGATTTTTCCGACCTTTCGCCGGGTGATGTTGGCGATGCCCGGGCATCGACCCATCCCCGGGTTGACGATGATTTGTGCTCAACTCAGCGACATTTCAGTGTCATTTGCTGCCGACGAGGACCAAGTATTGCGCTCCCGTGTCGAAACTGGCGAGCCAGCCTCGACATCCGGTTAAAGGCGCCCGTCGTGGTGCCCACGGAGAAGGGATCACACCATGAAGATCAGCCACGCAGGAACCGAAGTTCACGCCGTCCTCGACAAGTTCGCGGCCGCGCATGCGGCGCATGACGCGGACGGCCTGTTCGCGCTCTACGCCGACGATCTGGTGGCGTATTCGCTCGCGCCGCCACTGCAGCAGGGCCCCGACACGCCGTACGGCACCGTCGACGGTATTCGCGCCTGGTTCGCGGGATTCGACGGCCCGGTGCAGATCACCTTCCGCGACCCGGTCGTGAGCCAAGACGGCGACCTTGCCTTAGCGCACACCCTCACCCAGATGAGGATGACGCCCGTTGGTCAGGATCAATTGATCACGTTGTGGATCCGCTCGACCTTCGGTCTGCGCCGCGTCGACGGGTCGTGGCTCATCACGCACCGACACGACTCGACGCCGTTCTACATGGACGGCTCGTACCGCGCGGCCACCGACCTTGAGCCCTGAGTCGCGCCAAACCACTTACCACAGTCGTTCGCCACGCCCTAGCATCAGTCACGTGTCAGAACTCAATACCGCGCGCGGCCCCATCGATACGGCCGATATCGGCGTGACGCTCATGCACGAGCACGTGTTCATCATGACCACCGAGATCGCCCAGAACTATCCGGAGGCCTGGGGTGACGAGGACAAGCGGGTGGCCGACGCCATCGACCGGCTCAACGAGCTCAAGGCCCGCGGAGTGGACACCATCGTCGACCTCACCGTCATCGGGCTGGGCCGCTACATCCCGCGCATCGCGCGCGTCGCGGCCGCGACCGACCTGAATATCGTTGTGGCGACCGGGCTTTACACCTACAACGACGTCCCGTTCCGCTTCCACTACGTGGGGCCGGGCACGCCGATGGACGGCCCGGAGATCATGACCGACATGTTCGTCCGCGACATCGAGGAGGGCATCGCCGACACCGGCATCAAGGCCGGGATCCTCAAATGCGCCACCGACGAGCCCGGCGTGACCCCGGGCGTGGAGCGGGTGCTGCGCGCAGTCGCGCAGGCCCACCGGCGCACCGGGGTGCCGATCTCCACGCACACCCACGCGGGGATGCGGCGCGGGCTCGAGCAGCAACGCATCTTCGAGGAGGAGGGCGTCGACCTGAGCCGGGTGGTGATCGGCCACTCCGGCGACACCACCGACCTCGACTACCTCGAGGAGCTGATCGGCGCCGGCTCCTACATCGGGATGGACCGATTCGGCATCGACGTGTTCCTGCCGTTCGAGGACCGGGTGAACACGGTGGCCCAGATGTGCGAGCGCGGGCACGCCGACAAGATGGTGCTGTCCCACGACGCCAACTGCTATTTCGACGCGATCCCCGAGGAGCTGTTGCCGGTGGCCGCGCCCAACTGGCACTACCTGCACATCCACAACGACGTGATTCCCGCGCTCAAGGAGCGTGGCGTCACCGACGAACAGCTGCACACCATGCTGGTCGACAACCCGCGCCGCATCTTCGAGCGACAAGGCGCTTACTAAATGACCGAGCCGGTCCCCCCGATCGGTTCGCAGATATCGGCGCTGGCCGAACTCGCTCCCGACGAGCCCGCGGTCACGTGCGACGGGCTGACCATCACCCGCGCCGAGCTCGATCGGTCGACGAACCGGCTGGCCCGCGCCTACGCCGAGCGCGGTGTCGGCGTCGGCGACTACGTGACGATGGTGCTGCCCAACTCGATCGAGTGGATCCAGGCGGCGGTGGCGTGCTGGAAGCTGGGCGCGGTGCCCCAGCCGCTGTCCGCGCGGCTGCCGGACGCCGAGCTGGCCGGCCTGCTGGATCTGCGGCCGCCGGCCCTGCTCGTCGGCCGCGAGCGCGCCGGCATCCCAAGCGTGCCAACCGGTTTCGCTCCCGACCCGGCTTTGTCCGACGCCGCGTTGCCGGAGGCGGTCTCGCCGGTGTGGAAAGCGATGGGCTCGGGCGGCAGCACCGGGCGGCCCAAGCTCATCGAATCCGGCGGCGACAGCCGGATTCCGCCGGCCATCGGCTATCCGCTCGGTGCGCAGGAGGGCGACACCACCCTGGTGCCGATCCCGCTGTCCCACAACACCGGCTTCACTACCGCGACGATCGGCTTACTGATGGGCCACCACCTGGTGTTGATGAGCCGGTTCGACCCGCATGGGTTCCTCCGGCTGATCGCCGATCATCGCGTCACGTTCCTGACTGTGGTGCCGACGATCATGCAGCGGGCCCTGCCGGTCTACCACGCCGACCCCGGCTCCTATGACCTGTCGTCGATCCGGCGGTTCTGGCACATGGGCGCGCCGTGCCCGCCGGCCGTCAAGCAGGCGTGGATCGAGTTGCTGGGCCCCGAAGCCGTCTGGGAACTCTACGGCGGCACCGAATTACAGGCTTTGACGTTCATCTCCGGCGACCAATGGCTGACCCACCGCGGCTCGGTCGGCGTGGTGGTCGCCGGGGAGATGAAGGTGCTCGACGACGACGGCAACCCCTGCCCGCCGGGGGTGGTCGGCGAGATCTATATGCGGCCCAGCCCGGGCAGCGCGCCGACCTACCGCTACATCGGCGTGACGGCGAAGTCGCGCGACGGCTGGGACTCGCTGGGCGACCTCGGCTACTTCGACGAGGACGGATACCTCTACCTATCGGACCGCCGCGTCGACATGTTCACCGTGGGCGGCCGCAACGTCTACCCCGCCGAGATCGAGAACGCGCTCTCGGCCCACCCGGAAGTGTTGTCCTGCCTGGTCGTCGGTGTCCCCGACCCGAACGCCGGCGACCTGGGTCAGGTGCCGTATGCCCTGGTGCACACCGCCGACGGGTCGGCGCTGGACGAAGCATCCGTGAAAGACTTTCTGCGCGAACGCATTTCGTCGTACAAGGTGCCGCACACCGTCGAATTCGTCGGCTCCCCGCTGCGCGACGATGCCGGCAAGGCGCGGCGGTCGGCCGTCCGCGCCGAGATCATGGCGCGATTGCGTCCGCCTCAGCGTCTATGACCCTGGCGTCCGCCGGCTTCTCGCGTTTCTCCCAGCGCCGCAACGCTTCCCGGCAGGGCGACTCGACCAGCCCGTAGCTGACGGCGGCGATCGCCCATCCGAAGATCAGCGTCAACGCCAACACCTCGACCATCCGCCCGGTGAACGGGAAGGTCCCGATCACGGGGAACACCATGGCCAATGCGGCCAGGTGCCAGATGAAAAGCCCGTAGGACCAGCGCCCCAGCGTGACCATGGCGGTGGTGCCCAGCACCCGGTGCGGCGTATCGGGCCGGTCCAGCACCAACGGCGCGACCAGTGCGAAAGCGACGAGGGAACCCGCCGCCGTCTTCACCGCGAACTGCGTGGCGGTGCCCGGAATCAACCCCTCCGGGCCGGCCAGCGGGGAGGCCGCGACCAGGTACGCCAGCGCGGCGATCACGGCCATCAGCACGCGGCGTCGCGCCAGCCGGTGCGCCAACCCGATCCCGCTGTAGGTCCATTCCGCCAGCAGCATGCCCGCGGCGAACCACGAGAAGAACGCGGGCGGCCAGTTCAGCGGATTGATACCGGAGCCGGCATGCGCGAACGGCACCCAGCCCCAGGCCCAGCTGAGCGCGGCGAACGCGGCGATCACCGGTATCCGGGCGCGGACCGGGATGCGTCGGGCCAGCAGCGCGAGGATCGGCAACGCCAGATAGAAGCCGACCTCGACCGAGAGGCTCCACATCTGGGTCAGGCCGCCGGTCAGGGTGAGCGGCACGTAGATCTGGGTGAGCGTCAGGTTCGCCAGCCATACCGTCGGGCTGGCGTGATTGGAGTCGGGCAGCAGGCACAGGATGACGACCACCGCGACGAGATAGGCGGGCATGATGCGGACCACCCGCGATCGCAGGTAGTGGCCCGTGCGCGGGCGCGATCCCAGACCCCGTGCGGCCGCCGCGTGACCACGCCACAGCAGGAATCCCGACAAGGCGAAGAACACCGCCACCGCCAGGTCGAAGCGACCGAACAACCTGCCGGTGACACCGCTCGAATGGCCCGTCTGGAAGGCGACGTGCGTGACGACCACGCCCATGGCCGCGCACGCGCGCATCCCCTCCACGGCGGGCAGGAAGCTGCGGACGCCGCCCACCTGCTGGTCATCATTCACGTTGACAGTCTGCCTGTCGCTAGGTTCGTAAGCCGAGACCTTAAATTCTGCTGTTAGGGTCAAACGGGTTTGCCGCTGCTTGGTCAGGCCAGAGGGGGCGGCCGAAGAGTCTGAGAACTTTGAGGACCACTAGGAGGACACAGCAACGTGAACCGAGCAGTCATGTTGCGGTTCGCCGCATGCGGAATCATTGGACTCGGAGCCGCCCTGCTGATCGCCGCCCTGCTGCTGTCGACCTACACCAGCAGCAGGATCACCAAGGTCCCGCTCAATCTCGACACCACCTTGATCAGCGACGGCAACGGCACCGCGCTCGACTCCGCGTCCTTGTCGAGCGATCACCTCGTCGTCAACCAGAACGTGCCGCTGGTGTCCCAGCAGCAGGTCAGCGTCGAATCCCCCGCCAACGCCGACGTGGTCACCCTGCAGGTCGGCACGTCGGTTCGGCGCACCGACAAGCAAAAGGACAGCGGACTGCTGCTGGCGATCGTCGACACCGTCACCCTTAACCGCAGGACCGCGCTGGCCGTCTCGGACGACACCCACACGGGCGGCTCGGTGCAGAAGCCGCGCTCCTTCAGCGACGAGAACCCCCCCACCGCGATCCCACTGCGCCACGACGGGCTGTCCTACCGGTTCCCGTTCCACACCGAGAAGAAGACGTACCCCTACTTCGACCCGATCGCGCAGAAGGCCTTCGACGTCAACTACGAAAGCCAGGAAGACGTCAACGGCCTGACCACCTACCGCTTCACGCAGAACGTCGGCTACAACCCCGACGGCAAGCTGACGGCCCCGGTCAAGTACCCCTCGCTGTACGCCGGCGACGAGGACGGCAAGGTCACCACGTCCGCGGCGATGTGGGGGGTGGGCGGCGATCCCGCCGAGCAGGTCACCATGACGCGCTACTACGCGGCGCAGCGGACCTTCTGGGTGGACCCCGTATCGGGCACCATCGTCAAGCAGACCGAGCACGCCAACCACTACTTCGCGCGTGATCCGCTGAAGCCCGAGGTGACGCTGGCCGACTACCGCGTCACCTCGACCGAAGACACCGTCGAAGCCCAGGTCAATGCGGCCCGCGACGAACGCGACCGGCTGGCCCTGTGGTCGCGGGTGCTGCCCATCACCTTCACCGCGGTCGGTTTGATCTCGCTGATCGGCGGCGGATTGCTGGCCTCGTTCAGCCTCCGAACCGAAAGCGCGCTGACCGACCCCGGCCTGGACCGCGCCGATCAGGACTTCTTCGGCCGCACCGGGCTGGAGGAACCGGTGCCCGGCGCCGAGGCCGAGACCGAGAAGCTGCCCACCCAGCGTCCCGCCGCGCGCCCGGACGCGGCGGAGCCGGGATCGGACCCTCCGGCATCGGAAGAGCCACCCGATGCCGGGCCGCCGGAACCGCCGGGCGGTCCGCCCGAACGGGCCTAACTTCCCGACGTGCGTTGGAGCCGGCCGGGGTACGCGCTCGCCGTGGCGCTCCTGGTGGCCGGGCCCCTGCTGAAGCCCGGATACCTGCTGCTGCGCGACGCGGTATCGACGCCGCGGTCCTACCTGTCCGACGGCGCGCTGGGTTTGACGGCGGCGCCGCGGGCGACGCCGCAAGATTTTGCGGTGGCGCTGGCCTCGCACGTGGTCGACGGCGGCGTGGTGGTGAAGGCGTTGCTCGTCGCGGGCCTGTGGGTCGCGGGATGGGGTGCGGCCCGGCTCGTTGAGACCGCACTGCCCGACGCGGGCGCGGCCGGCCAGTTCGTCGCGATCACGCTGGCGATCTGGAATCCCTATGTCGCCGAACGGCTTTTGCAAGGCCACTGGAGCCTGCTGGTCGGCTACGGCTGCCTGCCCTGGGTTGCGACGGCGATGCTGCGGCTTCGCTTCGCGGGGGGTGCCGCCTTCGGTTTGATTTTCTGGGTCGCGTTGGCCGGGCTGACGCCCACCGGATTGATGTTGGCCGCGACGGTCGGGCTGGTCTGCGTGGCCGCGCCCGGTCCCGGCTGGCCGCGGTGGGTCTGCGCCGCAGCGACTTTGGGTGTTGCGGTGGTGGCCGCGCTGCCGTGGCTGACCGCGGCCGCGCTGGGCCCGTCGTTGGGCGCGCAGAATGCGCTCGGGGTCAGCGCGTTCGCGCCACGTGCCGAGCCCGGTCTCGGCACACTCTTCAGCCTGGCCAGCCTGGGCGGGATCTGGAATGGCGAAGCCGTACCCGCTTCGCGGACAACGCTTTTCGCGGTGTCCTCGGCCCTGGTGTTGCTGGGGATCGTGGTGGCCGGGCTGCCGGCGGTGGCGCGCCGGCGGGCGGTCGCGCCGCTGCTGGTGCTGGCGGCGGTGTCGGTGCTGGTGCCGGCCGCGCTGGCGACCGGTCCCGGCCTGCACGCGCTGCGCGCGGTGGTTGAGGCCGCGCCGGGGTTCGGGGTGTTGCGCGACGGGCAGAAGTGGGTCGCCCTTGCGCTGCCCGGATACGCGTTGGCGGGTGCGGGCTCGGTGCTGACGCTGCGCCGGTGGCTGCGGCCGGCGCAGACGGCGCTGGTCTGTTGCCTCGCGCTGATCCTGGCGCTGCCCGACCTGGTTTGGGGCGTGTGGGGAAGGGTCGAGCCGGTGCGCTACCCGTCCGGCTGGGCCGCGGTCGCGTCGGCGATCAACGCCGACCCACGGACCGTCGCCGTACTGCCCGCCGGCACCATGCGCCGCTTCCCCTGGTCCGGCCCGGCGCCGGTGCTCGATCCGCTGCCCCGCTGGGTGCGCGCCGACGTGCTGATGACCGGGGACCTGGCCATCTCCGGGGTGACGGTTCCCGGGGAGGGCAACCGCGCCCGGGCGGTGCAGGAGTTGCTGCTGGCGGGGCCGGATCGCGCCGCGTTGGCCGCGGCCGGCGTCGGGTGGTTGATCGTCGAATCGGACAGCGCCGGTGACATGGGTGCGTCCGCCCGCACCCTCGGCGCGCTGACACCGGATTTCCGCAACGACGAACTCGCCCTGTATCGGATCGGCGGCGACACCGCCGGTGTGTCCGCCGGGCGCCGCCGGGCGACGGTGATCGCGCATCTGGGGTGGCTGGCGTTGCTGATCGTCGGCGCCGCCGGCGCCGGGGTCCGCCCGGTCAGACGACGCCGCTGACGAACTCGCCGGCGCGCACCGCTTCGAGCACGGTGCGCATCGCATCGGCGCTTTGCGTCCAGGAGAATTCGCCGCTGCGCGTTTGCGCCTTGGCGCCAAGCTGGTCACGCAGCACGGGATCGCAGAGCAGCCGCTCGAGCCGGTCCACCAGCTCGGCCCGAGTGTCCACCAACACCCCGGTCACGCCGTCGACGATTGAGTCGGACAGCCCGCCGGAGGATCGGTAGCCGATGGTGGGCACCCGGTGCTGGGCCGCCTCGACCACCGCCAGGCCCCAGCCCTCCTTGCGCGACGGCAGCACGTGCACCCAGGAGCGTTGCAGCACATGGTGTTTGGTCACGTCGTCGACGTGGCCGTGGAAGGTCACCGCGCCGGAAAGGCCGAGCGCGTGCGCGTGGTCGACCAGCCGCTCCCGCCACCAGCCGTCGCCGAGGATGTCGAGATGCAGGCCCGGGACCCGCGGTCGCAGGGCCGCGACGACGTCCAGCGCGTCCTCGATCTGCTTGTGCGGCACCAGCCGCGACAGCACCACGACGCGCGGCGCGTCCGCGCGGGGCCCGGACAACGACAGCGGCGGGGCCTCGTCGAGACCGTTGCGCACCACCGCGATGCGCTCGTTGTCGACCCCCAGGGCGACCAGATCGCGGGCCGACGGCAGCGACACCGTCACGTACTGGTTGCTGCGGTTCACCCTGGGCGACAACGTCGACTCGACGAACCAGCCGAGCCGGCCGAGCAGCGGCCCGGCCACCGGCCACTGCTCGCGATGGCAGTGGTGCACCAACACCACCACCCTGCGGCCGTAGAGCAGCCGGGCCAGGAACGGCAAGCCGTTCTGGGTATCGACGACCACGTCGGGCCGCACCCGGCGGAGCGGACCGAGCCCGAGCCGGGCCAGCGCCATGGCCAGTAGCGCCCACACATACACCGAGTAGCGGCCACCCGCGCGGCTGATCCGCACGCCGTCGACAACCTCGTGCCGCGGCGCACCCGGATAGCGGGCGGTGCGGAGTGTGACGGCTGTTCCCTGGGCGGCCAGCTGCGCGCCGATGCGCTGCAGGTAGGCCTCGCTGCCGCCGCCCTGCGGGTGGCCGGTGTCGCGCCAACACAGCAGCAGCACGGAGCGGAGGGCAGACATTACCGGTCAGCCTAGCCTGGCGACGACGCTGCGTAGGGTATGGCGGTGGCCGTCACCGACGTTTTCGCGCGGCGCGCAACCCTGGCCCGCTCGGTGCGGCTGCTGTCGGAATTCCGCTACGAGCAGTCCGATCCGGCGCGCTTCTATGGCGCGCTCGCGGCCGACACCGCGGCAATGGTGGGCGACCTGTGGCTGGGCGTCCGCGGCGAACCTCCGGTGGGGCGCACGCTGCTCGACGTCGGCGGCGGGCCGGGATATTTCGCGGCCGCATTCGGCGACGCCGGTGTTCGCTACATCGGCGTGGAACCCGACGAACGCGAGATGCACGCGGCGGGACCGGCTTTCGGCGGGCACCCGGCGGACACCTTCGTCCGGGCGTCGGGCCTGGCGCTGCCGTTCGCCGACGACTCGGTGGACATCTGCCTGTCGTCCAATGTCGCCGAGCACGTGCCGCGACCATGGCAGCTCGGCGCCGAGATGCTGCGGGTGACCAAGCCGGGCGGGCTGGCGGTGCTGTCCTACACCGTCTGGCTCGGCCCGTTCGGTGGGCACGAGATGGGCCTGAGCCACTACCTGGGCGGGCAGCGCGCCGCCGCCCGCTATGCGCGCAAACACGGCCGTCCGGCCAAAAACGACTACGGGTCGTCGTTGTTCGCGGTGTCCGCCGCCGACGGGCTGACGTGGGCGGCCAGTACCGGCGCCGCGGTCGCCGCATTCCCCCGCTACCACCCCCGATGGGCCTGGTGGATGACGCGGGTGCCGGTGCTGCGCGAGTTCCTGGTGAGCAATCTCGTGCTGGTGCTCGTACCTCGATAATGGAACATGTTCTCGTTTTGCGTCGGCTTGGGTAGGGTGGCGCCCATGCCCGCCGCGCGATGCGGTGGGGGCACCTCCCGCTTGCGGGGGACGGAGCGATGAGGAGGAGCGGCGGAATGACCGACATCAAGACCGAGTACGACAAGCTTTTCATCGGCGGCAAGTGGACCGAGCCGTCGACCGACCAAGTCATCGAGGTGCACTGCCCGGCCACCGGCGAATACGTCGGGAAGGTGCCGCTGGCGGCGGCGGCCGATGTCGACGCCGCGGTGGCCGCGGCCCGCGCGGCATTCGACAACGGCCCGTGGCCCACCACGCCACCGAAGGAGCGCGCGGCCGTCATCGCGGGCGCGCTCAAGCTGATGGAGGAGCGTAAGGACCAATTCACCAAGCTGCTCGGCGACGAGACCGGCCAACCGCCGACCACCGTCGAGACGATGCACTGGATGAGCTCGATCGGCGCCTTGAACTTCTTCGCCGGACCCGCCGTCGATCAGGTCAAGTGGAAAGAGATCCGCACCGGAGGCTACGGGCAGAGCATCGTCCACCGGGAGCCCATCGGCGTTGTGGGCGCGATCGTGGCATGGAATGTCCCGCTGTTCCTCGCCGTCAACAAGCTGGGCCCGGCGCTGCTGGCCGGCTGCACGGTGGTGCTCAAGCCCGCAGCCGAAACCCCTTTGAGCACAAATGCTTTGGCGGAGGTGTTCGCCGAAGCCGGCCTGCCCGAGGGGGTGCTGTCCGTGGTGCCCGGCGGCATCGAGACCGGGCAAGCACTGACGTCCAATCCCGATATCGACCTGTTCACCTTCACCGGCAGTTCGGGGGTCGGCAAGGAAATCGGCCGCCGCGCCGCCGAGGCGCTCAAACCGTGCACCCTGGAGCTCGGCGGCAAGTCGGCGGCCATCGTCCTTGAGGACGTCGACCTGGCCGCGGCAATCCCAATGCTGGTGTTCTCCGGAATCATGAACACCGGGCAGGCCTGCGTCGCGCAGACCCGCATCCTGGCACCACGGTCGCGCTACGACGAAATCGTCGATGCGGTAAGCACTTTCGTGCAAGCGTTGCCGGTCGGCACGCCGTCCGACCCGGCCGCCCAGATCGGGTCGCTGATCTCGGAGAAGCAGCGCGCCCGCGTCGAGGGCTACATCGCCAAGGGCATCGAGGAGGGCGCGCGGCTGGTGTGCGGCGGCGGCCGGCCCGAGGGACTGGACAAGGGTTTCTTCGTGCAGCCCACGGTCTTCGCCGACGTCGACAACAAGATGACGATCGCCCAGGAGGAGATCTTCGGGCCGGTGCTGTCCATCGTTCCCTACGACACCGAGGAGGACGCGATCAAGATCGCCAACGACTCGGTGTACGGCCTGGCGGGCAGCGTGTGGACGTCCGACATCCCCAAGGGCATTGAGATTTCGGAGAAGATTCGCACCGGCACCTACGCGATCAACTGGTACGCGTTCGACCCGTGTTGCCCGTTCGGCGGGTACAAGAACTCGGGCATCGGCCGGGAGAACGGGCCGGAAGGTGTCGAGCACTTCACGCAGCAGAAGAGCGTGCTGATGCCGATGGGCTACACCCTCGACAGCTAGGCACTTGCCGCGAGCGTGCGGCCAGCCGCACGTTCGGCGCTGCGGCCCTAGCGGCCGACGAACCGGGCCTGCCGCCTTTCGACGAACGATTGCACGCCCTCGGCGGCGTCCTCGCTGGCGAACAGCTCGGCGACGGCGGACCGTAGCCGACCGACGGCCGCCGCCTCCCCTTCGCGGCGGGCCAGGTGCGCCGAGGCGAGCGTGGCGCGCACCCCCAGCGGCGCGGCGCGGTCGGCGACGGTGTGCGCGATCTCGCGCGCCCGGGCCAACGCCGCCGCCGGATCGTCGGCCACTTCCTGGACCAACCCGATGCGGTGGGCCTCGGCGGCGTCGAACTCGTCGCCGGTGAGCAGCCAGCGCATGGCATTGCCCCACCCCGCCTCGCGGGGCAGCCGGATGGTCGCGCCGCCGAAGGGGTAGATGCCGCGCCGCACCTCGAGCTGGGTGAATCGCGTTCCGGCGGCCGCGACGCGGATGTCGGCCGCGA
Source organism: Mycobacterium sp. IS-1264 (assembly GCF_001954195.1). Classification (GTDB taxonomy): domain Bacteria; phylum Actinomycetota; class Actinomycetes; order Mycobacteriales; family Mycobacteriaceae; genus Mycobacterium. The sequence goes on along the minus strand of NZ_MBES01000012.1, from coordinate 51,481 downwards.
GCAGCAATTCGATGCCCAGCGTCATGCACCAGCCCTGCGCGACCGCGACCAGTGGGGTGGTCCACGCGCCGTCCAGCCGCCAGGGGTCCCGGCCGTCGTCGGGCACCGGACTCTGCCCCGCCGCGATGCCCGGGCCGACGTCGACGAGGTCTAGGCCCGCGGTGAAGTGGTCGCCGTGTGCGAACAGCACGCCCGCCCACACCGACGGGTCGGATTCCAGCACCGCGTAGGCGCGGGCCAGGTCGGCAAGCATCGCCCGGTCGAAGGCGTTGCGTTTATGCGGCCGGTTCAGGCCGATCAGCAGGACGTGCCCGTCGCGCTCGAGGGACACGGTGTCGAGATTTGGTAGCGCCATCGTCACAGTGAAGCGCAGGCGGAGAAATTATGCAATACAGCATAGAAACGCTACGGTTACCTTCCCGTCACAGTAGGCCACTCACGGCTCGCCTACGCCATTAGCCGTGCTGTCGGGTTTATATAGGGAATAAAACTTGCTTACTCGACCGATGTCTTATATGATTCTCAGCATAATCATGGGCCGCACCTAGGCCGGGAGAAAATCATGTGGATTATCGAGCTCAACGTCGCTGGCTATCAGTACACCCGCGAGATGCCTGACCTCAAGCGCCGCTCGTTCCGGTTCAGCCCCCGCAACCTGCACTGGCCGGTACCGCGGCACTCGCACGCTGCATGACGCCGGCCGGAGGAGGTACGGCAGTGCCGACTGTCACCGACCCCATGCGGGGCACCGTTACGACCAAGCGGTGCGACACCAAGAAGAAGATGCTGATCAGCGCCGCTGAGGTGATGCGCGAGCGCGGAGCCGCCGGGGTGACGATCGACGAAGTGCTGGCCCGCAGCGGCGCGCCGCGCGGCTCGGTCTACTACCACTTCCCCGAAGGCCGCAACCAGATTCTGGCGGAGGCGCTGCGGTACTCCGGAGATGCCATCACCGCCATGATCGACGACGCCGCGGGCTGGGGCGCCAAGGCCCTGCTGCGCGAGTTCATCGAGTACTGGGAGCGCCTGCTGACCGACGGCGACTTCACCGCAGGCTGCCCGGTGGTGGCGGCGGCCATCGGCTCGGACGACGACGAACCGAAGCTTTCGGCCGAGGCCGGCGCCATCCTGGACCGCTGGTGCACCGCCATGACCCACGCGTTCGCCAACGACGGCTTCAATGACGACGACGCCGCGTCGCTGGCGGTGATGTCGATCGCCGCCCTGGAGGGTGCGATCGTGCTGTCCCGCTCGACGCGCAGCGTGAAACCGCTGAGCCAGGTTGCCGAGCAGCTCGAATTCCTGATCAAGGCAAGGGAATTCGTCAGCCGCAACGGAATTCCCGGCGCGTAGCCGACTCTCAGTCGCTGGCCGGTAGCGGCTTGACCTCTTTGAGCTGAAGGGCGGTCTGCCCGACGCTCAGGCTGCCCGCGCCCGGCTTGGTCACCAGCACCTCCGCGCCGGTTTCATCGACGTAGCGCTTGCCCATCACGGTGCCGTCGGAGAACGCCGGGTCGAGTTCGCCCGACCGCTCCGCCCCGATCTCTACCATCGGCACACCCCCGCAACGCAGGTCGTCAAGGCTGTCGGCACTTCTGACGACGATGACCTGGGTGTCACACACCTGACTGGCCAGGCGGGTTCCGTTCTTGATCATGATTTTTCCTCTGCTCACTGCTCGGCCGGTGCGGCACGCAGCTCTTCGACGATCTCTCGGCGAAGCACCTTGCCCGTGGGTGTGGTTGGCAACTCGTCGCGAAAGACTACCCGGTCGGGGGTGCGCGACCCGCGCAACGTTTTGCGGACGTACTCCCGCAGATCGTCGGGGTCCGGGACGCTGCCGGGCGCCGGCACCACCACCGCGGTGATGGCCTGGCCCCACTGCGGGTCCTCGACGCCGACCACCGCGACGTCGCGAACGTGCGGGTGCTCGATCAGCACCTCCTCCAGCTCCGCGGGCGCGATGTTCTCGCCGCCGCGGATGATGGTGTCGTCGCTGCGGCCGCCGATGAACAGGTAGCCGTCCTCGTCGAGGGTGGCGATGTCGCGCGTCGGGAACCAGCCGTTCTCGTCGAGCACCGAGCCGATCCCGGTGTAGCGGCCGGAGACCTGCTCGCCGCGCACGAACAGTTCGCCGGTCTCGCCCGGCCCCAGCACCCTGCCGTCCTCGTCGCGGATCTGCAGCTCGATGCCCGGCACCGCGCGCCCGACCGACCCCAGCCGCTTGGCGACGCCGGCCGCCGAGGCGGCCTGGGCCTCGCGGTGGTCGTCGGGGGTCAGCACCGCGATCGTCGAACTCGTCTCCGTCAGGCCGTACGCGTTGACGAAGCCCACCCGCGGCAACAGTTCGAGTGCACGGCGGACCAGCGGCAGGCCGACCTTCGAGCCGCCGTAGGCCAGGTTGCGCAGCGACGGCAGGTCGTGGCCGCCGGTTTCCAGCACCGTGACTATTCGGTCCAGCATCGTGGGCACCACCGTCGCGGTGGTCACGTTTTCGGCCTTGATCAGCCGCACCCATTCGTCGGCGTCGAAGTTGGGCAGGTAGACCATCTTGCGGCCGGCGTAGAGGTTTGACAGGGCGGCGCTGATGCCGGCGATGTGATACGGCGGCACACAGATCAGCGCGGCGTCGTCCGGCGCGGCGGACTCGAATTCGACCGTGCCGGTGACGTAGCTGGTCAGGTTGTTGTGCGAGAGTTCGACGGCCTTGGGCGCCGACGTGGTGCCCGACGTGAAGAGCACGATCGCGACGGAATCGGGGTCGGCAAACGCCGCTTCGAAGTCAGCCGCCTCGCGCGCGGCCGTCAGGAAGTCGTCGGTGAGCATCACCCGCCGCGAGGCGTCGCCGAGCATCTCCCGGTAGCGCTCGTCGACGATCACCACCGGATCGGGCAGCCGATCGATCAACGTTTGGATGCCGTCGGCCGAAAGCCGGTAGTTGAGTGGGGTGAAGGGCAGGCCGGCCCGCGCCGCGGCGAAGATGAGCAGCGGCAGCATCGCGCCGCCGGTCCCGACGTAGACGACGTGCCTGGCGCCGGATTCCGCGAGGACTCCCGCGCCGCCGTCGGCGAGATCGCTGAGCTGCTGCGTGGTCAGGCGCACGTCCTCGGAGACGACGGCAATGCGATCGGGGTTGCTCGACGCGGCCATCTCAAGCAGCAACGAAATGCTCATCCTCGATCCTTCTGGGGATCCCCACCCCCTTTACAAACTGAGGCCATAGTGTAACCGACGCCGGATGGGTGGACGGGATGCGGTCAGGGCGCCAACGCGGTTAACCGCCGGAGCCTGCACCGGACGGAGCCGCGAGAACGGCCGCGGGCGAGCCGGGACCCGCAGGCGCCGGGACGGCGGGAACCGGTGGGCCGCCGGGAGCCGCCGGGCCGCCGGGACCCGCCGCGGCAAGATGATCGGCCGCGAAGGCCGCGCCCTGGTCGATCACCGGGACATTGCTCGAATACGACTTATGCACGTCGAAACTCCCCCCGTCGGAACAGATCGGGTCCCCGGGAGCGCACACCACGATGGTCTTGGCCTGATAAAGCGGGCCGATGACAACCGGCGGCGCGCCGAAAAGGTGCATCGTCTTGTCGCTCGGCAGTGCGTAGAGCACGACCGAGGAGACGTGGTTGGCCACCTCGGGGTCCAAGGGTTTGGGCACGCTCGCCGGATCGATTCCAGCGGGCACGTCGGCCGAGGTGACGAAGCCCATCACGGCCGCGCCTGAGGAGTAACCGCCGAGCACCATCTTGGTGTTGGGGCAGTCGTGCGCCATCGAAACGATATGCGAACTCGCGTCCCTGATTCCGACCTTGGCCGCGTTCGTAAAGTCATACGTCGCGGGGTAGTCGACCGGATATACGTTGAACGACCTTGTGCCGACGCGCGGGCGCAGGGAGTCGAGGAAGGCCTGGCCGGTGGGGCCGACACCGGGAGGATCGTCGGTGCCGCGGGCAAAGACCACCTGAGCATCCGGACACGGATCGGCGGCGGCGAAGGGGATTGCAGACGCCAGGACGGGCGCAGTAGCGCCCGCCGCCGCGACTAACGCGGGAGCAAGGAAACGAAGGACCTGGTGTGGGGGCATGCCTAGAGGTGCCCGCACTCGCGATTTGCTAAACCGCCAGTTCTATGTGCCCGGGGTCCAGGCCGTGATCCGGGGGATCCAGCGCGGGACGTTGCGCCGGTAATCGACGTATTCACTGCCGTAGCGCTCGGTGAGATGGGGCTCTTCCCAGAACCAGATGGCGGTGGCCTGGAAAGCGAAGAAGATCGCGAACCAGGTCAGCAGCCCGCCGGATGCGGTGATGGCCGCCTCCCCGAGCAGGATGCAGAGCACGCCGGTGATCATCGGGTTGCGCACGTGCCGGTAGGGCCCGCGCACCACCAGGTGGACCGGCTCGCCCATCACCTTGCCCAGCCCGAGCGTGCCCTCGCCGACGCGGTCGAACAGCACGTTCGTCCACACCATCAGCGCCAGACCGGCGGCGATCAGCAGGCAGCCGACGGTCACCAGCACCACCGTCAGCGCGGTGCCGAGGTGCGCGGTTCGCACCCCGGCCGGGATCACGATCAGGGCCGGGACGACGAGCGTCACGGTGACCGGGAAGAGCAGGACGGACATCAGGTGTCGCCACCAAAGGCGTCGACCCGCGGTTGTCACCATGGCGGACCTCCTTTACTTCAACCTCCGTTGAAGAACAACCTACGCCGGCGCGCGGTATTCATCAACGGTTGTTGAAGTATTGTGACGTCATGGTCGAACCGCGGCGGGCCGGCCGGTGGCGGACCGGTCAACAGAACCGACAGCGAATCCTCGACGCCGCGCGCGAACGCTTCATGCGCGAGGGATACGAGGGGGCCACCGTCCGCGCCATCGCCGCCGACGCCGGCGTGGACGTCGCGATGGTCTACTACTTCTTCGGCAACAAGGAAGGTCTCTTCACCGCGTCCACGCTGACCGGACCCGAGCACCCGCTACATCAGCTCGCCGCGCTCCTCGACGAGGGGACCGAGCGGATCGGCCCGAGGCTGGTGCGCCGCTTCCTCGAGCACTGGGAGGAGGGTGCCGTCTTCGAGCCGTTCCTGACGCTGTGGCGTTCGGCGGCGATCCACCCCCAGGCGCGAAAGGTGTTGCACGACAGCCTCGCCGGGCCGATCGCGAAGCGGGTCGCGGCGGAGTTCGGGGTGGCCGACGCCGAGCTGCGCGTCGAGCTGGTGGCCAGCCACCTGGCGGGCCTGGCGTTCGCGCGCTACCAGCTGCGGATCGAGCCGATCGCGTCGGCCGCGATCGACGATGTGGTCGGCTGGCTGGGGCCGACCGTGCAGCGCTACCTGGCCGACCCGGACCCGTAGGACCTACGTTCCGGTCCAGCGCGGCGGGCGCTTCTCCGCGAACGCAATCGCGCCTTCCTTGGCGTCGTTCGACGAGAACACCGGGGCCAGAATCTTGATCTGCTCGGTGAACATGGTGTCTCGGCTCCAGCCCCGGGATTCGGTGATGATCCGCTTGGTGGCGGCCACCGCGAGCGGTCCGTTCGCGGTGATCTTCTCCGCCAACTCGATTGCCGCGTCCAGCGCCTTGCCCGGCTCGGCCAGGACGTTGACCAGGCCCAGCTCGTGAGCGCGCTCGGCCGAGAGGTTATCGCCGGTCAGCGCCAGCTCCATCGCGATCGCGTAGGGAATGCGTTCGGGCAACCGCAGCAGTCCCCCGCCGCCGGCGACCAGGCCGCGCTTGACCTCGGGGATGCCGAACGCCGAGTCCCTGGACGCGACGATCAGATCGGTGGCCAGCGCCAGCTCGGTGCCGCCGGCCAACGCGAACCCTTCCACCGCGGCGATGAGCGGCTTGGCCGGGGGGCGTTCGGTGAAGCCCATGCCGCGGCCCTCGACGACGACGTTCTCGCCGCGGGCGAACGCCTTGAGATCCATGCCGGCGCTGAACGAGCCACCCGCCCCGGTCAGGATCCCCACCGACAGGCCGTTATCGCCGTCGAGCCGATCCATGGCGTCGGCCAACCCGCGGCTGACGGCGGCGTTGACGGCGTTCTTGGCCTTCGGCCGGTTGATTGTGATGATCAGGATTCGATCCCGTTGCTCGACGAGAACTTCGGGTTCGTTATTGGGGGCTTCGTCGCTCACGGTGCTGCGAGTCTCCTTTGAATCGCTGGTGTCCGACCGATGGTAACGGCCGCCGCGCCCGGAGCTTCGACTACCGCCCGTCAGGCCGGCGCCATCGCGGCCTCGATGACCGTCAGCTCTTCGGAAAGCCCTGCGGCCCGGCGTATTTCGATGAAGTCCGCGATCATGGCCTCGGTCACCTCGTGCGGGTCCTTGACGGTGGCACCGTCGGTGAGCACCGAGATGTTGATCTGATCGACGTAGCTCCACACGGTGATGTTGAGACCGCTGCCGGCGGTCAACGGCCCCACCGAATAGATCTCGGTGACCAGGGCGCCGCCCACCCGGCCGCGCTCGCGCGGGCCGGGAACGTTCGAGATGTTCAGGTTGAGCACCTTGTTTTGTCCGTCCCGGCCGGACGCCCACCGGAAGAAGGCTTCCGTCCCCACCGGCGGCATGTACGCCGCCCAACGGCTGACCAGCTCCGGGCCCATGAGCTGGTGGCCCTCCTTGGCCGAGATCGCGTTCTCGTGGCTGCACCGCACCCGCTCCAGCGGATCGTCGGCATCGGTCGGGAGTGCGACCAGCATTCCGCTGAAGCGATTTCCGGAGATCCGCTCCGGCGAGAAGTCGAAGCTCACCGGAACGGAGGCCAGCAGGGGCTCGGCCTTGCCGTCGTAGCGCAACAGCAACGTGCGCAGCGCACCGGTCGACATGGCCAGCACCATGTCGTTGATGGTCGCGCCGAGCCGCTTGCCGGTCTCCTTGACGTCGGCCAGCGCCAGCGTCGCGGTCGCGAACCTGCGCTCCGGGGTGATCATGTGGTTCATGAACGTCGGCGGCGGCTCGAAGGGTCGGCTCAGTTCCGGCGAGAGCTTGCGCGAGCTGCGTCGCACCCGGCCGATGCCCTGCGCGGTGTAGCGAAATGTCGCCGGCAGCTTGCCGGCCTGCCGGAGATGGTCGACGAACGCCGACGACAGCAGCTGGCGTTTGGTGGGGGCCGGGTCGTTTTGCGGCGGACCGCCCTCCGGTGTGGGCAGCAGGTCCATGCCGCGCGCCAGCAGGTTGGCCGAGGCGACACCGTCGGCGAGCGCGTGGTGGATCTTGCCGACGACGGCTACCCGGTTGTTGGCCAGGCCCTCGACGAAGTACATCTCCCACAGCGGGCGGTCGCGGTCGAGCGGGGTGCTGGCGATCCGCCCGATCGCCTCGTCCAACTCGCGGCGCCCGCCGGGAGCCGGCAGTTGCCAGGGCCGGATGTGGTATTCCAGGTCGACCTCGCAGTGCTCGCGCCACATCGGATGGTGAAACTTCCACGGGATCTCGACGAGCTGATAGCAAAACGGCTCGAGCTTGTGCAGCCGGGCGCCGATGACGCGGCGAAACGACTCCAGGTCGAGGCTGCGACTCGCCGGGTCCAGCTCGATCACCGCGGCTTTGATGGTGTGCATGTGCACGTTGGGCGTCTCGCTGTACAGAAGTACGGCGTCCCAGCCGCTCAGCCGTTTCACCGCTGCCCCTTGCTCATAGAGGGGACCCTACTCAGCGGGAGGAGCTCAGATAACCTCTTTGGCACCGATTGTCTTGGCGCGGTAGACCTGATTGAGGAACAGCGATGTCGCGTGGGCCGCCACGCCCGCCCGCTCACCGTCGATGAGGTCGAAGCCGTGGCCCGCCCCGGGCAACTCCAGGTAACCGACCATCGAATGCGAGACGGTCCGCAGCCGCTCGACGAAGGCGCGCGCCTGCTCGACGGGGATGACGCTGTCCTTGCTGCCGTGAATCACCAAGAACGGCGGAGCGTTTCGATGCACCCGCGCGATCGGCGACGCGTCGCGGAACACCTCGGGATGACGCGCGATCGTCTTCTTGACCACCACCCGCTCCAGGAAATCGACGAAGTGGTCCCGCTCGGGAGTCGAACGGTCCTCCCAGTCGTAGCGGCCATAGATCCCGACCACCGCGTCCACCGAGCTGTCGGAGCCCTCGGGCAACCTCGCCTGAAGTTGGGGATCGTCGGGGGTGAGTCCGGCCAGCGCGGACAGGTGCCCGCCGGCCGAACAACCGGCCACCGCAACGAAATTGCGGTCACCGCCGAACTTGTCGACGTTGGCGCGCGCCCACGCGATGGCGGTCTTGACGTCGGTGATGTGGCGCGGCCAGCGGTGCAGCGGGGCGACGCGGTAGTCGATCGCGAGGCACACCCACCCCTGCTCGGCCAATCGCGACATCAGGGCGGACCCCTGCAGGACGCTGCGGCCGTGGACCCAGGCGCCGCCCGGGACGAAGATCAGCACCGGCGCGGGTTGCGCCGGCAGGTCCTTGCGGCGCCACACATCGAGCACCTGCGCGGGGTGGTCGCCGTAGTGGACCGCACGGCGGTAGAGATAGCGGCGTTGGCGCAGGGCCTCCCAGATCGGGGGCGTCCGCTCCGCCGCGGGCCACTCGGTTTCCAGCTCCGCGGCTGACACCACCCCTCGCAAGGCAGCGATCGAGACCTGGTGCGTGCTCGCCCGATCCCGCCGGCGCTCGTCGTTGATGCCCGGTGTCAGCCAATCCCTTTTCATGGCGGATATCGCGTTCGGTGCGTGGCGGGCACCCCACACGCCCATGGCGGTCATGCCGCCCAGGGGCTCGAGGTGCTTACCGATGACCGGTAGCGAAGCTCCGGCGACGCTTAACGCCAGCATGTAGTCGCCGGGCCGGGCTCGTAGCAACCATTTCATACATGTCATGCTCGGGACCCGCGCCGTCATGTAGGGCACTGTACCCCTGCCGGCTCACCGGAAACCAAGAATCCGTCAGCCGTGTCATGTGGGCCCGAAATCGCCGTCTGACGGGGTTGCTGACGCCGACGTCTGCGCTGTTGACGGTGATTCGGGTGTTTTCTGTACGCTGGGCCGGCGCCGCGCCGCGCCAAGCCGCGCGGCGTAGCCGGCCGCGCTGACGGCGAACATGGCCGCGGTGAGCAGCAGCCATCGGCCCAGGAACGGCTGCTGGGTCTCCCCGGTCGCTGCCTGGTAGGTGGGCCCGCCCTGTTCGATGATGCCCGGCAGGAAAACGAGCAGTGTCAGGCCCGCTCCCAGCGCTGGCACCCGAATGTAGTTGCGGGCCAGTACTTTCGGGTGTCCCCGCCGCCGGCTGGAGCGCGCCGTGATGACCCGGTCGGCCAGTGCGTACAGCGGATACAGCACCAAGTCGTGAGCGACGACGGCGGCGGCGAACCACACGGCTATCGACTGCCACCAGGTGCCGGCGTTCCACAGCGTCGCCGGGTTGAAGGTGATCAGGATGTAACCCAGCAGCGCGAAACCGGACACCATCGTCAGCAGATGCAGCGGATGGGAACCATAGATCGCGCTGAAACGTGTTGTGAATCGCGACATCTCAATCCTGCAAGAATTCGATGGACGCCACCCACTTGGTGTTGTGCACGCCGGGCAGGGCGGGGACGATGATCCGCGCCGGGTAGCCGTGGTCCAACGTCAGGTCGGCGCCGTTCACCCGCAGCGCCAGCAGCGCTTCGGGATCGCGAATCTGGTTGGCCTGCAACGTCGCCGCGCCGAACGCACCGCCCCGCTGCAGCGATACCACCAGCGCCGAGCGCGGTGCGGGTGCGCCGGCGACCCGGGCCAGATCGGCCAGCCGCACGCCGCTCCAGGTCTGCACGGTCGACCACCCTTCGACGCAGGCGATCGGCAGCCGCGCGCTGGTTTGTGGCATGCCGGCCAGCGTGGCACGGTCCAGCATCACCACCGAGGCGCCGGCCCGCAGCATCAATCGCCAGCCCGCGCCGACGCTCTCCGGGCTGATGCCCGCGGCGACGGCGGTCTTGTTGACCGGGAAATCGCGGCCGCGGCCCCGCGGCACCAACAGGGCAACGCCGCGGGCGGCGCCGCCGAGGGTTTGGCCCGCCGTCAGCATGGCGATCAGCGCCACGCCGGAGCCGACCAGCGCCAGCGCGCCGCGGCGGCTCATCGTCGGTTCGGCCGGATCGGCGGCCACCAGCCCGTCGGGATCGGGCGGTTGTGGGCGGGTGTCACTTCGGTTGGTGCGCAACACCTCCCGCAGCGGCAGCGACCGCAACCCCGACACCATGCGGGGGATCTTCAGCGTGATGTGCATGGCGAAGCCTGCGATGAACACCCACGCCCCGAAGTAGTGGGCGTCGTAGAAGCTGAACCCGAAGATGTAGTCGTACTGGATGTTGAGCACTCCGGTGACGATCTCAAAGAGTATCCCGCCGACCAGCATCAGCAACGAAATCCGTTCCAGCGCTTGGGCTATCGATCGGAACGGCGGAAAATCGAACAGCCTCGGGATCACCGACCAAAGCTTGGCCAGCACCACCGGGATGAGCACCAGGCCGAGCCCGACGTGCAGTCCCTGGGTCAGCCGGTACAACCACGATGGGCGCGTCGGCCAGTCGAACATGGGCAGGCGCAGCCAGCCGACGTCGGCGGGGATCGCCTGGCCGAGCCGCGGCCCGTAGGCGATGTAGGAGAGCAGCCCGGTGAGGATGACGATCGGCAGGGTCACCAACAGCACCAGCCCGAACACCGACGTCAACCACGGGCCGCGCAGCGGGCTTCGGAACCTCGGCAGACGGCCTGGCCCGTTCACATCGCCGCCAGGCTCGCAACCACCCGGCCGCCGACCATGCGGACGCCGGTCAACGTCAAACCCACCTGCGCGGCCAGCGCGGCGGCGCTGTCCACCCCGACCGACGCCCACCGAAACCACGGCCCGACATCGTGCGCCGACTCCAGCCGCACCCAGCGCGACCGGATGCCGACGGCTTCGCGGTCGAACTCGGCCACGCATCGGCCGCCGCGGCCCAACAGCTCGGCCGCGCGGCACAGTATTCGGCGCGGGTCGCCGCCGAGGCCGACGTTGCCGTCGACCAGCAGGACCGTCTGCCATCGGCCCATCCAGGGCAGCGGCTCGAACACATCGCCCAGCAGCGCGGCCGCACCGCCGCGACCGGCAAGGCGGATCGCGGTCGCCGACCGGTCGATGCCGAGCGCGGGGACGCCCCGGCGGATGAGGCGCGCGACCAGCCGGCCGGGCCCGCACCCGAGCTCGATGGTCGGCCCGATGCACATCTGCGTGACTTCTTCGTCGAACACCTCATCGACGCAGGCAGCATCGGGTGCACGGGCCCCCAGCCAGCGGTGCGCCGGTAGCGGACGCACCTCGCCGTCGTCGTGCCGAATCCAACATCGCTCGCCGTCGAGCGCCCGATCGTAGAGATGGCCCAGCATTTCACGCCTCTCGCATCGCGCCCGACCGCGCCGCCCGGACGCGCCCCGACCCCGGGGCGTTGCAAACCCGAATCGCCGACATGCTGATGTCCGCGGGACACGCCAGCATTTCGATCACCCGGATCGATACCCGGATCTCGGCTCGGCTAATCCACGAGTGATTCGGTGCCGACGCGGGCGCGGATGGGTGGGGTAGCTCAGAAAAGTAGTCGTGGGCGACGGCGTATGCCGCCCGGGCGACCCTAAGCCGGGTGAGAAGCCGCGCCGTTGCGGCGCGGTCGATGCGCCTCGCCGCCCAGGTGCAGCCGGATCGTCCCAGCGCTGTCGGCGTGCACGGGATAGGCGGTCACCGGCACGCCTTCGTTGGCGACCTCGCATCCGGTTTCCAGGTCGTAGGTGAAGCCGTGCAGCGGACAGACAACCACCCGGGTGTCGATCAGGCCGTCGGCCAGGGGGCCCCCGCGGTGCGGACATACCGCGTCGAGCGCGCGCAGCGAGCCGTCGCGCCGGCGGAAGACCGCGATTTGGCGCCCGTCGATCGCGTAGGCGCGGCCCTCGCCCACGGGGATGTCGTCGATGGAGCCCAGCGCGATGGATTTCATCTGACCGGCACCTGGGGCAGCGGGATCAGCGGCAGCGAAGTTCGAAAGTTCGTCGATGCAGCGGGATTTCGGCTCTCGCTCCACGGATCGCGGTACGACTCCACCGACTTCTGCATGCGCGCATCGAGGTCGGCGCCGATGCGCTCGCTGTCCTGCACCACGACCGCACGGATCCGTTCGATGCCCAGCCGCGGCACGAAGTCGTAGGTGCGTTCCAGCCAATTGGCGTTTTCCCGGTAGTACTGCAGGAACCGCCCCGTCAGCCCGATGACCTCGTCCGGAGTGTCCACGGTTGTCAGCAGATCGCCCTTGCGGACGTGTGAGCCGGCGGCGCCGCCCACGTAGATCTGCCATTGCCCGCCCTCGATCGCGACGACGCCGACGTCCTTGCACAGCGCCTCGGCGCAGTTGCGCGGGCACCCAGTCACCGCCAGCTTCATCTTCGCGGGACTGGGCAGGCCCTGGAACCGATCTTCGATCGCAATGCCGAGCGCGGTCGAGTCGCCCAACCCGTAGCGGCAGAAGTCGCTCCCCACACAGGTTTTCACGGTTCGGAAGCTCTTGCCGTACGCGTAGCCGGACGGCATCCCGAGATCGGCCCACACCGCCGGAAGGTCTTCCTTGCGCACGCCAAGCAAATCGATTCGCTGGCCGCCGGTGAGTTTGATCATCGGAATCTGGTATTTGTCGGCGACGTCGGCGATCTTGCGTAGCTGGTCGGAGCTCGTCACCCCGCCCTTGAGTTGCGGCACCACCGAGAAGGTGCCGTCCCGCTGGATGTTGGCGTGCACCCGGTCGTTGATGTAGCGGCTGTCGCGCTCGTCGATGAACTCGTCGCCCCACATCATGTGCAACAGCGAGGCCAGCGCCATCTTCGAGGCGGCGTCGTCGCGGCCTTCGGGCGCCAGCGCGGCGAACACCGACGACACCGAGTGCAATTCCAGCTCGCGGATCAGCCGCATCAGCTCGGGCTTTTCATAGGGGACGCCAGGCACGTACCAATTGGCCGCGGCGTCTTCGGAAATCGCGGCGCCGGCCTCGGAGGCCGCCCACTCGACGACCTGGGCCACGAGGCCCTTGCACGAGCCGCAGCCCTTGCCCGCCCGCGTCGCCGACATCACGCCCGCGAGCGACGTCTGGCCATCCCTGACGCAGGAGACGATGGCGGCCTTGCTCACCCCGTTGCAGTTGCACACCTGTGCGTCATCCGCCAATTCCGCGGCACCGGTGGCAACGTCGGGTGTGCCGATGTCGAACATCAGCGAGACCCGTTCGGGCGGAAGCGGAAGACCGCGGTCGAAGGCCTGCATCAAGAAGGCCACCTTGCTGACGTCGCCGACCAGGGTGGCGCCGATCAGCTTGTCGTCGCGCACCACCACGGTTTTGTACACGCCGTGCTTGGGTTCGCAATACTGCACGAATTCGTCGTCGTCGCGCTCAGGGCCCTTCAGGCCCATCGCCGCCACATCGACACCGGCGACCTTCAGCTTCGTCGCCGTGCGTGAGCCGTGATACGCCGCATGGGGATTGGCGCTGGTCAGATGATCGGCGAGCACGCTCGCCTGTTCCCACAGTGGCGCGACAAGCCCGTAAACCTGCCCGCGGTGCTGGGCGCACTCGCCGACGACGTAGATGTCGTCGTCGTCGACCGATCGCATCTGGTCGTCGACGACGATGGCGCGTTCCACGGTGAGCCCGGCCCGCTGCGCCAGCCCGACATTGGGCCGGATGCCCGCGGCCAACACCACCATGTCGCAGGGCAACTGGGTGCCGTCGGCAAATTCGATCGCCGACGGCAGGCCGTCCAGGGTGAGCATCCTGGTCGTCCTCTTGCCGGTGTGCACCTCGATGCCCAGCTCCTCCACCAGGCGGCGCAGGATGGCGCTGCCCTGGTCGTCGAGTTGTGCGTTCATCAAGGTGGGGCCGCCCTGTACGACACCGACGTGCAGCCCCCGATTCTGCAGTCCCCGTGCGGCTTCCAGTCCCAACAGTCCACCACCGATGACGACGGCTTTGCTTCGCCCCTTGGCGAATTCGATCATGGCCGCGCAATCGTCGAGGCTGCGGAACCCGAAAACGCCGCGGGCCAACGTCTTGTCGTCCTGCCAGATGCCGTCGACCGGGGGGAAGAATGACCGGCTACCCGTGGCCAGAATCAGCTTGTCGTAGCGGACCGTACTGCCGTCGTCGGCGTACACCAGGTGTGCGAAGGGGTCGATCCGCACCACCCGCACCCCGGCGCGCAGTTCGATGTTGTTCTGCGCGTACCAGTCCAGCGGATTGAGGTAGATTTCGCCCGCGTCGTCGGACCCGGCGAGCACGTTGGACAACAGAATTCGGTTGTAATTCCCGTACGGTTCGTCACCGAAGACAGTGATGGCAAACCGCTCGTTGCCACCGCGCGCGAGGACCTCTTCGATCGCGCGAGCGCCCGCCATGCCGTTGCCGACCACCACCAGCCTGGCCAGCGCGGCCGCGCTGTGGCCATTCGTTTCGGGTTGGACCAATGTAGTCATGGCGACTCAGACTTCGACCAAGCCGATATCGATGAAGACCGTACCGCTCAGTCCGTCGGGGGCCGCGACGAACACCTCGATGACGGTGTCGGCGATCAGGTCTTCGACGACCCGAAGCGGTACGTGCACAGCGTCTTTGGCACCCACGGGGAAGTACCGCATGGGGGTGCCGTCACGCATCACGACAATGGTCACCAGCTCGTCGGTGCTGTTGCCGCCGCGAAAGTATACCGGCTGGGTGATCGCCCCGGCCGGCACGACGTAGCGCAGGGACGCATCGAGCAGGGACGGCGAATCGTATCCCTTGCCGTCGAACGTGAACGCCCCCTGCAGGAATCGGGGGTTGCTGCCATCACTCATGCGTTACCTCTCCCTCCGGGCAATCGGTGGTTTCCGCGCGGGTCACCGCGACCGCGCAGACCTTGAAAGACGGCATCCGCGAATGCGGGTCAAGGACCGGATTCGTCAGCCGATTGATGCTCGCCGCACCGCCCCAGTGGAACGGTGCGAACACGGTGTCCGGGCGCATCCCGCGGGCCAGGCGCACGGTCATCACGACCTCGCCGCGGCGGGTGCGCAGCCGGACCTTGTCGCCGCCGCGGACGCCGAGCCGTTGGCCCAGCGTCGGGTGTATCTCGGCCACCGGCTCCGGATCCGCCTCGGAAAGCGCTGCGACCCTGCGCGTTTGGGTCCCGGACTGGTACTGCCGCAAGGTGCGGCCGGTCGTCAGGTAGTAGGGGAATTCGTCGTCCGGCAGTTCGGCGGCCGCGGGTTGCTCGACAGGATGGAAGTGGGCCCGCCGGTCTTGTGTCGGGAAATCCTCCGCGAACATTCGTTGGGTGGCCTCGTACCGGGCGGACGGGCAGGGCCAGAACACCCCGTGTTCGGCCTCGATCCGCCGGTAGCTGATGCCGCGGTAGTCGGCCTTACCGCCCGCGCTTGCCCGGGTCAGCTCGTCGAACACCTCCTCGGCATCGGCCGAAAACCCGTGTACCCCTAGCCGCTTGGCCAGGTCGGCCATCACGTCGAGGTCGGTGCGGACCTCGTCGGGCGCCCGCACCGCGCCGCGACGCAGGACCACCCGGCCCTCCAGGTTGGTCATGGTTCCTGTCTCTTCGGCCCATTGCGTGGTGGGCAACACCACGTCGGCCATCGAGGCCGTCTCGGACAGAAAAAAGTCGGAGACGACGAGGAATTCCAGCTCCTTGAGCTTGTCGGCGACATGGAGCGCATTGGGCGCCGAGACCGCGACGTTGGATGCCATCACCCACAGCGCGCGCACACCGCCGGGTGAGCCGATGCCGCTGAGCATCTCGTATGCCGACAGTCCGGACGACGGCAATTCGGCCGGGTTGACGCCCCACACCTGCGCGACATGGGCTCGGGCGACAGGGTCGTCGAGTTTGCGGTAGCCGGGCAGCTGGTCGCATTTCTGACCGTGTTCGCGGCCCCCCTGACCGTTGCCCTGACCGGTGATCGTCGCGAAACCGCTGTACGGACGGCCCGGCAGTCCCAATGCCAGGGCCAGGTTGATGAAGGCCTGCACGGTGTCGGTGCCCGAAGTGTGTTGTTCGGCGCCGCGGGCGGTCAGGATCATCGCCCGTTGCGCGCTCGCCAGCATCCGCGCCGCGGCGACGATCTCGTTCTCGGGCACGCCGGTTATCCGTTCCAC
This sequence comes from Mycobacterium sp. IS-1264, assembly GCF_001954195.1. GTDB lineage: Bacteria > Actinomycetota > Actinomycetes > Mycobacteriales > Mycobacteriaceae > Mycobacterium. Next base: position 35,307 of record NZ_MBES01000012.1, on the reverse strand, counting down.
GCGGTCGGGCCAGTACAACCGAACCGCGCGGCGCACCGCCTCGAATCCCGTGGTTCGTTCGGCTAGATACTTCTGATCCAAAAGCCCTTCTCGGACAATGACGTTGAGCATCCCGTTGGCCAGGGCGAGGTCGGTTCCGGGGACTGGCTGCAGGTGAAGGTCGGCGTGGTCGGCGGTCGCCGTGCGCCGCGGATCCACGACGATGTGCCGGGCACCGCGGGCCCGTCCTTCGTCGAAGTACTGCATCGCCGGCGGCATCGTCTCGGCGGGGTTGCCGCCGACCAGCAGAATGACATCGGCCCGCGCGACGTCGGCGAGCGGAAACGGTAACCCCCGGTCGATGCCGAACGAGCGGTTGGACGCCGCAGCCGCCGATGACATGCAGAACCGGCCGTTGTAGTCGATCGCGGAGGTGCGCAACGCGACGCGCGCGAATTTGCCGAATTGATAAGCCTTTTCATTCGTCAGGCCGCCGCCACCGAAGCATCCTATCGCGTCACGACCGTGGTCGGCCTGCGTTTTCTGGAACACCGCGACGACTCGCTCCAGCGCCTCGTTCCAGCTCGCCGGTCGCAGCGGGGCATCGCGGTCGTCGCGAACGAGCGGCGCGGTCAGCCGTTCCGGATGCGCCAGGAGGTCAGCCGCCGCCCAGCCTTTCGCACAAAGCCCGCCGCGATTGGTCGGGAAGTCCTCTTGTGGCGCAAGCGCCACATCTCCCCCCGACACGTCCAGGGTCATCCCGCATTGCAACGAGCAATAGGGGCAATGCGTTTTCGTCGGCGCCGGCGCCATCGGCGATCACCGCTCAGGTGCGCAGCCGGTGCGTCCTCCGCCGGCCCCGCTGGGTAGACATCCCATACCGCCTCCCGATCGGCCTATGACCGAAGCTACGGCGCGTGTGTTGCAGGGGGATTTCCGCGGATTGTCCGGACGACTACCGCGGGCTCACGGTGCCGGCGGGGAAGGTGCGTTCCGCGTCGGTGATACTGGATCGGTGCCGAACACCGACGTTCACCCCGATCTGCGCCGCATCGCCCGCCTCACCCCCCACCAGCTCGTCGGCCGGCGGACCCTGCCGGTGGTACGCACCTTGGATCGGGTACGCGTGCGGCTGCGTAAGCCGAGCTCACCGGGTGACGTCGAGGTCGTCGCCCTCGGATCCGGCGCGGGCGGCCGGCTGTTCCGCCCGGCGGGCGTCACGCAGCCGCCCCCCCCGCTGCTGTGGATCCACGGTGGCGGATATGTGATCGGCAGCGCGCAGCAGGACGACCGGTTGTGCCGCCGGTTCAGCTCCAGGTTGGGGATCACGGTCGCATCGGTGGATTACCGGCTGGCCCCCGAACATCCCTATCCCGCACCGCTCGAGGACTGCTATACCGCTTTGACCTGGCTGGCCGGGCAGCCCGGTGTGGACCCGGGACGGATCGCGATCGGCGGTGCCAGCGCCGGCGGCGGGCTGGCGGCGGCCCTGGCCCTGCTGGCGCGCGACCGCGGCGATGTCGCACCCGCGTTCCAGCTACTCGTCTACCCCATGCTCGACGATCGCAGTTCCACCACCGCGGACCAGCCGCACTACCGGCTGTGGAACCCGCGCAGCAACCACTTCGGCTGGACGGCCTACCTCGGCGATGCCGACCCCTCGGTAGCCGTGCCGGCGCGGCGCGACGACCTGAGTGGCCTGCCACCCGCGTGGATCGGGGTGGGCACCCACGACCTGTTCCACGACGAGGATCTCGCCTACGCCGAACGGCTGCGCGCCGCCGGGGTGCCGTGCGAGGTCGAGGTGGTCCCCGGCGTATTCCACGGGTTCGACCTGTTCGTGCCGAAAGCCCAAGTGTCGCAACGTTTTTTCGACACTCAGTGCGACAGTTTGCGCGCCGCGCTCGCCCCCGCCGGCTGATCGCCCGTCACATCGCGAAATACACCAGCTCGCCACCGATGATCGTGGCGGCCACCATGCCGGCGTCCAGCTCGGCCAGCGCCGTCGCCGGCGGCTCGTTCAGCACGCACAGGTCGCCCGGCTGCCCGGGTTCGACGGCGCGGGCCCGGTCCGGTCGCTCGGCGGCGCCCAGGAACATGGTCAAAGCCTCTCGCGCCGAGACACATTCGTCGGCGCCCAGGACGGCGCCGCTGGGTGTGGTGCGGTACACCGCGGCGCGCATCGCGGTCCACGGATCGCCGTGACCGAAGGGCATGTCGGTCGACAGCGCCACGCGCACTTGAGCTTTCAGCAACGACGCGACCCGCCACAACTGACCGTGCTCGGCGGCTGGGACGTCGGCGAGGTACTGATCGCCGCGCTCGGCGACGAAGTTGGGCTGCGTAACCACCGTCAGGCCCCCCGACGCGGAGAGTTCGGCCAGGTCGGCCAGGGTGTCGTCCGGCACAACCGCCGCGTGCTCGATGCGGTCGCGCGGGTGGCTGCCGGCGGCGCGCAGGGCGGCGATGGCGACCACGAGTTGGGCGGCGGTCACGCAGTGCAGCGCGATTGGCCGGTCGGCCGCGTGGTGCTCGGCGATCCAGTCCGTCAGGGCGTCGAGGTCGAGGCGGTCGTCGTGCAGGATCTTCTTGCCCGGCGACAGGAAGTGCAGCCGCGGCCGAAATTCGCCGCGGCGCTGCGCCACCACCAGCGAGACCATGTCGTCGGCGCCGAGGTCGGGAGTGGCGTCGGTGACACCCGTGACGCCGGTCGCGGTGATTCGGCGGCTGAGCTCCGCGAGGTCGGTTTCCCGGCGCGCCAGCGCATCCGACCAGCCCCGGTCGGCGCTGCGCAGCCGGCCGTCGGGGTGTTCGGCCAGGCCGACGCGGCCAAGCGCGGCCGAGTTGAGGATCCACAGCGCGCCGCTGCGATGCTGGACGCGTACCGGGACGCGCGGCACCACCGCGTCGAGGGCGGCCCGGTCCAGCTCGCCGGCGACGGACTCGTGATAGCCGACGGCGCGAATCCACCCGTCGGGACCCGGCGTGGCATTCGACAGCAGTTGCATCAGTTGGGTTTTGGTGGTGACGCCGGGCGGGCCGACGAGAAACGAGTCCAGGGCGGACGCGGCCGAGCGGACGTGCACGTGGTGGTCGTGCAACCCGGGCAGTACCGTCCCGCCGCCGGCATCGAGCAGACCCTCCCCCGGTTGGGCGGTCAGCCCGTCGCCCATCTCCTCGATCCGTTCGGAGACCCGGATGCTGGTGGTCGTCCCGTCCAGCAGGGTGGCCCGCCGAATCAGCATGACAGGCAACGCCTTTCGGCTACCAGGCGCCGCACCGCCTCGTTGTGGTCGCCGAGTTCGGCCGCCGGCGCGGCCGCGGCCGGCACGGTCGGCGGCGGGGCGGGGTGCCCCGAGGCCGACGGCTGGGTGGGCAGCGCCGCGTAGGTCGCGGCGACCGCGGCCAGCGACACGTGGATCGACTCGCCGCCGCCGCGGACCAGCGATTCGGTGACCGCGCAGGCCGCCTCCAGCCCCGTCAGCGGATCGGCGATGGCGTCCCCGCAGAACACCGGTTCGCCGTGGCCGGTGCCGACCAGGCCGCCCGCCACCGCGGCATCGTCGCCGAACGCCGGCCGCGGTGAATGCTCGTCGTACCCGGTGATCTGCAACCAGATTCGGCCCGCTCGCGGCGCAACGTCGCCCGGGCCGAGCCGGCGCCTGGCCAGCGCCGCGGGCCGGGAGCCCTCGATCACGACGTCGGCGACCGCGAGCAGGTCGCGCAGTTCGCCGGCGTTGTCGAAATCGACGCAATACGACAGCTTTCCGCCGTTCATCCAGTCGAAGAACGCGCGGTTGCCGCTGCGGGTGCCGTCCGGGCGGCGCGGGCTCTCGACTTTGACGACGGTCGCCCCGGCTCGGGCCAGCAGCTGCCCGCACAACGGGCCCGCCCACATCGACGACAGGTCGGCCACCAACAGGCCGGCGATCCGGTGTGCCTCCGCCCGGAATCCCATCCGTTCGATCCGCGGCGACGTGGCCGCGACCTCGCCCAGGGCGGCCGCGGGAAGGTCGAGCAGAACCGCCCGCTCGATGATCGCCGCCACCGGTTGCGTTGCGGCCCAACGCCGCAGCGTGGGCCAGGGGTCGGCGGGCACGTCGTCGGCGTGGACGAGCGCGGGCACCGCGGCGACATCGTCGGGGCGCGACAGCGTGATCGCGCACCAGCCGTCCCGCGCGGCCAGCAATCGGGTGGCGCCACCGCACGACACCGCCCCGCCGCGGGTCAATCCGAGCAGCGCGGCCCGCCCGGTCAGCAGCGGGGCGGCGGCAACGCGAATGCCCGCTCGGTGGGCGATGTCCGCGGCGACCCCCTCGGCGCGGGTCAGCACGTGGGCGCGGGAGAAGTCCGGCGGCCCGTCGGGCGGCCCGGTCAGATAGGCCAACCCGCTGTTTCCCCAGTCGGCCGCCTCGCTGCTCACGACACCATTGTGCGCGTGGCGTGCCGCGCCGCGGGTCAGAACTGCAGGGCGCTGAAGCGCCAGTCCAGCACCGGCCGGTCGGGCTGGCCCGCCGTGTCGCTCACCGAGTAGACCAGCGAGCGAAGTTTCAGCACGCCGCCGTGCTCGGTCGGCTGCGCGGACTCGACGTGTAGTTCGCTGTAGAGGGTGTCGCCCTCGTGCACTGGGCCGGTGTGGTCGCAGGACTCCCAGCCCAGCACCGTCACCAGATTGGGCAGCAGCCGGCTGGCCTGCGCGAGCGCCAGCCCGATGGTGTGCCCGCCGTACACCAGCCGGCGCCCGCCGACCCGCGAATCATGGTGTGTGGCAGCGATATTCAAGGTCAGCCTGGCCAATTCCGGTGCGCCGCTGACAACGTCGCCGGTGCTGTGCAACACCGCGCCCGCGATCCCGGGGTCGAAATGCGGGCCGGGCACCTTGGCCCGGAAAGCCTCGGCGTCCCAGTGCGCGGTCGGATCGGCGGCGGGCGGGGCCGCGTCGGCGCCGATGGCCGACAGATCGTCGGCGGGACGATCGTCGGGACGAAAGTCCGGGCTCGCGGGCAGCATGGCGCAGCGGTAGAAGTCGAGGACCAGCTGATCGGCCTGGTCGATCGTGATCATCCGCAGCGCGGCCAACCCCGTGGGCGCCCGTCCGGGCTTGAGCGAATTCGGCCGCAGCCCAACGACTTCGGTGCGCGTGTAGATCGTGTCACCGAGGGCGGGAAAGTGGTGAAACGTGAGACCGCGATAGAACAGGTTGGCCTTGACTCGCTGGGTTACCAGCGTCGACTGCCCGATCGCCACGTCGCAGACCAGGGCGGGATGCGCCAGCGCGCCGGGCAGGCCCGTGACCGCCGCACACAGGTCGGCGTCCAGCGCCAGGCGCAGCCGGTCTCCCACGATCGCCTGATGCGCCGCGGCCAGACCCGGCGACAGCGTCGCCGACGGCGCCCAGTCGAACACCTGGCCCACCGAAAGGTCGTCGAAGTAGGGTCCACCCTCGCGTATGTCGGCATAAGTCACGGGGCCAATATGGCATGGGTGAGCAGAGAGCACAGCGACGACTCCCAAGACGAAGAAGACCTGCTGGTTGCCACCGTGCGGGCGTTCATCGACCGCGACGTGAAACCGACCGTCCGGGAGGTCGAGCACGCCAACACCTACCCCGATGCGTGGATCGAGCAGATGAAGCGGATCGGCATCTACGGCCTGGCCGTTCCCGAGGAATACGGTGGGTCGCCGGTGTCGATGCCCTGCTATGTGCGGGTCACCCAGGAGCTGGCGCGCGGCTGGATGAGCCTGGCCGGCGCGATGGGCGGACACACCGTGGTGGCCAAGCTGCTGACCCTGTTCGGCACCGAGCAGCAAAAGCGGACGTATCTGCCGCCGATGGCCAGCGGCGAGCTGCGGGCCACGATGGCGCTGACCGAGCCCGGCGGCGGCTCCGACCTGCAGAACATGTCTACCACCGCGCTGCCCGACGGATCCGACGACCTGGTGATCAACGGTTCCAAGACCTGGATTTCCAACGCGCGCCGCTCCGGGCTGATCGCCCTGTTGTGCAAGACGGACCCGAACGCCCAGCCCCGGCACAAGGGCATCTCGATCGCGCTCGTCGAGCACGGCGCGGGCCTGTCGGTGTCGCGGGACCTGCCCAAGCTCGGCTACAAGGGCGTCGAGTCCTGTGAGCTGTCGTTCGACAACTACCGATTGCCGGCGACCGCGATTTTGGGCGGCCGCCCGGGCGAGGGCTTTTCGCAAATGATGAAGGGGCTCGAGACGGGCCGCATCCAGGTAGCTGCGCGGGCCTTGGGGGTGGCGACGGCGGCGCTCGAGGACGCGCTGGCGTACGCGCAGCAGCGGGAGAGCTTCGGCCGGCCGATCTGGAAGCACCAGGCCGTCGGCAACTACCTCGCCGACATGGCGACCAAGCTGGCCGCAGCCCGTCAGCTCACCCGGTATGCCGCGGAGCGCTACGACAGCGGCGAGCGCTGCGACATGGAAGCCGGGATGGCCAAGCTGTTCGCCTCCGAGGTCGCGATGGAGATCGCGCTCAACGCCGTGCGCATCCACGGCGGCTACGGCTACTCCACCGAATACGACGTCGAACGATACTTCCGCGACGCGCCCCTGATGATCGTCGGCGAAGGCACCAACGAGATCCAGCGCAACGTGATCGCCGAGCAGCTCGTCGCCCGGGGCGGGATCTGAAGGGAGGGAGCCGAAATCTCCCGGTCCGACGCCGATGTGTGCTGTATATTTGCCTGACTTCACGTGCCAGCAAAGCCTGGACCGGAGGGAACCACACGGAAAGGGAGTCGTCATGAGTTATCCCCCAGGGCCGTACGAGGGTTCCCCAGAATGGCAGGGCCAGCAGCAACCGGGTTGGCAGGGCCAACCGCCGGAATGGCAGGGACAGCAACCGGGTTGGCAAGGTCAGCAACCGGGTTGGCCGGGCCAGCACCCGGGCTGGCCGGCCCAGCGCGAACCGGACAACTACCTCGTCTGGGCGATCCTGACCACGGTCCTGTGTTGTCTTCCGCTGGGAATCGTCTCGATCGTCTACTCCACCAAGGTCTCTGGGCTGTGGACGCAGGGGCGGTACGCCGAGGCCCAGTCCGCTTCGGAGAGCGCCAAGAAGTGGGCGATCATCGCCGCGATCGCGGGCGGGGTCATCGGGCTGATGTCCGCGATCGTGTACTTCTTCATCTTTGCCTTCGCCATTTCCAACCTGCCGTCGACCACTACGACGACGTTTTCGGGTTACTGAGTTTCTACTGGGAGAGGCCTTGGGCGCCAACGTGAATGGCGTCCACCAGGCCCCACTCCAGCGCCGTATCGGCGCCGACGGTCCGTCCGGACAGCACGAGATACGCCGTGCGCCAGCGGCCGATTCGGCGCGTAACGCTGACGGTGCCGCCGGCGCCGGGGATCAGGCCCAGGGTCAATTCGGGTAGCCCGAAGACCGAATCGTCGCGCGCCTCAATCCATCCGCAGAACGCCGCCATCTCCAGTCCGCTGCCCATCACCCGGCCGTGCACCTCGGCACGGCAGGACCGGCCGAGCCGGGCGGTCAGCGCGTCGAGCGCAAGCGCCGGGCTGTACCGGGTGCGCGCCAGGTGCGCACTGGCCGGGTCCGCGAAGGTGCCGAATTCGGCGAGGTCTCCGCCGCTGCAAAACGATGGGCCGTTGCCGCTCAACACGATCCCGGTCACCGACGGGTCTAATTGCGCCACCGTCAGCGCCTCGAGCAGCGCCGCGCGCGCGTCGGTGGAAAACGCGTTGTGGCGTTGCGGCCGGTTGAACGCGATGCGCAGGGTGTCGCCGTGGCGGCGCGCCTGCACCGGTTCTTCGATGTCGGGCATGCGGGCGGGGCCGCGTTCGTCTAGCCAGCGCGCGAACTCCGGGCCGGCCTGCAGCGTGGAGTAGGCCAACGACTCGGTCACGACCGCGGCCAGTGTCGGGCCGTCGGGGCTGACCGCGCGCAGCACGTCGTCGCAGACGCTGCTGGCATGCGGCCAGCGTTGGCAGCGCCGCGTCAGCTCGGCCAGCATCTCGGGCACCGAATCGACGGTGACCACCCGGCGATCGGTGCAGGGGTCCTCCGTCAGGGTGAAAGTCGCTGCGTCGAGCCATGTTTCGGACTTCGCGATGTCAGCGGCCGAGCCGACGGCGACGGTCACCCCCGGCGGCACGTCGACGCCGGCGTCCGTCGCGCCCGACAGGTCGACCACCCGGAGAGTCACACCGAATACTTCTCGATCAGCCCGTTCTTGTAGAGCTTTCCGGTGTCGGTGCGCGGCAGCTGCGTCTCGAACGCGATGGATCGCGGGCATTTGTAGTGCGCCAGGCGGTCTCGCAGCCAGCCGAGCAGCTCGGCGGCGAATTCGTCGGTGGCGTCAGCAGGGTCGACGGTCTGCACGGCGGCCACCACGCGCTGGCCCATCTCGTCGTCGGGAATGCCGAACACCGCCGCGTCGAGCACCTTGGGGTGGGTGACCAGAAGGTTCTCGGTCTCCTGTGGATAGATGTTCACCCCGCCGGAGATGATCATGTGGTGGCGCCTGTCGGTCAGGAACAAGTAGCCCTCGTCGTCGAGGTAGCCGACGTCGCCGACGGTGGCCCAACCGTGCTTGTCATGTGAGGCAGCGGTTTTCGTCGGATCGTTGAGGTATTCGAAGGAGAAGCCGCCCTCGAAGTAGATCTCACCGGGCTGCCCCGCGGGCAGCTCGGTGCCGTCCTCGCCGAGGATGTGGATCTGGCAGTTCATGGGCCGGCCGACCGAACCGGGATGGGCCAGCCACTCCTCGGCGCTGATCAACGTCGACCCGATCGCCTCCGAGGACGCGTAATACTCGTCAACGATCGGCCCCCACCAGTCGATCATCTGCTTCTTGATCTCCACCGGACACGGCGCCGCGGCGTGCATCACCCGCTGCAGGCTGGACACGTCGTACGAATCACGAACCGCCTGAGGCAGTTTGAGCATCCGGGTGAACATGGCCGGCACGAACTGGCCGTGGGTCACGCGGTAGCGCTGGATGGCGTCCAGCGTGCCCTCGGGATCGAACTTCTCCAGAACCACGGTCGTGATGCCGCCGGCCTGCGCGGTCATCGACCACACCGACGGCGCCGTGTGATACAGCGGGGCCGGGCTCAGATAGATCGAGTCGGGCGTCATCCAGAATTCCACCAGCGCCGCCATCATGCCCGCCGCCTCCGCCGGCGGGACGTGCGGCAACTCGCGTTTGATTCCCTTGGGCCGCCCGGTGGTGCCCGAGGAGTACTGCAGCAGGTCGCCCTCGAGTTCGTCGTCGATCGGTGTGTCGGGTTGGCCCGCAACGCATTCCGGGTAGCGCTCCCAGCCGTCGAGATCGCCGTCGGCCATCATCAGCAGGGCCGGTAGCCCGCCGGGCTGGGAGTACCGCCCGCATGCGGGGGAATGTTGCGCCAGGCCCTCGCAGGTTTCACGCAGTGCACCCGATCCGATGATCGCCCGGGCGCTGCTGTTGTCGATGATGTAGGCCGCCTCGGCCGGGGTCAGGTGCGTGTTGATCGGCACGTAGTACAGGCCGCTGCGCCGCGCCGCCCACATGACCGCGTGGATGTGTTCGTTGTTCTCCATCAGGATCGCGACGGTGTCACCCTCGCGCAGGCCGGCCTCGCGGAACCGGTGGGCCAGCCGGTTGGCGCGGGCTTCCAGGTCGTCGAACGTGACGACTGTGCCCGACGGGTGCAGGATCACGGCGGGTTTGTCGGCGCCGATGTGGGGGCGAATCTGCATGCGAGGACTGTACCGCCGCGCGTGTTGACAGGTGTCAAGTGGGCAGCAGCAGGGCGCTGTCGCCGAATTCATGCCACAAATAGGCGCGGTCGACGGCCTCGCGGTAGGCGCCGGCCACCAACTCCGGGCCGGCGACGGCCTCCAGCAGCACCAGGTGGGAGGCGCCGGCGTCGTGCCATCCGGTGATCAAGCCGTCGACCACGCGGCTCGGGCGGGATGGGCCGAGCACCAGGTCCGTCCAGCCCGCCACCGGCCGCACCGTGCCGCCGCGGTCCGCGGCCGATTCCAGAGCGCGGGTCACCGTGGTTCCGGCCGCGATCACCCTGCCGCCGGCCGAGCGCGTCGAGTTCACCAACCGCGCGGTCGCGGGTGGCACCTGGAAAAGCTCGGGTGTGGGCGGCTCGCCCGCCTCCGCCGAGGACACCCCGGCGTGCAGCGTGATCGGCGCGATCGCGACCCCGCCCGCCACCAGAGCTGTCACCAATTCGGTGCTGAAAGGACGTGCCGCGCTGGGCATTTCGGCGCTGCCGGGGCGACGGGCGAACACGGTTTGGTAGTAGCGCAGTGGCCACTGCCGCGATACATACGCGTAGCGGATCGCCCGGCCGTGCCGGCCGAGGTACGCCCCGACGTTGCCCTCGATGATCACCCGCGCGGTCCACAAGCGTGCGCCGCCGACGCCGGGCCGCGGATAGGACGACTCGATGACGAGCGCGGCGCCGCCGGGCAGGTCGATGCGTTCGCCGGGCCGGACGTCGGTGAGGTGTCCGGTCGCGTTCGCCGCGGGCCGCAGCTCCACCACCCACACTTTCTCGGTGCGCACGGTGGAGAAGTGCACCGCGATCGGCTGACCGGCGCGGCGGCCGTCGACCGCGGCGGGCATGGTGGCGGAATCGTTCACCACCAATAGGTCGCCAGGCCGCAGGTACTCACCGAGGTCGCGGAAGTGCGCGTGGTCGATCCCGGTGGGCCGGGCGACCAGCAGCTTGACCGCGTCCCGGGCCAGGCCGCGCGCCTCGGGCGGCTCGGTGGCATCGGAGCCCGGGCGCCGGTGGAAGCGCGTGTGCGGCTGCGGGACAGGCGGGATGGTCGGGATTGTCGGGAGGCTCGGGAGAGTCATTGCCGCGCTCCGGAGAGCGCCAGGTCCGCGGACCGATACCGACCGGACTTCGGGCGGGTGTCCAGGAGCCGCAACACCGCGGGCACGACGGATTCCGGCTCGGCGCGATCGGAGATGTCCTCGCCCGGGAACGCGGCCTGGTGCATCTCGGTGCGCATGTCGCCGGGGTCGAACGCATACACCGGCACGGCCGGGATCTCGGCGGCCAGCACGGCCGACAGCTGATCGAGGGCGGCCTTGGACGAGCCGTAGCCGCCCCAGCCGGGATACGGTTCGACGGCGGCGTCGGAGGTCAGGTTGACGACCACCCCGCCGTTCTCGGTGAGAGCCGGCAGCGCCGCCTGGATCAGCGCCAGCGGGGCGAACAGGTTCGTCTGGTACACGGCCGAAAACTCGGACGCCGGATAGTCGGCGAGCAGCGGTTGGGGGCTGGGACCCAACCGGCTCGCGTTGTTGACCAGCAGCCGAAGCGGCCCGGCGTCGATCGCGGCCGCGACCAACGCGTCACGATGCGACGCTTGCGTGACGTCTCCGGGTAACGCGATCAGTCGTGTCGAATTCAGCTCTGCCGCAGTGGTTTCCAGGTCGGCGTCGCGGCGGGCATCGCCCACGACGGTCCAGCCTCGGTCGAGCAGGGCGGCGGTCAGCGCCTTGCCGAATCCGCGCGAGGCGCCGGTGACGATTGCGACGGGACGGGTGTCGGATTGAGTCATACGCCCCATACTGATAGTTAAAGTAAACTTTAAGTCAAGTCCGGTAGGGAGGTCGTATGGATAAGCGGGATTTGTTCACCGTCAGCGAGATCGCGACGCGAAGTGGCTTCGCCGCGTCGGCCATCCGGTTCTACGAAAGCCAGGGCCTGATCACGGCGTCCCGGACGTCCGGCGGCCAGCGCCGGTTCGAGCGGCACATGTTGCGGCGCCTGGCGTTCATCCGGGCCGCCCGAAACGTCGGGCTAAGGCTGGAGGAGGTCGCCGACGCCCTGGCGAAACTCCCGGACGCCCGCACCCCGACGCGCGCCGACTGGGCCGCGCTGTCGAAAACGTGGCGCACGCGCCTCGACGATCAAATCGCGGGCCTGATGGCGCTTCGCGACAACTTGGACTCGTGCATCGGCTGCGGTTGTCTGTCGCTGAAGCGCTGCGCCATCTCCAATCCCGGTGACACCGCGGCGGGCGCGGGACCGGGCGCGGTCTACCTGCCGAAGTCCTTGCGACGGCAGGCAATTGGCGGCTAGCGCCGGGGTGCTACGACGATTCGGACAGCCGCTGCTTGAGCGCCTCGAACTCGTCCTTGACGCCGGTGGGCAGCCTGTCGCCGACGAACTCGAACCACTCCTCGATCAGCGGCAATTCCTTGCGCCACTCGTCGGCGTCGACGGTCAAAGCCCGACCCACGTCCTCGCCGGTGACGTCGAGGCCGTCCAAGTCGAGGTCCTCGGCGGTGGGGACGATGCCGATCGGGGTGTCCTGGCCGCCGGCCTTGTGCTCGATGCGGTCGACGATCCATTTCAGCACGCGGCTGTTCTCCCCGAAGCCCGGCCACAGGAACTTGCCGCCCTCGCCGCGGCGGAACCAGTTGACGAAGAACACCTTCGGCAGCTTGGACTCGTCGGAGTTCTTGCCGAGATCCAGCCAGTGTTGGAAGTAGTCACCGACGTGGTAGCCGAGGAACGGCAGCATGGCCATCGGGTCGCGGCGCACGGTGCCGACCTTGCCCTCGGCGGCGGCGGTCTGCTCGCTGCCCATGGTGGCTCCCATGAACACGCCGTGCTGCCAGTCGCGGGCCTGGGTCACCAGTGGCACCGTGGTCTTGCGGCGGGCGCCGAACAGGATGCCCGAGATCGGCACACCCTGCGGGTCGTCCCACTCCGGCGCCAGGATCGGACACTGCGACATCGGCGTGCAGTAACGCGAATTCGGGTGGGCCGCTTTGGTTTCCGTCTCGCGAATGATCCAGTCCTGACCCTTCCAGTCGATCAGGTGATCCGGCTCGCCCTCCAGGCCTTCCCACCACACCTCGTCGTCGTCGGTCAGCGCGACGTTGGTGAAGACGGTGTTGCCCGCGGCGATGGTGCGCATGGCGTTGGGGTTGGACTTCCAGTTGGTGCCCGGTGCGACCCCGAAGAAACCGAACTCGGGGTTGACCGCGTACAGCCGGCCGTCCTTGCCGAACCGCAGCCAGGCGATGTCGTCGCCGAGCGTTTCGGCCCGCCAGCCCGGGATGGTCGGCTGCAGCATGGCCAGGTTGGTCTTACCGCAGGCCGACGGGAACGCCGCGGCGAAGTAGTAGGCCTTGTTCTCCGGGGAGATCAGCTTGAGGATCAGCATGTGCTCGGCGAGCCAGCCCTCGTCGTGGGCCATTGCCGACGCGATGCGCAGCGAGTAGCACTTCTTGCCCAGCAGGGCGTTGCCGCCGTAGCCGGAGCCGTAGCTCATGATCTCGCGGGTCTCCGGGAAGTGGGTGATGTATTTGGTGTCGTTGCAGGGCCACGGCACGTCCTTTTGGCCCGGCTCCAGCGGGGCCCCGACGGAGTGCAGCGCCTTGACGAAGAATCCGTCGTTGCCCATCTTCTCCAGGGCGGCCTTGCCCATCCGGGTCATCACCTTCATCGAGACGACGACGTATTCGGAGTCGGTGATCTCCACGCCCAGCTTGGGGTCGTCGGCCCCGAGCGGGCCCATGCAGAACGGCACCACGTACATCGTGCGGCCGCGCATGCAGCCCCGGTACAGGTCCTTCAGGGTGGAGCGCATCTCCGCCGGGTCCATCCAGTTGTTGGTGGGCCCCGCGTCGCTCTCCCGCTCGGAGCAGATGAAGGTCCGCGACTCCACGCGCGCGACGTCGGACGGATCGGACAGCGCCAGGAAGGAATTGGGGTACTTCTCGGGGTTCAGGCGCTTGAACGTGCCCGCCTCGACGAGCTGGTCGGTCAGCCGCTGCCACTCTTCGTCGGAGCCGTCAGCGAACACCACGCGGTCCGGCTGGGTGAGCTCGGCGACCTCCTCCACCCACGACAGCAGCCCCTGGTGCTCGGTGGGCGGGTTGTCCAGACCCGGAATGGTCGCTGAGGTCATCGAACTCTCCTGAATTCTTCGTCTGCGTTCCTGGCGTTCGTCGTGCGTATGCGTTCGCCCACACAACTGTTGACATGGTGATGCGTTAACTACAGGTTATCGTGATCACCTTGCTGGGGATGGTTCGGGCGGGTATAAGCCTCCTCACAACAACGATTCAGAAACCGGCCGTCACGAATCGTCGCCGTCCGTGTCCGTCGACGCCGCTTCGTCGATTTCGTCCTCGCCGGCGGGTTCGGCCACGTTCTCCGGTTCGTTCTCGGATTCGTTCTCGGGTTCCTGCTCGGATTGGGGTATACCCGGTTCTCCCAGCTCTGCACGGACGGCCTCGAGCGCCGCGGCGATCGTCGGCATCTCCCGATCGCGCACCGCCGCGGCCCGCGCCGCGGCGATCGCGTGCTCGCGCAGTTCGCTGTCGATGGCGCTGACCTGCTCGGACACCCGCGCGTTCTCCGCCTCCTCGCGGGCGAGGAGCGCCGTGCTCAGCACCGACTCGGCGACCAGCACCCGGGTGGCGACAAACTCCTCGACCGCCGAACGCAGCGACGACGTCGCGTCGCCGGCCCAGCGGTCGAGCAAGGCGCGGTCGTGCAGCAGGCCGCGGAGATTGACCACCAGGAAGGTGACGGCCAGGCCGATCGCCACGCATGCCGCGGCCCCGGCGATTTGGGCCAGGGGGTTCAGGCCGTGGGCCAAACCGGCGACCAGCCGGCTCAGCGTCAGCGCGACGCCCAGCCCGAACCCGGCACCCAGCAGCATCATCAGCCAGGTTTCCTGCCGCCGCGATTTCAGGTGCGGGGGTCCCACGTCGACCGCCGGCAGCTTGTCGACGGCCGGCAATGCGACCGGCACCCCCATCTCCGTCGCGATGCCCGCCAGGTGTGTGGTGGTGTGCTCGCTCACCTCGGTGACTATCTCGTCCAGCCGCTCGCGGGTGTGCGCCTCGAACTCGGGAATCTTGCGCCGGGACAGACCGCCGACGTCCTCCTGCAGTTCACCGCGCAGCGCCGAGCAGCGGTTGCGCGCGAAGTAGGACAACTCGACCCGCGCCTGCTGGATCTGGCCGCGCAGCGTGATCGTCCGCTCGGATTTCGACTGGCGCCGCTGGCGCAGGGCCGTGCCGCGCTCTTCGCGCAACGCCTCGACCCGGACCCGCCGACCGGCGCCCTCGGCGTCGCGTTCGACGCGCTGTCGCAGTGTCTGAAGCCGAGATTCCCACGCCCGCAGCCTATTTCGCCGCGCGATGTCGGAATCGGCGAGCTGCGCCGACACGGTGTCCACCAGCTCGTCGACGGCCGGCTCACCGAGGTCGGGGGCCGCGGCCGCGCCCACCCACGGCACCTGGCCATAGCGCGGTGCGTGCGCGGCTAACGTCTCCCGATCGATCTTCAGCGTGTCGCGCCAGTTGAGGTGCACGTCGATCTTGGACACCACGCCGATCACCGCGTCGGTGTGTTCGGCGGCGCCGTCCAGCAGCACACAGTCGGATTCGGTCAACGGCGCGGCCGCCGACACCACGAACACCACCGCGGCCGGCGCATCGCCGGGTCCCAGATCCGTCGACTCGACGAACTTGTGCTGCGGCAGCCGTTCCCGCAGCGCCGCGACCACCCCGGTCACCCCGGACATCCACGGGCCGGTAACCAGTACGACGTCGAGCCGATTGACGGCGGGCGCGTCCAGCCGCGGGCCGATCCCCGCCACCAGCGCGTCCACCCGGGCGGCCGGGTCGTCGCGATCCTCGCCGCTCACCATGCCTGCCCGGCGGCATCGGGAAGTGATCCGCAGGTCTGCGACCACACCCGCAGCGATCCCCTGGCGATGTCCGCCCCGCAGGCGCGGTGCAGGTCGCTCACCGGTCCGCGACTGTAGCGCTGCCAGAGGGCGGCCCGCGGCAGGTGCGCGGCGGGATCGGCGTCGGCGGACACGGTGCCGACCCGCAGCCCGGCCGCCTCGGCCAGGTCGACCGCGGCGGCCATCTGGGCGATCACCGTGTCGTCGCGGCGAAGGAATCGGCCGATCCGCTCGCCGATTTCGCTGTGGGAGACGGTCAGGGCTTCCAACTCCGCGACGGCGTCGAGGACCCGCCGGTAGCGCGCCTCGGCGCCCAGGGCCGACAGCTTGGTCAGGACCGCGTCCAGGCGGCTGGTGCGGCGCAGCAGGGCGCGCAGCTGCGCCGGCGTCCTGCCCTGGCGGACCGCCGCGATCCCCAGCGCGGTGCCGAACAGATCCAGCGTGTGCAGCAGGTGCCGCCGAGCGGCGACGGGCACCGGGTTGTCGGCCGCCAGGAATCCGTCGAAGGACCCGTCGAGTGACGCAGCGCCGCCGGGCTGCGCGGCCAACTCCCGCAGCGCGGCCCACACCGTGGCGTCCAGGTCGTCGAGCGCGGCGACGGCGAGCAGGCCGATCATCGGCTCGACCGGGACGCCGGCGAGCGCAGCGAGTTTCGCGCAGCGTCCGCGCGCGGCCGCGATCGGGTTGTCGCCGCGGCCCGACAGCGAGCCGGCCAGATCGGCTTTGTTCAGCACCGCCAGCACCGGGCGCTCGGCCGCGCCGATCGCGTCGGCGTCCTCCGGCTTGATCACCTCGGCAATGACGTAGACAACGACGTCGACGTCGCGGTCGCCGGCGCGGTCCGGCGGGGCCACCGCGATCCTCGACGCGCGGCCGGCGCGGTCCAGGGCGCGCGCGACCGTGCCGCACCCCACGCCCCGACGCCCGCGGACCGCCACGCGCAGTGGCGCGGCGGCTCGTTCGGCGATCGCCATCACGCGCGGGTCAGCGTGCTCGGCGGCGAATCGCGTCAGCTCGTCGACGAAAATCTGGTGCCCCTGTCCCTCTGCCGGTCGATCGCGTTGGCCGATCCGCCGGCCAGCCCATTTTGCCCGGTGGCGGATCGAGTCCCACCGAATGGTGGCACCTGCGCCACCGAGATGCGAGCCACCTTGGTGTTACCAGCCGAAGGCAACTGTTGGGTATCAATCTGGACCAGGGGCGGCTACATCGGGCGTTCATGGGCCACCATGGACAAATGCATGCGCAACCCCGGGTGGGGACACGTCCCGACACACCGGTGGAGGCGAGGACCGGACTAGAGGTTGGCCAGCACGTGACCCCAGCACCGGAGCCGCACGATTCGGACAACCCGCAGCACGGCTACCTTCCGGCGTCGAGTTTTCGTTCCCGGCGCTCCGCCCTGTCCGACGCCCAGCGCCAGACCTGGGAACGCCTGTGGCCGCAGCTGGGCATGTCGGAGATACCCCGGCGGACCGAACCGCTGGACACCAGCGCGTGGTTTGGCCGCGATGCGCCGGTAGTGCTCGAAATCGGCTGTGGCAGCGGCACATCCACGCTGGCGATGGCCAAGAACGAGCCCGGCGTCGACGTGATCGCGGTGGAGGTCTACCGGCGGGGGCTGGCGCAGCTGCTGTCCGCGATCGACCGCGACCGGGTCGGCAACATCCGGTTGATCCGGGGCAACGCGGTCGACGTCCTGCACTATCTCATTGCGCCCGCGTCGCTGAGCGGGGTCCGCGTCTTCTTTCCCGACCCCTGGCCCAAGGCACGCCACCACAAACGCCGGTTCCTGCAACCGAGCACGATTGGCCTGATCGCTGACCGGTTACTCCCTGGTGGTGTCCTGCACGCCGCGACGGACCACCCCGGGTATGCCGAGCAGATCGCCCAGGCCGGCGACGCCGAAGCCCGGCTGTGCCGTGTCGAGCCCGGCAGCCGACTGCCGGTGTCGATCGTCCGGCCCACCACCAAATACGAGACGAAAGCTCGAGAAGCGGGCAGCGCTGTGACCGAGTTGATCTGGCTTCGACGATAGAGGCGATGAGCATGAGCCTGACCGAACAGACCGCAGCAGTACCCGAACCGCTCGAATCACCTGCGGTCCTGTCGGGTGGTCTGGGCAGTTTCGAAGCGCCGGCGAGGCGCGTACTGCTGGTGTGGGACGCCCCCAACCTCGACATGGGCCTCGGGTCCATCCTGGGCCGGCGCCCGACCGCCCTCGAGCGTCCACGCTTCGACGCGCTCGGTCGCTGGCTGCTGGCCCGCACCGCGGAGGTCAGCGCCGGCCGCCCGGGCGTCGTGGTCGAACCGGAGGCCACCGTCTTCACCAACATCGCCCCGGGCAGCGCCGACGTCGTTCGACCGTGGGTCGACGCGCTGCGTAACGTGGGCTTCGCGGTCTTTGCCAAGCCGAAGATCGACGAGGACAGCGATGTCGACCGCGACATGCTCGCGCACATCGAACAGCGGCGCCAAGAAGGCCTTGCGGCGCTGGTGGTGGCTTCGGCCGACGGCCAGGCGTTCCGTCAACCGCTGGAAGAAATCGCGCGCAGCGGGGTTGGCGTCCAGGTGATCGGATTTCGTGAACACGCGAGTTGGGCGTTAGCGTCGGATACCTTGGACTTCGTCGACCTGGAAGACATTGCGGGTGTTTTCCGGGAGCCATTGCCGCGAATCGGCCTAGATTCGCTGCCTGACCATGGAGCGTGGCTGCAGCCCTTCCGGCCGCTGTCCGCCCTATTGACCACGCGTGTGTGAGACTGGGAACCCAATGCGCGGGTCCGTAGAGATCCAGTAAGGAGCTTACGTGTTCGCCTGGTGGGGTCGAACCGTGTACCGCTACCGGTACATCGTCATCGGAGTCACGGTGGCTCTTTGCCTTCTCGGCGGCCTGTTCGGGATGAGCCTGGGCAAGCATGTCACACAGAGCGGCTTCTACGACGAGGGCAGCCAATCGGTGAAGGCGTCGGTACTCGGCGACAAGACCTACGGCCGCGACCGCACCAGCCACGTGGTGGCCACCTTCACCGCCCCCAACGGAGGATCGGTCGACGACCCGGCGTGGCGGGACAGAATCGTCGGCGAGCTCAACAAGTTCAAGAACGACCATCCCGATCAGGTCGTCGGTTGGGCCGGCTGGCTCGCGGCGCCCGACAGCCCGAGCTCCCTGATCAAGGGGATGGCCACCGAGGATAGGAAGCACACGTTCGTCTCCATCCCGCTGAAGGGCGACGACGACGACAGCATCCTCAACAACTACAAGGCCATCGCGCCCGACCTGCAGAAGCTCGACGGCGGCACGGTTCAGCTCGCCGGCCTGGAGCCGATAGCCAACGCCCTGACCGGCACCATCGCCACCGACCAAGAGGCTCTGGAATACATCGGGCTACCGATAGTGACGGTGGTGCTGTTCCTGGTGTTCGGCGGCGCGGTCGCCGCCGGCCTGCCGGTCATGGTGGGCGGTCTCAGCATTGCAGGCTCGCTGGGCATCCTGCGGTTCGTCGCCATCTTCGGCCCGGTGCACTTCTTCGCCCAACCGGTGATCTCGCTGATCGGTTTCGGTATCGCCATCGACTACGGGCTTTTCGTGGTGAGCCGATTCCGCGAGGAGATCGCCGAGGGCTACGACACCGACGCCGCCGTGCGCCGCACGGTCATGACGGCCGGTCGCACCGTGACGTTCTCCGCGGCGCTGATCATCGCGTCGAGCGCCAGCCTGCTGGTGTTGCCGCAGGGCTTCGTGCATTCGCTGGTCTACGCGATCTTCGCCGCGGTCGGGCTTGCGGCGCTGCTCTCGATCACGTTGCTGCCGGCCTGCCTGGGGATCCTCGGCCGCCACGTCGACGCGCTGGGCGTGCGGACGGCGTTCCGGGTCCCGTTCCTGCGCAATTGGAAGTATTCGCGCGCCTACCTCAACTGGCTCGCCGACCGGCTGCAGAAGACCAAGACCCGCGAGGAGGTCGAGGCCGGGTTCTGGGGCAAGCTCGTCAACTTCGTGATGAAGCGGCCGCTGGCGTTCGCCATCCCGATCGCCGTCGGCATGATCCTGCTGGTCATCCCGCTCGGCAACCTGTCGTTCGGCGGCATGAGCGAGAAGTACCTGCCGCCCAACAATTCCGTCCGTCTGGCGCAGGAGCACTTCGACAAGCTCTTTCCCGGATACCGGACCGAACAACTGACGATGGTGATCAAGAGCGATAACGGCAGCAAGGTCACCGATCAGCAGGTTGCCGACATCCGCAACCGGATCTCTTCGATTACCGGGTTTACCGACAAAACCTGGCAGGAGCGGCCGTGTCCCACGATCGCCGGCAACCCCTGTGTCAGCGGGCCGAACGGGGCTGCGCAGCCCAAGGACGGGTCGGTGCGGGTGATCCAGAACGGCCTGTCCAATCGCAATGACGCCGCCAAGAAGATCAGCGAGCTGCGGGCGATATCGCCGCCGAAGGGCCTGACTCTTCTGGTCGGCGGCACGCCGGCGCTGGAGCAGGACAGCATCCACAGCCTGTTCAGCAAGGCGCCGCTGATGCTCGTCCTATTGCTCGGCGCCACAACGCTGTTGATGTTCCTGGCGTTCGGGTCGGTGGTGTTGCCAATCAAGGCGGTGGTGATGAGCGCGCTGACGCTCGGGTCCACGCTGGGCATCCTGACCTGGATCTTCGTCGACGGGCACTTCTCGACGTTGCTGAACTTCACGCCGACGCCGTTGATGGTGGTGCTGATCGCGCTGGTCGTCGCAGTCGGGTTCGGCCTGGCCACCGACTACGAGGTGTTCCTGGTGTCCCGAATGGTCGAGGCGCGGGAACGCGGCATGTCGACCGCGGAGGCGATCCGGATCGGTACCGCGACCACGGGGCGTCTGATCACGGCCGCCGCGCTGGTGCTCGCCGTGGTCGCCGGGTCGTTCATGTTCTCCGACCTGGTGATGATGAAGTACCTGGCGTTCGGCTTGGCGGCAGCGCTGCTGCTGGACGCGACGGTGGTCCGGATGTTCCTGGTGCCGTCGGTGATGAAGCTGCTCGGCGACGACTGCTGGTGGGCTCCGCGCTGGGCCCGGCAGCTGCAGAACCGCATCGGGCTGGGCGAGATCGACCTGCCCGACGAGCGCAAGCGGCCCACCGTCGAAGGGCGTTCTGGGCGGCCCCCGGTCGCCGCGGCCAGCCTGGTTGCCGCCCCCGCGCGGCAACCGCACGACCCCACCCATCCCGCCCCGCCCCCGGAGCCGTCGCGGCCCCGCCCGGCGGAGCTGCCCTCCGGTGCGAACACCACACGCATTCCCAGCGCGCAGGCGACGGAGGCCAAGACGTCACGCCTCTCGGTGCCCGGCGCCCCGCGCCCGGCCGACCGGCGCGGACCCGCCCAGCCCGCCCCGCCCGCACGTCCCCCGTCGCCGTCGGCCGGTCAGACGCAGGCGATGCGGGTCCCGCCGAACAACGAACCGGCCGGCGGGTCTCCGGTCAGGCGGCCGGAGGCCGACGACTCGGATCCGGCCACCGAGAAGCTCAACGCCCGCGGAGAGGGCGACCCCGGCGACAACGGCGACAACTCGCGGCCGCGCCGCCGCGGCGGCGGTGGTCTGTCCGCGCAGGATCTGCTGCGCCGCGAAGGCCGTTTGTAGAACCTCGACCCTCAGGCCGACTGTTCGTCTGCGCTGTCCGGTTCGGCCTGGACGATGCCCCCGTCGTCGCCCTCCTCGGTCTGCTTCTCGGCCTCGGCGGATGGATCCGGCGCGAGCAGTACCTGTATCGCGTTGTTGAGGAACGCGACCGTCGGAACCGCGAGCAGAGCGCCGACGATCCCCGCGAGCACACCGCCGGTCGAAATGGCCAGCACCACCGCCAGCGGATGAATCGACACCGCGCGGCCCATCACCAGCGGCTGCAGCAAATGGGCTTCGAGTTGGTTGACCGCGATCAGCAAACCCAGGGTGATCAGCGCGTAGACGATGCCCTTGGCCAGCAGCGCGACCACCACGGCCAGCAGACCCGAGACCAACGCACCGATCAGCGGGATGAACGCGCCCAGGAAGACGATCGACGCCAGCGGCAGTGCCAGCGGGATGCCCATGATCGCCAACCCGGTGCCAACACCGGCCGCGTCCGTCAGCGCCACCAGGAAGGTGGCCCGCACGTAGCCGATCAACGACCCATATCCGGCGCGGCCGGCGGCCATTACCCGCTCGCGGACGTCGGTCGGGAAGATCTTGACCACGTACTGCCAGATGTTGCGGCCGCCGTAGAGGAAGAAAATCAGCGTGAACAGCACCAACACCGCCGCGGTGACCAGCTCGGTGACCGTGGCGGCGGTGGACAGGGCGCCGCTGGTCAGCTTGGACTGGTTGTTGTGCAGCGCCTGGATCGCGGCGTTTCCCGCGTTGTCGATCTGCTCGCCGCGCAGATGCGCGGGCCCTTCGATCAGCCACCTGCGGGTGGAGTCGATGCTGTGCTCCACCTGCTTGGTCAAGTCGGGCAACCCGTAGATGAACTGGATGATGACGAACGACAGGATGCCGCCCAGGATCGCGAAGCCGCCCAGCAGGACCAGCGCCACCGCGCCACCGCGCGGCAGGCCCCGCCGATCCAGCCAGTCGACCGCCGGCACCAGCAACGCGCTGATCATCAACGCCAGCAACACCGGGACGACGATGATTTCGAGCCTTTTCACGACCCACAGCAGGGCGACCACCGCGGCCAGGATGACGAGCAAGCGCCAAGACCAGGCCGCGGCCCTGCGGACAAGCGGTTCGACCGCGGCGTCGTCGGGGTTTGCCGGCATTTGGCCAGCCTATCCGCCGGGGGCCGCCGCCAAACGCCTCCGCACGTGTCCGCGGGTCGGGCCACGGACCACCCGGGCGGCACGATCCGGTTACGACGACGACACGGTCGGAGCTTCGCCCCAATTCCGGCGCCACCTGCACGGTTACCCTGATGCACGTGTCGCCGGACGCACCCGCCCACAAACTCAACCCTCGGCTGGGGGTACCACCCGCCCGCGGGGGAGACACGCCGCGCGGGAAGTACTGGTGGCTGCGCTGGGTGGTGCTGTCGGCCGTCGCGGTCGTGCTGGCCGTCGAGATCGCCCTGGGATGGGACCAGCTGGCCAAAGCCTGGGCGAGCGTCTACGAGGCCAACTGGTGGTGGCTGCTGGCCGCGGTGGCAGCGGCCGCCGCGTCGATGCACAGCTTCGCCCAGATCCAGCGGACGCTGCTGAAATCCGCTGGCGTGCACGTCAAACAATTGCGGTCGGAGGCCGCGTTCTACGCCGCCAACTCGCTGAGCACCACGCTGCCCGGCGGGCCGGTGCTGTCGGCCACCTTCCTGTTCCGTCAGCAGCGGCTCTGGGGCGCTTCGACGGTGGTAGCGTCCTGGCAGCTGGTGATGTCGGGCGTGCTGCAGGCCGTGGGGCTGGCGCTGCTCGGCCTTGGCGGCGCGTTCCTGCTGGGCGCGAAGAACAACCCGTTCTCGCTGCTGTTCACGCTCGGCGGCTTCGTCGCGTTGCTGCTGCTCGCCCAGGCGGTGGCGTCGCGGCCGGAACTGATCGACGGCATCGGCAGCCGGGTCTTGTCGTGGGTCAACTCGATTCGGGGGCGGCCGGCCGACTCCGGTCTGGAGAAGTGGCGCGCGACGCTCATGCAGCTCGAATCGGTGAGCCTGGGTCGGCGCGACTTGGGGGTGGCGTTCGGCTGGTCATTGTTCAACTGGATCGCCGACGTCGCCTGCCTCGGCTTCGCCGCGTACGCGGCCGGCGACCACGCATCGGTGGCTGGCCTGACCGTCGCCTACGCGGCGGCCCGGGCGGTCGGCACCATCCCGCTGATGCCGGGCGGGCTGCTGGTCGTCGAGGCGGTGCTGGTCCCGGGCCTGGTCTCCAGCGGCATGTCGCTGCCCAGTGCCATCTCGGCGATGCTGATCTACCGGTTGATCAGCTGGTTGCTCATCGCCGCGGTCGGCTGGGTGGTGTTCTTCTTCATGTTCCGCACCGAGAACGTCGCCGATTCGGACGACGACGAACCGATCACCGGTCCGCTGCCCGTCGTGCGGCACCAGGGCGATCTCGCCGCCGACCCGACGGAGACGGCCCTGCAGGGACCGCTGCCGCCGCCCGATCGAGATCCGGAAAGCGGCCCTTAGCCGACGTTGTTCGCCCGCGGCGGGACGCCCACCGGCCCGCTCGGGGTGCCCACCGTGACGCCCGGCAGCAGGGCGCCGCCCGGCGCCGGCGGGACCGGTCCGGTCGCGGCGGGTGACCCGCCCGTCGCACCCTGGGCCTGCTGCATCAGGCCCAGCGCCTGCGGGAGCGTGATCGGCAGCTTGCACTGCGTCGAGACGTTGGTCAGCGGCTGCGCGATGGACGTCATATCAAGAGCGACCTTGGGGTTGGCCTGGAGGTAGGACTTCATCGAGTCCAGCGACTGCGGGCCGGCCTGCTGCTGCAGCATCGTCGTCATCGCCTGGTTCGTCTCGGGATGCGCGTCCAGGTAGTCGCCCATCGACTTGGAGACCGAACCGATCGTCCGCGCGACTTCACTGGCCGCGCACGGGTCGTTGGCACCGGTGGCCGGCGGCCCCGCCAGAACCGCGGCCGCGGCGCACGGCGCGGCGGTGGCGAGCACCACGGCGACGATCCTGCGGCGTCCGGTCGCGGTCGCTGTCCTCATGGATAACTCCTTTGCGTTTGCGAGATCTCGCGATTTCTGACGCGTCGCAAACCGCTGCGATTGAGAGGCCGATTTCGCCGCGAAGTTCCCCGACCCCCGCGCGGCATGCGACATCCTGCCATCCCCGGTACCGGGGCTGCCAGTGGATGTGACCGATATCCCGGTTGATCACCGATTCACAACGGCTTCGCAGCGTCTTGGCAACTTCGATGTCTGCGCAGCTCAGGAACCACATAAGCGGCAATACTCCACAGCCTCCTGCGGTATTCTCGCCCTCACGCATTACGCGAGAAGACCGGGGAGACCGAAATCCAGCAGTTCATGATGCGCCTAAGCCGCAGCCTGCGCAGGCACCGCTGGTTGGTCTTCACAGGCTGGTTGCTGGCGTTGGTGCCGGCGGTCTATCTGGCGCTGACGCAGTCGGGAAATCTCACCGGCGGCGGTTTCGAGGTGGCCGGCTCCCAGTCGCTGGCGGTCCACGATCAGCTCGAGGAGCAGTATCACGAGCAGGGCGCGTCGTCCCTGGCCCTGGTCGCCGCCCCCCGCCCGGACGCCAGCTACCAAGACATCAACGACGCGGTGGCGCAACTGCGGCAGATCGCCGGTGAGTTCCCCGGCGTGACGGAGGTGCCCAACCCCACCCAGCGGCCACCGCAACCCGACCGGCCTTATGTGCTGTCGCTGCGGCTGGATTCCCGCAATTCCGGCACCAGCGACATCGCCAAGCAGCTACGCCAAAAGGTGGGCATCAACGGCGACCAGTCCGGCCAGACCGCGAACGGCCGGGTCCGGCTTTACGTCATCGGGCAGGGCGCGCTGTCCGCCGCGGCGGCGGCAAACACCAAACACGACATCGCCAAGGCCGAACAGTGGAACCTGCCGATCATTCTGATCGTCTTGCTCGCGGTGTTCGGTTCGCTTGCGGCAGCGGCGATTCCGCTAGCCCTGGGCGTCTGCACGGTCGTCGTCACAATGGGCCTGGTCTACCTGTTGTCGGCCTACACCACGATGTCGGTGTTCGTGACGTCGACGGTGTCCATGTTCGGCATCGCGCTTGCCGTCGACTACTCGCTGTTCATTTTGATGCGCTTCCGCGAGGAGCTGCGTACCGGCCGACAGCCGCGCGAAGCCGTCGACGCCGCGATGGCCACCTCCGGGCTGGCGGTCGTGCTGTCCGGGATGACGGTGATCGCCTCACTCACCGGCATCTACCTGATCAACACCCCGGCGCTGAAGTCGATGGCCAGCGGGGCGATCATGGCCGTCGCGGTGGCGATGCTGACGTCGGCGACCCTGACGCCGGCGGTGCTGGCGACCTTCGGCCGGTCGGCCGCCAAGCGCTCGGCCCTGCTGCACTGGTCGCGGCGGCCGGAGAGCACGCAATCGCGGTTCTGGAACCGCTGGGTCGGCTGGGTCATGCGCCGGCCGTGGATCTCGGCGCTGGCGGCCTCGACCGTCCTGCTGGTCATGGCGGCGCCGGCGACATCGATGGTGCTGGGCAACAGCCTGCTGCGCCAATTCGACTACTCGCACGAGATTCGCGCCGGGGTCGGCGCGGCGTCCGAAGCGCTCGGACCCGGCGCCCTGGGCCCGGTTCAGGTGCTGGTCACATTTCCCGACGGCAGCGCCTCCGCGCCCGAGCACGGCCAGGCGATCGCGGCGATCCGGCAACGAATGGCCCAGGCGCCCAAGGTCATATCGGTGGCGCCACCGCAATTCGCCGACGACAACAACAGCGCGTTGCTGTCCGCGGTGTTGTCGGTCGATCCCGAGGACATGAGCGCGCGGCACACCGTCGACTGGATGCGCGCGCAGCTGCCCAAGGAGCAGGGGGCGGCGCGGGTGGACGTCGGTGGTCCGACCGCGCTGATCAAAGATTTCGATGACCGCGTCTCGGCGACCGAGCCCCTGGTGCTGCTCTTCGTCGCGCTCATCGCGTTCGTGATGCTGCTCGTCTCGATCCACTCGGTGTTCTTGGCGCTCAAAGGCGTGCTGATGACGCTGCTGTCCGTCGCCGCCGCCTACGGCAGCCTGGTGATGGTGTTCCAGTGGGGCTGGCTGTCCGATCTCGGGTTCAGCCACATCAGCTCGATCGACAGCACCGTCCCCCCGCTGGTGCTGGCGATGACCTTCGGGTTGTCGATGGACTACGAGATCTTCCTGCTCACCCGCATCCGGGAACGCTTCCTGCGCACCGGCAATACCCGCGACGCGGTGGCATACGGCGTGAGCACCAGCGCGCGCACGATCACGAGCGCCGCCCTGATCATGATCGCGGTGTTCATCGGCTTCGCGTTCGCCGGCATGCCGCTGGTGGCCGAGATCGGTGTGGCGTGCGCCGTCGCGATCGCGGTGGACGCCACCATCGTCCGGCTGGTCCTGGTGCCCGCGCTGATGGCGATGTTCGCCCAGTGGAACTGGTGGCTGCCCCGCTGGCTGTCCCGCGTCCTGCCGTCGGTGGACTTCGACAGGCCGCTGCCCGAGGTCGACCTGAGTGACATCGTGGTCATCCCCGACGACATCTCGGCGTTGACCGCGCCCAGTGCGGACCTGCGGATGGTCCTCAAGTCGTCGGCAAAACTGAAGCACTTGGCGCCCGACGCGATCTGCGTGGCCGATCCGCTGGCCTTCACCGGGTGCGGGCGCAACGGCAAGGCGACGGAACCCGGTCCCGAACAGGACAGGCGCGGCCGGGGTCCCGGACAGATCCCCCACCAGGTCGACATCTGCGACGAGGCCGAGGGGATGGCCCGGGCCAATTCGAAGAACGGCACCAACGGCAATACCAATGGTCCCCTGGGCACCAAGAAGCTGGTCGGCGGCCTGGCGTCACGCAACGGCATCGCCCGGGCGATCGCCGGGGGCGACCGGCCGGTCCATCCGGTCACCCTGTGGCGGGGACGGCTTTCGGTCGCCATCGACGCGCTGGAGACCGACCTCGACGCCGACGCGGGCGAGGAACCGAGGTACGCGCGACGCAGCCCGGTGGAGACCACCAACGTGCAACTGCCCACCGGGGACCGGTTGCTGGTCCCCACCGGCGCGGAGGCGCTGCGCCTCAAGGGCTACCTGATCATGTGCCGTAACAGCAGCCGCGACTACGCCGAATTTGCTGACATGGTGGACACATTGGAACCCGAAACCGCCGCGCTGGTCCTGGCCGGAATCGACAGGTATTACTGTTGTCAACCACCGAGGCAGCAATGGATTGCCACCCAGTTGGTCCGTCGGCTCGCAGATCCGCATCCGTCCGATTTCGATGAGCAGTGGTCTGAACCAGACGCCAAGGCGGACTGGGAAGAGGTCAGGCAGCGCTGTCTGTCGGTGGCCGTCGCGATGCTGGAGGAGGCGAGGTGACGTTGGCAGCCGACCGACGCCCCACGCCGCCATCTGAGCGGCCGGCCCCTGAACAGCGCAAGCCCGGGGGTGATTCCGAGCAGCCGGTGGAGTTCTGGCCGACCTCGGCCATCCGCTCGGCGCTGCAGGGCGGGGACATCGACACCTGGAAGCGCATCGCCGGCGCGCTCAAGCGCGACCCGTATGGGCGCACGGCCCGGCAGGTCGAGGAAGTCCTCGAGGGCACCCGCCCGTATGGCATCTCCAAGGCGCTGTGGGAGGTGCTCGAGCGCGCCCGCGCCCACCTCGAGGCCAATGAACGCACCGAGGTGGCCCGCCACGTGCGTCTGCTGATCGACCGGTCGGGGCTGGCGGAACAGGAATTCGCTTCCCGCATCGGGGTGGAGCCCGAGGATCTGGCCGCCTATCTCGACGGCAGCGTGTCCCCGTCGGCCTCGCTGATGATCCGGATCCGTCGTTTGTCGGACCGTTTCGTCAAGGTGAAATCGCCCCGATCCGCCGAAGCCAACTGATCAGCGGGCGTTGACCGGCACCACGTCGGACACCAGCCAATTGCCGTCGCGCTTGATCAGCGCCACCCGCAGTGCGGGCGCCGCTCGGCTGGGCGGCTGGCCGGGCGTGTTCTGGGTGACCCGGAGGATCACCGCCACACTGGCCGCCGTCGGGCCGATGGCCTCGACTCCGGCCGCCAGCGTCGAGGCCTGTGCGGTGACGTTGTGCTGGGCCAGATCGGCGCTGGTCTTTTTGTATTGCTCCTTGAATGCCCCGGCCTGCTCGGGCACCATCATCGCTGCGGCCCGGTCGATGGAACTCGTCGGGGCGCTCGGGGTGAACGACGCCATCGCCTCCGCCATCCCCGTGGCGACCTGCACCACCTGCCGCGAGTCCTTCTTGAACTCGCGATCCGATGTGGTCCAGTGCGTGTATCCGGTCAGCACGGCCGCCGTCAGCGCGGCCGCGCACAACAACACGACGGCCAGCCGCAGCCCGGGGGCGTCGTCGTCGGTGCCGACGCTCACCGAATCGCGGCGCAGCAGCCAGAAGTTGACGCCGACGCCCTCGGCGATCAGCACCAACAGCACCGAGCAGGCCGACACCCACCACAGCGGCCAGCCCAGGATGACCCCGATCATCAGCAGCGCGCCAATCGCGACCAGCGGGGCCACGATGTCGAAAGCCAAGAGCCGCCAAAGATTTCTCACCGGATCGACTCCAGCCCGGAGATCAGCAGCTTGCCGTCCACGTCGGAGACCTCGAGCCGCAAATTCCAGTGCACCGTCTGGGGTTTGGCGCCGACGTTCTCGCTGACCGATGTGGCGGCCAGCATCACCGAGTCGGCGCGGCTGGCGAACGGCGGCAACTTGGTGGGGACCACCGGCTTGGGGGCACCGGGCTGGGGATCCAGGTCGTGGCGCACCGTTTCGATCGCAACGGCTTCGATCCGGCCGCTGCTTTGCGACTGCAGCTTTTCCACCACCTGCCGGTAGGGCTGCATCGCCGCGTCGAAGTCAGTGTTGAGTTCACCGACCGTGCCGTCGTGCAGCTTCTGCAGGCTGGTGTCGATGTTCTTCGTGTTCATGTTGATCAGCACGCCGGTCCAGTCCGCGGCCGTCTGCATGACGCGGCTCAGGTAGCTGCGTTCGCCCACCTCGTCACGGTGTGCGTTCCAGATGAGCGCGCCGAGCACCACCGCGGCCACCGACAGCAGGCCGATCACGGTCGACGCGATGCCGTACGGAGAAAACATCCCGTCCGCCGCGGCTTCCTCGACGGGATCGTCGTCGTCGGGTGCTTCGGTCTCCTCGGCGTCGGACATGGGCCGATCGTTGCACCCGAAAAGAGATGGAAGGATGGCGGGGTGACAGTAGAGGCCATCCGCTCGGGCATCGACCTGAGCTACGTCGACGAGAATGCCCGCCCCCAGGACGATCTGTTCGGCCACGTCAACGGCCGCTGGCTGGCCGAACACGACATACCCGCCGACCGCGCGACCGACGGCGCTTTCCGTCTGCTCTTCGACCAGGCCGAGGAGCAGGTGCGCGATCTGATCGTCGAAGCGAGCCGAAGCGGCGCACCGGTGGGCACTGATGCACAACGCATCGGCGACCTCTACGCCAGCTTCCTCGACGAGGCAGCCGTCGAACGGCGGGGAACCGAGCCACTACTCGACGAGCTGGCCACCATCGACGACGCCGCCGACGCCGCGGCGTTGGCGGCCACCCTCGGCGCCCTGCAACGCACCGGGGTCGGTGGCGGCGTCGGGCTGTATGTGGATACCGATGCGAAGGACTCGACGCGATACCTGGTGCACGTCAACCAATCCGGCCTCGGATTGCCCGACGAGTCCTACTACCGCGACCAGCAGCACGCCGCGGTGCTGGCCGCCTACCCGGGGCACATCGCGCGGATGTTCGGGCTGGTTTACGGCGGTGACGCGGCCGACCACGCCGAGACCGCGGCCCGGATCGTGGCGCTGGAGACCAAACTTGCCGCCGCGCACTGGGATGTCGTCAAGCGTCGCGACGCCGACCTCACCTACAACCTGCGCACCTTCGCCGAGCTGCGGACCGAAGGCCCCGGCTTCGACTGGGCCGGCTGGGTGACCGCGCTGGGCGGCGCGCCGGAGGCGTTCGCGGAACTTGTTGTGCGCCAACCCGATTACCTCACCGCATTCGCCGCGCTCTGGCACGGCGAAGATCTCGACGACTGGAAGCGCTGGGCGCGGTGGCGGTTGATCCGCGCCCGCGCGGCCTGGCTGACCGACGCCATCGTCGCCGCGGACTTCGACTTCTACGGCCGCCTGCTGACCGGTGCCGAACAGATCCGGGACCGCTGGAAGCGGGCGGTGTCGCTGGTCGAGGGCGTGATGGGCGATGCGGTCGGAAAGCTTTACGTGCAACGGCATTTCCCACCGGACGCGAAGGCGCGCATCGACGAGCTGGTGAAAAACCTGCAAGAGGCCTACCGCATCAGCATCAGCGAGCTGGACTGGATGACGCCGCAGACCCGGCAACGCGCGCTGGCCAAGCTGGACAAGTTCACCGCCAAGGTCGGCTACCCGACGAAGTGGCGCGACTACTCCAAGCTGGTGATCGACCGCGACGACCTCTACGGCAACTACCAGCGCGGCTACGCCGTCAACCATGACCGTGAACTGGCGAAGCTGGGCGGGCCGGTGGACCGCGACGAATGGTTCATGACGCCGCAGACCGTCAACGCCTACTACAACCCGGGTATGAACGAAATCGTATTTCCCGCAGCGATTTTGCAGCCGCCATTCTTCGACGCCCGGGCCGACGATGCCGCCAACTACGGCGGGATCGGCGCGGTGATCGGGCACGAGATCGGCCACGGTTTCGACGACCAGGGCGCCAAATACGACGGCGACGGCAATCTCCTCGACTGGTGGACCGACGACGACCGCGCCGAGTTCGGCGCCCGCACCAAGGCGCTGATCGAGCAATACGAGGCGTACACGCCGAGGGGTCTCGACGGCGCCCACCACGTGAATGGCGCGTTCACCGTCGGGGAGAACATCGGCGACCTTGGTGGGCTGTCGATCGCGCTGCTGGCGTACCAGTTGTCGCTGAATGGCCGGCCCGCGCCGGTCATCGACGGCCTGACCGGCGTGCAGCGGGTGTTCTACGGCTGGGCGCAGGTGTGGCGGACCAAATCCCGTGAGGCCGAAGCGATTCGGCGCCTAGCGGTGGACCCGCACTCCCCGCCGGAGTTCCGGTGCAACGGCGTCATCCGCAACGTGGACGCGTTCTACGACGCCTTCGATGTGGCCGAGGACGACGCGTTGTTCCTGGAACCGCAGCGCCGGGTCAGGATCTGGAACTGACCCCCGCCAGCGCCTCGATCCTGGCGGGCACGTGCTTGTGCCACGGCGTGCCGGCGTAGCCGTCGCGCCACCGCGTGGAGGTCAGCATGTTGGGCGCGACGCCGGGAACGACCGTGTGCCCGTCGTCGTCGATGTAGTCGAGTCCGAAACCATTGGGCAGAGCCGCATGCCCGGGCAGCATGGTCTCGGCGATTTCGATGGTCGCCTCCGCGTTTCCGGCGGCCGTACTGACCCGGGCCCGGCCGCCGTCGACCAGCCCCAGGGCCTGGGCGTCCTCCACGCTGACCCGCAGCGCCCCGTCGGCGTCGCGTTTGCGCCAGGACGGGTCGCGGAAGATGTCGTTGGCGGTGTAGGCGCGCCGCTCGCCCACCGAGAGCACGATGGGAAACTCCGGCGTGGTCAGCCGCGGCGGTGCCGCGGCCAATGCCGCCAAATCGGCCAGCAATTCGGGGATTTCCAGGGCGATCTTGTGATCGGCGTGGCCGATCAGCTCGAAGTCGTCCTCGTAGTTATGGGCGGTGAACGTGACGCCCGACGGGCTGTCCATGATGGCGTCGAACAGCGCGTTGCCGTCGGCATGGCCGGCGCGCCGCACCGCGTCGGGATAGGTCATCGCGGTCTTCTGGGCCAGCCCCCACAAGGCGGCCGCACCGGCCAGGCCCTCCGGCAGTGTCGGTCCGAGCGTTTCGTAGAGCACATACGGGAGTAACTTCGCGACGGTCGGGTTGGTGGCCATCGCGCCGAGGAACGCCTCGGTGTAGGCGTCGCGGCCGCGCTGCGCGGCCTCGCGCAGGGGGCGCAGGTCCGCCTCGTCGACGACGCCGAGCGCCCGCACCAGCCGCGCCCAGATCTCGGGTTCGGGCAGGGTGCCCGGCAACGGCTCGAGCAACGGCCGGCGCAACTGAAAGCCGTTGTGCGGGAACTCGAAATTGAAGAATGTGGCCTCGGGCTTTTCGAACTGAGAGGCCGCGGGAAGCACGTAGTGGGCCAGCCTGGCGGTCTCGGTCATCGCGACGTCGACGACCACCATCAGCTCCAGGCTCTGGAACGCCTCGCGGCACGCGGCCGAGTCGGCCAGCGAGTGGGCGGGGTTTCCGCTTTCGACGATCATCGCCCGGAACCGGTCCGGGTGGTCGGTCAAAATCTCTTCGGGCACCGCATTCGCCGGGATCAGTCCGGCGATGATGGGTGCGCCGGTGACGGGAGTGCGGCCGGAGACCGTGCTGAACAGGGGTGCGAACGACGAATGCAGGTGCTGGCCACCCTTTTTCGCGAAATTGCCGGTGAGAATCCACAGCATCTTGTTCAGATACGAGCACAGCGTGCTGTTGGGCCCCTGCTGGATGCCGAGGTCCTCGAACACCGCGACGCTGTCCGCGGCCGCGATGCGGCGCGCGGCCGCCCGGAGCAGCTCTTCGTCCACCCCGCAGCGCTGCGCGTAGTCGGCGACCGGTACTTCGCGCAGCGCGTCCCGCACGGCGTCTACCCCATGAACGTGCTCAGCGAGAAACGCTTCGTCGCAAAGGTTTTCCTGGACCAGGATGCCGGCCAGGGCCGCCAGACACCACGCGTCGGTGCCGGGCCGCACCCGCAGGTGGAAGTCGGACATCTTCGCGGTGTCGGTGAGCACGGGATCGATCACGATCATCGACCGGTTCGGGTCCTTGGCGATCTCGTTGAGCACGACCCGGGCCCGGGGAAAGCTCTGCGACATCCAGGGGTTCTTGCCGACGAACACCGACACCTCGGCGTGCTCGAACTCGCCTCGCGTGTGACCGCCGTACAGCTGCGCGTCTACCCATGCTTCACCGGTCTTCTCCTGCGCCAACGCATTTGACCGATAGCGTGACCCCAGCGCCTTCAGGAACGCCCCGCTGTAGGCCCCGCCCAGGTGGTTGCCCTGCCCGCCGCCGCCGTAATAGAAGATCTTGTCGCCGCCATAAGTGTCGCGGATGTGCTTGAAACGCTCGGCGATCTCGACAATCGCGGTGTCCCAGTCGATCTCCTCGAAGGTTCCGTCGGCGCGGCGGCGCATCGGAGAGGTCAGGCGAGCGCGGTTGTTCTGGTAATGATCCAGCCGCAGCGCCTTGTTGCAGGTGTAGCCCTGCGACCCGGGATGCTCCTTGTCGCCGCGGATGCGCGCCAGTTTGCGGTCCTCGACCTGCACAACGATGCCGCAGTTGCATTCGCACAGAATGCATGCGGTGGGCTGCCAATCGGTGGTCGTCATTGCGAATTCCTTTCGGAGAGCTCGACTTCGAGCAGCCGGTGTAACTGGCGGTGCACGGCATCAAGGGGTGTCAGGTCGCGCCGCACCCGGGCCAGCACGATCGCGCCCTCGAGCGCGGCCGTCGCGGTCATCGCCAGGTCGCGGGCGCGGTCCGGCGCGATGCCGTCGCTGATGAAGCGCGCCGCGATCAGGTCGTTCCAGCGGTCGAACACCGCGGCCGCGCGCTCGACCACCGGCGCCATGCGGTCGCGGTCCTGCTCGTCACCGGCTTCGACCGAGACGGCGACGATCGGGCAACCGGCGCGGAAATCGGTGTCGAGCAGCTGGCGTCGATACGTGTCGATCAGCGTGTCCAACAATTCGCTGCTGCTGTCCGGCTGGCTGATGAGGGCTTCGACATGCTCGCCGGCGAGATCGACCGCCTCGCAGAGCAGTTGGGTCCGCCCGCCCGGGAAGTAGTGATAGGCCGAGCCGCGGGGCGCCCCGCTGTGTTCGAGGACGTCGGAGATCGCGGTGGCGTGCGCGCCGCGTTCCCTGATCAACAGCGCGGCGGAGACAACCATCCGCTCGCGGGGGCTTCGCATATGTATGATGCTATACATAACCGCCGGGCAAACGGAAGCCCCGCGAGCTGGGGGCACTCCCCCAGAGGGGGACCGCTCAACCCGCGAGCAGCTAAGCCGTTAGTTCATCCAGTCGGCGGAGCCGTCGTTCTTTTTGTAGTCGCCGCCGCTCGAGTTCTTCACGATGATCGGGTCACCGGCGCCGAAGTTGTCGAAGAACCACCTCGCGTTGGCCGGGCTGATGTTGATGCAGCCGTGGCTGACATCGCGCTTGCCCTGGTCGTCCACCGACCACGGGGCGCTGTGCACGAAGTCGCCGACGTTGTCGAATCGGACGGCGAGTTCGACGGTCACCTTGTAGCCGTACGTCGAGTTGACGGGGACCCCGTAGGTCGAGGAATCCATCACCACCGAGGGCATCTTCTCCTGCACGTAGTACGTGCCGTTGGGAGTTTGGTGGTTGCCGGACGTCATGCCCATCGACATCGGGATGGTCTTCTCCACGGTGCCGTTGCGGGTCACGGTCAGCTGGTGCGTGGCGTCGTCGGCCGTGGCGATCAGCGTGTCGCCGGTGTGGAAGCTCGACACCGTGCCGCCCGCGTCGACGGTCACCGCGGTGTGTGCGGGCCAGAAGCTCAGCGGGCGCCACCGTAGCTGCGTTGGCGTCATCCAGTAGAACTTGCCGGGGACCGGTGGGACGGACGACACGTGGACGGCGTTGATGGCCGCGCCGGCGTCGTCGACCCGGCCCGGGAAGTTGATGATGATCGGCTGACCGACCCCCACCGTCGAGCCACCGGCGGGCAGGATCTTCGGGGGCCCGAACGGCGCGGTGCCGGTGAAGGGCGTCGGGTCCTGCCCGGCGGCCGCGGCCGCCGGTTGTGCGACAGGCGGCGGAGCCAGGGGGTTGGGCGGCCGCTGATCATAAACTTCCCGGGCCGGGTCGACGACGCCGGC
>NZ_MBES01000011.1 GCF_001954195.1 Mycobacterium sp. IS-1264 | reverse complement strand
GGCATAGATCTGTCCACGGATCGGAATCTCGCTCGACAGGTCAAACCGATACCCGGCCAGCGCCACCAACTCGCCGGCCACCTCGCGCTCGGGCAGCGACACCACCGCCGCACCGCCGCGCCGCCACATGCCCGGCTGAGCCGCCAACACCTGCTGGCACGGCACCCCGTCGACGTCGGGGAATATGGTGCGCAGCGCTTCGTGGCGGACAATCACATCGTCCAGCGCGGTATCGAGCGCCCCGGCATCCAGCGGCCCGTCGATCCGGAACGCGATCGGCATGTTGTAGGTCGCCACCCCGCCCTCGAAGCGGTCCAAGAACCACAACCGGCTCTGGGCGAACGACAACGGAATCCTCGCCGGCCGCACTCCGGCGACCAATGGCTTGCGCCGCTCGCCGTCCTGACCGATCCGCGGTGCCAATTCGGCCACCGTGGGCGCGTCGAACAAGGTGCGCACCGCAAGACCGGCATCCAAACCGGTGTTGATGGCGGCGATCACCCGCATCGCCGACAGCGAATCCCCGCCCAAATCGAAGAAGGAGTCGTCGGCCCCGACCCGCTCCAGCCCTAACACCCGCGCGTAAATACCGGCCAAGATCTCCTCGGTGGGACCCGACGGCGCGCGATAACGGTCGACGTCGGTGTATTCCGGTGCCGGCAAGGCGCGCTTGTCGAGTTTGCCGTTGACCGTCAAAGGCAAGGTGTCCAGCGCCACCACCGCCGCGGGGATCATGTAAGCCGGGAGCCGCTCGGCCATTTGCGCACGTATGCCGGTGACATCGACGGTCCCGGTCACATAACCGACCAGACGCTTGTCGCCGGGGCGGTCCTCGCGGGCGATCACCACCGCCTGCTCCACCCCAGCCAAACCGCTTAGTACCGCCTGGATTTCACCGAGTTCGATGCGGTAGCCGCGGATCTTCACCTGCTCATCGGCACGGCCCACGTACCGCAGCTGACCATCGGCACCCCAACACACCACATCCCCGGTGCGATACATCCGCGACCCCGCGGTGAACGGGCACGCCACAAACCGCGCACCGGTCAGCCCCGGCCGCCGCCAATACCCAACTCCCACGCCGGCGCCGGCCACATACAGCTCGCCCACCACACCGGTCGGCACCGGACGCAACCACGCATCCAGCACGAAAAAGGCCAGACGCACCAACGGCGCCCCGACGGGGCTGGCACTGCTGTCGACGTCGTCGCCGGTGATCTCGCGGAACGAGGCATGCACCGTCGTCTCGGTGGTGCCGTACATGTTGATCAGCCGCGGTTGCCCCGGGTGGTTGTCCAGCCAGGTGCGGAGACGCTGTGGTTCCAGCGCTTCGCCGGCGAACACCACGGTCTCCAGCTGCAGCTGGCGTCCCACCTCAGGTTGCAGGGCGTCGGCGGTTTGCAGCGCGTAGAACGCCGATGGGGTCTGGCTGAGGACGGTGACTTGTTCAGCGGCGAGTAAGGCGTGGAAGTCTTGCGGCGAGCGGGCGATCTCTTCGGGCACGACGACGAGCCGTCCCCCGTCCAGCAGCGCGCCCCACATCTCCCACACCGAGACGTCGAAGGCCAAAGAATGCCACTGCGTCCACACGCCCGCGCGCTCGAGGTCGTCGTCCACCGACTCCAGCAGCTGGGTCACGTTGCGGTGGGTGATCGCCACGCCCTTGGGAACACCGGTGGTGCCCGACGTGTAGATGATGTAGGCGATGTCGTCGGCGGCCGGCGCCGGTGGCGCCGTGCTGGGCTGGACATCGATGCGGGGGTCGTCGACATCGATGACCGGCAACTGATGGCCGTCCAGCCGGTCGATCAGCCCCGCGGTGGTGATCGCGGCAATCGGCGCGGCGTCGTCGAGCATGAACCGCACCCGTGCCGCCGGCACCATCGGGTCGATCGGGAGATATGCCGCCCCGGTTTTCAGCACCGCCAAAATCGACGCGATCGCCTCGGCCGATCGCGACATCACCAGGGCCACCCGCTGTCCCGGACCCGCACCTTGACCAATCAGCAGGTGCGCCAACCGGTTAGACGCCTCGTCGAGTTCGCGATAAGTCCAGGAGCGCCCCCCGCACACCAGCGCCACCGCCTCAGGTGTGCGCGCCAC
This sequence comes from Mycobacterium sp. IS-1264, assembly GCF_001954195.1. Taxonomy (GTDB): domain Bacteria; phylum Actinomycetota; class Actinomycetes; order Mycobacteriales; family Mycobacteriaceae; genus Mycobacterium. The sequence goes on along the minus strand of NZ_MBES01000011.1, from coordinate 7,781 downwards.
CTGCGCGGCGAACAACGCCGGAATCGAACCCGTCGTGTGTTCCGGCCCGGCCAACGCCGCCCGGTTACCGCACCGATCCAAGCCGGTGCGCTCGCCCTCGTCGAGCAGGTCCACCGAGGAGATCCGCCCAGCCGGATCGGCGGTCATCGCGAACAACACACGCTCTAACCGTTCGATCAGCGTTTCGACGCTGGCGGGGTCGAACACGTCGGTGCGAAACTCGACCGCCCCGCGGATCCCGGCGGGCTCGCCCGCCCCGTCCCAGCGCTCGGCCAACGTGAATACCAGGTCCATGCGGGCGGTCTGAGTGCGCGCCGGCAGCGGCGTGACCCGCAGATCGCCGAAGGCCGAGCCCTCGGGTTCGGTGTCCTGCTTCGCGAAATTCTGCCAGGCCAGCAGCACCTGGATCAGCGGATGATGGGCCAGGCTCCGGGTCGGATTGAGCCGATCCACCAGCACCTCGAAGGGCACATCTTGGTGCTCGTAGGCGGCCAGACTGCGCTGTCGCACTTGGTCGACCAGCTCGGCTACGGTCGGATCGCCGGTCACCTCCACGCGCAGCACCAAGGTGTTGACGAAGAAACCCACCAACGCATCCAGTGCGGGGTCGCGCCGCCCGGCGATTGTGATCCCCACTGCCACATCACTATTGGCGCTGAGCTTGGCCAGCAGCACCGCCAGCGCGGCCTGAACCACCATGAAGCTGGTCGCGTTGTGCGCGCGGGCGAGATCGCGCACCCGCTGCTGCAGCTCGGCCGGCCACTCCACGTCCACACTGGCGCCCCGGTGATCGGCAACCGGCGGGTAGGGCCGATCGGTAGGCAGCTGCACGCGCTCGGGCAGCCCGGCCAGGGCCTGCTCCCAGTAGGCCAGCTGCGCCGCGATAGGGCTCTCGCTGTCGTCGAGATCACCGAGCTGCTCACGCTGCCACAGCGTGTAGTCGACATACTGCACCGCCAACGGCGCCCACCCGGGGGCTCGCCCGGCACACCGACTGGCGTACGCCACCCCCACATCACCCACCAACGGCGCGATCGACAAGCCATCCGCGGCGATATGATGCACCACCGCCACCAGCACATGATCGTCGTCGTCGACGTGGAAAAGCGTTGCCCGCAACGGGATCTCGGCGGCCAGATCGAAACTGTGACTGGCCGCCGCGCCGATGGCTTCGCCCAGCCGCTCTGCCGGCCAGCCGGTGGCATCGATGACTTCGAGGCCGAAGCCGGCCCGCTCGGCCGGCAGCACCAGCTGCCGCGGTATCCCCTCGGCGGCCGGGAACAGGGTGCGCAGGCTCTCGTGCCGCTCGACCACGTCGGTCAGCGCCGCACCCAACGCGTCGGCATCAAGGCGCCCACCCAGCCGCAACGCCACCGACAAGTTGTAGATCGGTGACGGCCCCTGCAACTGGTCCAGGAACCACAACCGGCTCTGCGCAAACGACAACGGCACCACCGCGGGCCGCTCGACCGGCACCACCGGCCCCAGCCGATCCGCGTCCCCACCGATGCGGGGCGCCAACTGGGCAACGGTGGGCGCCTCGAACACAGCGCGTACCGCAAGGCCGGCCTCCAGGTTGGCGTTGACCGCGGCGACCAGGCGCATCGCCGACAGTGAATCGCCGCCCAGGTCGAAGAACGAGTCGTCGACCCCGACGCGCTCGAGCCCTAGCACCTGGGCATAAATGCCGGCCAGAATCTCCTCGGTGGGAGTAGCCGGGGCGCGATAGCGATCGACGTCCGCATAGTCCGGCGCGGGCAGGGCGCGGGTGTCGAGTTTGCCGTTCGGGGTCAGCGGCAGCGCCTCCAACACCACCACGGCGGCCGGCACCATATACGCCGGCACCCGCTCGGCGAGCTGCTCACGTATCCCGACGGGATCCACCGTTCCGGTGACATAGCCGACGAGGCGTTTGTCGCCGGGGCGGTCCTCGCGGGCGATCACCACCGCCTGCTCAACCCCGGCCAAACCGCTTAATGTCGCCTGTATTTCGCCGAGTTCGATGCGGTAGCCGCGGATCTTCACCTGCTCATCGGCACGGCCGAAGTACCGCAGCTGACCATCGGCCCCCCAACGCACCAGATCCCCGGTGCGATACATGCGCGTCCCCGCCCCGCCGAACGGGCACGCCACAAACCGCGACGCCGTCAAATCCGCGCGGCGCAGGTACCCACACGCGAGCCCGGCGCCGGCCACGTACAACTCCCCGGCGACCCCCGCGGGCACCGGGCGTAACCAGCCGTCCAGCACGAAGAAGCCGAGATGGGCCAGCGGCACCCCGATGGGGCTGGCGTTGCTCTCGACGTCGCCGTCGACGATCTCGCGGAACGAGGCGTGCACCGTCGTCTCGGTGATGCCGTACATGTTGACCATCCGGGGCGATCCGGGATGGTTGTGCAGCCACGGCCCAAGACGTTTCGGTTCCAGCGCTTCCCCGCCGAACACCACCGTTTCGAGCTTCAGCCGCCGTCCCTGTTCGGGCGACAGCGCGTCGACGGCCTGCAGTGCGTAAAACGCGGACGGTGTCTGGCTGAAGACGCTGACCTGTTCGGCGACGAGCAAGGCATAGAGGTCTTCGGGCGAGCGCACCACCGCGTCGGGCACCACCACCAGCCGCCCACCACCGAGCAGCGCACCGAAGATCTCCCACACCGAGTAGTCGAAGGCCAGCGAATGACACTGCGACCACACGCCGGCCCCCGGCAGGCCGGCGTGCAGCGTCTCCAACAGCCGAGTGACATTGCCGTGGGTGACCGCAACACCTTTCGGCGTCCCGGTGGTGCCCGAGGTGTAGATCAGGTAGGCGATGTCGTCGGCGCGCGGTGCGGGCAGGCCCGTGCACGGAAAGGTCTGGATGCCGGGTTCGTCGATGTCGATGACCAGCAGCCCGTGACCGTCGAGTCGCTCGGCCAACCCGGCGGTGGTGAGCGCGGCAACCGGTGCGGCGTCGCCGAGCATGAACTCGATGCGCGCCGTCGGCAGCGCCGGGTCGATCGGCAGGTACGCCGCCCCGGATTTGAGCACCGCCAACATCGCCACGACCGCCTCGGCGGACCGCGAAAACAGCAGTGCCACAGACTGTCCCGGGCCCGCCCCGTGGCGGGCCAGTAGGTGCGCCAACCGGTTGGCCGCCTGGTCAACGTCGCGGTAACTCCACGAACGCTCCCCACATGTCAGCGCTATCGCATCGGGTGTGCGCGCCGCCTGCGCGGCGAACAACTCGGGAATCGACGCCCCCGCCACCGCCGGCGCGGCCAACACCGCGCGGTTACCCCAGCCATCCAGGCGGGCCCGCTCGGCGGCATCGAGCACATCCACCGACGACAACGACCGGCTGGGCTCGGCGGTGATCGCCGCCAACACCCGCCGCCAGCGCTCGACCAACGCCTCAACGGTGGCCGCATCGAACACGTCGGTGCGAAACTCGACCAGACCGCCGATCCCCGCGGGCTCCCCGGCCTCGTTCCAGCGCTCGGCCAACGAAAACGTCAGATCCATTCGCGCGGTGTGAGTTTCGGCCGGCAACGGGGTAACCTGCAGATCCCCCAGGGCCGGCTCCGCCGCGGGGTTGTTGCCCTGCCCAGGCAGGTTCTGCCAGGCCAGCATCACCTGAACAAGGGGGTGATGGGTCAGCGATCGCGTCGGGTTGAGCCGATCGACGAGCACCTCGAAGGGCACGTCTTGGTGTTCGTAGGCGGCCAGGCTGCGCTGTCGGACCCGGCCCAGTAGCTCCGCGACGGTGGGATCCCCGGCCAGGTCGATCCGCAATACCAAGGTGTTGACGAAAAAGCCGACCAGGTCATCGAGCGCGGGGTCGTCACGTCCGGCGACCGCGATGCCCAGCGCCACATCGCTGCTGGCGCCGAGCTTGGACAGCAGCACCGCCAGGGCGGCCTGGACGACCATGAAGCTGGTCGCGTTGTGCTCGCGGGCTATCCGGGCGACCTGCTCCTGTAGCTGCGCCGGCCAGTCCACGGCCACACTGGCGCCGCGGTAATCGGCGACCGGCGGGTAGGGCCGATCGGTGGGCAGCTGCAGCCGGTCGGGCATCCCGGCCAGGGCGTCCTGCCAGTAGGCCAGCTGCGCGGAGATCGCGCTGTCGGGGTCGTCCAGATCACCGAGGTGCTCACGCTGCCACAACGTGTAATCGACATACTGGACCGCCAACGGTTCCGTGCCGGGGGCGTGCCCCGCAGAGCGGCCGGCATAGGCCACACCCAGATCCCGCACCAGCGGAGCGACCGACCAGCCGTCGGCGGCGATGTGGTGGGCCACGGCCACCAGCACATGCTCGTCGTCGCCGATGCGGAAAAGCCTTGCCCGCAACGGGATCTCGGTGGCCAAATCGAACGGGTGACGCGCCGCGGCGGCAATGGCCTCACCGAGCCGCGCCGGCGGCCAATCGCCGGTATCGACGACGTCCCACCCGAAGTCGGCCCGCTCGGCGGGCACCACCACCTGCCGGGGTATCCCGTCGGTTGCGGCAAACAGGGTGCGCAGGCTCTCGTGGCGGGCCACCACATCGACCAGCGCCGCGCGCAACGCGTCGACATCCAGCGCTCCGCTGATCCGGAACGCGGTCGGCATGTTGTAGATCGGTGAGGGCCCGTGCAATTGGTCCAAGAACCACAGCCGGTTTTGGGCGTAGGACAGCGGGATTCGGGGTGGCCGCGCCATCGCCTGCAGCGGCCGGCGGGCGGGGCCGCCGCGGTGGTGGTTCAGGTACTGGGCCAGATCCCCGACTTTGGCGGCCTCGAACAGGTATCGCACCGGGACTTGACGGCCCAGCGCCAGTTGCAGGCGCGCGCTCGCGCGGGTGGCGATCAGCGAATCGCCGCCTAGGGCGAAGAAATCGTCGTCGAGCCCGACCCGGGCGACGCCCAACACCTCGGCGAACACCTCGGCGATGATCTTTTCGGTCTGAGTCTGCGGCGCCCGAAACGCGGTGGCGCCAAAAATCGGCGCCGGCAACGCTTTACGGTCGATCTTGCCCGACGAGGTCAGCGGGAACTCGTCGAGCACCACGATCTGGGCCGGCACCATGTAATCGGGCAACCACGCGCTGAGCCACTGACGCACGGTGCCGAGTTTGGTGTTGGTCTGCGGATCATTGGCGCAGGCGCCGCCTTGCGACGCCTGGGGCAGATACAGGTCGGTCAGCGCGACGTGGTCGGAGTCGGCGGGTGCGAGGAAGACCGCATCCAGGGTGCCCGCTGGGTCACCCCAGGTCACCGCCACCCGGTATCCGGTGGCCTCACCGAGGCGATACAACGCTTCGGGCACAACGGCATCGGCCGCGGCGGCGGTGGCATCGGCCAGCGCGTCGGGCACCGACAACCCGGCGGCCAGACCGGCCTCGAGACGAACCTCACTGATCAGCCCGGCGCGCGGAATCCCGGTGACCCGAACAGCGTCCGGACGTTGCGATGCCAACCGGTCCCGCAGCCCGTCGAGCCCCGCGCACCGGGCCCACGCCCAGCTCTCCGCGGCGGTCACCGAGCGCACCGGTGCGGGAGTCTTATAGACGATGACGTCGTAGCGATACCGGGTCAGTTCGTTGTCGGCCACCCCGCGTTTGACTTCGAGGTCAAGCCCGGCCACCGCCGAATCGTCGGCGGCCCAGGCGGTGAAAAACTCTGGGGCCAGCAGCAATTCGGGTTCACCGAGCACAGCGCGCTGGACACGCTGGCGGATCTCGGCAGCGTCGCCGGTTTCGGTGCGGGCCAGCGCGATCCCGGTTTGCAACGCGCCCTGCAGGGCGTGGTTGCGGACATCACCGAGAAACAGCGCCCCGCCCGGCGCCAACAACCTCATGGCGTTGTCCATGACCTCGCGTAAATAGGCGGCGTTCGGGAAGTACTGGACTACCGAGTTCAGCACGATGGTGTCGAAATATCCGTCCGGCAACGCATCGGTGACATGTGCAGGCCGGCACAGCAATTCCACCCGCTCACCCCACGACTGTGCGGCGACCGCCGCGCGCAGGCGCTCGATCGCCGCCACCGACATGTCGGTGGCCACGTAGCGCTCACACGCCGGAGCAACCTGTGAGAGCACCAGCCCTGATCCCGCGCCGATCTCCAACACCCGCCGTGGCCGCAGCGCGCGGATCCGATCCACCGTGGCGGCACGCCACTCGGCCATCTCCTCGATCGGGATCGGCTGCTCGGTGTAGCTGCTGTTCCAGCCCCGAAAGTCCATTCCGAACTCCGGCGCCTCGCCCTCGGCGCCATAGAGTTCGTCGTAGAGCCGCTGCCACCCCTCGACGACCTCGGCATCGTCCTCGACGGTGGCGGTGTCGTCGAATGCGACGTAGCCGACCAAATGCGAACCCGTGGCGCTTTCGTGTATCGCTGCGGCGGCCCGGGTGACCTGCGGGCTGGCCAGCAGGGTGTTTTCGATTTCGCCCAGCTCGATGCGCTGGCCGCGGAGTTTGACCTGAGTGTCGGCGCGGCCCAGATACTCCAGGGCTCCGGCGGGGGTCCACCGCGCCAGGTCTCCGGTGCGATACATCCGCGCTCCCGCGGCCCCAAAGGGGTTGGGCACGAACCGTTCCGCGGTCAACCCCGCTCGGCCCACATAGCCGCGTGCCAGCGCGGGCCCGCCCACATACAACTCGCCGACCACCCCGACCGGGGCGGGGTGTAACCGCGCGTCGAGCACCCACGCATGCACCCCCGCAACGGGGGCGCCAATGTTCACCCGCTGCCCCGCCGTCAGCGGCGCCCAGGTAGCCCAGATGGTCGTCTCGGTCGGGCCGTAGAGGTTGAACATCCGCCGATCCGGCGCCCACGCGGCCACCACCTCGGGTGGGCAGGCCTCGCCCATGGTGGCCAACACATTCAGCGTTTCCAGGCGGGCCGGGTCCAGCGACGACAGCACCGACGGGGTCACCACCGCCGCGCTGACTTGTTGGTCCTCCAACAACTCGGTCAACGCCTGCCCGCCATACAGATCCGGTGGGGCCACCACCACCGCCGCCACCGACCCTGCGGCCCATAACATTTCGAACACCGACGCATCGAAGGTCGGGGCGGCCACCATCAAGACCCGCGCATCCGCGCCGAGGCCGAACACCGTGCGTTGCGCCGCGGCCATCCCCGACAAACCGGCGTGGCTGACCGCCACCCCCTTGGGCACCCCGGTCGAGCCCGACGTGAAAATCACATACGCGCCGTTATCGGCCCCGAGCGGCGCCAAGCGATCGGCATCGGTGATGGGATCCGCGCGGTACCCCGAGACATCCAGATCGTCCACGCGCAGCACCGGACGCGCCCCAACCCCGGCCACCGGGTCGGCGTCACACGCCAACACACACACCGCACCCGCGGCATCCAACACCGCGGCGACGCGCTCGACGGGATGGGACCGATCCACCGGCACATAGACCCCACCGGCCTTGGCCACCGCCCACCAGGCCACCACCAACTCCGCACACCGGTCCATCGCCACGCCCACCGCGCGCTCGGGACCCACCCCCGCCTCGATCAGCACCCGCGCCCACCGCGACGACCACTCATCAAGCTCGCGATACGACATGGTGCGGCTGCCGTCGATAACTGCCGGCGCAGCGGGCGCGGCGGCCACCGCCGCGGCCAATATCTGCGGCGTCACCCCCACCGGCGCCGCCACCTCGATGCCAGACCACCGCTGCAGCACCAGATCACGCTCACCGCGATCCAGCAGCGACACCTCTCCCACCAGCACCGAGGCATCGGTCACCACCGCCTCGATCACCCGGCCAAACCAGCCGACCAACCGCTCGATGCTGGCCCGGTCGA
>NZ_MBES01000010.1 GCF_001954195.1 Mycobacterium sp. IS-1264 | reverse complement strand
GTGATTTACGAGCAGGCCAACGCCCACGGCCAGAAGGTGCAGACCGCCGGCAGCAACATGGCCAGCACCGACAGCGCCGTTGGGTCCAGCTGGGCCTAACACCAACTTCAGGCGCGGCAGCACACCGATATGTGGTGTGCTGCCGCGTCCTGCGGTTATCCGAGCACGTCGACTTTCGAGGAATTGATGGATTCACAGACCACGCGCACCGACATCACCGTCAACGTCGACGGCTTCTGGATGCTGCAGGCGCTGCTCGACATTCGGCATGTCGCGCCGGAACTGCGGTGCCGGCCGTACGTCTCCACCGACTCGAGCGACTGGCTCAACGAACACCCCGGCATGGCGGTGATGCGCGAGCAGGGCATCGTCGTCGGCGAACTGAACGAGGTGCAGGAGCAGGTGGCCGCTCGGATGCGGGTGCTCGCCGCACCTGACCTCGAGGTCATCGCCCTGCTGTCGCGGGGCAAGCTGCTCTACGGCGTGGTCGACGACGAGAACCAGCCGCCCGGCTCCCGCGATATCCCCGACAACGAGTTCCGCGTGGTGCTGGCCCGGCGCGGTCAGCACTGGGTATCGGCGGTTCGGGTTGGCAACGACATCACGGTTGACGACGTCGCCGTCGCGGACAGCGCCTCGATCGCGTCACTCGTCCTGGACGGACTCGAGTCGATTCATCATGCGGAGCCCGCGGCGATCAACGCGGTCAACGTGCCGCTAGAGGAGATGCTGGAAGTAACGAAGTCGTGGCAGGAGTCGGGCTTCAACGTGTTCTCCGGCGGAGATCTCCGGCGAATGGGCATCAGTGCGGCCACGGTCGCCGCGCTCGGGCAGGCGCTGTCGGACCCGGCGGCCGAGGTCGCGGTCTACGCCCGCCAGTACCGGGACGACGCCAAGGGCCCGAGCGCCTCGGTGCTTTCGCTCAAAGACGGTTCGGGCGGCCGGATCGCGCTTTATCAACAGGCCCGAACCGCGGGTTCGGGGGAGGCGTGGCTGGCCATCTGCCCAGCGACCCCGCAATTGGTCCAGGTCGGTATAAAAACCGTCCTGGATACGCTGCCTTACGGCGAGTGGAAAACCCACCGCAGGGTGTGAATCAGCGTGCGAAACATAGTGTTTACCAACGTCTTTGCCCAGAACGTGCGGCCGAGGGGCAAACACGGCATACTTCTCTAGAATCATTAACGATGATTCGCCAGCAAAGCCACAACAACTAATATCGCGAGGGCGAGACAGATGAAATCCGAATTGTTCGGGCCCACCAAGCAAGGGGGTGCGCAGCGATGACTGCGGTAACTGCGGTAGTTGAAGCACCACAGCCCGACATCGAGGGAATCTCGCAGCCTCGGGCCGTCGTGGTCGGCATCATGGCCGGCGAGGGTGTCCAGATCGGCGTCCTGCTCGATGCCAATGCCCCCGTCTCGGTGATGACCGACCCGCTGCTGAAGGTGGTCAACAGCCGCCTGCGCGAGCTCGGCGAGACACCGTTGGAAGCCAAGGGCCGCGGCAAATGGGCGTTGTGCCTGGTCGACGGCACGCCGCTGCGGGCCACGCAATCGCTCACCGAGCAAGACATCTATGACGGCGACCGGCTCTGGATCCGCTTCATCGTCGACACCGAGAAGCGATCGCAAGTCGTCGAGCACATCTCCACCGCCGTTTCGCAGAACCTCAGCAAGAGGTTCGCCGCGATCGACCCCGTCATCGCCGTTCAGGTCGGCGCCTCGATGGTGGCCACCGGCGTTATCGCCGCGACGGCCCTGCTGGGCTGGTGGCGCTTCCACCACAACTCGTGGCTGACCACCATCTACTCCGCGGTTATCGCCGTCGTCGTGCTGGGCGTGTCGATGTTGCTGCTGGCACGGGCCCAAACCGACGCGGATCGGCGCGTCGGCGACATCATGCTGTTGAGTGGCCTGGCGCCCCTGGCAGTCACCGCGGCAGCCGCACCGCCCGGCGGGGTGGGTTCCCCGCACGCGGTCTTGGGCTTCGGGGTGCTCACCATCTCGACGATGTTGGCCCTGCGTTTCACCGGCCGCCGGCTCGGCACCTACACCGCGATCATCACCGTCGGCGCGGTGGCGGCGATCGCCGCCCTGGCGCGGATGGTCGCGAACAGCAGTGCGGTGACGCTGTTCAGCTGCGTGGTGCTGGTCTGCGTGCTGGCCTACCACGCCGCCCCGGCGATGTCTCGCCGGCTGGCCGGCATTCGGCTGCCGGTGTTCCCGTCGGCCACCAGCCGCTGGGTTTTCGAGGCTCGACCCGACCTGCCCACCACCGTGGTGCGCTCCGACGGTGGCCCGCCGGTGTTGGAAGGGCCCGCATCGGTGCGCGACGTGCTGCTGCAGGCGGAACGGGCACGCTCGTTCCTGACCGGGCTGCTGATCGGACTGGGCGTGCTGATGGTGGTTTCGCTGGCCGCATTGGCCGATCCGCACACCGGTCAACGGTGGCTGCCGCTATTGCTCGCCGGCTTCAGCGCCGGGTTCCTGATGCTGCGCGGGCGTTCCTACGTCGACCGCTGGCAGGCGATCACCTTGGCCGCGACCTCCGTGCTGATCGTCGGCACGGTGGTGGTGCGCTACGCGCTGGTGCTGCACTCGCCGCTCTCCGTGGCGATCTGCACCGGGATCCTGGTTCTGCTGCCGGCGGCGGGCCTGATGGCCGCGGCGGTTGTGCCCAACACGATCTACAGCCCGCTGTTCCGCAAGTTCGTGGAGTGGATCGAATACCTCTGCCTGATGCCGATCTTCCCGTTGGCATTGTGGTTGATGAACGTCTATGCGGCGATTCGGTACCGCTAGCACCAAGGTGTGGCGTGGTCGCGCATCCCGCGCGACCGTCGCTGCCCTCCTGCTCACGTCGGGCGCGTTAGCCGGCCTGCCGCCGGCGTACGCGATCTCGCCTCCTACCGTCGATCCCGGCGCGGTTCCGCCCGACGGTCCGCCCGGACCGCCGGCGCCGATGAAGCAGAATTCGTACTGCACCGAGGTCGGGGTGCTGCCCGGCACCGATTTTCGGTTGCAGCCGAAGTACATGGACATGCTGAACTTGCAGGAGGCCTGGCAGTTCGGCCGTGGCGCCGGGGTGAAAGTCGCCGTCATCGACACGGGCGTGAGCCCCCACCCCCGGTTCCAGCACCTGATCCCCGGCGGCGACTACGTCATGGGCGGCGACGGATTGTCGGACTGCGACGCCCACGGGACGATCGTGGCGTCAATGATCGGCGCGGCCCCCGCCAGCGGCGCGACACCGCCGCCCGCGGGACCGCGCAAGCCGGTCACCATCCCGACCACCGAACCGCCCCCGAAAGCGCCTCCGCCGCAGACGGTTACGTTGTCGCCGCTGCCGCAGACGGTGACAATGGTTCCCCCGCCGCCGCAGTCGGAAGCTCCTCCCGCCGCGCCGGGACCCTTCGGCATACCGGGATGGCCGCCGCAGCCGCAACAGCAACAGCCGGCGGCACCGCCGGCACCGGCTCAGGGGGGCCCAGCCCCGGGACCCGGTCAGGCCCCGTCGGGCAATCGCGGCGGTTCGGGCACGGTGACCATCCCCAGCTACTCCGGTGGCAAGCACATCATCGGCGTCGACAACCCCGTCGACCCGCGCCCACTCGACCCGCCGAAGCCGCCACCGCCGCCCCCGCCACCCGCGGGGCAGGCGCCCGACGCCTTCAGCGGAGTCGCACCCGAAGTCGACATCATCGCGATCCGCCAGTCCAGCCAGGCGTTCGGTCTCAAGGATGCCTACACCGGCGACGAGGATCCGCAGACCCGGGCGAAGGTCGACAACGTCGAGACGATGGCGCGGGCGATCGTGCATGCCGCAAACCTGGGTGCCCAGATCATCAACATCTCCGATGTCACCTGCATGAGTGCGCGCAACATCATCGACCAGCGCTCGCTGGGTGCGGCGGTCCGCTACGCGGCGGTCGACAAGAACGCCGTCATCATCGCCGCGGCCGGGGACAGTAGCAAGAAAGACTGCAAGCAAAACCCGATCTTCGATCCGTTGCAGCCCAAGGATCCTCGCAACTGGAACGCGGTCACCACCGTCGTCACGCCATCCTGGTTCAGCGACTACGTGCTGACGGTCGGTGCGGTGGACCCGGACGGTCGGCCGATGACCCAAGGCGGTCAGGGCCAAGGTTCGTCGAGCATCGCCGGGCCGTGGGTGGGCATCGCCGCACCGGGAACCGACGTCATCGGGCTCTCGCCCCGCGACGACGGCTTGATCAACGCGATCGACGGCCCGGACAACACACTGTTGGTTCCGGCCGGCACCAGCTTCTCGGCGGCGATCGTGTCGGGGGTGGCTGCGCTGGTCCGCGCCAGGTTCCCGCAACTGTCGGCGTACCAGGTCATGAACCGCTTGACCCGCACGGCCAGGGCGCCCGCGCGCGGTGTGGACAACCAGATCGGGTACGGCGTGGTCGACCCGGTGGCGGCGCTGACCTGGGATGTGCCCGAAGGCCCGGCAAAACCGCCGCAGCAATTGTCGGCGCCGCTGACGGTGCCCAAACCGCCCCCGCACCGCGATATGGTGCCCGTGTGGGTGGCCGCCGGCGGACTGACCGGGGCACTACTCATCGGCGGGGCAATATTCGGTGTCGCGACGATGATGAAGCGACGGAAGCAGCAATGAGGGCGGAGCGACGATAGTAATGAATCCTCAACGCAGATTCGGGTTGTCGTTGTCGTGGCTGCGCGTCACCGCGGTGTTCTTGGTCGACGTCGTGATCCTGCTGGTGGCCAGCCACTGCCCAGACTCCTGGCAGGGCGAGCACCGCATCGCCTTTTGGGTCGGGGTCGGCCTGGCGGCGATCGTGACGCTGCTGTCGCTGGTCACCCACCACGGCCTCACACTCACCTCCGGGTTGGCCACGTGGTTGTGGGACTGGTCCGCCGATCCGGGCACCGCGCTGGCCGCCGGCTGCACGCCCGCAGTCGATTACCAGCGTAAGTACGGACGCGATACGGTCGGGGTGCGCGAGTACGCGGGCCGCCTGATTTCAGTGATCGCGGTTGACGGCGGTGAGGAGGACGTTCCCGGACGCCACCGCCACCATCGCACGACGGCGTCGGCCCCCACCCTGCTGGTGCAGGCGGTCGCCGAGGGGCTGCACCAGTTCGACATCCACCTCGACGGCATCGACATCGTGTCGGTGAAGATACGCCGCGGCGGCAACGCCGCCGAGCTGTCCAAGCTCGACGACTGGGGGCCCGAAGAGTGGGAAGTGGTGGGCGACCAGCCCGCCTCGTATGTGCGCCGCACCTGGCTGGTTCTGCGGATGAATCCCCAGCGCAACGTCGCCGCCGTCGCAGCCCGTGATTCGTTGGCGTCGACGTTGGTCGCGGCCACCGAACGCCTCGCCCAAGACCTCGATGGCCACGGCTGCGCGGCCCGGCCGCTGACGGCCGACGAGCTCGCCGAGGTCGACAAGGCCGTGCTGGCCGATCTCGAACCGACCTGGAGCCGCCCAGGCTGGCGCTACCTCAAGCATTTCAACGGGTTCGCGACCAGTTTTTGGTTGACGCCGTCGGACATCACCACGGAGGCAATCGACGACCTGTGGCAGCCCGACACCGAGGCGACCGTGGTCACCATCCGGCTCACTACATCGGGCGGCCGGCCGCTGGTTTCCGCGTGGGTGCGCTACCACAGCGACAAGCGAACCCCCAAGGGGTTGCCGCACGGACTCAACCGGCTCACCGGCCGCCAACTAGCAGCGGTGCGTGCCAGCCTGCCCGCCCCGACCGCTCGGCCCTTACTGGTGGTGCCCACCCGGGACCTGCTGGAGGGCGATGAGTTGGTGCTGCCGGTGGCCCAGGTGCGGGAGAACGCTGCGGCCTTGCCTGCAGCGCAATGAGTCGTCCGCAATCAACCCCCGAGGACGCCCGTAACGCGATGGTCGCCGGCCTGCTGGCGTCCGGCATCTCGGTCAACGGGCTGCAGCCCAGCCACAACCCGCAGGTGGCATTGCAGATGTTCACCCTGGCGTCCACCATCGACCCCGACATGTGCGACGCATGGCTGGCGCGGGTGCTCGCCGGTGACCAGAGCCTCGAGGTGCTCGCCGGCGCGTGGGCGTCGATCAGGACGTTCGGGTGGGAGATCCGCCGTCTCGGGGTCACCGAATTGCAGTTCCGGCCAGAAGTATCCGACGGGCTGTTCCTGCGGCTGGCGGTCACCAGCGGGGAGTCGCTCGCCTGCGCATATGCCGCGGCGCTCGCCGAGGCGAAACATTATGAGGAAGCCGCGAAACTGCTCGACGGCGTCGAGCCCAGGCATCCATTCGACGAAGAGCTGGTCACCTACGTGCGCGGCGTGCTGTACTTCCGCACCGGGCGATGGCCGGACGTGCTCCTGCAGTTCCCCGAGGGGAAGGTCTGGCGCAACCCCGAACTCAAAGCCGCGGGTGCGGCGATGGCCACCACCGCCCTGGCGTCGCTCGGGGTGTTCGAGGAGGCCGTCCGGCGCGGCCAGGCGGCCATCGAGGCGGACCGGGTGCCGGGTGCCGCCAACGTCGCGCTCTACACCCAAGGCATGTGCTTGCGCCACCTCGGTCGCGAGGAGGAGGCCGCCGAGCTGTTACGCCGGGTGTATTCGCGGGATCCCAAATTCACGCCGGCCCGGGAAGCGTTGGACAACAGCGATTATCGGCTGATATTGACCGACCCGGAGACGATCGAGGCCCGTACGGACCCGTGGGACCCGGACAGCGCGCCGACCCGCGCTCAGACGGAAGCCGCCCGCCACGCCGAGGAGGCCGCCAAATATCTGGCCGAAGGCGACGCCGAGCTCAACGCGATGCTCGGCATGGAAAAAGCCAAACGCGAAATCAAACTCATCAAATCGACGACCAAGGTGAATCTGGCCCGAGCCAAGATGGGGCTGCCGGTGCCCGTGACATCGCGCCACACCTTGTTGCTCGGGCCGCCGGGAACCGGCAAGACATCGGTGGCGCGGGCGTTCACCAAGCAACTGTGCGGGCTCACCGTGCTGCGCAAGCCGCTGGTGGTGGAGACCAGCCGCACCAAGCTATTGGGGCGCTACATGGCCGACGCGGAGAAGAACACCGAGGAGATGCTCGAGGGCGCATTGGGCGGGGCGGTCTTCTTCGATGAGATGCACACCCTGCACGAGCGCGGCTATCACCAGGGCGACCCCTACGGCAATGCGATCATCAATACGCTGCTGCTGTACATGGAGAATCATCGCGACGAGCTCGTCGTCTTCGGTGCGGGCTATGCCAAGGCAATGGACAAGATGCTCGAGGTGAATCAGGGTCTGCGACGGCGCTTTTCGACTGTGATCGAGTTCTTCAGCTATACCCCGGACGAACTTGTCGCGCTGACCCAACTGATGGGGCGGGAAAACGAGGATGTCATCACCGACGAATCGGCCCAGGCGTTGCTGCCGTCGTACACGAAGTTCTACCTCGACGAAAGCTACTCGGAAGATGGGGATCTGATCCGCGGTATCGATACGCTCGGCAACGCTGGTTTTGTGCGCAATGTGGTGGAAAAGGCTCGCGACCACCGAAGCTTCCGCCTGGACGACGAGGACCTCGACGCCGTACTGTCCAGCGACACAACCGAATTCAGCGAGCGCGACCTGCTGCGGTTCAAGGAGCTCACCAGCGACGACCTGGCCGAGGGCCTGAGCGCGGCGGTGGCCGAGAAGAAGTCGACCTAGCGCGCCGTTTTCGCGGCACCGCAAATCGGCCGGCAGCTAAGTTGACTCGCCCCGGTCCGAATGCCACCATGGCTTCGTATGCACCTCGCTAGGTGAGGCGTCTACATGGATATAGGCCACTGACCTCGAACGTCGAGAGACGCCCAGGGTCAGGACAGCTCTTCCCGGCTTTAAGGGTTGAGCCCAAGTGGCTTCCGGTTCGATCCGGATACGCCGTGTGGTGCCAAAGCTCTGACGAGAGGGGTGCGGTGCCTGGGTGGCTACTCGGGCCTCCTCCCCAATGTGCGACGCAGTTGGCACCCCCGTGTGCCCTGGCCGTGAGGAGGTGAGAGCGAAATGAGCCCCGACGATATTCCGTCTTCCAGAGCGACGACCATTTCGTTACGACCGACCACGGCCACGTTTCCACGGTCCTGATCGTGCTTGGCCCGGCAACCCCGGCCCGCCTCATCGGCTCCTAATGAAAACGGTTATCGTTTCGGTGTAGTGTCTTGCTCGGCCTCGCCGCGGCGGCGCGCGACGGCGCCAGCAATCCATCTGCAACGCGACGCGAGGAGGGGGCGATGTCGCTTGCCATTAGGCATCCGGAAGCGGTGACGACGGCTACCGGTCACCCGAATGGTGTTGGATTCGCCTTGACCGCAACACAATTCACGCCAAACGCCGGCTGGTAGGGCAGCAACTGTCCAAGGCATGGCAGTGCCCGGCACGACGTGCGGGATGCGGGACCTTGTGGCGTGATGAGCTCTCCGTTAGCTTAGCCTTGCCTAACTAGGAGGGCTCTCAACCCCCACGCGATCGCAACTAGTAAGAGAGGGACGCGAACAGTGACGCTGGATTTTGCGATGCTTTCTCCGGAGGTCAACTCGGCTCGGATGTATACCGGGGCGGGTTCGGCCTCGATGCTGGCGGCGGCGTCGGCATGGAAGGGCCTGGCCGCGGAGCTACGGTCCACGGCGCTGTCGTATGGGGCGGTGCTTTCGGCACTGACCGACGAGGAATGGCATGGTCCTGCATCGGCGGTGATGGCGGCCGCGGCCGCACCCTACGTCGAGTGGATGAACACCACCGCGGTGCAAGCCGAAGAGACCGCCGCCCAGGCTGAGGCCGCCGCGGCGGCCTACGACACCGCTTTCGCGGCCACGGTTCCCCCGGCAGAGATCGCGGCCAACCGCGCCCACCTGGCGTCGCTCGTCTCGACCAACTTCTTGGGCCTCAACGCTCCCGCGATCGCGGCGACGGAGGCCCAATACGGGGAGATGTGGGGCCAAGACGCCGCCGCGATGTACGGCTATGCCGGGTCATCGGCCGCGGCGAGCAGGCTGACCGAGTTTGACCCGCCTCAACCGATCGTCAACCCCGCCGCGACCACGGCTCAGTCGGCGGCGGTGACCCAGGCCGCGGCCACCTCGGCGGGCACCGGGCAAAGCACGCTGTCAAAGCTGATGACGTCGGTCCCGGGCACGCTGCAGAGCATGGCCTCCCCGGCGGCCTCGACGGCGTCCGCCCCGGCCAGCCTGGACGATCTCCTGAATTCCTCGATCTGGAATAACTTTGGACCCAACGCCAATATCTGGAACACCATCTTCTCTTCCGGGTTCTATATGCCGGGCAACTACCTAGGCACCGCCTCCAACTTCATGACCCAAGGCGCGGGCGACGCGGCCGCCGGCGCGGGCGAGGCAGCCGGCGCCGCGGCGGACGGAGCGGCAGCCTTCGGCCTAGTGCAGGCGGTCTCTCCGGCGGGCGGCCTCGGCGCCGTCGGCAACACCGTGTCGGCGGGGCTGGGCGCGGCACCCCAGGTTGGGGGGCTGACGGTACCGGCGAGCTGGACGGGGGCCGCGCCCCAGCTGTCTTCCGCAATCAATGCCACACCGATGGTGGCACCGCCGCCGGCGATGGCAGCAGGCATGCCCGGAGTGCCGCTGGCCGGCAGCCAGGGCTTCGGCCGCAGCATGCCCCCCCAGTACGGCTTCAGACCCTCGTTCGTCACACGCCCGCCCTCGGCGGGATAACCGCAGCTGCGGAGTGCGCTTGTCCAATCGCCCCTAGTGCGCACCAGCGCCCACGGGGCCACCTGACACCGCCTAGCAAAAAGGGGAGGAGGCTGACGAATGACCGCGCCAATGGATTTCGCCATGCTTCCTCCCGAAATCAACTCGGGCCGCATGTATTCGGGGGTCGGCGCCGGCCCGCTGTTGGCCGCGGCTTCGGCCTGGTATGGACTGGCCGCGGAATTGCGGGCCACCGCGCAAGGGTACGACTCCGTGCTTTCGGAATTGACCAGCCAGGCGTGGTACGGCCCGGCGTCGGCCTCAATGGCATCCGCGGCCGCGCCGTACGTGGCATGGATGAGCACCACCGCGGCGCAGGCGGAGGAAACCGCGATCCAGGCGGAGGCTGCCGTCGCGGCCTACGAGGCCGCGTTCGCCGCGACGGTGCCGCCGCCCGTGATCGCGGCCAATCGCGCTCAGCTGATGGTGCTGATCGCCACCAACTTCTTCGGCCAGAACACTCCCGCGATCGCGGCCACGGAGGCCGAGTACGCCGACATGTGGGCCCAGGACGCCGCGGCCATGTACGGCTATGCCGGTGCCTCGGCGGTCGCCAGCCAGCTGACGCCGTTCGACCCGCCCACGGAGACCACCAATTCCGCCGCGTCGCCGGCACAGTCGGCCGCGGTGGGCCAGGCCGCGGCCACGTCGGCGGGCACCGGGCAAAGCACGGTTTCGCAGCTGATGTCCGCGGTGCCCGGCAGTTTACAGAGTCTGGCAGCGCCGGCCGGTACGACGGCGTCTGCCCCGGCCAGCCTGGACGATCTCCTGAATTCCCCGATCTGGAACAACTTTGGGCCCAACGCCAATATCTGGAACACCATCTTCGGGTCCGGGTTTTACATGCCGGCCAGATACCTTGGCGTTGCCTCCGACTTCATGTCGATGAATCAAGCCGGCGGCGGCGTTGCCGACGCAGCGGAAGGTGCGGCCAGCGCAACGGCGGCCGGCGCCGTGGAGGGTCCGCCGGGCGGCGTGACCCTGGTCAACTCGGTCACCGCCGCCATGGGCAGGGGAGGTCTCGTCGGCCCGCTGTCGGTGCCGCAAGGCTGGGCCGCGCCCGCCCCGGTGCACAGTCCGCTCGCCTCGACGCTCGTCAGCGCCCCGGGGGATGGGACGGCCCCACCCGTCTCGGCCAGCACGCCCTCGGTACCGGTGGCCGGACATATGGGCGCTCGGGGGGAGGGCCGCGCGGTGCCGCAATACGGCTTCCGCGTGACTTTCGTGGCGCGCCCGCCGGCCGCGGGGTAGTAGGCCGTCTCGCACTATCTCACAAGCTCCACGTTGTTCACGTGAGCGTTCGGCAACCGTGGGGGCGCGCTGCCGGGCGCAGGGAACCAGTTGAACTACGCCATTTAGCACTGGGAACGGCGGCTTTCGACCTCACAGGCAACCGGCAGCAGCTAATCAGCGCTGTGGCAGAGAGCCAGGTTTACCCTTGGTGAAATTCAGGGGAGGTTTGCATGACAATTAACCGTCAATTCGGCGCTGCCGGTGCGCGGGGCCGCCGCGAGGCCCACGGCGCGGCGCCGCAAGCCGGGGACCACCGGGCCGGACCGCGGCTTCCAGGTGGTACATAAGCTGCCGAACCTGTGCGTAATTTGCGCACGTCCGCGGGACATACGTTCATCATCGATGCTGATGTTCCAGTCGACACATGTGTGATCGATATGCAATGGCAATGCGCTTTGCATTCCATGTCGATAGAGCTCTTTCGCCAATATCATTGCTGCGTATGATGCAATAGTGCGATGTAAAGTTTGCGAACAAAGAACTAATTACTGGCGTTAACCGCAATTAACGCGATCACCTGCGCCGCTGAAATGTGATCGGCGACACTAAATAGCAGACCCGCTGCGCGGGCATCGGGCCTGCGGTTTGACGTGCCAATATGCCTTCTGAGCAGGCCGTTCAGCATTGCGCTGCGTTAACTGTGAAACAGAGTTCTCACATCCGCACCAGGGAAACGTGACATTAATGTTTTACATCCTGATTACTCGTCGGGAACGCATAGTGAATAAGTTTCGATCACCATGATTCCTAGCTCAGGCGGGCACGGGCAGAGCGGCTCGATGCATGCTGTGACATTCACAGCTAAGGGAGGGTAGGGGTCCGGCTGTCTCCGGCGAGTGCAAATCAAACTCATGCACTCCGCGGCGAAATCAATGGATTCCATTAGAGCACGGCACGTTTGCTGGCTCGATGCTTAATGACGCCTAGCATGGCGGCCGAATAGGGGACCGGAGGTAATAGATGTTGGATTTCGGGGCGTTGCCGCCGGAGGTCAACTCCGGCCGGATGTACGTCGGGGCGGGAGCTGGGCCGTTGCTGGCCGCCGCCGCGGCGTGGGATGAGTTGGCCGCCGAGTTGCAGTCGACGGCGGCGTCGTACGGGTCGACCATCGAGGGCCTGACCGCCGGGCCGTGGACGGGTCCGTCCTCGATCGCGATGGCGGCGGCCGCGGCGCCGTATGTGGCGTGGATGAATGCCACCGGTGTCCAGGCCGAGCAGGCGGCGACGCAGGCCAAGCTGGCCGCGGGCGCCTACGAGACTGCGTTCGCGGCCACGGTGCCTCCGCCGGTGATCGCGGCGAACCGGGCCCTGCTCGCGGCGCTGGTCGCCACGAACTTCTTGGGCCAGAACACCCCGGCCATCGCCGCGACCGAGGCGCACTACATGGAGATGTGGGCGCAGGATGCCGCCGCCATGTATGCCTATGCGGGTGCGTCGGCAACGGCGTCGCAGCTGACCCCGTTCGTCCAGCCGCCGAAAACCACGAATGACGCGGGCGGCGCAACGCAAGCGGCCGCGGTTGCGCAGTCCAGCACCGTGTCCGGCTCGAACACGGCGTCGCAGCTTTCCCAACTGGTCACCGCGACACCGAGCACGCTGCAGAGCCTGGCAACGGGCAACGCAACGACCAACGCGACGTCGACGGCGGCCGCGACGGGAGTCGGTTTGCCGCCGGTGCCGCAGAGCCTGACGGACTGGAACACCATCTGGTCGACCCTCACCGGGCCGTACTCGCTGCAGGGGTTGACCGCCATACCCGGCGGTCCGTTCCTGTCGTTCGGGCAGGCGTACGCATGGGGCCAAAACGGGCAGGGAGCCGCCGCCATGTTGTCGGGCCCGAAAGCCATCAGCGGTGCGTTGGCGCCGCTGACCGGCGGCGCCAACGCCGTCAAGCCCATGCTGAGCTCCGCTGTCAGCCAGGTGGCGGGGTCGATGGGCAAGGCGCCCCTGGTTGGAAGCATGTCGGTGCCGCAGGGCTGGACCGAAGCCGCCCCGGCAATCCGGACGCTCGCCTCGGTGCTGCCGGCGAACCTCGCGGCCGCCCCGGAGGCCGCGCTCGCCGGCGAGGGCGGCGCCTTCAGCCAGATGGCCCTGTCGAGCCTGGCGGGACGAGCCCTGGCCGCCAGCGCCACATACTCCGGCGGTGGGGCGGCGGCCAAGGCGCTGGGCGGCGTCGTCGCCGAGGCCGACCCCGCCGCGGCCACCATCATCGTGATCCCGGCGCTCGAAGACTGAAAAGGGGTTTAGCCATGTTTTATGGAGCCTTTCCGCCGGAGTTCAACTCGGGCCGCATGTATGCCGGCCCGGGAGCCGAGTCGCTGCTCGCCGCCGCGGTGGCCTGGGATGATTTGGCCACCGAACTGCAGTCCACCGCGTCGTCCTACTCGTCGGTGGTCGCCAGCCTGACCGGCGGGCCCTGGATAGGGCCGTCGTCGCTGTCCATGGCGGCCGCGGCCGCCCCCTATATCGCCTGGATGCAAGGCACCGCGGTCCAGGCCCACGAAGCTGCCTCCCAGGCGACCGCGGCCGCAAGCGCCTACGAGACGGCGTTCGCCGCACACGTGCCCCCGCCGGTGATCGCGGAAAACCGCGCCCTGCTCGCACAGTTGGTGGCGACCAACGTGTTCGGGCAGAACACCGCGGCGATCGCGGCCACCGAGACCGAGTACTCCGAGATGTGGGCCCAGGACGCCCTGGCGATGGACAGCTACTTCAGCTCGTCAGCCGCAGCATCCCGGTTGACCCCGTTCACCGAGCCGCCACAGACCACCAGCACGTCGGGTACGGCGATGCAGGCGGCTGCGGTGAACGCCGCGGCCGCATCCCCGGCGGGCAATGCGGCGTCAACCGCCACCTCGGCCAGCTCGCTCATCACGAACAACCCCATCCTGTCGTTTCTCGCGGGGCTCGCCACCAACTACAACTCCACGATGGCGGGTCTGCTCAACACGGTGCCCAACGGAAATGCTTGGTACACAGCGCTGTACAGCGCCATCAAGGTTCCGCTCGGCTACACCACGCAGTTCAACGACATCGGCTTGCTGATCAACTTTCCCCTGTCGCAGTGGCTGAAGTTCGCCCCACCCGCGGGCTATGGCGCGCTGCCGAAAGACGCGCTGGGCGCCGGGCTCGGAGCGTTGGGCTTCGGCCGGGGCACGCTCTACAGCGCAGTGTCGGCAAGCATGGGAAATGCCGGCACGCTGGTCGGAAAGCTGTCGATTCCGCCGAGCTGGGCCACTGCCACCCCAGCGATCAGGACGGTCGCCGCCGCCCTGTCGGCCGCCGGGCCGGACGCCGTGCCCGCGGCCTCCCTGGGCGAGGGTCTGCTCAGTTCGATGTCGATGGCGGGAATGCTCGGCAGCGCCATGGGCGCCGGGGGCCCCACCGTCGTGAACGCCGGCGTCCGCGGCCGTCTCAACAAGATCAAAGACCTCAAAGACAAGCAATCGCCGGAGCAACTCAAGCGTCTGGTCGCGCAGATATCGGAAAAGCCCGAAAGCGTGCAGCACCACAACGTCGACCAAGAAGGCCTGGACGCCCTGCTCGAGCAACTCTCGAAGAAACCGGGCATCCACGCGGTGCACCTCTCCAAGGGAGACAAGCCCAAGGTCGTGCCGTCGGAAGCCCAATTGGGCTAGCGCGCAACATAATTGGAAAGTTGGTGAGTCATGAGAACACTACTGACATTGCTCGGCGTTTCCGCGATGATCGGCTTCGCCGCGCCGGCCCATGCCGCTCCACCTCCGGAACCCGACGGGGACGACGCGGGCTTCATCGCCGCACTGCACCAGGCCGGCTTCAGCTTTTCGAGCCCGAGCGCGGCCGTTGGCGCCGGCCGAGCGGTGTGTTCGTGCTTGAACAACGGCGAGTCGGGCCTGGAGCTGGTCCACGACGTGAAAATGCACAACCCGGGAATGGACATGGAGATGGCATCCAATTTCGCCTTGCTCTCCGCCAAGTACTACTGCCCCCATCAGTTATCCAAGGCCTGACCACCGGCGCGGAGTCATGAGACTGCTCCTGACACTGCTGGGCGTCACCACCGTGATCGGGCTTGCGGCGCCCGCGTCCGGGGATCCGGGCGGGGGCGACGACGTCTCCTTCTTGGCGACGGTGCGTGGCGCGGGCATCAACTACACCAGCCCCGAACAAGCGATCGCTTCCGCCAAAGCGGCATGTGCGTGGATAGGCACCGGCAAATCCGGCCCGGAGCTGGTCGGCGACCTGCAGAGAAGCAATCCCGCGTTGACCACCGCCCACGCAACGGTGTTCCTGGCCATCGCCGCGAAGTATTACTGCCCCCAACAACTCAGTCAGCGGGCCGCCGCGCAGTAGTTGCAGCACACCCGTAGCCACCCGCCGTTCACCTGGATGTGGCTAGATGTGGTGAGCCGCCGGGAAGCGCGGCGGGGGATGATCCGGCGGAAGGAGTGCGGCATGCAGACGCTGAGCGTCGCCGATTTCGCGCTCCGGCTGGCGGTCGGGGTGGGCTGCGGCGCCCTCATCGGGCTGGAACGGCAATGGCGGGCACGCCTGGCCGGCCTGCGCACCAACGCGCTTGTCGCCGGCGGCGCAACGTTGTTCGTGCTGTACGCGGTCGCCACCGAAGACAGCAGCCCCACCCGGGTCGCGTCATATGTGGTGTCGGGCATCGGCTTTCTGGGCGGAGGCGTGATCCTGCGCGAGGGATTCAACGTCAGGGGCCTCAACACCGCCGCCACCCTGTGGTGCTCCGCGGCGGTGGGTGTGCTGGCCGCGTCCGGTCATCTGGCCTTCACGGCGATCGGCACCGCAACCGTCGTCGCCATCCACCTGTTTGGGCGCCCGCTCGGCCGGCTGATCGACCACGACAACGGCGTCGAGGAAGACGAAAGCCTGCAGCCCTATCTGGTGCAGGTGGTCTGCCGACCCAAATCCGAGAAGTACGCGCGCGCCCAGATCGTGCAACACGCCAGCAGCCACGACATCACGCTGCGTGGCATCCACACCGGGCACGCCGACGACGACGAAATCACCTTGAGCGCACACCTACTCATGGACGGCCATACGCCGACGAGGTTGGAGCGGCTGGTGGCCGAACTGTCGCTGCAACCCGGGGTTCGCGCGGTGCAGTGGTATGCCGGCGACAAAGCCCAGCAACCGGAGTAGCGCGACTAGGGCCGCGCCTGCAACTCCGGCGCGGCCGCGGCCAGCAGGTCGGCACGGCTGCGGGTCAGCGGGGGATAGATCCGCCGGGTATTGATGGTCCGCTTGGTTGCCTTCGCCTGCGCGCCATTCGAAACCACCATGCGATCCCATCCCTCGGTGTACACCGCGCCGGCCGGCCCGAGGTCGAGAACCGTTACGTACCAAGGGATCCGAAGGGCCAGCATCGGCTCACCGAACAGGTCGCTGATCACGTTGTAACCGGCATAGCGTCCCATCGGCCGGCCGTGCTGACACGACATCACCGACAAGTGCTCGTCGTCCATCCGGGCCGCCGCCACGTCACCCGCGGCGAACACGTATGGCACCCCGATCACCCGCAGATAATCGTCGACGGGCACCCGGCCCAGGCGGTCCCGGGCCACGCCCAGCTGCTCGGTCAGAGGGCTCGCCCGCATGCCCGCGCACCACACCACCGTGGCCGCCTCGAGCCGCTCACCCGTCGAGAGCGACACGCCATCCTTGTCCACCGTCGCGACACTGACCCCGGTTCTGGTCTCGATGCCGTTGTCCGACAGGGCCTGTTCGATCACCGGCAGTGCCGAGGAGCCCATATCGGAGCCGACGGCGTTGTGGTCGACCAGGACCACCCGAGGCGTGACCGAACCCTCGGGGAACAACGCGCGCAGCCGCTTCGGCAACTCGCAGGCCGTCTCGATGCCGGTGAGCCCGGCACCGACCACGACGACGGTAGCGGCCGCGGCAGTCGGCGGATCATCTGCAAGACCGCGGAGGTGGCGCTGCAGCGTAAGCGCATCGTCATGGGTGTCGACGTCAAAACCGAACTCCCGCAGCCCGGGTACGGCGGGTTTGACCACCTGGCTGCCCGACGCCAATACCAGCCGGTCGTAGCCGTACCTCGCGCCGCCGGATGTGGTGACGACGCGGGCGGCCGTGTCGATCGCGGTGACCTCGGCGGCGACGTGTGTGACTCCCGCGGGGTCGAGCAGGTCGGCGAGCGGGATGCGGCAGGCGCTCAGATCGGCCTCGTAGTTGCGGACCCGGATGTCGTGAAACGGTTTGCCGCTCAACACGGTGATGTCGACGGTGCCTGGCGCAACGGCGAGCTCGTCGAGTCGCCGGGCCGCACCGAGCGCCGCCCATAGTCCCGCGAACCCCGAGCCGATCACGATCACTGCGGTCACGCGCTCACCATCTCCTCCGTCCGGCCCGCGCCGATGGTCGTAATCTATCGGTGTGCACGCCTTGACCGGGTTCTGGTTCGCGCTGCCCTCGCAGATGCGGGATCCGGTGCTGTTCGCCATCCCCTTCTTTTTGTTGCTGTTGATTCTCGAGTGGACGGCGGCCCGAAAGCTGGAGCGCCTCGAGGCGGCCGGCGCCGAGAACCCACGACCGGCGTCCGGCGCGTACCTGACGCGCGACTCGATGGCGAGCATCTCGATGGGGCTGGTGTCGATAGCCACCACCGCAGCCTGGAAGACCCTGGCGCTGCTCGGCTACGCGGCGATCTTCGCCTATGTCGCACCGTGGCACCTGTCGGTGACCAAGTGGTACACGTGGGTGATCGCGATCCTCGGCGTGGACTTGCTGTACTACACCTATCACCGCATCGCGCACCGGGTCCGGCTGATCTGGGCCACCCATCAGGCCCACCACTCCAGCGAGTACTTCAACTTCGCCACCGCGCTGCGCCAGAAGTGGAACAACAGCGGCGAGATTTTGATGTGGATTCCGTTGCCGCTGTTGGGACTTCCCCCGTGGATGGTCTTCTTCAGTTGGTCGCTGAACCTGATCTACCAGTTCTGGGTGCACACCGAGCGGATCGACAAACTTCCGCGGCCGTTCGAATTCGTCTTCAACACGCCGTCGCACCACCGGGTGCACCACGGCATGGACAAGATTTATCTCGACAAGAACTACGGCGGCATCTTCATCATCTGGGACCGGTTGTTCGGCAGCTTCCAGGCGGAGACGTTTCGCCCGCACTACGGCCTGACCAAGCAGGTGGACACGTTCAACATCTGGAACCTGCAGATCCGCGAATACGTCGCGATCGCCCGCGATTGGCGATCGGCGAGCCGCCTGCGCGATCGCCTGGGCTACGTGTTCGGCCCGCCGGGCTGGGTGCCGGGCGGGGCAGGTCAAATCGACGGCGCGGTGCCGCTGGCCACGTCACGGTAACGTCAAGACCAGGTCACGCGAAAGACTCAACGTCGGCGAGATTTGCGCCGTAATCTCAACCCGTGGCCGGTGCATGCACCGGCCCCGACGGAACGGAGTCCATGGTGCGCAGCCTGGCAATTCGCGCTTTTGTCGCCTCCGTCACCGTCGCGGCACTGGTGCCCGGGCTGCGGGCGGCGACGGCCGCAGCGGACCCCATCGTGGTCTTCCCCGGCATGGAGATCCACCAGGACAGCCACCTCTGCACCCTGGGTTACGTCGACCCGGGCCTGAAGATCGCGTTCACCGCGGGGCACTGCCGGGGCGGAGGAGTCGTCACCGACAAGGACCGCCACGTCATCGGCCACCTGGCGACGTTCCGGGACAACACTCCCAGCGGTTCGACGGTGGCCACCGACCAGGTGATCAACGACTACGAGGCGATCGTGCTGGACAACGTGCCGGCGAACAACATCCTGCCGAGCGGACGCGCGCTGGTGTCGACCCCGGGCCTGACCATCCAGCCGGGGCAGGCGGTCTGCCATTTCGGTGTCGCCACCGGCGAGACCTGCGGGACGGTAGAGGCCGTGAACAACGGGTGGTTCACCATGTCCCACGGCGTCCAGAGCCGCCAGGGGGATTCGGGTGGGCCGGTCTACCTCGCCCCCGACGGGGGGCCCGGCCAGATCGTCGGGATCTTCAACAGCATGTGGGGCGATTTCCCGGCGGCGGTGTCCTGGCGGTCCACCTCCGAACAGGTCCGCGAGGATCTGGGGATGCGCACCAGCTAGGGCTCATCAGCCCGAGGCCCCGCCCGCGGCGAGCACGAAGACCGGAATGGACGGCGCGGCGGCACGCAGCTCCTCATCGCTGGAGTCCGGCGTCAGCCCGGCGACATACCCCTTGACCTGCCAGTACCACCTGGCCAAATAGCGTTGCAGCACCTCGGGTTTGGCCGCGTCACCCAGCTCGGTAGCCAGCAGGCGTCTCCTGCGCCAGCGCGGGCCCACCTCGACGACGCCCGCGGCGCGCACATTGCGCGCCCATTGGGTGTTGCCGCGCGGCGAGACCAGATAGTCCACGCCGTCGACGGTCAGCAGGTTGATCACCACTGCGCGCTGTTTTCCGCTCTTGCGCCCACGTACCCGCAGGGCCCGGGTCCCGGCGATGCTGATCCCCAGCTCGGCGAGCCAGCGGATTGCCGCGTTCGCGGCCCGGGCGGCCCGGTTGGGTTCTTCGTATCGGGTGGCCATCGTGCGTCCTCTCGGGTGGTCTTGTCCGCTGAGCGGTATGAGAGCGGTGCTCTCGGTAATAGACACGGTGGCACAGCGCGCAGCGAAAAGCAAGAGCGGTGATCTCGTTTGTGTCAGACTGGTCACGTGGGCAAACGCCAGGAGTCGCGGGAGCAGATCGAGGCACGCATCGTCGAGCTGGGCCGGGTCCACCTGGTCGATCGCGGCGCGGCCGGCCTGTCGCTGCGTGCGATCGCCCGCGACCTGGGCATGGTGTCCTCGGCGGTCTACCGGTACGTGTCCAGCCGCGACGAGCTGTTGACCCTGCTCTTGATCGACGCCTATTCCGACCTGGCCGACGCGGTGGACCGGGCCCGCGACACCGCGGGCGAGGCCTGGAGTGACGACGTCATCGCGATAGCGCGCGCGGCGCGGCGTTGGGCCGTGGCGCATCCGGCTCAGTGGGCCCTGCTCTACGGCAGCCCGGTGCCCGGATATCACGCGCCGCCGGAGCGCACTGTCGGAGTCGGCACCCGCGTGGTGGGCGCCATCTTCGACGCCATCGCCGCGGGGATCGCGACCGGAGACATCAGGCTGACCGAAACCGTTGCGCCGCAACCGATGTCGTCGGACTTCGAACGGATCCGCCACGAATTTGGTTTTCCCGGCGACGATTCCGTCATCGCCAAGTGCTTTTTGTTCTGGGCCGGCGTGCTGGGTGCGATCAGCCTCGAGGTGTTCGGGCAATACGGCGCGGACACCCTGACCGATCCCGAGGCGATCTTCGACACCCAGCTCCGGCTGCTGGTGGACCTGCTGGCCCAGCATTGAGCGGACACTGAGGTCGGCCACGAATTAGAACGTGTTCACCCCGCGCTGGCGGGCGGCGGATGCCGGATTACGGCAAAGTCTTTCCGGCCCTTTCTGCCGGCCGGCGGACTGGGCTATCCTGCCAAACGATGACCGCTCCCACTCAGTCGCCGACGCAGATCGCATGGGTTACCCCGGACCTAGATGCCACCGAAAAGGCCCTCACCGGCCTTTTAGGCGTTCGGAAGTGGGTGCGGATCCCCGACGTGCACTTTGCTCCGGACGCGTGCAGCTACCTCGGCGAGCCCGCCGACTTCGTCGCCAGCATCTCGCTGAGCTATCTCGGTGACATGCAGTTGGAGCTGATCTCCCCGGTCCGCGGGCAGAGTATCTATAGTGACTTTTTGCGCGACTCGGGCCCGGGTTTGCATCACATCTGTATCGAGGCCGAGAGCCCCGAGAAATTCGACACGGCGCTGACCGATGCCGCCGGGCACGGCGCGCCGGTCGTGCAGCAGGGCGTGATGCCGGGCGGAATTCAGTTCGCCTACGTGTCGGCTCCGCAGGCGGGCGTGCCGTTCGTGGAGATCGCGTACGTCTCGCCCGAAATGCGGGCGTTTTACGAATACATCAAACAGGAGCAACGGTGAGCACCCAGATACCAGCAACCGTCGACGCGGGCACGGTCACGTCGTGGTCGGATGACGTCGACGTGGTCGTGATCGGTTTCGGTATCGGCGGTGGGTGCGCGGCGGTGAGCGCGGCCGCGGCTGGGGCGCGGGTGCTGGTGCTCGAACGGGCGGCCGTGGCGGGCGGCACCACTTCGCTTGCGGGGGGCCACTTTTACCTCGGTGGCGGCACCGCGGTCCAGCAGGCGACCGGCAATCCCGACTCGCCGGAAGAGATGTACAAATACCTCGTGGCGGTGTCCCGGCAACCCGACGAGGCTACTCGGGCCAAGATTCGTGCGTACTGCGACGGCAGCGTCGAGCATTTCAATTGGCTGGAAGACCTCGGTTTCCAGTTCGAGCGCAGCTACTTTCCGGGGAAGGCGGTGATCCAGCCCAACACCGAGGGGTTGATGTTCACCGGCAACGAGAAGGTGTGGCCGTTCCTCGAGCAGGCGGTGCCGGCGCCGCGCGGCCACAAGGTGCCCGTGCCCGGCGACACCGGGGGCGCGAGCATGGTGATCGACCTGTTGCTCAAACGGGCCGCGAGCCTGGGCGTACAAGTCCGATACGAGACCGGGGCCACCGAGCTCGTCGTGGACGGCTCGGGTGCGGTGACCGGTGTGACGTGGAAGCGGTTCACCGAAACCGGTGCGATCAAGGCAAAGTCGGTCATCATCGCTGCCGGGGGATTCGTGATGAACCCGGACATGGTAGCCAAGTACACGCCGAAACTGGCCGAGAAGCCGTTCGTGCTCGGCAACACCTATGACGACGGCCTGGGCATCCGGTTGGGCGTATCGGCCGGCGGCGCCACCCAGCACATGGATCAGATCTTCATCACCGCGCCGCCATACCCGCCGTCGATCCTGCTGACCGGGATCATCGTCAACAAGCTGGGGCAGCGGTTCGTCGCCGAGGATTCCTACCATTCCAGGACTTCGGGTTTCATCATGGATCAGCCCGACAGCGCGGCGTACCTGATCGTCGACGAGGCGCACCTGGAACACCCCAAGATGCCGCTGGTCCCGCTCATTGACGGGTGGGAGAGCGTCGCGGAGATGGAAGCCGCGCTGGGAATCCCCGAGGGCAACCTGGTTGCGACACTGGACCGGTACAACACCCATGCCGCTCGCGGCGAGGATCCCGACTTTCACAAGCAGCCGGAATTCCTTGCGCCGCAAGACAAAGGGCCGTGGGGGGCGTTCGACATGTCGCTCGGCAAGGCCATGTATGCCGGGTTCACCGTCGGCGGGCTGGCCGTGTCCGTGGACGGGCAGGTACTGCGCGACGACGGCACGGTGGTGCCGGGCCTGTACGCGGTCGGGGCGTGCGCGTCGAACATCGCCCAGGACGGCAAGGGCTACGCCAGCGGCACGCAGCTGGGCGAAGGCTCGTTCTTCGGCCGCCGGGCCGGGGCCCACGCGGCGACGCGCTAGACCGGCGCCGGCTCCTTTTCCACCGGCCCGAGCCGCCACTGCCCATCGCCGAGCAGCTGGAGCTGTTTTCCGTGGTGCTGCTCCACGGTGTGCCGGTGGCTGACGCTGACCACGACGCAGTCCGGCAGCTCGCTTCGGAGCAACTGGTAGAGCGCGAATTCCAGGCCCTCGTCCAGCGCCGAGGTGGCCTCGTCGAGGAAGACCGCCCGCGGTCTGGTGAGCAAAATGCGCGCGAAGGCGACGCGCTGCTGTTCACCGGGGGAGAGCACCTTGGCCCAATCCTGCTCCTCATCGAGCCGGTCATAGAGCGGGGCCAACGCGACCTTGTTCAGCACGTCGCGCAGGACGCCGTCCGCGATGTTCTCGGGGGAATTCGGATAGCACACAACGGTGCGCAACGTGCCCAGCGGCACATACGGCAACTGCGACAAGAACATCGTCGCGTTGTCACCCTCCGGGCGGCACAGCGTCCCGGAGGCGTACGGCCACAGTTCGGCGAGGCTGCGCAGCAGCGTGGTCTTGCCGGCGCCGGAACGGCCCGTGATCACCAGCGCCTCCCCGCTATCCAGTTGCACGTCAAGCGAATCGATCAATTGATCGCCGGCCGGAGTGCGCACCTCGACGCCGGCGAGCTCGACGGCCACCTCTTGACTCGGCTTGACCAGGACCGCAGGCAGTTCGCGCCCTTGCGCGTTGGCGTCGACGAGCCCGTGCAACCGGATGATCGCCGCCCGGAACGCCGCGAACGCGTCGTAGTTGTTGCGGAAGAACGACAGCGAGTCGTGAATTTCGCCGAATGAGGTCGCCGTCTGCCCGACATCGCCAAAGGCGATCTGGCCGGCGAACAGTCGCGGCGCCTGAATTATCCACGGCAGCGGCACGATTGCCTGCGACATCGACCAGTTCCATCCGTTGAAGATGATGGTCCGGCGGACGAACCTGCGGTAGTTGGTGATGACCGGGGTGAAGCGCCCCATCAGTTGCGTGCGCTCCACTCGTTCGCCGCGATAGAAGCCCACCGCCTCGGCGGCATCGCGCAACCGCACCAGCGCGTACCGGAATGCCGCGTTGAGCTTCTCGTTGTTGAAGCTGAGCCAGATCAGCGGACGCCCCAGCCAGAACGCGACGACGGTCGCGATGAAGACGTAGACCACGACGACCCAGAACATCGCGCGCGGCAGCGTGAAGCCGAAAATGTTCAGGCCGCCGGAGAGGTTCCAGAGGATCGCCGCGAACGAAATCACCGAAGCCACCGCACGCACGGCGCCGAACAACAAAGTGTTCTGCGTCTCGTTGGACGGGATGTTGGGGGTCGGACCGACCCCGGCCGTGAAGATGTCGACGTCTTGTTGGATCCGCTGATCTGGGTTGTCGATGGTGTTGTCGATGAACAGATCCCGGTAGTAGGCCCTGCCGTCGAGCCAGTCGTCGGTGAGGTGGGCGGTCAGCCAGACACGCCACGCGATGATGAAGCGCTGCGTCAGATAGATGTCGACCAGGATGCGGGCGATGAAGATGGTTGCCAACACACTGAAATGCCACAGCGACATCCAAAAGCCGTGAATACCAGAGTTTTTCACCCTGGCGTCGCCCGCCGCAATGCCTTCGAACGCGGTCTGCAGGGATGTGAACAGATCGTTGCTCTGGTAACTCAGCAGCACGGCGAGGCGCACGGACAGCAGGACCAACAGCAGCAGCACGCCCAGCATCAGCCAGACCTTGACGGCCTGCGGACCGACGAAGTAACCCCTGGTGATCCGCCAATACTGGCGGCCCCAGACCGTCACATACCTGATCACGACCAGCACGACGATCAGGCACACCGCGCTGATCGCCCAGGCTTCGCCCAGCCAGCGCAGGGAGTCATGGAGCGCAGCCGACCAGTTGATGGATTCCTTGAACGGCTTGGGGTCCAACTTCGACGTCTCCTTGCTACCGAGGCATCCGGCGGAGCCTCATGGTGGGCACTTCCCCGCGAAATTACCCGAGGCAGTGTGGATAGGCTGCCTGGATGAGCATCGACGCTCCGTCAAGCCAGACCGTGCATGCCGGCCGGCTCATCGCACGCCGGCTCAAGGCCAGCGGAATCGACACCATTTTCACGTTGTCCGGCGGCCACCTGTTTTCCATCTACGACGGCTGCCGTGACGAGGGTATCCGGCTGATCGACACCCGGCACGAGCAGACGGCGACCTTTGCCGCCGAGGGCTGGTCGAAGGTGACCAGGGTCCCCGGCGTGGCGGCGCTCACCGCTGGTCCGGGCGTCACCAACGGCATGAGCGCGATGGCGGCCGCGCAGCAAAACCAGTCGCCACTGGTGGTGCTGGGTGGCCGCGCGCCCGCTGGGCGCTGGGGCATGGGTTCGCTGCAGGAGATCGACCACGTGCCGTTCGTGGCGCCGTTGGCTCGGTTCGCGGCCACCGCGCAATCCGCCGAGGCTGCAGGGCTGCTCGTCGACGAAGCGTTGCGCGCGGCGATCGGTGCCCCCTCGGGCGTGGGATTTGTCGACTTCCCGATGGACCACGTGTTCGCCGCATCCGAGGACCCCGGCCGCCCCGGCGCACTGGCCGACATGCCGCCGGGCCCCGCTCCCGACGGCGCCGCGCTCGAGCGCGCCGCGGACCTGCTCGCCACGGCACACCGGCCGGTGATCATGGCGGGCACCAACGTGTGGTGGGGGCACGCGGAGGCGGCGCTGCTGCGTCTCGCCGAGGAGCGGCAGATCCCGGTGCTGATGAACGGGATGGCCCGCGGCGTGGTGCCGGCCGACCACCCGTTGGCGTTCTCGCGGGCCCGGGCCAAAGCGCTGGGCGAGGCGGACGCGGCGCTGGTCGTCGGCGTGCCCATGGATTTTCGGCTGGGATTCGGCAAGGTGTTCGGGCCGCAGACCCGGCTCGTCGTGGCGGATCGTGCCGAACCGACGCGCGAACATCCGCGGCCGGTCGCGGCCGGTCTCTACGGCGACCTCACGTCGATCCTGTCGACGCTGGCCGGGCCGGGGGAGCATCGGGACTGGATCGCCGAGCTGCGCACCGCCGAAACCGCGGCGCGTGGCTCCGAAACAGCCGAGCGCGGCGACGATCGCACGCCGCTGCACCCGATGCGGGTGTACGCCGAGCTGGCCCCCCTGCTGGACCGCGACGCCATCGTGGTCATCGACGCCGGCGATTTCGGGTCCTACGCGGGCCGCGTGATCGACAGCTACCTGCCGGGCTGCTGGCTGGACAGCGGCCCGTTCGGCTGCCTGGGTTCCGGCCCCGGCTACGCCCTGGCCGCCAAGCTGGCCCACCCCGACCGCCAGGTCGTCCTGCTGCAGGGTGACGGCGCCTTCGGGTTCAGCGGCATGGAGTGGGACACCCTAGTGCGACACAACGTGCCGGTCGTGTCGGTGATCGGCAACAACGGAATCTGGGCCCTCGAAAAGCACCCGATGGAGGCGATTTACGGCTATTCGGTGGTCGCGGAGTTGCGTCCGGGCACGCGCTACGACGAGGTGGTGCGCGCGCTGGGCGGCCATGGTGAGCTGGTGTCGGCGCCCGCCGAGCTGCGGCCCGCGCTGGAGCGTGCCTTCGGCAGCGGCCTGCCCGCCGTCGTCAACGTGCTCACCGATCCGAGCATCGCCTACCCACGCCGGTCCAACCTGGCCTGACGGCTCGTCACCGGAGGCGGCTGAGGGTTCACGTACCGTTGACCTGTGCCAAAGACCACCCGCGCTGAACCTGGCCGGCTGAGCAGCCGATTTTGGCGGCTGCTGGGCGCCAGCACCGAAAAGGACCGAAGCCGTTCGCTCGCTCAGGTGACCGCCTCGTCGGAGTACGACGAGGAAGCCGCCGGCCTCACCGACGAGCAGCTGCGTAAGGCGGCGGGACTGCTCAACCTCGACGATCTCGCCGAATCCGACGACATCGCGCAGTTCCTCGCGATCGCCCGGGAAGCCGCCGAACGGTCAACGGCGTTGCGGCCGTTCGATGTTCAGCTGCTGGGCGCGCTGCGCATGCTTGACGGCGACGTGATCGAGATGGCCACCGGTGAGGGCAAGACGCTGGCCGGGGCCATCGCGGCGGCCGGTTACGCGATCGCCGGCCGGCACGTGCACGTCGTGACCATCAACGA
Organism: Mycobacterium sp. IS-1264; assembly: GCF_001954195.1. Classification (GTDB taxonomy): domain Bacteria; phylum Actinomycetota; class Actinomycetes; order Mycobacteriales; family Mycobacteriaceae; genus Mycobacterium. Next base: position 144,300 of record NZ_MBES01000010.1, on the reverse strand, counting down.
CTACCTGGCCCGCCGCGACGCCGAGTGGATGGGGCCGCTGCTGGAGGCCATGGGGTTGACGGTCGGCTGGATCACCGCGGAGTCGACCAGCGAGGAACGCAGGGCCGCCTACGACTGCGACGTCACGTACGCCTCCGTCAACGAGATCGGCTTCGACGTGCTGCGGGACCAGCTGGTGACCGACGTTGCCGACCTGGTGTCGCCGAATCCCGATGTGGCCCTTATCGATGAGGCCGACTCCGTTCTGGTCGACGAGGCGCTGGTGCCGCTGGTGCTGGCCGGCACGACGCACCGGGAGACGCCGCGGCTGGAGATCATCAAGCTGGTCGGTGAGCTCGACGCCGAAACCGACTACGACACCGACGCCGACAGCCGCAACGTCCACCTGACCGAGGTCGGTGCGCGCAAAGTCGAGAAGGCGCTCGGCGGCATCGACCTCTACTCCGAGGAACACGTCGGCACCACGCTCACCGAGGTCAACGTGGCGCTGCACGCCCATGTGCTGCTGCAGCGCGACGTGCACTACATCGTTCGCGACGACGCCGTGCACCTGATCAACGCCGCGCGCGGCCGCATCGCCCAACTGCAGCGCTGGCCGGACGGCCTGCAGGCCGCCGTCGAAGCGAAGGAAGGCATTGAGACCACCGAGACGGGCGAGGTGCTCGACACCATCACGGTGCAGGCGCTGATCAACCGCTACACCACCGTGTGCGGGATGACCGGCACCGCGCTGGCCGCCGGTGAGCAGCTGCGCCAGTTCTACAAGCTCGGAGTGTCACCGATTCCGCCCAATGAGCCCAACATTCGCGAGGACGAGTCGGACCGGGTCTATATCACCGCCGCGGCCAAGAACGACGCGATCGTGGAGCACATCGCCGAGGTGCACCAAACCGGGCAACCGATGCTGGTCGGCACCCGCGACGTCGCCGAGTCCGAGGAGCTGCACGAACGGCTGCTGCGCCGCGGCGTGCCCGCGGTGGTGCTGAACGCGAAGAACGATGCCGAGGAGGCGCAGGTGATCGCCGAGGCCGGCAAGTACGAGTCGGTCACGGTGTCCACGCAGATGGCCGGGCGCGGAACCGATATCCGGCTGGGCGGATCCGACGAAGCCGACCACGACAGGGTCGCCGAACTGGGCGGGCTGCACGTGGTCGGCACCGGGCGCCATCACACCGAGCGGCTGGACAACCAGCTGCGCGGGCGCGCCGGACGCCAAGGCGACCCCGGCTCGTCGGTGTTCTTCTCGAGCTGGGAAGACGACGTCGTGGCGGCCAACCTCGACCGCAACAAGCTGCCCATGGAAACCGATGGGGACGGCCGGATCGTCAGCCCCAAGGCGGCCGGGCTGCTCGATCACGCCCAGCGCGTCGCCGAGGGCCGGATGCTCGACGTGCACGCGAACACCTGGCGCTACAACCAGCTGATCGCCCAGCAGCGCGCCATCATCGTCGACCGGCGAAACACGTTGCTGCGCACCACAACCGCGCGCGACGAGCTCGCCGAGCTCGCGCCCAAACGGTATGAAGAGCTGGCCAAGGCGATGCCCGAGGACGAGGCCGACGACCGCCTCGAGACGATCTGCCGGCTGATCATGCTGTATCACCTCGACCGCGGCTGGGCCGACCATCTGGCGTACCTGGCCGACATCCGCGAGAGCATTCACCTGCGCGCGCTGGGCCGGCAAAATCCGCTGGACGAGTTCCACCGGTTGGCGGTCGACGCGTTCGCCTCGCTGGCCGCGGACGCGATCGAGGCGGCGCAGCAGACGTTCGAAACCGCGAACGTGCTCGAAGAGGAGCCGGGATTGGATCTGTCGAAGCTGGCCCGTCCGACGTCGACGTGGACCTACATGGTCAACGACAACCCGCTTTCGGATGACACGCTCGCGACCCTGAGCCTGCCCGGGGTATTCCGCTAGGTCCCGATCCGGGCGCCAACGTGCGTCCAGCCGCACGCCGGTGCCCGAGTGTGCGGCCAGCCGCACGCTCGCCGGGCGTGGTCCGCGCTGCGGACCCCATCGTCTCCCGGCTAAGGTCACGGCTCATGGAGCACGTGCCTCCGCCCGACCGGGTACTGACCGTGCCCAACTTGCTCAGCGCGATCCGCCTGGCGCTCATCCCGGTGTTCGTCTACGCGCTGGTGTTCGCGCATGCCGACGGTTGGGCGGTCGCCATCCTGATGTTCAGCGGCGCCTCCGACTGGGCCGACGGCAAGATCGCGCGGGCGCTGAACCAGTCGTCGCGGCTGGGTGTCCTGCTGGACCCGGCCGTCGATCGCCTCTACATGGTCACCGTGCCCGTCGTCATGGCGATCGCCGGCGTCCTGCCCTGGTGGTTCGTCGTCACGCTGCTGGTGCGCGACGGGCTGCTGGCCGCGAGCCTGCCCCTGCTGCGAAGCCGCGGGCTGTCGGCGCTGCCGGTGACGTACGTCGGCAAGGCCGCCACCTTCGCCCTGATGTCCGGCTTCCCGCTCGTCCTGCTGGGCACCTGGGACGCGTTGTGGAGCCGCGTGATCGGCGCCATCGGATGGGCATTTTTGATCTGGGGCCTCTACACCTACCTGTGGGCGTTCGTGCTGTACGTCGTGCAGCTGACGTTGGTCGTGCGCCGGATGCCCACGCTCAAAGCGGGCGCGCATGGCTGAACCCGACCGCCTGCTCGGCGGCTACGACCCCAACGCCGGCCGCAGCGCCCACGAGGCGGCCCGGCCGACGCTGATACCGGTGCCGTCGCTGCTGCGCGCCCTGCTATCGGAACACCTGGATCCCGGGTACGCCGCCGCGGCCGAAAGACGTAGCCGCACCGCCACACCCCAGCCCGCGCGGGCGCGCGTATTCGGTTGGCTCTGGCAGGCCCTGGCGGCGATGCTGGTCGCCACCGTGTTCGCCGCCGCGGTCGCTCAGGCCCGCTCGGTCGAACCCGGTGTGCGCTCCGCCCAACAGCTGCTGGTGCGCAGCGTCCGCTCGACCGAGGACACGGCCGCCCGGCTGTCCAAGCGGCGCGCCGCGCTCTCGACACAGGTCGACGATGTCCAGCGACACGCGCTGGCCGACAACGCCGAGGGACAGCGGCTGCTGACCCGCCTGGACGCGCTCGGCCTGGCCGCGGCGAGCACCCCGATCATCGGGCCCGGCCTGACCGTCACCGTGACCGAGCCCGGTGCCAGCCCCAATCTTTCCGACGTGTCCAAACAGCGAGTGACCGGCAGCCGGCAGATCATCCTCGACCGCGACCTACAGCTCGTCGTCAACTCGTTGTGGGCCAGCGGCGCCGAAGCCATTTCGGTCGGCGGCGTTCGGATCGGGCCGAATGTAACGATCCGGCAGGCCGGAGGAGCGATCCTCGTCGACAACAACCCAACCGGCAGCCCGTACACCATCCTCGCTGTGGGGCCGCCGCGCTCGATGCGCGACGTCTTCGACGGCAGCCCGGGACGACAGCGTCTTAGGCTGCTGGAGATCTCCTACGGCGTCGGCGTCACCGTGAACGTCTCCGACGGTCTGTCGCTGCCGGCCGGGTCGGTCCGGGAAGTCAAGTTCGCCAAGCAGATTGGGCCCTAGTGAGAAAAGTCCTCGCATGATCGGTATCGCGGCGCTGGCGCTCGGCATCGTGCTGGGTTTGGTCTTCCATCCCGCCGTGCCCGAGGTCGTCCAACCGTATCTGCCCATCGCAGTGGTCGCCGCGCTCGACGCGGTGTTCGGCGGGCTGCGCGCCTATCTCGAGCGGATCTTCGATCCGAAGGTTTTCGTGGTGTCGTTCGTCTTCAACGTCTTCGTCGCGGCACTCATCGTGTACGTCGGCGATCAACTGGGCGTGGGCACGCAGTTGTCCACGGCCATCATCGTCGTGTTGGGTATACGCATTTTCGGCAACGCGGCCGCGCTGCGGCGACGGCTGTTCGGGGCATGACCGCGCCGGCGACGATGCAGTGGGGGCGCCCCCAGCCGCGCAGCGGCGAGGGGGACCAGCGATGAGGAGGAGCGGCGCTATGACCCAGGTGGGGTCAGCGTGAGCCAGGAGCCGCCAGAGGACGCCCGCGACGAAAGGCGTGACGCGCCAACCCGGCACGGCCACTCCGAAGGTGAGCACAAGGCCGACGACGCCCAGCGCGGCCGCCACGAATTGCCGTCGGACAGCCCGCGCCCCGAGATCGGGTCGGTGCGGCGGACCGGATGGTCCGGGCTGCTGCGGGCCGGGCGCTCCCGGCTCTTGTTCGGAATATTGGCGGCCCTGCTGTGCCTGGTGCTGGGGCTCGCCATCATCACCCAGGTCCGCCAGACGAAATCGGGTGACTCGCTGGACACGGCGCGGCCCGCGGACCTGTTGGTGCTGCTGGATTCGTTGCGGCAGCGCGAGGCCACGCTGAACACCGAAGTCGCCGAACTGCAGAACACACTGAATCAACTGCAGGCGTCGGGCAACACCGACCAGGCCGCCATCCAAAGCGCTCAGGCCCGGCTGGCCGCGCTGTCCATTCTGGTCGGCTCCGTCGGCGCCACCGGGCCCGGCGTCACCGTCACGATCGACGACCCCGGCCCCGGGGTGTCACCCGAGGCCATGCTCGACGTGATCAACGAGTTGCGTGCCGCCGGCGCCGAGGCGGTCGAGACCAACGACGCACACCAGTCGGTGCGGGTGGGCGTCGACACCTGGGTGGTGGGCACGCCCGGCTCGTTGACGATCGATGGCAAGACGCTGTCGCCGCCGTATTCGATTCTGGCGATTGGCGATCCGCCCACGCTGGCCGCCGCGATGAACATTCCGGGCGGCGCCGAGGACAGCATCAAGCGCGTCGGTGCGCGGATGTCGGTGCAGCAGGCCGACCGGGTGGACGTGACGACCTTGCGGCAACCAAAACCGCACCAATACGCTCAGCCCGTCAAGTGAGCACACCGACCAGAACAGGAACACCGTGAGCGATATCCCGGCCGAGCTGCACTACACCGCCGAACACGAGTGGGTTCGCCGCAGCGGGGAAGACACCGCGCGGATCGGGATCACCGACTTCGCCCAGTCGGCACTCGGCGACGTCGTCTTCGTTCAGCTTCCCGACGTCGGGGCCGAGCTGGTCGCCGGCGAATCCTTCGGCGAAGTGGAATCGACGAAATCGGTGTCGGACCTCTACGCGCCCGTGTCGGGCAGGGTCACCGCCGTCAACGCCGATCTGGACGGCAGTCCGCAACTGGTCAACTCCGACCCGTATGGCGCCGGCTGGCTGGTGGATGTGCAGGTTTCCGACGCCGCCGGGCTCGAGTCGGCCCTCGCCACACTCCTTGACGCCGAGGCCTACCGCGGCACACTGACCGAATGACGATTGCTAATGTCCCTGCAGCCTTTCGATCGCGCAGCCGTGGGGACATCGCCGACCGGTGCGCGGTACGGTCAAACGGATCACAATGAGAACGCAGTTATCGGCAGTACGAGGCAAAGCGCCTAGTGGGGAGCCGGCCGAGCGGCCCGGTCAGACAACGCCACAGCGGCCAGTGAGGAGCAGCGCGTGACGGACATGGACTCAGGGAAAGAGCAGGACCAGAACGCTGACGAAGTCACCGTGGAGACGACTTCCGTTTTCCGTGCCGACTTCCTCAACGAACTGGACGCTCCCGCGCAAGCGGGAACCGAGAGCGCGGTATCCGGCGTCGAAGGTCTGCCCGCGGGCTCGGCTCTGCTGGTCGTCAAACGGGGACCGAACGCCGGCTCACGCTTCCTGCTCGACCAGGCCATCACGTCAGCCGGCCGGCATCCTGACAGCGACATCTTCCTCGATGACGTCACCGTGAGCCGGCGCCACGCCGAATTCAGGTTGGAAGGCAACGACTTCCAGGTCGTCGATGTTGGTAGCCTCAACGGCACCTACGTCAACCGCGAGCCGGTGGATTCGGCGGTACTGGCGAACGGTGACGAGGTGCAGATCGGGAAGTTCCGTCTGGTGTTTTTGACCGGACCCAAGCAGGGCGACGACGAGGGAGGATCTTCAGGCTAGTGAGCGCACCCGATAGCCCGGCGCTGGCCGGGATGTCGATCGGGGCGGTCCTCGAACTGTTGAGGCCGGATTTCCCCGATGTCACGATCTCCAAGATTCGCTTCTTGGAGGCCGAGGGACTGGTGACGCCGCAGCGTGCTGCCTCCGGATACCGCAGGTTCACCGCGTACGACTGTGCCCGGCTGCGCTTCATCCTTACCGCTCAGCGGGATCATTACCTGCCGCTGAAGGTGATCAGGTCGCAGCTGGACGCGCAGCCCGACGGCGAGCTGCCGCCGTTCGGATCGCCTTACGGCGTACCGCGATTGGTCTCGGTCGCCGGCAGCGATCCCGGTTCCGCCGGCGGCGAGGCCGGGTCCGATCCGGCCGCCGTGGCGCCCACCCGCATCCGGTTGAGTCGCGAAGAGCTCCTGGAACGATCCGGTGTGGACGAGGGGCTGCTGACCGCGCTGCTCAAGGCCGGGGTGATCACCACCGGTCCGGGCGGGCTGTTCGACGAGCACGCGGTGGTGATCCTGCAGTGCGCACGCGCCCTGGCCGACTACGGCGTCGAGCCGCGGCATCTGCGCGCCTTCCGGTCGGCGGCCGACCGGCAGTCCGATCTGATCGCCCAAATCGCCGGGCCGGTAGTCAAAGCCGGCAAGGCCGGCGCTCTCGATCGCGCCGACGACCTGGCGCGTGAGGTCGCGGCGCTCGCTATCACTTTGCATACCTCGCTGATCAAGTCTGCCGTTCGCGACGTTCTGCATCGCTGAGGACTAGACTTTCGTTCGATAGCTTGGCGTTCGGGTGCATGTGCGGAGGGCAGACACAGATGGGCGAAGTTCGTGTTGTCGGCATTCGCGTGGAGCAGCCGCAGAACCAGCCGGTGCTCTTGCTGCGCGAGGCCAACGGTGACCGCTATCTGCCGATCTGGATCGGCCAGTCCGAGGCGGCCGCCATTGCGCTCGAACAGCAAGGCGTGGAACCACCCCGGCCGCTGACGCACGATCTCATCAGGGATCTCATTGCGGCGCTTGGGCATTCGCTGAAAGAGGTGCGGATCGTCGATCTGCAGGAGGGCACTTTCTACGCTGACCTGGTCTTCGACCGCAATATCACGGTGTCGGCGCGCCCCTCGGATTCGGTGGCGATCGCGCTGCGGGTCGGCGTTCCGATCTACGTCGAGGAGGCGGTGCTCGCCCAGGCCGGTCTGCTGATCCCCGACGAGAGCGACGAGGAACCCAACACCGCCGTGCGCGAAGACGAGGTGGAGAAATTCAAGGAGTTCCTCGACAGCGTGTCGCCCGACGATTTCAAGGCCACCTAAGCTGGCTATCCCATCGGGTTCGGGAAGCCGCAGGTAGCGGCGTTCCGTCGGCGGTCCGGGCAATCCGCGCGGGCGGCCACTAGGGTGGACGGCGATATCACGGATGCATCTCATCTGCGCCCGCGATGTCGACACGCCTGGCGGATAGCGCGCCGACTCACCCCTGCGGCGGCCATACTTTGACTACGACTAAGGCGCGGCGGCTGTCGGAAAGCGTAAGCTCTCTAGCACTCGGGCCTGAGCAAACATGGCTGCGGAGGCAGCCTGCGAACGCAGCTAGTAAACGAGCGCGATCGGCGAGAGGAACGAACCGTGAGCGAGCAGCCACGTCAAGAGCAGCTAGACCTAGCTGACCACGCGGACGCCACGACCGACCACAGCGCCACCCCGCCGAGCGTGGCCGTGCAGCCCGGGCTGTTCCCCGACGATTCCGTGCCCGACGAGTTGGTCGGCTACCGGGGGCCGAGCGCGTGCCAGATCGCCGGCATCACCTACCGCCAGCTCGACTACTGGGCTCGCACGTCGCTCGTCGTTCCGTCGATCCGCAGCGCGGCGGGCTCCGGCAGCCAGCGGCTCTACTCCTTCAAGGACATCCTGGTGCTCAAGATCGTCAAGCGCCTGCTCGACACCGGGATCTCGCTGCACAACATCCGCGTCGCGGTCGACCATCTGCGCCAGCGCGGTGTCCAGGATCTGGCCAACATCACCCTGTTCTCCGACGGCACCACGGTTTACGAGTGCACCTCGGCCGAAGAGGTCGTCGACCTGCTGCAGGGCGGCCAGGGCGTGTTCGGCATCGCGGTGTCCGGCGCGATGCGCGAGCTGACCGGTGTCATCGCGGACTTCCCTGGCGAGCGCGCCGACGGCGGCGAATCGATCGACGCCCCGGAGGACGAGCTGGCGTCCCGGCGCAAGCACCGCGACCGCAAGATCGGCTAGCACCGCGCGCTCGCGGGTAATTGGGGGCGGCCGAGTAAGCTGGGGCACGCATCGCCCTCGCGCGGGAGAGTTCCGTGATTGCCAGTCACGGACGCCGAAGGAGCAACACCTCTCCGTCAACCTCTCAGGCACCCGGACCGCGCAAGACAACGATGCCTCTGGAAAGCGGTGCGACCGGCAGCGGTCGCACCCGCCGATGGGGAAAGGCGCCGAGCGCACCGGCGCCGAATCTCTCAGGCACCCGGCGACCGGGTGAAGACAGAGGGAGAGGGCCGCTCGTCCCTCTGCCCTGTCAGGAGTTCGCCAGTGTCCGACCAGTCAACGTTCGCCGCCCGGCACATCGGCCCCGATAGCCCGGCCGTCGCGGCCATGCTCGCCGTCATCGGTGTCGACTCGCTCGACGAGCTGGCGGCCAAAGCGGTCCCGACCGGCATTCTCGACAAGCTTGCCGACGGCGGCGCGCCGGGTCTGGACGCGTTGCCGCCGGCCGCGAGCGAGGCCGAGGCGCTGAGCGAGCTGCGGGCGCTGGCCGACGCCAACACCGTCGCGGTGTCGATGATCGGGCAGGGCTACTACGACACGCTGACGCCGCCGGTGCTGCTGCGCAACATCATGGAGAACCCCGCGTGGTACACGGCCTACACGCCGTATCAGCCCGAGATCAGCCAGGGCCGGCTCGAAGCGCTGCTGAACTTCCAGACCATGGTCGCCGACCTCACCGGCCTCGAGGTTGCCAACGCGTCGATGCTCGACGAGGGCACCGCGGCCGCCGAGGCGATGACGTTGTTGCATCGGGCCGCTCGTGGCGCGGCCAACCGGCTGGCCGTCGACGTCGACGTCTTCGCCCAGACCGCCGCGGTGCTGAGCACCCGAGCCAAGCCGCTGGGCATCGAGATCGTGACCGCCGACCTGCGCGATGGCCTGCCCGACGGCGAATTCTTCGGTGTGATCGCCCAGCTCCCGGGTGCCAGCGGCCGGATCACGGACTGGTCGGCTTTGGCCCAGGAGGCGCACGACCGCAGCGCGCTGGTCGCCGTCGGCGCCGACCTGTTGGCCCTCACGTTGATCACGCCGCCCGGTGAGATCGGGGCCGACGTCGCGTTCGGCACCACCCAAAGATTCGGTGTCCCAATGGGATTCGGCGGTCCACACGCCGGATATCTGGCCGTGCACGCCAAGCACGCCCGCCAGCTGCCGGGCCGGCTGGTCGGGGTGTCGGTGGACGCCGACGGATCCCCGGCCTACCGGCTCGCGCTGCAGACCCGCGAACAGCACATCCGCCGGGACAAGGCGACCAGCAACATCTGCACCGCCCAGGTGCTGCTGGCGGTGATGGCCGCCATGTACGCCAGCTACCACGGCGCCGACGGCCTGACCGAGATCGCGCGGCGGGTGCATGGCCACGCCGAGGCGATCGCCGCCGGGTTGGGCTCGGCAGCCAACACGGCGCTGGTGCACGACAAGTACTTCGACACCGTGCTGGCACGCGTTCCCGGGCGCGCCGACGCGGTGATCGCCGCGGCCAAAGCCAAGGGCATCAACCTGTGGCGCGTCGACGCCGACCACGTGTCGGTGGCCTGCGACGAGGCCACCACCGCCGAGCATGTCGCGATTGTGCTGGACGCGTTCGGGGTTCAGGCCGCCGAGCCGGCACGCGCCGACATCGCGACCCGCACCTCGGGGTTCCTCACCCACCCCGCGTTCACGCAATACCGCACCGAGACGGCGATGATGCGCTATCTGCGCATGCTGGCCGACAAGGATATTGCGTTGGACCGCAGCATGATTCCGCTCGGATCCTGCACGATGAAACTCAACGCCGCCGCCGAGATGGAGCCGGTCACCTGGCCGGAATTCGCTCGGCTGCATCCGTTCGCCCCGCCATCCGACAGCGCGGGATTGCGGCGTCTCATCGCCGACCTGGAGAGCTGGCTGGTGCAGATCACCGGCTACGACGCGGTCTCGCTGCAGCCCAACGCCGGCTCGCAGGGCGAGTACGCCGGCCTGTTGGCGATTCACGACTACCACGCCGACCGCGGCGAACCGCACCGCGACATCTGCCTGATCCCGTCCAGCGCGCACGGCACCAACGCCGCGTCGGCGGCATTGGCCGGGCTGCGGGTGGCGGTGGTGGCCTGCCGCGACAACGGCGACGTCGACCTCGACGACCTGCGCGCGAAGGTCGCCGAGCACGCGGACCGGCTGGCGGCGCTGATGATCACCTACCCGTCGACCCACGGCGTGTACGAGCACGACATCGCGGACATCTGCGCGGCCGTGCACGACGCCGGCGGCCAGGTGTACATCGACGGCGCCAACCTCAACGCGCTGGTCGGCCTGGCGCGGCCGGGCAAATTCGGCGGCGACATCAGCCACCTGAACCTGCACAAGACGTTCTGCATCCCGCACGGCGGCGGCGGGCCCGGCGTCGGGCCGGTGGCGGCGCGCTCGCACCTGGCCAAGTACCTGCCCGGTCACCCCTACGCGCCCGAACTACCTGGCGGCCGGCCGGTTTCGTCGGCGCCGTACGGGTCGGCCTCGATCCTGCCGATCACGTGGGCGTACATCCGGATGATGGGCGCCGACGGATTGCGGGCGGCGTCGCTGACCGCCATCGCGTCGGCCAACTACATCGCCCGGCGGCTCGACGAGTACTTCCCGGTGCTCTACACCGGCGAGAACGGCATGGTCGCCCACGAATGCATCCTGGACCTGCGCGGCATCACCAAGTCGACCGGCGTCACCGTCGACGATGTCGCAAAACGATTGGCGGACTACGGTTTCCACGCGCCCACCATGAGCTTCCCGGTGGCCGGCACGCTGATGGTGGAGCCAACCGAGAGTGAGAGCCTGACCGAAGTCGACGCCTTCTGCGAGGCCATGATCGCCATCCGCCGCGAGATCGACCGGGTCGGCAAGGGGGAGTGGTCCGTGGACGACAACCCGTTGCGGGGCGCCCCCCACACCGCCGAGTGCCTGGTGGTGTCCGACTGGGATCATCCGTACACCCGCGAACAGGCCGCTTACCCGCTCGGCAAGGCATTCCGGCCCAAGGTGTGGCCCCCGGTGCGTCGCATCGATGGCGCCTACGGCGACCGCAACCTGGTCTGCTCCTGCCCGCCGGTGGAGGCTTTCGTCTAGCCGAATCGGTCGGCGATTGCCGCGGCGATTCGTTCGGGCTCGTCCTCCTGGATGTAATGCTTGGCGTCGGGCAGCTCGACTAGGACGTGGTCGGGGAAAGTCGCCCGCATCCGCGGGATGTTCGGGCCCGGCGGAAACGCGACGTCCTTCATGCCCCACACCAGCAGTGCGGGCTTGGCGCCTAGCTTGGCCGGCACCTCCGCGGCAAGCCGTCCCAGCAGCGGGTGGGCGGCCAGGATCTGCTTGGGCATCTCGGCAACGCCTTTTCGCGCCTCGGCGCTGGGCTGCACGCCGCGGTAGTGCGCCATCACGGCGTCGCTGGGTCGTCGCGCCGTTCCCGCCGGGATCAGCCGCTCGACGAAGAAGTTGTGCCGCAAGATCGCGTATTGCATCGGCGGACTGCCCATGACCCTGCTGAAAGCCTTCGTCGCGAAGGTTTCCGCCGGCCAGAACCAGGTGTTGCCCAGCACCACCCCGCGCACCCGGTCGGCGCGTTCGACCGCGACGGCCATGCTGATAGGCCCGCCCCAGTCCTGGCCCATGCTCACGTACCCGTCCAGGCCGAGGTGGTCGACGAATTCGCCGACGACCCGTGCGTGCTCGTCGATTTTGTAGCCGAATCCCTCCGGCCGATCCGAGAGCCCGAAACCGAGGTAATCCGGTGCGATGCAACGGAAGCGGTCGCGCAGCGCGACGATGATGTCGCGGTACAGGAAGCTCCAGGTCGGGTTGCCGTGGCAGAACAGGATCGGTGGCCCGGCCCCCTCGTCCACGTAGTGCATGCGGCCGCGCGAGCTGTCGAACCAGCGCGACTCAAACGGGTACAGCTGTGGGTCGGGCGTGAAATCGATGCGCATTACCCCTCCTCCGATGGCGCTCCCGATCGTATGCCCGCACTATGACATCTCCGAGGGTCAGAGATTGGTAGCGCTAGCCCAGGTATTGGGTGATCGCCGTGGCGAGGTCCGGGGAGCTCGACGTCGAAAGGTTCTGGTAGCTGCCGCCGCTGAGCTGGGCGACGGCTTCCCACGTCGCACGGTCGGGGTCCGCGCCGAAGTCGATGACGTTGACCGCGATCGGTTTTGCCGGGTCGGCGCCGGTGCGGATGAAATTCTGCAGCCCCGCGCCGTCCAGGGATTGGTCCGTGTGCGGCCCCGCCGTGATCACTAGTATCGAATTGGGTTGTCCGGCAACATATTTGGCTTGCATCTCCTGGTAGAGCATGCGCAGTGTGGTGAACGACACCGCACCGCCGGCCGATGCGGATTGCTTGTCCAGCGCCGCGGTCAGCGCGGCCGAGCGGGGCTGGCCGTTGACCGGGTCGGACAGCGGCCCGGCCGCAACCTCCGATCGGCCCTCGCGCCCGTCGAAAGTCCACAGGCCCACGACGGCGGTGGGCGGCAGCGCCTTGATCCGGTCGCTCAGCGCGCCGATCACGTTGGCCAGCCGCGACTTTCCGCCCTCCTCGCTGGGCATCGACTGGTCGAGCATGATCGTCGCGGCCAAGCCGCTCGACGGCGCGGCCATGGCGTCGGCCAGCGTGGCGCGCAGCGAATCATCGCCCACCGACAGCGTGGAAGGCAGCGCGGGGAAACCGGTCACCGCGCTGGCCGGCGGCTTGACGCCGTTGACCCGGAAGCCGGCCTTGGCCAGCTTCGCGAGTTGCTCGGGCCTGCGCATGAAGTGGGTGAACTCGCTGGCCGCCGAGCTCTGTTCGTGCGTGAGCCACGAGCCGCTGAGCAACACGGTGGGGTAGTCGGCGACGGCCGCCGGCCCGGGCGGTAGCCAGGAACCCAGCGCGTTCTTGGCGTCCGGCAGCGACTGGCCGCGCTGGAACAGCTGCTGCTCGGTGGTGACGACGGCGTGCACCGGCGCGGACGCCGGGTCACCCGGCTTGAGCAGCGTGTTCATCGCCTCCGTCAGCGAGTTGTCCGCCAATTTCGGTTGGGCGCTGGTCAGGCTGCGCAGGGCGGCGGTGCCCTGGATCGCGGGTGCGCCGGCGGGCGCCGAAGCGGCCGCCACCGCCTCGCCGGCGAGGTAGGCGGCGTCGCTGTTGCCGTTGGTCGGCAAGGCCAGCCGCAGCGATCCCCACGCGGGCAGGTTCAGGCCCGCCAACGAGTTCGGATTGGTTTGCAGGCCGGGCAGCGTCGCCCAGCTTTGATTGGCCAGGGCCGGCTGGAGCTCGGGCCGCACGGCGAGCATCACCGGCGAGCTCACCAGCGACCGGCTGTCGCTGATCGTTTTCTGGCCCGCGGCCGCGGAGAGCCGCGCCGCCGACACGGAGCTGGCCGGGATCCACAACGCCGGCTGGCCGCCCAGTTCGGCCGGCCATTTGCCGACGAAGCCGGCGACGACCGCGTCGGAGCCGGCGGGTTTGACACTGACCTGCATGCAGTGGTCACCGACCGGACCCGCCGTCGAGTTGTAGCTATCCGCGAACTGCTGCACCGGATCGGCCAGCGACGGGTCGACGACGACGGCGACCGTCTCCTTGCCTCCGACGCAGCGTGCGGCGGCCGTGTGCGAGCGGTGGGACAACACGTCGCCGAAGAAGCTCCACAGGATCACGGTGCCCACCACCACCACGACGGCGACGAGGGCGATGATGACGCCGATGCTGACCCCGCGTCGCCCGCCGGCGCTGCGGTGACCGCCGCGCCAGTCGCCGAGTCCGCGGTGGCCGCCGGTCGGCGGATCCGATCGCTCCGCGCTCGCCGTTGGGGGCGGAAAATCCGGGTACTCGCCGGCGGGATCGACGGCGAAGGCGTCGTCCGCGGGGTAGGCATCCGCCTCGTCCGCGGGGTAGGCATGCCCTTCGTCCGCGAATTCCTCTTCGGCGTAGTCATCCTCGGCGTAGTCGTCCTCGGCGGCGCCGAAGTACTCCTCGTCGGCGTAGTGACCCGCGTCCCGGTAGCGGCGGTAGTCGCTGAAGCCGCCCGGCGTGTCAGTTTCCTGGCCCGGCCTCAGATGACGGCCGCTGTCCTCGCCGGTTTCCAGATCATCGGCGTACAGATCGTCGGCAACGTAATCGTCGACGGGCTCGTCGCCGGAGTCTTCGGGGTCGGGCAAACTGTGCCTACCCATGCCGGTGCGCGCCGCCTTTCCGTCGAACCATCACATGACCCTGTTGTGGACTCAGCCGCCTGCCGCGCGGGCTTTGAATTCCCGCCGACGCCGGTGCAGGATCGGCTCCGTGTAACCGTTGGGCTGCTGCCCTCCGGCCAGGATCAGCTCCTGCGCGGCCTGGAAGGCGATGTTGTCGTCGAAGTTCGGCGCCATCGGCTGATAGGCCGCGTCCCCGGCGTTCTGCTGGTCCACCATCGGGGCCATGCGTTCCAGGCCGGCCCGGACGTCCTCTTCGGTGATCACGCCGTGGCGCAGCCAGTTGGCCAGCAGCTGGCTGGAGATGCGCAGCGTGGCGCGGTCCTCCATGAGCGCCACGTTGTGGATGTCGGGAACCTTCGACGACCCGACGCCCTGGTCGATCCAGCGCACCACGTAGCCCAGGATGGACTGGCAGTTGTTGTCGACCTCCTCGCGGATCTCCTCGGGCGCCCAGGCCAGCTCCTTGGCCAGCGGAATGGTCAGCAACTGGTCGATGTCGGTGCGCTTCTTGCCGGCCAGTTCCTTCTGCACCTCGATGACGTCGACCTTGTGGTAGTGCAGCGCGTGCAGGGTGGCCGCGGTGGGCGAGGGCACCCAGGCCGTGCTGGCCCCGGCGCGGGGTTGGCCGATTTTCTGCTCGACCATGTCGGCCATCAGCTCGGTCATGGTCCACATGCCCTTGCCGATCTGGGCGTGGCCGGCGAAGCCGGCGGCCAGGCCGGTGTCGACGTTGTTGTCCTCGTAACCCAGGATCCACGGTTGGCTCTTCATGGTGCCCTTGCGCACCATGGGCCCGGCCTCCATCGAGGTGTGGATCTCGTCGCCGGTGCGATCCAGGAAACCGGTGTTAATAAAAACGATCCGGTCGGTGACGGCCTTGATGCAGGCCTTCAGGTTCAGGGTGGTGCGCCGCTCCTCGTCCATGACGCCGACCTTCAGCGTGGTCTGCGGCAACCCCAGCACGTCCTCGACGCGGCTGAACAGCTCGGCGGTGAACGCGACCTCGTCGGGGCCGTGCATCTTCGGCTTCACGATGTAGATGGACCCGGTGCGGCTGTTCGTCAGCGGCCCGTTGGCGTCGCTGGCCTTGAGGCCGTGTATCGCGCTCACGCCGGTGAACAGCGCGTCCATGATGCCCTCGTACACCTCGTTGCCGTCGGCGTCGACGATCGCGTCGTTGGTCATCAGGTGCCCGACGTTGCGGACGAATAGCAGTGCGCGCCCGGGCAATACAAGCTCGCCGCCGTCGGGGGTGCTGTAGTGGCGGTCCTGGTTGAGGACCCGGGTGAACGTCTCGCCGTCCTTGTCGACCTGCGCGGACAGGTCGCCCTTGTTCAGGCCCAGCCAGTTGCGGTAGGCGGCGACCTTGTCGTCGGCATCGACGGCGGAGACGGCGTCCTCGAAGTCGATGATGGTGGTCACCGCCGACTCGAGGACCACGTCCTTGATCCCGGCCGCGTCGGTCTTGCCGATCGGCGACTCGGGGTCGATCCGGATCTCGATGTGCAGCCCGTGGTTGACCAGCAACACCGACCAATCGGGGGAGCCCAGTTCGCCGCTGTACCCCACGAATTGCTCCGGCCGGGCCAACCCCGTGGAATCCGGGCCGCTGGTGACCTTCAGCTGGCCGTCGTCGATGCTCACGCCCGTCGCTTCCGCCCACGAGCCCGACGACAGCGGCACCGCCTCGTCGAGGAACCTGCGCGCGTAGGCGATCACCTTGTCGCCGCGGATTCTGTTGTAGCTCGTGCCCTGCTCGGCGCCGTCGGTTTCGGGGATGACGTCGGTGCCGTAGAGGGCGTCGTAGAGGGAACCCCAGCGGGCGTTGGCCGCGTTGAGCGCAAACCGCGCATTGGTCACCGGCACGACCAGCTGCGGGCCAGCGGTCGTGGTGATCTCGTCGTCGACACCGGAGGTGGTGATGCTGAAATCGGCGGGTTCGGGCTGCAGATAACCGATTTCGGCGAGGAACTCGCGGTATGCGTCGACGTCGATCGGCTCGATGACGCGGTGCCGATGCCACTTGTCGATCTGGGCCTGCAGCTCATCGCGCCGCCGCAGCAAATCCTGATTCTGCGGGGTGAGGTCGGTGACGACCTTGTCCACGCCGGCCCAGAAGCTGTCGGGGTCGATATCGGTGCCGGGCAGGGCCTCGTTGTTCACGAAGTCGTAGAGCACTCGGGCGACGCGCAAGTTGCCCACCGACACGCGATCAGTCATGTTTCTCCTCCAAAATGGCCTCATTGGACGCCAGTGGCTACTTCGTCAGCCTACCGGCCGGCAGCCCGAGCGAGCGTATCCGCCCTACCCGCAATCGCAGGTCAGGCGCGCGAACAGCTCCGCCCATGGCGCCGGGGCGGACCTTGAGAACCGCTTTCTGGCAACGCATGTACTGCTGGCCAAGACCGTGAGCCCGCCAGCACGTTAGTGTGTCGGCGGCCGTTCAATCATACGGGCCATGGGCCGCGCCCTTCGCCAGGCGGCCCGCGAGCGCCGTCACTTCGGGCCTTTCACGATGCGTCGCGCATACTGCCGACCAGGTCCTCGACCAGATCCTCCATCGCCACCATCGCGACCACGTCGCCGCTGCCGTTCGTCACCAGCGCGAGATGGCTGTTACTGCGCCGCATCCGCGACAGCGCGTCGGCGAGCGGCAATGACGTGGGTACGCGCGGCAGCGGGCGCACCAACGCCAGGTCGATCACGGTCTCCGGATCGTCGTTGAGCGTCAGCACATCCTTGATGTGGAGGTAGCCGATGAATTTTCCGTCGCGCGCCGTGACTGGAAAGCGGGAGTAGCCGGTCTGCGCCAGAGCTCGCTCGACGGCGCCGACCTTCGGGCCCGAACCGGCCGCGTCCACTGACAACGCTCGCACGTCCGCCAGGGGTACGGCCACGTCGCCGACTACCCGGCTGCCGATCTGCAGCGCGCGGGTCAGCCTGCTGTGCTCTTCGGGATCCAGCAGGCCCTCGGACACCGATTCGGCGATCATCTCGCTGAGCACGACGGGGGAGACCGCGATGTGCAGCTCGTCCTTGGGCTCCACGCCCAGGGCGCGCAGTATCGCGTTGGCGCATTTGTTGTAGAACACGATGAACGGTCGGGCGGCGCGCACGTAGGCCAGGTAGGGCGGGACCAGCAGCATGGCCGTGCGTTCCGGGCCGGCCAGCGCGATGTTCTTGGGCACCATCTCGCCCAGCAGCACGTGCAGCGTCACCACCATCGCGAGCGCGATCGCGAACGACAGCGTGTGCAGCAGCGTCGGGTTCATGTGGGCGAGCCCGAGCCCTCGCCGCAGCAGGTTCGCGACCGCCGCCTCACCGATCCGGCCCAGCAGCAGCGATGCCACGGTGACGCCCAACTGGGCGCCGGCCAGCATCGACGACAGCTGTTCACCGGCCCGGATCACCGTGACCGCGCGCGCCTTGCCCTGTTCGGCCAGCGCTTCGAGGCGGTCGCGCCGCGCCGAGATGAGCGAGAATTCCGCGCCGACGAAGAACGCGTTCGCCCCGATCAGCAGGATCGCGAGCACCACTCCCAGCGTGTCGTTCATCAGTGGCCAAGCCCCATCGCCGGTTCGGCGTGGCCGCGCAGTTCGGTCAGCTCGAGCAGATCGATGCGCCGGCCGTCCATCCGCACGACGGTTGCGCGCCAGGGTATCGACGCGCCGGGCAGGCCGTCCGGGTCAAGAGCGGTCAGCTCGACCGTTTCCCCGACCACCGGGATATGACCGATTTCGCGAAGCACCAGACCGCCGATGGTCTCGTAGGGCCCCTCGGGTGCGCGATACCCGATGGCGGCGGCCACCTCGTCGATGCGCAGCAGACCCGACACCCGCCAACCGCCGCCGGCGGCATAGACGTCGGGCGTGGCGTCGTCGTGTTCGTCGCGGACGTCGCCCACGATCTCCTCGATCAGGTCCTCGACGGTCACCATGCCCGCCGTGCCGCCGTACTCGTCGACGACCATCGCGGTCTGCAGGGGATTGGCGCGGATCTCGGCCATCACGGCGTCGCCGTCCAGCGTCGACGGGACCACCGGAACCGGCTGGGCGACCGTCGCCAGCGGCGTACTCGGGCGATCGGCCCGCGGAATCTTGAAGACCTGCTTGACGTGCACGATCCCGACGGTCTCGTCGAGATCGCCGGCGACGATCGGGAAGCGGGAGAACCCCGACTCGGCGGCCGCGGCGACCAGGTCGCTGAGCGTGTCGTCGGTCTGCAGCGCGACGATCTTGGACCGCGGCGTCATCAGCTCCTCGGCGGTGAGGGCACCGAACTGCAACGATCGGCGCACCAGCGCGGCGGTGGCGGGGTCCAGCGAGCCGCTGCGCGCCGAGGTACGCACCAGCGACAGCAGCTCCTGCGGCGAGCGGGCCGAGCGCAGCTCCTCGGCCGGTTCGATGCCCAGCTCGCGAACGATCCAGTTCGCCGTGCCGTTCATCAGCCGGATCGCCGGGGTGAGCAGCAGCGAGAACAGCAGCTGGACGGCGACGACGGCGCGCGCGGTGGTCAGCGGCCGCGCGACCGCGAGGTATTTGGGGACCAGCTCGCCGAATACCATCGACACCGACGTCACGATCACCATCACCAGAAACGCCATGACCGCGTCGCCCACCCGGTCGGGAATGCCCATCGCGTCGAACCACGGATGCGGCAGATCGGCCACCATGGGTTCGGTCAGGTACCCGGTCACCAGCGTGGTGATGGAAATGCCGATCTGGGCACCCGAGAGCTGGAACGACAGCCTGTTCTGGGCGCGTTGGATCAGGCGATCGCGGCGGCCGCCGCGGCGCGCGTTGGCCTCGACGGTGGCGCGGTCCAGCGCGGTCAGCGAGAATTCGGCCGCGACAAACACGCCGTTGCCGAAGATGAGCACCGCGATGGCCAGCACGCTGACGACGGTGACGGTGACGTTCATGGCGGGGCTCGGTTATCGCGCTGGCGTCGCCGGTCGGACCGGGGCCGCGGTGGGGAGTCGCCGCCCCGCCCGGAAGGCCCCCGGCTGCAACGGGGCCTCGGCGGGTGCCTGCGGCACGTCATCCCTCTCGCTCTAGTACGGTTCCGGGTCGCGCACGCTTTGCTGCGGCCCGCAAGGTTCCAGGACTTCACATGGTAGCGAAAACGGCGGCGTCACCAGCCCAGCGGCAGCGGGTGTCCCTCGGCGAATCCGGCGGCGGATTGCACGCCGACGACGGCCCGTTCGTGCAGCTCCGCAAGGTTCGAGGCGCCGACATAGGTGCAGGTGCTGCGCACACCGGAGGTGATGTGGTCGATCAGGTCCTCGACGCCGCCGCGGTCGGGGTCCAGCCCCATTCGTGACGTCGAAATGCCTTCCTCGAACAACGCCTTGCGGGCGCGATCGAACTCGGTGTCGGCGGCGGTGCGGGCCACCACCGCCCGCTTGGACGCCATGCCGTAGCTCTCCTTGTACGGCTGCTCGTCGCGATCGCGCATCAGGTCGCCGGGCGACTCGTAGGTTCCGGCGAACCATGAACCGATCATGACGTTCGACGCCCCGGCGGCCAGCGCCAGCGCCACGTCCCGCGGATGCCGGATCCCGCCGTCCGCCCACACGTGGCCACCGAGTTGCCTTGCCGCAGAGGCGCATTCGAGCACCGCGGAGAACTGCGGCCGGCCGACCCCGGTCATCATCCGGGTGGTGCACATGGCCCCCGGACCGACACCGACCTTGACGATGTTCGCCCCGGCGCTCAGCAGGTCCCGGGTGCCCTCCGCCGACACCACGTTGCCCGCGGCCAGCGGGACACCCAAGTCCAGCGATGCGACCAGTTTGATCGCCTCCAGCGTCTTAACCTGATGCCCGTGCGCGGTATCGATGACCAGCACGTCGACGCCGGCCTCGACGAGGGAGCGGGCCTTGGCCCCCACATCGCCGCTGATGCCCACGGCCGCGCCGATGCGCAGCCGCCCGCCTGCGTCGGTGGCAGGGGTGTACAGGCCGGTTCGCAGCGCCCCGGTGCGGGTGAGCACCCCCGCGAGCGTGTCGTCCGGGTTGGTCACCAACGCGACCTCGATCGGGGCGTGCTCGAGCAGATCGAAGATCTTGCGCGGATCGGTTCCGATCGGGGCGCTGACGAAGTCACGGGTGGCGACGTCGCGCACCCGGGTGAAGCGGTCGATGCCGTGGCACGACGCTTCGGTCACCAGACCGATGGGCCGCCCCTCGAAGACCACCACGGCCACGCCGTGCGCGCGCTTGTGGATCAGCGCGACCGCGTCGGACACCGAATCGTCGGGCGCCAGCATCACCGGGGTGTCGAGGACGAGATCGCGGCTCTTGACGAATTCCACCGTCTGTTGCACCGCGGTGATCGGAAGGTCTTGCGGCAGAATCACAATGCCGCCGCGCCGCGCCACCGTCTCGGCCATCCGCCGCCCGGCGACGGCGGTCATGTTGGAGACCACCACCGGGATGGTGGTGCCGGAGCCGTCGCCGGTGGACAGATCGACGTCGAACCTCGACGCGACGTCGGAACTGTTCGGCACGATGAAGACGTCGTTGTAGGTCAGGTCGTACCCGGGTCGGTGCCCGTCCAGAAATCTCATCGCTCTCGCCCCACCGTCTGCAGCCCCCGCTAGGCCATGTTAGTTGGCGCGGGCTAGGCGGGTACTTCGCTGCGGTCGCCGCTCCACAGGGTGTGGAACTTCTTGCCGGGGTCCTCGTCGATGCGGCCGTAGGTATGCGCTCCGAAGAAATCGCGCAGCCCCTGGGTCAGGGCGGCCGGCAGCCGCTCGGTGCGCAGCGCGTCGTAATACGACAGCGCCGAGGAGAACCCCGGGATCGGGATACCCAACTGCGTGGCGGTAACCACCACCCGGCGCCAGCCGTCAATGGCCGCCTCGATGGCGCTGCGGAAATACGGCGCCACGATCAGCGTGGGCAGCTCGGGATCGGAGTCGTACGCCTCCTTGATCCGGTTGAGGAACTTGGCCCGGATGATGCACCCGCCACGCCAGATGGTCGCGAGATCGCCGGGCGTGATGCCCCAGTCGTACTCGGCGCTGCCGGCCTGGATCTGGTTGAAGCCCTGGGCATAAGCGATGATCTTCGACGCGTACAAGGCCTGGCGGACGTCCTCGACGAATTGCTTTGCGTCGCTTGGCTTTTCGCCCAGCTGGCCGGACGCCAGCCCGGTGGTGGCCTTGCGCTGGGCCACCGAACCCGACAGCGCGCGGGCGAACACCGCCTCGGCGATCCCCGTGACCGGCACACCGAGGTCCAGCGCCGACTTCACCGTCCAGCGGCCGGTGCCCTTCTGCTCGGCCTCGTCGAGGATCACGTCCACCAGCGGCTTGCCGGTCTTGGCGTCGTTTTGGCGCAGCACCTTTGCCGTGATCTCGACCAGGAAGCTGTCAAGATCGCCCTTGTTCCACTCGTCGAACACGCCGGCGATCTCCTCGGCGGTCTTGCCGAGCCCGTCGCGCAGCAGCTGGTAAGCCTCGCCGATCAATTGCATGTCGGAGTACTCGATGCCGTTGTGCACCATCTTCACGAAGTGCCCCGCGCCGTCGGGCCCGATGTGGGTGCAGCACGGCACGCCGTCGACGTGCGCGGAGATCTCCTCGAGCAGGGGTCCCAGCGACGTGTAGGACTCGGCGGGCCCGCCCGGCATGATCGACGGCCCGTTCAGCGCGCCCTCCTCGCCGCCGGAGATGCCGGCACCGACGAAGTGCAGCCCGCGGTCGCGCATCGCCTTCTCCCGGCGGATGGTGTCGGTGTAGAGCGAGTTGCCGCCGTCGATGATGATGTCGCCCTTTTCCATCGCGTCGGCGAGCTGATCGATGACGGCGTCGGTCGGATCGCCGGCCTTGACCATGATCAGCACGCGGCGCGGCTTCTCGAGCGCGTCCAGGAATTCCTCGATGGTCTCCGATCGCACGAACTTGCCCTCGTCACCGTGCTCGGAGAGCAGCGCGTCGGTCTTGGCGACGGATCGGTTGTGCAGGGCCACCGTGTAGCCGTGCCGGGCGAAGTTGCGGGCGATGTTCGAGCCCATGACGGCCAGGCCGGTGACGCCGATCTGCGCGGTGCCGGTCTTGGAATTCGGCTGGGAATCCGACGAACTCATGTCCTGCCTTTCAGTTAGGCCTCGCCGGTTGGAGAACCGGGTTGGAGAACACTGTGGCACAGCGGAGTGGTGGTCCTCCAAGGGGTTTCGCTTCGCGGTGCGCTAGAGGTTGAACAGGCGCTGCAGCTCGGTGAGCCACGGCACGGCCAGCGCGACGGTGGGCACCACGAACACCGCCGCCGCGGCCAGGTATGCGGCCGCCGACAGCGCGAGGCTATTCCCGCGCCCGGCGAGCCGGCGGACCCGCACCACCGTGCTGGGACCGCTCGCGGCCAGCGCGCCCGACGGCGCTAGGCCGGATGCGCAGGCGACCAGCGCGCGCGCCAGGGGAGTGCGCCCGGTGGCGCGCACCGCGGCGTCGTCGGCCAGGAGCTCGACGAGCAGTTGCACCGCCCGCAGCGCGTTGGCGCTGCGGACGAGCCGCGGGAAGGCGGCGTGCACCGCGGTGAAGGCTTCCAGGACGAGGTCGTGCCGCGCCCGCAGATGGGCCCGTTCGTGGGTGAGGATGGCGGCGACTTCGGTGTCGGCGAGCGTGTTTAGCGTTCCCTCGCTGACCACCACGCGGCTGCGCACGCCCGGCAGGCAGTAGGCGAGCGGCTGCGGCACGTCCAAGACGCGAAGGTCGCGGGCCCACGCACACGTCTGGGCCAGCGCCGCATCGTGTCCCACGCCGACCAGGTCGACCACCATGCGGTGGTGCGCACGCCGTCGCCGGTTGGCGATGGCCACCCGCGCCATCGAGATCATCAACCGCACACCGACCAGCACGGTCAGCGCGAAGACGGCGATGTATGCGGCCCACAGCGGCCAGCCGAGCCGGCCCTCGGCACCGATGACGCTGGCCGTGGGCCGTCCGTCGGGGCCGGGCATGAGCACCCGCGTGGCGATCGCGATGCCGGCGCTGAAAGCCGAGAGCACCGCGGCCAGGGCGATCGCCTGCCACAGCACCATCGCGGCCCGGGGAGCGCGCAGCGGCCACGTCGCGCGTGCCAACAATGCCGGCGCCGGGCCGACCAGCAGCACCGCGAGGAGGGTGAAGGCCGCCGCGGACACGCTGCTAGTCTCCCTTACTCCTCAGCGATAGCGCCAGCCGCTGGCGTTTTGCGTTGGCTTGCTTCCAATTCGGCGAGCGCCCGCCGCAGTGCGTCCGCCTCGTCGGCGCCGACGCGTTCGACGAAGTGCACCAGCGCGGCGTGTCTGTCGCCGGAGTCCTCAGCCTGGGCCAGGGCATCGACCATCAGCCCGGCGACCAGCTCGTCGCGGCCGTGCACGGGCGCGTACCGGTGCGCCCGGTCGTCGCGGATCTGCGAGACCAGATTCTTTTTGGCCAGCCGCTGCAGCACGGTCATGATCGTTGTGTAAGCGAGGTCGCGTCGTGCCGACAACGCTTCGTGGACCTGGCGAACGGTCTGGGGTTCTGCGGTGGACCACAGATGGTCCATGACGGCGCGTTCCAGATCCCCGAGCCGTGTCAGTTTGGCCATAGTTCGTCATCTCCTGAGCGTTGCACCAAGCGTACTCCTTGTTTACTACCGACTGTCGTATCGAATGCTGGGCAATCTCTGTGACCACCTCCGGGCCCACCGGCGCGGTCCCGGATGCGACAACGCACCCTTGCAATATTAGGGCAGCCTTGCCTATGCTAGGTCCGGTCGAGAGACAACGGACCGCGGCAGAGTCCTGAGGGCTGCAGTGACCCCGGGTCCAACTCGATCGGCGAGCCCCGTGCCTTAGCGCACGGGGCTCGCCTGTTTTCGTCGGTTGCCACCGCGGCCTCGCGTCCCGCGGTTTCCGCATGGTGTAGACACATGAGCGTGCCACCGCCGCCCGCGAGCCTCCCGCCGGATTTCACCGCCCCGTTCGACAGCGAAATAGGGCTGCAATTCACCGAACTCAGCCCCGACGGGGCCCGGGCACAACTGGAGGTCACGCCGAAGCTGCTGCAGCCGATGGGCCTGGTGCACGGCGGCGTGTACTGCTCGATGGTCGAGAGCATGGCCAGCGTCGCCGCGTACACCTGGCTCGCCACGCGCGGCGGCGGGAACGTCGTCGGTGTCAACAACAACACCGATTTCTTGCGGTCCATCGGCTCGGGGATGGTCTACGGCGCCGCAGAACCGATCCACCGCGGCCGGCGTCAGCAGCTGTGGCTGGTCACCATTACCGACTCGGACGACCGGGTGGTCGCCCGGGGCCAGGTGCGGCTGCAAAACCTCGTGGAGATGTAATCACTTGCGCCACAACGGATTAGAGCTTACATAAGCGGGCTAGCTGGCCCTCCGCGCGGCCTCGGCCGGGCCGCGGGCCTCGGCGGCCAATTCGGCGAGCTGTTCGAGCCGCGTTCGCGCGAACGCCTGCTGGTCGGTGATCGTCAGCTGGCCGCGCCGCGTGCTCAGGAAGGTCACCGTCCACGACAACAGCGTGGTGATCTTCGTCTTGAACCCGATCAGGTACACCAGGTGCAGCACCAGCCAGATCAGCCAGGCGATGAAACCACTGAACTCCAGCGGGCCGATCTTGGCCACCGCGGAGAACCGCGACACCGTCGCCATCGAGCCCTTGTCGAAGTATTGGAACGGCTCCCGCTCCGCCGGGTCGGCGCCGGCCAGCTCGGCCTTGATCGTGTTGGCGACGTACTTGGCGCCCTGGATGGCGCCCTGGGCCACCCCTGGCACGCCCTCGACGGCGGCCATATCGCCGACGACGAACACGTTCGGGTAGCCGGGGATGGACAGGTCGGGCAGCACCTTGACCCGTCCGGCGCGGTCCAGTTCCGCCGGCGACTGCTCGGCGAGGTCCCTGCCCAGGCGGCTGGCCTGCACGCCCGCGGACCAGACCTTGCAGGCTGACTCGATGCGCCGCACGGTGCCATCGGAGTCCTTGACGGTGATGCCGTTGCGGTCCACGTCGGTAACCATCGCGCCCAGCTGGATCTCGACGCCCATCTTCTCCAGTCGCGCGGCCGCACGCTCGCCCAGCTTTTCGCCCATCGGCGGCAACACCGCGGGGGCGGCGTCGAGGAGGATTACCCGCGCCCGGGTCGAGTCGATGTGCCGGAACGAGCCTCGCATGGTGTGTTGCGCCAATTCGGCGATCTGCCCGGCCATTTCGACGCCGGTGGGCCCGGCCCCGACGACGGTGAACGTCAGCAGCTTCCTGCGGCGCTCGGGATCGCTTGACCTCTCCGCCTGCTCAAACGCGCTGAGGATCCGGCCGCGCAATTCCAGCGCGTCGTCGATGGATTTCATGCCGGGCGCGAACTCGGCGAAGTGGTCGTTGCCGAAGTAGGACTGGCCGGCCCCGGCGGCCACGATCAGGCTGTCGTAGGGGGTTTCGTAGGTGTGCCCCAGCAACTCCGACACGACGCACTGGTTGGCCAGGTCGATGTGGGTGACGTTGCCGAGCAGGACCTGGACGTTGCGCTGCTTGCGCAACACCACCCGGGTCGGTGGGGCGATTTCCCCCTCGGAGATGATCCCGGTGGCCACCTGGTACAGCAACGGCTGGAACAGGTGGTGGGTGGTGCGGGCGATGAGCTTGATGTCGACGTCGGCCCGCTTGAGCTTCTTTGCCGCGTTGAGTCCGCCGAAACCTGATCCGATGATGACGACGCGATGCCGACGCTTCGGTTCAGCTGTACCTTCTGGCTGCGGGCTCATGTATCCGTTGCTCCTGCCGGGGCTCCTTGATGCGCGAATTCAGTTAGCTACCACGCTAGTCAAGCCGCCACCCGGAAACCCAGATCGTAAGCCTGTGTAATGAACCACACCGGCGGTATTACCGCTGGTCGCCGAACGTGATCCGCGTCATGCCCCGCCGCTCGCGGCGGTCCCGGCTACAGGCCGACCAACGGCCGCAGCGCCTCGCCGGCCGCGGCGATGATGCCGGGTGTGTAGAAGGGCATGTTGATGATCACCCCGTCGACACCGGCATCCAAGATCTTGGTCTTGATTTGGTCGGCGACCGAGTCGGCGCTGCCGACGACCATGCGCTGGGTCATCTCCGCGGGGATCTGGTCGGCGTTGAAATTCTCGTCGACGACCGCCGTGGTGAGGGTGCTGGTTTCCAGCGTGGCCGGATCGCGGCCGATCTCCTCGCAGCGCTCCCGCACCACCCGCACCTTGGCCGGCAGCTCGTCGAACCCGGCGATGATGTTGAGGTGGTCGAAATGCCGAGCGGCGAGCGGGATCGTCTTCTTCTCGCCGCTGCCGCCGATCATCAGCGGAATGTGTTCGCGGAAGCGAGGATTGGCCATCGCTTGGTCGGTGTGATACCACTTGCCGGAAAAGGTCGGCCGTTCGCCCTTGATCATCGGCAGGATGATCTGCAGCGCCTCATCGAGCCGGTTGAACCGGTCGGTGAAGGTGCCGAATTCGAAACCCAGCTGATCGTGCTCGAGTTCGAACCAGCCGGTGCCGATGCCCAGGATCGCCCGGCCCTGGCTCACCACGTCGAGCGTGGTGATGATTTTGGCCAGCAGCGTCGGATTGCGATACGTGTTGCCGGTTACCAACGTGCCCAGCTGCACCCGTTCGGTCGCGGTGGCGAGCGCACCCAGCGCGGTGTACGCCTCCAGCATCGGCTGGTCGGGGTCGCCCAGCATGGGCAGTTGGTAGAAGTGGTCCATCACGAAAACCGAGTCGAAACCAGCCGATTCGGCCTCGCGGGCCTGAGCCAGAACAGTGGGGAAGAGTTTGTCCACCCCGGTGCCGTAAGAGAAGTTGGGAATCTGCAGACCGAGTCGAATAGCCACGCGCTCTACCGTAGTGCGGCGCCGCGCGAGGGGATACGGCTCTTATTCAGCCTCAGGCGAAACTGGCCAACGCCCCGTGGCTGACGTGCAGCGTCTGGCCGGTGATGTGGCGCGCCGCCGAGGTGGTGAGGAACAGCGCCAAGCGGGCGACCTCCGTCGCGACGGACGGCGGGGTGCGCGAAAGGCCGTCGTAGCCGGCCTGGACGCTGCGCCCGCTGGCCACCACATTGATGGTGATCCCACGAGTGCCGAACACCTCGGCCTGGCCGGCGGCCCAATTCGAAAGTGCCGCTTTGATTCCGGCGTCGACGCTGCCGGCGGGCGGGTTTTCCGCCACCACGCCGATGATGGAGCCACCGGAGCGCAGGTGATCGCCCACGGCCTGCACGGTCAGCACCGCCGAAAGCACCGTCGCGTCAAGCGCATTGCGCCACGCCCGGGCCGTATCGGACATGGAGTAGGTGCGCGGGTCGCCGCCGTCCCAGCCGGGAGCCGGCACATGGACGATGGTGTCGAGGTGATGGGGGAACAGGCCACGCGCCTCTTCGAGGCTGGCCGGGTCGGTCGTGTCGCAGACGATCGCGTCCACGTCGAGCTCTTTGGCGGCGATTTCGAGGTCGCTGCGCCGCGCGCCCACGAGGGTCACCTTGTGACCGTCATCGCGGAAGCCCTCGGCCACTGTGCGCCCCAGCTCCGTGTCCCCGCCGGTGACCAGCACTTCCACAGCCATGACCTCCTCATGTTCAACGTTGAACCCCGACGTTGCGGGCGTCGATCTCCGTCGATGTTACTGGACAGTAGCTATTCGGCGAAATTCCGGGCGGCGCGCCGCGCGAATCATTTGAATAACTATTCGGTCCGCACGTTTTTGCGACGATTTAGCCCCTAAGCGAACCGCATCCTCGGCGGGTTAGGGTTCATCCATGCGCAGGGTCCTGGCCTTCGGGCTATCCGCGATGCTGCTGACGGCCCTCGTATCCTGCGGCTCGAAGCCGCCCTCGTCGTCACCCTCCGGGCCGTCGCAGGCCTCCGGATCGATCGTGGTGTTCGCGGCGGCCTCGCTGAAATCCGCGTTCACTCAGCTCGGCGAGCGGTTCAAGACCGAGAACCCCGGCGGTCGCGTCGAGTTCGAGTTCGGGGGCTCCTCGGAGCTCGCGACCCAGCTGACCCAGGGCGCGACCGGCGACGTCTTCGCCTCCGCCGACACCGCCCAGATGGACGTTGTCACCAGGGCCGGGCTGCTAGCCGCCAACCCGACGAACTTCGCCGCCAACACGTTGGTGATCGTCACCGCGCCGGGCAATCCGAAAAACGTCGGGTCCTTCGCCGACCTCGCCAAACCCGGTCTCAGCGTGGTGATCTGCCAAAAGCCGGTGCCCTGCGGGTCGGCGACCCAGCGCGTCGAAGCCAGCACCCGGGTGCGCCTGAACCCGGTCAGTGAGGAGCTCAGCGTGACCGACGTCCTCAACAAGGTCACCAGCGGGCAGGCCGATGCGGGGCTGGTCTACGTCACCGATGCGCACAGCGCCGGAAACAAGGTGACGACGGTGCAGTTCCCCGAGGCCGCGAGCGCCGTCAACGTCTATCCGATCGGGGTGCTGAAGAAGGCGCCAAAGCCGGCCCTGGCGCAGAAGTTCGTGACTTTGGTGACCTCCGACGCGGGTCAGCAGATCCTGGCCCAGTCGGGCTTCGCCAAGCCCTGACGGCCGATCGTGCACCGGCCTACGGATCTGCCCCGCTGGGTATACATCCCCGCCGCCGCGGGGATCGTCTTCGTGGCGTTGCCGCTGCTGTCGATCGCGATAGAGGTCGACTGGCCGAATTTCTGGTCGCTGATCACCAGCCCTTCGTCGCGGACCGCGCTGCAGCTGAGCCTGAAGACCGCCGCCGCCAGCACGGCGTTGTGTGTGCTGCTCGGCGTGCCCACGGCGCTGGTGCTGGCCCGCGGCACCGGGCGGCTGGTGCGATTGCTGCGGCCGCTGATCCTGGTCCCGCTGGTGTTGCCGCCGGTGGTTGGTGGCATCGCGTTGCTGTACGCGTTCGGCAGGCTCGGGTTGGTCGGGCGGTACTTGGACGCCGCCGGCATCAGCATCGCGTTCAGCACCACCGCGGTGGTGCTGGCGCAGACCTTCGTCTCGCTGCCCTTTCTGGTGATCTCGCTCGAGGGCGCGGCGCGCACCGCGGGAGCCGACTACGAAGTGGTCGCGGCGACGCTGGGGGCTCGGCCCAGCACCGTGTGGTGGCGGGTGACGCTGCCGCTGCTACTGCCAGGCATGGCGTCGGGCGCGGTGCTGGCATTCGCCCGCTCGCTGGGGGAGTTCGGCGCGACGCTGACCTTCGCCGGTTCGCGGCAGGGGGTGACGCGCACCCTGCCGCTTGAGATTTACCTACAGCGGGTGAGCGACGCCAACGCGGCGGTGGCGTTGTCGATCCTGCTCGTGGCGGTGGCGTCGCTGGTGGTGCTCGGCCTGGGTGCCCGCCGGCTGACCGGGAACCCGATTGGGACTGGGGCGAGGTAGCCGGCGATGAGCGAGTTGCAGCTTCGCGCGGTAGTGGCCAATCGGCTACTGGGCGTGGAGTTTTCGGTGTCCGCGGGCGAGGTGCTCGCGGTGCTGGGGCCGAACGGCGCCGGCAAGTCGACCGCTCTGCACGTCATCGCCGGGCTGCTGCGTCCCGACGAGGGCCTGGTGCGGTTGGGGGATCGGGTGTTGACCGACACGTCGGCCGGCGTGCACGTGGCGACCCACGATCGTCGCGTCGGGCTGCTGCTGCAGGACCCGTTGTTGTTCCCGCACATGAGCGTCGCCGCCAACGTCGGCTTCGGACCACACAGCCGTCGAAGGATTCTCATGTCGCATTCCGCGCGCGCCGGGCGCCGCGAGACGGCGCTGCGCTGGCTGCGCGAGGTGGATGCCGAGGGACTCGCGGACCGAAAACCGCGCCAGCTGTCCGGCGGCCAGGCCCAGCGGGTGGCGATCGCCCGGGCGTTGGCGGCCGAGCCCGACGTGCTGCTGCTGGACGAGCCGCTCACGGGGCTGGACGTCGGCGCGGCCGCGGCCATCCGCGCGGTGCTGCGCAACGTGGTCACCCGCGGCGCCTGCGCCGTGGTCCTTATCACGCATGACCTACTCGACGTGCTGACCCTGGCCGATCGGGTGCTGGTGCTGGAGTCCGGGAAGGTCGCCGAGCTCGGCCCGGTGGCCGAGGTGCTGGCCGCGCCGCGCAGCCATTTCGCGGCGCGCATTGCGGGGATCAATCTGGTCAACGGGACGATCGCAGAAGACGGAGCGCTGCGCGCTCGCTCCGGCGAGCGCTGGCACGGGATTCCCACCCAGGAACTCGGCGCGGGGCGGGACGCCATCGCGGTGTTCCCGCCGACGGCGGTGGCCGTCTACCGCGACCGGCCGCACGGCAGCCCGCGCAATTGCATCGAGCTGACGGTCGCGGAGCTGGGAGTCCGCGGTTCCGCGGTCTTGGTGCGCGCCGCGGAGCAGGCCGACGGCGCGCCGGGCCTGGCCGCGGAAATCACCGTCGACGCCGCGTCCGAGCTGCGGTTGGCGCCGGGTCAGCAGATGTGGTTCTCGGTCAAGGCGCATGAAGTGGCGCTGTATCCCGCGGCGCAACGCCACGCTCACTCGTGACGGGCGAGCGAACTCCACGGATGCGAAACCGGTTGCACATCGGCAACATCGGGAGCACCGGATCGCATCGTCCGCAAGGCACCCTTGCGTCACAGCCGTAACACGGTAGGTTCGTCGCCATGGATCAGGTGGACCCGAACTCGACACGTCGCAAAGCACTGTGGGCGACGCTGGCGATCGCCACGGTGACCAGTGCCAGCGCCGTCACCATCGCGTTACCGGCGACGTCGCACGCCGATCCCGAGACCCCGACGCCGGTCCCGGCAACCACGACCGCGGCACCGCCGCCGGCGGGAGCTCCGGCGCCGAACGCGCAACCGGCGCCGAATGCGCAACCCGCGCCGGGCGATCCCAACGCTGTGCCGCCGCCGCCCGTCGACCCGAACGCCCCGCCGCCCCCCGACCCGAATGCCGGGCGCCTCGGCAATGCCGTCGGCGGATTCAGCTTCGTGCTGCCCCCCGGCTGGGTGGAGTCCGACGCGTCGCACCTCGACTACGGCTCGGAGTTGCTGAGCAAGACCATCGGCCAGCCGCCGGCGCCGAACCAGGCACCACCGGTCGCCAACGACACCCGCATCGTCATGGGCCGGCTGGATCAAAAGCTTTACGCCAGCGCCGAACCCAACAACGCCAAGGCCGCCGTCCGGCTCGGCTCCGACATGGGTGAGTTCTTCATGCCGTATCCGGGCACGCGGATCAACCAGGCGACGGCGTCGCTGACCGGCGCCAACGGGCTCACCGGAAGCGCCTCGTACTACGAGGTGAAGTTCAGCGACCCGAGCAAGCCGAACGGCCAGATCTGGACGGGGGTCATCGGGTCAGCTACCGCGAGCCCGCCGCAGCGCTGGTTCGTCGTGTGGCTCGGCACCTCGAACGACCCGGTGGACACGAACGCGGCCACGGCGCTCGCCCAGTCGATCCAGCCCTGGACGGCCCCGCCGGCCGCTCCCGCGCCGGGAGCCCCCGCGCCGGGAGCCCCCGTCCCGGCACCCGGAGCACCTGCCCCGGCGCCGGCTCCAGGCGCGCCCGCGCCGGCCGCTCCGCCGGCCCAAGCGCCCGCGGGAGAGGCCACTCCCACGCCAGCGCCGCAGCAGACCGAATCCGCCTGAGTTCGTTAGGCAAACGGGGTATACCGGAACCACGACCCGGTACCTGCGCCGGGCTTTGCCAGTGAACGCAAGGAGACCCGGATGGACGTCATGGCAGCAACCGAATTTCTTGCCCGCTCGACAACCCTGACCAGCGTCGGCTGGATCGGCTACATCATCATCGGCGGAATCGCGGGGTGGATCGCCGGCAAGATCGTCAAAGGCGGCGGTTCCGGCATCCTGATGAACATCGTGATCGGCGTCATCGGCGCGTTGATCGGCGGATTCCTGCTGAGCTTCTTCGTCGACACCGCCGCCGGCGGCTGGTGGTTCACCTTGTTCACCGCGATTCTGGGCTCGGTGATCCTGCTGTGGATCGTCGGGATGATCCGAAGGACCTGACGCACGACAATGCACGCGTGGCGAGTGCGGCGGCCCGGCCCGATGGAAACCGGTCCGCTCGAGCAGGTCACCGCCGACGTGCCGCGGCCCGAGCCATCCGAGTTGCTGGTGGCCGTGCGCGCGTGCGGTGTGTGTCGCACGGACCTGCACGTCGCCGAGGGCGACCTTCCGGTGCACCGCGAGCGAGTGACGCCCGGCCACGAGGTGGTGGGGGAGGTCATAGAGGTCGGTGCCGCGGCGGCCGGTGACGGCTTCGAGGTGGGCGATCGGGTCGGCATTGCCTGGCTGCGCCACACCTGCGGCGTCTGCAAGTACTGCCGTCGGGACGCCGAGAACCTGTGCCCGGAGTCGCGCTACACCGGCTGGGACGCCGACGGGGGATACGCCGAATTCGCCACGGTCCCTGCGGCTTTCGCACACCACCTGCCGAGCGGCTACAGCGACAGCGAGCTCGCACCGCTCTTGTGCGCCGGCATCATCGGATACCGCTCCCTGCTGCGCGCCGAGCTACCGCCGGGCGGCCGGCTGGGTATCTACGGCTTCGGCGGCAGCGCCCACATCACCGCGCAAGTCGCACTGGCCCAAGGGGCCGAGGTGCACGTGATGACCCGCGGAGCCGAGGCGCAGGAGCTGGCGCGCAAGCTCGGCGCCGCATCGGCGCAAGGCGCGGCCGATCCGCCGCCGGTGCCGCTGGACGCCGCGATCCTGTTCGCCCCGGTCGGCGATCTGGTGCTGCCCGCGATGGAGGCGCTCGACCGGGGCGGGACGTTGTCGATCGCCGGGATTCACCTGTCTGACATTCCGAGCCTGAACTATCAACGCCACCTGTTTCAGGAGCGCGAAATCCGGTCGGTCACGTCGAATACCCGGGCCGACGCGCGGGCGTTCCTCGACTTCGCCGCCGGGCACCACATCGAGGTGACCACGCCGGAATACCCGCTCGCACAAGCGGATCGGGCGCTGGCCGATTTGGCCGGCGGACGCATCGCCGGCGCCGCCGTGCTGCTTGTGTGACGCGACGTCAGGTCGACAGGTGCCAGACGAGCGCGGCGGCCAGGGCGCCGAGCCCATTCAGCGACCAATGCAGGGCGATCGGCGCGATCAGGCTGCCGCTGCGCCGGCGTAACCAGCTGAAGACGAATCCGGCTGTCGCGGTGGCCAATACGGCCAGCGTCACCCCGGCCAGCATCCCGACGAAACCGCCGCCGAACACCCGGGTGAAGCCGACGTTGCTGCTCGTCAGCCCGAGCGACGTGGCGACGTGCCACAGGCCGAATAGCAGGGAACCCGACAGTGCGACCCCGCGAAATCCCCAGGCCCGGCTCAACGCGCCGTGCAGCACACCCCGGAAGGCCAACTCCTCGGGGATCACGGTTTGCAGCGGGATGATGACCATCGACGCGATCAGCGCGCCCGAGATCGTCGCGTAGTGATTGTTCATGAACATCGGCCGGGTCATCGGCAGCAGCACACCGACTGCGATGACCGACGCGACCACGCCCACGGCGGCCAGCGCATAGCCGAACCCGGACTTCCAGTGTTCGCGGCCCAGGCCGAGGTCGGCCCAGTCCAGGCCGTTGGCCCGCATCAGCAACGCCAGCCCTACCGCGGCGGCGGGGACGGTCGCGACGCTCGCCCAGGGCGTGGTGAAGTGCGCGATCAGGTTGGTGAGCACCAGCACCACGACCACCACGGCGATGTCGAGGTGGACCCGGAAGCGGTGCAGCGCCGAAAGCTGCGACACCACCGGATGGGTGTGGGCGGCCGTCGTCGCGTCGGGCATCGGGCAAGTTTACCCGCGGCTCGCGTCGGCCCGGCTCACTTCGACTGCGGCGCCTCCCAGGTCCAGCCGGCGATCGCCGGATCGTCCTCGCCGTGCTCGCGGGTGTAGCGGCGGGCGGCGATACGCGCGTCCTCCATCCGTTGACGAAGCACCGCGGCGCGATTGGCCAGCCCGTCCACGCGGTCGA
Source organism: Mycobacterium sp. IS-1264 (assembly GCF_001954195.1). Lineage (GTDB taxonomy): Bacteria > Actinomycetota > Actinomycetes > Mycobacteriales > Mycobacteriaceae > Mycobacterium. The sequence goes on along the minus strand of NZ_MBES01000010.1, from coordinate 109,877 downwards.
TGACATCCATGACCAGGTGGAAGCGGTCGAGGTCGTTGAGCATCACCATGTCGAACGGCGTCGTGGTGGTGCCCCGTTCTTTGAACCCGCGCACGTGGATGTGGTGGTGGTTGGTGCGGCGGTAACTGAGCCGATGGATCAGCCACGGGTAACCGTGGTAGGCGAAGATCACCGGCTTGTCGCGGGTGAACAGCGCGTCGAATTCGTTGTCCGGCAAGCCATGTGGGTGCTCGGAGTCAGGCAGCAGGCGCATCAGGTCGACGACGTTGACCACCCGCACGGCCAGGTCGGGCAGTTCGCGGCGCAGGACGTCGGCGGCGGCCAGCGTCTCCTGCGTCGGGATGTCCCCGGCGCAGGCGAGCACCACGTCGGGCTCGGCGGTGGCCGTGCTCGCCCACTGCCAGATCCCCAGCCCGCGGGTGCAGTGCGCGATCGCATCGTCCATCGAAAGGTAGCTCAGCGCCGGCTGCTTGCCGGCGACGATGACGTTGATGTAGTCGCGGCTGCGCAGGCAGTGGTCGGCGACCGAGAGCAGCGTGTTGGCATCCGGCGGCAGGTAAACCCGGACGATCTCGGCCCGCTTGTTGGCGACCAGGTCGATGAACCCGGGGTCCTGATGGGACGCGCCGTTGTGGTCCTGGCGCCACACGTGCGAGCTCAGCAGGTAATTCAACGACGCGATCGGCTGGCGCCACGGCAACTCGCGGCTGGTGGACAGCCATTTCGCGTGCTGGTTCAGCATCGAATCGACGATGTGTACGAACGCCTCGTAGCAGTTGAACAGCCCGTGCCGGCCGGTCAGCAGATAGCCTTCCAGCCAGCCCTGGCACAGGTGCTCGGAGAGCACCTCCATCACGCGGCCGTCCGGCGCGAGGTTTTCGTCGTCGGGCCCTGTCTCCGAAAGCCAGACCTTGTCGGTGGATTCGTACACGGCGTCCAGCCGGTTCGACGCGGTCTCGTCGGGCCCCATCAGGCGGAAGCGGTCCGGGTTACGGGCGATGACGTCGCGCAGGAACGTGCCCAGCACCCGGGTCGCCTCGTGCATCGTCGACGCCGGTTGTTCGACCGCCACCGCATAGTCGCGGAAGTCCGGGAGGTCCAACTCGCGCAGCAGCAGCCCGCCGTTGGCGTGCGGGTTGGCGCTCATCCGGCGGTCACCACGCGGTGCGATCGCCCGCAGCTCGGTGCGCAGCGCGCCGCTCTCGCCGAACAACTCCTCGGGGCGGTAACTGCGCAGCCACTCCTCGAGCTGCGCGCGGTGCTCGGGGTTTTCGTGCGTCGCGGCCAGCGGCACCTGGTGTGCCCGCCAGGTGCCCTCGACCCGCTTTCCGTCCACCTCCTTGGGTCCGGTCCAGCCTTTCGGCGTGCGCAGCACGATCATCGGCCACACCGGCCGGCCGGTTTGCTCGCCGCTGCGGGCCGCGCGCTGAATCGCCGCGATGTCGTCGAACGCGTCGTCGAGGGCGGCGGCCAGCTGCTGGTGCACCGACGCCGGGTCTTGATCTTCGTCACCGGCCACCGTGATCGGCCGGTACCCGTAACCGCGCAACAGGGATTCGAGCTCGGTCTGCGGGATTCGCGCCAGCACCGTCGGGTTGGCGATCTTGTACCCATTGAGGTGCAGGATCGGCAGCACCGCGCCGTCGACGGCCGGGTTGAGGAATTTGTTCGAGTGCCAACTGGTCGCCAGCGGCCCGGTCTCGGCCTCGCCGTCGCCGATGACGCACGCGACCACCAGATCCGGGTTGTCGAACGCCGCGCCATAGGCGTGCACCAGGGCGTAGCCGAGTTCACCGCCCTCGTGGATCGACCCGGGGGTCTGGGCGGCGACGTGGCTGGGGATGCCGCCGGGGAAGGAGAACTGACGGAACAGCCGGCGCAGCCCGTCGGTGTCCTCTCCGATGCCGCTGTACACCTCGCTGTAAGTGCCCTCGAGGTAGGCGTTCGCCACCAGCCCGGGCCCACCGTGGCCGGGCCCGGTGACGTAGATGACGTTGGCGTCGCGGTTGCGGATGATCCGGTTCAGGTGGGCGTAGATGAGGTTGAGTCCCGGCGTGGTGCCCCAGTGACCCAACAGCCGCGGTTTCACGTGTTCGGCCGACAGCGGCTCGGTCAGCAGCGGGTTGTCCAGCAGATAGATCTGCCCGACCGACAGGTAGTTGGCGGCGCGCCAGTACTTGTCGATGAGGCCCAGTTCGTCGTCGGAGAGTTTCGTGGTCGAGGTCGTTGCGGTTTCTAGGCTCACCCGGCCGATTGTCCGCGCTTTCGATGAACGCCGCGCTGGGCGGCCCTCATTCTTCGCCGCGGGCGCGGGCCTCGTAGGCCCGGCGCTGTTCGACGTCGACCTCATCGGTGAAGACGTGCTCGCCGCCGAGCAGGCGGTTGAGGCCCTCGCCCAGCCTGCGCGGCATGAACTTCTGCGAAGCGACCATCGCGCCGGCCGCCCTGGTGACGCGCACCCGCGGCCTCGGGCGAACCACCAACCCGACGATCGCGTCGGCGATTTCCGAGGGCTCGGCATTGCGGAATCCCTTGGCGCCCTTGGTGCCCGCGGTCAGCTCGGTGTTGACGAACGACGGCAGCACCATCGAGAAGTGCACGCCGGCCGAGCGGTATTCGAGCCTCGCGGAATCGGTGAACGCGACCACCGCGTGCTTGCTCGCGCAGTAGGTGGCCAGCCCGACGGCGTAGATCTCCCCGGCCAGTGAGGCGACGTTGATGACGTGTCCGGATCCGCGGGGGACCATGCGCTGGACCGCCAGCTTGCTGCCCAGCATCACGCCGTAGACGTTGATGTCCAGAATGCGCCGGGTGACCGCGTCGGGCTCGTCGATGATCCGGCCGACCGGCATGATGCCGGCGTTGTTGACCAGCACATCGATCGGTCCGAGCTGGCGCTCGACGTCATCGAGGAACTCCGAAAACGAGTGCGGGTCGGTGACATCGAGCTTGCCGTGCACGTCGAGGCCGAGCGCGGCGCCCGATTCCTTCACGCACACCTCGTCGATGTCGCCGATCGCGACCTTGGCGCCCAAGTTGTGCAGCGCGGTCGCGGTGGCCAATCCGATGCCCCGCGCGCCGCCGGTGATCACGATGACCTTGTCGCGGACCTTCAGGCCTACTGCGGTGTCTGCCATGTTGATCCCTTCCGGTCTTAACAGGTGTCAACTATGCGATCCGGTAAGCACAGCACTCGACGTCGGGGTGCGCAATAAGCCCGCCCGCTCAGCGCAGGGTCAGCCAGGCCAGGCTCGCGGCGCCAACCAGGGCGCAGTAGACGGCGAACGGTGTCAGGGTGCGCGTTTGGAAGTACCGGGTGAGATAGCGCACGGCGAGGTAGGCGCAGACGAACGACGCGATGCTGCCGGCCAGGACCTGCCCGCCGATGCCGCTTCCCAGCGGCCCGAACAGTTCCGGGATCTTGTAGATTCCGGCCGCCAGGATGATGGGCGTCGCCAGCAGGAAGGAGAACCGGGCGGCGTCTTCGTGGGACAGGCCGCGCCAGAGGCCGGCCACGATCGTGATGCCGGAGCGGCTGATGCCCGGCAGCAGGGCCAGGATTTGCGCCGAGCCGATCAGCACACCCCGGCCCAGGGGCAGTTCGGCCAGCCGGTTGTCGACGGCCTCGCCGCTGTGCGCGGCCTCGCCGCTGTGCGCGGCCTCGTCGTTGGGTGCGGCCCCCTCGGCTGGCGGCGGGTCGTCGCGAGCGGGCGCCACGCGGCGGCGCAGGACCTCGCCCGCATACAGGGCGATGCCGTTGAGGAGCAGAAACGCCGCCGCCGGAATGGGTTTGCCCAGCGTGGTGCGGAACAACTGTTCCAGCGCTAGGCCGGCCAGGCCCACCGGGATGGTGGCCAGCACGATCAGCCAGGCCAACCGCTCTTCGGGGGTGCGGATTCGGCGATACCGCACCGAGGAGAAGAATCCCGCCAGGATGCGCACCCAGTCGCGCCAGAAGAACACCAGCAGCGCCGCGGCCGTCGCGACGTGCAGGCCGACGATGAACGCCAGGTAGGGCGACTGGGGCGCGGACACGTTGAGGTCTCGGGCCCATTGCCCGCCGACCAGCGCCGGCACCAACACCGAGTGCCCGAGGCTGGAAACCGGGAACAGTTCGGTGATGCCCTGGGCGGCGCCGACGATCACGGCTTCGACATAGCTCAAGTGCGCGCTCATTGGTTGGCGGTCTCCATCCGATCGTGGGTCGGCCTGTGACGATAGCCAAAGCCTCGTGCCCGATGCCCGCGGTGGCCCGGTCCATAGACACGCTAAATTCGGTCCATGACCGTCGCCCCCCGTACACCGGTGCTGATCGGCTGCGGTCAGGTCAACCATCGCGACGACATCGACCCGCAGACGCGGTCCGTCGAACCGGTCGACCTAATGGCCGCCGCGGCCCGGCAGGCCGGCGATCCCCGGGTGATCGACGCAGTCGATTCCATCCGGGTGGTCAACGTGCTGTCGGCGCACTACCGGGATCCCGCGCTGCTGCTCGGCGAGCGGATCGGCGCCTCGGGCTTCCGTACGCGCTACAGCCCGGTGGGCGGCAACGTGCCGCAGTCGCTGGTCAACCAGGCGTGCATGGACATTCAGGCGGGCCGGGCCGGCGTGGTGTTGCTCGCCGGCGCCGAAACGTGGCGGACCCGGCGGGGACTGAAGGCCAAGGGCGGCAAACTCGAGTGGACGGTTCAGGACGACTCCGTCCCGCTGGCCGAGGTCGGCGGCGACGACGTCCCGATGGCCGGCGACGCGGAGATCAGGATCGGCCTGGACCGGCCCGCCTACGTCTACCCGCTGTTCGAGCAGGCGCTTCGCGTCGCCAACGGCGAATCCGTTGACGACCACCTCGACCGCGTCGCCGAATTGTGGGCGCGCTTCAACGCCGTCGCGGTCGGCAATCCCAACGCCTGGATCCGTAAGCCGGTGACCGCGGAGGAGATTCGGCGGCCCGGACCGCAGAACCGGATGATCAGCTGGCCGTACACCAAGTTGATGAACTCCAACAACATGGTGGACCAGGGCGCGGCCCTGATCCTGACGTCGGTCGAGCAGGCACAACGCCTGCGGATCCCGGCCGACCGCTGGGTTTACCCGCATGCGGGCACCGACGCGCACGACACCCCGGCCATCGCCGAGCGTGACGAGTTGCACCGGTCCACCGCCATCCGGATCGCGGGCGCCAGGGCGCTGGAGCTCGCCGGCCTGGGCATCGACGAGGTCGACTACGTCGACCTGTACTCGTGCTTTCCGTCCGCCGTTCAGGTCGCCGCGGCCGAACTGGCGCTGGCCGTCGACGATCCGGCGCGTCCGCTGACCGTCACCGGCGGGCTGACGTTCGCGGGCGGCCCGTGGAGCAACTACGTCATGCACTCGATCGCCACCGTCGCCGGTCTGCTGGTGGAAAATCCGGGACGGCGCGCCCTGATCACCGCCAACGGCGGCTACCTGACCAAGCACAGCTTCGGTGTCTACGGCACCGAACCTCCTTCCGAATTCCGTTGGGAGGACGTGCAATCCGCGGTGGATCGCGAGCCCACCCGCGACGGGTTGGTCGAGTGGGAGGGCGTCGGCACCGTCGAAGCCTGGACGACTCCGTTCGACCGGGAGGGGCTGCCGGAGAAGGCATTTGTTGCCGTGCGCACGCCCGACGGGTCGCGAACGCTGGCGGTGATCAACGATCGCGCCGCGGCGCAGGAAACCGTGCATGAGGACATCGGTGGCGCCAAAGTTGCCGTCGCGACCGACGGCAGCGCCACGCTGCGGTAGCCCGCCGCGGGAATACCGCCAGGCCAGAGCCCGGTTTGGGGAGTAACAGTCGCGAAACTGTTGGCGACTTGCCTATTGTCGAAGCGGACGTCGTGGGAGGTGAGCCTGGGTGCAGATCCTGGTTACCGACGCCACCGGCACCGTCGGGCGGCTGGTCGCACGCCAGCTCATCGCGGCCGGCCACAGCGTCAGTGGCATTGCTGAGCGCCCGCACGCCTGCCTGGACCCAAACGTCGAATTTGTTTGCGCGCCCCTGAGCGACCCCGTCCTGCAGCAGCTGGCCGACGAGGCCGACACGGTCATCCACCTGGCCCCGGTCGACACGACCGCCCCCGGCAGCGCGGACATCGACGGCGTCGCGCGGGTGACCCATGCCGCCGCCCGCGCCGGCGCGCGCTTGCTGTTCGTCTCCCAGGCCGCGGGCCGGCCCGACCTGTATCGGCCCGCCGAGGAGCTGGTGTCCACCAGTTGGGCGCCGAGCGTGGTCGTCCGGATCGCGCCGCCCGTCGGCCGTCAGCTCGACTGGATGGTGTGCCGCACCGTGGCCACCCTGCTGCGCAGCAAGGTTTCCGCGCAGACCATGCGGGTACTGCACCTCGACGACCTGGTGCGCTTCCTGGTTTTGGCGCTGAACACCGACCGCACCGGTGTCGTGGACCTGGCTACGCCGGACGCCACCAACGTGATCACGGCCTGGCGGGTGCTGCGATCCGCCGATCCGCGTTCGCGGCCGTATGGGGTTCGCAGCTGGTCACAATTGATTCCGGAGATGGATATCACTGCGGCGCAAGAGGATTGGGGATTCGAGTTCGGCTGGCAGGCGATCGAGGCGGTCGCCGACACCGCGCGCGGACTCGCCGGCCGCAGACTCGGACCCGCCGGTGCGGTCCACCATGGGGGGCGATTGGCGCTGCCGGTGGAGGTGCTCCCGCGGCACGCGCCGCCCGGTTCGCTGCGCAACGCCGCACCGGAGGGCATGGAGGGTGAATTCGACGACCTGATCGATCCGCGGTTCCCGGTTTTCAGTGCGACCGGCCTTGCCGAGGCGCTGCCCGGACCGCTGACCCCGATAACCCTGGACGTCCAGTTGAGCGGACTGCGGACGGCCGGACGGGTGATGGGTCAGGTGCTTGCGCTCGGTGGCGTCGTGGGCGACGAATGGGGGAGCAGGGCCATCGCGGTGTTCGGTCATCGCCCTTACGTCGGGGTGTCATCCAATGTCATTGCCGCCGCCCAGCTCCCGGGCTGGGACTCCGAAGCCGTCGTCCGGAATGCCCTGATCGACCAGCCACAGGTCGGTGACCTGCTGCCGTTCGGTCCGCCGCAGCTGGCCAGCGGGGCGGTGGGGTCGGTCGCCAAGGCGGTCGCCGCGGCGAGATCGCTCGCCATATTGCGTCACCTGCGGACCAACACGCGCGCCTACGCCGCCGCGGCCACCGCCGAACACCTCGATGACGCGCAGCTGGGTCTGCTTTCCGATGCCAGCCTAGGGGTGCGGCTCCGGCTGCTGCGGGACCGGATTCACCAGGGCTGGATCCTGACGGCGTTGTCGTTGATCGACACCGGCGTCACCGCGGCCGCGTTGGAGCGCACCGGGGTGGGAACCAGGGTGCCGGGACTGGGCACGATCTTGGAGGGTGGCCGCGTCACGGCCGAGATCGCCGAGCTGGCAACGATATTGCGCGCCGACCCACCGCTGGCCGCGCTGGCCCGGGACCGCAATCTCGACAGCATCCGCGCGTTGTCTCCGGGGACCGCCGCCGCGCTCGACGCCGCGGTCGCCCGCATCGGCCACCGCGGGCCGGGGGAAGCCGAACTGGACAGCACGGTGTTCGTCGACGACCCGGCGATGCTGCTGGCGGCGGCCGCCGAAGCCGCCGAGGCCCCCGCCCAGCCGCCGCCACCCGCGACACTGGCCCGGCGTCTTGCCGACAATGCCCGCGTGTCGCGCGAGCTGGCTCACGACGCCACCATCCGATTCACCCATGAGCTTCGAACGACGTTGCGCGAGTTGGGTTCTCGACGGGTCGCGGCGGACATGATCGACGTCGTGGCCGACGTGTACTACCTGACCTGCGACGAGCTGGTCACGATGCCGGCCGATGCCCGGTTGCGGATCAAGCGCCGGCGCGCCGAGCGGGAGCGCCTGCAGGCGCAACGCCCACCCGACGTCATCGACGGGACATGGGTGCCCGCCGAGACGTCAGCTCACTAGGTCGGCAAGCGGGGACTGCGGATCGGCCAGCGCGCCGGGGTCGACGGAAGTCCCGGACCTGATCAGCGCTTTGACGTCGTCGAGCACATCCCAGACGTTGACATTCATCCCGGCCAGCACCCGGTTGTCGCCGTCGAGCCAAAACGCGACGAATTCGCGCCCGCCGACGTCACCGCGGAACACCACCCGCTCGAAGTTGGGTGCGTGCCCGACGTACTCCATCCCGAGGTCGTACTGATCGGTGAAGAAGTAGGGCAGCTCCGCGTATTCGCCTGGCTCGCCGAGCATTCCGGCGGCCGCCACCGCGGGCTGCTTGAGCGCGTTAGCCCAGTGCTCGGTGCGAATCCGGCAGCCGAACAGCGGGTGCTCGGCCGCGGCGATGTCGCCGACCGCGTAGATGTCAGGATCGCTCGTGCGCAGCGACGCGTCGACCAGCACACCGCCGTCGCCCATGGCGAGCCCGGCCTGTTCGGCGAGTTCGACGTTCGGCTTGGCGCCCACGGCCACCAACACCGCATCAGCGGCGACCGTCGACCCGTCCCGCATTTTCAGGCCGGTGGCCTTGCCGCCCGTGGTCGAAATCTCCTCGACCTGCGCCTCGAGCCGCAAGTCCACGCCGTGATCGCGATGGAGGTTGGCGAACACTTCGCCCACCGATTCGCCGAGCGCGGCCAGCAGCGGCTGTTTGGCCGTCTCGACGACGGTCACGGCGACGCCACGCTGTCGGGCGCCGGCGGCCACCTCCAGCCCGATCCATCCGGCTCCGACCACGGCCAGTGAAGACCCTTCGGCGAGAATAGAATTCAGCGCCACGGCGTCGTCGTAGGTGCGCAGATAGTGGACCGCGTCGGCGTCAGATCCGGGTATCGGCGGACGCCGCGAGGCCGATCCGGTCGCCAGCAGCAGTTTGTCGTACCGCACCGCGGTTCCGTCGGGGAGGGCCACGGCGTGTTCGGCGGGGGTCAGGCCTGCCACAGGCGAGCCGAGTCTCAGGTCGACGTCGTGGTCGCGGTACCACTCGGAATTCTGCACGGTGAAATCGGCCAGCGATTTCTTGCCGGCGAGATACTCCTTGGAAAGCGGTGGTCGCTCGTAGGGCAGGTGTTCCTCTTCGGCGAAGAGGATGACTTGGCCATCAAAGCCGCTGTCGCGCAACGCTTCTGCCGCCTTGGCTCCAGCAAGTCCGCCGCCGATGATGACGAATGTGGTCGAGCTGGCCATGATTGCTGCTCCGTTCTTTCGTCGACATTCCCAGCCTACGCGGCCCGGCTCAGGCCAAAAGTTCTTGCAAAGTCAGGGCATTGCGGACGGCGTGACCGCCGAGGTCGTTGTTGAAATACACCCATACGTCCCTGCCGTCGCGGTCCCAGCCGACGATTCGGTCGGCCCAGCGCCGCAGGTCGTCTTCGGAATAGCAGCCGGCGTAGATCGAATCCTGATCCGGGCCGTGCAGCCGGATGTACACCAGATCGGTGGTGGCGCGCGGCACGCACGCCAATCCGGCGCCGCTCATCACCACATACGCCGCGCGGCGGCGTTCGAGCACTTCATAGACCGCGGGGTCGTTCCACGAAGGATTGCGCAGCTCCACGGCCACCCGGATCGACGCCGGCACTTGCCGCAGAAACGAATCCAGCCGCGCGTCGTCGCGCTGCTGCTCGGGGTGCAGCTGAACGAGCAGCACACCGCGCCGATCACCCAGCAACTGCCAACAGCGCTCGAACCGTTCGATCCAGGGCTCCGGGGAGGCCAATCGGCGGTAGTGGGTCAGTCCGCGATGGGCCTTGACCGACATGGTGAAGCCGGCCGGCAGTTGGTCGCGCCACCCCGCGAAAGTCGAATCCTTGGGCCAGCGGTAGAAGCTGGCGTTCAGCTCGACGGTGTCGAACACCTCGACGTAGCGCGCCAGCCGCTTGCCGGCCGGCAGGCCGGGCCGGTAGAGCACGTCGTTCCAGTGCTGGTACGACCAGCCCGACGTACCGATCCGCACCGTCACCGGGCGCTCAACCGGTCACCCGCTGGCGCAGATCGTCGTCCAGGGAGACCCGCACCAGCGCGGCGGCCAGCCGGGCGTTGGCCCGCGGAGCCAGCGAGGCCAGCTTCGCCGCGTCGGCCGGCAGGCCCAGCCGCTTAGCCGCGGCGGTGGCGCGGCCGTCGAAATATGGGCGAACCCAGGTCCATACGTCCTGCACCTCGCGTAGGTAGATATCGGCGCCGGTTTCACCGATTCCCTTGAACGTCTTGAGCATTCGCTTGGCCTCACGGACGTCTTGATTGCTGCGGCCATCGAGTTCGCGGAGGTCGCCGGAATACTCGTCGCAAACCCGCCTGGCAATGTCGGTGAGGCGGGTGGCCGAGCTTTCGTCGTAGCGCACGTAGTGAGCGCGGCCGAACGCGCTGATCATGGTCCGCCTGTCGGAGGCCAGGACGGCCTTCGGGGTCCGCAGGCCCGTCTTGAAGAGCTCACGGGCAGCACGGACGGCGGTGGCGGCATCGATCGGCTTGCTGGCCAGCATGCACAGCACCAGGAGCTGAAACAGCGGCATCGGTTTGTCGTTGACTCGAATGCCCGCCTCGGCGGCGTACGTGGTGCCGGCGACCCTGAGCAATCGCTGCACCACTTGCTCGCGCCCGCTCATACCGCACCGCGTACCCGCGCCGTTCGCCTGCAAACCGGGGCGGGTGCTTGCCTCGCAGCTGGGTTCACCGCCTTGGTGGGCAGGTGAACTCCATCTCGAAAGGTTTGGATACGGTCCCGCTGCCGCCAGGGCTATCACTTGCAGTTCCGACGATTTTGAAGGTAGATCCGCTCTTGGTGACAGTCGGTTTGGGGCCGATATTTGACTCGTAGTACGTCAGCGGCATCCCGTCGACCATGCCGAGGGTGAGATCTTTCACCGTCGGATTGTCGCCAGCACTCAGGGTGACGGCGATGCCATCCTCTCGGCTGCCAATGTTGGCCATCACCATGTTGGCCGCCGTCACGCACGCGACTTCGTTCTGAACCGGCCGGACCTTGCCGTCCACGACGACGTTCGGCGCAGCAGCAACCGATCCGCTCGGAGCTCGCGCGCCGGCGCCATTGCCTGAGCCGCTCGAGCACCCGACAAGCGCAACACCGACGACCGCTGCGCTACCGATGGCGACCCAACACCCGCGCTTCACCACAACCTCCTCATTTGGATGGCAGGCTGCGTGCATAGCCGACGCCGCGCGTCACCCAACCCTGAAGCTGGCGCTTGGTTTTCACGCCCTCGTCGTCAACGCGCAACCAGCCACGGGCTTCGCGGCCCGCCATCACCATGGCGCTGACGTGGTCGCGTTCCAGCAGCTTGTCGGTGTCGTCCGGCGGTACCCGCACCAGCAATCCGCCCTGTCCACTGGCGGCCACGGACATGTTGCCGTTGACCAGGAACGCGAGGCCACCGAACATGCGCTTTTCCTCGACGCCACGCTCGGATCCGAGCAGTTCGCGGATCCGGTTGGCCAGGTCTTCGTCGTAGGCCATGCGCCGACCTTAACGCCGGCGACCGACACGCGCCGAGCCTGTAGTTTCGCAGGCCTCTACTCGTACTTCTCCTGCAGATTTACCGGCTCGGCGAATATGCCGAACACGGTGTCAGTCCAGATCAACTCGAATGGTGAGCAGGTCGCTACCCATCAGGCGCACCACGGCGCTGTTGAGTCGGGGGAGATTGCCCAGCCGCCGCAGCGGGTCGTCGTCGGGCATGAGGTGAGCCGTTCCGTTTCGCCACCGACCGCCAACGCGGACCCGAACTGCGGAGTTGGCCTTGATGTTTCGAACGTAGTCGGACCGGTCACCGTGCTCGGAGACCATCCAGAACTGGTTGTCCACCACGCGACCGCCCACCGCGGTGCGCCGCGGCTGCCCCGACTTGCGGCCACGGTCTCGAGCATGGTCACCGGAAGTTGCCGCCCCACCGGGTTGACCACCAGACGTTGGACGCGGTGGACGACTTGCCGTTTCAGATTGCGAAATTCGGTCATCACTGCGATTCTGCCGCACGTCCGACGAGCGCAAGGCGAAGCCGCAACGGCCAAATGTGGAACAGCCGCCCCCGTTCGGGGGCGGCTGCCACATTCCGGCTTTTATGTGCCGGTTTTAGGTGCCGGGCGTTCCGACATTGCCGCCGACGTTGCCGTTGGCTCCGCCCGCAGGCGTGAACACCTGGAAACCACTAGACGTGTGCACGCCCCACTGGCCCAGGTCCGGGTCGAATACGACCGGAAGCTGGGTTCCGTCGGGGTCACCCACGGGCGGCACCCAGGTGGCCGGCAGTCCGTAGCGGACCGGGTCGTTGTAGTGCCCCGGCGGCGGGAACCGATCCTGTCCCGGCGGAAGCGGGCTGCCGGGTCCATTGCAGTTGACGCCCGGCCCGCCGTTACAAACCGGCCACCCCTGTCCGGGCAACTGCCCGTGACCAGGCACATCCCGGTCTCCCGGCACATTCGGGCCCGGAACGTTCGGGCCCGGGATGTTCGGGCCAGGCCCTGGGATACCCGGGTCGGCCTGGGCCAGACCGGCACCGATTCCGAGTGCCGCGGCCCCTAGGCCGCCGGCCATCGCGGCGGTGGCGGTGATCTTGTTGAGGTTCATGTGAACTCCTTGTCCAGCCTGGCTGCGACGCACGCAGCGCAACAGCATTGACGGTGTTGTTCAGTTATTTCCCCAAGCTCCTGGTTTGGGCCGAGGGAACAGGGGTGGAATCCCCCTGGCTGTTTCGGCTACCCGGGCTCGGAGGCGCGAAAACGCCTTCGGCCAGGTTTATTGGCAGGAATCTTTCAGACAACCTGCATGCGATTAACAGATTCACCACGCAGCAACAGACTGACCAGCGGTGTTGGCCCGGCCACCACGTGCCCGCCATCGGGTGTGAGCATTGTTACCCAGGCCGCGCGGCAGGTACCCCGACGGCGCGCAAAACCCACTCGCGCGGGACGTGGAACGCCAACGACCGGCGGGGGAGGGTGGTCAGCACCGGTTCGGGGATCGCGGTTTTGTACCGCAGTGACAGCTGACCGGAGAATGCGGGATCGACCTGGCTGACATCGACGTCGAGCGCGAGGCCGTCCTTGGAGAACTCCGCCCTGACCGGCCCGCCCTGGGCCGCATCCCAGCGCTGGTCGATTGCTCGGCCCGCCAATTTCGGCACCGTCGACAACGTCCCGAGAACCCGCTGGGGGGTAAGGGCCAGGGAACCGACGTAGCTGCGGACGTTGTGTCCTTTCACCGCGAAACCCGGTACCGAGCCATTGAATCGGAAAGTGACCGGGACGAACTCGGCGAGATGGGTGAGCCCCTCCGATTCGACCTGGGCCCGCAGTTCGGCGGGCAGCTTGCCAATGCGGAGCATCCTGCGCAGGATCACGGCCATCCCCGCACGGTAACGGCCCGGGCCGGCCGGTGCGCCGTTTCCCCGTATCAGGCGGCGGCCGTGGCGGTTTCGGCCACCGGTTCCAGCGCCCGGGCGACGATCTCGGCGACGTCGGTCATCGGCGTGACAGTCAGAGCCTCGAGCACCTCCGCGGGCACGTCGTCCAGATCCGGCTCGTTGCGCGATGGGATGAAAACCGTTGACAGCCCTGCACGTTGGGCAGCGAGCAGCTTCTGCTTCACCCCGCCGATAGGCAGCACGCGGCCGTTGAGCGTGACCTCGCCGGTCATGCCGACGTCGGAGCGGACCTGACGCCCGGTGGCCATCGAGACCAGCGCGGTCACCATCGTGACACCGGCCGACGGACCGTCCTTGGGCACCGCCCCGGCGGGCACGTGCACGTGGATGCGACGGTCCAGGGCCTTGGGGTCAACACCCAGTTCAGCGGCGTGCGAACGTACGTAGGACAGCGCGATCTGCGCCGACTCCTTCATCACGTCGCCCAGCTGACCGGTCAGCTGCAAACCGGGTTCGCCATCGGTTGCGCCTGCCTCGATGTAGAGCACATCGCCGCCCAGGCCGGTCACGGCCAGGCCGGTGGCCACGCCGGGCACCGCGGTGCGTTCCGCCGACTCCGGCGTAAACCGCGGCCGGCCAAGGTAATCGACCAGATCGGGCTCGTCGATGGTCACCGGTTCCTCGGCGATCTTCGTCGTCACCTTGCGCAGCGCCTTGGCCAGCAGGCGTTCGAACTGGCGCACACCCGGTTCGCGGGTGTAGTCGGCGGCGATCTTGCGCAGCGCGGCATCGGTGACGGTGACCTCGTCGTCGTTCAGCGCCGCCCGCTCGCGCTGGCGCGGCAGCAAGTAGTCGCGGGCGATGGCGACCTTGTCGTCCTCGGTGTAGCCGTCGATAGCCACGAGCTCCATCCGGTCCAGCAGGGCCGACGGGATGGTCTCGATCACGTTGGCGGTGGCCAGGAAGACGACGTCGGACAGGTCCAGGTCCAGATCCAAGTAGTGGTCGCGGAACGTGTGGTTCTGCGCCGGGTCGAGCACCTCGAGCAGCGCCGCGCTTGGGTCGCCGCGATAGTCGGATCCGACCTTGTCGATTTCGTCAAGCAGCACAACGGGATTCATCGATCCCGCCTCGCCGATCGCACGCACGATCCGGCCGGGAAGCGCGCCCACGTAGGTGCGCCGATGCCCGCGGATTTCGGCCTCGTCGCGCACCCCACCCAACGCGACGCGCACGAACTTGCGGCCCAGCGCCCGCGCAACGCTCTCACCCAGCGACGTCTTGCCGACACCGGGCGGACCGGCCAGCACCATCACCGCACCCGAGCCGCGGCCGCCGACGACCTGCAGCCCGCGCTGCGCGCGCCGGGTGCGCACGGCCAGGTATTCGACGATGCGGTCCTTCACGTCGTCCAACCCGTGGTGGTCGGCGTCCAGGATCGCCCGCGCGGCCGCCAGGTCCGTCGAATCCTCGGTCTTCACGTTCCAGGGCAGGTCGAGCACGGTGTCCAGCCAGGTGCGGATCCAGCCGCTTTCCGGGCTTTGGTCGCTGGCGCGTTCCAGCTTGCCGACCTCGCGCAGCGCGGCCTCGCGCACCTTCTCGGGCAGGTCGGCGGCCTCGACGCGGGCCCGGTAGTCGTCGGATCCGTCGGGCTCGCCCTCGCCCAATTCCTTGCGGATGGCGGCCAGCTGTTGGCGCAGCAGGAACTCCTTCTGCGTCTTCTCCATGCCCTCGCGCACGTCCTCGGCGATCTTGTCGTTGACCTCGACCTCGGCCAGGTGCTCGCCGGTCCAGTCGATCAGCACGCGCAGCCGCTCGGCGTCGTCGACCGTCTCCAGCAACTGGCGCTTCTGCACATCGGTCAGGTAGGACGCGTAGCCGGACGTGTCCGCCAGCGCCGACGGATCGGTCAGGCTGTTGACGTAGTCGATGATCTGCCAGGCGTCGCGCCGTTGCAGCATGGCCAGCAACAGCTTCTTGTACTCCGCGGCCAGCGCCTTGATGTCGTCGGTCGGCTCGGCCTCGGTGACCTCGGTCACCTCGACCCATAGCGCCGCGCCCGGCCCGCTCGCACCGGCGCCGATCTGCGCCCGGCGCTCACCGCGCACGACGGCGGCGGTGCCACCGCCGGCGATCCGGCCGACTTGCAGGATCTTGGCGATCACGCCGTGGGATGGGTAGCGGTCCTCGAGCCGCGGGGCGATCAGCAGCTGCCCCGAATCGCTGGCCCGGGCTGCGTCGATGGCCGCCCGCGCGGCGTCGTCCAGTGCGATCGGCACGACCATTCCGGGCAACACGATGGTGTCGGTGACGAACAGCACCGGCACTGATGTGGCTTGAGACACTCGTCCTCCAAAGGTTTAGTCTGTTGCGCTCAACCCTGGTCGGACGTGGTTTGTTCCCGGGTAGATCCCCGCGTCAGCGGGCCGCCGCGCGCTGCCGCGCCCGAAAAGCCTGGACCTTCACCTTGTTTCCGCAGGTGCTCATCCCGCACCAGTGCCGGTTTTTCGCTCTGGACGAATCGACGTATAGGCGTGTGCACCCGGGATGCGCGCAACGTTTGACGTTCTCGAGGTCGGGTCCGGCAATGAGGTCGAGCAGATCCGCTGCGAGGCTCGCGAGCAGCCGCGGCACGGTGCCCTCGCGGCGGGTGGCACCGGTGCGGAGCAATCGGGGCGCGAGCTGGGGTTGCGACGCCCATTCGTTGAGCAGCTCGACGTCGGCGGCTTGGGGGCGGCGCCCCTCGAGCCGGGCGATGACGGTCCGGTAGCTGGCCTCGCGCAGGTCGATCGCCGCGACGAGCTCGTCGTCGGTGACATCGATCGCGTCGTCCAGCAGTCCCGCCTGGATCGCCCAGTCCGACAGCAGCCGGGGATCGGTCAGCAGTTCCTCGCGTGCCGACATGCGGTATTTCAGCGTGCCCGCGAAGTCGAGGCACCGCCGGCCGCTCACGTAGACGAATTTCATGTAACCACCTTGACAGGTTTCATGTCGCGGAGCAAGATGTAACTGTCTAAGCCGGTTACTCAGCGAAGGAGTCTTCGACATGATCACGAAAATGCTTGTCAGCGCTGCGATCCTCGGCTCTGTTATTGCGGGAGCGGCGCCGGCCGGCGCCGACCCGAGCCAGTCGGACCAAAACATATTCGGCAGCCTGACCTGCAACTGCCAGCAGACGCCCCCAGCCGGCGGTGCGAGCCAGAGCGACGACATCGAGCGGGGACTCCGGGCGGGTTTCGCTGCCGGCTAGCCAGCTAGGGCGCCCAACGTGCGGCTGGCTTCACGTTCGACATCGAACGTGCGGCTCGCCGCACGCTCACGTCAGTCCGAACGCTCGACGGGGCCCAGCCGCCGCAGCTGCGTCACATGCTTCGGCGAAAGTTCCTCCAGGCAGGTGACACCCAGCAGCCCCATCGTCCTGATCACTCCGGTCTGCAGGATTTCGATGGCGCGGTTGACGCCCGCTTCACCGCCGGCCATCAGCCCGTAGAGATAGGCCCGCCCGACCAGCGCGCACCGCGCCCCCAACGCAATCGCCGCGACGATGTCCGCGCCGGACATGATCCCGGTGTCCACCAGGATCTCGGCGTCGTTGCCGAGCTCGCGGGCGACCACGGGCAATAGGTGGAAGGGCACGGGGGCCCGATCCAATTGGCGGCCACCGTGATTGGACACCACGATGCCGTCGACCCCGCGGTCGACGACGGCGCGGGCATCGTCGAGGGTCTGGATACCTTTGACGACGAGCTTCCCCGGCCATCGGGCCTTGATCCATTCCAGGTCCGCGAAGGTGAGGCTGGGATCGAACATCGTGCTCAGATACTCGCCAACGGTCCCGGACCAGCGATCGAGCGACGCGAACGCCAGCGGCTCGGTGGTCAAGAGATCGAACCACCACTTCGGGTGCGGCACCGCGTCGAGGACGGTTCGCAGCGTCAGCGTCGGCGGGATCGTCATGCCGTTGCGGTTGTCGCGAAACCGCGCACCGGCGACCGGCACATCGACGGTGACCAGCAGGGTGTCGAAACCGGCGTCGGCCGCGCGTTGCACGAGCGCCATCGAGCGCTCGCGGTCGCGCCACATGTACAGCTGAAACCACTTCCGCCCCTGGGGAACAGCGGCCACGAGGTCTTCGATCGCACAGGTACCGAGCGTGGACAGCGCGAACGGAATCCCGGCCCTGGCCGCCGCCCGCGCACCCGCGATTTCGCCCTCGGTGTGCATCAGGCGGGTGAACCCGGTCGGCGCGATCCCGAATGGCAGCACAACCGGCTGGCCGAGCACGTTCCACCCGGCGGTCACGTTGCTGACGTCGCGCAGGATCGTCGGATGAAATTCGATGTCGCGGAACGCTTGTCGGGCACGCTGCAGCGACAACTCGTCCTCGGCGGCGCCGTCGGCATAGTCGAACGCCGCCTTAGGGGTGCGCCGCTTGGCGATTCGCCGCAGATCCTCGATGGTGAAGGCGGCGTCGAGGCGCCGTTTCGTCGCGTTGAACCGGGGTCTCCTGAATTGGATCAGCGGTGCCAGATCGCGCACTTTGGGCACTCGCCGTTTGACCGCCATGTGTGCAACCGTAGTCGTATGGCGTCGGCAGCCGACCCCTTCGACCTGAAGCGTTTCGTGGACGCCCAGGCCCCCGTCTACCGCAGCGTCGTCGAGGAGTTACGCGACGGGCGCAAGCGCGGTCACTGGATGTGGTTCGTGTTTCCGCAACTTCGCGGCCTGGGCAGCAGCCCGATGGCGGACCACTACGGCATCGCCTCCCTCGAGGAAGCCCGCGCCTATCTGCGCCACGACCCGCTAGGCCCGCGATTGCACGAATGCACCCGGCTGGTCAACGAGGTACAGGGGCGTTCGGCCGCGGAGATCTTCGGTTCACCCGACGACCTCAAGCTGCGTTCGTCGATGACGCTGTTCGCCCGCGCGGCCGAGGACAACGGGGACTTCGTGGCGCTCCTCGATCGGTACTACGACGGCGAGGAAGACCAGCTGACCGTGGCTCGGTTGAGGCGTTCCTAGACCGGGCTCAGGATGCGCCAGCCGTGCGCCTCGACGGCCACCGTCTCCACGACGTCCTGGGGCGGGGCCGCCGATCCGGCGACAACCTGGGCCCGAGCCCAGCCCAATTCGTACGGGCCGAGTTCGGACAGGGCCAGCTGGAGGGGCTCGTCGTCGATGTTGAGCGCGACCAGCAAGGCGTTCTCGCCGCTGCGCGTCTCGTAGACGTAGTGCCGGTTGGTCAGCCGCAGCGCGGTGGTCGACGCCGAATGCAGCCAGGCGTGGCGGCGCCGCAGCCCGACGAGGTATTGGTGCAGCGCCCAGATGTCGGTGCCGAATGCGTCCAATTGCACTGGGGGAGAGGCGAACTCCGGGCGGACCGCGTCGTCTCCGCCGTAGCGCTCTTCCTTCACCCCGCGAAACGCGAACTCGTCGCCGGCGTAGACGCTGGGCACGCCCCCCACCGTCAGCTGGATCACCAGCGCGTGCGCCAGGTGCGCGGAGTTTTCCAGCCGGCTGGCAATGCGGGTGACGTCGTGGTTGCCGATAAATGTCAGCGGGGCGAAGCTGGCGAGGAAAGTGTTGTGTCGCTGCAGCGCCCAGTCCAGCTCGAAGAAGTTACCGTCGTTGAGGGCGCTCCAGATGGCCTTCCACAGCTCGTATTGGGTGGCGGAGTCGAACTTGGCCGCATCGACGACGGCGGCGTAGTCGCCGTGGATCAGCTCGCCTACGAACCAGGCATCCGGATGTAGTTCGCGGACCTTCGGCAGCGTCGCGGCCCAGAATTGTTGCGGCACAATATAAGCCGCATCCAGGCGCCAGCCGTCCGCGCCGCGGCGCAACCAGTGTGCCATCACGTCGGCGGTGTACGCGACGACCTCGGGGTTGTCGTGGTTGAGGGTGATGAGTTCGGAATGGCCCTCGAACGTGTGGAATCGACCCGGGCGCCCGCGAAACCAGCCTGCCGCCGCGTCGTTGTGCGGCGCCTCGCGATAGCGCGGAAAGTCGACGCCGACGTGGTTGAACACGCCGTCGAGCAGGATGCGCAGCCCGCGGCGGTGCGCCTCGGCGACGAGGTAGTCGAAGTCGGCGTCGTCACCGAGGCGCGGATCGATGCGGTAGTGATCGGTCGTGTCGTAACCGTGTGTGCGCGAGGCAAAAATCGGGCCCAGCGCGATCCCGGACGCGCCCAACGCGATGGCGTGGTCGAACCAATTCACCAACCGCCGCAGCCGGTGTTCCGCGGGATCCGGCGGCTCGGTCGTCGGAAACGCGCCGACAAACCCCAGGGGATAGACCTGCCACCAGATGGCGTGGGAAACCCAGGACGGCGTCACGTCGCGGCGATCAGCCGACCGCCGCCAGTGTCTGCGAGGCGGTAATCGCCTGTGCCACACCGGCAATGATCGCAGCGGCCTTCAACGCTTCCAGGATGGCCTCGCGGCTGATCCCCGCCTCGCGCAGCGCGTGTTCGTGGGCGACCATACAGTGTGAGCAACCGTTGATCGACGACACCGCGAAGCACCAGAGTTCGAAATTCGCCTTGTCCACACCCGGATTGCCGATCACATTCATGCGCAGTCCGGGCCGCAGATCGTCGTAGGCGCCTTCGAGGAAGCCGCGGCCACGGTAGAAGACATTGTTCATGCCCATGATGGACGCGGCGGCCAGCGCGGCCTGGTATGCCTCTGCGGACAGGTTCTCCGCGGCATCCGTGCCGATCTCGTTGAGTACCTGGGTGTTTCGGGTGGCCACGGCGCTGGCCAACAAGGTGCCCCACAGCTGCTCGGAGTCCAGGACGGTGCTGCGGGTGATCGAGCCCAGGTTGAGCTTGAGATCCTTGGCGTACTCGGGCAGGGCAGCCTTGAGCGTCTCTACGGTCATGTCGCGTCTTCCAATCGTGGTCAGGGCCGGTGATCAGGCAGAGGCCTTGAGCAACTCGCCGGCGTCCAGCGTCGGGTCGCCCTTGCGCCAGTTGCACGCACACAGCTCGTCGGACTGCAGGGCGTCCAGCACGCGCAACACCTCGTCCACGTTACGCCCCACGGATCCCGCAGTCGCCGACACGAATTGGATCTCGTTGTTGGGATCGACGAGGAAGGTCACCCGGTCGGCGACGCCGTCGGCGTTGAGCACCCCGGTGGCTTGGACGAGTTCCCGCTTGATGTCGGACAGCATCGGGAACGGCAGCCGCTTGAGGTCTTCGTGCTGCGCGCGCCACTGGAAGTGCACGAATTCGCTGTCGATCGAGACACCCAGGATTTGTGCGTCGCGGTCGGAGAACTCGTCGTTCAGCTTGCCGAACGCCGCGATCTCTGTCGGGCACACGAAGGTGAAGTCCTTCGGCCAGAAGAACACCACACGCCACTTGCCGGGGTGGTCCTCATTGGTGATCGTGGTGAAGTAGTCGCCGGGTTGCTGGGCGTCGACCTTCGACAGGTCGCCGCCGATCAGCGCGGTGAGCTGGTAGGCGGGGAATTGGTCGCCAATCGTCAGCAATGCCATGTCCGCTCCTTATCTGGACTTAATCAAGATTAGTTGTCTTTCCCAATGTTGCCGTGAGCTCGGTCTAAAGTAAAGGTGATATATCCCACTACACTAATAGGTATGACCGATAAGAGTTTTCAGCCCACCCTCGCCGGGCTACGTGCCTTCGTCGCGGTGGCCGAGAAGCAGCATTTCGGCAGTGCGGCAACCACTCTCGGCGTCAGTCAGTCGACGCTCTCACAGGCTTTGGCGGCGCTGGAAGCCGGCGTCGACACCCGTCTCGTGGAGCGATCGACGCGGCGGGTGCGCGTGACGACCGAGGGGATGCGGCTGTTGCCGTTCGCCCAGGCCGTCGTCGAGGCGATGGGGGCTTTCAGCGCCGCGGCCGCGGGGGCATCGGACCCGCTGCAGGGCACTATGCGGTTGGGATTGATCCCGACGGTGGCGCCGTACGTGTTGCCGTCGGTGTTGGCGGGGCTGGCGAGCCGCCTGCCCGCGCTCACGCTGCGGGTGATCGAAGACCAGACCGAGCGGCTCCTGGCGGCGCTGCGCGACGGCGCGTTGGACGCCGCCCTGATCGCGTTGCCCTCCGATGCGGCCGGCGTCACCGAGATCGCGATCTACGACGAGGATTTCCTGCTCGCGGTGCCGCCCGGGCATCCGCTTTCGGGCAAACAGCGCGTGCCCACCGGCGCGCTGGCGGAGCTGCCGCTGCTCTTGCTGGACGAGGGTCACTGCCTGCGCGATCAGGCCCTGGACGTCTGCCAGAAGGCGGGCGTGCGGGCCGACCTCGCCGATACCCGGGCCGCGTCGCTGGCCACCGCCGTGCAATGCGTGACGGGCGGATTGGGCGTCACGCTGATCCCGCAGAGCGCGGCGCCGGTCGAGGCCGCGCGCAGCCAACTCGGACTCGCGCAGTTTGCGACTCCCCGCCCCGGTCGACGGATAGGCCTGGTGTTCCGTTCCTCGAGCGGTCGCGACGAATCCTATCGGCGGCTCGCCGGGATCATCGGCGAGTCGATCAAGGCTGAGCACAAGGTCCGGCTGATCAAATAGCGGCCCTGTGGACCCGGGGCCTCCGACGGTAGGTTCAGCCCATGGAGAAGGTAATCGCCGTACTGATGCGCACCGAAGCCGACGACGATTGGTGCGCCCGCCAACGGGGCCCCGTCGCCGACGCGCTGTTGGGGCTGGGCCTGCCCGGGTTGTCGGTCAATGTCCGGGACGCCGCGGTGCGCCACTCGCTGATGACGTTGACGACCCTGGACCCGCCGGTCGCCGCGGTGGTCAGCCTGTGGACCCAGCAGTGCTACGGCGACCAGACGGCGGCGGCGCTGGACCTGCTCGCCAAGGAATGCGAACTACTGGGCGCGTACCTGGTGACGGAGTCGGTCCCGCTGGCCGCGCCGGCCGTCGAATCCGGCACTCGCACACCGGGTTTGGCCAACATCGCCCTGCTGCGCCGGCCCGCGGCCCTCGATCAGGAGTCCTGGCTCACGCGCTGGCAGCGCGAGCACACCTCGGTCGCCATCGAAACCCAGTCGACATTCGGTTACACCCAGAACTGGGTGGTACGAACGCTCACCGAGGGCGCGCCGGGAATCTCGGGCATCGTCGAAGAGTTGTTCCCCGCGGAGGCAATCATCGACCTGAAGGCGTTCTTCGGTGCCGCAGATGACGCAGACCTGCAGGACCGGGTGAGCCGGATGGTCGCCAGCACAACTGCATTTGGCGCCAACGAGAACATCGACACCGTGCCCACGAGCCGGTACGTGTTCAAGGCGCCCTTTGGAAGTGAGGACAGCGGATGACGACACTCGACGACGCGGTAGCGCTGGCGACGGCGGAAAGCGGTCTGGCGGTGATATCCACCGTTCGTGCCGACGGGAGCGTGCAGGCTTCGCTGGTCAACGTCGGCCTGCTGCCGCATCCGGCCACCGGCCAACCGTCCCTTGGCTTTACCACATACGGCAAAGTCAAGCTCGCCAACCTGCGGGCGCGGCCGCAACTCGCCGTCACGTTCAAGAACGGTTGGCAGTGGGCCACCGTCGAGGGCCGCGCCGAGCTGGCCGGCCCGGACGACGCGCAGCCCTGGCTGAAAGACGCCGATCAATTGCGGCTCCTGCTCCGCGACGTCTTCACGGCGGCGGGCGGCACGCACGACGACTGGGACGAGTACGACCGGGTGATGGCCACCGAGCGGCGTGCCGTGGTCATGATCGCGCCGACCCGCGTCTACAGCAACGGCTGAATTCACCAACCGTTAGGCTGCAGCCGTGACGCTGCAGATCGACGACGACAAGCGGGTACGCACGCTTACGCTCAACCGGCCCGACGCGCTGAACGCCTTCAACGAAGCCCTCTATGACGCGACAGCCGAGGCGCTGTGGGCCGCCGCCGACGATCCCGAGGTCGCCGTCGTCCTACTGACCGGCGCGGGGCGCGGCTTCAGCGCCGGTACCGATCTCGCCGAGATGCAGGCGCGGATCACCGACCCCGGTTTCACGCCGGGAAAGCATGGCTTCATCGGCTTGATCGACGCGCTCAGCGCGTTTCCGAAGCCGCTGATCTGCGCGGTGAACGGCGTCGGGGTGGGGATCGGCGCCACGATTCTCGGCTACGCGGATCTGGCGTTCATGTCCTCGACCGCGCGCCTGAAATGCCCGTTCACCAGCCTGGGCGTCGCGCCCGAGGCCGCTTCCTCGTATCTGCTGCCGCAGCTGGTGGGCCGGCAGAACGCCGCCTGGTTGCTGATGTCCTCGGAGTGGGTCGATGCCGAAGAGGCGCTGCGGATGGGACTGGTCTGGCGGGTCTGCGATCCGGACGAATTGTTGCCCGAGGCCCGTCGGCACGCCGAAATCCTTGCGGCACGGCCGATTTCGAGCCTGATGGCCGTCAAGCACACGATGGTCGAACCGATCCGTCCGGAGATCGCGGCGGCCAGCGCGCGGGAAAACGCCCATTTCGCCGAGTTGATGGGCGCCCAGGCCAACGCCGCCGCTCTGGCGGACTTCAACAAACGCTGACCGGTTATCGCGAGCGCGCGGGTTCGAGTTGGCGCGCGGATTCGATGATCGCGCGCAACGTGCGCCGGCAGCGCCCGCAGTCGGCGCCGGCCCCGCACGCGGCGGCAATCTCCTTCGACGTGCAGGCACCCCGCGCAACCGCGTCGCACACCGTCTGATTGGTGGCCCCCACACACAGGCATACGTACATCAGCGCATCCCCCGCGTGCGCGCGTAAGCCGTGCGAACCAGCCTCATGTTAGTGGAGTCTAACCTAACTAGGTTAGCCGAGTCTAACCTAACGATAGGTGACCTAAGTCATGCTTCTGAGCCCAGCCATACCTTGCTGAGCGCAGCCATACCTTGCTGGAAGATTCGAAATCGGCGTGGCAAAGTGCTGCTACAAGCCCGGAACGGTGTGCTTCAGCCCAGCCCGCCGGCCGCGCCCAGACATGACGGCCTTCATACCCCTAAGGAGCGATCGTGCAAGGTGATCCGGACGTTTTGCGCCTGCTCAACGAGCAGTTGACCAGCGAGCTCACCGCAATCAACCAATACTTCCTGCATTCCAAGATGCAGGACAACTGGGGCTTCACCGAGCTCGCCGAGCACACCCGCGCCGAGTCCTTCGACGAGATGCGCCACGCCGAGGCGATCACCGATCGCATTTTGCTGCTCGACGGCTTGCCGAACTATCAACGCCTCTTCTCGCTACGCATCGGCCAAACGCTGCGCGAGCAGTTCGAGGCCGACTTGGCCATCGAATACGAGGTGATGGACCGGCTCAAACCCGGCATCATCATGTGCCGCGAAAAGCAGGACAGCACCAGCGCCAACCTCCTCGAGGAGATCGTGGCGGACGAGGAAAAACACATCGACTACCTGGAGACGCAGCTGGAGTTGATGGAGAAGCTGGGCGAGGAGCTTTACTCGGCGCAATGCGTCTCGCGGCCCCCGAGCTGACCCGAGGCGCACAACCTGCGTTAGCGGCAGCAGTTTGGATCGAGCACCGCTCGCAAGGCGTCCAGGGCGTCCCGCCGCGGCCGGTGGTAGACGTTCATGCCTCGCCGTTCCGACGCCACCAACCCTGCCCGCCGTAACTGCGAGAGATGGTGACTCACGGTTGACTCGCCGAGGCCAACCGCCGCGGCGAGATCGCAGTTGCACACCTCGCCGGCCTCCGAGCTGAACAACAGAGAGACGAGCTTGACGCGCACCGGATCGGCCAGCGCCTTGAGGCGCAACGCAATCTCCAAGGCCGCGCTGTCATCAACGGGACCGGCGGCGACGGGCGAGCAACACACCGGCGCGGATACATCCACGGTGGGCAATGTCTTCGGCATGCCAACCATAATGCCACACCTTCTTGACATATATCGAAAAGGTGGCAATATCGGAGCTGCCGTAAGTTCGACATAAGTCACAGAGGTAGGAAGGGGCCATCATGTCCCGCACTCAGCTCGCTCTCAACGTCGACGACCTCGACGAGGCGATCACGTTCTACTCCAAGCTGTTCAACACACCGCCCGCGAAGGTCAAACCGGGCTACGCCAACTTTGCGGTCGCCGATCCGCCCTTGAAGCTCGTCCTCATCGAAAACCGTGGCCAGGGCGGGACTCTCAATCACCTGGGCGTGGAAGTCGAGTCCAGTGACGCGGTGCACGCGGAGATCGCCCGCCTGACCGATGAGGGGATGTTCACCGAAGAAGAAATCGGAACGACGTGTTGCTTCGCGAAGCAGGACAAGGTGTGGGTTTCCGGACCTGGCGGTCATAGGTGGGAGGTGTACACCGTGTTGGCCGACTCAGAGACGTTCGGCGGCAGTCCAGAAGACGCTCGGAACGCCGACGGCGGCGGCTGCGCCTGCAGCGCACCAGCTAGCGACGCCGAGAGCGCCGAAGCGGGAGGCCGTCTTCCGTGACCCTGACGGGGCAGCAGGGCACACATCCGGCCGTTGTCGAGAAGCTTCCGCTTCTCGACCGGCTCCTGCCCGTTTGGATCGCCTCCGCGATGGCCGCCGGCCTGCTGCTGGGTCGCCTCGTCCCGGGCTTGGATACCGCGCTGAATCACGTTCAGCTGGACGGTATTTCGCTGCCTATAGCGTTCGGCTTGCTCGTCATGATGTATCCGGTGCTGGCCAAGGTTCGCTATGACCGGCTCGGTAGCGTCACCGGCGATCGCAAGTTGTTGGTGTGCTCGCTGCTGCTGAACTGGGTGCTCGGTCCTGCGGTCATGTTCGCACTGGCTTGGCTGATGCTGCCTGACCTGCCCGAGTACCGCACCGGCCTGATCATCGTCGGTCTTGCACGCTGCATAGCCATGGTCATCATCTGGAACGACCTGGCCCGTGGAGACCGCGAGGCCGCAGCGGTCCTGGTGGCCCTCAACTCGCTGTTCCAAGTCGCGACGTTTGCTGTCCTGGGCTGGTTCTACCTGTCGGTCCTGCCCGGATTGCTCGGCCTGGAACAGACCACCGTCCGCACCTCGCCGTGGCAGATCGCCAAGTCGGTGCTCATTTTCCTTGGCATCCCACTGCTGGCGGGCTACCTGTCCCGACGACTCGGCGAGAACGCCAAGGGACGCCGCTGGTACGAGGCGACGTTCCTGCCCAAGATCGGCCCGTGGGCGCTGTACGGGTTGCTCTTCACCATCGTCATCCTGTTCGCGCTTCAAGGTGACCAGATCACCCACCGCCCGCTCGACGTCGCCCGCATCGCTCTGCCGCTGCTCGTCTACTTCGCGGTCATGTGGGTGGGCGGCTACGTGCTCGGGTGGGTGCTCGGGCTCGGATACCAACGCACCACCACCGTGGCATTCACGGCCGCGAGCAACAACTTCGAACTCGCCATCGCGGTCGCCATCGCCACCTATGGCGCGGCGTCCGGGCAGGCACTCGCCGGCGTCGTCGGACCCCTCATCGAAGTGCCCGTGCTCGTCGGCCTGGTCTACGTCTCCCTGGCCATCCGACGCCAATTCGCATGAAAACGCCGGCCGTTCTGTTCCTATGCACCCACAATGCGGGGCGATCACAAATGGCGATGGGATTTTTCAAACACCTCGCGGGCGACCAAGCCAACGTCTACTCGGGCGGCTCAAAACCCGCTGAAGAAGTAAATCCCGCCGCCGTCGCAGCCATGGCCGAAAGCGGCGTCGACATCGCCACCGAACGACCGAAGCAGTGGACATTGGACATGCTCGAAGCCGTAGACGTGGTAATCACCATGGGATGCGGCGACTCCTGCCCGATCCTGCCCGGAGTCCGCTACGAAGAATGGGCCCTTCCCGACCCGGCGGGCCAACCCCTTGAGGCCGTACGCCCGATCCGCGACGAGATAAAGCGCCGGGTGGAAAGGCTGTTGAATCAGCTGGGAGTTCAGCACTAGATTGCCGCTGCCTCACCCTGGGCATCCCTAAGCATCGAACGACGGGAAGGCAGGCATGACGAGGACGACACCATCAGCGATCCCGGCCAGCCCAGCCGCCGAGCATGCACCCGACGTCGCGGTCGATCCACAGCGACGGAATTTCATCTTCGTGGCGGTCTTGCTCGGCATGCTGATGGCCGCGCTGGACCAGACGATCGTGGCGACCGCGCTGCCGACCATCGTCGCCAATCTCGGTGGGGCGGGCCATCAGTCGTGGATTGTCACGAGCTACCTGCTTGCGTCGACCATCATGACCGCGCTGGTCGGCAAGTTCGGCGACCTGTTCGGCCGCAAGAGGGTCTTCCAGGCGGCCGTCGTGTTCTTCGTCGCCGGGTCGGTGCTCTGCGGCCTTTCGACTTCGATGGGGATGCTGGTCGCGTCGCGCGCGCTGCAGGGCATCGGCGGCGGCGGGCTCATGGTGACCGCCATGGCATTGATCGGCGAAGTGATTCCGCTCCGGGATCGCGGCCGCTACCAGGGCGCGATGGGCGCGGTATTCGGCGTCACCACCGTGATCGGGCCGCTGCTCGGCGGGTACTTCACCGATCACTTGACCTGGCGCTGGGCTTTCTGGATCAACGTGCCCATTTCGATCGTGGTTTTCTTCGTCGCCGCGGCGGCCATCCCGGCGCTGTCCGAGCGCACCAAACCGGTCATCGACTACACCGGGATCCTGTTGGTCGGCCTGGGCGCCTCGGGCCTGACCCTGGCCACCAGCTGGGGCGGCACCACGTACCCGTGGGGCTCGGCGACGATCGTCGGGTTGTTCGCGGGTTCCGCGGTGGCCCTGGGGATCTTCGTCTGGGTGGAAAGCCGCGTCGCCGCGCCGATTCTGCCGACCCGGCTATTCGGCAGCCCGGTGTTCACGGTGTGCTGCGTGCTCTCGTTCGTGGTCGGGTTCGCGATGCTGGGCGCGCTGACATTCCTGCCGACCTACATGCAGTTCGTGGACGGCGTCTCGGCGACGACGTCGGGCCTGCGCACGCTGCCGATGGTGGTGGGCATGCTGACCACCTCGATGGGCAGCGGCGCCCTGGTCGGCCGCACGGGCAGATACAAGATCTTTCCGGTCGCGGGCACCGCGGTGATGGCGGTGGCGTTTTTCCTGATGTCGCGGATGGACCCGTCGACATCGACCGTGGTGCAGTCGGTATTCCTGGTCATCCTCGGCGCGGGGATCGGGATGTGCATGCAGACCCTGGTCCTGATCGTCCAGAACACCTCGAGCTTCGACGACCTCGGCGTCGCCACCTCGGGCGTCACCTTCTTCCGCACGATCGGCAGTTCGTTCGGCGCGGCCATCTTCGGCTCGCTGTTCAACAACTTCCTGCACAGCCGGATCGGTCCGGCGCTGGCCGCCAGCCACGCGCCCGCCGCAGCGGCCGCCTCGCCGGCGGCCCTGCACCGGCTGCCGCACTCGATGGCGGCCCCGATCGTGGCCGCCTATGCCGACTCGCTCACCCGGGTGTTCCTCTGGGCGGTGCCGGTCGCACTGGTCGGGTTTGTCCTAGCGCTGTTTCTGCGCGAAGTGCCGCTGCGGGGGATCGGCAACAACCGCGGCGACATCGGCGAGGCGTTCGCCATGCCCACCAGCCAATCGCCAGACGAGATGCTGGAGACCGCGATCGGCCGGCTGCTGCGGGGCGCTCCCGGCATGCGGCTGCGCAGCATCGCCATGAGGCCCGACTGCCGGCTCGACGTCGCCGGGTTGTGGGGCGTCCTGCGGATCTACCGCTATCAGCAGATATACGGGGCGGCCCGGCTCACCGACATCGCCGACACGCTGCGGATCCCTTTCGAGGTGCTGGAGCCCACCTTCGGCCGCCTCGTCGCCGGCGGTTTGGTGCAGGGCGACGGCGACCAAATGTGGTTGACCCAATCCGGCGTCCAGCATGTCGATTACGTGTATTCGCTGCTGGTGGCCTGGATACTCGACAAGCTGGCCCGTTCACCGAGTTTCGAGGGCAGGCCGGACCGCCGCCAAGTGGAGGCCGCCATGGAACGCATCGCGCATCGGGTTCTGGCACAACGCGAGTGGCACGACGAACAGCCGACGATCGCCATACCGCAAACGGGCTAGGGCGTACCATCACGCCATGAGCCGAATCGGAACCTTCGCGGACGACGACGTCTACAGCTGGGCCACGAAATCGCCTGACCTTGGCGGCGCCATGGCTAAATTCAGCCAAGCGGTCTACACCAAGAACCGGCTGCCGCTACGCACCCGCGAGCTGGCCCGCGCGGTGATCGCGCACAACAACGAGTGCATTGTCTGCCTCAACACGCGCGACGCCGACGGCCCCGCAGAAGGTGTCGACGAGCAGCTCTACTACCACGCTGCGGAGTGGCGTACTTGGCCCGGCTACAGCGAACAGGAGCGGCTGGCGGCCGAATTCGCTTACCGCTTCGCCACCGAGCACACGAAGCTCCGCGAGGATGAAGACTTCTGGAGCCGCGCCCGCGAGCACTTCTCCGAGGAATTGCTCGCCGACCTCGCGATCTCGTGCGGGCTCTGGATCGGAATGGGGAGAGTCTTACGCACCCTCGATATCGGCCAGGCCTGCAAGCTGACCTTGCCCAGCCGCGCCTGACCGGCACGCGCCGACGCGCTCAATTGCTCCGCGACACATAAACGTCAGCCACGACACGCCGAAAAGCGTCGCAGCCGTTTATGTTTCGCGGGCATGAAGGACACCCTTGCTATGACAGCCACACCGCTTGCCGCCGCGGCGATCGCCCAGCTCGAGGGCGAGGGGGTCGACACCGTCATCGGCACCGTGGTGAACCCGGCCGGGCTCACGCAGGCCAAAACGGTGCCGATCCGGCGGACCAACACATTCGCCGACCCAGGCCTGGGTGCCAGTCCAACCTGGCACGCGTTCGCCATCGACCAGACCGGCATCGCCTTCACCGACGACGTCGGCGTGGTGGGCGATCAGCGTCTCCGCATCGACCTGTCGGCGCTGCGCATCATCGGCGACGGGTTGGCGTGGGCGCCGGCCGCGTTCTTCGAACAGGACGGCAAACCCGTTCCCGGATGCAGCCGCGGAACGCTGACGCGAATCGAGGCCGCACTCACCGAGGCGGGCATCGAGGCGGCCATCGGCCACGAAATCGAGTTCTTATTGGTCGAGCCCGACGGTGCGCGGCTCCCGTCGGTGTTGTGGGCGCAGTACGGCCTTGCCGGCGTGCTCGAGCACGAAGCTTTCGTCCGTGATGTCATCGCGACGGCGAGCACCGCCGGCGTCGGGATCGAGCAGTTTCACCCCGAATCCGGCGCCAACCAATTCGAGATGTCGTTGTCCCCGCTACCGCCGGTGGCCGCGGCCGACCAGCTGGTGGTGGCCCGGATTATCATCGGCCGGGCAGCCCGCCGCCATGGGCTGCGCGTCAGCCTGTCGCCGGCCCCGTTTGCCGGCAGCGTCGGATCCGGTGCACACCAGCACTTCTCGCTGATCACGCCCGACGGACCGCTGTTCTCCGACGGGACCGGGGCCGCCGGCATGACACCGGCGGGGGAGAGCGCGGTAGCCGGGGTGATCAGCGGGCTGCCGGAGGCGCAGGGGGTGCTATGCGGATCGATCGTGTCCGGCCTAAGGATGCGGCCCGGTAACTGGGCCGGCGCCCATGTGTGCTGGGGCACCGAGAACCGCGAGGCCGCAGTGCGGTTCATCAAGGGCGGCCCGGGCAGCGCGCACGGAGGCAATGTCGAGGTGAAGATCGTCGACCCCTCCGCGAATCCCTACCTTGCGTCGGCGGCGATTCTTGGGCTGGCCCTCGACGGGATCCGCCGCGACGCGACACTGCCGCCGGAAGCGACGGTAGATCCGGCAAAACTGTCCGCCTCGGAGCGCAAGCGCATCGGTGTGCTGCGGCTTGCCGAGGATCAGATGGAAGCGATTGCCGCACTGGATAATTCGAAGCTGTTGCGTGGCATCTTGGGCGATGCCGCCGTCGACATGGTCGTCGCGATCCGACGTCTGGAGCATGAGCGGTACGGCACCCTGGACGCCGAGCGGCTGGCGGACAAGTTTCGGATGGCCTGGAGCCTGTGACGGTGTCCGATCCGTCGGATCTGGCGCAGCAGATCGGCCAAGTGCCGTTGATCGATCAGCACGTCCACGGGTGCTGGTTGGCGCCGGGGGACCGGGCACGCTTCGAGAACGCGCTCAACGAGGCCAACACCGACGCGCTCACGTATCCGGGTTTCGACTCGCAACTCGGCTTCGCCGTGCGTAGCCACTGCGCCCCCATCCTGGGGTTGCCCAAACACCCCGAACCCCAAGCATATTGGGAACGCCGCAGCCAGTTTACCGAGGACGAGCTGGCCCGGCTCTTCCTGCGGGCTGCCGGGGTGAGCGACTGGCTGGTGGACACCGGGATCGGCGCCGACGTCGCGGACGTCGACAAGGTGAGCGCGCTTTCCGGCGCCCGAGCTCACGAGATCGTTCGGCTCGAGCAAGTGGCCGAGCAGGCCGCGCAAGCACCCGGCGACTACGCGTCGGCGTTCGAGGAGATCCTGCAGCGGCGAATGGCCACGGCCGTAGGTGCCAAGTCCATCCTGGCCTACCGGGGCGGGTTCGACGGCGACTTGAGCGAGCCCTCGCCCGCGGAGGTGGCCGCGGCCGCCGGCCGTTGGCGCGATCGCGGCGGCGTGCGGCTGCAAGACCGCGTCCTGCTGCGCTTCGGGTTGCATCAGGCGCTGCGGGTCGGCAAGCCGCTGCAATTCCACGTCGGCTTCGGCGACCGGGACTGCGATCTGCACAAGGCCAACCCGCTGTATCTGCTCGACTTCCTGCGGCAGGCCGGCGACACCCCGATCGTGCTGCTGCACTGCTATCCCTACGAGCGCGAGGCCGGCTACCTGGCCCAGGCGTTCAACAACGTCTACCTGGACGGCGGGCTGAGCGTGAACCACCTGGGGGCACGATCGCCGGCGTTCATCGCGCGGACGCTGGAGATGGCGCCCTTCCGCAGAATTCTGTATTCCTCGGATGGGTTCGGCCCCGCGGAATTGCATTTTCTCGGTGCGGCCTTGTGGCGCAAGGGCATTCATCGCGTGTTGAGCGAATTCGTCGCCCAAGGGGACTGGAGCGAGGTCGATGCGATCCGGGTGGTCGGCCTGATCGCCCACGAGAACGCCGCCCGCATCTACCGCGTTTGACCCCCGGTGAGACCGGGGTACCCCTGCCGTTATGGCGACCCTGGGGGATGTCTTGGAGTGGGCGCGCCACCAAGTGGTGTCGCGCGTGCCCAAGGCCGACCTCGACCAGCGCGATCCCGACTACATCCGCGACCAGCTGCCCGGCACCTGGCTGCTGGCGTCGCTGTACTTCAGGGCCGACGTGCGGGGCCTGGATCGAATTCCGCCCGAGGGCCCCGTGCTGCTGGTCGGCAACCACAGCGGCGGCAACGTGCCGCCCGACACATTCGTCTTCACGCTCGCGTTCTGCTCGTACTTCGGGGTTGAACGACCCTTCTACCAGCTGGCGCACAACCTCGTCGTCTCCGCACCGCCGCTGGGGTGGCTGCGCAAATTCGGCACCGTCGCCGCGAACCACGAGAACGCCCGGCTGGCACTGGAGTCCGGAGCGGCGCTGCTGGTCTATCCCGGCGGCGACTACGAGGTGTTCCGGCCGTCGTGGGAGCGCCACACGGTCGACTTCGGCGGGCGCATGGGTTACGTGCGGCTGGCCCGCGAGGCGGGAGTGCCCATCGTGCCCGTCGCCAGCGTCGGCGGCCAGGAGAGCGCGCTGTTCCTCGATCGAGGTCAGTGGCTGGCCAAGCTGCTGATGACGGATAAGTTGTTGCGGCTCAAGAGCATTCCGATATCGCTGGCGCTGCCGTGGGGGCTGAACATCAGCGACCTCGCCGGCCACATCCCGCTGCCCACCAAGATCGCGATCGAGGTGCAGGAACCGATCGAGGTCGACGGCGACGACCAGGCGGTGCACGACAAGGTGATAGCCAGCCTGCAGGGCGGCGTCGACCGCTTGGCCGCCAAACGCCGATTTCCGGTGATCGGCTGATGCGCGTCGAACGCCGATGCGTGATCAACGCGGACCGCGACACGGTCTGGAAGATCGTCAGCGACCCGGACTGCTACCCGTCGTTCATGACGAGCCTCGAACGCTGGGAGACGTCGGGCGAGCAGCGCAGCGGGGTCGGCGCGCGCTACACCGTGCACTGGAAGATCGGCTCGGTTCCCGTCGGCGGCCTGGTCGAGGTGGTCGAGTTCGACGACCGTCGCGACTTGGCTTGGGTCGGCATCACCGGGGTCAACCTGCGCGGGCGAATCCGGCTGCGCGACAGCGGGGAGGGCAAGACGAGGGTGACGTTCCGGCTCTCGTATCAGGCGCCCGGCGGCATATTGGGCTACATCGCCGACCGGATCGCGGTACGTCAGGTCGGGCGCAACCTGTCCGCCACGCTGAAATGCCTCAAGGGGCTCATCGAAGGCTAGCTGCCTTCTTAGCTGTCCTCTCAGCTGCCTTCTTAGCCGTCCTTTAGCTGCCCTTCGGGGTGTACTGCGGGCAATATTCCTTGATGCTCACCCCGACGAAGTAGCCGGAATGATAGGCGGGCATGCTGCTGCTGTTCAGCACGTCGGCCGCCACCTGGTTGGGCGTCATGCCCTGGTCGAGTTTCTGACAAACCATGTGACCGGCCTCGATCGCGTGATTGGCCGATACGTGATCGGTGATGCCCTCGGACTTGAGCGCTTTGAGAAATTTGTCGTCGTTGGTATCGGCGTGAGCGGTCGGTACCGCCGCGAACGGGCCCAGCACCGCTACCATGACAGCCACGATCAAGCGAATAGCCATATATGGATTTCCCCCATTGTCGCCGCAGGCAGCGCTGGCAGCATTCGCTGGCAGTGGCCGCGGCCCAACCTCTTTGAAAGCCGCTATCCCCTTTAACGACTCACGGACGACTAATAGCCCCTATCGCCGCCGGCCACACCCTCAATCGACAAAGTTCACGCGCTATCCACCAACCGGTAACCGCTCAGACGAGGCCGGTCGCGTCGAACACCCAGCTGGTGTCCCCGGCAAGACCCTCGAAGTGGTTGGGCGGCGCGAAGCTGACGAGGCTGTTCATGTCCCAATAGTCTTTCCAGACAGTAATTTTCCCGTCGATGACTTTGTGGACCGTGACGAACCTCAACACGCCGCGCTCGCCCGTCGCGAAAGTCCAAGTCTCCGAATGCTCGTAGATGGCATCGGGGCCGTTGGATACCAGCAGCCCGTCATGGTTCTCGTAGCCCGCAAGCGGCTCGAGCCCCATTTTCAGCCGTTTCACGATGTTGTCGGGACCCCGCGCCGACAACGCGGGGACCGGCATGTCGGCGTACAGGCAGTCGTCTGCCAGGAACGTCTTCACCGCGTCCCAATCGCGCCGCGAAAGCGCCTGCCACAGCCCGCTGACGACGTCCTCGACCGCGATCATAGAAGCCTCTGTCATAGCGGCCAATAAACCCGGTCGCCGGGCGGATGTCAACCGCGGCTTTACGGCGGATACTCAGCGGGTGACGCCGTTGCGGCGCTGCCTCGCCGAGGAGATCGCACCGACCTCGTCGGCGGTTTTCGGTCGCACAGCACCCCGCTAACGCGACGGCGGGACTGACCGCGCCGCCGGAATCGATCGCCGCGTCACAGCTGCTTGATGCCCGTCGACGGCGGCTGACTAGGTCCTATCGGATCGCCAGCCTCGCGGGTGCGGTGCTTTCGGTGATGTTCTTCGGCTTCGGTGCTTACCAGGTGTACGCGCACAACTTCGGCACACCGACCAAAGCGACGATCGTCAGCTGCGGCCGTGGCACAGAGGACACCCGTCATGGCACATGGACCCTGGACGGCAGGACACATACGGGCCGAATTTGGGGAGACGTCGAGGGTCTGCCGGCGGGTTCATCGCTGGATGTGCGGATGCTTAATGGCTGGGCGTTCGCGCCGCGCTTCCCGAAGTGGGAGTTCATTTGGGGTGCGATTTTCGCGGTCGCAGCTGTTTGGCCATCGTGGCCCAAACGGCGGCGAACAGGCCACGCCGGGCCAGCACGGCCCGGACGGCATGCCGGCCCCTAGAGCTGATGGGCACACTAGCCGGAGGCCCTTAGGTGTCGACCCGCGCCATCGACCGCGCTGGGCCCAGGATCACCGGCAGCGTCGACCACCCCCGCAGCACGCGGGTGTCACGCCGGCTTCCGGCACCCGCCGCCCGCACGCCGGGGAAGCGGTCGAAGAACGTTCGCAGACCGACCTCACCCTCGGCGCGGGCGAGGGCGGCGCCCAGGCAAAAGTGGCGGCCACCGGAGAACGCGAGATGCTTTCCGGCATTGGGCCGTTCGATGTCGAAGCGATGCGGGTCGGGAAATACCGACGGGTCCCGGTTGGCCGCGGCGAGGTAGACCACCGTCAACTCCCCACGCTCGACCCGCTGGCCCGCCACCTCGACGTCGTTGCGGGCCACTCGCGCGGTGAGCTGCACTGGTGACTCCAGCCGCAGGATCTCTTCAACGGCGTTGGGCCACAACTCCGGACGCTGCCGCAGCGTGTCGAGGTGCTCGGGCGCGTCCAGCAACATCCGAATCCCATTGCCCAACAGGTTCACCGTGGTTTCGAACCCTGCGGCCAGCACCAGCCCGGCGATCGCCTGAAGCTCCGTCTCATCCAGATATGTTTCGGCAGAGCCGCTTTCGGCTGTTTGGATCAACTGGCTCATCAAATTGTCGCCCGGGGTACGCCGCAATTGCCGCAGATGCTCCGCGAGCCAGGCGTTGAATCCGGCGATTCCCTGCTGCACGGTCCGGTACTGACGCCACGGCAATGCGATGTCAAGACTCGGCGCGGCCAACTCACCGAATTCCAGGATGCGCCCCCGGTCCTGCTCGGGTACGCCCAAGATGTCGCTGATGATCGCGACCGGAAGCCGCGAGCAATACCGTCCAACAATGTCTACGACACCGGGCTCTTCGGCCAGCTCATCCAGGAGATCGGCCGCGGTCTGCTCGACCCGATCCCGCAACGCGGTGACTGCCCGCGGGGTGAACACGGCCGACACCGTCTTGCGGTAGCGCGTGTGGTCCGGCGGTTCGACGGCAAGCAACGACGGCGCACGCAATGGATGTAGCAGGTCGTCGCGTGCGCGCCGCTCCAGCCATCGCATCGGCGCCGGCAGATTCGATCCGAATATCAGCACCCGGAAGTCGTCGGATCGCAGCAATTCATGGGCGACCGCATGGTCGGCAGTGATGAGGCTCGCCCGGCACTTCACCAGCGGGCCCTGCGCGCGCACTTCGTCGTAGAACGACACCGGGTCGGCCGCCACCTTAGGATCGACGATCAGCCTGCCCTGCAAATCTCCTCGTCGGGCCCCGATCGCCGCGAGACCCCTGATCAACCCGTGCATCGCAAGCCAGTGCAATCTCTGCTTCATGGCTTCAGCACTCGGCGCTGATCTTGAAGTCCGTTGTGACTACCTTGTTGGGATTGCGGCTGTTGATCCCGTAGGCGCTGCCGGAGATGGTGTACGCCCTGTCGGTGAGTTCGACGTGCGCGCTTCCGACGCCGCCTTGCCAGAAGCTGCCGGTGAACCCGTCGATATTGCGGATTTTCACCCACTGGGGAATGACGCGATACCCGCTGAGCAGTACTACCGCTTCCACGTGGCCGTCGCGGTCGGGGATCTCGATGGTCCGGTACGACTGCAGCTGACTGCACGCGGGAGGTCGGGCGCTGTGCGTGGTCCCGTCGATGGTCAGGCGGGCGGCCCGCAGTGGCGTCGTCTGGGCCTGCGAGCATC
Source organism: Mycobacterium sp. IS-1264 (assembly GCF_001954195.1). GTDB lineage: Bacteria > Actinomycetota > Actinomycetes > Mycobacteriales > Mycobacteriaceae > Mycobacterium. The sequence continues at coordinate 72,763 of NZ_MBES01000010.1, read as the reverse complement.
CGGCGACGCCGGCGACAAGGGCCAAACCGATCGCGATCACCCGTTTCTGCACGGATTCACTCCTTCACTGGGGTCTTTTTCCCTGGGGTTTTCGGCATCAGCGCGGGTAGAGATTTGACGATGCGGCCTCGCACGAGCTCGGGGCTCAGGCCCTTGAACAGGTCGATCAAGCGAATGCCCTTGGGTACGTACCAATGCAGGCGCCTCGGGTGGTGGTAAGCCTGCCACGCGGCGTCGGCGACGCTGGTCGCCGGCATCAGCCGGAACAAGCCCTTTTTTGGCGAGGTGGCGCGGAGTTCCTCGCCGGACATCGTCGACCCGCCGTCGTCGGAGTGGTTGGTCGTCGTGGTCAGGATCGCGGTGTCGATCAGACCGGGAAGGACGTCCGCGACGCGCACCCCGTGTCGCTGCCACTCGACGCTGAGCGCCTCGGTCAGGCCCTTGACCGCATGCTTGGTCGACGAATAGACCGCGATGCGCGGCATCCCGTAGGTGCCCGCCGACGACGACGTCGTGAACATCAGGCTGCCCGGCGCCCGCTTGAGGTAGGGCAGTGCGCCGTAGGCCCCGGTCAGCACCGCTTTGTAGTTGACCTCCACCACGCGCATGGCGGCGTCATACGGCACGTCCTCGAACCAGCCGGATTCACCGATGCCGGCGTTGTTCCACATCATGTCGAGTCCGCCGCCGGTATTGCCCGCGCAGAAGTCGGCCAGCGCGCCGTCGAGCGCGGCCTTGTCCGTCACGTCGACGACCCGGGTCCACAGCCGCTCGGCGCCCAGTTCCCGGCTCAGGGCCGCCAGGCCGTCGCCGTTGCGGTCCACCGCGGCGACCCGCCATCCGTTGGCGTGGAAGAGCTTTGCGCCCTCGCGGCCCATGCCGCTGCCCGCGCCGGTGATAAAGATCGATTTCACCCAGTCCGCCTCTAGCCCGCCTCGACCACATCTTTGATGCGGTTCAGCGTTTTGGTCATGTCGCGGATGTTGCGGCGCTTGCGCAGAAAGCCGCCCAGCAACCAATACACACCGAGCCATGGCGCCGGGTTGAGGCGAAACGATTCGGTGACGTCCGTGCCACCGCCGGAAGGCGCCAATCGGTAGTGCCAATTGTTGACCGGGCGGTCGCCGAGCATGACCGCGAAGCCGAACTCACGTCCGGGTTCGCACGCGGTCACCTTGCACGTCGTCCAGTACACCGGGCCTATCTCGTTGCGCCGGACGTGGCCGCGGAATTTGGCGCCCAGCGTCGGGCCGGCGGCATCGCCGAGCCACTCTGCCTCAATGACTTCCGGGGAGAACCGCCCGGTGTTGCGGACATCCGCGATCAGCTCCCAGATCTTTTCCGCGGGCGCCGCCATATGTACTGTCGCCGAACCTTCCATGGCCTGATCCAAACACAGCTTTGTGCGCGGTCATAGACCATGGGCAGTCATCGACCATCAGTGCGGGATGCTCGCCTGAATGATCCCGTTGATGATTTGTTTGATGCCCTGTGCGGGGTGCGAATACAGCCCGATCGGAAGGCCCGACGCGGCGCCGCACTTCGGCCATGCCTCGACGCCCTGGTCGGCAAAGACACGGTTGGCCACCGCGATCTGTTCCTCCCTGGATGCGGCCGCCGGGTTACCGACGCCGCCGTATCTGGTCCAGGTGGCTGGTTTGAACTGCAGCCCACCGTATTCGCCGTTGCCGGTGTTGGCCTGCCAGTTCCCGCCGGATTCGCACTGCGCCACCGCATCCCAGTTGGGGGTGACGGGGGTGGCGTTGGCCTCGACGGTTGAAGTAGTCAGCGACGCTGCAACGAACCCGCCGGCCATCAGGGACTTGACGAGAGGCTTGCAGAGTTTACTCATGTCAAACAATTCGGCAGCTGTGTCCGAAGCGTTACCAATTCGAAAATTGGCCGAGATAGGCCGTCTATCAGCCGAAATCGGTTCTCACCAGCCAAAAGGCAGCTTTAGAGATTCGTAAGAAATGACTAAATCAGCCCTGGCAGTACGAGCTCGTCGCCAACGAGAGCGCTTGCCGGTCGACGCCGTCGAGCTGGCGCGCCGAGATGACGCCGTTGCTGGCGGTGTCGAGTTGCGGGCCGCACGCCGGCGAATGCAGCAGGCCCCAGTTGGCCGCGATCTGGGTCAGCATTGTCTGGTTGAGGGCGTCGATCGCGCCCCGCAACGCGGGCAGGTCGGGCGCAGCGGCCGGCAGGTTGGACGGGTCGAGCTTCCATCCCGCGAACCGGCTGTATTCGATTGCCTCGGTCGCGTGGATCTGGTCGCGGAAGACCTGGGTGACGTAGTCCGGGTCGACGTGCCGGGCGGTGGCCTCGGCGCCCAGCTTGGTGAGTTCTTGTTCCGCGCGGCCCGGGTCCTCGATGGAGCCGTGCGTCCGCCACTTGACGGCGGCCACCGGCTCGGCGAGCTGCAAGCGCTGCGCCGCCGCGTCGACCAACGCGGTCAGTGTGCTGTCGCCGCGCGCCTGCGGCGCCAGGGTTGCGACCAGAACCGCCGGCGCCGCGATCAGAACGACCCTTAACGCGCTACTGCGCCTGACGATGGCGTCAAGCGCAGTAGCGATGTTCGGACTCCGACGGGTTATCCGCCGCCGCCAGGGGTCGCGCCCAAGCTGCTCTGCAGGTCACCCTTCATCGCGTTGAGCTGCGCTCCCCAGTACTCCCAGCTGTGGGTTCCGTAGGCGGGGAAGTTGAACACGGCGTTGTGGCCACCCGCGGCGTTGTAGGCGTCCTGGAACTTCTTGTTGACGCCGATCATGAAGTTGCTCTCCAGGAACGTCGCCGGCAAGTTGGCACCGCCCAGCTCGTTCGGAGTTCCGTTACCGCAGTACACCCAGAGCCGGGTGTTGTGTTCGACGAGCAGGTTGACGTTGACCAAGGGGTCGTTCCGTTGCCACGCCGGGTCGTTGTCCGGCCCCCACATGTCTTCCTTCTTGTAGCCGCCGGCGTCGCCCATCGCCAAACCGATCCAGCCCTGCCCGGTGGACGGGCTGAGGTAGCCGGACAGCGAGCCGGCGTAGACGAATTGGCCCGGGTGGTAATTCGCCAGGTTCATCGCGGACGCACCGGCCATCGAGATACCCACCGCAGCGCTGCCGTTCGGCTTGACGCCCTTCTGCGACGACAGATACCCCGGCAGCTCGCTGGTCAGGAACGTCTCCCACTTGTAGGTCGAGCAGCCGGCCTTTCCGCACGCCGGGCGGTACCAGTCGGTGTAGAAGCTGGACTGCCCACCGACCGGCATGACGATGGATAGGCCGGACTTGTAGTACCACTCGAACGCGGGCGTGTTGATGTCCCAGCCGTTGTAGTCGTCCTGCGCGCGCAGGCCGTCGAGCAGGTACACCGCCGGCGAGCCGCTTCCGCCGCTCTGGAATTGGACCTTGATGTCGCGGCCCATCGCCCCGGACGGAACTTGCAGGTACTCGACCGGCAGGCCCGGGCGCGAGAACGCGCCCGCGGTCGCCGTCCCCCCGGCAAAACTGATCAGGCCCGGCAGGGTGACGGCTGCTGCTGCACCGACCAATAGCCGCCGTCTCCAGGCCCGAATCTTTTCGCTCACGTCTGTCATACCTGCCCCTTAGTCGTGTGGTAGTCGGGTGCCCTCGCAGAATTTACCGTGTGAATAGGTCAAATGTCGATTAGGACGCGAAGTAATCTCGCTTTGATATCGGTTAGCCCCTGTCAATCAAGTACCGCTGCTCCGTGGGCCTCCGACCTCGCTGACCGCCAGCAGTGCCAGGCAGCGCGTAATACATAAAGGCTGTCTAATCAAAAGTGAGCCGGATGCCGCCCCTCGCCGCGATTTCTGTCGCGGCGAGTCGACACGCTGGCTCAATCTGCGAGTTTGTCCGGGATGCCACACTGGCGCGGCCGAACCTGAACCGACCGCGTAGGCTCTGTCGGAGCAAGCCGATGGAGACCAACCCCTCCTGGTCCGTTCCGGCTCTCACGAATCACCGCACCAGCGGACTTCCTGGTGCGCGCGGTGGTTTGGTCGAGGGCGTTGGAGGCCCGGGAACGATCGAGGTGCAAATTTGGACGCGGTACTAGGGCTGTCACTGACGCCGACCACCGTAGGGTGGGTCCTCGCTGAGGGGCATGGCGCAGACGGCACCATCGCGGACCATCGGGAATTGGCGCTGCAAGCGGGACGCGGTGTGCGCGCCGTAAGCACCGCGGAGCAGGTGGCGGACGAGGTATTGCGGGTGAACGCGCTCGCGGCCGCGGGCGACCGCCACCTCCGTGTCATTGGAGTCACCTGGAACGACCAAGCGTCCGCGCAGGCCGCCCTGCTGTTGGAAGCGCTGACCGACGCTGGTTTCCACAACGTGGTGCCGGTTCGATTGCTTGATGCCGTCGAGACCCTGGCGCGCGCCATCGCGCCTGTGATCGGTCACGACCAGACCGCGGTCTGCATCCTCGAACATGAGTGGGCGACGGTCGTCATGGTCGACACCCATGACGACCAGACCCAAACAGTCGTCAAGCATGTCCGCGGCGGCTTCGACGGACTTACCCAGTGGCTGGGCGGAATGTTCGAACGCAACGGGTGGCGTCCGGGCGGAGTCGTTGTCGTCGGCGCGGACACTGATATCGACGGGCTCTCATGGCAACTCGAAAACGCCTTGCCGGTACCGGTTTTCGCGCAAACCATGGCGCAAGTGACGGTGGCGCGGGGAGCGGCTCTCGCCGCGGCGTCCAGCACCGACTTCACCGATGAGCAACTGGTCGCGCACATCAGTGAACCCGCCGCCGCCGCGCCCGAGCGGAGTCGGCAGCTGTCCTACGCCGGGGCCATGACCGCGTTGGCCGCCGGCACGGTTACCTTCGTCGCGTCGGTCTCCCTCGCTCTGGGCATTCAGCTGGCGCCGGGCGCCCAGCCCGCGGGGCCGAAGCACTCGGTGCACCCACCCACGCCGCAAGTCGCCGAGGCCGTCGCTCCCGCGGTCGCACCGCCCCGCGAAACCGAGCAGGCTGCCCCTCATTCCAAGGCACCGGCCGGTGAGCCGGTTGCGGAGCCGGGCGCGCCGGACGAACAGCAAGGCGTACCGGGGGAGCCACAGCCCGAATCGAATGGACAGCCGTATTTGACCAGGATGCTCGAGCACATCCCCGGCGGCACCGGCGATTCCGGTCCGCACGCGCCGACCCAGCCTTAATCCAAGCGCTTGCCCTTCGGGTGCACCGCGGCGAAGGACACCGTCACGTCGTCGGCAACCTGCACCGAGCCCATCAGCAACGAATAGGGCTTGACTCCGTAATCGGTTTGGCGAACCTTGGATTCGGCGGACATTCGCCACGAATCACCGAGATCCTCCGTGCGCAAGTCGATTACGTGCTCTCGCGACTTTCCATTGATGTGCAGCTCGCCGGTGAGACGGTACCCGTCGCCGGTCTTGACGATGGCCTCGATATTGGCAGCGGCATCGGCGGCGAATCGGATCTCCGGAAATCGCCCGGCGTCCAACGACTTCAACGCGTTGGACCGGACCAACGCCTTCTCGGCACCGGACAGACCTTTGACGCCGCCCTCGCCGCGCAGCACCTCGAACGAATCCGTCTCGACCGCGAGCTGGACGGCGACGGGCTCGGCACCGGCCCAGCTCACCGTCGCGTGCCACCGCGTCATCGCGATAGTGAGCCGATGACCCATCCGCGCGGCTCTGCCCTTGACGCCGGTACGAAGTAACAGCTCCCCGTCGGATGCGTCCAGGGCCCACCGGTCGGTCACGGACCGACCCTATCCGCGCCATTGTTCACATTGTCAAAACGGTGCGGTAGTGCGCCCGGCCGCCTTCCAGCGCCGCATAGCCCTCCGCGGCTTGCGACAGCGGTAACTCCTCGATCCACGCCCGCACCCCGGACAAGACCGCGAAATGCATCGTGTCCTCGACATCCTTGGCCGTCCCGGAGGGATGGCCAACAATGCTGACGCCCGGCGTTATCAGCTGCACGGGACTGATGGGCAGCGGTTCGGGCGTGACGCCGATGGTGACCAGTTCCCCTTGGGGCAGTATGCCGCCGACCGTGGCCGCCATGGCCTTCGAGTTGCCCGCGGTGGCCAGCACGACCGTCGCGCCGCCCAAGGCCTTCAGCGCCTCGGCGGGGTCACTGGCCGTCGAGTCGATGTAGTGATGGGCGCCCAGCTTGCGGGCATCATCGGCTTTGCCGGTGCCTCGGTTGATCGCGATGGTCTCGAATCCCATTGCCCGGGCGAACTGCACCCCGAGGTGGCCCAGGCCGCCGACCCCGAGTATCGCGACCCGATCGCCGGGCAGCGCCTTGGTGTGACGTAGGGCGTTGTAGGTGGTCACTCCGGCACAACCCAAAGGGGCGGCCTCGGCGTCGGAGAGCTCTGCCGGTATTCGGGCCAACGCGCTGACCGGCACGGTCACCGACTCCGCGTAGCCACCGGGATATTGCCAACTCGGCACCTTGCCGTTCTCGCAGTGAATGAACCGGCCTTTGCGGCATTGATCGCAGCGGTAGCAGCATCCGCCGAACCATCCCACCCCGACGCGATCGCCGATTGCGAAATCCTGCACGCCATCGCCGATTTCGGCGATTTTGCCGGCGATTTCGTGCCCGGGCGTCAGCGGCCACGACATGCCCGGAAAGCCACCCGCGACAAAATGTGCGTCGGTGCCGCAGATGCCACACGCGGTAACCGTCAGACGAACCTCGTCGGGGCCCGGCGGCTTGGTTTCGACATCGACCAGTTCTAACGGTGCTCCAGCGGACTTTACGTGAACGGCTCGATGCGTGGGCATGCGATTGATGCTAGTGCGCGACAGGGGATTTCGCCGTGCCGTTGGTGTGGTAGTCCACCTGCCAATGCTTGATCCCGTTGAGCCAGCCCGAGCGAAGCCGCTCGGGTTTGCCGATCGATTCCAGGTTCGGTATGCCGTCGGCGATCGCGTTGAAAATCAGGTCGATCGTCATGCGCGCCAGGTTGGCGCCGATGCAGTAGTGCGCACCCGTGCCGCCGAATCCCACGTGCGGGTTGGGGTCGCGAAGGATGTTGAAGGTGTACGGGTCGTCGAACACGTCCTCGTCGAAATTGGCGGAGCGGTAGAACATCACGACCCGCTGGCCCTTTTTGATCTGCACGCCGGACAGTTCGTAGTCCTCCAGCGCGGTCCGCTGGAACGACGTGACCGGCGTGGCCCACCGGACGATCTCGTCTGCCGCGGTGGCGGGACGCTCCTTCTTGAACAGTTCCCACTGATCGGGGAAATCGGTGAAGGCCATCATGCCCTGGGTGATGGAGTTGCGCGTCGTCTCGTTTCCGGCGACTGCCAGCAGAATGACGAAGAAGCCGAACTCGTCGTCGGACAGCTTGTGCCCGTCGATGTCCGCCTCGATCAGCTTGGTGACGAGGTCATCGCCGGGGTTCTTCGCCCTGTCGGCGGCCATCTGCATGCCGTACATGATGAGTTCGACGGAGGCGGTGATGGCGTCGTTGTTGGCGAACTCGGGGTCTTGGTCGCCGACCATCTCGTTGGACCAGTGGAAAAGTTTCTTGCGGTCTTCCTGCGGCACGCCCATCAGGCCGGCGATGGCCTGCAACGGCAGCTCACACGACACTTGCTCGACGAAGTCACCGGATCCTTCGGCCGCCGCGGTCTCGACGATGCGCCGGGCGCGCTCGGCGAGGTCTTCGCGCAGCCGCTCGACCGCCCGGGGAGTGAAGGCGCGCGAGATGATCTTGCGCAGCCGGGTGTGTTGCGGTGCATCCATGTTCAACAGCACGAACTTCCCGCGTTCCACCTGTTCGCCGACCGTGCCGTCCTTGTAGCGGGGCAGGGCCGTCTTCTGCAGGCTGGAGAAGATATCGCTGCGCAGCGAGATCTCCTTGACGTCCTTGTGCTTGGTCACCACCCAGAAGCCGCCGTCGTCGAACCCGCCCGCGCCAAGGGGTTGCTCGTTCCACCAGATCGGTGCGACTCGGCGCATCTCGGCCAACTCCTCCACGGGCAGCCGCTCGGCGTAGATGTCCGGGTCGGTGAAATCGAAGCCGGCAGGCAGATTGGGGGTCGGCATGAACCACTCCTCGATACGACGTGTTCTAGTGCCAATAAACCATTGCAACACCCCGGTTGGGAAGCACCGAAGCAATTTCGACACCCGCGAACTGCAACATGTTCAGCGGCGATGAATTTTCCTGACGCCGGCGGTCTGCACCAGTGAGCACCGACCAACAGCACCGAGCAAACGAAAGGGCGTGACGGATGCGCATCGTGCTGAGCGACTTCATGAGCCTCGACGGCGTCGTCCAAGCACCGGGCGGGCAAGGCGAAGACACCGAGGGTGGATTTGCGCACGGCGGCTGGTCGATGCCCTACTTCGACCCCGCCACGATGGGCCCGGCCGTCACCGAGAGTATGGCCGCCACGGAGGCCCTACTGTTCGGCCGGCGCACCTGGCAGACCATGGCTGCGGCCTGGCCGGACCGCGCGGGTGATCCGTTCGCCGACCGAATGAACGAGATTCCCAAATACGTGGCGTCCCGCACGCTCACACCGGACGACCTCACCTGGCCCAACTCGCGCCTGTTGCCTGCCGACGACGCGGTCGGCGCCATTCGCCAGCTGCGAGCGCAGCGCGGTGCCGCCCTGCAGGTGATGGGCAGCGCGTCGTTGGCCGCGCAGCTGATCGAGCAGGACCTGGTCGATGAGTACCGCCTGATGGTCGAGCCGATCCTGCTTGGTGGGGGCAAGCGGGTGTTTCCCAGCGACGGCCAGGCCCGCGCGCTCGAGCTGATTTCCGTCACCACGACCGGCACCGGCGTTCTCATCTGCACCTACCACCCGGCCAACCATTCGGAGTAGTGCCCCGCCCAGAAGCAATACGACCTTGTGGCCCGCGGCTCAATGGATATGCTTTGGTGCAGGTCACCGGCGACAAGTGGGGTGGAACATGATTCGGGCACTGCTAAGCGCCGCTTCGATAGCGGGCATCACGATCGGCATGGCGCCGTCCGCGGCCGCCGGTTACGACGGCGACGTGCCGAACATGAACTATCAGGCTTCGCTGGGCGCGCCCTGCGATAACTACGAGCGCTTCATCTTCGGCCGAGGACCAAGCGGCCAGGCCGAGGCGTGTCATTTCCCGCCCCCGAACCAGTTCCCCGCGGCCACCACCGGCTACTGGGTCATCTCCTACCCCCTGTATGGGGTGCAGCAGGCCGGCGCGAAGTGCCCGGGCCCGCAAGCGGCGGCGCAGTCGGATCGCGGGCTTCCGATGCTGTGCCTGGGAGATCAGGGCTGGCAAGAGGGATGGTTCACCGGGGCAGGGTTCTTCCCGCCCTCTTCGTAGCGGGTCGACCGATGAATGACGTCCGGCCGGCCGCCCCGATCCCGCGGTGGCTGCGCTTTGTCCTGGCATCCGATCGCACCGGCTCGGCGTGGTACATCGGGGCCGGCTTCTTCTTCGCCCCACTGCTCGCCGTGCTGTCGCCGTGGCCCGCGGTTACCGCCGTCCTGTGGGGGATCATCGGCGTCGCAGGGCTATGGCTGGGGCTGCTCGGCGTGGCGATGGCCATCGGCCTGGCGCGAATATTGCGGTCCGGCGCCGAGATTCCGGAGGACTACTGGCGCAGACTGGTCAACTACTGAGCGTCTAGAGTCCTTACCAAGGTTCTGCAACGCATCCTGCAACCAAGTCCTGCAACCAAGGGAGACTCCGATGGCCATCAACGCCAAAGACGTGGTCGACGCCGCCAGGGACATCGCGACCAATGCCGTCGAAAAGACTTCGGACATCGTCGAACACGCCAGTGACATCCTCCGCGGCGACATCGCCGGGGGTGCGAGCGGCATCGTTCACAATTCGATCGACATCGCCACGCACGCGGTGGACCGGGCGAAGGAAGTGTTCACCGGTAAGGATGCGGTCGACGTCGACGACGAGTAGCCGCCGTCAGACGGTGGCCGCTAGACGGTGGCGGCCTCGTTGAGCTCGTCCAGCCTGTTCGTCGCCTCCAGGTACTCCTGCACCCAGCGTTCGATGACCGTCGAGGTCTTTTCCACCTTGCTGAACTGACCGACGACCTGGCCGACGGGGTTGAATGCGACGTCGACGGTCTCGTTCGGGTACTTGTTCGTGGCCCGCACCGCCATGCCGGAAACCATGTACTGCAACGGCATTCCCAGCGGCTTCGGGTTGTCGGCCTGCTCCCATGCCTCGGTCCAGTCGTTGCGCAGCATCCGGGCGGGCTTACCGGTGAACGAACGGCTGCGGACGGTGTCCCGGCTGCTGGCCTTCGCGTATGCCGCCTGCTGAACCGGGGTGTTCGAGGCTTCCTCGACCATCAGCCATTGCGATCCGGTCCACGCGCCCTGGGCGCCCAGCGCCAGTGCCGCCGCGATCTGCTGGCCGCTGCCGATGCCGCCCGCCGCCAGCACCGGCACCGGGGCGACCTCCTTGATGACCTGCGGCCACAACACAATTGAGCCCACCTCGCCGCAGTGACCGCCGGCCTCGCCGCCCTGCGCGATGATGATGTCGACGCCCGCGTCGGCGTGCTTGCGCGCCTGCGACGGTGAACCGCACAGCGCGGCGACCTTGAGTCCGGCGTCGTGGATGTGCTTGATCATGTCGGCCGGCGGGGTGCCGAGCGCGTTGGCGATCATCTTCACTTTGGGGTGCTTCAGCGCCAATTCGACCTGTGGGGTGGCCGTCGCCTCGGTCCAGCCCAGCAACTGCAGGGTGTCCTCGTCGGCGTTCTCCACGGGCACGCCGTGATCGGCAAGGATCTTCTTGGCGAAGTCGAGGTGCTCCTGGGGCACCATCTTGCGCAGGGTGTCGGCCAGCTCCTCGGCGGACAGGTGCGAGTCCATGCCCTCGTACTTATTCGGGATCACGATGTCGACACCGTAGGGGTGGTCGCCGATGTTCTCGTCGATCCAGTTGAGCTCGATCTCGAGCTGCTCGGGCGTGAAGCCCACGGCGCCGAGCACGCCGAACCCCCCGGCCTTGCTGACAGCCACCACGACATCGCGGCAGTGGGTGAAGGCGAAGATCGGGAACTCGATACCGAGTTCATCGCAGATAGGGGTGTGCATACCAACTCCTGGGACGCTCGCCGAATTGAAACGTGTTCTAGTTTAGTACGCACCCCCTTGACGAGGCCAGCCGCCCCTCACCAGCGTCCCGGAACTACGACGCGTCGCCGATGTCAGAGCACCACGGAGTGGGCCACCCACAAGATCAGGAACCCGAGGATGCAGCAGACGCAGACCAGATGATCGCGGCAGATGGAGCGCGCCAGGCGGGTCTGCTCGGGCGGGCTGTCGGTGCGGCGCCCGAGCCGAACGGCGTCGGGAACGGTCTGGGTCAGTGCCAGCATGATCGGGATGCCCGCGAGCAACGCCGACGTCACCAGCAGCCAGGCGGGGTCGTGCCCACGCGTGGCCTGAAACCCCAACGCGCCCAACAGGGTAAGCATCACAAGGGCGATCAGCCGGTTCATCGGTCGCGACGTGGTCGTCGCCCGGTGGTAATACGCGGCGACGGACGCGAGCACCGCCTCGGGCAGTTCGTCACCGCCGCGGTGCCGGAGAACCTGGGCATCGAAAATCAGATCCATCCATAAGACGGCGAAAAGGAACCCGCCGCACGCCACAAGTAATGGGGCCACCGGTCATCCACCTCCGCTTCGCCCAGGCGCTCCGCCTCAATTGTTAGCCTGACCCGTCATGGGACGAGTGGATGACAAGGTTGCACTGATCAGCGGCGCGGCGAGGGGGATGGGCGCCTCGCACGCCCGGCTGCTCGTGGCCGAGGGCGCCAAGGTGGTGATCGGCGACATCCTCGACGACGAGGGCAAAGCGCTGGCCGACGAGCTCGGCGCCGCGGCGCGCTACGTCCATCTCGATGTGACGGATCCCGAGCAATGGACGGCGGCCGCGGCCGCGGCGGTGGCGGAGTTCGGCAAGCTCAACGTCTTGGTCAACAACGCCGGAATCATGAACTACGGCCCGCTCAAGACCTTCGACCTGACCAAGTGGCAGCAGATCCTCGACGTCAACGTCACCGGCACGCTGTTGGGCATCCAAGCGGTGATCGATCCGATGACCGCGGCCGGCGGGGGCTCGATCGTCAACGTCTCGTCCATCGAGGGCCTGCGCGGCGCGGCGTGGGTGCACGGCTACGTGACCTCCAAGTGGGCGGTCCGCGGCCTAACCAAGTCCGCCGCATTGGAATTGGCACCGCACCACATTCGCGTCAACTCCATTCACCCCGGTTTCATCCGCACCCCGATGACCGCCAAGCTTCCGCAGGATCTGCTCAACATTCCTTTGGGACGGCCCGGGGAGGCGCAGGAGGTGTCGATGTTCGTGCTCTTCCTCGCCAGCGACGAATCGTCGTATGCGACCGCGGCCGAGTTCGTCATGGACGGCGGCTTGATCGCCGACGTTTCACACAAGGCCGAGTAGCGGTCCTTCAAACCCATCGGCGAAACCACTTGCGCCACTTGCGTTTCAGTGGTTTAGAGAGTGGTTTCTCGGTGAAGATTCTTGTCGGTGGCCCGTCGTAGTATCCGAACATGCTTTCGAGTGATCGTGCGGAGATCGAAGCCGACTATGTCGGGCTGCGCGCCGCGGTGTCGCGGATCCTCGAGCACTCTTACGACGCGCTGACCACGCCCGAGCGGCCGGCATTGCTCGACCAACTCGAGCATGAGGCGCGGCGGCTCCGGGCGCCGGGCCACCAATTGATCAATCAGCTCGCCGGGCAGGCGACGCCTGAAGAGCTGGGCGGCAAGCTGCCCCATGCACTCGCCGACCGGCTGCACATCACGCGCAGCGATGCGAACCGGCGGATAGCCGACGCCTCCGACTTGGGGCCGCGCCGCGCGTTGACCGGTGAATCGCTGGAGCCGCGGCTGACCGCGACGGCCGCGGCCCAGCGCGACGGAGCTATTGGGACTGCTCACGTTGCGGCGATTCGCGACTTCTTCAATCAGTTGCCGCATTGGGTGGATGTACAGACCCAAGAACGAGCCGAGCAACATCTCGCGCAGCACGCCATCCGGTTTCGCCCCGAGCAACTGCGCAAGCTGGCGGATCGGCTCGCCTACTGCCTCAACCCGGACGGGAATTTCACCGATATTGACCGCGCCCGCCGCCGTGGGCTGATCCTGGGCAAGCAGGACATCGACGGGATGTCGCGGCTCAGCGGCTGGCTAACGCCGGAAGTGCGTGCCACCGTCGAGGCAGTGCTGGCAAAACTGGCGGCACCGGGAATGTGCAATCCCGCGGACGCCATCCCGGTAGTCGATGGCGTGCCGGACGAGGAGGCAGTCCAGCGTGACGCCCGTTCGGCTGGCCAACGCAACCACGACGGATTGCAGGCCGCGTTACGCGCTGTGCTCGCAAGCGGGAAACTGGGGCAGCACAATGGATTACCGGCGACCATCATCGTGACCACGACGCTCAAGGAACTCGAAGCGGGTACTGGCAGGGCGGTCACCGGGGGAGGCGCCCTGCTACCGATGAACGACGTGATCCGCCTGGCCCGCCACGCGCACCACTACCTGGCCATCTTCGACAAGGGCCAAGCTCTGGCGTTGTATCACACGAAGCGGCTTGCCTCGCCGGGACAGCGAATAGTGCTCTACGCCAAGGACCGTGGGTGTTCGGCACCCGGCTGCGATGTACCCGGCTATCTTTGCGAAGTCCACCACGTTGACGAGTACGCCGCGTGCCAGGCGACGGACATGGACAACCTCACGTTTGTCTGTGGCCCCCACCATCGACTATTGCGACCCGGCGGCTGGACGACCCGAAAACGCGCCAACGGCGACACCGACTGGATTCCGCCGCCGCACCTCGACCGTGGCCAACCGCGCACCAACACCTTCCATCACCCCGAGGAGGCGGTGTGCGAGGAAGCCTACGAGGAAGCCTGCGAGGAAGACGACGACCCTTGATCCGCTCCGTCGGCAACGGGTAGCGTAGTGCTGCCAATTACGAAACTCCTCGTAGCGTAATTCCTGTAGCGTTATGTCACGACCGCCGAAAGGATCGGCTTGATGCGCAGCCGTTATGCCGGCCATCCCTTCACGACGTCGACGCCGGAAATCGCGGCCGCGCTAGAGGATGTCAGCATTCCGACGCTGCTGCTTTCGCTCGTGCATATTACCGGCGACCCGCGATTCATCCGTGAGTTCAAACAGATGGGCATCTTTCTCAACGAAGTCCAGGGATTCATGTCGGAGGAGGACAAGGCACGGGCCCGCGCGGCGGCGCTGCCGGTGATCACCGAGTATCGCGACCGCGGCTGCCCCGAACCGGAGCCGCTGAGCCCCGAGCTCATCCGAGAAATGATGGACTGGGCGGCCTGCGAGCACGTACCCGACGACTACCTTGCCCTCGTCTCCGAGGAGCTCGACCTCGACGGGGCCGACCCCCGCCGCCCGGCGCCCCTGCCGCCCGAGCGCGCGGCCGCGCTTCCGGTGCTCGTCGTCGGCTGCGGCGAGTCCGGCATCCTGGCCGGGGTGCGTCTGCGACAGGCCGGCATCCCCTTCACCATCGTGGAGAAGAACGCCGGTCCCGGCGGAACATGGTGGGAGAACACCTATCCCGGGGCCCGCGTCGACGTGGCGAACCATTTCTATTGCTACAGCTTCGAACCCAACAACGACTGGACACACTTCTTCGCCGAGCAGTACGAGCTGCAGGACTATTTCACCCGGGTGATGAACAAGCACGAGCTGACCGAGCACGTCCGTTGGAACACCGAGGTTCTCGCGGCCGAATGGCAGGATGACGCCGGCATGTGGGCCGTCACGCTGCGCTCGGCCGACGGGCAGACGACCACCGTGCAGGCGCGGGCGCTCATCACCGCGGTCGGTCAGCTGAATCGCCCCCACATCCCCGAATTCGACGGTGCCGACACCTTCGAGGGGCCGTCGTTTCACTCCGCGGCCTGGGATCACTCGGTGGACCTGACCGGCAAGCGCGTCGCGCTCGTCGGCGCCGGCGCCAGCGGCTTCCAGATCGCACCGGCGATCGCCGGAGAAGTCGAGCGGCTCACCGTCTTTCAGCGCACCGCGCAGTGGATGTTCCCGAATGCGATGTACCACGACGAAGTCGGTGACGGCGTGCGCTGGGCGATGCGCCACCTGCCGTTCTACGGCAGGTGGTACCGGTTCCTGGTGCTGTGGCCCGGCTCCGACAAGGGTCTCGACGCCGCGCAGGGCGACCCGAATTATGCCGATCAGGAGTATGCCGTCAGCGACATCAACGCCGCCGCGCGGATGATGTTCACGCAATGGATCACCAGCCAGGTCGGCGACGGCCCAGACTCCCAAGAGCTGCTGGCCAAGGTCATGCCCGACTATCCCGCCACCGGCAAGCGCACGTTGCAGGACAACGGCAGCTGGCTGCAGACACTGCAACGGGACAACGTCGAGCTGGTGCGGACGCCGATCCGCAAGATCGTGCCACGCGGCATCGTTACCGACGACGGGGTCACCCACGAGGCTGACATCATCGTGTACGCCACCGGATTCCGGCACACCGACGTGCTGTGGCCGTTGAAGGTCACCGGCCGCGACGGGATCGATCTGCACGACATGTGGGGGAGCCGGCCGTACGCGCACCTGGGCGTCACCGTTCCGCAGTTTCCCAACTTCTTCATCATCTACGGACCCGGCACGCACCTCGCGCACGGGGGCAGCCTGATCTTCCAGTCCGAACTGCAGATGCGCTACATCGACCAGTGCCTCACGCGGCTGGCGGAGCCGAACGTGCATTCCGTGGAACCGCGTGCGGAGGCGGCCAGCGATTGGCATCGGCGCACGCAGACCCAGATCAAGAAGATGGTGTGGTCACATCCGGCGGTCAAGCACTCGTACTTCAAGAACGCCGACGGGGAGATCCACACCGTCAGCCCGTGGCGCCTCAACGAGTACTGGGCCGCCGTCCGCGAGCCCGACTGGTCACAATTCGTTGTGCGAGAACGAAAGTGAAGCTTCAACCATGCGCACAGTAGTCGTCGATGGGCCCCGCAGCGTCAGGGTCGATACCCGTCCCGATCCGGCGCTTCCCGGGCCCGACGGGGCGATCGTCGAGGTCACCGCCGCGGGCATCTGCGGATCGGATCTGCACTTCTACGAGGCCGATTTCCCACTCACCGAGCCGATGACGCTGGGCCACGAGGCGGTGGGCACCGTCGTCGAAGTCGGACCCGACGTGCGCACCGTCAAGGTTGGCGATCAGGTCATGGTGTCATCGGTGACCGGCTGCGGTGCGTGCCCCGGCTGCGCCACCCGCGATCCGGTCCTGTGCTACTCCGGATTTCAGATCTTCGGCGGCGGCGTGCTCGCCGGAGCACAGGCGGATCTTCTCGCCGTGCCGGCCGCCGACTTTCAGCTGCTCAAGATTCCCGAGGCGATCAGCACCGAACAGGCGCTGCTGCTCACCGACAACCTCGCCACCGGCTGGGCGGCGGCGCAGCGCGCCGACATTCCCTACGGCGGCACCGTCGCGGTCATCGGCCTGGGCGCGGTCGGCCTGTGCTCACTGCGCAGCGCGCTTTTCCAGGGCGCGGCAACGGTTTTCGCCGTCGATCGGGTCGACGGGCGCCTCGATCGGGCCGCCCGGTGGGGGGCAACGCCGATCAAGGCTCCGGCGGTCGAGGCCATCCTGGCCGCCACGGGAGGCCGCGGCGCCGACGCGGTGATCGACGCGGTCGCCACCGACGCGTCGCTGACCGATGCGCTCAACGCGGTGCGGGCCGGCGGCACCGTCTCCGTTGTCGGCGTGCACGACATGAACCCGTTTCCGCTCAACGCCCTGGGCTGCCTGATCCGCAGCATCACGCTGCGGATGACCACGGCGCCGGTGCAGCGAACCTGGCCGGAATTGATTCCGCTGCTTCAGTCGGGCCGGCTCGATGTCGACGGCATCTTCACCACGACGCTGCCTTTGGCGGAAGCGGCCAGGGGCTACGCGACGGCGGAGTCGCGGTCCGGTGAGGACGTGAAAATTCTGCTCACCCCTTAGCTCGCCGGGTCGCTGTGACGTACTGCGAGCGCATGAAGCTGTCGATCTTGACGTCCACGTCCGGTGGCGTCATGCCGTAACCGGCCTGCAACTCGAGGGTGTTGCGGACGGGCTCGACAGCCCACCCATGGCCGGCCAGCCACTCCGCGGGCTCCGACTTCGTTTCGTAGGTGAGCGCGGAAAAGTCCACGTCACCCGACATGTTCACGCCCGGGTGCGTCGACTCCAGGGCCTCGAGCTGTGCGCGGTCCAGGCGCGATCCCAACGCGCCCAACGCAACTCGACTACCCGGCGCACACAGCTCGGTGATTCGGGCGAACAACGCGGTTTGCGCATCGTCGGTCAAGTAGGGCAACACTCCCTCTACCGACCAGGCGCTGGGGCCTTGCGGGTCGAACCCCGCCGCCCTCAACGGCGCCGGCCAATCCGTCCGCAGGTCGGCGGCGACCGCGATCCTGTGGGCCTTCGGGGTCGCGCCGTGCTCGCCCAGCACGCGCGCCTTGAACTCCAGGACTTTCGGTAGATCGACTTCGAAAACCGTTGTGCCTTCCGGCCATTCGAGGCGATACGCCCGGGAGTCCAATCCGGCGGCGACGATCACCGCCTGCCGGATGCCGGCTTCGCCGGCCGAGCTGAAAAAGTCGTCGAAGAAGCGCGTCTGCACACCGTAAAGGCGGGGAAAGGCGGTCTCGTCCTCGGTGGCGCCCGGGTTGGCCAGCACACCCGCGAGATAGGGGTCCTGCGCGGCGGCGATGAAGAGCTTCGCGTAGTCGTCGCGGACCAGCGGCTGCGGGCTCGCGGCGTGCACGGCGCGCCAGCCCGCCACCAGCAGCGCGGTATAGCCCACGCCGCTGACGATGTCCCAGTCGTCGTGCTCGGAACGAAGTGACCCGAATTCCGGTGTGCTGCTCACGGTAATCAAACTACCGGCGGCCTCAGAGCTCGAGAAGGACGGTCACGGGGCCCTCGTTCACCAATTCGACCTGCATCGTCGCACCGAACACGCCCGTTTCCACGTGCGCTCCCAGTTCTCGCAGCGCCTCGGCGAACGCCGACACGACCGGTTCGGCGACCGGCCCCGGGGCGGCCGCGTTCCACGACGGCCGGCGTCCCTTTGCGGTGTCGGCGTAGAGGGTGAACTGGCTGACCACCAAGACAGGCGCGTTGACATCGGCGGCCGACCGTTCGTCGGTGAGAATGCGCAGATTCCATAGCTTTTCGGCGAGCCGCCGCGCCTTGTCCGCGTCATCGCTGTGGGTGACGCCGACGAATGCGAGCAGTCCCTGGTTATCCGGCCGTATGGCGCCCACCACACGGCCATCCACCGACACCGCTGCCGTCGAGACCCTTTGTACAAGAACCCGCATGGGCCTCGATGCTGCCAGGTACGCTCGTCGGGTGTCCGTGCTCGTCGCATTTTCGGTCACCCCGCTCGGGGTGGGCGAGGGCGTCGGCGAGATGGTTGCCGAAGCCGTTCGGGTGGTTCGCGAATCCGGCCTGCCCAACAAGACGGACTCGATGTTCACCGTCGTCGAAGGCGAGACCTGGGAAGAAGTGATGCTGGTCGTGCAGCGCGCGGTGGAGGCCGCCGCCGCCCGCGCGCCGCGGGTCAGCACGGTGATCAAGGTGGACTGGCGCAAGGGCGCCACCGACGCGATGACGGAGAAGGTCGCTTCCGTCGAGCGCCATCTCTCCCACGGCTAGCGCTCTACGGCGTCCCGGAACGCTCGCTCCGCCGCGTCACCGTGGACCGCGAACACTATCCGTTCGAGCGAACTCGGCCGGTGCTGCCGCACGGCGTCGACCATCAGGCGTGCGGCCTCGTCGAGCGGAAAGCCACCCACACCCGTGCCGAACGCGACCAGCGCCAGCGAGCGGCAACCCAGCTCGTCGGCCCTTCGCAGCGTCGAACTGGTGGCCCGCGCGATGATCTCGGCCGAGGTCGGGCCGCCCAGCTCCATCGTCGCCGCGTGAATGACGTAGCGAGCCGGCATGTCGCCGGCGGTGGTCTCGACGGCATCCCCGAGGCCGATCGGCGCCTTCTCGGTCGATTCACGTTGCACGTCGGGCCCACCGGCGCGGGCGATCGCCGCGGCCACGCCGCCGCCGTGCCGCAGCTGGGTGTTGGCGGCATTGGTGATCGCGTCGAGTTCGAGCTTGGTGACGTCCGCCTGCACTACCTCTAACTCGATCATCGGTTCATCCTCTCGCAGGCGTCCCGCGGGCGCGCCAGTAGGCTCATGCCGGTGAGCGCACGCGCGGGCATCGTGGTCACCGGGACCGAGGTCCTCACCGGCCGGATCCAGGACCGAAACGGGCCGTGGATCGCCGACCGGCTCCTGGAACTGGGTGTAGAACTGGCACACATCACGATCTGCGGTGACCGTCCCGCCGATATCGAGGCGCAGCTGCGCTTCATGGCGGGCCAAGGCGTGGATCTGATCATTACCAGCGGCGGCCTGGGACCGACCGCCGACGACATGACGGTCGAGGTGGTGGCGCGATTCTGCGAACGGGAGTTGGTGCTCGACGAAGTTGTCGAGGGCAAGATCGCCGACATCCTCAAGCGGCTGATGGAGCGCAACACCGCGTTCGACCCTGGCACCTTCGAGTCCATCAGGGCCGCCAACCGCAAGCAGGCCATGGTTCCCGCGGGTTCGCAGGTGCTCGACCCGGTGGGCACCGCGCCGGGTGTGGTGGTCCCCGGTAAGCCGGCGGTGATCGTGCTGCCGGGACCGCCGCGGGAGCTTCAGCCGATGTGGCGCACGGCCATCGAGACGCCCGCGGCGCAGCAGGCGATCGCGGGCCGAACGATCTACCGGCAGGAGACGATTCGGATGTTCGGTCTGCCCGAGTCCGGGCTGGCCGAAACCCTGCGGGGCGCCGAGGCGTCCATATCCGGTTTTGACGCGCTGGAGATCACCACCTGCCTGCGGCGGGGCGAGATCGAAATGGTCACCCGCTATGAACCCGACGCCGCGGACGCCTACGCGCAGCTGACGAAGCTGCTGCGGGACAGGCACGGGCAGCAGCTCTTTTCCGAGGATGGCGCACAGGTGGACGATCTGGTGGCCCGGTTGCTGACCGGTCGCCGGATCGCGACGGCGGAATCCTGCACCGCGGGGATGGTGGCGGCGCGGCTGACCGACCGGGCCGGGTCGTCCGACTATGTGGCCGGCGGCGTGGTGGCCTACTCCAACGAGGCCAAGGCAGAGCTACTCGGCGTCGACCCGGCGCTGATCCAGGAGCACGGTGCGGTGTCCGAGCCGGTGGCCGAGGCGATGGCGGAGGGCGCGTTGCGGCGCTTCGGCGCCGACACCGCCGTCGCGACGACCGGCATCGCAGGGCCGGGCGGAGGAACGCCGGAAAAGCCCGTCGGCACAGTCTGTTTCACGGTGATGCTGGGGGACGGCCGCACCGATACCCGGACGCTGCGCCTGCCCGGGAACCGCTCCGACATCCGGGAGCGATCGACGACGGTGGCAATGCACCTATTGCGGCGCCTGCTCAGCGGCTAGCTCACTTCACTTCCGTTGGCAGGAAAGCGCTCTCGGCGGTGCCGAAGCGAATCCCGGTGGCGTCCTTGCCGATAAACGTTAGGAAAGCCACGGCGATCAGCACCGGCACGATCGTCGCCGCCAGCGCGAACGGATAGCCGTGCGACTCGGCCAGGCGTTCCTGGATGGGTAAGTTGAACGCCGCCAACAGGTTTCCGAGCTGGTAGGTCACGCCGGGGTACAGGCCGCGGATTGCGTCCGGCGACAACTCAGTCAGGTGGGCGGGGATCACCCCCCACGCCCCCTGTACGAAGAGCTGCATCAGGAACGAGCCGAGGCAAAGCATCGCCGCGGTGCGCGAATAGGCGAACAACGGCACGATCGGCAGGCCCAGCAGCGCGCAGAAGACCACGGTGTAGCGCCGGCTGATCCGTTGTGACAGCGTGCCGAAGAACAGCCCGCCGATGATGGCGCCGATGTTGTAGACCACGGCGATCCACTTGACGGTCACGCTGGACAGACCCGCGCCTTGGTTGGCCATCGCGCCCAGGAAGGTGGGGTAGACGTCCTGGGTTCCGTGGCTCATCCAGTTGAAGGCGGTCATCAGCAGGACCAGGTAGACGAACCGGCGGATGATCGCGCCCTCGCGCAGGACGTCGCGAATCCTGGTGCTGGTGAGCCGCATTCGATCCTGCGCGGCCTCCCAAACCTCGGATTCCTCGACGCGATAGCGGATGATCAGGCTGATCAGAGCCGGGATGATGCTCAGGGCGAACAACCAGCGCCACGACAGCCCAAGCCAATTCATCACCACCAGCGACGCCACGCTGGCCAGCAGGTAGCCGAAGGCGTAGCCCTCCTGTAATAGCCCGGAGAAAAATCCGCGTCGCTCGACGGGCACCTTCTCCATTGCCAGCGCGGCGCCCAGCCCCCATTCGCCGCCCATGCCGATGCCGTAGAGCACGCGCAGGATCACCAGCACGGTGAAGTTGGGTGCGAACGCGCACAGGAAACCCACCACGGAGTAGAACATCACGTCGACCATCAGCGGGAGCCGCCGGCCGACACGGTCGGCCCACAACCCGAACAGCAGCGCGCCGACCGGGCGCATCACCAGTGTCGCCGTGGTGATGAACGCGACCTCGGTCTTGCTCTGGTGGAAAGTCTTTGCGATGTCGGCATAGACGAACACCACGATGAAGTAGTCGAAGGCGTCCATCGTCCAGCCCAACAACGCGGCGACGAATGAATTTCGCTGGTCGGCGGTCATCTTCTGGCGGGGATTATTTTGACGACTCTGTCTGGTCACTTGAGCATCGTGCAGTACCAGGCGGCGCTGCGCGAGAGTAAGTTGACCGAACATGCGAATCATCGACGCCGATGGACACGTTGCCGAGAACCCCTCGCTGGCGATCGAGGCGATCAAACGCTGGCCGGAATACATCAAACCCAGCACCGACGGGCGGCCCAGCCTGACGTTCGAGGGCCGCAACTATCCGGAGGACCGCGGTCCCGGCGCGGGGTGCCCGCCCGAGCACGGGATCAGCAAGGCGGCCGACCTCAATTGCCGCTCACCGGAGGGCGTGCTGGGCGACGCCGACCGCGATCACATCGACACGATGGTGCTCTATCCCAGCCTTGGGCTGTGCGCGCCCAGCCTCGAGGATCCCGAGTTCGCCGCCGGATTCTCACGGCTCTACAACCAGTGGATCGCCGATTTCTGCGCCTCGTCGGGCGGCCGGTTGCGCGGTGTCGCCGTCACCCCGATCGAGCACGGCCAAGCGGCCATCGACGTCATGACCGAGGCCAAGGAGCTCGGACTGGTGGCGACCCTGGTCCCGCCCGCGCTCAAGACCCGCAACCTCGACCATCCGGACCTCGACCCGTTCTACGCGGCCGCCGTGGAGCTCGGAATGCCGCTGGGCATTCACGGCGCCCCCGGCATCCACCTGCCGAAGATCGGCGTTGACCGCTTCACGAATTACATTCAGGTGCACTGCATCAGCTTTCCCTTCGACCAGATGACCGCGATGACGGCGATGGTCTCCGGCGGCGTCTTCGAGCGGCATCCGCAGTTGCGGGTCGCCTTCCTCGAGGCGGGGGCGGGCTGGGTGCCGTTCTTCATGGACCGGCTGCACGAGCATTACGAGAAGCGGGGCGACTGGGTCGAACGCGGCTGGCGCCGCGACCCGCACGAGTATCTACAGGCGGGCAACATCTTCGTGACCTGCGAACCGGAGGAGCCGATCCTGCCCGGCGTGATCGACGTGCTCGGCTCCGACTTCATCATGTTCGCCAGCGATTACCCGCATTGGGACGGCGAATGGCCGGAGAGCACCAAGCATTTGCGGACCCGCCCCGACATCAGCGAGGAGGCCCGCGAAAAGATCGGCGGCCTGAACGCGCAACGCTTCTACGGGCTGAACTGACGGTCATGGGCCCCTTCCTCATTCGCGCCGCGCTGACGGGGTTTGCGTTGTGGGTGGTCACCCAGCTCGTCCACGGGCTGACCTTCGTGGGCGGCCATACGACACTGGAGAAGATCGGCATCATCTTCGTCGTCGCCGTCATCTTCGGTCTGGTCAACGCGATCATCAAGCCGATCGTCCAGATCCTCTCGATCCCGCTCTACATCGTGACGCTTGGCCTTTTCCACATCGTCGTCAATGCGTTGATGCTGTGGATCACCGCCCGGATCACCGAACACACCACCCACTGGGGATTGCAGATCGATCACTTCTGGTGGACCGCGATCTGGGCGGCGATCGCGTTGTCGATTGTGAGCTGGCTGCTGTCGCTGCTGAGCCGCGACGTCCGCCGGGTCACGAACCGGTAATCGTCAGCGGGCCCGCCACCGCGGCGGCCGCTTCTCGGCGAAGGCACGCGGTCCTTCCTTTGCGTCTTCCGTCGCGAAAACGCGGTCGCTGTGCCGGGTCTCGTTCTCGTACGCCGACTCGAGGTCGAGCGCCAGGCCCTCGACCGCCGACTGCTTCGTCGCAAACACCGCCAGCGGCGCGTTGGCCGCGATGCGCTCGGCGTAGTCATACGCCGTCTCCATCAGCTGATCCGCCGGCACCACGCGATTGAGGAGCCCCATGGCCAGGGCTCGCTCCGCGTCGACCATGCCGGCGGTCAGCAGCAGTTCCATCGCCAGCGCGTAGGGCAGCTGGCGCGGCAGGCGCACCGTGCTTCCGCCGCCGGCGAACAGGCCGCGCTTGGGCTCCATCACCGCGAATCGCGCCTCGGGCACGGCCACTCGGATGTCGGTGCAGCCCAACATCTCGAAGCCGCCCGCCACGCAGGTACCGTTCACCGCCGCGATGATCGGCTTGTATACGGGGAAGCGATGCAAGACGGCGTGGATCGCGTCGTCCTTGTTCCAGCCCGCGGGCTGCGGCAGGTCGCCGGTGAGTTCCGGGATGAATTTCTTCAAGTCGGCACCGGTGCAGAAATCCCGCCCGACGCCCGTGACCACGGCGACCCAGGCGCTGGCGTCATCGCGAAAGGCGGCCCAGGCGTGGGCCAAATCGCGGAAATGTTCCATGTCCAGCGAGTTGCGGGTCTCGGGGCGGTTGATCGTGATGGTGGCGATGTGTGCGTGCAGGGCGTAATCGATGCTCACAACGTCTCCCGCTCGGTGACCAGACGCACGACGTCGCGCGCACATCCCCACGACAAGGTCACGCCATTGCCGCCGTGCCCGTAGTTGTGGACGCATTGCGCCGAGCCGAGCGGTTCGGCCTCGACTCGCACCGATGGACGATCGGGACGCAGCCCGGTGATGGTCTCGATCACTTCGGCCTCGCCAAGCCGCGGCTCGATCTTGCGGCAGCGCCGCAAGATTCGTTCGCTCACCTCGGGGTCGGCAGTGGTGTCCCACCGCCCGGGAATGCTGATGCCGCCGCACACCACACGCCGCGGGTGGGGGAAATAGCAGGTCCATTCCGGGCCGGCGTTGATTTCCAGAAACAGTTGCTGCAAACCGGGATTGGTGAGCACGACATGCTGGCCGAACAGCGGGCGCATCGTGTCGTCGCCCGCCAGCGCCCCGGCCCCGAGGCCCGCACAGTTGACCACTATCGGCGCGGCGTCGGCGACCTCGGCCAGTGTTCGCACCGTACGGGTTTCGATTTCACCGCCGGCCGCGGTGAGTCGATCGGTCAGGTAGTCGAGGTACTGCGGCATGTCGATCATCGGCAAGGTGGCGCGAAATCCGGTGCCGAAGCCCTCGGGGAGATCGGCCGCATCGGCCGGACGCAGGTCGGGGATCAGCGCGGCCGCCGACGACATCGCCTCGGCCCCGGTCAATTCGCCGACGGCGATCGCCGGCGCCATGCGCACGCCGGTGCCGGGGGTGGCGGCCAGTTCCCGGAAGACGCTGAGGGAATGCTGGGTCCAGGCCAGCGTTTCGTTGGCCCGTTCGGCCGGTCGCGGCGGCGCCCACACGGCGCCGGCGATGATCGAGGTCGTTTGGTGAGGCATTGCTTGCGTCCACACCCGCACCGGCCAACCGGCTTCGGCGAGACATATCGCCGACGTCAATCCGCTGACGCCGGCACCGATCACGACAATCCGCTGCGCACTGGCCACGGCGTCAGCGATCAGGAATGAGGCGCTTGCTGGCCGTTTGGGAGCATCCCGTTGAGGATGCCGAGAATACCTTGCAGTTGGGCCCCCGCGGCCGGCCCGGACGCGTCGGGAGGCGGCGCACCATCCGTCTGCTGCCAGGGCTGGCAGCCGTCCGTCTTGAACGCCTTGTCGGTCGGCTCGATGCGAACCACCTGCGGCTTCTTGCTCATCGAATTGTCGATGAGGTTGCCGTCGGGATTGCCCATCCGCTTCCAGTAGCACGTGCCGTTGGCGACCGGTCCCGCCGTGCTGTAGGTGCCCGGCGCGATGTCGGTCCCCACCGCGAACGTGCCGTCGTGGTCGATGCTCGTCTTCGGCCCGGACGCGGGTGCCGCTGCCGGCGGCTCCGCCGGTGACGGCTCGGGCGCCGGCTCCGGATCGCCGTAGGCAACGCCCGCGGACACCGCCCAGCCCGCGATGACCAGCGCCGCGGCGCCGAACCGTGCCGCAACAGATGCTGGCGCGTTAAACCACATAGAACAGCAGCGTACCGGGGCCGGCAGCCTATTTCATGTAGCTAGGTCAGCCTGCGGACCTTGCCGGCGTAGCCGAGCGCGTGCTCGTAGGTGTCGAGATTGTCTCGGGAAATCCTTGCGTGCACGGCACGCTCGAGGAAGAAACGCAGCACCGGGTTGTAGGCGTGATAGGTCTCGTGGAAGGTCAGGACCGTGGTGCCGTCGGGCTGTTCCTCGAGTTGGTGATAACCCTCCGCGCGCGACCACAGCGGCGCGCCGACCGCGACGTAGCGCGACAGCTTGTAGATCTCCGCCTCGGTGACGCTTTCCCACGACCGCCCTTTGCCGCCCGACAACAGGTACTTGGGTACCGGGAAGAGGCAGGTGCGAACCAGACCCTCGCCCGCCTCGTTGCCTTCGTTCAGGATCTCCATGCTGCCGGTGGGCCACGTGAGGACCCGCGGACGCGGCGCGTCCGGTGGTACGGGCGGATGCAACACCCGCCAGACCTTCCGCGGCGGCGCATCGACATGGAATCGCACGGTGTAGGACTGCATCAGCCTTCTCCCCAGCTGTCCCAGTAGGTAACCGTTTCCGCGGGCGGTCGCGAGGCCGGGCGGAAGTCGGTGCCGATCGTGTAGGCGACCGGGAACAGCGCCGCCTGCGTCACCGTCGGCGGAATTCCGAGCACCTCGGCCACCTCTTGCTCCTTGGCCAGGTGCATCGTCGTCCACACCGAGCCCAACCCGCGGGACCGCAGCGCGAGCAGGAAGCTCCAGCCCGCTGGGATGATCGATGCCCACGCCGACGCGGCAGTCAGCAGGGTCGAGTTGTCGATGCGGTTGTCCAGGCAGGGGATGACGTGGACGGGCACCCTGGCTAGCGTTTCGGTCAGGGCCAGCGCGCCGGCGTACACGCGCTGGGTCTGCGGATCCGAGGCCTCCTTGGCCGCGTACGCAAGATAATCGGCGCCGACGCTGCGATAGATCTCGCCGATTGCGGCGCGCTTGTCGGGATCGGTGATCACCAGCCATCGCCAGTCCTGCGCGTTACTCGCCGTGGGGGCCTGCATCGCCAGCCGTATGCACTCGAGGATCACTCCGCGACCGACGGGCCGGTTCAGGTCGAGCCGCCTGCGCACCGCGCGCGTGGTACTCAGCAATTCGTCGACCGTGGCGATGTCCATTGGTTCCTTCCCGATGCTGGTCCGATGCTGGTCCGCTGCTGGTCCTATGCTGGTTCGAGCCGGTCCTGTGCTGGTTTAAAGGTCGATTGCGCAGGACTGATCGACACCGAGCACCGTCAAGGAACGTCCCAGTCCGAGAAATACCGCGACGCACAGCGTGAGATCGAGAATCTCCTCGTCGGAGAACAACGCCCGCAGGCGCTCAAAAAAGGCATCGTCTATCGACGCGTGCGCGGTGGCGAAGCGCTCGGCGAATTCGATGGCGAGACGCTGGCGCGCCGTATAGCCCGGATAGCTGGCGTATGCGGCGACATTGTCGTAGAGCTCCGGCGCGACACCGGCGTCCGGGCCGGCATCCAATATGGACTGCGCGCGAAAATCTGAGCACGCCACACAATCGTTGATCTGCGCGATCCGCATCCTGGCCAGCTCGCGCTCGTCGGCCGGCAGGATGCTCTGCTGGTATGCCCCGCGGATCATCCGCTCGACCATGCCGCCGAGCTGCGGTCGCAGCGTCCAGATCATCGCGGCCTCGCCGCCGGGGCCATCCGGCACATTGACTCGGGCCATCCGCGAACTCCTGCCCGGTAAGGACGGTACCGAGTTGAGCAAACCAGATTCTCAACTGAACTGTCCAGGCCACTCGCGTCGTGTACTCCTCGGGTAATTGGGCATATGCCAAACCAACCCTGGACGTGGAAAACGGCCGGGGGCTAACGTCCGTTGAGCGGCGTTGAGCCCACAGCGCCGCGAACGGGAGGTCTCCGCGTGCTTTTCATGCACGAACTACACAAGGTGCGCGGCCGCGCCGAAGACGACTTCGAAGCGGCGTTCCGGGACGGCTGGATGCGGATACTCGCCGCGGGTGACGATGCCCGGTTGCTGTGGTACGCCAACCAGGCACACGGCAGTGGACCCGCCTACACCGTCGTCACGGTGACCGCCGTTCGCGACGGAGCCGCGTGGGAGCGACTGACGCTGCGGGTCCAGAAAGGCGACCTTCAGGAGTGGATGCGCAACCTCGACGAGCTGCGCCACGAGGTCGACGCGAAACTGCTGATGCCGCTGCCATGGTCGCCGCTTCGGGAGGTCGACTTCGACGCGGTCCCCGCCGACGGCCGAGAACACGAGATGACCCTCTACATGGAAGACACCATGTGGCCCTACGAGGACAAGTTCGAGGAATACATCGTCCGCTGCGGCGAGGTGTACGCCAGGAGCCTTGAGCAGCCGTCGTCAATGCTGAAGATGCATGCGGCATTTCAGCCCGCGCTCGGCAGCCACCTGCGCCGCGAGGTGATCCTGATGCAGCGAATCAGTCGGCCCGAGGCGCTGCTCGACCTGCTCCGCAGCCACATCCCCGCCGAGTACCGTGCCCCTGGCACGTGGATGCATGACGCCTTGGATTTGCGCGATCAGTGGACCAGCCGGCTGCTGCGCACGTCCGAGTGGTCGCCGCTCTATTGATTACTGAGCCGCGCATGAACATCGGGACGATCCTCGACGCGGCGGCGAGCGGCGATCCGGGCCGCGCGGCGCTCATCGTCGACGGGCGCGCGATCAGCTACCGCGAGCTGGCGGCGGCCGTGCGGAACTGCGCCGCCGGGCTGGCCGCCCACGGGGTGGGGGCGGGGCAGCGCGTCGCGGTCGTCGACGGCGGAAGCCTGCTGTCCATCGCGACGTTGCTCGCGGCCCCGCGACGTGGCGCCGCGGCTGCGCTGATGAACCCGGCGCTGACTCCGCCCGAGCTGCGGGGCCTGCTGAAGAACGCGGGCTGTGCCGACGTGGCGGTCGCGGGGGAGCAGTACGCCGATCGGCTTCGCGAAGCCGGCGCACCCACGGTGTTGACCGACGCCGACCTGCTCGACGGCGACGGCGTCGAACCTGCCGCCGACCCCGACACCCTCGCCGACACCGACACCCTCGCCGACCGGGATGCCTTGATCCTTTTCACCAGCGGGACAACCGGACTCCCGAAGGCCGTCGCCATCACCGCCCGCCAGCTCACGATGCGAATCCGGGGAATGACGGCGCCATTCCGCGCGGACGTCCCACCATCCGTCGGGATGATGTGCGTCCCCTTCTTTCACGTCGGCGGCGCGCTGGGCACACTCGGTAGCTTGTATTCGGGCAACACGTCGGTGGTGCAAACCCGGTTCGACGCCGGCGAGTGGCTTCGTCTGGTGTCGCAGCATCGGGTCAGCACGACATTCCTGGTGCCGACCATGCTGCAGCGGATCCTCGACCATCCCGACTTCGCGAACACCGATCTGACGTCCCTCGTCGCCATCGCCTACGGGGCCGCCGCCGCACCAATCAGCTTGGTGCGCAGGGCAATGGCCGCGCTGCCGCATGTGGCGTTCGCCAACGTGTTCGGCCAGACCGAGACCCTCGGCGCTTACACGACCCTGATGCCCGACGATCACCGCGACCCCGCCCGTGCCGGATCCGTCGGCCGACCGCTACCCGGAGTCGAGGTGCGCGTGGTGGACCCCGACACGGGCCGCGACGTCGAAGCGGGAGCGGTCGGCGAGCTGTGGGTGAACACCGCCCAGAACGTCACCGATGGCTGGTTGCACACCGGCGACCTCGCACGCCAGGATGCCGACGGTTACATCTTCCCGAGCGGCCGGCTGAGTGACACCATCAACCGCGGGGGTGAGAAATTTGGGCCGATCGAAGTCGAAGAGGCGTTGCGTTCACATCCGGCGATCAGCGATGCCGCGGTCGCCGGAATCGCCGACGACGAGCTCGGCCAGCGGGTGGGTGCCGCGGTAGTGGCTTGTGCCCCAGTCACACTCGAGGAACTTCGATCGCACTGCCGAAAGGTAATCGCATACTTCAAGCTGCCCGAGCGACTCGCGATCGTCGACCACATTCCCTACAACGCGACCGGCAAAATCGACCGCCGCCAGCTCGTCGCGCTCATCGCGGACGACGGTTGAACCCAGGGAGTCCACGTGTTGTTTCTGCATGAGACCCACAAAGTGGTCGGCGCCCGAGAGGAAGAATTCGAGGCCGCCTACCGCGAGGGCTGGATGCCCACACTGGCCAAAGAAGACGACGCCCGGCTGCTTTGGTACACGAACCACGCTCATGGCAGCGGCGTCTCCTACAACGTGGTCACCATCACCGGCATCACCGGCGGCGCCGCTTGGGAGCGTCTGGCACACCGCGCCCAGAGCGGCGACCTCCGGCCATGGATGCGCGAACTGGACAACCTGCGCCACGAGGTGACGGGGAAGCTCATGCTGCCCGTCGCCTGGTCACCGCTTCAGTCGGTGGACCTGACCACCGTGCCCACCGATGGCGCGACCCATCCGCTGAGCCTCTTCATGGAGGACACTGGTTGGCCCGACGCGCCACTGGACGACTACATCCGCTCGTGGGACGAGATCTACTACCGGCTGCTCTCGAAAGCCCCGCCGGGGATGCGGATCCTGGATATCCAAGCGTGCTTCCAGATTGCGCACGGGAGCTATCGGCGACGAGAAGCGATGCTGTGGCAGAAGATTGAGGACGCCAACAACTACGCGGCGCTCGTGCATCTGCTGACCACCGAGACGCCGCCCGAGCACCGCGCGCCCGGCAGCTACATGTATGAGGCCCTGAAGTATCGGGATCAGTGGGAGAGCCGGTTGCTGCGGACGTCGGCCTGGTCACCCCTGTATTGAGCGGTGACGGATTCCAAGAACGGTTCGGCCACGGCGAGAAAACCGTCCGGATCCGACGAGAACACCACGTGCCCGGTGTCGAGGATCTCGAGGCGGGAACCGCCAATGGCGTCATGGGTCGCGCGCCCAGCGCGCAGCGGTATCGCGATGTCCTTCTTACCCCACACGATGAGCGTGGGCGCGGTCAAATCAGCGGCACGACTTCGCAAATCGTGTGCGGGAGCCGGGAAGCTGCGCCAAAGTCCTGTTGCGAGGCGAACGCCCTCGGCCGTTTTCGCCGCGGCGATCGCGCGCTCGACGATCTGCCGGTCGTTGTCGGTCTTGGACTTCATGTAGCCGCGGACAAACGGGGGAGCGGCCCGGCGAAACACGGCCGGCGTGCCGAGCACCCGGCAAAAGGTGCGGGCTGGTGCGTTCAACGGTACGAAGCCGCCGGTGTTGACCAGAACCAGACCGGCGACGCATTCGGGGCGGATGATCGCCAGCCGCGCGGCCGCGAACCCGCCGACCGAATTGCCGACCAACACAACCTTTGTCAGGCGGAGACCGTCGACAAGATCTTCGAGCACGTCGGCGAAGAGCGACGCGCTGGGCTCGATTGCTGGGTCGACGGGATCCGAGTCGCCGTGGCCGGGCCAATCCACTGCGATGGTGCGGTAGCGGCGGGCAAGCGTGTCGACGATCGGGTCGAAGTCATGCCTGTCGTGCAATATCGCGTGTAGGAGCAAAACCGTTGGCCCACTGCCTAATTCGCTGTAGGCAACACGGCCTGCCCGGGTTTGGATAGTCGGCATGGGAGTTCCTCTCGACTCTGTTGACCGACTGGTCGGTCATTCCGTACAGTACAACGGTAGACACGCCCTGACAAGGAGGGAATCGAGATGCGGCAAGCCCCACCTCCCGAAGCGCCGTTCGCGGACAAGATGGCCTACTACCGCACGCAACACACATCGAAGGGGGTCCGGGTTACCCACCTCGTCGGGACGCCGATCATCGCGGCCGGGCTGCCGCTGATGTTCGCCAAGCCGAAGGTCGGTGCCCCGATGTTCATCGGGGGATGGGCCATGCAGATAATCGGCCATCGGCTGTTCGAGAAGAACCTCCCGTCCACGCATAAGGGGTGGATCACGTATCAACTGACCGGCGTCATTCACGTGTGCGAGCAGTACGGCGAAATGCTGGCCCGCCGCAGCCAGCGCAAAGCGGGCTTGCGGTGAGATCGCCCGAGCCGGGCCGTAATGCGCTGCTGGATGCTGGACGCCGGCTGTTGGGGACCGCCGACCTGGCCCGGATCTCCGTCAACTCGATCGTTGCCGAGGCCGGGATGGCAAAAGGCAGCTTCTATCAGCACTGGCCCAGCCGGGCCGAATACGTGCGGGCGCTGCACGCTCGGTTTCACGACCAGTTGGAAGAATCGATCGCCGCGGCCATGGCCGACCTACCGCCCGGCCGCGACCGGCTCGAGGCGGGGATGAACACCTATCTTGACGGCTGCTTGTCCGACCCGGCCACCAAAGCATTGCTCGTACAGTCGCGCACCGAGGCCGGACTGAGCGATTTGGTCGCGACCCGGAATAAGAGCGCGGCCACGCTGATAGCGCCCGACTTGGCGGCGCTTGGATGGACGCCACCCGAACCGATCGCGGTGCTCCTGGTCGCCGCGGTCGCCGAGATCGCCCTTGTCGAGCTCGCCAACGGCAAGCCCGACAAGCAGTTGCGCCGCGCGTTGCTTCGGTTGGCAGCCCGAACGGGTTAGGCGTGTCGTTCAGGGTTTGCAGGCGGGCTCGAGGGAAAGTACCGGACCACCGGATTGCAGCGACAGCAGATACAGGTAGGTCGGGAGCGAATGTTCGCACGCCACAGTGGATTTGACGAGGGTCTTAGGCGGAAGCGGCGTCAGTCGGATCGGGTTCAGCTCATACGGATTGAGCACGTGCTCGTAGTTGAACGGAGGGGGCAATGCCGGGACGATGTCGAGGCGATTGGCAATCCGATACGAGTTGAGCACCACCTGGTCGTAGGTGCTGGCAAACAGAGAATCCCCGGTGCGCGGGCTGCCATAGGTGTAGACGGCCGGAGCCTTGAAAAGCGTATTCGCCGCGACGTCGAGGGCAAGCAGGGTCGCGAGCGCTCCGCCTAAGCTGTGCCCGCAGATCGTCACCGAAGTGACGGGCCGCGGGAACGCAAGCGTCGCAAGCGCATTGACCACGGCCGGCGAACCCGGCGCGGTCCCCGTCGTCAGCGACTCGTACATTTCGGTGAAGCCGTCTTCCGTGTGGCCGGCGCCGGCCAGAAATGGGCACGGCACCAGATCGAACTCGACGTCGTGAATCCACTCCAGGATTCCTTCGGTGCCCCGAATCGCGATGACCACATCGCCGGCTTGATTGACCTGACACATCAGCCCGATGGAAACCTCGTCGGCGGCCCGGATCGGGTTCATGTCGGTCGCCAGATCGTTGGCGTAGATCGTCGTGACGACGGTGTAGTCGACGCCGCCAGCGCTCAACTCCTGGCCGGCCGCGTTCGTCAAATCGCTGGGAGGTGTCGCGTAGGTTGCGTTTACCAGTTGGCCGAATTGTATTGCCTTCATTACATCTAACGCCGGCGGCATCGGCATGGCGCGCCCCGTCAGGCTCCGAATGTGCCGGTGAGGACGGCGTGTGCCGTTGCGGCCTGCGCTATCGCTTGCGCCGCTTGCGGTCCGGTCGCTCCCGCCGGCAGTTGGAACGTGGGCGGCAGCTGGTAGAGAGTGAACCGGTAATGATGTGTCCCCGTGCCCGCTGGCGGACACGGCGCCGCGTAGCCGGACTCGCCGCTCGAATTCGCCAGAGTGGTTGCTCCGGCGGGTGTTTGACCGTCCGCGGTGCTGCCGGACCCGGAGGGGATTCCGGCCACGATCCAGTGCACGTAGGGCCCGCTCGGGGCGTCGGGGTCGTCGACGACGAGCGTGCCCCCCGACGGCGCCGACCAGGCCAACGGCGGCGCCGTTTTGGCGCCCTTGCAGGTGTACTGCACCGGGATCGGCGCGCCGTCGGCGAACGCGGGGCTCGTAATGGTCAGTGGCCCGGTCGACGGCGCTTGGGGCACGGACTGACCGGCCGAACTCGCTTGCGGCGCCGGTGGCGCCGTCGTTCGAGCATTAGTCCGAGCATTATCGTGGCCACCGCAGCCGGCCAGCATCACCAGCGCTGCCAGGCCCAGGCAGGCCGATGCGATTGGGCGAGGTGTGCGACCCGAGGTTTCCATACCACCCAGTGTCGTCAACCGGCTATCCAGAGAACAGGGGTCCCAGAAAACAGGGCCAGGAAATAGGGCCAGAAAGACAGCGGTGGCGGCTACTTGCCGTCTCCCTTGACCTTGAGCACTCGCTTCCGCAGGCCCTCGGTCGCGGTTTCCATCAATCCCTTTGCGCCCTTCTTGACCAGAAACCCGGGGATGGGCACGGTGGGGTCGACCGTGAGCTCGAAGCGGAGCCGGGTGGAATCGCCTTCGGGCGTCAGCGTGTAGCGGCCGTCCTGCGCGCGTTGTTGCTTGGCGCTGACCAGTGACCAGCTCACCCCGTCGTCATGCACGGAGTAGGCCAGTACCTGTTCGTCGCTGACGCCGACGATCTTGACGACCTGCCGCGATTTGCTTGGTCGGCCTTGGTCGTCACGCTCCAGCACTTCGACCTTTTGATGGGCCGAGGACCACTCGGGCAGCGATTCGATGTCGAAAAGGACGTCCAGGATCTCGTCGGGCGTCGCCTCGATGACGACTTCGCGTGAATCGGAGACAGCCATGCTTGGACGCATAACCAATGCGGCGGCGTTGAAACCCGGCCCGCAAAGCTCCAGCGAACGCTAGGGCACCAACACGACCTTGCCGACGTTCTCCCGCGCGGCCAGTATGCGATGCGCCTCGGGCGCTTCGGCGAACGGAACGGCCGCGTGCACGATCGGTGAGATCGTCCCGTCGTGCAGCGCCTGGCTCAGCGGCGTGATCCAGGGCTCCAGGGTGCCGCGGTCGTCCCACAGCCGCAGCATGTTCAGGCCGATCACGGCTTTCGAGTCCTCCAGCTGGCGGAGCAGGTTGAAGCCGCGCAACATCGACAGCGCCTGTGGAGCCGCCCGGCGCAGCGAGCGTTTCTCACCCTGCTGCAGCGCCGAAACGCCGTATCCCACAAGCCTTCCACCGGGGCGCAGCAGGTCGTAAGACCGCCGCAGCGATGTTCCGCCGAGGGCGTCGAGGACAAGATCGTAGGGGCCCAGCCCCTGCCACCAGCCGTCGCGGCGATAATCGATCGCGCGGTCGACGCCCAGCTCGGCGAGCTTCTGGTGTTTGCCGGGCGACGCCGTGCCGTGAACTTCGGCCCCGGCGGTCTTCGCGAATTGGATGGCCGCGATGCCGACCCCGCCCGCCGCGGCGTGGACCAGGACCCGCTCGCCGGCGCGCAGGGACCCGTAACCGTGCAGGGCCGCCCACGCAGTCGCGTAGTTGACGGGCACCGCGGCGCCCTGCTCGAAG
This sequence comes from Mycobacterium sp. IS-1264, assembly GCF_001954195.1. Lineage (GTDB taxonomy): Bacteria > Actinomycetota > Actinomycetes > Mycobacteriales > Mycobacteriaceae > Mycobacterium. Next base: position 37,786 of record NZ_MBES01000010.1, on the reverse strand, counting down.
GTGAGTGCGTCGGGGATCGCGACGGAGTCGGTGGCCGCGACGTTGACGATCTCGGCGTAGCCGCCGAATCGCGTTCCCGCGAGCACCCGTTCACCGACGCGTCCCGGGTCGACGCCGTCGCCGACGGCCTCGACGGTCCCGGCGACCTCGTAGCCGACGACCGCCGGAAGCTTGGGTGCGTCCGGATAGAGGCCGACGCGGGCCATGTGGTCGGCGAAGTTCACCCCCGCCGCGCGCACCGCGACCCGGAGTTGACCCGGGCCGGGTGGGGCGGGGTCCGGCCGCTGCTCGACCCGCAGCACCGAGGGGTCACCGTGTTTTGTGATGACGACCGCGCGCATCGTGTCAGGCCTCCACGGCAATGTTGGCAAGGCGGGGGAGCACGACGTCACGCCACCCGGATCCCATGCGATTGAAGGCGTCGGCCATACGCTTGTCGTCCAGATCAAAGCCGCTGTGCTCCAAGAACACTCGGGTGCCCGTACCTTCCTCCTCGAGACGCCAGGTCAGCGTCCAGGCCGGCGTGAACGTGTAGACGAAGCGGTGCGGTGGATCGACCTCCAGCACCTTGCAGGGTTGCTTGCCATATCCCGGCATGTCGAGCGTGAATTGGTGGCCGACCACCGCGGCGACCTGGCCCTCAGCCCACCAGAGCCGCATCAGCTCGGGTTCGGTCAGCAACCGCCACACCTTGGCGGGCGGAGCGGCCACGAATTGGTCGACACGGATGGTCGCGGGCGTCGAAGTCTCCGTCATTCCAGCTCCTCTGCTGCCTCGGCGAGCGCGGCCAGCCGTCCGCGCCAGAACTTCTCGAATGGATGCAGCCACTCGCCGAGCTCCGCCAACGGCTCCGCGGTCAGGCGGTAGATGCGATGCCGGCCCCGCGGTTCGTCCGCGACCAGCCCGGCCTCGCGCAACACCCTGAGGTGCTCGGCGACGGCGGGGCGGCTCAGCTCGAACCGGTCGCTTAGTTCCCCCGCCGACAGTTGCTGTCGAGTAAGGATTTCCAGCAGTTCCCGCCGCACCGGGTTGGCCAGAGCGAGAAAGATGCGGTCGGAAGCGGCCATGGACGACACCATATGTCGGAAATTCCCGACATGTCAATCAAGTAAATAAATGGCGCGGCGAGGAAAATGGCGCGGCCGTGTCGCTTCGGATCGGACCATGGGCGATCTACCGTTAGTGAGACTAATCAGACAGCGACGACGAGGTTGATGTGGACAGCGACATGGCGGCAGTCGCCACTCGGCTGAGCGAGCGGGTCACCGAGATCGGCGCAGCCATATCCACCACTGTCGAGGACAACATTGCCGAACTTCCCCGCGACGAGCGAATGACCGAGCTGATGCATCGGGCGATCCGGGATCACCTGCAGACAATCCTGCACGCGCTGCTGCACAGCGTCGGGGTGGAGAAGGTCAAGGCGCCGCCGGCGGCGATCGAGTACGCCACACGCCTTGCCCAGCACGACGTTTCGCCCCATGCCATGATGCGCGCGCACCGACTGGGGCAACGCCGGATGACCGAGCTGGTGTTCGCCGAGCTGCAAGCGTTGGGCCTGGAACCGGCGGCGAGGGTTGCGGTCATCCAGGTGATCACCAAGGCGCTGTTGAAGTACGTCGACGCGGTGGAACTGCAATCCCTCGCGGCCTATCAGGGCGAGCGCCAGTCGCTGCTGGAAAATCGGAGTACCGCCCGCGACATGCGGGTGCGAGACCTCCTCGAGGACGACGCACCGATCGACGTCGACGCCGCGTCCACGGCGATCGGGTATCCGCTGAGCTGCCAGCACCTTGCTGTCATCGTGTGGTATCCCGATGGCGACCCGGCTGGCGAGGAGTTCGCGCGCCTGCAGCGGTTCGTTCGCGACCTGGCGAAGACCGTCGACACCTCGGCAAGCGCACTGTTGGTCACCGATCCGGGCGGCGCGTGGGTCTGGCTGCCGTACCGCTCAGCGCCGGGCGACGTCGTCGCGAAAATCCGCCAGTTCGTGCGCTCGCGGGCAGATGCGCCCAACGTCGCGATCGGAGCGATCGGATCCGGCGTCAAAGGATTCCGGCGATCCCACCGCCAGGCACAACGCGCGCGGACGGCGTCGCGCTCCCGCGGCACGGAGAGGGTACTGGTCGCCGCCACCGACCCCGGCATCATCGCGCCGGCGCTGCTCGGCGCGGGCATCGACGAGGTCCGCCAATGGGTGGCCGACGTGCTTGGTCCGTTGGCGTCCGACACCGACGACGACGCCGGCCTGCGGAACACCCTGCGGGAATTCCTGCGATCCGGCTCGGGCTACGACGCCCAGACAGAAGAACTCAGCGCGGATCCCAGCATCGTGAAGTCGGGCGTCGAGAGAGCGGTGGCCAGGCGTGGACGGCCGATCGACGACCGAGTCGATGTCGGACTCGCGTTGATTGCATGCGAGTGGTACGGCGCGGCCGTGTTGCGGCGGGGCTGAGCGACTTTGTCGGCGCCCTCTCGGCCATTACCGTCCTAGTCTGTGCATTTCCGGTGGGAACGGCTGAGGGTCAATGCGTATCGCTGCCGGCTGAAGTTCTGCGACGTCACGGTCGGGCTGGTGTGTGGCCGTTCGGGAGCACTGCTTGTCGACACCGGCAGCTCGCTCACCGAAGGCGCCGCGATCGACGCCGACATTCGGCAGCTAGCCGGCCGTTCGGTCACACATATCGTGTTGACCCACAAGCACTTCGACCACGTCTTGGGTTCCGCGATGTTTGCCGGAGCCGAGATCTACTGCGCACCAGAGGTTGTCGAGTATCTGTCGTCGTCCACCGACCTGATTCGCGCTGATGCCCTAGACCATGGCGCGGATGCCCGCGAAATCGACCGCGCCATCGCGGCATTGCGGACGCCAGACCATGCGGTCTGCGACGCCGTCATCGACCTAGGCGATCGCACGGTCACGATCGCCTACCTGGGCCGCGGACACACCGCTTCGGACTTGGTCGTGATGGTGCCCAGCGCTGCCGGCGACGACGGCCGGGCCCTCGTGTTCACGGGCGACCTCGTGGAGGAGTCCGCTGAGCCGGCGATCGATGCCGACTCCGATGTGGCGGCCTGGCCGGCAACCCTTGATCGGCTGCTCGCGCTCGGTGGACCCGATGCGATCTACGTCCCCGGGCACGGAAAAATCGTCGACGCGGAATTCATTCGTCGCCAGCGGAATTGGTTGAGAGAACGAGCGAACCTGCAGCGCGGCTAGGCGCGGGCCGCGGTGCACGCGGCGATGAGGGCATCCGGGTCGGTGACGCTCACCCACAGCGAGCGCAGCCGCACCGACCTGAAGACGACCTTCGCGTCCACTGGTGGCTCGATCGTCAACGCCACGAGGCCCTTCCCGGAACCATTGACCAGCCAGCGTCCGCGCGAGTAGTGCACGCCCCAGGCCAACACCCGCTCGTCCTTTGCCTCAGCAGTGGCGATGGACGCCAACGGGATATCGGCCTCAAACGCCCAGCCCATCTTCACGTGCAAGGAACCGCCTGCAACGCGCAGCTCGCTGCGCTCGGGTCCCATGCCCACGGCAACCGCCAAGGGCACATACCAGCGGTCAAAGCGCAATTTCGCCTCCATGGTGGTGACCTTACTCATCGCCGACCGCGTTTGCTGACGATTGCGCGGCCGGGTGGTCCGGGTGCCGGCCCACCCAGCGACGAAGGCCGGGTCGTAGTGTGCACGAGGGCGCGTTCAGCCCGGTGCAGCGCGGCGGTCGCGTCGGGCAACGGATCCGCAACGAACGGAGTGTCACCGAGTTGATTCAGACTGTCACGTCGCATGATCGATGACGTGTTGCTTTCTTGGGTTGTCACGGGCCTGTGCGCGCTGAGCGCCGCCGCGTGGGGGCTCGCGCTCGTCGGTAGGCATCGATCGTGGACCGAGGTCGTCCGATGTGGGTTGCATTTCGCGATGGCAGTGGCGATGGCGGTGATGGTCTGGCCGTGGGGCGCGCAGCTTCCGGCGACGGCGCCCGCGGTGTTCTTCGCGGTGGCGGCCCTATGGTTCGTGACCTTGGCCCTTGTTCCAGCCGAAACGGTCCCGCTACGGACGGTGTACGGATATCACGCCCTGATGATGCTGGCGATGGTCTGGATGTACGCGTTCATCCACGGGCTCGTGTTGCCGCACCACTCGTCGACGCACCTCCACGCCGGCATGGAGATGGCTGACACGACGGCGTCGACCACGGCCGGGTCGCCGGGCTGGATCGCGACAATGAATTGGTTCTGGTTCGTTGGCTTCGTGGCCGCCACCCTATTCTGGGCGTCAGGACTGGGAGTCAAGCGGTCGGACGGCTCGACATACCGTTCGTCGCGTTCGCTCACCACGCCGGCTCATGCGGCGATGGCCGCCGCGATGTCTATCATGTTCGGCGCCACGCTATTTCAGGTCTGAGCCAATTCTCGCGTTGCGGCCGAACACGTGTCCGTCGGCGCTGCCCACGAAGAGCTCCGTCCACCGATGATTGAACCGTGTTACCCGGGGATAGACTCACATTCAGCGGAATCGTGCTGAAGAGGAGCGTAATTTCATGGCCATCATCGACGCGGACACTGAAGTTCCCGCACCGTTCGACCAAGAGGTCGCCGCCACGCAGCGATACTTCGACGACCCGCGGTTCGCCGGAATTATTCGCCTCTACACCGCCCGGCAAGTAGCGGAGCAGCGCGGCACGATCCCCACCGACTACACCGTGGCGCGGGAAGCGGCTGGGGCGTTCTACAAGCGCCTGCGCGAACTCTTCGCCGCCAAGAAGAGCATCACGACGTTCGGGCCCTACTCGCCGGGGCAGGCGGTGAGCATGAAGCGGATGGGCATCGAGGGGATCTACCTCGGCGGCTGGGCGACCTCCGCCAAGGGTTCCACCACCGAAGACCCGGGGCCCGACCTGGCCAGCTACCCGCTGAGCCAGGTTCCCGACGACGCCGCGGTCCTCGTGCGCGCGCTTCTGACCGCCGACCGCAACCAGCAGTATCAACGGCTGCATATGACCGAGCAGCAGCGCGAAGCGGCCAAGGAATACGACTTCCGGCCGTTCATCATCGCCGACGCCGACACCGGACACGGTGGCGATCCGCACGTGCGCAACCTGATCCGCCGGTTCGTCGAGGTCGGTGTCCCGGGCTATCACATCGAAGACCAGCGTCCGGGCACCAAAAAGTGCGGCCACCAGGGCGGGAAGGTGCTGGTCCCGTCGGACGAACAGATCAAGCGCCTCAACGCCGCCCGTTTCCAGCTCGACGTCATGCGGGTGCCCGGCATCATCGTGGCGCGCACCGACGCGGAAGCGGCCAACCTGCTCGACAGCCGCGCCGACGAGCGCGACCAGCCGTTCCTGCTCGGTGCCACCAACCTCAACATCCCGTCCTACAAGGCCTGCTTCCTGGCACTCGTTCGGCGCTTCTACGAGCTGGGAGTCAAGGAACTCAACGGCCACCTGCTCTATGCGATGTCCGACGCCGAGTACGCCAACGCCACCGCGTGGCTCGAGCGCCAAGGCATCCAGGGGCTCGTCTCCGACGCCGTCAACGCGTGGCGCGAGAACGGGCAGCACTCGATCGACGATCTCTTCGATCAGGTCGAGTCGCGGTTCGTGGCCGCCTGGGAGGACGACGCCGGGCTGATGACCTATGGAGAGGCCGTGGCCGAGGTGCTCGAATTCGGCGAGAGCGAGGACGAGCCCGCTGACATGAGCCCCGGGGACTGGCGCCGGTTCGCCGAGCGTGCATCTCTGTTCGCCGCCCGTGAGAAGGCCAAGGAGCTGGGCCTTGATCCGCCGTGGGACTGCGAATTGGCCAAGACGCCGGAGGGCTACTACCAGATCCGCGGCGGTATTCCCTACGCGATCGCCAAGTCGCTGGCAGCGGCGCCGTTCGCCGACATCCTCTGGATGGAGACGAAGACTGCCGATCTGGCCGATGCCCGGCAGTTCGCCGAGGCGATCCATGCCGAATTCCCCGACCAGATGCTGGCCTACAACCTCTCGCCGTCGTTCAACTGGGACACCACGGGCATGACCGATGACGAGATGAAGCGTTTCCCCGAAGAGCTCGGCAAGATGGGCTTCGTCTTCAACTTCATCACCTATGGCGGACACCAGATCGACGGCGTCGCCGCCGAGGAATTCGCCGGTGCGCTGCGGCAGGACGGCATGCTGGCGCTGGCGCGCTTGCAGCGCAAGATGCGCCTCGTCGAATCTCCCTACCGCACGCCGCAAACCCTGGTCGGTGGCCCGCGCAGTGATGCCGCGCTGGCCGCATCCTCGGGCCGCACGGCGACCACCAAGGCAATGGGTAAGGGCTCGACCCAGCACCAGCACCTCGTGCAGACCGAGGTGCCGAAGAAGCTGCTGGAGGAGTGGCTGGCGCTGTGGAGCGAGCACTACCAGCTAGGCGAGAAACTTCGCGTCCAGCTGCGGCCCCGCCGCCCCGGGTCGGATGTGCTCGAACTCGGGATCTATGGCGACGGGGACGAGCAGCTGGCCAATGTCGTCGTCGATCCCATCAAGGATCGCCACGGCCGCAGCATCCTCACGGTGCGCGACCAGAACACCTTCGCCGAAAAGCTGCGCAAGAAGCGGCTGATGACGTTGATCCACCTCTGGCTCGTGCACCGCTTCAAGGCCGACGCGGTGTACTACGTCACGCCCACCGAGGACAACCAGTATCAGACCTCGAAGATGAAGTCGCACGGCATCTTCAGCGAGGTCTACCAGGAGGTCGGCGAGATCATCGTCGCCGAGGTGAACAAGCCGCGCATCGCCGAGTTGCTCACGCCCGACCGCGTGGCGCTGCGCAAGCTGATCACCAAGGAGGGTTAGGGCCCCGCCCGCCCGCGCCAGATTTACCTTCGACCCTGTTTGCACTGCTGCATGCCCGGGTACGACAGGTGAGTTGGATAAGTGTGGCGCGAGTGGAGAGTGGGGAATCTGATGAGATCCGAAGCCAGAACTGCTGTCGCGCTTTTTGGCGGCGCGGCCATGCTCGTCGCAGCGGTCGGATGTGGGGGCGGTGGCAATAAAGGGCCCAGCAGTACCACAACGACGACACCAACCACCACTTCGTCGACCAGCGTCGCGCCAACCACGGCGCCGGGTACCGGCGGTGGCGCTCCGACGGGCGGCGGCACCGTCCCCGGTGGCCCCACTGGCGGTGGCGGCCCCGGCGGCGGCGGTGGCAGCGTCCCGGGTGGCCCCACGGGTGGCGGCGGTCCCGGTGGCGGCGGTGGCACCGTTCCCGGCGTCGGCGGAGGCGGCGGTGGACCGGGCGGTGGCGGCGGTTGCGTCGGCAACGTCTGCGGCGGATATCCGTGATCGCATGCCGTCCCTGAGCATGCCGGTATCGAGCGTGCGCTAAAGCACTTCAGAAACGGAGACTTGCTCCCAAGCCGGTGGGGTCATGCAAAGCTGGCCCCACCGGCTGAGCCATCTCCGGAGGTCTAGGGCGGATCGCGCATTCGGGTTATGGTTTCGGACAACTCGATTGCAAAGGGACCTCAATGGCCAAGCTCAGGTTCGGTTATTTCATCGCCCCATTCCATCGCGCGGGCACCAACCCCACGCTTGCGCTACAACGCGACCTGGAATTCATCGAGCACCTCGACGCCCTCGGCTTCGACGAGGTGTGGTTGGGCGAGCACCATTCGGCCGGCAGCGAGATCATCAGCTCACCGGAGATCTTCATCGCCGCAGCGGCCGAGCGGGCCAAGCGGATTCGGTTCGGGACCGGGGTCATCTCGCTCGCGTATCACAACCCCCTTTGGGTCGCCGACCGCCTGATGCTGCTCGATCACCTCACCCATGGTCGCGTGATCGGCGGGATGGGACCGGGCTCGTTGCCCACCGACTCGGCGATGATCGGACTGAATCCCACCGATACTCGCGAGCTTCTCGAAACCAACCTCGACATCGTCGTCCGGTTGCTGGCGGGAGAAACTGTGAGCGCGAAAACCGCGACACACCAGCTGTTCGACGCCAAGTTGCAGCTCGCCCCATATTCGGACGGCGGGATCCCGCTGGCGGTGGCCGCGGTAGCCTCACCGACCGGCGCGAGGCTGGCCGGCAAGCACGGCATCGGCCTGCTCTCTATCGGGGCGACGCTGACCGTCGAGGGCTTCAACGCGCTGTCGTATCACTGGGGCATCGTCGAGGAGCGCGCGGAAGCCTTCGGCACCAAAGTCGACCGCAAGGACTGGAGCCTGGTCGGGCCGATGCACATCGCCGAGACCGACGAACAAGCGCGCGCCGACGTGAAATTCGGCATCGAGTCGTGGTTCAACTACTTCCAGAAAGTGGCCGCCTTCCCACAGATGACGATGCCGGGAGAGCAGCTCGACGAGATGATCGACGTCATCAACGACAACGGGGCAGGTGTCATCGGGACTCCCGAGCGCGCGCGGGAACAAGTGCAGCGGGTGTGGGATCAGTCCGGCGGCTTCGGCTGCTTCCTGCAGATGGGCCACGAGTGGGCCAACCCGGCCGCCACCAAACGCTCCGCCGAATTGTTCGCCGCCGAAGTCATACCGCACTTTCAGGGTCAGGCGCAGCCGACGCTGGATGCCGCGGCGCGCGCCGGCCAGGTGCGCGACGGGCTCGCGCAGTCGCAGCTGCAGGCCGTCGAGCACATGGCCAAGAAGTACCAGGACGAAGTCAGTTCGAAATAGCGGCTCGAAAAGCTCTGAGCCGCAGGAATAATCGCTACCGTCGGCCGGCCGACTCGCGCTCGGCCGCCTTCACCAGGCGGCCCGCGAAAAACCGCACGGCACCGCCCATCGCGGCCCGCATCAATGGACCAGTCCCGCGAACTCCCTCGGTAAACGAGCCTGTCCAGTGAATGTCGGTGCCGCCGGCCGCATTCGGCGTGAACACGACTTCGCCGAAATAGTCCTTGGCCGGTGAGGGGGGTCCGACCAGTTTGTAGGCGTGCCGGCGATCCTGCTCGTACTCGACGGTCTCCTCCTGCACCAGTACGGGCCACATCCCGACCTTGCGGATAGCCCCGACGCCGCCGGGCGCCGGATCACCTCGCCGCGCCCAGCTCGAGTGCAACACGATCGGCTTGGCCCATTTCGACCAATTGGCACCATCCGCCACGAGCCGGAATAACGTTGCGGCCGGCGCGCTACTGGTCTTGTCGATCTCGAACGAAAACTTCCGACCCGCCATGCCGACTCCCTGATGAGACAACCAAATGACCCCGAATGGGATTGCCGGGTACCTTACCGTCCACGCCAGGTCAGGCGCATACTCACCCTGTGAGTCAAGCCGACGCCGTTTCAGCCTGCCGGCACGCATCGAGGCCGGCCGCTCCGCGTCGCAGCGCCTGCGGACGCGAAAGATGTTGTGAATAAACATGGTAATGCGACTGCCGGTACTAATCCTCGCGGCGATGCTGTCGCTCAGCGGCTGCTCCAATGGTCGAAACGCTGCGCCCGCCAGCACTACAACGAATCACGACGCCGCGACAAACCGTAGCCAGAACATACTCGACGCCGCTATCGAGGCCGGCGGACCCGGATGCTCGGCAGCGGTAGGCATCAAGGGAAAAGTCGTCTGGACGGGAGTTCGCGGCGTCGCCGACGTGTCAAACGGCAATGCGATCACCGCGCAAACCGTGTTCGACATCGCCTCGGTCTCCAAGCAATTCACTGCCACCGCGCTGCTGTTATTGGTTGACTCAGGGAAGGCAACGCTCGACGACCCGTTATCCCGATACCTGCCCGAACTGCCAACGTGGGCCGGCACTATCAGCGTCGGAGAGCTGATGCACCAGACAAGCGGCATCCCCGAGTACGTCGGGCTGCTCGAGGCGCAGGGGTTCGAGCTGAGCGACCATACGACGCAGGATCAAGCCCTGCAGGCGCTGGTCGGCGTGCCGAACGGGGAGTTTCCACCCGGTTCGCGGTTCGAATATTCGAATTCCAACTACTTGCTGTTGGGCGAGATCGTCCGCCGGATCACGCGGAAACCGCTGGCGCAGTTGCTCGCCGAGGAAATCTTCCGCCCGTTGAGTCTGGCAATGGTCTTGGATCCGACCGGAGAGGTTCCCGGCAAAGCCATCGCGTACGAGAAGGGCAGCGAAGGGTACAGGGCGACCCGATCGGGCTGGGAGCAGGTCGGTGACGGCGGCATCCAGACCACGCCAAGCCAACTGGTCTACTGGGCGGACAACTACCGAACCGGCCGCCTGGGCGGACCCAAGCTGCGGGAGGCGCAACTGGCCGGCGCGGTGCCGACCGAGCCGACGGGCGGCGACAAGTATGGCGCCGGGATCTACGTCCTAGCCAACGGCATGCTCGATCACGACGGCGCCTGGGGCGGGTTCGTCACGGCGTTCCGCATCAGCAAGGACCGAGCAACCTCGGTGGCCATCAGTTGCAACACCGATAAGCAAGACCCGGAAGCGCTTGCCGACTCGCTGGCGAAACTCTGGATGTAGCCCGCATCAAAGCACATGGGGCGCAACGAGAACCGCGGCGCCCGCCACCCCGAACCCGATCAGGAACGCGATCACCGTAAAGCCCATTACCTGGCGCACATTGAGCTTCGCGATCGCGATTACCGGCAAGAGCCAGAACGGCTGAATCATGTTCGCGACGCCCTCGCCGACCGCGACCGACATCGACATCAGCCCAAGGTAAGCCGGCGAGTGCTGGCCAACCGCCACGGCCGAACCGACCGCTATTGGCCCCTGCACCGCCCAGTGCCCGCCGCCGGACGGCACGAATAGCGAGATGAGGACCGAACCGACGAACGTCAGAAACGGCAGCGTGTACTGATCTGCGCCCCGCACCAGCGCCTCGGCCAGCACCGTCTGCAGCGCCTTGCTCGACCCCGTCGGCAGGTAACCCAGCAGCCCCACGATTCCGCCGTACAGCGGATACTGCAGCAGTAGCGGGCCGGACACCCTTGCCGCAGCGGAAAATGCGCGGATGAAACGAATCGGCGTGCGATGCAGCAAAGCGCTCGTCACGGTGAACAGCATGATTATCGACGAAATGTTCAGCGCAAAGCCGCTCAGCGCGAAGTACGTTACGCCCGCGGCGAAGACAACGACATTGAGGATCCACAAATTTTCCAGCCACTCGGCAAAGCTCCGCTTGCCCTCGGGCGGGTCCGGTTGGGGCTCCTCCTCGAACACCGCGGGGTCGGGCTCGAGGCTCTGCGTGGGTGCCATGCGCCAGATCGCGGTGCCGAGTAGGGCGAACATGACGAGCACCGCGACCACGTTGTACGGCTGAAAAATCGTCAGCTTTAGCGGCACGATCGTGCCGGTCATCTTGTGAATCACGTTGATTGGGCTGGACGGGTCCGTGTTAGCGAGCGCGATCGACGACGACAGACCCTGCGTCCAGACGATGAAACCCATGAACCCGGCGGCGATCAGGTAGCCGAAATGCGCACCGGTGAGTCGCTTTGCGACCTGGCGCGCGACCAACGCCCCCGCCACCAGGCCGAGTCCCCAGTTCAGTAGGGAGAACACGGTGCTGACGCAGAAGCACAGCAGGGCGCCCTGAACCTGGTTGGTCGGCTTGCTTGCGAGACGGACGATGGCCCGCTTCAGGATCGGAGCCTCGGCCAGCGTGTAACCCGTCACCAGGACGAGCACCATCTGGAACGCGAAGGTGAAGATGTTCTGCGGCCCCCACACGCCGCCGTACCACGCCTTCAGAATGCCGGAGGCCGTGGCGCCCCGGACCAGTAGCGCAACCAACCCGACGACGATCAGGGTCAGGATGACCGCGAACAAATACGGGTCCGGCATCAGCCGTTCGACGTAGCGGACGCACAGCGCGGTGAGGCGCTGAACAAACCCGCCTCGTTCGACGTGTCGATCTTGTTCCGTGGTCATCGGCTTCCTTTACCGTGATCGTTCGCTCGCGTGTGGTTTCGTTCGGTCGTCTAAACCTTGCCTTACGCAACCGCTAGCCGCTCGGTGGCATCCTGGCGGTGTGGGTGTGCTTATCCGGCTGGCGGAGTTCCTGATTTTGCTGCTGCCGCTGGTGGGCCTGGTCATCGGCGCGCTGCGGGCCTTTCGCGGCAACCGACCGCGCGCTGCCGAATCGCCCGAGCCCATGGCCGAGCCGCCCGAACGCAGCGCCAACAATCAGGTGGCTCAATGGCAGTCGCTGAAACGGGTGCTGGAGGAGCACAGCCGCACCGACAAACGCTGGCTCGACTACGAGCTCGACTTCGCCAAGCTGCTCGACTTCCCCCTCATGACCGACATGCGTAACCCGCTCACGATCGGCTTCCACAAAGCAAAGCTCCGAGCGGATTTCCTGCGGCCCGTCAAAGCCGAAGATCTCCTCGATGATCGGGAGACCGCCGCGCAGTACCTGTCCGCAGTCGAGGAATACGTGAGCGCCTTCAACGTCGCGGAGGCAGAGGCGATGCGCCGGCGCCGCAGCGACTTCTCCCAAGAAGGCCAGCAGCGTATCGCGCGGGCCCAAAACCTGTTGCGGGTGGCCGCAGACGCCGCCGCGGCCCCGCAGGAACGCCAGAACGCCTACGACCGGGCCCGCAAGGAACTCGATGGCCTCGTCGTGCTGCCGTCCACCACGCAGGCCAGCATCGAGCGCGGAATCTCCGGTCAGATAGAGCCATAGATCGCGACGGCGACGGCCTCCGCCGTGCCACGATGAGCGAGTGACCACCACGCCCGGGCCGCCGGCCGCTGAGTCGGATGGGAGCCCGGATCTCGCCGGGTACCCGATCGTCGCGCCGCCGCTGCCCGGTCGGGTCACCTTCGAGCAGCGCTGGGACGATCTGACTTTCATCCATTGGCCGGTGCGGCCCGAGACCGTCGCAGGTCTGTGCCCGCCCGGAACCCGCCCCGATGTCTTCGCCGATGGGTTGACGTACGTGGCGCTGGTTCCGTTCATGTTGAGCGGCACCAAGGTCGGCACCACGCTGCCGCTGCCATATTTCGGCAGCTTCGCGGAGACCAACGTCCGGCTCTACACGGTCGATGACGCCGGGCGACACGGCATCGTGTTCCGGTCGGCGGAAACGGCGCGCCTGGCCGCCGTGCCCGCGATCCGGATCGGCCTCGGCGTCCCCTACACCTGGTCGCGGATGCGGGTGGCGCGATACGGCGACCAGGTGACGTACGACAGCGTCCGCCGCTGGCCCCGGCGCGGCCTGCGCAGCCGGGTCACGGTCACCGTTGGCGACCCGATCCAGCCGACACCGCTCGAGGTGTGGCTTACCGCCCGGTGGGGCGCGCACACCCGCAGGAGCGGCCGTACGTGGTGGGTGCCGATCGAGCACGAGCCGTGGCCATTGCGCGCGGCCGAGATCGTCGAGCTGAGCGACGAATTGGTGGGTGCCGGTGCGGTGCGACCCGCCGGAGATCGGTTGCGTGCGCTGTTTTCGCCCGGCTTGCGAACCCGGTTCGGCCGCGCCCGCACCGTCGAATAACCGCGCGGTCAGGGGCAGCAGTAGCCGCCGTCGATCACGACGTCGGAACCGGTCATGTAGCTCGATGCCTCGCTGGCCAGGTACAGGTAGAGGCCGCTGAGCTCGTCCGGCCGGCCCAGGCGGCCCAGCGGTATCTTGGGCTCCCACAGCGCGTGTAGCTCGGCCATGGGCATGACGAGCTCGGTGAGGATATAGCCCGGACTGACGCTATTGACCCGGATCTTGTGCGGCGCGAATTCGACGGCCATGGCCTTGGTCAGGTGGATGACCGCCGCCTTCGAGGCGCAGTAGTGGCCGACCTGCTGCGGGATGTTGATGATGTGTCCGGACATCGAGGCGGTGTTGATGATGACTCCGCCTTGTCCCTGCCGGACCATTGCCCGGGCCGCCGCCTGGGCGGTCAGAAACACGCCCTTCACGTTGGTGTCCTGAATGCGCTGGAATTCCTCCGGGGACATCTCCAGCATCGGAGTGACGGCGACGATCCCGGCGTTGCAGACCGCGATGTCAATGCCGCCCAGCTCGGCGGTCACCCGGTCCAGCATCCCGTCGACCTGGTCCGGCCGGGTCACGTCGCAAGAAACGGGCAGCACCCTGCCGCCCGCGGCGGCGAGCTCATTCGCGACCTCCTCCAAGACCTCGGAATGCCGTGCCGCGATGGCCACTTCCGCGCCCGCTTGCAGGTACGCCCGCGCGACTTCCTTGCCGATGCCGCTGGACGCCCCGGTTACCAGGGCCCGCTTGCCGTTCAGGCTGAACAAGTCCAACACGTTCATCCGATATCCCCATCCATACGAGCCACCCAAAACCGGAACACGTTCTAGTGTGTCCGTCATGGGCAAATTCACCAGGGCCGAAATCGAGCAAGCCTTCGCGAACTACACCACCGTCGTCGAGGGCTGCAGCGCCTCGGGTGACTGGCGACCTTTTGCCGATCTCTTCACCGAAGATGTCGTCTACACCGAACATCACTATGGCGTTTTCCACGGGCGTGAGGCGGTGCGGGACTGGATCGTCGCGGTCATGGCCCCGTTCCCGCACATGCGGTTCCCCAATGGGTGGATCGCCTACGACGACGACAACGACGCGATCGTCATGATGATCAAGAACCTGCTCGACCACCCCACGGACCCCGACGGCGAGCCGTTCTGGTTCCCGAACTGGACTCGGCTGGTCTATGGCGGCAACGGCCTGTTTTCCAGCGAGGAAGACATCTACAACCCCGGCCGCGACGCGCCGGCGGTCGTCGCGGCGTGGATGCAGGCCGGCGGACAGCTCGCGTCGACTGAGATCCTGCAGCCCAACGCCTAGCGCGGGCTAAACCGAGACGCGTTTGCGCCGGCGCGACCGGACCGCCGTCAGCGCCTGCTCCCAGGCCAGCAACGTGGTGGCCTTGAGGTTGGCCGGCTTCATGCTGTCCCGGGACAGCAGCGCGGTCGCGGCGGCTTTGGTGGTCGCCGACGCCTTGGACATGTGCCCGGAGTCGAACGGTGGCTGTGGGTCGTATTCGATCGCCAGCTGGATCGCCTTCGCGCGGCCCTCACCGCCGATCTGCCCGGCCAGCCACAGCGCGAGGTCCAGGCCGGCGGACACGCCCGCGCTCGTTATTACGTTGTCCTGACGCACGATTCGCTCGTCGGACACCGGGATGACGCCGAATGCCTTTAGCGCGGGAAGCGCAATCCAGTGCGAGGTCGCGCGCCGGTCCGTGAGCAAGCCCGCCGCGGCAAGGATCACCGACCCCGAACACACCGACGTCGTCCAGCTGGCGGTCCGGTGGGCCTGACGCAGCCAGTCCAGCAGCCGCTCGTCGCGCGCATGCACCGGCGTCGACGGGCCGCCGGGCACCAGAATCACGTCGGGCGAAGGTGTTTCGGCCAGCGAATGCGTCGCGCCGATGACCAGGACGCCCGAATCGGCGGTGATCGGCCCGGAATCGTGCCAGACGAATCGCACCTCGGCGCCCGGAAGGTTTCGCAGCACCTCGTAGGGTCCAATCATGTCCAGGGCGGTGAATCCGGGGTAGGCCACGAAGGCAATTTGGGTCATGCTGCGTCCTCTCAGGCGAAGGCCTTGCGGTACTGATCCGGCGAGACACCGACGCGGCGAATGAAGTTGCGCCGCATGGTTTCTGCGGTTCCGAAGCCGCATCGCGAAGCGATCGCCACGACGGTGTCATCGGTCTCTTCCAACTGCCGGCGAGCGGCTTCGGTGCGGATGCGTTCGACGTAGTGACCGGGCGGCTCGCCGACCTCGTCGGTGAAGACGCGAGTGAAGTGGCGGGGGCTCATGGTCGCCCGGCGGGCCAGTTCGCCGATGCTGTGCGAGCCGCCCGGTTCGGACTCGATGGCGTCCTGCACCTCGCGGATCGAGGGCCGTTTCGCGCGCGGCATCCATACCGGCGCCGCGAATTGCGTCTGACCGCCCGGGCGCCGCAAGTAAAGGACCAAATAGCGGGCCACCGTCTGCGCTAGCTCGGTGCCGTGGTCGTCCTCGACCAGCGAGAGCGCGAGGTCGATTCCCGCGGTGACGCCCGCGGCCGTCCACACCGTGTCGGAGCTACGGACGAAGATCGGATCGGGGTCGACGTCGACGGCCGGGAATTCGCGCGCCAACCGCCCGGCGAACGCCCAGTGTGTGGTCACGCGGCAGCCGTCCAGTAGCCCTGCCTCGGCGGCAAGGAAGGCGCCGGTGCAGACCGTGACGATGCGGCGGGCGGTGCCGGCGACGGCTTTGATCCAGGTCACCAGCTCACTGTCGGTTCGCGCGTCGTCGATGCCACCGCCTCCGGGGAGCACCACGGTGTCGAGCGGGTCGTCCGGATCCGGTAGCTGCGCCGCCTGGAAGGACAGGCCGGTGGCGGTGCCGACGGATTGGCCGCCGGCGGAGGCCACCACGACGTCGTATCCGCCGTCGGTCAGTAGCGACGCGGTGCTGAAGACGTCATGCGGCCCCACCACATCGAGTGCCTGCACGCCGGGAAAGCCGACGATCACCACTTTGCGAGCCATGGATCCAGTGTTGGCCACGCGGGGGCATGGCGTCTACGCCGTGCAGCCCACGAATTAGGACATGCGGACCTGGCCCCGGGTGGCGGTCCCGGGCTTGGCAGACTGTGGCCATGGCACAGATAACCTTGCGTGGAAACCCGATCAACACTGTCGGCGAGCTACCCGCCGTCGGATCTCAAGCCCCGGCCTTCACCTTGACCGGTACGGATCTGGGCGCGGTCAGCAACGACCAGTTCAGTGGTAAGCCCGTGGTGCTGAACATCTTTCCCTCGATCGACACACCGGTGTGCGCGACCAGCGTGCGGACTTTCAACGAGCGTGCGGCCTCCAGCGGGGCGTCGGTGTTGTGCGTGTCCAAAGATCTGCCGTTTGCGCAGGCGCGGTTCTGCGGGGCGGAGGGCATCGAGAACGTCAAGACGGGGTCGGCGTTCCGCGGCGGCTTCGGCGAGGACTACGGCGTCGGCATCGTCGACGGCCCCATGGCCGGGCTGCTCGCGCGCGCGGTGGTCGTGATCGGCGCCGACGGCAACGTCGCGTACACGGAGTTGGTGCCAGAGATCGCCCAGGAGCCGGACTACGACGCCGCGCTGGCGGCGGTCGGCTAGAACCTTCGTCGGGTCAGCGCGATGGCGGCGCTCAGGTGGGCGTCAGGGTAAACGGCAGCCAATACATCCCGGGACCATCTCCGGGACATCCCGGCGCGCCGACCGCGAAAGTCCGCTCGCCGCGGAAGCTTCCGTCACCGTTGGGCGCCAGGAAGTCGGATCTGGTGGTCGCGACCGTGCCGCCGTCGTCGCAGTGGAACGGGTAGTCCGAGCTCGACACCCACCGGTCGCCCGCCCACTGGTAGTCGAACAACGCTGGGGCATTGGGGTTTTCCCGCAACTGCTCCACCAATAGCCAGTGCGCGACGCAGCCGGAAGCGTCGCAGTTGGTGGTGAAGCTGGCGGCTTGCGTCGACGGTTCCGATGCCCGCGGTTGGCCGTTGAAGGTCTGCTTCGAATGATCGAGGAACGTGTTGTACGAGCCGTAGAGCGGGACGGGCTGGGGCCGGTCTGCGTGCGCTACCGGTGTCCCCGCACCCAGGATGACCACAGCGAAAGTTGCAGCTATCGCGACGTGTCGAAGTGCCATTACCGTTCACCTTTGCAGCCCATGCTCATTTATCTTCGTAACCTGTTGTATCGCAATGAAAGCGTGTTAGCCTGCGATTCCGCGCAGAATTCTTTCAGCGCGAGTGCGGCAAAGGAGCACAGCGATGCGACCGTTCATCCGAAGTGCCTGCGTCCGTGTCCTCGCGGGGATGCTCGTCGGCCTAGTGGCTGTGCAGCTGGCCGGCTGTAGTTCCAAGGCGACCATCAAACCCGACGGCGCGGCCCAGTCGGTCGTCGATGTCGTCTCCAAGCAAACCGGCTTCCATCCGACCGACGTGCATTGCCCGTCGGGGGTGGAAGCCAAAGTCGGTGGACAGTTCGATTGTCACTTCACCGGTCCGGAGGGCATGCCGTACGTCGCGAACATGCGCATCACCAAGGTTGAGGGCGAGCGGGTCGAGTTCGACGTCAAGACCCACCCGAGCTAACTGTCACCGGCCGCGCGGATCGATGAGTTCACGGAATCGCTCCGCCGGGTAAACAGATGCGCCCAACGCGCGGACCCGGTCGTGTAGCGCTCTGTCCGACGTCACCACACGAATGTCGTGCGGGCTTGTGTCGGCCCGAACCAGCCGGACTATCTCGTCGTCGGCGGAATTCGCGGCCGCTCTAGGCGCGTGCGCTATTTCGACGACCGACGACGTGATGGCGGTCGACGGCGGCCGCTCGAACACCACCGTCACCGTCTCGCCTCGATCCGACGCCCATCGGTCCAGCGTCTCCACCAGCGTGGCTATCGCGCGGCCGCGGTCCTTCCACCAGCCGTCGGGGCGACTACCGATCACGTTCATGCCGTCCACGATCCATCGCACAAGGACACGGTAGGACTGTGTTGCCGATGCGGCTGGACGGGCCGGTACGGTCACCCCTATGACGTCGATAGCCGACACCGGTGACCGGGTCGTTTCGCTGGCTCGCGGTATGCGGGACCTGGTGCGGGCCGAAGCCGCCGAATCCGAGCGGATGCGCACGCTGACCCCGGCGATCGTAGACGAAATGTGGGGCAGCGGGCTGATGTCCGCCTTCAATCCCGTTGTGGCCGGCGGTGTCGAGCCGTTTTTCGCCGAGATGATCGAGACGTGGATCGAAATGGCTTGGCAGGACGGTTCATTCGGCTGGATCGGCATCGCGAACCTGCCGTCCTCGTTCGCCGCCGCCGCGTACCTGCCCGACGAGGGCTTCGCCGAGGTTTTTACCGCGCACGACAACCACGTCACCCTGGGCGGCCAGTTCTTTCCCAACGGGCAGGGGACGGTCGCTGACGGCGGTTATCTGTTGAACGGGTCGTGGAACTTCGGCTCGGGCATCGGTCACTCGCAATACATCGCGGCGGGCTTTTTGCCGATGGAGAACGGCGAAATGCGCTGGATCAGTGAAGGTTTCCCCGAAATGCGGGTCGCGGTCGTTCCGCGCGAAGAGATCAGCTTCGACGACGGCTGGTTCGTGCAGGGGCTCAAAGGGACGGGATCCTATGACTACAGCGCCGAGGGCGTGTTCGTGCCCGCGAGCCGCACCTTCGAACTGTTCGTCAGGCAGCCATGTCGCGGCGAGTCACCGGCCACCCGCATGGGGCTGATGCCCGTCACCGCCGCCGGCCACGCATCGTGGGCGCTGGGTGTGGCCAAGAGCATGCTCGACGATGTCCAGGAACTGGCCGCAACGAAGTTCCGGATGAGCGACATGGCATCCCTGGCCAGCCGGCCCACGTTCCAGAAGGGCCTGGCGCACCACCGCGCGGCCTGGCGCGCGGCCCGCCTGCTGGTGCTCGACTCGTTCACCACCGCCGAGGCGGCGGTTGCCGCCGGAGAAGATCTGACCCCTGCCCTGCGCGCGGACATGCGGGTGGCCGCGGTCTATGCCACGGACACGGCCCGAGCCTGCGCCGAATGGGCCCATCTGGTCGCCGGCACCAGCTCGATCCGCGAGGGCAGCCGCCTCGAGCGGGCTTTCCGCGACATGTACACCGGGACGCAACACGCTTTCATCAGCGAGAAGGTGGCCATCGACGTGGCACAGATATGGCTGGGCATCATCGACGATCAGCCTGGGCTATAGCAGGCGCTCGCCCCGTCGCTGCTCACCCGACTTGTCGCCGTCGCAGTTGTCGTGAGACGGATCGACAGACGACGCCAGCCCCGACCCGGCACCGCCGCCGGCGGAGCTGAGGGCGCGGGGTGGCGACTTCCACCGACTACGTCCCGGTTGCGGTCGCTTGATGTGAGCACAATGCGCAAAACCGGGTAATCGTCGCTTATTTCGACTATCGCCCACAAGCGAGACATCCCAGCCGTCGCGCCGTAATTTCGGTTTCAGCAGATAACCGAACGCGCCGCACGATCACCGCGGCGAGCCGAAACACCCTCCGCACGAATGACTTTCGCGATGTGCTTGCGCATCGGGGCACGGCGTTGCGGCATTACACAGAAACGGGGTCGGGAGAATGGTCGCACTGGGAAGCATCAACGCGTGGCAGCCGGGCGAGGGGCCGGTCGTCACGTGGCGGGCCTCAGCCGACGCGCGCGCGGCGGCTCTCGCCGCGCCGCGCAGCGACTTGGCGCCCAGCTACCAAAGGGCTCGGCACCTGCGGTCCGCCTACGACGCGGCGGGACGGGCCGCGCAGCTGCCCAGGCTGATGGTCGTCGCGTGGGACGTTCCGGGCGTTTGTGACATCCCGGTGATGACGGCGACGCTCAACGCGCATGTCCGCCGCCACGACGCCTACCACGACTGGTTCCAGCTCGAGGACGGCGTCATCGTCCGCCGCAGGATCGAGGATCCCATGGACATCGACCTGAGCCCCACCGAGTTCGGCTACATGGACGCCAACCAGGTCCGCACGCACGCCCTGACGACAACGCCGGGGACGCTCGAGTGGGACTGTTTTACGTTCGGCATCGTTCAGCACGCCGACTATTTCACCTTCTACGCCAGCGTCGACCACCTGCACGTCGACGGGATGTCGGCCGGCCTGATCTTCTTCGACGTCCACACGATGTACCAGCACCTGTCGCAGACAGGGGCCGCGGCCGTCGCCCTCCCGCAGGTGGCGAGTTACCGCAGCTACGCCGCGCGCCAGCGTGACGGACTCGCGGAGCTGACACTGTCCTCGCCGGAGGTCAAGGCGTGGGTCGACTTCGCGCGCGACACCGGCGGCCGGTGGCCGACCTTCCCGCTGCCGGTCGGTGACGGCGGGACCGGCACCAACGGCACCTTTGTGACGGTCGACCTGCTCGACACCGCCGACACGGAGTCCTTCGAGATCGCCTGCCACGCCGCCGGCGCCCGCTTCAGCGGGGGAGTGCTGGCTTGCGCGGCGTTTGCCGACCACGAGTTCACCGGCGCCGCAACGTATCACGGCTTCACACCGTTCGACACCCGGACTCCTGGCCTCGACTCGATGACCGTGGGCTGGTTCGCCAACCTGGTCCCGGTCAGTGTGCCGATTTGCACTGCCACCTTCGCCGAGGCGGCTCGGGCGGCTCAGGAGTCGTTCAACGCCGCCAAGGCCCTGGCCGACGTGCCCGTCGAGCGAGCGCTCGAGCTGGCGGCGCCACTTGAGCTGAAGGTCCAGCCGCCCGATTCCCGGGCAATGATGGTGTCGTTCATCGACTTTCGCAAGATCCCCGCCGCCGGCCTCTTCGAGGAGGCCAACTGGGGCACCTACGCCGACAACCTGTCACACGGCGGGATCAACTTGTGGATCAATCGCCAGGCGCACAAGACCAGCGCGACGATCTCCTTCCCGGACAACGCGGAGGCGCGCAAGTCGGTGCACCGCTACCTGGCGGCGCTGACTCAGGCGTTCTCCTACGCCGTCAAGACGAGTCCCGACTGGGTGGATGCCGTTGCGCATCACGCCAACTCGAACCACGGCGTGCCGGTCATCAGCGTGTGACAGCGACGTGCGACAGCGAAAGGACAACGAAAATGAGCAACGCACTCGATCTGGTCGACCAGACCTTTTTCCGCGTCGAGCGGGCGGCAGGCGTCACCAATCTGATCCAGTGTTCGTGGGTGTACGACCGCGGCGCCGACGTCCAGGGGCTGCGTCGATTCCATCGGCACCTTCGGTCGGGACGGCTATCGCGCCGCATCGAGCGCTCACCGCTGCCGTTCGGCCGCCATCGCTGGGTAGCGCCCACCGACAAGCCCGACCTCGAGATCGTCGAATCACCCCGGCCCCGTCAGGAATTCGATGCCTGGCTGGCTGAGCAGGCCGAGACCCGCCTCGACGCCGAGCACGGGCCCGGATGGCACCTGGCGGTGCTGCCGTTCACCGACGGCGGCACCGGGGTCAGCCTGGTGGCATCTCATTGCCTGACCGATGCCGTCGGGTTGTGCGAAGCGCTGGCGGACGCGGCTCGCGGCGACGACGGCGCGATCAACTGGCCGGCGGCCGGCTCGCGCCCGCGGTGGCGGGCCCTACGCGAGGACACGCGGCAAGCCGCGCGCGACATTCCCGGCATCGCCCGCGCCGCGGTCGCCGCCTCACGATTCGTCCGGCGCCACCGCGGCGACGCCGCCCTGGCCGTCGCATCCCCGTCGGAGCCCACGGCGGGCACCGACGAAAAAGCCACGCCGCCCGCGGCCACCATCTTCGTCGACGCCGACGACTGGGACGCCCGCGCGCGGGCGCTCGGAGGGACCAGCAACACACTGTTCCTGGCGTTGGCGGCCCGCCTCGGCCAGCGCGTGGGGCGCGCCGGCGCCGACGGCTCGGTCGCCTTGACGATGGCCGTCAACGAGCGCACCGCCGGCGACACCCGCGCCAACGCGATCACCAACGTCGACTTCACCGTGGACCCCGCGCCGGCCACCAGCGACCTGCGGCCTATCCGGGCCATTACCAAGCAGACGCTGATCCGTTCGCAGACGGAGCCGGACGAGCGCTGGACGCTGCTTCCCCTGGTTCTGCTGGTGCCCGAGCAGCTCGGCAAGCGATGGGTCGGCGCCGCCACCAACAGCGCCGCCAGCGTGGGCTCGTCCAACGTCGGTGTGGTGCATCCGGCCGTCAATCGACCCGACGGCACCAACGCCGACCACTTCGCCATCAGGTCGCTCAGCGTAGGGATGACGACGGGCATGTTGCACCAGCTCGGGGGGCTGCTGTCCCTGCTCTCCGGAAGGGCCAACGGCCGGGTCTTCATCTCCGTCGTGGCGTACCAGCCGGACGGCGTGAACTCGGAAGCCGAACTGCAAAGGCACATCTCGGAGATCCTGGGTGAGTTCTCGCTGAGCTCGACCACAGGCTGGCGATGCGACGAGCTGCTGCCCGCCCGATGAGCACAATGCGCACAATCGCGGAATCGCCGCTATCGGCGACTATCGCTCACAAGCGCGACACGCAAGCACCCGTGGCCGTACGTTCGATCTGAAGCAAGTAACACCGCAATTCTCTCGATCGAAATCTCGTGCACTGCAACGACATTCGTTCGATGCCCGAAAAGGACATGGCACATGGACAACACACTCGACCTAGTCGACCAGACCTTCTTTCGGCTCGATGGGGCCGCCGGCGTGGGGCAGGCCGTCTGGGTGTACGACCGGCCGGTCGACATCGACGGTCTGCGCCAGTTTCATCGGCATCTTGAGCAGGGACGGCTATCGCGTCGCATCGAGCGCTCAGCATTGCCGTTCGGCCGCGACCGGTGGGTCTCGGCCAACGATCGACGCGAGCTCGAGATCGCCGCGCCGCGCCGCCGTGCGGAGTTCGACGCCTGGCTGGGCGAGCAGGTCAACACCCCATTGGACGCCGAGCGCGGACCCGGCTGGCACCTGGCGGTGCTGCCGTTCACCGACGGCGGCGCGGGCGTGAGCCTGGTCCTGTCACATTGTGTGACCGACGGCATCGGGGGGTGCCTGGCGATCGTGGAGGCGGCTTGCGGCTACGACGGTGGGGTCGACTGGCCCGCCGCTGGGTCGCGCAAGAGGTGTCGTGCCCTGCGCGAGGACGCCCGCCAAACGATGCGTGACCTGCCCGCGATCGGCCGCGCCGTCGCCGCGGCGGCACGGCTGGCCCGGCGCGACCGCCGAGGGGCGGAATCCGCGGCCCCGGTACCCCCGCAGGCCGCCGGGTCCGACGAACGCATCACGGTGCCGACCGCGACAATCTTCCTCGACGCCGACGAGTGGGACGCCCGCGCGCAGGCGCTCGGCGGAACCAGCAACACCCTGTTCGCCGCGCTGGCGGCCCGCCTCGCGCAGCGGATCGGGCGAGTCGCCGAGGACGGCTCGGTCACCCTTGCGATACCGGTCAACAAGCGCACCGCCGACGACACCCGCGCCAACGCCGTCGCAATGGTCAACATCACGGTGGACCCGGCACTGGTGACAACCGATCAGCGCGCGATCCGGACCGCGATCAAGCACGCGCTCATCCGCTCGGATCAGGAGGACGACGAGCGCCAGACGCTGCTGCCCCTGGTTCCCCTGCTGCCCAAGCGGCTCATCAAGCGGATGGTCGGCGTGGCCACCGGCGGCGTGAGCAACGTCGTCGTCACCTCCAACCTTGGCGCGGCGCCCTCGGAAGTCAACCGGCCCGACGGCACCGACGCCGACTACGTCGCCGTCCGGTCTCTGTACCCGGGCGTGACCAAGTCACCGATGCACCAGCTCGGCGGGATGCTGTCGTTGCACTCCGGCCGACTGCACCAACAGCTCGTCGTCTCTGTCGCCGCATATCAGCCGGGCGTCGTGGACTCCAATGACGTTCTGAAACAACACGTTACGAGCGTTGTCGACGAATTCGCCCTCGGCGCGACGATCGGCTGGCCACGCAAATACTCCCGCCGCCCAAGCCTTTTCGGCGAAATCGCCTGACCGGACGCCGGATGAAACGACGGAAGGACCGCAGCGAAATGAACAACGTACTCGACCTCTACGACCAGACCGTATTTCTCGGCGAGCGAGCGACCGCGACCACCAACCTGCTGCAGTGCGTGTGGGTGTACAACCGCGCGCCCGACATCGAAGGCCTGCGCCGCTTCCATCGCAACCTGCTGCGCGGGCGGTTGTCCCGCCGCATCGAAACCTCGCCCCTTCCGTTCGGTCGGCACCGCTGGGTGTTGTCGAGCCGGCAGTCCGACCTTGAGATCGTCGAAATGCCGTGGCCGCGCGAGGAATTCGACGCCTGGCTGGCAGAGCAGGCCAACACCCCACTGGACGCCGAGCACGGGCCCGGCTGGCACCTCGCGGTGCTTCCGTTCACCGATGGCGGCGCCGGGGTGAGCTTCGTGATCACCCACTGCCTAACTGACGGTGTCGGACTGTGCGAGGCGTTGTCTGACGCGGCCACCGACCGGCGCGACCCGGTGAGCTGGCCGGCCGCGGGGTCGCGCCGGCGCTGGCAGGCATTGTGGGAGGACGCCCGCCAGACCGCGAGCGACGTCCCCGCGATGGGCCGGGCCGCCGTCGCCGCGGCGCGCTTTGCGCGACGTGACCGCGGTGGCAGCGCCGCATCGCCGGCGACGCCGGCACTGCCCGCGGGGGCGGACGAACCGGCGACGCTACGGTCGCACACCGTGTTCGTCGATGCCGACGAATGGGACGCCCGCGCACATGCCCTCGGCGGGACCAGCAACACCCTGCTCGCCGGGTTGGCGGCCCGGCTTGCCCAGCGGGTGGGACGGCTGGCCGCGGACGGCTCCGTCGCCCTGACGCTGCCGGTCAACGAGCGCACGGAGGGCGACACCCGCGCCAACGCCATCACGAACGTCGACTTCACCGTCGATCCTGCGGCGCCGTCGACGGACCTGCGCGGGATCCGCGCCACGGTCAAGCGCGCGCTGGTCGGCTCTAACTCCGAGCCCAACGAGCGGTTCACCCTGCTGCCCCTGGCGCCGCTGCTGCCGCACTGGCTGGTCCGTCGATTGGTCAGCGTCTCCGCGGGCAGCGCCACGAGCGTCGTTTCGTCCAACCTCGGTGTCGTCAACCCGGACGCCAACCGGCCGGACGGCACGCAGGCCGACCAATTCGTCATGAGGTCCCTCGGCCCGGGTGTGACCAAGGCGGTCATGCACCGGCTGGGCGGACTGCTGGTGTTGCTGTCAGGGCGGACGCAGGGCCGGGTGTTTGTTTCCGTCCTCGCCTATGAGCCCGGCCAGCCGAACGCCGACGACGACCTGCGGCGCAACCTGTCGGGCGCGCTCGGTGACTTCTCACTCACCGCCACCACCGGCTGGTCGGATTCCCCATTTCACAAGCTGACAGTCTGAGCGAAAGGTTCTGCAGGACAATGAGTAACGTATTAGATTTCATCGACCAGACATTCTTTCTCGGTGAGCGGGCGACCGGAGTCACGTCGGTCCTGCAGTGCGTCTGGGTGTACGAAAGCGGGGTCGACACCGACGGCCTGCGCAAGTTCAACCAGTGCCTGCAACGGGGCCGGTTGTCGCGGCGCATCGAACGTTCACCCCTGCCGTTCGGCCGCCATCGCTGGGTTTCCCCCCCGAGTCAGTCCGACGTCGAGGTCGCCGGAACACCGCGGCCGCGTGAGCAATTCGATGCCTGGCTCGTCGAACAAGCCAACTCGCCGATCGACGCCGAGCACGGACCCGGATGGCGCCTGGCGGCTCTGCCGTTCACCGACGGCGGCGCCGGGGTGAGCCTGGTCGTCACCCACTGCCTGACCGACGGCGTCGGGCTCTGCGAGGCGCTAGCGGACGCGGCGGCCGGCCGCGAGAACCCTGTCAGGTGGTCGTCCGCCGGGTCGCGCCGGCGGTGGCGGGCCTGGTGGCAAGACGCCCGGCAAACCGCGCGCGACCTGCCGGCGGTCGGCCGCGCCGCCGTCGCCACCGTCCGATTCGCTCGCCGCAACGGCGGCGGTGCCGCGACTCCCCATGCCGGACAACGCGCTTCGAAGGCTGGAGCCGGTGAGCGCATCGCGCTGCCGATGGCGACCATCTTCGTCGACGCCTGCGAGTGGGACGCGCGTGCGGCCGCCCTCGGCGGAACCAGCAACACGCTGCTCGCCGCGTTCGCGGCGCGGCTCGCCCAGCGGCTGGGCCGCGTCGCGAGCGACGGCTCGGTCACGGTGGGCATGCCGGTCAACGAGCGCGCCGCCTGCGACACCCGCGCCAACGCCGTCACGAGCGCTGAGTTCGCGGTCGACCCCACACCGGCGGCGACCGACCTGCGTGAGATCCGCGCCGCGACAAAGCAAGCGCTGATCCGCCATCGGGAGGTGCCCGACGAGAGGACGGCGCTGCTGCCGCTGACCCCCTTCGTGCCCCGGTGGCTGGTCCGGCAGATGATCGGGATGGCTGCCGCCAGGGGCGCCGGGGTCGTTTCCTCCAACCTCGGCGGGATCGACCCCGCCGCCAACCGCCCGGACGGCAGCGACGCGAACCACTTTGCCATCAAGGGCTACAACGTGGGGGCGACCACGTCGATCATGGACCGCACCGGGGGCATCCTGGCGTTGCTGTCGGGAAGAGCACGGGGACGGGTCTTCGTCTCGGCCCTGGCGTATCAGCCGAATCGCATGAACTCGAACGAGGTGCTGCGGCAGGACATTTCGAGCGTTCTGCGGGACTTTTCGCTCTCTGCGACGTCCGATTGGACAGCCACGTCGCCCGAAATGTACGGCCTGCCCGCGTAGCGACTACACCCAGAGGGGACCCAGGAAGATGAGCAACGTACTGGATTTGATGGACCAGACCGCGTTCGCCGGCGAGCGAGCGACCGGGACCACCAACCTGCTGCAGTGTGTCTGGGTGTACAACCGCGCGCCCGACATCGACGGCTTGCGCAGGTTTCACCGCAATCTGCAGCGGGGACGGTTGTCGCGCCGCATCGAACGCTCCGCCCTGCCGTTCGGCCGGCACCGCTGGGTCTCGCCGCGCGGCCAGTCCCAGCTGGAGATCGTGCCGGCGCCGCGCCCACGGGACGAATTCGATGCCTGGCTGGATGAGCAGGCCGACACGCGTCTCGATGCCGAGCGCGGGCCCGGCTGGCACCTTGCGGTGCTCCCGTTCACCGACGGCGGCGCGGGCGTGAGTTTCGTTATCTCACATACCCTTATCGACGGCATCGGGCTGTGCGAGGCGTTGGCGGACGCGGCCGCCGGTTACCGCGACCCGATCAGCTGGCCCGCCGCCGGGTCGCGGGAGCGCTGGCGGGCGCTGCGGGAAGATGCCCGCCAGACCGCGCGGGACATCCCGGCGATGGCGCGCGCCGTCGTTGCCGCGGCACGGTTCGCACGGGACAACCGCGGCGACGTTTCCGGCGCGGCGGCGCTCAGCCGTCCGCTCGCGCCGTCGGCCGGAGCCGACGAACGCATCACGCCCGCGAAGGCAACGATCTTTGTCGACGCCGCGGAGTGGGACGCCCGCGCCCGCGCTCTCGGCGGAACCAGCAACGCATTGCTAGGGGGACTGGCGGCGCGCCTCGCCCAGCGGGCGGGGCGAGTCGCCCGGAACGGCATGGTCACGTTGGCGATACCCGTCAACGAGCGCGTCGACGGCGACACTCGCGCCAACGCCATCACGAGCGCCGACATCACGGTCGACCCTGCGGCCGCCGCGACGGACCTCACCGAGATCCGTTCCTCGATCAAGCGAGCGCTGATCCGCCACCGGGAGGTGCCCGACGAGCGGCTGGCACTGCTGCCCCTGGCTCCGCTGTTGCCGCGGTGGCTGATTAGGCGAATGGTCAGCGTGGCCCTCGGCGGCGCGACGACCAGCGGATCGTCCAACCTCGGTGGGGTGAACGCCGCCGCCAACCGGCCCGACGGGACGGCCGCGGACCACTTCGCCATGAAGTCGCTGTGCCCGGGCGCCACCAAGGCGACGGTACAGCCAACCGGGGGCCTGCTCGGGTTGCTCTCGGGACGGGTGCAGGGACAGATATTCGTCTCGATCTGTGCGTATCAGGCCGAGCGGCGGAACTCGAATGACCAGTTACGCGAGCAACTTTCGAGCGTCCTGAACGAACTGTCCCTGTCGGCCACCATCGGCTGGCCGTGCCCCGAGCCGGTTGCCGACACCCTCTGAGCACAACGCGCAAAACCGGGGAATCGCGGCTAATGGCGACTATCGCCGACAAGCGAGACCCCGCGCTGAGGCCGCCATAGGTTCGATCTATCGAAGACGGTCCTACACACCATAGAGGGGTCTCACCATGTTCAAGCCTGCCGCCGCAACCAACGCCGCCGGCGCTTCGGCCCCCGCGACGGGTGTGTTCGGGGGACTAGGGCTCCTCGTTGTGCGCGCGCCCTGGCTCATCATCGCCGCCTGGGCCGCGGTGGTTGCCGTGTTGGCGGTGGCGTTCCCTCCCCTGACCAAGGTCGTGGAAAGCAAGCCCCTACAGCCGTTTCCGCCCCAGGCGATGGCGGCTGCCGACCAGATGGCCAAGGATTTCGGTGAGTCCGCACAGAACATCCTGGTCGTGGTGCTGACCGACAACCGGGGTCTGCAGCCCGTCGACGAGCAGACCTACGCCAAGCTGGCGGCCACGTTGCGCGGCGACGCCCGCGACGTGAGCGGCGTACACGACGTCGTGACCACCCCCGCGCTGCGTCCACTGATGGCCAGCGCGGACAACAAGGCGTCCTACATGGCGGTGAGTCTGCGGGCGCCGGCCGGGACTCCGGAGTCCACGCGGGCATACCAGCGGATCATGGAGATCGCCAAGCGTTCCACCGCGGGGTCGACGCTGACCGCGGAGCTGACCGGCCAGGGCGCCATGGCCGGCGACCTGACCATCGTCAGCACCCGCGACATGCACATGATCGAAACGGTCACCGCGTTGCTGGTACTGGCCATCCTGCTGGTGATCTACCGGCGGCCGGTCATGGTGGCGGTGGTGCTGATAGTCCTCGGTATTTCGGTCACGTCGGCGCAGGGAGCGGTGTCGGCGCTAGCGCAGGCCGGGCTTGGGGTGTCCTCGCTGACGATCGCGTTGATGACGGCCATGATCTTCGGCGCTGGCACCGACTATGCGGTGTTCCTGATCAGCCGTTACCACGAGTACATCCGGTCGGGGATGAACTCCGATGTGGCCGTGCAGAAGGCGCTGAGTTCGATCGGTGAGGTCATCGCGGCATCGGCGGCCACCGTCGCCGTCACGTTCCTGGGCATGGTGTTCACCCGACTGCCCGCGTTCACGAGTATTGGTCCGGCGCTTGCCGTTTCGGTCGGGATGGCGTTTGTCGCCGCCGTCACGCTGTTGCCCGCCATGCTCGTGCTCACCGGCCGGCGCGGTTGGGTGAAGCCACGACCGCCGCTCACTGGCCGCATGTGGCAGCGCTCAGCCGTTCAGCTGGTGCGCCGGCCGAAGGCACACCTGCTGGCCAGCGTGTCGGTGCTCATCGTGCTGGCGAGCTGCGCGGCGTTCCTGCGGCCGAGCTTCAACGACCGCCTGCAGTTGCCGCAGTCGTCGCCCAGCAACGTGGGCTACTCGACGATGGCAGCTCACTTTTCGACGAGCACGCTGCTGCCGGAGTACATCTACGTCCGGTCGCCGCACGACCTGCGGACGTCGCGGGCTCTGGCCGACCTGGACCAGATGGCGCAACGCGTTTCGCAGCTGCCCGACATCGCCGCGGTGCGCGGCATCACGCGGCCTACCGGGCAGCCGCTGGATCAGGCCAAGCTCAGCAACGAAGCCGGCACGGTCGGCTCCAAGCTCCAGGACGCGTCGACCCAGATCAGCGACCGGACCAGCGACCTCGACGCGCTCACCAACGGCGCCGACCAACTAGCGGCCAGCCTCGCCGAAGTTCGCGACCATGTCCGCGCCGCCAGCGGGCCGATGACCCGGCTCGCTGCGACGGTGGGCCAGGCGCAGCAGCAGCTCGGCGCGGCGGCCACCGTCCTGGACAACGTCCGTCAGCTGGCGAACGGGTCCATTGCGACGCTCACAAACAGCGTCGCCGCGGCCGCGGCCCCGATGCTCGGTGGTTCGATCCCGCGCCCCTCGGTTGACGCCATCCAGGCGGCGGTGCAGAACCTGACCGGACTCTTGGCCACGACATCGAACAGCCTGCGGGCGGCGGGCGGCAGCACCGCCGGCATGTCGCAGAAGATCGGAGCCATGCAGGCGGCCGCCGACCAACTGGCCGACGGGAGCCGCCGGCTGGCCGTTGGCGTGCGCACTCTCGTCGAGCAGACCAAGAAGATGGGCTTGGGCATGAGCCAGGCGGCCGACTTGCTGCTGTCGATGAAGCGCGACGCCACGACGCCTTCCATGGCCGGCCTGTACATCCCGCCGCAGGTGATCACCTCCGACGACTTCAAAAACGCAGCCAAGATGTTCATCTCACCCGACGGCCACGCGGTGCGCTACATGGTCGAGACGAAGTTCGACCCGTTCAGCACCGCCGCGATGAACCAGGTCGAGTCGGTCCTGGACACCGCGCGCGGGGCGCAACCGAACACCACGCTGTCGGACGCGACAATCTCGATGGTCGGCATGACCCCGATGTACACCACGCTGCGCAGCTACTACAACAATGACTTTCGGTTGATCGTCATTATGACGCTGCTCGTCGTGTTCGTCATCCTGGTGATCTTGCTGCGGGCGCTCGTGGCCCCGCTGTATCTGATTGCCTCCGTGGTGATCTCGTACCTCTCGGCGGTGGGGCTGGGTGTCGTCTTCTTCCAGTTCGTGCTCCACCAGGCGATCAGCTGGAACGTGCAGGCGACCGCGTTCATCGTGCTGGTGGCCGTCGGCGCCGACTACAACCTGTTGTTGATCACGCGCATTCGCGAAGAGTCACGCTTCGGCATCCGATCCGGCATCATCCGCGCCGTGCGTTCGACGGGTGGTGTCATCACGTCTGCCGGCATCATCTTCGCCGCCTCGATGTTCGGCATGCTGACCGGCAGCCTGTCGACCATGGTGCAAACGGGGTTCATCATCGGCATGGGCTTGTTGATCGACACCTTCGTGGTCCGCACGGTCACGGTGCCGGCCCTGGCCGCTCTGGTAGGGAAGGCCAACTGGTGGCCTGCCAGGCCGGCCAAGGTCGCCAAGCCGGCGAAAGCCGTCCCCGCTGCCACCGGGCCCGCCCCCGCGGCGCTCACCTGCATCCACGGCGACATGCCGCATGCCTTGGTGGCCAGCAACATTCGCCGCTCGGCGGCCCGGCGCCGGCGGGCGCTGGCCCAGCAGGACGCACGGGCTCGTCGCGCGTCGATCGCCGGCGCCGGGCCACTCGCCCGGCGAGCCTGCGCCTGGGGCGTCGAGCCTGCGCGCGAATCGCCGCTCAGCGCAGGGGACGCGCCGACTTGGCGTTGGCGGCGAATTCCTGCTCCGGGCGGCCCGTCGTGCCGTAGCGCAACCCGACGGTGACGTCACCGTCACCGGCCAGCGCCGCCAGATACCGCTGGGCTGTTGCCCGCGAGATCCCGATGGCCGCGGAAACCTCCGCCGCCGACTTGGGCTTCTCTGATACGCGCAACGCTTGCAGCACAAGCTGTTTGGTGGATGAAGCCGCGATGGTGGCCTGCGCAGGGGGAGCGATCCTGGGGCGCAGGGCGTCCAGCGCCGCATCCACGTCGCTCGCGGTGAGGTTTTGGCCGGCCAGGATCTTGCGGTAGCGCGCGTAGCCGGCCAGGCGCGCGGCCAGCTCGGTGGTTGCGAACGGTTTGACAAGGTAGTTCACCGCACCCGCCGACATCGCGGCGCGGATCGTGGCCGCCTCGGTTGCCGCCGTCAAAACGATGCTGTCGCAATGCAATTCACGGATGAAGTCGATGCCGGACCCGTCGGGCAGGTAGACGTCGACCAGCGCGAGGTCGACGGCGGGCGCGTTCCGGGCCGCCTCGAGCGTGTTCACGGTGGCCGTCACCGTGAAGCCAGGTAGCGTGTTGACGACCTCGGCGTGCAGGTTGGCGACGCGGAAGTCGTCATCGACCACCAGGACGGTCAGCTCTGCGTCACCCATTGCGCCTCCTCAACCATCACGCCCGGGAGCCGGGCCATGAACTCCGCGCCGCCCAGCGGCGCCTCCGGATTGCCCGCACTGGCCAGCCACAGGTCGCCCCCGAGGGCGCGGCTGATCTGCCGCGACAGCGCAAGGCCGATCCCGCGGCCGCCCGGTATACCGGAGTCCGGCTTCGTGGTCCGGCCCTCGGTGAACAGATCCTCGACGAAGTCTGGCGCCACGCCGTCGCCGCTATCGGCCACCGTGATGTGCAGCGTCGAACCATCTTGCAGCAGTTCGACTTCCACCTCGTTGGTCTCGTTGTCGCTCAACCGAACCGCGTCGATCGCGTTGTCCAGCAGATTGCCCACGACGGTGGTGACGTCGACTGGCAGCACGAGCCGGCCGGGCACCCAGGTGTTCTCGCCGATC
This sequence comes from Mycobacterium sp. IS-1264, assembly GCF_001954195.1. Taxonomy (GTDB): domain Bacteria; phylum Actinomycetota; class Actinomycetes; order Mycobacteriales; family Mycobacteriaceae; genus Mycobacterium. The sequence goes on along the minus strand of NZ_MBES01000010.1, from coordinate 4,888 downwards.
GTCAGCGTCACGCCGGCCTCGCGTGCGGCCGCGGCCTTGGCGGCCAAGAATGCCTGCAGGTAGGCATCGCGGATGGAGTCGATACCGGGTAGCGCGGACCCAAGCGGTCCCGATCCGAGCAGTTCTTCCAGGTATTGCAGTCCCTCGTCGACGTGACCGCCATGCAACAGGCCGTTCAGTAAGTGCAGACGGTTGGCGAACTCGTGGCGTTGTGCGCGTAACACCGTGCTCATGACCTGCACGGCGTCGAGCTGCCGGGTCAGCGATTCGACGTCGGTTCGGTCCCGCACCACCAGAACCGTTCCCAGCTCGCGTCCTTCGCGCACCACCGGCCGAGCCGAGACCACGACGATGCGTTCGCCGACGGTGGCCAACGTGGGTGCCGAATCGGCGGAACTCAACACGTCGAGCACTCGCGGGGTCAGGCCGATCTGGTCAATGGGTCGGCCCGTTTCGTTGCCGATCTCGAGCAGCCGGCACGCCTCGTCGTTGATGAACGTGGTTTGTCCGGATGTGTCCACCGCTAGCACACCCTCGCCGATGCCCTGCAGCACCGCCGCCTGACTGCGTACCAGCTCGGTAATCTCGGCCGGCCGCAAACCCAGCGTCAGCCCTCGCCACCGCCGGGCAAGGGCCAACGAAGCGCCCGCGCCGATCAGCAGGAGAACGCCTCCCATCGCGCCCAGCACCTGCAGATTTTTCGAAAATTGATCGTCGAAGGCCTTCGTGGAGATGCCGACGATGACCACACCCAACACCCGATTGGAACCCGGCTCGAACACCGGGACTTTCGCAACGATTGCGCGTCCGAAAACGGTGTCGTCATGCGACGTCATCTCCTGCCCGGCCAACGGAGTCGCGATGTCGGCGAGGACATGATGGGCCAACCTGTCGCGCTGCGGAGACGCGACCCTGATGCCGGCTGCATTGGCCACCACGACGAACAACACGTGGGTGCGCTGTTCAACCCGTGACGCGACGCCTTGGATCGGACCCCCCGCCAGTTCGCCAACCACTTCCGGGCTCGGGGTCAACGGTGCAGCGTCGTAGCGCGCGATGTTCGTGACCACCGTCGGCGATGAGGCGACGACGCGGGCGATATCGGTGGCATGGACGTGGTATTGGCTGTCCAGGCGCTGGCGGTTGAATAGGGCAAAGAGCACGAACGCGATGATCAACGCCAGCGTCACCACGACGAGCTGCAACACCAATACCTGGGTGGCGAGTCGCAAGTCGATGCGACCCTTGGCGGCCATGAGGGGACCGTACCACCGAGCTGAGCAGAATGCGCAAAAGTCGGGCGGGCGGGCGCCGGCTTGATTTACAGATGAGCCAAAAGCCGCGCGGCGAACACCTCGGGATGCTCCCGGTGCATGAAATGCCCGCCCGCGACCTCCTCAACGATGTACTCGTTGTCGAACATCCGGGCGGCGGATCGATAGTCCGAGGGCTCGACGACCGGATCGTCGAGTCCCGCGAAGACGACCGTCGGCACCGTGATCCGCGCCCGCAGCGACGCGCTGGGGATGGGGGAGAGCTTGCGGTAATAGCCGAATGCCGCGTCCAAGCTCGCCCGGTTGGAAAAGCACGCGCGCACGGCGTCGAACTCTTCGGGATCGGGGTTCCATGTTGGCGACCAGCGCCGGTAGATGGCGGGTAGGGCCGCAAAGTCGTTGCGCGCGAAGCGGTTCGACGCTCCCGGCAGCTTGTACGCCACGAAGTGACGAGCGCCCCAAAGCTTCTTCGGTGACGGCTTGAGCGTCGCCGGATGTGGAATGGCCACGACGATTAGCTTCGTCACCCGCTCCGGGCCCAGCGCCGCCGCGCCGTACGCGGCCGAGGCACCCCAGTCGTGCCCGATGACGATCGCGTCGCGTGCGCCTAGCGCGTCGATCAGCGCAAGCGGGTCACGCGCCAGGGTCTCTTGGTCGGTGTCGCGATCCGGGATAGCGCTGGGGTGATAGCCGCGCAGGAACGGGCTGACCGCGCGGTAGCCGCTGGCGGCGATGCGCGGTCGAAGATCGTCCCACGTGTGCGCCGTATCCGGAAACCCGTGCAGCATCAGCACAAGAGGCCCGGAACCCTCCTCGAGATAGCCGAACTTCAGCCCATTCGCCTCGACGAAACGGATCGTTGTGGCCATGGCCTCTGGACACTACGCCGTTTAGTGGCCGTTTACTGGCCGCTTAGTGCTCGGCGGGATAGGCGTGGATCAGCGCGCTGGTGAGTTTCGGGACGGCATGCGTCAGTTCGTGTTCGGCGTCGTGGGCGATGCGATGCGCCTGCGCCAGATCGAGATCGGGATCGACGTCCAGTTCGGCATCGGCGTGCAGGCGGTGGCCGATCCAGCGCATCCGCACACTGCGCACCGCGTGCACCCCGGGGCGGGCCGCCAACGCGTGTTCGGCGGCGTCGACCAGCGCGGGGTCCACGCCGTCGAGTAGACGACGGAACACGTCGCGTGCCGCCGTGCGCAGTACGGCCAGGATCGCCACGGTGATGACCAGGCCGACGATCGGGTCCGCCAGCGGGAACCCAAGCGCGACACCGCCGGCCGAGCACAGCACCGCTAGGGAAGTCAGCCCGTCGGTGCGTGCATGTAAGCCGTCAGCGACCAACGCGGCCGAGCCCAGCCGGCGCCCGACCCTCATCCGATAGAGGGCCACCGATTCGTTTCCGACGAACCCGATCAGCCCCGCCAGCGCCACCCATCCGATGTGCCCGATCGGTTCGGGATGGGTCAGCCGCACGACGGCTTGGTACCCGGCGACGATCGCCGACAGCGTGATCGTCGCGACCACGAACAAACCGGCCAGATCCTCCGCTCGCCCGAACCCGTATGTGTAGCGGCGCGTGGCGGCCTTGGTGCCCAACGCGAACGCCATCCACAACGGCACCGCAGTGAGGGCGTCGGAGAAGTTGTGGACGGTGTCGGCGGCCAGTGCAACGGATCCGGAAACCATGACGATGGCGAGCTGGGCGGTCGCGGTCAGCCCGAGTACCACCAGGCTGATCTTGACCGCCCGGATCCCCGCGACGCTGGATTCCAGGGCATCGTCAATGCTGTCGGCGGCGCCGTGAGAATGCGGGGCGAAGATCTCCCTGATCGCCCCACGCAGACCCCTCGAATGGTCGTGGTCGTGGTCATGGTCATGGGGGTCGACATGGGCAATACAGCTATCTGCATGCATACGCAAATAGTAGGCATTGACTCTGGCGTCCCGCCACCCGACGGTCGCCTACCATTTTGCGCATGCGCGGCGAGAAAATCCTCATCACCGGTCCCACCGGGCAGGTGGCCAGTCCCATTGCCCAGGCCCTGGCGGTCGACAACGAGGTTTGGGGCATCGCGCGGTTCACCAATGCCGCGGCCCGTGAAGCACTCGAGAAATCCGGCGTGCGGTGCGAGACCGTCAACCTGGCGGCTGGAGACTTCGCCGCGATCCCGTCCGACTTCGACTACGTCCTCAATTTGGCCGTCGCCAAGAGCGGCGACTGGGACAAGGATCTGGGAGCCAACGCGGAGTCCGTCGGTCTGCTGATGGCCCACTGCCGCAACGCGAAAGGATTTCTGCACTGCTCGTCGGCGGCCGTCTACGACCCGCCCGACGACGAACCGCGCACCGAGCGCGCCGCCCTGGGCGACAACCACAAACCGTTGTTCCCGACCTATTCAATCTCCAAGATCGCCGGGGAGGTCGTCGCCCGGACGATGGCGCGCGCGCTCGGCATTCCCACCACCATCGCGCGGCTCAACGTCCCATACGGCGACAACGGCGGGTGGCCGTTCTACCACATGGAGATGATCCTGGCCGGTATCCCGATCCCCGTCCCGCCCGGCGGTCCCGCCCGCTACAACCCGATCCACGAGGACGACATCATTGCGACCATTCCGAAGCTGCTCGAAGCGGCGTCGGTTCCGGCGACCACGGTCAACTGGTGTGGCGATCAAGCCGTCAGCCTCCAGGAGTGGTGTGGTTACCTCGGCTCGCTGGTCGGCAAGGAGCCGGTTTTCGACGAGAGCGCCCAGGCGCTGCGCGGCAATCCCACCGACGTGACGCAGATGCACGAATTGATCGGGGGCACGACGGTGGACTGGCGCGACGGGCTTCGCCGGATGGCGACCAAGTTCCATCCGGAGCTGGTGGCGTAGACACTCGCCGAGCACCGACGTGGCCGGACGTGGCACCATCGCCCAGGTGACCGACAGCTCGGCCGAGCAGCGCCTGCGCGACCTCGCTCGGTTGCGTCGCGTCCGCGACCGCATCGACCGTGACTACGCGCAGCCCCTCAACGTCGAGGCGCTCGCAAGAGGGGTACACATGTCCGCCGGGCACCTCAGCCGCGAGTTCCGGCGCGCCTACGGGGAGTCGCCGTACTCGTATCTGATGACGCGGCGCATCGAACGCGCCATGGCGTTGCTGCGCCGCGGCGACCTCAGCGTCACCGAAGTCTGTTACGCGGTCGGCTGCTCCTCGCTCGGGACCTTCAGCACTCGGTTCACCGAGCTTGTCGGCATGCCGCCCAGCGCTTATCGGGAACTCACGACGGGCGGGACGGCCAGCCTGCCGCCATGCGTGGAAAAACAGGTCACCAGACCGATCAGGAATCGAGAAGCGCCCGCCGCAGACGCCCACCTAGCCTGACGGTCATGGACGTCACCATTCATTCGAGCTTCCTTCCGCACGACGACCCCGAAGCATCGCTCGCCTTCTATCGCGACACCCTCGGCTTCGAGGTCCGCCTCGATGTCGGAAAGGGAAAGATGCGCTGGATCACCGTTGGCCCCCCCCCCCCCCCCCGGCCGCAAGAAGTGCGGGACCCGCCCCGCGGCCACCCCCGCCAAAACCGCGCCCCGCGCCGCCCCCCAACCCGAAAAGATGGCGAA
>NZ_MBES01000009.1 GCF_001954195.1 Mycobacterium sp. IS-1264 | reverse complement strand
TGCAATTGGTCCAAGAACCACAACCGGTTCTGGGTGAACGACAACGGCACCACCGCCGGCCGCTCCCCGGCCACCAGCGGCTCCAGCCCGTCCCCCTCGGCACCCACACGCAGCGCCAACTGCGCCACCGTCGGCGCTTCGAACAACACGCGCACCGCAAGCCCGGCGTCCAATGCCTTGTTGGCGGCGGCGATCACCCGCATCGCCGACAGTGAATCCCCGCCCAGCTCGAAGAAGGAGTCGTCAACCCCCACCCGCTCCAGACCGAGGACCTGGGCGTAGATGCCGGCCAGTATCTCCTCCACCGCGCCCGAAGGAGCGCGATAGTGATCGCCGTCCCGGTATTCCGGTGCGGGCAACGCCCGCTTGTCGAGTTTGCCGTTCACCGTCAACGGCAGCGCGTCGACCACGACGATGGCGGCCGGCACCATATACGGCGGCAGCTGGTCGGCCAGCTTCGCGCGCAGGCGAGCCGGCTCGCCGGCCCCAGTGACATAGCCCACCAGCCGCTTGTCGCCTGGCCGGTCCTCGCGGGCGATCACCGCCGCCTGCTCCACGCCGTCCAGGCCGGCCAACGCCGCCTGGACTTCACCGAGTTCGATGCGATAGCCGCGGATCTTGACCTGATCGTCGGCGCGGCCCAGGTACTGCAACTGCCCGTCGGCGCCCCAGCGCACCAGATCGCCGGTGCGGTACATGCGGGCCCCGGATGCGCCGAACGGGCACGCGACGAACCGCGACGCCGTCAACCCCGCCCGGCGCACATACCCACACGCCACGCCGCGACCCGCCACATACAACTCCCCGACCACCCCGGCCGGCACCGGCCGCAACCACTCGTCGAGGACGAACGACGCCGCGCCCGGCACCGGCGAGCCGATCGGCGCCACCCCTGACCCCGCCGCCAGCGGCGCACTCATCGCCGCATAGACGGTGGCCTCGGTGGGCCCGTAGGCGTTGATCATCACCCGCCCGGGCGCCCACCGGTCCACCAACTCGGTCGGACAGGCCTCACCGGCGACGATCAACGCCGTCGAATCCAGACCCGCCGGGGACAGCATCCCCACGGCGGAAGGGGTTTGACATAGGACGCTGACGTTTTCGGCGACCAGCAAGGCGTGGAAGTCCTCCGGCGAACGCGCCACCGCCTCGGGCACCACCGCCAGGCGCCCGCCGTGCAGCAGCGCACCGAAGATCTCCCAGACCGAGACGTCGAAGCTGTAGGAATGCCACTGCGACCACACCTGTCCCGGTCCCTGCGGTAGGTCGGCGTGCAGCTTTTCCACCAGCTGGGCGACGTTGCGGTGGGTAACCGCCACGCCCTTGGGGATGCCCGTCGTGCCCGACGTGTAGATCAGGTACGCGATATCGTCAGCTGCCGGCGCCAGCAGCGGCGTGCCGGGCTGGGCGCGAATCCGCGGGTCGCCGATATCGATGACCGGCACCTCGTGACCCCGCATCCGGTCGGCGAACTCGGCAGTGGTGATCGCGGCGGCGGGTGCGGCATCGGCCACCATGAACCCGACCCGGGCCACCGGCAGCGCCGGGTCGATCGGCACGTGCGCCGCCCCGGTCTTGAGCACCGCCAAAATTGCCACGATCGCCTCGGCCGACCGGGAGAAGAGCAGCGCCACCGACTCCCCCGGGCCCGCGCCGTGGCCGGAAAGCAAGTGCGCCAACCGATTCGACGCCTCATCCAGCTCGCGATACGTCCACGAGCGTTCGCCGCAACTGAGGGCCGCCGCCTCGGGAGCGCGCGCCACCTGCGCGGCGAACAACTCCGGGATCGACGCCGACGACGATTCGCCCGCGCTCAAGACGGATCGGTTACCGATCTCGTCGAGCCTGGCGCGCTCGCCGGCGCCCAGGAGATTCACCGACGACAACCGGCGCCCCGGGTCGGTGGTCATGGCCACCAACACCCGCCGTAACCGCTCGACTAGCCCCTCGATGCTGGCCGCGTCGAATACGTCGGTGCGAAATTCCACCTCCCCGCCGATACCGGCGGGCTCGCCGCTGTCGGTCCAGCGTTCGGCCAACGAAAACGTTAGGTCCATGCGGGCGGTGTGGGTGTCCACCGGCAATGGGGTGATTCGCAGATCGCCGAGGTTCAGCGTGGCGGGCTCGTCGTTCTGCCAGGCCAACACCACCTGAATCAACGGAGAATGGGTCAGGCTTCGGCTGGGGTTGAGCCGCTCCACCAGGACCTCGAAAGGCACGTCTTGGTGCTCGTAGGCGGCCAGGCTGCGCTGGCGCACCTGCTCCAACAATTCGCCGGCCGTGGGATCACCGGCCACATCGACCCGCAGCACCAACGTGTTGACGAAGAAACCCACCAAGTCGTCCAGCGCGGGATCACGCCGCCCGGCGATCGGGAACCCCACCGCCACGTCGCTGCTGGCGCTCAGCTTGGACAGCAGCGCCGCCAGGGCGGCCTGGACAACCATGAAACCGGTCGCGTCATGCTCGCGCGCCACTCGCGCGATCTGCTGCTGCAGCTCCGCCGGCCAATTCACCGCGACTTTGGCACCCCGGTAATCGGCGACGGGCGGATACGGCCGATCGGTGGGAAGCTGCAGCCGCTCGGGTAGGCCGGCCAGCGCGTCCTCCCAGTAGGCCAGCTGCGCGGCGATGCGACTCTGATCGTCGTCGAAATCGCCCAACTGCTGGCGCTGCCACAGCGTGTAGTCGACATACTGCACCGGCAGTGGAGGCCAGTCGGGGGCCCGCCCCATGGACCGGCTGGCATACGCCTGGCCCAGGTCTTGCACCAGCGGTCGCACCGACAACCCGTCGGCGGCGATGTGGTGCACGGCGGCCACCAGCACGTGCTCGTGTTCGGCGACGCGGAAAAGCCTTGCTCGCAAAGGAATTTCGGCTTCCAGGTCGAAACCATAGCGGACCGCTTCGTCGACGGCCCCATTGAGGCTGCTTTCCGGCCAGTCGGTGGCGTCGATGATCTGCCAACCGAAATCGGCCCGTTCGACGGGGGCGATCAGCTGCCGGGGCACTCCGTCGGGCGCCGCGAACAGCGTGCGCAGCGACTCGTGGCGGCCCACCACGTCGGCCAGCGCCGCACCCAACGCGTCGGCGTCGAGGCGCCCACTCAACCGCAGCGCCACCGCCATGTTGTAGACCGGTGACGGCCCCTCCAGCTGGTCCAGGAACCACAACCGGCTCTGGGCAAACGACAGCGGAATCACCGCCGGCCGCGGGGCGGCCACCAACGGCTCCAGCCCGCTGCCCTCGGCGCCGACGCGGGGCGCCAACTGCGCCACCGTGGGCGCCTCGAACAGATCCCGCACCGAGAGGCCGGCCTTCAAAGCCTTGTTGGCCGCGGCGATCACCCGCATCGCCAACAGCGAATCCCCGCCCAGGTCGAAGAACGACTCGTCGACCCCGACCCGGTCCAGCCCCAACACCTGGGCATAGATGCCGGCGAGGGTCTCCTCGGCGACTGTGGCCGGAGCGCGATAGCGATCGGCGTCCGAGTATTCCGGCGCCGGCAGGGCCCGTTTGTCGAGCTTGCCGTTGACCGTCAACGGCAGCGCGTCCAACACCACCACCGCGGCCGGGACCATGTACTCGGGCAGTCGCTCGGCCAGCCTCGCGCGGGCCGCGGCCGGCTCGACGCTCCCCGTCACATAGCCGACCAGGCGCTTGTCGCCGGGGCGGTCCTCGCGGGCGATCACCACCGCCTGCTGCACCCCGTCCACACCGGCCAAGGCCGCACGGACTTCGCCCAGCTCGATGCGGAACCCGCGGATCTTGACCTGCTCATCGGCGCGGCCCAGATACCGCAGCTGCCCATCGGCGCCCCAGCAGACCAGGTCCCCGGTGCGATACATCCGTGCCCCGGGTCCGCCAAAGGGGCACGCCACGAACCGCGACGCGGTCAAACCGGCCCGGCGCACATACCCATAGCCGGCCCCCGAACCCGCGACATACAACTCCCCGACCACACCCGCGGGCGCCCGCCGCAACCAGCCGTCGAGCACGAAGAAGCCCAGATTGGCCAGCGGCACACCGATCGGGCTGACGTTGCCGTCGACATCGTCGCCGACGATCTCGCGGAACGAGGCATGCACCGTCGTCTCGGTGGTGCCATACATGTTGATCAGCCGCGGCAACCCTTGGTGGTTGTCCCGCCATGCCCGAAGACGTTGCGGTTCAAGGGCTTCGCCGGCGAACACCACCGCCTCGAGGCTCAGCTGTTGGCCGAGCTCGGGTGCCAGCGCGTCGGCGGTTTGCAGCGCATAGAACGCCGACGGGGTCTGGCTCAACACGCTGACCCGTTCGGCTACCAGCAGGGCGAGAAAGTCTTCGGGTGAGCGCGCCACCGACTCGGGCACCACCACCAGCCGACCGCCATGCAGCAACGCACCCCACATCTCCCATACCGAGACGTCGAACGCCAACGAATGCCATTGCGACCAAACCCGTTTCGCCAGCTCGAGGTGATCGCCCGCAGCGTC
>NZ_MBES01000008.1 GCF_001954195.1 Mycobacterium sp. IS-1264 | reverse complement strand
GCCGGCCGGTGCCGGTGCCGGGGCGGGAGCCTCGCGCGGCGTCGGGCCCGACAGCGGACCACCGCACACGGGCCAGGCGCCGCGGCCTTGGGTGGCCAGCACCCGCTCGGCGACCGCGATCTGCTGATCCTTGGTGGCCAACTGAGCCGACGGGGCGTACTCGCCGCCGCCATGCCCGGCCCAAGTGGCCGCGGTGAATTGCACACCGCCGTAAAAGCCGTTGCCGGTATTGATTCCCCAGTTGCCGCCCGACTCGCAACGGGCTACTTGATCCCATTCGCCATCGGTGGCCGCTGCGGCCTGGCCGGCCAGGGCGATGCTGCCGCCGCCAAGAACCGCCCCCGTGAAGGCGATCTTGGCGACGCTGATGTTGGAACTGGTGGGCTTACGGTGCCGTCCACTCATGCGCGCCGAAATTTCCTCTCTCGTACGCGCCTGCGAGGTCAGCTGTCGGGTTCGGGTGGGAGAGGCTACCCGGCCGGCGTCGTCCTGCCGACGACACCGGCTTCACCCCAAGGAGCCGCATGCGACTCCAGTCCGATCACGGTGGACCGGTGGGTCCCCCGCCTCCATCCAGGTACGGATTCCCCGCCCTATTGGATGGAGCTCGGCGCGATAGGGAGGGGAGGAACGCCACCGGTAACTTGGCGAGCCTCCGCAGACGCTAGCGGGTTCTGTTGGTCTCGTCACGTTGGGCGACACCGGGCGTTTCCCTCACGGTCACGGGGAAAACCGCCAGGAACGTCGCGCGATCGCGCAGGTCAGAGCGCCCGAGATCGGAGCGTGTCCGCGCCGTTATCAATCCGTTATGTGACGCGTTTCACACCCTCAGCCGCCGGCGAACGGGGGCAGCACGTCGACCGTGTCACCTGATCGCAACGCCTTGGTCTCGTCGCGAACGGCGATTCCGTCGCACAAATACGAGCATCGACTCAGCACCGTGGCCAGACGAGTACCCGGAACCGCCAGTCGTTCAACCAATTCGGCCACCGTGGTGCCCGGCCGCAGGATCACCGACTCCGATTCGGCTCCGGCGGCGGCGCGCGCGGCTGCGAAGTAGCGAACCGTGACCTGGATTCCGTCAGGTTCGACAGGCAGTTCAGCCACCGATCGAACTCATCGGCCGGTCGGGCTGGATGAAGTTGGGGTCGTTGATGCCGTGCCCGGCGGGCTTGCCCCACATCGCGGTACGCCAGGCCGCCTCGATCGCGTCATCGGGCGCGCCGCTACGCAACAGGCCGCGAAGGTCGGTCTCCTCGGCCGCGAATAGGCAGCTGCGAATCTGGCCGTCGGCCGTCAGCCGGGTGCGATCACACGTCGAGCAGAAGGCGTGCGACACCGATGCGATGACGCCGAACTTTCCGGCCGGCGTGTTCGGGCCCGTGTCCACCAGCCAGAGCTCGGCCGGCGCCGAGCCACGCGGCGCGGGATCGGGTCGCAGCCGAAAGTGCGGGCGCAGCGCCTCCAGCACGTCGTCGGCCGTCAGCGCGGCCTCCCGGCGCCATTGGTGCCCGGCGTCCAGCGGCATCTGCTCGATGACGCGCAGTTGGTAGCCGTGCTCGAGACAGAACCCCAACAGCTCGACCACGTCCTCCCGCCCTGTGGCGGGATCGAGCACGGCGTTCACCTTCACCGGTGTCAGGCCGGCCTCCTTGCAGGCGGCCAAACCGGCCAGCACGTCGGTGAGCCGGTCCCGGCGTGTGATGGCCGCGAACCGTTTCCGGTTCACGCTGTCCAGGGAGATGTTGACCCGGTCCAGTCCCGCCTCGGCGAGCGCAACGGCGCGGCGCGCCAGTCCGACGCCGTTGGTGGTCAGAGAGATCTCCGGTCGCGGCCGCAGGCCGGCCGCGGCGGCGACCACCTCTTCGAGATGGCGGGCCAACAGGGGCTCCCCGCCCGTGAACCGCACGCTGGTGATGCCGAGCCGGGTCACCGCAATGCGCATCAGCCGGGTCAGCTCGTCGGCCCGCAGCAGTTGCTCCCCGGGCAGCCAGTCCAGCCCCTCGGCGGGCATGCAATAGCTGCAGCGCAGGTTGCAGCGATCGGTCAGCGACACCCGCAGGTCGGTGGCGGCCCTGCCGTACGTGTCAAGCAGCGGGCCGTCGGTTGGGGCGTCGCTGGTACGGCCCGCGTTCGTTCCGGGCACTGTCGGGACACCGAGCGCGGTCAGCGTCATGCGGCCACCAGTCCTACGGCCGGCGAGTCGACCGGAACGATTTCCTTGCCCAGCGGCATCAGCGACACCGGGATCAATTTGAGGTTGGCCAGCGCCAGCGGAATGCCGATGACGGTGATCGCCATCGCCACCGCGCTCACCAAATGACCGATCGCAAGCCACAATCCGAACAGCAAGATCCAGATGACGTTTCCGATCAGGGCGCCCGTGCCGGCCGTCGGCTTTTCGACGATCGTCCGGCCGAATGGCCATAACGCGTAGGACGCGATCCGCAGCGAGGCGAAGCCGAAGGGGATGGTGATGATGAGCAGAAAACTGATCAGCGCCGCCACCAAGTATCCGGCGGCCATCCAGAGGCCGCCGAACACAAGCCAGATAATGTTCAGGATCAGGCGCATATCTCCTCCAGCGGTCCTCCCAGCCTACCGAGTAACCCCTAAACGGGGGTGCTGGGCGGGCGGCCACCCGAGTAGGATCTGAATCCGCATCGCGTCCTGCACAGGCGGGGCGCTTCTTGTGTTGTCCATTCCTAGTTATCCGTCAGACAAGCAGGTGAGACGAGTGCCGACCGGCAAGGTGAAGTGGTACGACGCCGACAAGGGGTTTGGCTTCCTGTCGCAGGAGGACGGCGAGGACGTCTACGTCCGCTCGTCGGCGTTGCCCGCGGGTGTCGAGGGCCTCAAAGCCGGGCAGCGCGTGGAATTCGGTGTGGCCTCGGGCCGGCGGGGACCGCAAGCGTTGAGCCTCAAGCTGATCGATCCGCCGCCCAGCCTGTCCAGGCCGCGCCGCGAGGGGCCCGCCGAGCACAAGCACAGCCCCGACGAGCTGCACGGCATGGTCGAGGACATGATCACGCTGCTGGAGAGCACCGTGCAGCCGGAGCTGCGCAAGGGGCGCTACCCGGACCGCAAGACGGCCCGCCGGGTCTCCGAGGTGGTCAAGGCGGTCGCGCGGGAGCTCGACGCCTAAACCCCGACAACGACCCAGAACGCACTGCCCCTCGAAGCTACCGGATGGTAACTTCGAGATTCGTAGGCGTGGTATCCGGGCCAGTATTCACGCGTCGTGTGAGTCGTTAGCGAGGAGGCTGCGATGGCACAGCAAGCGCAGGTCACCGAGGAGCAGGCGAGAGCACTCGCCGAGGAATCCCGCGAAAGTGGTTGGGATAAACCGTCGTTCGCCAAAGAGTTGTTCCTCGGGCGTTTTCCGTTGGAGCTCATCCACCCATTTCCCAAACCGTCCGACGCCGACGAGGAGCGCATCCGCGCGTTTCTCGACAAGCTGCGGCAGTTTTTGGACACCGTCGACGGCAGCGTCGTCGAGCGCGACGCGCAGATTCCCGATGAATACGTGAAGGGCCTGGCCGAATTGGGCTGCTTCGGCATGAAAATACCGGCCGAATACGGCGGCCTGGGCATGTCGCAAGTCGCCTACAACCGCGCCCTGATGATGATTTCGAGCGTCCATCCCAGTCTTGGCGCGCTGTTGTCAGCCCATCAGTCGATCGGGGTACCCGAGCCGCTCAAACTCGCCGGGACCGACGAACAGAAGCGGAAGTTCTTGCCGCGCTGCGCCGCTGGGGCCATCTCGGCCTTTCTGCTTACCGAACCGGATGTGGGCTCGGACCCGGCGCGCCTGGCGTCGACGGCGACCCCGATTGAAGATGGCAAGGCGTACGAACTCGAGGGCGTGAAGTTGTGGACCACCAACGGCGTGGTCGCCGAACTGCTGGTGGTCATGGCCCGGGTGCCCAAGAGCGACGGGCACCGCGGCGGGATCAGCGCCTTCGTGGTGGAGGCCGATGCGCCCGGGATCACCGTGGAGCGGCGCAACAAGTTCATGGGGCTGCGCGGCATCGAGAACGGCGTGACTCGGCTGCACCGGGTGCGGGTGCCGAGCGAGAATCTGATCGGCCGCGAAGGCGACGGGCTCAAGATCGCGCTGACCACACTCAACGCCGGACGGCTGTCGCTGCCCGCGAGCGCGACGGGCTCGGCCAAGTGGGCGTTGAAGATCGCCCGCGAATGGTCCGGGGAGCGTGTGCAGTGGGGCAAGCCGCTGGCCAAACACGAAGCGGTGGCCAGCAAGATCTCGTTCGTCGCCGCGACGTGCTACGCGCTTGATGCCGTGCTCGAGTTGTCTTCGCAGATGGCCGACGAGGGGCGCAACGACATCCGCATCGAGGCGGCATTGGCCAAATTGTGGGCCAGCGAAATGGCCTGCTTGATCGTTGACGAGGTTTTGCAGATCCGGGGTGGGCGGGGCTATGAGACCGCGGAGTCGTTGGCCGCGCGCGGCGAGCGCGCAGTGCCGGTCGAACAGGTGGCCCGGGACCTGCGGATCAATCGCATCTTCGAAGGCTCTAGCGAGATCATGAGGCTGCTCATCGCCCGCGAAGCGGTCGATGCCCACTTGAGCGCCGCCGGCGACCTCGCCAAGGCCGACGCCGGTCTGCGGCAGAAGGCCGCCGCGGCGGTCGGCGCGAGCGGGTTCTACGCAAAGTGGTTGCCGCAGCTGGTCTTTGGTGAAGGGCAGCGACCGAAGGCCTACGGCGAGTTCGGCCCGCTGGCAACGCACCTGAGGTTCGTCGAACGCTCGACGCGCAAGCTGGCGCGCAACACCTTCTACGGGATGGCACGGTGGCAGGCCAAGCTGGAGCAACGGCAGGGATTCCTGGGCCGCATCGTCGATATCGGTGCCGAGCTGTTCGCGATGTCCGCGGTGTGCGTGCGCGCCGAGGGCCAGCGGGCCGCCGACCCGACCGTGGGGAAGCAGGCGTACGAGGTGGCCGCGACGTTCTGCGAGCAGGCGACCCTCCGCGTCGAGGCGCTGTTCCACGCGCTGTGGAGCAACACCGACAGCACGGACGTCCAGCTGACCCACGACGTCATGGAGGGCCGCTATACCTGGCTCGAAGCGGGGATCGTCGACCAGTCGGAGGGGACCGGGCCGTGGATCGCGCACTGGGAACCGGGCGAGTCGACCGAGACCAACCTGGCTCGGCGGTTTCTGACGGTGTCCGCCGCGCCGACGGAGGCGAATCTCTAGGAGGCGCAGTCGTCGTCATGGCCACCTACGTTGCCGGGGCGGGTGAATTCACTCGCGACACCAACTACATCACCACCCGCATCACTGCCGACGGGCGCGATGGTTATCCCGTAGAGCCGGGCCGGTATCGGCTCGTGGTTGCCCGCGCCTGCCCGTGGGCCAACCGCACGATCATCGTGCGGCGGCTGCTGGGCCTGGAAGGCGTTCTCTCCATTGGTTTTTGCGGTCCCACCCACGACGAGCGCAGCTGGACTTTCGACCTCGACCCGGGCGGCGTCGACCCGGTCCTGAAGATCCCGCGGCTACAGGACGCCTACTTCAAGCGGTTCCCCGACTACCCCAAGGGGATCACCGTCCCGGCGATCGTCGACATCCCGACCGGCGCGGTGGTCACCAACGATTTCGCCCAGATGACGCTGGATTTCTCCACGGAGTGGACCGCCTACCACCGCGAGGGCGCGCCGCAGCTATACCCCGAGCCGCTGCGGGCCGAGATCGACGAGGTGAGCAAAAGGATCTACACCGAGATCAACAACGGCGTCTACCGCTGCGGCTTCGCCGGGTCGCAGCAGGCCTACGATGCCGCCTACGACCGGCTGTTCACCGCATTGGATTGGGTGAGCGATCGCCTGAGCGCGCAGCGATACCTGGTGGGCGACACCATCACCGAAGCGGACGTGCGGCTGTTCACCACGCTGGCCCGCTTCGATCCCGTCTACCACGGCCACTTCAAGTGCAATCGAAGCAAACTGTCCGAGATGCCGGTGCTGTGGGCATACGCGCGCGACCTGTTCCAGACGCCCGGTTTCGGCGACACCATCGACTTCGTCCAAATCAAGCAGCACTACTACATCGTGCACGCCGACATCAATCCCACCAGGATCGTTCCCAAGGGGCCGGACCTGGCAAGCTGGCTGAGTCCACACGGCCGGGAAGCGTTGGGAGGCAGGCCTTTCGGAGACGGGACGCCTCCCGGGGCGCCGCTCGAGGCCGAGCGGGTCCCGGCCGGTCACGGCGCGTAACCCCTCCGCCGAACGTCGACTTGTTGGGCGAAATCGAATCGAGTGTGCGCCCACGGCGGCGACACGCCGCTGGAGGCCGCCCTGAGGGCACACTCAACGCCCTAAAGGGCTAAGAAACCAGGCGCACTGACCATTCCGCGTGCGGGGCATCGCGCAGCTCGCCGGAGGGATCGACCACCAGCGTCAGCAACTGCACCACGATCCCGGTCAATCGCCCCCGATGCGGGTCGACCGTCGGAATGGTGACCGCGAGCCGGGTCCCCGGGCGAAACATGGTGGTGGCCGTGTTCGCGGGATCCTCGTACACCTGCAGCAGCCGCCACGGTGCCCGCGAAATGGCCTCGGGCACCGAGAGCTGCACCGGATAGCGGTCGGTGACCTTCAATTCGCCCTGCGCCTGCGGTGTTTGACAGTCCTCGAGGTTGAGCACGTTGCAGTAGAGGTACGGCCCCACCCGGGTCAGATGCCCATGCGAATACACGCTGATCTCGGGTCGCTGCGGGCCGGGCCGGCGCACGAGTAGCCAGGTTCCCACCCCGGCGCCCACGGCCAGCAGTGCCACCAGGGCCGTAAGCAGAACGGCGACACCGCGTTTCACTCCGGCACCGCCGCCGGACGCCTGCCGTGACCGCGGTGCATGCTCTCCTGCTCGACCATGACCGGCCGGTTACCCCCGAGGCCGGGAATCAACGAGTTGCCGCGGAAGCTGACGACGGTCTGCGCCAGCCCCAGAATGAGCAGGGCGCTGACCGCGGTGAAGCCGACCCACAATTCGGTGTAGACCATGACGCCGAGCGCACCGCCGAGCACCCAGGCCAGCTGCAGCGTCGACTCCGACCGTCCGAACCCCGATGCCCGCGATTCCTCGGGCAGGTCGTGTTGCAACGACGCGTCCAGGGACGCCTTCGCGATCGCGCTGGAACCCGAGGTGACCAGGGTGGCTATCACGGCCACCAGCAGGTTGCCCGCCACGGCTGCGGCCAGGGCGACCGCGCACACCGCCACCGTGCAGCGCACCACCAGCACGGCCGGCCTACCCAATTTCAGCCGTGCGCTGGTGAAGTTGCCGGCGAAATTGCCGATCGCGGCCGCGGCGCCGATCATCCCCAGCATGGCGAGCTGGGCCCAGCCGTTGGCTTGGTGCGCCTTGGCGACGAACGCCGGATACAGGAACAGGAAGCCGACCATCACCTTGATGGTGCAATTGCCCCACAGCGAGGTGATGATGTTGCGGCCCAACGGTTGTCGCAGTGTCCCGCCGACCTTCTTGACTTCCTCGGGCCAGCTTCGCCGGAGCGGGTTGCTGTCCTTGCGATAGCTCAGGGTGGCGGGGACCTCGCCCGCGGTCACCTCGACCCAGCGCGGAATCCGCATCGACAGCAGGGCGCCGGCGACCGTGACCGCGACCACCACGAACAACGCCCCGGGCAGCTTGAACAGGTGGGTGCAGACGAACTCGACGCCGCCCGCGATGGCGCCGCCGACGATGGTGCCGCCCAGCAGCCCGAAGACGGTGAGCCGCGAGTTGACTCGCACCAGGTCGATACTCGGCGGCATCACCCTGGGCGTCACGGCACTGCGCAGCACGCTGAACGATTTCGAGAAGACCATCATGGCCAGCGCGCACGGATACAGCACCATCGACGGGAAGCTGCCGGTGGCCCCGTCGTAGTTCACGATCAGCACCACCGCCAACGCCGTGCGGAGCGCGAACGACAGTGCCAGCGCGACGCGGCGGCCGTGCTGCAACCGGTCCAGCGCCGGGCCGATCAGCGGAGCGATGACCGCGAACGGCGCGATCGTGATCAACAGGTACAGAGCAACTTTCGACTTGCTCTCCCCGCTGGCCGCCGCGAAGAACAGCGTGTTGGCCAATGCGACCGCCATCGCGGAGTCGACCGCGAAGTTCGCCACCACGGGCCAAGTCAGCGCCGTCAGGCCGGACTTGTCGGCGCCGTCCGCGGTGGCCGCCCGCTGGACCATCCAGTACATGCGGGAGCCCATCTCGCGGCTTCGCTGGGCCGCCGCGCGGGTGACGGTGATCCGTTCGCCAGAGGCCGGCCCACGCGGCGGCGTGGGCGGGCGGTCCGGTTCCGGCTGCTGGCCCAGCGGTGGGAGATAGCGGTTTGCGCTGGGCGTGGGCGCCGAGCGGCGAGCCCGCCGGTAGTCCGGATCGTCGGCGGGGTAATTGGCCATGCCAGGGTGCTGGTTGCCCGACCCGTTGCGCGTCCGCCGGCCCGGGTGGGAGGCCACCCGGCCGGGATCGTCACGCCGGCGCCCAGACACAAATCAATTCTGTCCTATCCCGGCAGGCAACCGGGTGTGGCTCGCCAACCTAGTATTGGAGGCGCAGTGCAGAGAGGGGACAGCGTGACCGGATCCATCGGGGAATCCGCCGTGGCGACCGAGGCCGAGTGGCCGGCAGGGTTGGCGGCGGTGCTCACGGGTGCGGTCGACGCGGCCCGGGCGGCCGTCGTGGAGTTCGCTGGCGCCGAGGCCGTGGGGGATTACCTGGGCGTCAGCTACGAAGATCCCAGTGCTGCGACGCACCGGTTCCTGGCCCACCTGCCCGGCTACCAGGGATGGCAGTGGGCCGCCGTCGTCGCGGCTTATCCGGGCGCCGACCACGCGACGATCAGCGAAGTGGTGCTGGTCCCCGGCCCGACGGCGCTGCTGGCGCCCGAATGGGTGCCATGGGACCAGCGGGTGCGGCCCGGAGATCTGAGCCCCGGGGACCTGCTGGCGCCGGCCGCCGACGACCCGCGGTTGGTGCCCGGCTACGCCGCCAGCGGCGACCCGCAGGTCGACGAGACCGCCGCCGAAGTGGGGCTTGGCCGCCGCTGGGTGATGAGCGCATGGGGCCGCGCCGAGGCCGCCGAACGGTGGCACACCGGGGACTACGGCCCCGATTCGCCGATGGCGCGATCCACCAAGCGCGTGTGCCGCGACTGCGGTTTCTTCCTGCCGCTGGCGGGATCGCTCGGCGCGATGTTCGGGGTGTGCGGCAATGAGCTTTCCGCCGACGGGCACATCGTCGACAAGCAGTACGGGTGCGGCGCGCATTCCGATACGCCCGCCGCCGCGGGCACCGGCTCGCCGATGTATGAGCCGTACGACGACGGTGTGCTCGACGTCATGGACAAGCCCGCGGAGCAGCCCGCGCCGGAACCGGCGGACGAGCCCACGCCGGAACCGAGCGATTCGCCGGAGCCCCCCGCGGAGCCGTCGGACTAGCTTTTCTCGGCGGCGGCTTTGATGTTCGCCAGCGAGGCGTTCATGCCCTCGACCAATTCGCGTTCGAAGTTCGACGTTCCGCCGAAGAGCGTTTTCACCGAGACGTTCGAGAACGCGCTGACGCCGTTTTCGGCGTGCCGGCTCTCGATCACCCGCGTGCCCTGGCCGCTCGGCTCGAGCTCGTAGCTCCAGATCGTGCGATTGGTGTTGACCCGGAACGCCAGCTTCTTCTCCGGTACGACCTCGACGACGGTGCACGTGGTGGTCCAGAACAGGCGGTTACGCCGATTCAGGTTGAGGGTGCGCGTTCCGGGGCGCAGCGGGCCGAAGGGCTTCATCCACCGACACTGCGGGCTCCACTCGGGCATCCGCCGAAAGTCGGAAATCAACGCCCAAACCTTCGAAGCCGGCGCGTCGATGTCGACCTGCGCTTGAAGTAGCGGGGCTACCATTGCACCTCCCTATTTGGGGTCGAGATAGTTTTCGAGTCCCGTTTGTGCGCCACGGTCGCCGCGGCGGGCGGCGGCGACCTGTAACACGACGATGCTGCTGCCGAGCAACCCCGTGCCCAGCCCGGCGAGCGTCACCGGTCGCCAACCCTCGAGCGCCGGTACGACGAACGCGGCCGCCGCGGCGACCAGCCAACCCAGAAAGCCCACGACCACGACGGGCCAGACCTGGAGCAGCATTGGCGGCAGGGCCGGCGCTTCGGGACTTTCGCCAGGTCCGGTCTCGCCGGGTGCGCTTTCGCCGGGTGCGACAGACATCACGCTCAACATAGCCTGCGCTCCGGCGTGGGGTGCGTTCGTGTTCCTAGTTATCGGCTTCCGATGTAACCTCGCGCCATGCCTGACAGCGATGCGCGGCTGGCCAGTGACTTGTCGCTGGCCGTCATGCGGCTGGCCCGCCAACTACGCTTCCGGAATCCGTCGTCGCCGGTGTCGCTGTCGCAGCTTTCGGCGCTCGCGACGCTGGCCAATGAGGGCCCAATGACGCCCGGCGCCCTGGCGATTCGGGAACGGGTCCGGCCGCCGTCGATGACCCGGGTGATCGCCTCGCTGGCCGACGAGGGCTTCGTTGACCGCGCGCCGCATCCCGTCGACGGCCGGCAGGTGCTGGTGTCGGTGTCCGAGTCCGGCGCCGAATTGGTCAAGGCGGCCCGGCGCGCCCGCCAGGAGTGGCTGGCCGAGCGGCTGGCGACGCTGGACAGCGACAAGCGCGCCACCTTGCGCGAGGCCGCCGATCTGATGTTGGCCCTGGTCGACGAAAGCCCGTGAGCGACGGCCCGAATGTCCAGGACGTCGACGATCCCGACGACCCGCGACTCGACGATTTCCGCGACCTGAACAGCGTCGACCGCCGTCCCGATCTGCCGACCGGAAAAGCGTTGGTGATCGCCGAAGGTGTCCTGGTCGTGCAGCGCATGCTGGTGTCGCGGTTTACCCCGCACGCCCTGCTCGGCACCGACCGCAGGCTGGCGGAGCTCAAAGCGGACCTCGCCGACTGCGCGGCGCCGTTCTACCGGGCCTCTGCCGAAGTGATGGCGCGGGTGGTCGGCTTTCACCTCAATCGCGGCGTCCTGGCGGCCGCGAGGAGGGTGCCCGAGCCGGCCGTCGCGCAGGTCGTCGACGGCGCCCGCACGGTCGCGGTGCTCGAGGGCGTCAACGACCACGAGAACCTGGGCTCGATCTTTCGTAACGCGGCGGGGCTGGGCGTGGACGCGGTGGTGTTCGGCGGCGGCTGCGCGGATCCGCTGTATCGCCGCGCGGTTCGGGTGTCGATGGGTCATGCGCTGTTGGTGCCGTACGCCCGGGCGGCGACCTGGCCTGGTGACCTGATGACGCTGAGGGACAAGGGATTTCGTCTGCTTGCGATGACTCCGCACGGCCAGGCCTGCGCGCTGGCCGAGGCGATGGCCGCCGCGCGCGACGAACGTGTTGCGGTGTTGGTGGGCGCCGAGGGGCCGGGGTTGACGCCGGCCACGCTGCGATTGAGCGATGTGCGGGTACGCATTCCGATGTCGCGCGGCACCGACTCGCTCAACGTCGCGACCGCGGCCGCTTTGGCGTTCTACGAGCGGGTTAGGCTCGGCCCGTGAGCGACCAGCGCTCCCAGTCTGTGCCGTGGGCAACGGGTTTGACGGTGGCCGGGTTCGTCGCGGCGGTGACCGCGGTCGCGATCGTCGTGCTGAGCCTCGGGCTGGTGCGAGTACATCCGCTGTTGGCCGTCGGGCTCAACGTCGTCGCGGCCGGGGGACTGGCGCCGACGTTGTGGGGGTGGCGACGCACCCCGGTGCTGCGCTGGTTTGTGTTGGGTGCCGGCGTAGGTGTGACGGGCGCGTGGCTGACGCTGCTCGCGCTGGCGGTGTCGTAGCTAGCGCTGCCCGCCGGAGCGAACCCCGAGCAGTACGTCCTCCCACGCGGGAATGACCGGCTTGCCGCGCCGCGTGTGCACCGGCTGCTCTTGCGGCGTGGCGACGGCCGGCTTCACCGGCGTCGCGACCGACGGCTTCGTGGGCTCGTCGAAGTCGACGTGGGCCACCGGCGCCACCGGCCGCAGCGGACGCTCGAAGTTCGGGTCGATCAGCTCACTGGCCGCGTCGTCGATCGCGGTGACCGTGCCGCCGTGAGCGCCCGGCGTGAAGCAGAAGTGTGCGTTGTTGTCGGAGCGGCCGGCCTTCCACGCGAGCTGCACCGTCCATCGGTTGTCTTCGTTGCGCCAGGCGTCCCAGCTGAGCTTCTCGTGGTCGAGGCCCCGCGTCACCAGCGCGGCGCTGACGGTCTCCAGCAGGGTGAGCACCGCGGGCCCGTCGTCGAGCATCGGATGTGCGGCCGTTGCCAGCTCCGCCGCGCGAAAACGCTCCAGCAGCACCGGGTGGGCGAAGCGGCGGATCCGCGCGACGTCGGAACCCGACGCCGCGGCCACTTGCTCGACGGAGGCGCCCGCACGGATCTTGGCCTGAATCTCTTTGGGGCTCAGCATGTTGGTGACGTCGATCTCGAGGTGCGGTTGCTCCGGCTGCGCGGTTTCGCCGTTCAACGCGGCCCGCAATCGGTCGTCGATCGCCAGCCTGAACTCCTCTACGGGATCATCGCTCTCGCAGACGATGTATTTGCTGTCGGCATCGAGCCTAACCATTTTGAGTTCCCGCATGGTGTTCTCCTCGCAGGCTCCGTGCAGGTCAGCGACGGACCCGTCACGTGCGCACTCTAGTCCAGCCGACGCCCATCACCTGTGCTGACACGCTGGGCGGTTGCGTACGGATTGCCGGCGGGTTAAAGCCGTTCGACCACCCAGTCGACGCACTGGGTGAGGGCGCTGACGTCGTCGGGCTCGACCGCGGGGAACATCGCGACCCGTAGCTGGTTGCGGCCGAGTTTGCGGTACGGCTCGGTGTCGACGATGCCGTTGGCTCGCAGGATCGACGCGACCGCCGCGGCGTCGACGTCGTCGACGAAGTCGATCGTGCCGACCACCTGGGAACGCAGCGCGGGATCGGCGACGAACGGCGTCGTGTACGGCCGCTCCTGCGCCCAGGAGTACAACCGCTGCGACGAGTCGGCCGTGCGCTTGACCGCCCAGTCCAGCCCACCGTTGCCCAACATCCAGTCGAGCTGTTCGGCCAGCAGGGCCAGGGTGCCGATCGCGGGCGTGTTGTACGTCTGGTTCTTCAGGCTGTTTTCCACAGCGATCGGCAGCGACAGAAAGTCGGGCACCCAGCGACCGGACGCGGCGACCGACTCGACCCGGGCCAGCGCGGCCGGGCTCATGATCGCCAGCCACAGACCGCCGTCGCTGGCGAAGTTCTTCTGCGGCGCGAAGTAGTACGCGTCGGCTTCGGTGATGTCGACAGGCAGGCCGCCGGCGCCCGAGGTCGCGTCGATGACGACCAACGCGTCGCCCGAATCCGCCGGGCGCTGGACCGGCACCGCCACCCCGGTCGAGGTCTCGTTGTGCGCCCACGCGATCACGTCGACCGACGGATCGCTCCGCGGCTCCGGTGCGCTGCCGGGATCCGCCTTGACGATGATGGGATCCCCGATGAACGGGTTCTTGACGACGGCGGAGGCGAACTTCGAGCTGAACTCGCCATAGGAAAGGTGCAGCGAGCGCTTGTCGATCAGCCCGAAGGCCGCGGAATCCCAGAACGCCGTCGCACCACCGTTGCCCAGGATGACCTCGTAACCGTCGGGCACCGAGAAAAGCTCCGCGAGTCCCGACCGGACCCGCCCCACCAGATTCTTGACCGGCGCCTGCCGGTGCGAGGTGCCGAACAACGCCGCCGCGGTGGTGCTCAGCGCCTGCAATTGCTCGGGTCGGACCTTCGACGGACCCGATCCGAATCGGCCGTCGCGGGGTTTGAGGTCAGCGGGAATCTGGAGCTCGTCAGCCATGCCAGCCAGCGTAGTAAGCGGCGCGGGACCGGTGCTGCGGCGGCCCGGCCGCCGCGTCGCGGTGTGAGCCAGGACACACGATTTGCCTGACCACTGGTCAGCCCACACTGTCCGGCGAGGTCTGGAACATTCCCGGTACCCGCGGTACTGTCTAGACACAGCACGTCCAAATGTAAACCTCGTTGGGGAGGGCTTGGATATGGCCAGGACGCGAATGGTCCGGCGTTGGCGCCGCAATATGGAAGTCCGCGACGACGTCGAGTACGTCAACATGCTTGCCACACTGTCCGAGGGGTCGGTGCGGCGAAACTTCAACCCGTATACCGATATCGATTGGGACTCACCGGAATTCGCGGTCACGGACAACGACCCCCGCTGGATCCTGCCGAAGACCGACCCGCTGGGCCGCCATCCCTGGTATCAAGCCCAGTCAGACGAGCGAAAGATCAAGATCGGAATGTGGCGCCAGGCCAACGTGGCCAAGGTGGGGCTGCACTTCGAGTCCATCCTGATCCGCGGGCTGATGAACTACACGTTCTGGGTGCCCAACGGGTCACCGGAGTACCGGTACTGCCTGCACGAGTCGGTCGAAGAGTGCAACCACACCATGATGTTCCAGGAGATGGTGAACCGCGTCGGCGCCGACGTGCCGGGGATGCCGCGGATGCTGCGCTGGATCTCGCCCCTGGTTCCGCTGGTCGCGGGCCCGTTGCCGGTGGCGTTTTTCATCGGTGTGCTGGCCGGCGAGGAGCCGATCGACCATACCCAGAAAAACGTGCTGCGCGAAGGCAAGTCGCTGCACCCGATCATGGAGCGGGTGATGGCGATCCACGTGGCCGAGGAGGCCCGGCACATCTCCTTCGCTCATGAGTTCTTGCGAAAGCGGTTGCCGCAGTTGACTAAACGGCAGCGGTTCTGGGTCTCGCTGTACTACCCGCTGACCATGCGGGTGCTGTGCCAGGCGATCACGGTGCCGCCCAAGGCGTTCTGGCGGGAGTTCGACATTCCGCGCGAGGTCAAGAAGGAGTTGTTCTTCCGGTCGCCAGATTCGCGAAAGTGGTTGAGCGACATGTTCGCCGACGTCCGGATGCTGGCCAACGACACCGGGTTGATGGAAACCCGTTCGGCGCGGCTCATGTGGCGCCTGTGCAAGATCAACGGCAAGCCGTCGCGCTACCGCAGCGAACCGCAACGCCAGCACCTGGCCGCGGCGCCGGCCGCCTAGCGGTTCCGGGAGTTCTATGCCGCACGTTATTACCCAGTCGTGCTGCAACGACGGGTCCTGTGTCTTCGCGTGCCCGGTGAATTGCATTCACCCGACACCGGACGAGCCTGGCTTCGCGACCTCGGAGATGCTCTACATCGATCCGGTGGCCTGCGTGGACTGCGGCGCCTGCGTGAGCGCCTGCCCGGTGGGCGCGATCGCGCCGGACACCCGGTTGGAGCCCAAGCAGCTGCCGTTCGTCGAGATCAACGCGTCCTTCTACCCGCCGCGGCCCGCGGGGGAGAAACTGCCGCCGACCTCGAAGCTGGCCCCGGTGATCCCGGCGGCGGAGGTGCGCGCCCGCCGTCATCCGCTGACCGTCGCGATTGTCGGATCCGGGCCCGCGGCCATGTATGCCGCCGACGAGCTGCTGACCCAACATGGCGTGCGCGTCAACGTCTTTGAGAAGCTGCCCACGCCCTACGGCCTGGTTCGCGCGGGGGTGGCGCCGGATCATCAGAACACCAAGAAAGTCACTCAGCTGTTCGACCGGGTCACCCGTCATCGCCACTTCCGGTTCTATCTCAACGTCGAGATCGGCAAGCACTTGAGCCACGCCGACCTGCTGGCGCACCATCACGCCGTGCTGTACGCCGTCGGTGCGCCCGACGACCGCCGCCTGGACATCGAAGGCATGGGGTTACCGGGCACGGGAACCGCCACCGAATTGGTCGCATGGATCAACGGACATCCCGACTTCACCGATCTGCCAGTCGATCTCAGCCACGAGCGGGTGGTGATCATCGGCAACGGCAATGTCGCCCTCGATGTGGCCCGTGTGCTCACGGCGGACCCGGACGACCTGGCCCGCACCGACATCTCCGATCGTGCGCTGGACGCATTGCGCGGCTCCGCGGTCCGCGAGGTGGTGATCGCCGCGCGGCGCGGCCCGGCGCATTCCGCGTTCACGTTGCCCGAACTGATCGGGCTCACCGGCGCCTCCGAGGTCGTGCTCGATCCGGGCGATCAGCGGTTGGTGGCAAGCGATCTCGCGTCCGCTTCAGACATGTTGACCCGGAACAAGCTGGAGATCGTGAGCAAGCTCGGCGATGCTTCGGCGCCGAGTTCGGGCACGCGGCGGCCACGAGTCCGGCTGGCCTACCAGCTCACACCCCGGCGCGTGCTGGGCCAGCAACGCGCCACCGGTGTCGAGTTCTCCGTCACCGGCACCGATGAGGTGCGCCGGCTAGACACGGGCCTGGTACTCACGTCGATCGGCTACCGCGGCAAGCCGATTCGCGATCTTCCATTCGACGAATCCGCGGCGGTCGTGCCGAACGATGGCGGGCGCGTCGTCGATCCCGCCTCCGGTGGCCCGGTGCCCGGCGCTTACGTCGCGGGATGGATCAAGCGCGGACCGACCGGCTTCATCGGCACCAACAAGTCCTGCTCCTTGCAGACCGTGCACGCGCTGGTCGCCGACTTCAACGCCGGGAGGCTGGCGGATCCGCTCGCCAAGCCAGACGCGCTGGACCGGCTGGTGCGTGCCCACCAGCCCGACGCCGTCGACTCCGTGGGGTGGGGCGCCATCGACGCCGCCGAGATCGCGCGCGGCAGCGACGCGAGTCGACCGCGCGTCAAGTTCACCGCCATCGGCGACATGCTTGCCGCCGCGGCCACGGCCAGGCCGGCGCCGTCCAGGCGACGCCGGCTGCTGGCCCGGCTGCGTGACTGCTAGCTGGCCTGCCCGGACATCGCCGCTTGAATGTCCTCGGGGCTGACCTCGCGCACCGGCTGACCTAACGACCAGTGATGCCCGAACGGGTCCTCGACCACGCCGTAGCGGTCGCCCCAGAACTGGTCCTCCAGCGGCGCCACCACGGTGGCGCCCGCGTCCAGTGCCTGCTGGAACTTGGCGTCGACGTCGGTGACCGTCAGATGGATCGTGACCGGCGTGCCGCCGAGTGACTTCGGCGTCATCGACTTGCCGCCGCACACTTCCGGGAAGTCGTCGTTGAGCATCACCAGCGAGCCGTTGATGCGCAGTGCGGCGTGGACCAATTTGCCGTCGGGGCGGGGCACCCGGCCCAGCTCAACGGCGCCAAAAGCCTTGACGTAGAAGTCGATCGCCGCTGCGGCGTCGCCAACGACGAGGTGTGGGGAAACTGCGGGTTCGATGTCGATTGCCATGCTGGCCTCCTTGCTGTCGGTCTCGTGCGCGGCCCCGGGCGGGGACCGCTCACGGTTATTGACTGCGCCCGCGACGCAAACTCATCGCGGCGATCGCCATTTAACCGCCGGGCACCGACAACTAGCGGACGCGAGCGTAACGCCAGGGCGAAAAATTGGGCCGAAGTTCGCCGTGACGTTACGCCCGCGAGCGGAAGCTCAGGCCGTGGTGAGCACCCGGTCCCAGCCCTGCACGGACTCCGGGCTGCGTGGCCCCGGCCCCACATAGATCGCCGACGGGCGGACCAGCTTGCCCAGCCGCTTCTGCTCGAGAATGTGCGCGCACCATCCGGCGGTGCGGCCACAGGTGAACATCGCCGGCATCATGTGGGCCGGCACCTGGGCGAAGTCGAGGATCACGGCGGCCCAGAACTCGACGTTGGTCTCGATCGGGTGGTCCGGACGGCGCTCGCGCAGCTCGGCCAGCGCGGCCTGCTCGAGTGCGACCGCCACCTCGTAGCGCGGCGCACCCAGCCGTTCCGACGCTGCCCGCAGCACCCGCGCCCGGGGGTCTTCGGCGCGGTAGACCCGGTGCCCGAAGCCCATCAGCTTGTCGCCGCGGTCCAGGATTCCCTTGACCAGGCCGCGGGCATCGCCGGTGCGCTCGACCTCCTCGAGCATCGGCAGCACCCGGGCCGGCGCCCCGCCGTGCAACGGGCCGCTCATCGCCCCGATCGCCCCGGACAGGGCCGCCGCGACGTCGGCGCCGGTCGAGGCGATCACTCGCGCCGTGAACGTCGACGCGTTCATGCCGTGCTCGGCCGCGGACACCCAATAGGCGTCGATGGCCTCGACGTGCCTGGGATCGGGCTCGCCCTGCCAGCGAGTCATGAAACGTGCTGTCACCGTAGAGCATTCGTCGATGACTCGCTGCGGGACCGCGGGCTGATAGATTCCGCGCGCCGACTGCGCGACATAGGACAGCGCCATCACCGACGCCCGGGCCAGTTGCGTGCGGGCGGTGCCGTCGTCGACGTCCAGCAGGGGCTTGTACCCCCAGATCGGCGCCAGCATCGCCAGGCCGGCCTGCACGTCGACGCGGACGTCGCCGGTGTGGATCGGCAGCGGGAACGGCTCTGCGGGAGGCAGTCCGCGGCCGAACTCGCCATCCACCAGCAAGCCCCACACCTCGCCGAACGTGACCCGCTGGCTCACCAGATCCTCGATATCGACGCCGCGATAGCGCAACGCGCCGCCGTCTTTATCCGGCTCGGCGATCTCGGTGGTGAACGCGACCACACCGTTGAGGCCAGGGACGAAATCTTCCGGGACCACAGTCATGGGAAAATTCTCGCACCCCGCTTCCGGGCGGACGCTACCGGCCGGTAGCAAGCGCCGGTAGCGTTGGCGCGATGGCAGGACCAGACGACGACCACCTGCAACGAATGCGAGTCGAGTACGGGTCCGTCGAGCGGGACGGCGGTCCCGACCTCGACGCGGATTGGCTCGATGACGGTTGGCTTGCGTTGCTGCGCAAGTGGATTGACGACGCCGAACACTTCGGGGTACCCGAACCCAATGCATTCGTGCTGGCCACCGTCGCCGAGGGTAGGCCGATGAGCCGGTCGGTGCTGTGCAAGGGCGTGGACGAGACCGGGATCACATTCTTCACGAACTATGACTCAGCCAAAGGCATCGAGCTCGCGGCGACGCCGTACGCGTCCGCAACCTTCCCCTGGTATCTCCTGGGTCGACAGGTGCACGTCCGCGGCGCGGTGACCAAGGTCGACCCGAGGGTCACCGCGGAGTATTGGTCCAAACGGCCGCGCGGCTCGCAGCTTGGCGCGTGGGCCTCACACCAGTCGCAGCCGATCGCCTCGCGCGCGGCGCTGCTCGACCAGCTGGCCGACGTGACCGCGCGCTTCGCCGACGACGAGCGCATCCCGGTGCCACCGGGGTGGGGTGGCTACGTCATCGCACCCGAAGTGGTGGAGTTCTGGCAGGGCCGGGAAAACCGGGTGCACAACCGGATCCGGGTCATCGGCTCGCGGGTCGAGCGCCTCCAGCCCTGACCGAGGTGAGCAGCGGACGGGCCACGTAGCGCCCGTTGTGACGGGTCGCCTGATGATTGCCTAAGGAAGATCGTCGAGACCCACCCCGGGCAGGCGCTCCGCCACCATAACGACTACCTTCAGCTATAAGCACCTAGTCAGGGCAGCCATACCAGCCAGAGCGCAAAGGGGTTCTCGTGGCCGACACCGACGACACCGCAACTCTCAAGTACCCGGGAGGCGAGATCGACCTGGAGGTCGTCCACGCCACCGAGGGAGCTGACGGCATCGCGCTGGGCTCGCTGTTGTCCAAGACCGGCCACACCACGTTTGACAACGGGTTCGTCAACACCGCCGCCTGCAAGAGCTCCATCACCTACATCGACGGCGACGCCGGGATCCTGCGCTACCGCGGATACCCCATCGAGCAGCTGGCCGAGAAGTCGACGTTCATCGAAGTCAGCTACCTATTGATCTACGGCGAGCTACCGGACAAGGAGCAGTTGGCCGAGTTCACCACCAAGATCCAGCGGCACACCATGTTGCACGAGGACCTCAAGCGGTTCTTCGACGGCTTCCCGCCCAACGCCCACCCGATGCCGGTGTTGTCCAGCGTGGTGAACGCGTTGAGCTCCTACTATCCGGATTCGCTGGATCCGATGGACAACGGGCAGGTGGAGTTGTCCACGATTCGTCTGCTGGCAAAGCTGCCCACCATCGCCGCGTACGCCTACAAGAAGTCGGTCGGACAGCCGTTCCTCTACCCGGACAATTCGCTGTCGCTGGTGGAGAACTTCTTGTGGATGACCTTCGGGTTGCCGGCCGAGCCGTATCGGGCCGATCCCGAGATCGTGCGGGCGCTGGACATGTTGTTCATCCTGCACGCCGACCACGAACAGAACTGTTCGACGTCCACGGTTCGGCTGGTGGGCTCGTCGCGGGCCAACCTGTTCACCTCGATCTCCGGCGGCATCAACGCGCTCTGGGGCCCGCTGCACGGCGGCGCCAACCAGGCGGTGCTCGAGATGCTGGAGGAGATCCGCGCGAGCGACGACGACGTCAGCGAATTCGTCCGCAAGGTGAAAAACCGCGAGGCCGGCGTCAAATTGATGGGCTTCGGTCACCGCGTCTACAAGAACTACGACCCCCGCGCGCGGATCGTCAAGGAGCAGGCCGACAAGATCCTGTCGAAACTCGGTGGCGACGACGACCTGCTGAGCATCGCCAAGGAGCTCGAGGAGAAGGCGCTCACCGACGACTACTTCATCGAGCGCAAGCTCTACCCCAATGTCGACTTCTACACCGGCCTGATCTACCGGGCGCTCGGTTTCCCCACCCGGATGTTCACCGTGCTGTTCGCGTTGGGCCGGCTGCCCGGGTGGATCGCGCACTGGCGCGAGATGCACGACGAGGGCGACAGCAAAATCGGCCGCCCGCGCCAGATTTACACCGGGTACACCGAGCGCGACTACGCCACGATCGAGCAGCGCTAGGTGGCCGGGCCGGGCCCGGCGAACACTGCTGTAAGTACCGCCATCGCGGCGTTGTGGCCCGCGATGCCCGATACCGCTCCGCCGCGGCGGGCGCCCGACCCGCACAACATGATTCGCTCGTGCGCCGTGGCGACGCCCCATTGCCGTGCCGGGGTGTCCAACGCGTCGCCGTCGTCCGCGAACGGCCACGACAACGCGCCGTGGAAGATGTTGCCCGCGGTCATCCCCAGTTTGCGGTGTAAGTCCAGGGTGGTCGTCGTCTCGATGCACGGCCGGCCGTTCGCGTCGCTCATCAGTACGTCCTGAATCGGTTCGGCCAGAACGGAATTCAGCGACGCCAACACCGAATCGGTCAGCCGGTCACGCAGTGCCCCGGAGTAGGTCCCGTCGAATAGCGAATGTGGCGTGTGCACGCCGAACACCGTCATCGTGTGAGCGCCCGACTCACGCAGCTTGGGCGGAAGGATGCTCGGGTCGGTCAGCGAATGGCAGTAGGCCTCGCACGGCAACGGATCCGGTAGCTGTCCGGCGGCCGCGCGCGAATACGCCGTATCCAGTTGCGCCCACGTCTCGTTGACGTGAAAGGTCCCGGCGAATGCTTGTTCGGCGGTGATGCTGTCGTCGCGCAAGCGCGGCAACCGCCGCAGCACCATGTTCACCTTGACCTGCGCGCCCTGGGCTGGCCTCGCAGGCCGTTCCCCGAGCAGGCCGGCCAACACCGTCGGCGTCACGCCCGCCAGGACGAAGCGGCAACGGATGGTGTGCTCTTCGTCGCCGCTGCGGTAGCGCACCAGGCCGTCCGGATCGACGGCGAAAACGTCTGCGCCGGTGGTGATTTCGGCACCGTGAGCAACGGCCGCCGCGGCCAGGGCCGCCGTCACCGAGCCCATCCCGCCGATGGGGACATTCCACTCTCCGGTGCCTCCGCCGAGCACGTGATACAGGAAGCAGACGTTCTGGATCAGCGACGGCTCGTCCAGGCGGGCGAAGGTGCCGATCAGCGCGTCGGTGGCGATCACGCCGCGCACCAGGTCGTTGCGCACCGCGCCCGCGATCGCGTGTCCGATCGGCTCGTCGACGATGGCCCGCCACGCCGACGCCGCATCGGGATCGCCGCCGTCGAGGACGTGCCGGCGGGCTTGTTCGCGGGTGCGCAGCGGTTCGAGCAGCGTCGGCCAGAGGCGTTCCGTGACTACTCGGCAGCGCCGGTAGAACGTCGCGAAACCGTCCTCGTCGTCGGCCGCGCCGATCGCTGCGAATGTGCCGGGGTGCCCGACCAGCAGCCCGGTGCGGCCACCGGTGTCGGGGTCGGGCGTGTACGACGAGAACCGCCGCCGGGCCAGGGGCGCCGCGGCGCCCAGGTCGTCGAGGATCCGCGGGGGCAGCAGGCTGACCAGGTACGCGTAGCGCGAGACCCGGACGTCGACGCCGTCGAACGGCTGCGCGGAGACCGCGGCACCGCCGACGTGTCCCAGCCGCTCCAGCAGCCGCACCCGAAGGCCCGCCCGGGCCAGGTAGCCCGCGGCGACCAGGCCATTGTGGCCCCCGCCGACCACGACAACATCGCACTCCCGGACGCCGTCGACCGCCATGTTCCGGATGTGTTCCTAGCCGAGGTAGCCCTCGACCTGGCCGGGCGGACGTACGGCCGCTTCCTTTGGGTCGCCACCCGTCTCGCGCAGTGCCCGACGCTGCCGCAGCAGGTCCCAGCACTGGTCGAGTTCGATCTCCACCTGGCGCAGGCGTTCATGCTCTTCGGACTCGGTGATGTCCCGGCGCTGCAGCTGCGTCCGCAGCGCTTTCTCCTCGGCGACCAGGTCGCGGATGTGCGCCAGGGCGTCGCTGTCGGTTGGTGTGTTGCCATCGGCCATCGTCCTAGTGTGCCCGAGACCGGCGGCGCGTGACGGCGACGCTAGCTCGGACCGGGCAGGCGCAGCACCAGCCGCGCGCCGCCCAGCGGGCTGTCCTCCAGCGACGCCGTTCCGCCGTGCAGATGCGCCTGCTGTGCCACCAACGCGAGCCCTAAGCCCGAGCCCGAGTGTGAGGCCGTCGAACCGCGGGAGAATCGGTCGAACACCACCTCTCGCTCGCCTTCGGGCACCCCGGTGCCGTTGTCGTCGACGGCGATCTCCACTCCGGCCCGCGAGCTGACCGCGGACAGCTGGACCTTGGTGGCGCCGCCATGCTTGACGGCGTTCGCGATCGCGTTGTCGACCGCGAGGCGCAAGCCCGCCGGCAATCCCACGATGATGCAGGTTGGCGACGGCACCAGCGAGACGTCGACGGTGGGGTAGATCCGGGTCGCGTCGTGGGCGGCGCGGTCGAGCAGATCGGTGATGTCGACCGGCACGTGATCGTCGGACGTCGACAGTTCGCCCTGGGCCAACCGCTCCAGGGCGCTCAGGGTGGCCTCGATCCGCGACTGGGTGCGGATCACGTCGTTGAGCACCTCTTTGCGTTGGTCGTCGGGCAGATCCAGGGTCGACAGCACTTCGAGGTTGGTGCGCATCGCGGTCAGCGGAGTGCGCAGCTCGTGGGAGGAGACGGCCGCGAAGTCGCGCGCCGAAGCCAGCGCCTCCTTGGTCCGGTTCTGCTCGTTCCAGATGCGCTGCAGCA
This sequence comes from Mycobacterium sp. IS-1264, assembly GCF_001954195.1. Lineage (GTDB taxonomy): Bacteria > Actinomycetota > Actinomycetes > Mycobacteriales > Mycobacteriaceae > Mycobacterium. The sequence continues at coordinate 72,543 of NZ_MBES01000008.1, read as the reverse complement.
TTCCCCGCATCGCCTCGGCGATTTCGACCGCTTCGCTGGCGCCGTGCACTTCGACTCGCGGCGCCTCGTCTCCCGCGTCGATCGACCGGGTCTGCTGGGCGAGCTGCTTGAACGGGCGCACCGCGAAAGCGGCCAGCAGCCAAGCGAATACGGCCGCCGCGCCGATGGCGAAGCCACAGATCAGCATCACCCGTCGATGCAAATTGTTGGTCTCGGCGAGGGTGGCGTCGTAGGTGGCGCCGACGGCGAGCGACGTCGGCCCCGGCCCGGGAATCTCCACCGTCCGGACCCGGTAGCGCACTCCGTTGATGTAGGTGTCGGCGTAGCCGTCGTCCAGCTTGGGCAGCGTGACATCGGAATTCGACTTGATCAGGTTGCCGCTGCGGATCGTCATGATGGCGTCACGGTCGTTGGGCGAGCGGGGGATTTCGCCAAGACCGCGGGGCAGGAACGGGATCGCGAAGCCCGCGGCCTCGTCGAGACGGCGATCCAGCCGCTCTTTGCGGTCGTTGGTGATGCCGACCCAGACCACGGCGCCGACGATGAGCACCGGAATCGCGGCCCCGATGGCCGTCGCGACCACCACCCGGGTCCGCAGCGACGGCGTACGAGCAACGATTCGCGACAGGATGTTCATGGCCTGCTTCGATCCGGTTACTGCATGCGCAGCACGAACCCGACTCCTCGAACGGTGTGCAGCAGCCGGGGCCCTCCGTTGGCCTCGAGCTTGCGGCGCAGGTAGCCGATGAACACGTCGACGACGTTGGTGTCGGCCGCGAAGTCATACCCCCACACCAGCTCCAGCAGCTGCGCGCGTGACAGGACCGCGGTCTTGTGTTCGGCCAGCACCGCCAGCAGGTCGAACTCCCGCTTGGTCAGGTCCACGTCGACGCCGTTGACCCGGGCCCGCCGGCCCGGGATGTCCACCTCCAGCGGCCCGACCGTGATGGTTTCCGAGGACGACGTCGCGGTGGCGCCGCGGCGGCGCAGCAGCGCCTTCACCCGGGCCACGAGTTCGGCCAGCACGAAGGGTTTGACCAGGTAATCGTCGGCGCCGGCCTCCAGCCCTGCCACGCGATCGTCGACCGAGCTGCGGGCGGACAGCACACAGACGGGCACGTCATTGTCCATGGCGCGCAATGCCGTGACGACGCTGACGCCGTCCAGCACGGGCATGTTGATGTCGAGGACGATCGCGTCGGGCCGGGTCTCGGTGGCGCTGCGCAACGCCTCGGCGCCGTCGACCGCCGTCGACACCTCGAATCCGGAAAGTCGCAGTCCGCGTTCGAGCGAGGCGAGCACGTCGGAGTCGTCGTCGACAACCAAGACGCGAGGTGACGTCACACCAGTGTCCATGTCGCCCATTTTGCCGGATTGTTCCCTATCGCGGTGGGAGGCGCGACTCTGCTCACCGGCGGTCGAGCCCGCTGAGCTGAACCGCAATCTGCCGGCGCACCGCGGGAACTCCCGCGGCCAGGCGCATGGCCGAGTTGCGGACCGGGCGCACCGGGCGCGGCAGGGTCGCCATCTTGGTCAGGCGTCCGGTCAGTTTCAGAACCTGCTCGGCATATCCGCGCTGGACGGCGGCGTAGGCGTCCAACGCGGTGTCCGAGCCGCCGCCCACGACCTCGGAGAGCGCGCGGGCAAGCGAAATCGCGTCGAGGATACCGAGATTCATGCCCTGGCCGCCGGCGGGGCTGTGCACGTGGGCGGCGTCACCGGCCAGCAGTAGTCGCCCGGCTCGGTAGCTGTCGGCGACGCGGTGGTGGATGTGGAACCGCGTTCCCCACAGCAGCTCGGTGACCACCGACTCGCCGGGTCCGAATCCCCGGCTGTCCAGCAGCGCCTGCACGAACTCCGCCGAGGGCTCCTTCGGTGCGTTCGCGGCGGGCGCGACGATGCGGAAGATGTCGCCGGGTAGCGGCGCCAGCACGGTCAGGCCTTCGTTGGCGTAGAACAGGATCACCTCGTCGCGGGGTGCGGCACCTGCCAGCCGCACGTCGGCGAGTGTGAACGATTCGGCGAATTCGCTTCCGGCAAAGCCGATCCCGGCCTGCTCACGGACCACGCTCTTCATACCGTCGGCACCGACGACATAGCGGGCTCGAATGGTCTCGCCGTCGTCGAAGGTGGCCGTGACGCCGTCCGCGTCCTGGGCCAGGCGGCGCAGCGTCTTGGGTCGGATCACCTCACCGCCCAGTTCGTGCAGTCGCTCCAGCAGGAGCCGTTCGGTGTCGGCCTGGGAGATCATCAGGCTGTACGGATATTTCGTCGGCAGCTTGCTGAAGTCGATGGAGACGAGCACGTGTCGGCCCTCCCGCATGGTGAAGCGCGGCGCGATCAGCCCCGCGTTGACCAGCCGCCGGGAGACGTCGATGTCTTCGAGCACCTCGAGCGTGCGGGCGTTCACCACCGCCGCGCGGGTGGTGTTCTGGCCCTCGGCCAGCGCGTCCACCAGGACGGCGCGGACTCCGCGGGCGATCAGGGAAGCGGCGGCGGCGAGGCCGGTGGGACCTGCGCCAACGACGAGGACATCGGTGTCGTTCATGGTTGGCTCCTTTGCGGTGGATAAGTCAACGCTTGTTGGCATAACTCCATGCTGGCGTGTCTTGCGTGCAATGTCAACAGTTGTTGGCCTACAATTGTTGACATGAGGCGATCATCCGAACAGACGAAAGCGGCGATCCTGGCGGCGGCCCGCGAAAGGTTCGGCGCGGCCGGTTTCCAGGCGGCGACGATCCGGGCGATCGCCGCCGATGCCGGCGTGGATCCGGCGATGGTGATGCGCTACTACGGCAGCAAGGACAAGTTGTTTGCCGCCGCGGCCGAGTTCGACCTCAGGTTTCCCGACTACGCGGCGACCGACCCCGCACAGGTCGGACGCTCGCTCGTCCGGCACTTTCTCGAACGCTGGGAGGGCGACGAGGCGCTGGTGATCCTGCTGCGGTCCAGCGCCACCAACGGCGAAGCGGCGCAACGGATGCAGCGGATCTTCGAAAGCCAGGTGGAACCGTTGGTTGCGGCCCTGGCGCCAGCGGCCGAACACGAAGTTCGCGCCGGGCTGATCGCCACCCAGATCATCGGTATGGCGTTCTGCCGCTTCGTATTACGGCTGCCGCCCGTCGTTCAAATGACGCGCGACGAGATCGTCGACTGGCTCGGCCCGACGATACAGCGCTATTTCGGCCTCGCCTCCGAGGACGCCGTCGCCGAGACATAAACCAACGCCTAAGCGGCTCAGGGCAATCCGATGCGGCGGTAACGCCGCAACCGCGCGGACAGGCGTTCGGCATCGGCAATTCCACGCAGCGCGTGCAGTTCGGCGGCTATCGCGTGCGACAGTCGCTGGGAGAACTCGACCGGCTCGTCGGCGGCGTCGGGATATTCCGGCACAATGACGTCGACGATGCCCGACCGCACCAGGTCGGCCGACCGGATGCCTTGGGCCGCAGCGAGTTCGGGCGCATGCGCGGTGTCGCGGAACACGATCGCACTGGCTCCCTCCGGCGGGAGCGGCGCGAGCCAGCCGTGCAGCGCGGCCAGCACCCGGTCGGCGGGCACCATCGCCAGCGCCGGGCCGCCGCTGCCCTGGCCCAGCAGCACCGACACCGTCGGGGTCTCCAACGTCACGAGCTCGGCCAGGCACTGGGCGATCTGGCCGGCCAGCCCGCCCTGCTCGGCGTCGGCCGACAACGCGGGGCCGGCGGTGTCGATCACCAGCACCAGCGGTAGGCGCAGTTCGGCGCCCAGCGCCATGCCGCGCCGGGCCTCACGCAGCGATGCAGGCCCGACCAGCCCGCCGGTGAGCCGCTGCTGGCCGAGCACGACCGCGGGCTGGCCGCAAAACCGGGCCAGCGCCAGCATTGTCGTCGCCGCCTCGCCCTGTCCGGTGCCGGAGAGCAGCACCCGGTCGGTGGTTCCGTGTCTTAGCAGGTGTCCGACGCCCGGCCGGTCCGGTCGTCGCGACGCCACCACCGAGTCCCACGCCGGCACGTCGGGGATCGGCCCGGCCGGCTGCGGCGAAATGGGCGGTTCGGGCTCGTCGGCGATCACCGTGAGCGCGCGATCGACCATGCGCCGCAGGCCGTCCAGTGCGACGACGCCGTCGATCACCCCGTGTCGCTGCAGGTTCTCCGCGGTCTGGATCCCGGCCGGGAACGGCTCGCCGTATAGCAGCTGGTACACCCGCGGCCCGAGGAAGCCGATCATGGCGCCCGGCTCGGCGATCGTGACATGGCCCAGCGAACCCCAGGAGGCAAAGACCCCGCCGGTAGTGGGATGCCGCAGGTAGACCAGGTAGGGCAGGCGCGCCTGTTTGTGCAGCCGGACGGCCGCCGCGATCTTCACCATCTGCAGAAACGCGACGGTGCCCTCCTGCATGCGGGTCCCACCGGAACTCGGCGAGGCCAGCAGCGGCAGCCGCTCGGCGGTCGCCCGCTCCACGGCGGAGGTGATCCGCTCCGCCGCCGCCACCCCGATCGAGCCGGCGAGGAAGCCGAACTCGCAGACGACCACCGCCACCCGGCGCCCGTGCACGCGCCCCTCGCCGGTCAGCACCGATTCGTCCAGGCCGGTGGCGGAGCGGGCGCCGGCAAGCTCTCGCGCGTACGAGTCGGTCACCGGCACGGCCAGCGGCTCTCGGTCCCAGCTGACGAAGGAGCCCTCGTCCAGGACCGCGTCGCGCAGCTGCTCGGTCGTGATACGACTCACGCGACGAGGCTATATACAAAGCGGCTATATAGGCTGGGCCCCATGATCGGTGTCACACAGGCCGAAGCCGTCATGACGATTGAGCTGCAGCGCCCCGAGCGTCGCAATGCCCTGAACTCCCAGCTCGTCGAGGAGCTGCGGGAGGCCGTGTTGAAGGCGGCGGCGGGGTCAACCCGCGCAATTGTCCTGACCGGTCAGGGCACGGCCTTTTGCGCCGGCGCGGACCTCAGTGGCGACGCGTTCGCCGCCGACTACCCCGACCGGCTCATCGAGCTGCACAAGGTATTGGACGCCGCCCCGATCCCGGTGATCGGCGCCATCAATGGGCCCGCCATCGGTGCCGGCCTGCAGCTGGCCATGCAATGTGACCTCAGGGTCGTCGCGCCGGATGCCTTTTTCCAGTTTCCGACGTCGAAATACGGTCTCGCCCTTGATAACTGGAGCATCCGTCGGCTTGCGTCGCTCGTCGGCCACGGCCGGGCCCGAGCGATGCTGCTAGCCGCCGAGAAGCTCACCGCCGAGACGGCGCTGCAGACCGGGATGGCCAACCGCATCGGTCACCTCGAAGACGCCCAGGCCTGGGCCGCCGAGATCGCCGGCCTGGCCCCCTTGGCGATCCAGCACGCCAAGCGGGTGCTCAACGACGACGGCTCCATCGAGGAGGCGTGGCCGGAGCACAAGGAACTGTTCGACAAGGCCTGGGCGAGCCAGGACGTCATCGAGGCGCAGATCGCCCGCGTGGAGAAGCGACCGCCGAAGTTCCAGGGAGCTTGACCATCATGGTCCGTGCAGCGCTACGACTGGCCGCCGGCACGGCCACACTGGCGGCTGGCGGTTGGGCCCTGCGTGCCCTGCACGGCGCACCGGCGGCGCTGGGCGCCCATCCGGCGTCGATCCGGGCTGTGGTGCAGCGGTCGCCGAACTATCGCGACGGCGTCTTCGTCAACATCGACCCGGCCACGATCAATATGGACCGCGAGCAGCTGGGGATGATCGCGTGGGAGTTCGTGGGGGGACGCAACAGGAGCCGCCCGGCAGCGCCGATCCCGCTGGCCGCGCCGCGACTCTTCGAAGGCGACCCCGGCCGGCTCGCGGTCAGCTGGCTCGGCCACTCCACGGCGTTGCTGGAGATCGACGGTTACCGGGTGCTCACCGATCCGGTATGGAGCGACCGATGCTCCCCGTCCGACGTGGTCGGCCCGCAGCGACTGCATCCACCGCCGATAGCACTCGAAGCGTTGCCCGCCCTCGATGCCATCGTCATCAGCCATGACCACTACGACCACCTCGACATCGACACCGTGCTGGCGCTGGCCCGGACACAGCGGGCCCCGTTCTTCGTGCCCCTCGGCGTCGGCGCCCACCTGCGCTCGTGGGGTATACCCGAGCACCGCATCGTCGAACTCGACTGGAACGAGAGCAGGAAGGTCGACGAGCTGACCCTGATTTGCATGCCGGCGCGCCACTTTTCGGGGCGGTTCATGGACCGCAACACCACGCTGTGGGCGTCGTGGGGCATCATCGGCCCGAGCCATCGCGCGTACTTCGGCGGCGACACCGGTTACACGAAGAGCTTCGCGCAGATCGGCGCCGACCATGGACCGTTCGACCTGACCCTGCTGCCCATCGGGGCCTACAACCCGGCGTGGCCGGACATCCACATGAACCCCGAGGAAGCGGTCCGCGCTCATCTCGATGTGACCGTGTCCGGGTCGGGACTGCTGGTGCCGATCCATTGGGGCACCTTCCGGCTGGCCCCGCACCCGTGGGCCGAACCCGTCGAACGCCTGCTCGCGGCCGCCGAAGCCGCCGACGTCAAGGTGGCCGTCCCCGCGCCGGGGCAGCGCATCGATCCGTCCGGGCTCACACGATTCAACCCGTGGTGGCGGCTCTGATCCGGTAGCCGCCGGGCTAAAGTTTGCGGCCATGACGAAACGCGCGGCAACGGCCGCTGTCGTGGTGGCCCTGCTGGCGCTGACGGGATGTGGGCCCGCCCCGGCATCGAGCCCGCTGTCGGACGCGTCGCCCGATGAGTTCTCGGGCCTGGACATCCCGGCGGGCCGTATCGACGATGCCGTCGCCAAGGTCGACGGCCTGGTGAACGACCTGATGAAGAACTCCGGTGTCCCGGGCATGGCCGTGGCGATCGTTCATGGTGGAAAGGCGTTGTACACCAAGGGCTTCGGCGTAAAAGACGCAAGCAAAGGTGACGGCCAAGCCAACAAGGTAGACGCCGACACTGTCTTCCAGCTGGCGTCGATCTCCAAGTCGGTCGGTGCGACGGTGGTGGCGCATGAAGTGACCGACAACGTGATCGGCTGGGACACGCCCGTCGTCTCCAAGCTGCCGTGGTTCGAGCTGTCAGATCCCTACGTCACTAGCCACGTGACCGTCGCCGACCTGTACTCGCATCGCTCCGGGCTGCCCGACCACGCCGGTGACCGGCTCGAGGATCTGGACTACGACCGCCGCCAGACACTCGAGCGGCTGCGGTATCTGCCGCTGGCACCTTTTCGAATCAGCTACGCCTACACCAACTTTGGCCTGACGGCTGCCGCAGAGGCGGTGGCGGCCGCCGCGGGCAAGCCGTGGGCGGACCTGTCCGACGAGGTGCTCTACCGCCCGCTGGGGATGGCGTCGACGAGTTCGCGGTTCGCCGACTTCCTGGCCCGGCCCAACCGCGCCGTCAACCACGTCAAGGTCGGCGACAAGTGGGAACCGCGGTTTCAGAGGGATCCCGATCCGCAGTCTCCGGCCGCCGGGGTGAGTTCGTCGGTCAACGACATGGCCCGCTGGCTGACGATGCTGCTCGCCAACGGGACGTACAACGGGCAGCGGATCACCTCGCCCGAGGCGCTGCTGCCTGCCGTTACCCCGCAGGCCGTTTCGAGGCCCCCGGCGACGCCCAAGTCGCGGGGGAGCTTCTACGGCCACGGATTCGCGGTGTCGGTGAACTCGTCGGGCCGCACCACGTACAGCCATTCGGGCGCGTTCACGTTGGGGGAGTCGACGAACTTCGTGGTGATGCCGTCCGAGGACCTGGCGATCATCGCCCTGACCAACGCCGCGCCGTACGGCGTGCCGGAGACGCTGACCGCGCAGTTCATGGATCTGGTGCAGTACGGGCAGATTCGCGAGGATTGGGCGTCGGTGTACAAGAATGCGATCGCCCCGATCAACAACCCGGAGGGCTCGCTTGTCGGCAAGAAACCGCCCGACAACCCGGCGCAGGCCAGGCCGCTGAGCGATTACGTCGGAACGTACGCCAACGACTACTGGGGCCCGGCCATCGTCAGCGAACACGACGGCGCCCTGCAGCTCGAGCTCGGGCCGAAAAATCAGAAGTTCGCCCTGACCCACTGGGATGGCGATACGTTCACTTTCTTGCTGACGAACGAAAATGCCCCGCCCGGAACGGTTTCCAAGGCAACCTTCGCCGGAAACACGCTGAACCTCGAGTACTACGACGCAAACAAGCTGGGGACGTTCACCCGATGAGCTCATCGGTGAGCAACGGTCTGACCGATGCCGAGGTGGCACATCGGGTAGCCGACGGCAAGAGCAACGCCGTTCCGCAACGCGCCGCGCGCAGCGTCGCGGAAATCGTTCGGGCCAACGTCTTCACCCGGATCAACGCGATCCTGGGTGTCCTGTTCGTAATCGTGCTGACGACAGGCTCGGTGATCAACGGATTGTTCGGCCTGCTCATCATCGCCAACAGCGTCATCGGCATGGTCCAGGAAATCCGGGCCAAGCAGACGCTGGACAAGCTGGCGATCATCGGGCAGGCGAAGCCGTTGGTGCGCAGGCAATCCGGGACACGAGCGCTGCCGGCGGGCGAGGTGGTACTCGACGACGTCATCGAGCTCGGCCCGGGGGACCAGATCGTCGTCGACGGCGAGATCCTCGAGGAGGAGAACCTGGAGGTTGACGAATCGCTGCTGACCGGTGAGGCGGACCCCGTCGACAAGAACGTCGGCGACGCGGCGATGTCGGGCAGTTTCGTCGTCGCCGGAACCGGGGCATACCGCGCCACCAAGGTCGGCCCGGACGCCTATGCCGCCCGGCTTGCCGAGGAGGCCAGCAAGTTCACCCTGGTGAAATCCGAACTGCGCAACGGCATAAACCGGATTCTGCAGTTCGTCACCTACCTCTTGGTGCCGGCCGGCCTGCTGACGATCTACACCCAGTTCTTCACCACGCACGCGGGATGGCGGCAGTCCGTGCTGCGCACGGTCGGCGCGCTGGTGCCGATGGTGCCCGAAGGCCTGGTCCTGCTGACATCGGCCGCGTTCGCGGTCGGGGTCGTCCGGCTGGGTCAGCGGCGATGCCTGGTGCAGGAGTTGCCCGCGATCGAGGGATTGGCCCGCGTCGACGTGGTCTGCGCCGACAAAACCGGCACCTTGACCGAAACCGGCATGCGGATCTCGGACGTCGAGCAATTGGGTCCCACAGAACAAACCGTCGCCGATGTGCTGGCCTCGCTTGCCGCCGCCGACGCCCGCCCCAATGCAAGCATGCGTGCGATCGCCGAGACCTATGGCGAACCGCCCGGCTGGATCGCCACGGCCAGCGCGCCTTTCAAGTCGGCCACGAAGTGGAGTGGCGTGTCCTATCGCGACCACGGCAACTGGGTGATCGGCGCCCCCGATGTCCTGCTCGATCCGGCATCGGCGGCAGCGGAACGGGCCGAACGTGTCGGCGCCGAGGGGTTGCGGGTGCTTCTGCTGGGCTCCGCCGAGGAGCCCGTGAATCAGCCGGACGCGCCGGGTCAGGTCACGCCGGTCGCGCTGGTGGTGCTCGAGCAGAAGGTGCGGCCGGATGCCCGTCAGACGCTGGATTACTTTGCCGCCGAGGGTGTTTCGGTCAAGGTGATCTCCGGTGACAATGCGGTGTCGGTGGGCGCCGTGGCCGGCGAGCTCGGGCTGCACGGCGAGACGATGGACGCGCGGCAACTGCCGACGGACAAGGACGGACTGGCTGACACACTCGAGTCCTACACCACGTTCGGCCGGGTCCGGCCCGACCAGAAACGTGCGATCGTGCACGCCCTGCAATCGCGCGGCCACACGGTGGCGATGACGGGTGACGGCGTCAACGATGTGCTGGCCCTCAAGGATGCCGATATCGGCGTCGCAATGGGCGCCGGAAGCCCGGCGGCGCGGGCGGTTGCACAGATCGTCTTGCTGGACAATCGATTTGCCACACTTCCTTACGTCGTCGGTGAAGGCCGGCGGGTGATCGGCAATATCGAACGGGTCGCCAACCTGTTTTTGACCAAGACCGTGTATTCGGCGCTGCTGGCACTGTTCGTGGGTATCGAATGCCTGTTTTCCGGTCCGCTCAAGGCGGACCCGTTGCTGTATCCGTTTCAGCCGATCCACGTCACCATCGCGGCGTGGTTCACGATCGGCATCCCGTCGTTCGTCCTGTCGCTGGCACCAAACAACGAGCGCGCACACCCCGGCTTCGTGCGGCGGGTGTTGACGTCCGCGCTGCCGTCGGGACTCATCGTCGGCGCCGCTACCTTTGCCTCCTACCTGCTGGCCTACCACGGTCGCCATGCCACGTTCCAGCAACAAGACCAAGCGTCGACCGCGGCGCTGATCACGCTGCTGGTGACCGCGCTGTGGGTGCTGGCGGTGGTGGCGCGTCCCTACCAGTGGTGGCGGGTGGCGCTGGTGATCGGCTGCGGGTTGGCGTACGTCGTGATCTTCAGCGTCCCGTTGGCCCAGAAGAAGTTCCTGCTCGACCCGTCGAATGTGGCTGTGACGTCGACCGCGCTGGGCGTCGGGGTGTTGGGCGCGGTCGCGATCGAGGCGGCGTGGTGGATCAGGGCCAGGATCCTCGGCGTGCGGCCGCAGTTGTGGCGGGAACCGGTGAGGGCCGCCAAGTAGAATTCGCGGGGTATCAGCGGGGAAGGAACGGCGCATGGGATTCCTGGACAAGGCGAAGGATCTGTTGTCGCAAAACGCCGACAAGGTCGGGGAGGCAATCGACAAGGCCGGCGAGTTCGTCGACGAAAAGACGCAAGGCAAATACTCCGACACCATCCACAAGGTGCAGGAGGAGGCCAAGAAGGCCGCCGACTCGGCCGCCAACGGCGACCAACAGAACTGAGCGCATGGCCAAACTCTCCGGATCAATCGACGTACCCCTGGCGCCCGAACAGGCCTGGAAGCACGCCTCCGATCTCTCCCGGTATCGGGAGTGGCTGACCATCCACCGGGTGTGGCGCAGCACGCTGCCCGACCAGATCGAGAAGGGCACGGTCGTCGAGTCGATCGTCGAGGTCAAGGGCATGTACAACCGGATCCGCTGGACGGTCGTGCGCTATAAGCCACCGGAAGGCATGACCCTCAACGGCGACGGCGTCGGCGGGGTGAAGGTCAAGCTGATGGCCAAAGTCGCGCCGAAGGACGACGGCTCCGTCGTCAGCTTCGACGTGCACCTCGGTGGGCCCGCGCTGTTCGGGCCGATCGGCATGATCGTCGCCGCGGCGCTGCGAAGCGATATCCGCGACTCCCTGGAGAACTTCGTCACCGTGTTCACCGGACCCAATCCGCGCCTGAACGGGGATCGTGGCTCCGGTCGCTAATCGCCTGGCGGACCTGCTTCGAACCACCGCCGGGGTCGACCCGCCCGTCCGCATTCGCGCGTGGGACGGAAGCGAGATCGGCCCGGACGACGGCCCGGTCCTGGTATTGCGGTCGCGGCGCGCCCTGCGCCGATTGCTGTGGCGCCCAGGCGAACTCGGCCTCGCTCGCGCCTACGTGACCGGTGACATCGATGTCGAGGGTGACCTGACCGAGGGATTGCGGCGGGCCTGGCGGCTGGCCCGATCGCGCCCCGGTGCCGGCGCGACGCTTCCGCCCCAGGCTCGGGCGCTGGCGGCGCTGCACGCGGTGCGGCTGGGGGTAATCGGCCCGCCGCCCAAGGCGCCGGCCAGCGAGGCGCGGCTGTCGGGCCGGCTGCATACCCGGCGCCGCGATCGCGCCGTCATCGCGCACCACTACGACCTGTCCAACGATTTCTACCGGCTGCTGCTCGACGAGCACATGGCGTATTCGTCGGCGTATTTCACCCGTCCGGGCCAGTCGCTGCACGACGCGCAGACGGCGAAGCTGGACATGATCTGCCGCAAGCTTGACCTCAAATCGGGGATGCGGCTGCTGGACGTCGGCTGTGGTTGGGGATCGCTGATCCTGCACGCGGCGCACCGCTACGGAGTGCGCGCCGTGGGGATCACGCTGTCGGCGCAGCAGCGCGATTTCACCCTCGCCCGCGCCACCGAGCGTGGTCTGGCCGACAGCGTCGAGGTCCGGCTGCAGGACTATCGCGATCTGAGCGATGAGACGTTCGACGCGGTCGCGTCCGTCGAGATGGGCGAGCACGTGGGCGAGCGGCTATATCCCAGCTACATCGCGATCCTCGATCGCGCGCTGCGGCCCGGCGGCAGGCTGTTGCTGCAGCAGATGTCGCGGCGCGCCGATGCCGCGCCGGGCGGGGGAGCGTTCATCGAGGCCTACATCGCGCCCGACATGCACATGCGGCCGCTCTGGCAGACGCTGCGCTACCTGCAGGACGCGGGCTTGGAGATCCGTTCGGTCGCGGCGATGCGCGAGCACTACGCGCGCACCGCCGAACATTGGCTGAACACGCTGGAGAGCCGCTTCGACGAATTCGTGGCGTTGCAGGGTGAAGAGGTCGCCCGGGTGTGGCGGCTGTATCTGGCCGGCGGCGGCCTGGCCTTCGAGGAAGGCCGGATGGGTGTGGATCAGATCTTGGCAGCCAAGCCTCGATGAGTTTCCGGTTTGCCGCGAGTCGATATGTGTGAACCCGCGACCGCGGGGCACTGCGACACCTGATGGAGGAGATCGTGCCCATTCGTGACGGCGCGCCGCTGGGCGCTCCCTGCTGGATCGATTTGACGACGTCGGAACTCGACCGCGCCCAGGACTTCTACGGCACGGTGTTCGGCTGGACCTTCGAGTCCGCCGGTCCCGAGTACGGGGGATATGTCAACGCCGCCAAGGACGGCCACCCCGTGGCCGGGCTGATGGCCAACCGGCCCGAGTTCGGCGCCCCGGACAACTGGGCCACCTACTTCCACACCGCCGACGTCAACGGGACGATGGCGGCCGCGACCGCGGCGGGTGGCATGGCGTGCATGGGGCCGATGGAGGTCCCGGCCAAGGGCCACATGGGCCTGGCGAGCGATCCGTCGGGCGCGATCTTCGGGCTGTGGCAGCCGTTGGAGCACCGTGGGTTCGAGGTGATCGGTGAGGCCGGCTCCCCGGTGTGGCATCAGCTGACCACCCGCGATTACCGCGCCGCGGTCGACTTCTACCGTGAGGTCTTCGGGTGGCGGACCGAGCAGGTTTCCGACACGGACGAATTCCGGTACGCCACAGCTTCGTTCGGCGATCAGCAATTGCTCGGAATGATGGATGGCAGCGGCTTCCTCCCCGAGGGCGTGCCCTCGAATTGGAGCATCTTCTTCGGGGCCGAGGATGTCGACAAGACCCTGCAGGTGATCGCCGACAACGGCGGTGCCGTGGTGCGGGGGGCCGAGGACACCCCGTACGGCCGGCTGGCCGCGGCCAGCGACCCGACGGGTGTCATCTTCAACTTGTCGTCGCTGGAGAGCTAACAGGTCTGAAGAACATCCGCCCCATGGGTCACGGCCGAAGGGGAACCAGGGGTTTTGCCCGCCTCTGAGCGACAGCCCCACCCCCGGGGCGAAAGGCCAGTACACTGCCGCGTATCGGCATTGTCGCTGGGAGGCGGGCAAAACGCCTGTCCCCAGTCCGGGGGAGGGAAGTGACGGGTGTGACTCAGGTGTCGGGTTGTGCGGCAAGTGCATTCGTAGCCGCGATCCTCATACGCCGCGTGGCGAGCGACGACTGGTTCGAGCTCCTACTACTGTCGAAACCATGACTCGCCGCCTGCACCCCGGTTGGCTGGTGGCGTTTTTCGCCTTGTTGGTTTCGGCCAGCGCGTGGATGCCGTGGCTGACGACGGCGGTCAACGGCGGCGGCTGGGCCAACGCGATCGGGGGCACCCACGGCAACCTGGAACTCCCGCGGGGGTTCGGGGCGGGGCAGCTCATCGTGTTGCTGTCCTCGACGCTGTTGGTCGCCGGGGCGATGGTGGGCCGGGGGCTGTCGGTGCGGGTCGCTTCGATTGCGGCGCTGGTTATTTCGCTGCTGCTGTTGGCGTTGACGGTGTGGTACTACAAGCTCAACGTCAATCCGCCGGTGTCCGCCGACTACGGGCTTTACGTGGGTGCGGTCGGCGGGGGTTGTGCGGTGGTCTGCTCGCTTTTCTCGGTGATCGCCGCGCTCGCGTCCGGTCGGCCTCCCCGCTGAAGCTCAGGCGGGCGGGAACTCGTGCTTGCCTGAGGCGGAGCTGCCGTCGGGTTCGTTGACGCCGAACACGAAGGGCGCGAACACGACTTCGCGGCCGTCCGGGTCGCGGTAGGTGACCGCCCCCGTCGCCTCCCAGTAGGGATGCTGCTCGACGGGCTCCTGCCCCGCCTGCTGCAAGCGCGCGATCGCGGCGCGCTGGGCGTGCTTGTCCGGGAAGTACAGGCACAGCTGCTCGTGACGGTCCACCGCGACTTCCTCGTCCGCCTCGACGATTTCCATCGTCAGGTTCCAGCTGGGCAAGCCGAAGATCGCGCCGCTGCTGCCGTAGCTGGCCTCGAACGTCTCGTAAAGCGGCAGCCCGACCAGTTCGCGGTAAAACCGCACAGTCTCTTCGAAGTTCGACGAACGCCGGGCGAAGCGAAGGGCGCCGATCGACGCCAATTCCAGTGGCCAGTGCGTCGTCCGGCGGTGCTTCATAGCCCGATGGCGGCGGCCGCCGACTCCGCGTTGTCCCAGCGCCGCAGCTGTTCGCCGGGCGCCCACGTCGAATGCGTGCCGCTGGAAATGCGTTCGGGCAGTTGAAGTTTGCACACGGGCCCGTCGCCGATCCTAGCGGCGTCGAAGATCACGCAGTAGGAGGCGTCGGCGTTCATATCGGTGGTGAGAGTGATCAGATAGCCGTCGTCCTCGCTAATAGATCCCACCCGCGGCGCCATCGCGGTCTCGCTGCCGTAAACACCGTCGCCGAACGAAAATCCCTCCTGGCCGCCGGTGCGCACGTCGTGTTTGACCAGCCCGTCGAACAGGAACCAGCCCGGCTTGCCGGTGGCAGCGTAGGTGTAGCGGTAGCCCGTGGCGGCGTAGGCGGGGTTGATCGTGCCGAATTCGGTGATGGACTCCGACAGCCGCTCTTCTTTGACCTCCCCGGTGACCAAGTTGAAGCGCCAGCGGTGCAGCCGGGCCTGCAGGCGATCCAGCGCCAGGAAGCGAAAGAGCTTCTCCCACTTGGTTCCACCGGTGTCGATCGGCTGAGGATCGCCTTCGAAGAAGCCGTCGAGCACGATCTCGTCGCCATCCTCGTAGGCGTTCGTGAAGTGCAGCACGAACGTCGGGTCCGCCTCGAACCATCGGATGTCGTCGGTACCGCCGCGGCGCGGGATCACCGCGAAGCGCGACGGAATGTCGGGGTAGAAGCGCGGCAGGTGCACGTCGTGTTCGAGCAGGCGCGGATCCCAGAACAACGGGAAATCGTTGAGGATCGCGTAGTTTTCGGTGAACGCCATATCGTGCGGCAGCCGCGGCCCGGGTAGCGGGATGTCGACATAGTGGGCCAGCTCGTTGTTCTGGTCGACGACGCCGTAGTGCATGTACGGCTCCTGCTTGCTGTAGTTGAAGAACAACAGTTCGCCCGTCCTGTGGTCGACCTTCGGATGCGCCGAGACACCCCAGTCGACCGGGAAGCGCCCGTTCCAGGTTTCCTTGCCGAGGGTATTGGCCGAGTACGGGTCGATCCGGTAGAGGTCGCCGCACTGGTAGAAGCTGGTCAGCGCGATACCTCGGTGCACGATGACGTCGGTGCTCGACGCGTCCTTCATCCGGGTGCGCGCGCCCCAGCCGTCTTCCCGCTTGGTCAATTGCACCGGCTCGGCCAGCCCCGGCCACAGCGGCTCACCGGCTTCGTTCTCGGCCAGGAATCCGTCGGTCCGCACAAAGCGATTGCGGTAGAACGCTTTTCCGTCGCGGAAACCGACCACGTGCAGCATGCCGTCGCCGTCGAACGGATGGTAGGTCTTCAACGCCGGGTGCAGCGGGTTCTCGGTGTTGCGGAGGTAGACGCCGTCCAGGTCGGCCGGGATCTCACCCGCTACGGGCGCGAGGTCGTCGGCGTCCCACTCGGTGGTCTGCGGACGCCACGGCCCCGTTCGGTACGGGTGGTCGTCGTCCTCGGGCAGGGTGGACAGGAACTTGCCGACGATCTCAACGTCCATGTCACGAGCCTTCGGTGGTGCTGACAACAAAACTGACCGTGGTGGCGGTGCTGCCGCCGAAGTTCAGGGTGCCAAAGGTTTTCGCGTCCTCGACCTGGTAGTCGCCGGCCGTGCCGCTGACTTGTTTGGCCGCGTCCAGCAGCATCCGCACACCGGAAGCCCCGACCGGGTGTCCGCCGCCGATCAGACCCCCGCTGGGGTTGATCGGCAGCCGGCCGCCGATCTCGATCTCGCCGTTTTCGATGGCCTTCCATGATTCGCCCGGGCCGGTCAGCCCGATGTGGTCGATGGCCAGGTACTCGCTGGGGGTGAAGCAGTCGTGGACCTCGATCCCGTCGAGGTCGTCGAGCGTTACCCGGGCGCGACGCAACGCGTCGAGCACCGCGGCCCGCACATGCGGCAGCACGTACGGATCGTCTGCGGCGCGGTCAAGTTTTTGTCGCAGGCCGAGGCCGACGGTGCGATGTCCCCAGCCGTCGATGCGGCCGATCGGGCTCGCATCCGGATGATCGCGCAGGTAGGCATCGTTGACCAGAACCACTCCCGCGCCGCCGTCGGTCATCTGGCTGCAGTCGAAGCGCCGTAGCCGGCCCTCGGTGATCGGGTTGGTCGCGTCGTCGTCGGTGATGGGGTCGGGGACCGTCCAGCCGCGGGTCTGGGCGTTGGGGTTGCGGCGGGCGTTGGCGAAGTTCAGTTGGGCGATAGCCCGCAAATGGGTCTCGTCCAGGCCGTAGCGCCGGTCGTATTCGTCGGCGATCTGCGCGAACATCGACGGCCACAGGTAGCGCGCGCCGGCGCCCTCGTGTCCGGTCCATGCGGCGGCGCCCAGATGCTTAGCGGCGGTGTCGCCGGGCACGGTCTTTTCCAGCTCGATCCCCACCACGAGCGCGCTGTCGTAGGAGCCCGAGCGCAGATCGGCCATCGCCGCCAACGCCGCCACGCTGCCGGACGCGCACGCGGCCTCGTGCCGAGTGGCCGGTGTGTCCCAGAGGTCGTCGCAGACCGTGGCCGGCATCGCGCCGAGGTGGCCCTGGCCGGCGAACATCTCGCCGAAGGCATTTCCGACGTGGACCACTCCGATGTCGGCGGCGTCCAGCTTGGCCGAGGCGAGGGCGCCTTCGACGACCTCGGCGGTCAATGCCGCGAAATCGCGGTTTTCTTTGGAGAGGTTGCGGGCGAAATCGCTTTGGTAACCGCCGAGAATCCACACGCCTGCCCAGCCATCCATATGCCGCACGCTACTCCTGAATGGCGCGGCCGAACGGCCGTATGCGAGGCGCTCAGGAGTTCAAATGCGGACCCGTCGGCTCTCGGGCTGAACCGACGGGACCTAGGTGTGCGCGTAGGCCGGCCAACACGCTCACCCGTTTGGGGCATTACCACCCCTGACGGAAGACAAACACACGAGCCAGCCGGCGAAGCCGGGCTGACCCTTCCGAATGCGGGCTTTCCACTGCTCAGCGAGGTGTTTGGAGGCTAGACAGCGCCTTCGACAAGAGTATCGATTCCGGCGCGTCGGCGGCGCCGTAGCGAGAGCGTGGTGTCGGGCGAGGCAGTCTCGGCCTGTCCGAGTCGGATCGGTTGGGCTGCAAGTCATTACGCATACTCACCTCGCGTCGCCGTTGTTGGCGGACTCGTCTAACCGGAGGTCCCGATCGGGTCCGTCGCAGGTCACGCGGGTGATATCCACCTCGGAGCGAGAAGCTGGTGCAATATCGATATTGATGACCTTGTTGTGGGAGCAGCACACCTGTCTGCCGCTGCAGACCGATGCCGACATCGACCTGCTGGGCCGATACCGGCGCGCCGGGGGAGCGCTCGTATCGGTCAACGCCGGATATGCGCCGCACAGTCTCGACGACACGACCGCGTTGTTGCGCCACTATCGCGGCGCGGTCAAACTGCATCCAGGTCTGGAGTTGGCGGGCAGCGTCCGGGAGGTCGACGCGATCGCCGGTAGCGGTCGCATCGCGGTTGTGTTCGACCTCGAAGACAGCGCTCCGCTCGACGGGGACCTCGACAACCTGGCCACTTTGGTCAATCTCGGGGTGCGCACGCTGCTACCCACTTACAACCACGCCAACCGCGCCGGCAGTGGGTGTTTGGACGGCGTCGACGGCGGCCTGACCGCGTGGGGCCGCTCCCTCGTTTCCGAGATGAACGGCGCCGGAATCGTTCCGGACGGATCGCACTGCAGCACCCGCACCGGACTCGACATGTGCGAGGTGTCTCGGGGCCCGGTGATCTACAGCCATTCCTGCATGCGGGCGATCTGGGATCACCCGCGCAATATCTCCGACGATCAAGCTCGCGCGTGTGCGGCCACCGGCGGTGTCGTCGGAATCACCGGGGTCGGCATATTTCTTGGGCCCAACACGCCGACTCTCGAGGCAATGACACGACATCTCGAATACGTCATTGAATTGATCGGCATTGATCACGTCGGTGTCAGCACCGACTTCTCGTTCGATTTCGCCGATTTCAACGAGGAACTCGCACGCAACCCGCACTTGTTCGACGACAGCTATACGAGTTGGGGCCCAATTCAATGGATGCCGCCCGAAACCTTCCTGGGGCTGGAGGGACACCTGCGCCAGCGCGGATGGACCGTTGCCGACCTGCAAGCCGTCCTTGGCGGGAACTTCCGTCGGGTGGCACAACAAGCCTGGCGCAACTAGCAATCATCAGAATCTTTCGCGTCCGCTCCGCCCGCCGCATTTCGGCAGTTCGCATATGACATACACGCTTGTGCATGTGACAATTTGAGGCCAGAGTGGAATGTATGACCGAACAGAAAACAATCGAGCAGTGGCTTGAGGGCTGTGCGGTACAGCGGATTATGTTCCGCGACGGTCTGGTGCTGAATTTCGAGGATTACAACGAGCTTGTGATCACCGTACCGATGCGTCTGACGCTGCCAGCCATCGAATCCTCTCCCGTAGAAGTGGTTGCAATCGACCCGAACCACCCGGCGGACCAGGTGCGTCCGCTCTTCGATTTCGCCGGGGAAAAATGCACGGGTGCCGTCTGGTACGACACCGGAGATCTCCATCTCGAGTTCGCCGATGGTCATAAGATCGATGTGCCGCCCAATGAACACGTCACTTCGTGGGAGCTTTATGGCAAGTACCACGGTTACGCTGCCTGCTTACCGAACGGTGAGCTGCGGGTGGTGCGCCACGACGTGGGCGAAACCGGCCGCGCCGAGTGAACTGATGAGCGGCGCGAGCTAGGCGAAACCGGTTGCGGCGCAGGATCTCTGTGCGCTTAGGAGGCCGATACTGTGGATGTCATGCCTCGCGTGGACTATGTCATCCAATATGTCGAATCGCTCAGGCGATCGGTGCTGTTCTACCGCGACGTGATAGGGCTCAAGACACGGATCGAGGGCGACGGCTACGTCGAGTTCGAGATGGCGAACACCAAGTTCTCGCTTTTGGAGCGGTCTAAGCTTCCGGAGCTCATCGGCCGCGAGGGAGGGAACCCGCCGTGCGGCGAGATCGGCTTCCTGATCGACGACGTAGACCAAGAAGCGGAGCGTTTGAAAGGCCTCGGCGTGGAGATCCTGACCGGACCGATGGACCGGCCATGGCGTGAAAGGACGCTGCACATCGCCGACCCGGACGGCAACATCATCGAATTCGCGCAGAAGCTGCGATGATCCCGGGTCACCAAAGGTTGGTCATAACGCACTGCACTTCTGCAGTGGCGTCGTGCGGCTTGACTCCCATAGCCGTTAATCTCTGGGCTACTTCGGTAGGGGATAAAGCGCCATTGAGATTGAACTCAATAACGTTGATCGTGGGCGTCCAGTCATCTGCGTTCTGCTTCGGCGGAACCCCCGCGCTGTCTATGCAACGAAGGAAGCCGTCCCCGCCCATGCCCAGGTCAGCGTGAGCACCCGGCGCCCCCAGCACAACCGATGCGATGAACGGGCCGGCGATGGCTACGCCGGCCGCCGCAGCGACGTACTTGTTTGTGTGCGCAACAGACGCGCGACCGCCGTCCCCGGCAGCCACCCCGCGCGCAGCATCGCGATGAAGCCTGGTTCGATCTGTTGTTACCCCCGAATTGCGTGACACCGCGGTCCAGTACCCGCAATTTCTAATTATGAAACCGGGTTTTACCGATCATTTTCTTATTAAACTTTCGTCTAAGTCATTAAATTATTTTACTTTCGTCTAAGTCAATAAAAATTGGCCTTTTTGGCGATAGATACCAAGCCAGTTTGCGCTTGTAGAAGGTCTATCCACGGGATTTCGGTGAAGTGACTGCGACCGCTAGGGAAGGTCCTTCGCTGAACGGCCGCGCGACGGGCTAACCAGCAGTGCGGTAAGGAATAGTCCGCCAGCCACCGCTAGAGGGATACCCCAGGCGCGACGCACCGCTAGGGCACTGCCGCATCGATCGACGAAATGGGTTCCGGTCGAGTCCGCGGTCGTGGCCTGGCTGAGTGCGCTGTGAAGCCCGCTGCCGCAATTGATTTGGAAACCCCACTGGTCGAAGTCGCCGAGGAATACCGGGGAGCGAAGCGCCAACAGACCGCCGATCAGCAACAAAAGGCCAACCGCGACGATCACCACGCGTCGAGTAGACACATTTGCCTCTGCGTCTGGCGTCGCTGATTTTTCACCCCGTAGCCAGGAACTTGGATCCATCGTTCGTCCGGTCTCAGACGGATCGAGGAAGTCCAAGCGCGGTGGATAGTGCCGCGGCGGGCGGAGATCTAGCGGCGAAATCCTGACCGCCGCCCTCGTCGCGGCAACAGCTGGGATAACGCCGTTCCGCGAAGTGATGGGCCGTAGCGCCACGGCGCCTGCGGTTCGACCGGGGTCGTGGTCGGCGATGACGTCCGGCGCCGGTGACGGACTGACGTCGACTTCTTCTTCGGATGTGTTGGTTCGTGTGTCGGCTATTACGGACATTTGAGTGCCTCCTGATCGGCCGTCTTCGCAGCACCGGCTGGTTCCTAGCTCGCGAGGGTCCACCCGCCGCTCCGAATGCTACCTATTTCCGAAGTATGCAACATGATTTGTAAGTAATCAAGGATTTCCGGTAGTATCGTCCTCGTGTGGACCGTAAGGTGGGATCGGTGACACGTCGCAGCTATAGCCAGTACTGCGGGCTTGCCCGGGCACTCGACCTGGTGGGCGAGCGCTGGATGCTGTTGATCGTGCGCGATCTGGCGATACGCCCGCGCCGGTTCGGTGAGATCCTCGACGGCTTGCCGGGTTTGGGCACCAGCCTGCTGTCCGAGCGGCTGAAAAACCTCGAGGACGACGGGATCATCGAGCGGGCGATCAGCGGCAAAGGCCGGGGCGGCGTCGTGTATCGCCTCACCGCGCGAGGAAAAGCCTTAGCCCGTGCCCTTCAACCGTTGGCAGCCTGGGGCGCAATGTTTCTGGACCCAGCCAAGGCCGACACGTTTTCGCCCGATTGGCTGTTCTTCGCGATCCGGTCCGCCTTCCATCCCGAAGCCGCCGCAGGAGTTCACGGCTGCTACGAGTTTTGCGTGGACAACGAAATTACGTTCTGGATCACCGTCGACGACGGCGACATCCAAATAACCCAGAAGCGCCCGCGGAAGCCGGATTTCATCCTCAACGTGGCACTTTCGGACCTCGGGGGCATCGCGTCAGGTCAACTCAAACCTAAAGATCTCTTCGAGCAGGGGCGGGCAACGCTCCGCGGCGACCGCCACGCCGCCGACCGCGCACTCGCACTCTTCGGCGCCGGTCGAACTCCGTCCGCCAACGTCTCGGGTGAGGCATCGCAACATCAATAGGGAGGTTCGAAATGCCGTTCATTGAGATGTATGTCCCGGAGGGCCTGCTCGACAATGAGACCAAGCAAACCCTCCACAACAATGTCAGCCGCCAGGTGCTGGAGGCGGAGGGCGCAACCTACGACGAGTCGCCCTTGGCCCGGGCAATCACCTGGATGCTGATCCACGAAGTGCCCGAGGGCAACTGGTCGATAGGCAGCCGGGTTCGGTCAGGCACCGACGAGCCACGCGTTCTCACTCGGATAAGCGTGCCGCATGGATCGATGGATGACGCGCGGCGGGCCGATATCGCGATGCGGGTGAACCGAGAGGTCGTAGATGCGCTCGGGGACCAGTTCACCGATCCGACGAAAAGCTTCTGTCTGATCTCGGAGCAGACGTTCAGCGGTGGTGGAACCGTCGTTAGCTTCGACGATCTCGTCCAGTGGCTCGGGCTGCCACACCTGGTGGACGGCGACCAACCGGCGGCCGCATCCGCCCCTGCTTGATCTCGTGGCAGAACCGTCGCTGTACTCGGGGCTAGCGCGATCCCGGCGCCGGCGCACAGGCCGGCTCCGGAAGATCCAAATCTGCTTTGTTGAGGCGATAGATCTCAAGGGTCAGGTTGTAGTACTTGTCGGTCTCGCCAACCCATTCCATGCCCACTCGCCGCGCGGTGGCGGCCCCGCGATGATTGCCTGGCCGCACGACGGCGAAGATCTCACCGACACCGACATTTGTGAATGCTTGATGGGCCACCGCGTGACCGGCTTCCGCGCCGTAGCCGTGGCCCCACAGCTTCGGTGCAACCTGCCATCCGATCTCGAGATCGGTGCAGCCCGGCGGAAGTGGAAGGAGTGCGACCCCGCCGACCAGATCGCCAGAGTCTTTATCGGTGATCGCCCATCGGCCCTGGGGCAGTCCGGCTGCGTCGCTCTGGGCTATCCATGCACCCAAAAGTTGGCGCATGTGCGCCTGGTCGGTGATAAACGGCAGCGCCGGACAGAGCCAACGCGAAACCTCCGGCGCTCCATAGATCCCATACGCGGCGAGGTCGTCGTCGAATTGCCAGGGGCGCAACAGGAGCCGGGCCGTCAGAATACGGCGCGTTTCAGGGTCCCATTCGACGTGGCGATGCTCAACCATGTCAGAATCTTCTGCTCGAGTCACACGGGCTTACCGACTCAGGACATGGTAGAAGGTGACGTGGGGCTTGCCGCCCTCGGCGAACTGGGCCAAGGCTTCCACGCTGAGCGCGAAATGATCGGTCTGGACGTGAAGGTCGACACCGTGCTGGTTGCGGAACCGCTGATATAGGGCGAAATGTCCTGGCCTATCGCGATCTTCGTGGAGCCGGAAGGTGCTCACGTCTCCTTCGGCCAGTGACTGAGGGATTAACTGAGCAAGCGCACGCCGCAGGTCTTCTCTTCTGCCTGGCAAAGCCGTGGCCTCGGCAATCAGCACCACTTCTTCATCTGAGCCGTACATGGTTGACGCTCCTTCACCGTCGCCTCAAGGCTGTGCGCAATCGCGGTGTCGAGTAAGTACTTTGCCGGCAGCGTCGTACGTGTACCGCAGCGGCGCACCTGATCGCTGATGCGCCGGCCAGGTGAACGAACGACATTCGCGACCGCTGTCCTTCTCGTCCGTAGTTCTGAGTATTCAACCCACTTCCCAGGGGCGAGCATACACGCTCGGCGGCTGCACTGAGCCGAATTATTAACTGCGCGTGCATAACTCAGCCAAAGTGCGCTCTTATCTACCGGGCGCCTCATCCTGGGTGATGCCGCAAGGTGCGCTGCTCACGGCGTAATCGGCAACGGAAACCGAGAGGGCACTGCGTGTCAGTACCTGGCCCGGCCCCATTAGAACTCACCCGGGTGAAAGAACGCTCGGGTGATGACGGCTCACCCTGCAGGACAGCAGACTGACGGCAGTTCAAAACGTCGACATACGGTGCGACCGGGTGTCGTCGCCAAGGCTATACCTTTTCTTGCCGGTGGCAAAGGCGGTAATGGCCCGGCAGGAGTCGTCGAGAATGATTAGCAGAAGGGTCTCAACATGCACTTCGATACAAAGAAGGTCATCGTCGTCGGAGGCAGCGCCGGCATGGGCCGGCAGGTCGCCGCTGATATCGTGCGCCACGGCGGCAGCGCGGTGATCGTCGGCCGGTCGAAAGACCGTGTTGATGACACCGTGACGGAATTGACCGGCACGGGCGGCGAAGCCTGGGGCATCACTGCCGAGTTGACCGATCGCAGCGCGGTCGACGATGTGCAGCGTGAGCTTTCTGAGCATCACGACGATGCGACACTGTTGGTCAATGCGGCCGGATTCTTTGTCCCTAAGCCGTTTCTCGAGTACGACGCGCTGACCTATGACTCGTACATGGAGCTCAACTATGCCTTGTTCTTCCTGACGCAGACCGTTGTTGCGAGCATGATCGCTAAGGGCGAGGGCGGGGCAATCGTCAACATCGGCAGCATGTGGGCACATCAGGCGATCGGTCTGACGCCATCGTCGGGATACTCGATGCAAAAGGCGGGCCTGCATGCGCTGACCCACAATCTCGCCATCGAGCTCGCCGAGCATCAGATTCGGGTCAACGCGGTCGCGCCGGCCGTAGTAAAGACCCCGCTCTACGAGGGCTTCATTCCGAAGGACGAGATCGACGCCACCTTGGCCACATTCGCGCCACTTCATCCACTCGGACGAGTCGGCACCCCGGCGGACGTGGCCAACGCCGTGACGTATCTGCTTTCTGATGAGGCCAGTTGGGTTACCGGCGCGATCCTCAACGTCGACGGCGGAATCATGGCTGGCCGCAATTAACCCGACCTACCGAAACGATAAGCGCACGACCATAAAGTCTGCGAACGAAGGAGACCAGGTGTCACACCAATACAGCAAGAACCCTGCCGCGCTCGACGCGCTAAACCCAGAGCAATATCACGTCACCCAGGAAAACGGCACGGAGCTTCCGTTCACCGGCGAGTATTGCAACAACCATGAACCCGGCATCTACGTTGACATAGTTTCTGGCGAACCGCTTTTCGCCTCGGTGAACAAGTTCGACAGCGGAAGTGGCTGGCCCAGCTTCACCCAGCCCATCGACGCGGATGGCGTTGTCGAGAGGCGAGACCGCAGCCACTTCATGGAGCGAGTCGAGGTACGGTCAGCCCACGCCGATAGCCATCTGGGACATGTATTCCCGGACGGCCCTCCAGAAGCCGGCGGGTTGCGCTACTGCATCAACTCGGCATCGCTGCGATTCATCCATCGCGATGATCTGGAGGCCCAGGGCTATGAGCAATATCTGCGATTGTTCACGAAAGATGTATCAGAGCAGCCCGAAAGCGACGGCCAGCAGAAATCATGACCGAGCACAACAAGATCGCGGTTCTCGCCGGCGGGTGCTTTTGGGGCATGGAAGACCTGTTCCGCAGGCAGCCCGGAGTGGTGTCCACCCGCGTCGGCTACACCGGTGGCAGCAATACACATCCCACCTATCGCAATCACCCCGGCCACGCCGAGGCACTCGAAATCACTTACGACCCAGACGAGACCGATTACCGGGCACTGCTGGAATTCTTTTTCCAGATCCACGACCCGACCACCAAGAACCGTCAGGGAAACGATGTCGGAACCAGTTACCGGTCAGCAATTTTCTATCTTGATGACGAGCAAAAGAATATTGCATTGCACACCATCGCCGACATCGAGGATTCAGGGCGGTGGCCCGCCACCGTTGTCACAGAGGTCAACCCGGCCGGCGAGTTTTGGGAAGCCGAACCCGAGCACCAGAACTACTTGCAGCGCTACCCATCCGGCTACACCTGCCACTACGTACGCCCCGAGTGGACGTTACCCAACCGAGGCGACGGTGTCGGCGCGGGGGCAGCGGCGGCAGAGCATGCCGAGCCCACTCAATAACGACATGGGCCCGGTGACACAGCACAGCGTCCCGACAACCCCGCCCGATTGGCAGTTGCTGTTGAGCGGGTACGCGCCGCTGGTCCTCTACGCCGCCGCATGTGTCGCAGGATGGGTTCTACCGCGGCCCAGCGAACGGCGAGCGGCGGTGACGGAATGACTCAGAACCCGAATCTGGCTGCGCTGTCGGCGGCGGGGGTGTCGGTCTGGCTGGATGATTTGTCTCGGACACTGCTGCATTCCGGCAAGCTGCGGCAACTGATCGACACAAGAAGCGTTGTCGGCGTGACCACTAACCCGTCTACCTTTGAGCGCGCACTCACACACGGCCGCGCCTACGACGGCCAGATCGCCGAGCTCACGGGTCGCGGTACCGACATCGACACCGCGGTCCGCACGGCGATCACCGATGACGTCCGGGCGGCCTGCGATGTGCTGCGCCCTCAGTGGGAGACCTCCGACGGCGTCGACGGAAGAGTGTCCATTGAAGTGGACCCGTCGCTCGCGCACGACACCGATGCGACAGTCACGCAGGCCGTGGAGCTGGCCAAGATCGTCGACCGACCTAACGTGTTTATCAAAATACCGGCCACCGCTGCGGGGCTGCCCGCAATCACGGCGGCGCTGGCCAGAGGTGTTTCTGTCAACGTGACGCTGATTTTTTCCGCCGAACGTCACCGGGCGGTGATGAATGCCTACTTGGCCGGTATCGAAGCCGCCCAGCGCGCGGGCGCTGACCTTTCCCAAATCCATTCGGTCGCATCACTGTTCGTGTCCCGTGTAGACACCGAAGTCGACAGGCGCCTCGAGGCGATCGGCACCGATGAGGCACTTTCATTGCGGGGGCAAGCGGGAGTCGCAAACGCGCAGTTGGCCTACGCGGCCTACCAGCAGGTCTTCGAAGCCGAGCCACGCTACACCGTACTGCGCACGGCCGGTGCTCGCGTGCAACGCCTGCTATGGGCCTCCACCGGAGTAAAAAACACCGCTTACCCCGACACGATGTATGTCACCGAACTGGTGGCACCAAACACGGTCAGCACCATTCCCGAGCCGACACTGGAGGCGGTGGCCGACCACGGCGTCATCGCGGGCGACACCGTGACCGGCACGGCGGTGCAGGCGCAGGAAGTGTTCGACCGGCTGACAGCGGTCGGTATCGATCTGTCCAACGTTTTTGATGTGCTCGAACACGACGGGGTGTCCAAGTTCGCGGCGTCCTGGTCGCGCGCACTTCAACGCTAAACACTTCGTGACACTACAGCTTTCATGCATCTAGGAGACCGATCAAATGTCTACGGCGGCGCCCGCGTTGGAGGGGCTTTGCCACGCGCACAGAGTCAGCTCGTAATATATTGCAGTTAAGCCTCTTCCAATGCCTCGCCGAATGATTGAAGGGCCTTGTTATTTTGGCCGTTGACAAGCGTGTGACCCACCACCAACACAACGACGACGGGCCATTCCATGATCCCAAATACCGCCATTGCACCGATGCCGCCATAAAACGCCAGATGTTCCAGTGGCGGCAGAGTCAGGCTGACACGCCTGGGCGGCGACGCGGAAACCCCAGACGCACGTTGAACTCTCACCTTACTCATCAGACATCCTGATCTACTAACCGAGTCGCATGAACTCGATATCCGTGCCCGTTTCCTCCATGCGGGGCCTTGTCGGCCGTCCTGGCCGCATGGTCGACTCGCGAGTCGGATAGTAAATCCCGCAATTGTTTTCGTCCGCGATTGAGCCTCGAACCTACGGTTCCTTGCCGGGTGTCCATCATGTCGGCGATCTCCCGATAGGAGTATCCCGCAATGTCGGCAAGATACACGACGATGCGAAAGTGCTCGGGCAAGAGCATCATTGCAGCCTTGAGGTAGGGGTTTGGCAGCATTTCGAGCGCTTGGTCTTCGGCTGACCGTAGGCCCCCAGGCATGCGTGAGGCACTGGTCACTAGCTGTCGATCGGTAATCTCACAAGTCAGATGCTTTGCGGGACGGCGCTTTTGCTTGCGATAGCTGCTGATAAAGGTGTTGGTCATGATCCGTCGCAGCCATGCTTTGAGGTTCGTTCCGGGCTCGAATGCGCGGAGCCCGGCATAAGCGTTGAGAACTGTTTCTTGCACCAGGTCCTCCGCATCCGCTCGATTGGAGGTCATCCGAAGAGCTTGCCGATAGAGAGGTTCAAGGAGCGGGATGACCGCGCTTTCAAACTGAGCGCTCAACGAGCCGTCCGGTACCGTTCCCTCTTGGGCCGATTCTCGCCTCACAGAGCTATCACCGCAGGTACGGTATTTGCTTGCCTCCACAGGACCCTCCGCTCGCCATTCTGGTGCTAGCATCCACCGCCGCGGGGTGAGTAGTCATCACCCGCCGCGGCAATTCGTCCGGGTGAGTGCAGTGCCCGCGGCAGCCACCACATCCGGTCGGCCGTCGCGCTCTCGCTACTTCTGAAGTGCGCCTTTGATGACGAAAACTCTTGGGGTCAAGGCGAATAATTCGCCGCGATCTCACCGAGCGAGGCGTCGATCTGTTCAACCGGCACGTCGTTTGAAGAGCACCATCCACGAACTCAACACCGAACAGCTCGTGGATCGACTGCCAGTGAACTTGCCGCCGACCCGATCGACCGGTCTTGACAATTCGTCTGTCGTGCACCACCCGGGTGAGTGACGGAGGTGGGCGACGACAGTTCACCCCTCTGCACGCCATGATCAAAACGTCTACGGCTACGCAGCTGTGTCCGGTTGTCTCAGCAGAGCAGCGGGCCTGGCAGCGCGAATAAGACCTTGCAGATACGGAATGGAGACGGCGCTGATGGGGATTTCTGAATTCGATGATGTGGAGGCCCATCTGCTCGAACCAGAAGAAAGCCTGGACTCAGAACAGACTGGCATCGACCTCGACGAAGGCTACTCACCCCCAGAACGCCCGCGTGAACTGCAGGCGTGGGGTCTCACCGCGAGGGAAGCACGCACCCACGAAAGTCTGACGCGCCGACTTGCCCGTGAGGTGCCCGACGTGACCGACCAGTGGGATGGCGACGGAATCGGTGATACCGCCGACAGCGATGGTGAGCGAATCGACGATCAGGTTGGCGACATGCGCGCAGGTCGGCTCGTCGCCTTCGACGTCGACCCTACGGATCCAGGTGCGGATTACCTTGCCCACGACGTCGGCATTGACGGCGGCGCTGCCTCGGCTGAGGAAGCCGCCATGCATATCGTCGTCGATGAAGACACCAGCGCCGGTGAGGGATGGCGTCTTTGATGGCCTGTGCTCCGGCCAGTCGATGAGATTTCAGCTGTGGTGACCCGAATTGTGATCCTCGGCGGCGGCCCGGCCGGATACGAGGCTGCATTGGTTGCAGCCGCACGGGGTCCCGCCGTAGCCCGCGTCACCGTCGTCGATTCGGACGGGGTCGGCGGCGCCGCGGTGTTGTGCGACTGCGTGCCATCGAAGACATTTATCGCATCCACGGGGCTGCGGACTGAACTGCGACGGGCAACCCGCCTGGGTTTCGATATCGACATCGACGACGCCAAGGTCTGTGTGGCAGAAATCCACCAGCGGATCAAGTCGCTAGCTACCGAGCAATCGGTGGATATCACCGCCCAGCTCGTGAGCATGGGTGTCGAGTTGATGGCGGGCCGCGGCGAGCTGGTTGATGCGGCTCCCGGTCTGGCGTGTCACCGCGTCAAGGTGACAGCGCGCGACGGCAGCACCACGATCCGCGATGCCGATGTGGTGTTGATCGCCACCGGCGCGAGCCCCCGGATCCTGCCGTCGGCGCACCCCGATGGCGAGCGCATCCTGACTTGGCGCCAGCTCTACAACCTCGACTCGCTGCCCGACCACCTCGTCGTCGTGGGTAGCGGGGTGACCGGCATCGAATTCGCAAATGCCTACACCGAACTGGGTGTGACCGTAACGGTAGTAGCGAGCCGCGACCGCGTGTTGCCGTGCGAGGACGCCGACGCCGCGCAGGTGCTCGAGGAATCGTTCGCCCAACGCGGCGTCAAACTGCTCAAAATGGCCCGTGCACAATCCGTAAGGCGCACCGACAACGGGGTGCTGGTGACAATGACCGACGGCCGCACCGTCGAGGGCAGCCACGCATTGATGTCACTTGGCTCAGTACCCAACACCGGCCGGTTGGGTCTACAGCGCGTGGGTATCGAACCCGAGCCCGGCAACTACATTGGCGTCGACCGGGTATCGCGGACACCGGTCGCGGGCATCTACGCTGCGGGGGACTGCACCGGCCTTCTGCCTTTAGCATCGGTTGCCGCGATGCAGGGCCGGATCGCGATGTATCACGCGCTCGGTGAAGCCGTTAATCCGCTCCGGTTGCACACCGTGGCGGCGACGGTGTTCACCCACCCCGAGCTCGCGTCGGTCGGCGTCTCGCAGTCCGCGATCGACGACGGCTCTATTCCGGCCCGCACGATCATGCTGCCGTTGAAAACCAATGCGCGGGCGAAAATGTCGGAGCTGCGTCATGGCTTTGTCAAACTATTTTGTCGGCAGGACAGCGGCGTGGTAATCGGCGGCGTCGTGGTCGCGCCGATCGCTTCGGAATTGATACTGCCGATCACTATGGCTGTTCAAAACCGGATCACCGTCGACGATTTGGCGCAGACGCTTGCGATCTACCCGTCGCTGTCCGGCTCGGTCACCGAGGCGGCGCGCCGGCTCATAGCCCGCGATGATCTGAACTGATGCACGGACTAATCAGGCTGACGAGGGCTGTGTGGTTCTGTTGGTGGTTGATGCCGCATCGCGACGATCGACGAGCGATCGCCCTCGTCGGACTGCCTGTGGTCCTGTGGTGGCTGCAGCCGTGGAAGTTGTTGATAAGGACTACCGCGGATGAAAGGCCGCCGCCAGGAGCACAGACCACCCGTTGTGGCGAATTTACCGGTCACATCCACCGAACCAGCGGAGTTGCACGCCTCATGACCGTGGGTGATGGGGCACAGATTCTGCGGCTGGAAAATCTGCGCACCACTTTGGGGCCTCGACTGCGCGTATGGCTTAGCGACACACCAGTCGACCACGCCAGGTTCCCATGGCGAAAGTTTGCACACAGCACCCACATAGACCTCGGCCGCCTGCGTGCCAATCGGGGTAACGCCGGTTACGCCGTGCCCAACGACGCCGACGTGCTCAGCAGCGTTGTCCTATGGTGCGAGCGCTTCAGTGTGTCCTTCGGTGCGGCGCAATTGCACCCCGCGAGAGCATGATTCATCGCACGACACGGCTCAGCTGCTGAGGGTTCCCGAAGCATGCGCCGGTCAGGGCGCGGGCAGCGCATCCGATGGTGCGGTCGCAGCTTGAGACTTATCACCCGGGTGAATCGTATTGAGGGGCGATGACAGATGGACCAGTGTCGGGCGATGCTCTCCACAGCTGTCTACCACGCCGCAATCCAGGACGCCGTGGCCACCAAGGGATACCACGACCTCGTGCAACCGATTCCAGACACCATGTGAATACCCGAATGCCAAACAGGAGATGAGATATGAAGGCGGTCCCACTTCACCGTCAACCGGAGGAGGCGGAATCGGCCAGCTCGGTGGTGATCGTCGGCAGCGGGTTCGCCGCTTTCGAATGCGCGCGGCGGCTAGCGCGACGGTTAGACAGGGCGCGCGCCTCGGATGTCAAGGTGATCGTTGTTTCGCCGGTCGATTACCTGCAGTACACGCCATTGCTGGCGGACGTTGCCGGCGGGCTAGTCGACCCGCGGTTTGTCTGTGTTCCTTTGGCCGGAACGCTCAAGGGCGTGCAGGCGGTGCGCGGCCGGGTCGACAGGGTTGACTTCGACCGGCGTGTCCTCTCGTTCACCGATCCAGAGGGCCACATAGGGACGCTGTCGTGGGATCGGCTGGTGTTAACACCCGGGTCGGTGACCCGGCTGTTCGATACGCCCGGTTTGGCCAAATACGCGCACGGGCTGAAGTCGACGGCCGAGGCGCTGTATTTGCGTGATCGTGTGATCGAGCAGTTGGAGCTGGCATGCGTCGACGAAAACAAAGCGCGTGCGGCCGCGCGACGCACGATTGTCGTTGTCGGTGCGTCGTACTCCGGTTCCGAATTGACGGCGCAGCTGCGTGCGCTCGCCGATGCGGCGGCGAAGCAGATGGGCTTCGATCGGGCTTTGGTGCGGTTTGTGCTACTGGACTTGGCCGACCATGTCATGCCCGAGCTGGGGCAGAAGCTCGGCGACGCGGCGATGCGTGTGCTGCGCTCTCGCGGAATCGAGGTCCGGCTGGGCACTACCCTCAAGGAGGTTCACGCCGATCATGTTGTGCTCACTGATGATTCGCGGATCGACACTTATACGGTAGCGTGGGTAGCTGGCGTGACCCCGTCACCAATGATCGCGACACTGGGATTGGAAACCGAGCGGGGCCGGCTGAAGGTGCAGACCGATCTGCAGGTACCAGGTCACCCTGACGTGTTTGCGGCTGGCGATGCCGCCGCCGTTCCGGACCTAACCCAGCCCGGCAAGATCGCGCCGCCCACCGCCCAGCACGCGATCCGACAAGGTAAGACGTTGGCTCACAACGTCGCCGCAAGTCTCGGCTACGGCGAGCGGAGGGACTACCGTCACAGCGACAAGGGTATGGTCGTCGATTTGGGTCCGCGCTACGCCGTAGCCAACCCGCTAGGCGTGCAGCTATCGGGCTATCCCGCCAAGATTGTCGCCCGCGCCTACCACATTTACGCGCTTCCGCGCCTCGTCAACCAGTGGGCGGTCGCACTCGCATATCTTACCGACGTCGTCTTCCCCCGCACGGTGTTGTCGATGGGATTCGCTTGCGATGCCGATGCTCAATTCACGGCAGACAAAGCGGTCCACCTGCCGAAGGCAGCAGGGGCAGAATGATATTCACGACACCATTGTCGTTCCGGCCAGCGCAATGCCTGGGCTGTTCGCCGCCAGAAAGCACATCGCGTGTTCGCTTGGGTGACTCCGTCATCCTTGAAGCCGACGGTCCTTCAGTCGGACATACAACGCTGGCTTTGTTGCAATGATCAGTACCACGAAACGGAACACCAATGACTATCGCTAACAAAGGGTTCCGCGGGCGCCGCACTGAAACGGCCCGCGAGCTGCCACCCGGTCAACATCTGACCGCGGACTTTCCAGTCCTGCAGGCAGGACCGACTCCACGGATCGATATCGACAATTGGCGGTTCACCATCCGCGACGAGCGTGGCGCCGAACACGTATGGACCTGGGCTCAACTCAAGCTATTGCCCAGCGAGCGGCTCATTGTCGACATTCACTGCGTCACCACGTGGTCCAAGCTGGATACCGCTTGGGAAGGCGTTTCGCTGGGCACGCTTTTCGAATCGGTTAACACCACAGCCGAATTCGCACTGGTCCGTTCCTACGGCGGCTACACCACCAACATCCCGGTGGCAGATCTTCTTGGTGGGAAGGCTTGGATCGTCTACGCCTACCAGGGCGCACCGCTTAACGCGGTCCACGGTGGCCCGGCGCGGCTGCTGGTGCCGCATCTGTATTTTTGGAAGTCTGCGAAGTGGGTGCGATCCATTGAGCTGCGCAACAGCGACACACCCGGATTCTGGGAGCGTTTCGGTTATCACAGCTACGGTGACCCGTGGCGAGAACAACGCTACGCCGGGGATTGACCCGTGGACGATGGTTTGATCGCCAAGTTGCGGTGGCGGGTTGCGCGGGTGGTGGACTCTGAACCCGAGACTGAGTCTGCGCAAACGATCGGGCTGGCCGTGTCGGGCTGGGGCGGCCACTTGGCCGGCCAGCACATTGATCTGAAGCTGACCGCAGAGGACGGGTACAGTGCACAACGCAGTTATTCGCTTAGCAGACCGGCCGATTGCGAGCGCATCGAGCTTACCGTGCAGCGGATAGCCGACGGAGAGGTCTCGCCCTATCTCACGGCAGTGGCCCCCGGCGAGGAGATCGAACTTCGGGGACCCATCGGCGGCTGGTTTGTTTGGCGGCCGGCCGAGGAGGTCCGGATTCTGTTGGTTGCAGGCGGATCGGGAATTGTGCCGTTGATGGCGATGCTGCGACAGCGGGTAGTGGCGGGCAGCACCGACTTTCGGCTCGTCTACTCAGCGCGCAGTCCCGCCGACGTCTACTACGCTCAAGAGTTGGCCCAGCTCGAGCGCGACTGTGACTGGCTGCAGGTCGTGCTGGTCTACACCCGGGCAGCCCCCCAGCAGACCGGCCGGCCGCCCGGCCGGGTTGGCCGCGGTGATCTCGCAGTGCCCGGGTGGACACCCGACGACGCCTTGCGCGTCTACGTCTGCGGCCCAACGGGATTCGTGGAATCAGTGACGACCATGCTAATCGAGGAGGGCCATTCGCCATCGGCGATCCGGACCGAGCGGTTCGGGCCGAGCGGCCCATGAGGAAGAAGGAATGATGGCAGAACAGACGCATGTCGACGGGAACGCCGCCGCGGGCGCCTTCGCGGACGTGCTCGGATGCGATGTCACCACCGCGACGCTGACTTGTGCGGGATGTGGTCGTGTCGGGGTCTTCGCCGAGACTCACGTCTATCACCGCGCCCCAGGCATTGTCGTGCGCTGCCCGGACTGCGACAGCGTCGTGGCCCGGCTAGTGCGAACGCCGACCGATGTGTGGCTCGACCTGCGCGGCGCGCAGTATTGGCGTATCCCGATCCCGGCCCGCTGATGGAGTCCCTCGACACGCTCGCTCATC
Source organism: Mycobacterium sp. IS-1264 (assembly GCF_001954195.1). Classification (GTDB taxonomy): domain Bacteria; phylum Actinomycetota; class Actinomycetes; order Mycobacteriales; family Mycobacteriaceae; genus Mycobacterium. Next base: position 38,056 of record NZ_MBES01000008.1, on the reverse strand, counting down.
GTGTCCGTACGGCTGATGTGGTGGACGCGATGGGGCGACTACATCAACATCGCTGTGATCTACTCAATCTGGTGAGTCCCACGCCCGGCCGCGTGCTTTTTGGGCCGGCTGTGACAATCTCTTACTTCCCGACATGCCGAACCGCGCTGGCCCCCGAACGCTACAACTTCAAGCGGCTCTTCTATGAGGCTGTCGCTGATGGCGCCGAAGGACGTGTCCTCGTCTTGGCGAGTAACGGATACACCGACACATCACTTGGCGGCGGAACGAAGCTGTCGCGTGTCCAAAACCATAGACTTGCAGGCATTCTCACGGACGGTCGACTTCGTGACTTCGCTGAACTCTCACAATATGACCTAGCCATCTATTGCCGAGGCGAGGCAACGCGCTGGGGCGGTGACGTGGTTACCCCTTACGAGGCAAACCGCTCGGTGGTCCTGGCGGGGGTGGGAATCCATCCGGGCGACTATATCTTCGCCGACCGCTCGGGCGCAGTCGCCATTCCTGCCAACGAGGCGCGACGCGTTCTTCAAGCCGCGTGCCAGATCGCCATGGAGGACGCACAATCGGTCGCGGCCATCCGGAACGAAACGCCATTTACGCCGTCCAGCAGCACTGAACACTGACCCGTTGGTGTGACTTTGACGCCCAACGCGAGTAACACATACGTCGAGCACCACCGACTTTGAGCGCGCCCCCGCCAGGCGGGTGGTCGGTATGCCATCTTTTGAAGACAAGCAGGGCGGGGATGGCCGCCACCTGAAACCGTTGAGCAGTCAGTGGTTTGCGTCCACATCGAGTTTCGTCAATGTCAATTTATCCCCGTGGTCAATGGCGAGCTGTTCAAGGATCGACGCGCCAGCGCGACACTGACCGCACCACGGAGCCCAAAATCAACCAGTACCGGTGTGGGGCTTTCGAGGACATCGGTGGTAAACGAGGCATCGCTCACGGTGATGGGCCGCGGCGGAATCATGACGGGATCTTTCCTTTCCTGGCAATGGAATCCGACAGAGGAGAGTGCAGTTGGCTCAGCCAGCGCTGGGCATCGAGCGCGGCCGCACAGCCGCTGGCCGCAGCGGTGACTGCTTGGCGGTATCGGCGGTCGATCAGGTCGCCGGCAGCGAATACGCCCTCCGCGGAGGTACGGGTCGTATCGCCTTTGGTCAGGACGTGGCCACTGGCATCCAGGTCTACGAGTCCGGTCAAGCGACCAGAGCACGGCGTCTGACCGATAGCGACGAAGACAGCCGCAACCGCGATAGTGGAATCGCCGGCATGGCGCATGTTGCGAATGCGCAGCCCCCTGACGTGTTGGCCACCGTCTACGGCTAGCACTTCCGTGGATGTCAGGATCGCGACATTGGTATGTGCCTGTAGGCGGGCGACGGCGATGGCTGATGCTCGTAGGCGGTGATGATGGTGGATTACGGTGACGGATCGGGCCAGCGGCGCAAGGTGAAGCGCCTCTTCTACGGCACCGTCGCCGCCGCCGATGACGGCGACGTCACGTCCAGTGAACTCTGCGCCGTCTCGTTTCGCGCTGGTGCTTACGCCGCGGCCGAGGAGCTCGCGTTCGCCGGGCACGTCGAGGGGCCGGGGCGCCGAGCCCATGGCAAGGATCACAGTACGGCCGCGGTACTGGGCATCGCTCGTGCCGAGCGTCTTAGGTTCGTCGTCGAGATCGAATCTGTCTACGTAGCCAGGGCGCAACTCGGCGCCGAAGTGCTGTGCTTGCCGCCGCATCGCATTAGCCAGCGCAGGACCCGAGACGAATGGACTCACACCGGGGTAGTTGTCTACCCGCCCGGCGCTCACGAGCGCACCGCCGGGCTCATGGCCTTCGATGACAAGTGTGTCCAGCCCGGCCCGAGCCGTGTAGATCGAAGCGGTGTATCCGGCTGCGCCCGACCCGACGACGATGACATCACGAATCCGGGTTTTGTCGGCCATCAGGCAGCGGCGATGCGTTGGCTCGACCGCGGACGGGCGCCGAGTGCATGCCGGATGACTGCTGCGGTGTGGGCCAGTTCTAGAGCGTCGTGCGGCAAAGCATGCCTCCCTTCGGTGTCGTCAGAGGTTGATGGCGTGGCCGGTCAGAGCGTGGAAGCATTCCTGCAGACCCTCGCCGAGGGTGGGGTGGGTGTGCACGTTGCGGGCCAGCTCGGCGGCGGTCAGGTCCCAGAGTTGGGCTGCGGTCAGTTCGGGGAGTAGCTCGCTGACTTCTGCACCGACGAGATGGGCTCCGAGGAGCTCGCCGTGGGCAGCGTCGGCGATGAGTTTGATAAAGCCGGCCCGATCACCCAGGCCGTGCGCTTTGGCGCTGGCCTGCATGGGAAACGTGGCGACTCGGATATCGCGGCCGCTGGCGCGCGCCTGGTCTTCGGTGTAGCCAAAGCTGGCGACTTGGGGTTGGCAGAATGTCACGCGCGGCATCATGCGGTAGTCCAAGGGCATGGTCGCAGCGCCGGCAATGCTTTCGGCGGCGATGACTCCCTGGGCTGAGGCAACATGGGCGAGTTGCACTTTGGCAGTGACGTCGCCAATGGCGAAGATGTGGGGGGCCGACGTGCGCATGTAGTCGTCGATGTCGATTGCCCCGCCTGTTGTAAGTTGCACGCCCACCATGTCGAGGCCGAGCTTTTCGACGTTGGGGCAAAACCCGATACAGATGAACGCGCGGGCGGCGTCGGCTGACGTGGCGTGGCCGTTGCGGTCAGTGTGCGTGACGGTGACATGGTCGCCATGATCGATCACTGAGCCCACCCGAGTGTTGGTCTGAATGGGAATTCCGCGGCGTCGATACTGGCGGGTCAGTTCCTTTGAGACGTCGGCGTCTTCGTTGGGTAGCGCGCGGTCGGCATACTCGAGGATCTGGACGTCGACGCCGTAGCTGTTGAGGATGTAGGCGAATTCCATGCCGATTCCGCCGGCGCCGATGATGATCATTGAGTCGGGTATTGCTGCATCGATGATCTGCTGTTCGTAGGTCACGATGTTGGCGCTGAGGGTGACCCCGGGCAGCATCTTCACGCGTGAGCCGGTGGCGATGATGGCGTTGTCGAAGCGGAGGCTGGTGGTGCCGCCGTCACGTAGCTGTACATCGAGTGTGTTGGAGCCGCTGAAGCGGCCGTGGCCGTCGATTTCGGTGATCTTGTTCTTACGCATCAGGAAGTGCACGCCGCGTACCCGGGCGTCGGCGACTTCACGGCTGCGCGACACGGCACGGGCGTAGTCGAGCTTGATGTCGCCGCAGATACCGAACTCGTCCGCCTGATGGGTCAGGATGGAAGCGATCTCGGCATTGCGCAGCAAGGCTTTTGACGGGACACACCCCGTGTTGAGGCAGACGCCGCCCCAGTAGCGTTCTTCGATGATCGCGACGGTCATGCCGAGTTGGGCTGCGCGGATGCCGGCGACGTATCCGCCCGAGCCGGCGCCTACGACCACCAGGTCATACTGGCCGGAGACTGGTGTGCTCATTGCTCGGCGTCTTCCATTGGTGATGAGCAAAGGCTGTGTCGGTTCATCTCAACGGCATGGGCGACTTCATCGGCGTGATGTATCAATTTGTTTGGCCAGCGTCGCCTGTCTACGCGTCGCGTCGATCGCGTCTGCCAGCAGCCACAGCGCCAAGCCGATGAGTGCGATGTCCTTCATCAAGAATTCCCCGTCGGCGGACAAAATCGGGAAGCCCCCAGCAGACGCCTCGCCGACGCCGGGAGTCGTGATCATGAAAGTCAGCGTGGTCACGAAGAACAGCGAGGCGAATATGCCGCCCACCACGGAAGCCTTCGGGTACCAGGGTTTGACGGCCAGCAGCGCCGCAATAATCAATTCGATTGATCCGTTGAATCGACCAAAGGCATCTATGGATATGACGTTGTAGACCCAACCCAAGAAGGGGCTGTTGGCCACCCAATGTGAAATACCGTGGGATTCATAGTAAGTGAACTTCATGGCGCCGAACCAGGCCAGGACTATGACCAGACCATACCGTGCGATCAGGGGCGCGATGCCGGTCATACGGAGCTGTCCCGGGCCAGCGGTCAACATGGTGGTGGCCTCATTCTGTGACATGAAGTCTCCCGTTCTCGATGTGTAGTTTCACCGCATGGCCGCTGCCGAGCTGGCACCGCCTTCGTTGCCGGCGCAGTTGGTCGACGTGTTGATCCAAACGACTTGCGGCCATGGCTCAGATCAGCGACCACTATCTCTGCACGGTGGGTGAGCTGTCCTCATCCACGCGCGCCATTCACCCGGGTGAGATGCCGACGAGGAACGGATCTGCGGCACAGCTTCTTCGACGATGGCCCGGTCGATCCTCATGACGGCATCGCGGCGATAGCGATGACCTGCTTGGGTCTCAAAACGTGTACACCCGAGTTCCCTCGCGGGCCCCTGGCGGCCGCGTCATAACCCGAAACGTTGGCTCGCCCAGGTCATTAAGGGGGAATCGTTCTCAGACACGACGATTTGTGGCCGGCCACATCTAGCGGGGTTACCGCAGGCGAATTACAACAGGCCGAGCTCTCGCGCCCGGCTAACCGCCGCGCCGCGATGCTCAACGCCGAGCTTGCGGTACACGGCGCGCTGGTGGGTCTTCACGGTATTGAGCGAGACATATAGTCGCGCACCGATCTCACGTCGCGATAACCGGGTGGCGAGCAGGCGAAGAACCTCAAGCTCCTTGGGGGTTAGCTCCTCACCGAGCGCGCGCCCCTCGTTGCGCGAAGTCACCGCGGCGCCGGCCCTCCGCTCGGCCCAAACGGGCAGCCTCGAGGCGATGCCGGCGTCCGCGCACCCGCGCACCAAGGTGTCGACCTCTTCGAGAATCGCTTTCGCGGTCTGGTGGTCGCCGAAGTGCTCGAGGATCTCCGCTTTGACCAACAGCGTCTTGGCGACCTCGAGGATTGCGCCACCGTTGCGAGCCGACATGACGGCCATGTCGGCGGCGGCCAACGCTGCGGCCGCGTCACCGCGCTCCCGGAGGAGTTCGGCCGTGGCAAGCGACACCATCACGTCCACGAGGTGTTCCGCATCCGCCAGATCCCGGGAGCTGGCGGATGCTCGACGGATCTGACATTCGGCGTCTGCGAGCTGGCCACGTTCGGCCGAAATCAGCGCCAGATGGCCCAACGCGTAGATCCGGGCGCGGCGATCACCCGCCTTCTCGGCCAGCGTTACGGCTCGCCGGAAGGCGGCTTGCGCCTCGTTGATGCTGCCCGAAAAGTACAGCGCGGACCCATAGATGCAGTACGCGCTCGATCGGCCCGGCGGCGCTTCACCGAGATCGAGCGTGATCGCCCGGCGAGCCGTCTCGAGCGCCGCGGCGACTTCAGCCGACTTGAATGAGTGAACCGCGCGCAACACGACGACTTGAGCGCCGATCGCATTACCATCTGCGGTGCCGGCCGCGGGTCCGGTCTCGACTGCTTCGATCCACTCGGCGGCGTCATCGAGTTGACCAACGCTCAGGGCGATCCAGGCGCGGGCCACGCTCAACCGCGGATCCTGTAGAACCGTCTCCTCGGGAAGCAGATCAAGCAATCCGGAGACGGTCGACACGCCGCCCCCGTTGAATTCGTCGACCCAGTCTGCGGCGATCAGATCAGCACTGCGCGCGATGTCACCGCCAGCGACCAGGTGGCGGACCGCTTCATCGACGAGGCCCTCGCCCTCGAACCAGGCCGCGGCTCGTCGGTGCAGATCGGCGACGAGATCGGGCTCGCTGCGACGCAGCTCGGTGCGCAGCAACTCTCCGAACAGCTGGTGATAGCGATACCAGTGACGCGACGTGTCAAGCGGCACCACAAATAGGTTTTCGCGTTCGATCTGCTCCAAGACCGAGGCCGAGCCAGACGTTTCCAGCACCGCGTCGCACAGCGCACCGCTGAGTCGTCCCAGAACCGAGGTACGTAGCAAAAAGTTGCGCAGCTGCGGTGGCTGGCCGTCGAGCACTTCGGCCATCAAGTAGTCGACGATGTGACGGTTATCGCCCGCGAACATCCTGATGAACGCGGCGGTATCGGCACGCCCGGCAAGCGAGAGGGCGGCAAGGTAGAGGCCTGCAGCCCATCCTTCGGTGCGTTGGTGCAACAGTTGAATATCTGCATCAGGCAGGTCCAGTCCGAGCACATCGTTCAGCAGATGGTCGGCCTCACCAAGTCCGAAACGTAAATCGTCAGTTCGCATCTCGGCAAGCACACCGCTGGCTCTTAGCCGAGCCAGCGGTAGCGAAGGATCCGATCGGCTGGCTAACACCAGGTGAAGATTCGCCGGCAACCGGCTGATGAAGAATGCCAGCTGCTCGTGTACCTCTCGACTTACCACCAGGTGGTAGTCATCAAGAATGAGCACCATCGGGCTAGCGATCGTGTCCAGATCATTTAGCAGAGTAGGCAGAACGACCTGCGTTGGGTCGGCGCCCATCGCTAGGAGTTCGACCGCGCGAATCCCTACCCCGGGACTGACCTTCTGCAGCGCGGCGACGACATACATCCAAAACCACACCGGGTCGTTGTCGGAGGAATCGAGCGACAGCCAGCTGAATCGCTGGGCCTCGCCCGCAGCCAAGGCCCACTGCGCCAGTACTGTCGTCTTGCCCCAGCCCGCCGGCGCACTCATTAGGGTCAGTTTGCGGCGGCATCCGGCCGACAGCACGTCCAGCAAGCCGGCCCGGTGAACGAGCTGGGTCCCGAGGGCCGGAACGTGCAGCTTGGTGGCGAGCAGAACTGCTCGCGCAGCGGCTTCTCCGACGCCGTTGTCGCTGCGTCCAGCTGAGCCGGTCACGTCCGAACTCCGTGAATCCGTTGAATCCAGCAGCCGGGCGGGAACACTCGGCGTTGACGCCTCCTGGGTAGGGTCGGGCGGGCTCATCCTGCCTGTCAATAGTGACCCTATTGAATCAGATGCGTTCTCCGACATTACCTCCGGCGCACGCTGGCGGTGCCCGTTCGAACTGGCGGGCCCGCGTCTCGCCGACGCCCTAATGATCTTCTCGTGAGCCGCGCTCACGCTGTGCCCGCTCACCGTATTTCCCCTCTTTCCCATCGATGCAACGACTTCTGCAACTCATGACACCGCGGCGCGCGGATGGTGAGCGTCTCAACATGAGGCGAATGAGCATCTCAAAGTGAGACGCCGCGGGGGCGCCGGCGGGTGGACCGTCGTCTTCGCGTGCTCACGGTTGTCGATTCACCAACACGTACCCAGCGACGCCGAACACCACGGGGATCATCATCAACATTCCCAACACCGAGCTCATCATCGTTTTCTCAATTCGCTGTGTGGTTGCTCTCCGGCGCCGATTCCTGATTAGTGCGACGGCGGTCGCGGCATCCGAAGCTCAATGACCACGTTTGCAGCGCGGCCACCGCGTCACCATCACCCAGCGGGTGATCTTTAGGGCCGCGGCGGTGTAGACCTAGTGGCCTTGATATTTGACGGACCGGTCAATGCGAGCGGCGCATGAGTTGCGTCGAAGGGGTGCTCGCAATCGGTTAGCTGACCGTTGATCAACATCGGGATGGCGTAATCGCCCTGGTCGGATCATGACGCTCGCTCTTCAACTTCGACGGGTGATGCCTCGACGGCCGAATCGGAATGGTCGATGCGGAACTCGCCGTCGGCGGCGATGGCCGAGCTGATGGCTCCGGTGACTACCTCCGGGACTTCTTGCAAGAGCGTGTGCCCTGCGGTGGGCCGGTGGATGAGCGTCGCCCCGGGGATACCGTCGACCAGCTCGCGGGCGTGCCACATCGGCGTGAGCTTGTCCGCTCCTCCACTGATGATCGTTGTCTTGGCTGTGATAGAGCCCAGTGTCTGCGAGCAGTCGTACTCCATTAGGCCGCGCAGGAAGCCGACCTTGGTCGTCGACGGGGTGGTGTTGATGGCGGCCGCGGACCTAGCGACCAACGAATCAGGGGCGGCGTCACCGCATCCGGCATGTCGGGTCAGTGCCGCGCACACCGGCCGGGCGAGGAATTGAACGAGCTCGTCGGTGCCTGCGCCAGGCATGCGGTGGACGAGGTGGTAGAGCATGCTTGTCGCGGGGGTGCGCAGCAGCCGGCCGAAGCCGTGCGAGCCGAGATTTCCCGCGGCGCTCGCGACGAGAACAAGGCTCTCCGGCTCAACGGGACGCTTGCTGGCCGGCCGGCGAAGATAGGCCAAGACTGTCATGCCGCCCATCGAGTGTCCTACTAGGGTGAGCGAGCCCGTAACACGAAGCGCGACAAGCAATTCGGCGAGGTCGTCGGCCAGCCGGTCGATCCGGTACGTGTGCATTGACGCATTGCCGGAGTCGCCGTGACCACGGTGGTCGTAACTGATGATCCGGATGCTCTTGCCCCAGCGACGGATCAGCTGCGTCATTTGAATGTTCCAGGACTCTTTGTTCGAGCAGAAGCCATGGAGAAGGACGACTGTATGGTCAGCGGCGCGAGATCCCCAGTCACGAACGGACAGCGGGACGCCATCGCGCGTGGTAACTATGCGGTTGCAGGTCAGCGGTCCGGGCATTTGCGTGCGGCCGCATCGCGTTTGCGGCGTCGGTGGCATCATCGCTTTGCTACCTGCCCTCGTGCGGTAAGGTCGCGCTCTTTGACGGGTTCTCCGCAGCGCTGTGGATCTCGATTGCGCAGCCGGGCATCGTCGTGGTCCCCTCAGCTAGCCCGACTTGCGTGCGCATCGAGATGTACAGTGCTGCTTGTTGGTTCGGCGAGCGAGATGGCATGACCGGCGGTCATCGAGACACCATCGTGTAGCCAGCGACACCGAACGCCACTGGCACCATCGCCAGCATTCCAAGGGCCGCATTCAACATGGTTCGCTCTTTCCTTTGTGCGCTCACCGGCAGGGTGTGTGGCCTAGCTGGGCCGTCGCTTTGGGTGAGAAGGTGATTAGTGGTCGACTACTACGGTCGTCGTGCGGGCACGGCAAAACCATCGCCCGAGGATTGATGTTTAAGGCCGGATGGGTCGAGTACTAGGCCTTCGGGGGAAACCCATTGAGATGGAATCCGCACAGCGGACGGTTCACGGTCATGGCCCGACACGGCAGGCCCAAACACCGCCGAGATATTTGACGATCGGTCAGGCAGAACACCGTCGGGCCATCAGGGCGGCTTACCAAAGTGGCTTCGCCGTTAGCTGCAGCCACGCTTTGAATTCCCTTTGCTCTCGGCGTTTTTGCGCCCGTTTGACGCGCAATCGTTTGATCATGTTGCAACTCCGCCATTGCCCACGCGTCGTATCTGGACGTCGGTATGGATAGTGCGGCTTGCTGATTCCGCGATCGGGCTGCGCCAGCTTGCGGTCATCGCGACACCATCGCGTACCCGGCAAGCGGGAAACGTCACAGGCGGCATGGCCAGCATTCCGTAGTCTGCGTTCAACAAGGTTCGCTTTTTCCCTTGTGTGCTCGCGGGCGGGTGTACGACTGCGCTTCGACCGTCGCCCGGGTTTGTGTGATTAGTTGTCGACTACCACGGTCGTCGTGCGGGCAGCGCAAAACCATCGCCCGTGGGTTGATGTTTAGGGCCGGATGGATGCAGTACTAGGCGGCCTCGTATTTGACGTCTAGTCAATCAGCGCCGCGCATGAGCTGCGCCAGCTGGGCGCGGGAGGCAATGCCGAGCTTGGCAAATGCGTTGTGGACGTGGGTCTTTACCGTGTGGGGGGAGAGGCGCAGCTGTGTGGCGACGTCGCGGTTGGTCGCGCCCTGTGCGATGAGGTTGACGACCTTGAGCTCGGAGTCGGTGAGGCTGTCCCAGCCCGTTTTGGCCCGCGGCTGGGCGACGATGCGGCGTTGCACACCTAGTCGGCGCAACTCGCGGCCGACCCGGCGGGCATCGGCGACCGCTTCGTACGCGATGTAGGTGTCGAATGCGGCGTTCAGCTGGTCGAGTGCCTCGGCGTTGCGCTGTGCGCGACTCAGCTCGAAGCCGGCGTCCTCGGCTGCGCTTGCGTAAAGAAGCGGCCGCGCCGACGAGCGAAGCAAATCCGCGGCACCCACCAACGCCGCGGCGTCCCGTTCGAGGATCCCGCGGACGTATCCGGCGACCCCGGCGAACACTGGCACGGGTGGCCGCTCACGCTCCAGCGCCTCGCTGGCCTGCAGGACACGCGCGCGCAGGCCGGCATCGCCGGCCGCGGAGGCCACCCGCGCACCCAAGATCACCAGGTCTAACACCTCAGGCGTGAGTGGCGTCCCGAGTAGCGCGATATCGCCGAGCCAGCGCATCGCGTCATGGACGTCGTCGCGCTGCCATGCCGCCAGCGCGAGCACCTGCGCCGCTGCCCGACGCACCGTCGATGAGCCGGTGGGGTAGGCGTAACGAGCGTCATTGGCCATCTGCTGCAGCAAGTTTCGGTCATCGGTGTGCACGGCCACTTCGGCCAGATGCGCCATTCGGATCATGTCCAGATCGGTCGCGCTTGTCCGTTGTGGGCGCGGCACGGATTCAACCTCGGCGCGAGCTGCAGACAACCGGCCCGCCGCGAGATGCACCCACGCGGCAATATTGGTCCAGATATCGAGGGCCATCGCGTTGCGTTCCCGACGGGCTTGCTCTATCCCGTTTTCGATCTGGGCTGCCGCGTCGTCCAACCGGCCGACAACTGCCAGGAGGTTCGCGTGGTGCGCTGCGAGCAAATCATGGGCTGCCGTCGGATCACTCGATCGGGCAAGCGCGCAAGCCTTTTCGACGCGGCTCAGGCTGCGGCCCGCATACCCGTCCGCACAATCGAGACAAGCGAGGGTGACATGGGCCACGATCGTGGCCTCGAGATCACCGCTCGATGCCGCGGCCGCGACGGCCTCATCGGCAGCGCCGCGGTGTTGCCCGCGTTGGTCGTAGAGCAGGTTGTAGGCCAGCAAGGCCAGATGCCGTGCCCGGGTGACCTCGCTGATGTCGCTCAATTCGAGCGCTCGCCGATTCTCCTCCACGCGCCGCTGGGCATTGTGCTTATTGATCGTCGGGAGCCGGAGGCGGATCTCGGCCTCCTCTTCAGGCGAGCCCGCCTCCGAGAGCGCCACGATGGCCACGTCTTCGGCCTCGCCGTAGCGGCTGGCCCGGTTGAGCAGCTCCACCGTTTCAGCAACCAGTGACCCGTGTTCGGCGTCATCGGCGGGCAACAGCTCCAACGCACGTTTGCACAGGTCCGCGGCCGCACTTGCATCGCCGCGGCCCACGGACTGAGCGGCCTGTCGCAGCGCGCCGATCGCCTCCCTGTCCCCGGGCTCCGCGCTTCTCGCCAGTTGGGTGGCCACCTCGGCGGGGGCCGCTCCCATGCCCAACATGACCGACGCCGATTGGCGCTCCATCGCCCGCCGCAGCGACTGCGGCAACGACTGCCGGGTAGCCTCACGCAGCAAGTCATGCCGAAACCTCAGCCGCTCACCATCTTCCACGAGCAGATCCGCGCGCACCGCCTCCTCCACCGCCGACAGCAACGACGCCGGCGACCGTTCCAGCATCGCGGCCAGCAGGGCAGCCGAAAATCGGTCGGGCAGCACCGCGGCCACCCGCACAAGCTCTGAAGCCGCGCCGGAGAGTAGTTCCAGCCGCTGGTGCATGGTTGCGCCCAGACGCCGCGGCAGTCCGTCTCCGGTGACCATCGCGCGGCCACCGGAGAGATTGAGCCGGCCCTCCTCGCCTAGCCCGCCGACCAGCTCGGTGACCAGAAATGGATTTCCGTGCGCCTTGGCGGCCAGGTCCAACAGCGGCGCATCCGCCCTCGCCCGCACCGCGTCGCAGACCATCTGGGCGACGGCGTCCGGCGTCATGGCCGCCAGTCGCAAGAATGTGGCGTTCGCGCGGTCCAGCACCGACAGGGTTTCCTGTACCGCGGGCCCGCCCGCCCCGGTGCGGGTGGTAAATACCCACAAAACAGGCACATCCGAGTGCACTGTGGCGAGCGACCGCAGCGCCAACGCCGTGCCGTTATCAGCCCAGTGAATGTCCTCCAACACAATCACCAGGGGGGTCTGCGCGGCCGCCGTATGAATCGCGTCGGCCAGATCGTGCACCACCCAGTAGCGCAGATCGGCCGAGCTGCCCAGCCGGCGCAGCGCCTCGAGATCGCCGACCGGGGGATCGGCGTTCAGCGTGGCCATGAATAGCGAGAAAAACGGCACCGTCTGCTGATACTCGAACGCCTCCCCGAACAAGGTGCGCACCCCGCACCCGTCGGCCAGCGCCAACACTTCGGTGAGCAACCGACTCTTGCCGATGCCGGGCGGTCCCTCGATGACCAGCACGCCCCCGGTTCCCTGGGCCACCGCGGCGACCAGCGCGCGGATCAGTTCCAGCTCGTTTGCCCGCCCCCGGATCGGCGGAGTGACCAGCGGCTGACCGCCGACATCAAAAAGGCCGGTTGAAGGCCCCATCGGGCGTCCTGTCTACCGTTAACCGGACTGTCATTGCAGTGCACGTCATTGTAGGCCCGCGCACCATCTGCCCGATTTGCTGTCGATCAATCAGCGCCGGGCATGAGCTGCGGCAATTGGGCGCGCGAGGTGATGCCCAGTTTGGCGAATGCGTTGTGGACGTGGGTCTTCACCGTGTGGGGGGAGAGGTGTAGACGGGTGGCGACTTCGCGGTTGGTCGCGCCCTGTGCGATGAGGTTGATGACCTTGAGTTCGGAGTCGGTGAGGCTGTCCCAGCCCGTTTTTGCCCGAGTTTGGCTGACGATGCGGCGTTCCACGCCTAGTCGGCGCAGTGCGCGGCCGACCCGCCGGGCATCGGCAATCGCTTCGCATTCGATGTAGGTGTCGAATGCCGCGTTCAGGTGGTCGAGCGCCTCCGCGTTGCGCTGCGCGCGACTCAGCTCGCCTCCGGCGTCCTCGGCCGCGCTTGCGTAAAGCAACGGCCGCGAACACGAGCGGAGCGCGCTCCCCGCTGCCACCAAAGCATTGGCATCACGCTCGAGGATCCCGCGGATGTGTTGGGCGACCGTGGAGAACAACCGAACCCCGGGCCGCTCGCGTTCGAGCACGTCAACAGCATCCAGGAGACGCGCTCGCAGGCCGGCATCACCGGCGGCTGACGCTGCTCGCGCGGTCAAGGCCAGCTGATCCAAGACGGTAGGCAAGAACGGTGTCACGAGTATCGAGATATCGCCGCCGAGCCAGCGCACCGCTTCATGAACGTCGTCGCGCTGCCACGCCACTAGCCCTAGAACGCCCGCCGCCCCGCGACGTACGGCAACTGAACCGTTGGAGTACGCGTCGCGCGCATAGCTCACCGTCTCTAGCAACAACGTCCGGTCGTCGGTGCGCGCCGCCACCTCCGCCAGGATCATCATGCGCCTCGCGTCGACGAAGGTTGACCCTGTTCGCTCCGGCGTTGGCAGCCGCTCGAGGGCGGCGCGGGCATCCGACAACCGGCCGGCAGCCACGTGCACCTGCCCCGCCGTCAGGGCCCAGATGTGCAGCGCCATGCCGTCGCGTTCCTTCCGGGATTTTTCTGTGCGGGCCGCCACCAGCGCCGCGGCGTCTTCCAACCGTCCGACCACGGCAAGCAGGTTTGCAAGGTGGATTGCAGCGAGGTGATGAGCGGTCATATCGCCCGCGGGCGTCAGGGCTTGAAGTTCCTCAACGCGGTGTAGAGCGCGGCCCGCGTACCCGTTCGCGCAGTCGAGGCAGGCAAGTGCTACTCCGGACAGAATGCTCGACTCGGGATCGCCGGTGGACACTGCGGCGGCCGCCGCGTCGTTGGCTGCCGCGCTGTCTTGTCCGTGTTGGCCGTACATCGCCAGGTTGTACGCCAGCCATGCCCGATGTCGTGCCTGGGTGACGTCGCTGAGGTCGGGCAGCTGAAGTGCGCGGCGGTTCTCTTCGATGTGTCGCGTTGTCTCTTCTGTGGTTACCGTCGGGAGCCGCAGGCGAATCTTGGCCTCTTCTTCGGGCGTCAGCGCGGCGGACAGGGTAGTGCGGGCCAACCGTTGCGCCTCCTCGTAGCGTGTGGCCCGATTGAGCAGCACGATCGTTTCTGTCACGAGTGGCCCACGTCCGGGGTCTTGGGGGGGCTGGAGCTCCAACGCGCGCTTGCTCAAGTCCGACGCAGCGCTCGGATCGCTGTTGGCCACCGACTGTGCGGCTTGGCGGAGTGCGGCGATCGCGGCCTGATCGCCCACCTCAGCGCTGCGGGCAAGCTGGGTTGCGACCTCCTCGGGCGCCGCCCCCATGTCCAGCATGATGGTCGCCGATTGTCGCTCCATCGCTCGGCGCAGCGACTGTGGCAAAGATTGCCGCGTCGCTTCGCGCAGCAGATCGTGGCGAAACCTCATCTGATCACCGTCTTCGATGAGCAGGTCGGCACGGACGGCCTCTTCTACTGCCGATACCAGGGCGGCCGGTCGGCGTTCCAGCATCGCGGCGAGCAGCCGGGCCGAAAAGTGGTCAGGCAGCACTGCGGCTACCTGGACGACTTCGCTCGCAGCGTTGGACAGCTGATCTAGTCGTTGCTGCATGGTGTCGTTGAGCCGTCGCGGCAACGTGTCTCCGGTGGCGACCGCGCGGCCGCCGCTGACATTGAGCCGGCCGTCCTCGTCTAGTCCTCGCAGGAGCTCCGTTAGCAGGAACGGGTTGCCGTGGGCCTTGTCGGCGAGATTTAGGAGCGACGCATCCGCGTTGGCTCGCACGGCGTCTTGCACAATGTCAGCGACAGCGCTCCGTGCCATGGCCGTCAACCGCAGAAACGTGGCATCCTCGCGTTCCAGCGCGCTCAGCGTCTCACGAACGGCCGGTCCGCCGGCGCCGGTTCGTGCGGTAAGCACCCACAGCACCGGGGCATTTCGCCGCGTCGCGGCCAGCGACCGCAACGCTAGCAGGGTGGCGTTGTCGGCCCAGTGGATGTCCTCGAGAAGGATCGCCAAGGGTATTCGGGACGCAGCCGCATGTATGGCGGCTTGCAGATCGCGCACCACCCAGTAGCGGACATCGGCCGACGTGCCCAAGCGACGCAAAGCCTCCGCATCACCGACAGGGGGATCCGCGCGCAGGGTCGCCATGAACAGCGAGAAAAATGGCACCGTCTGCTGGTACTCGAACGCCTCGCCGAACAGTGCCCGAACACCGGCCTTCTCTGCAAGCGCCAAGACCTCGGTCAACAAGCGGCTCTTCCCGATGCCCGGCGGCCCCTCGATGACCAGTACGCCCCCGCGCCCTTCAGCGACCGCCGCGACTAGCGCGCCGATCACCTTCAGCTCGCCCGACCGCCCACGAATCGGCGGTATGCGCACCTTCCCAGACGGCCTCGCGGCGCTCATGCGGACCGACGCCCCCCGACGTGAAGTAGGCGGGCGGAAGGCCTCCCCGTTGTGTTGTCCACAGTTTTCGCCAGTGTTAGCGCTGGTAGCCAGTGTAGGCGTGTTCCTCCGCCCCATTTGCTGTGAATTGCGTTCGACCATTTTTTGCGACGGACCCGGCACTTTCGCGCGCCCGGGTGTACGGGGGTGATCGATGGGAACATATGTGGAAGAACCCGCTGGCTTAACGATCTCCGACGCTCTGCCCGATGTCATGCCGCCACCTGGACTTCCACTGACAGGTAGTCGGCTATTTCGTGTGTTGCAGGCCAGTCGCCGCCGCGCACCGCTCGGCTGAGCGACTCTACTAATGGACTGCAGGCGCCCAACTCGGCCAGCCATGAGGCCACCGTCGGAGCGATGTCATCTGCTTGGACGCGTACGGTACGGCCGTAGTGCAGGCGATCGGTCACCTGATAGATAGTCATTTCTCCACGCCTTTCGGGTGCATTAGCTGATGTGACCCATGACACCGCCGCGGGCGTAGACTGAACGTCTCAATCTGAGCAGGGTTGCGCGTCTCAATCTGAGACGCCGGTTTGGGGGGCGGCTGCGCCGCTCGGTTCGGGGAGCGAGGTCCATGCGTCGATGAGCTTGCGGGCCGACATCCAAACCGACGTTCGCCGGGTGAGGGAACGGTTCTTGTGCGACGGATCCTTGGTGGCGGACACCTTGCCCCCAAGCGTCCTGGACTCCTGGCGTCGGTCCCAGGCCATGCGGGTTCACCCCGACCGGCTCGATTTGCCCTATGTTCGGCAGCCGGATACCGACTCACGACTAGCTCACGCCGCGGAGTCCGTGCTACAAGGGATCACGCAGGACGTGACCATCGAGGCGATGTCGGTCATCCTCACCTCGGCCGACGGTGTTGTGATGAATCGCTCCGCCTCGGAAGCGGCCTTCATGAACGCACTGGATTCGGTGAGCCTTGCCCCCGGCTACAGCTACGCGGAGGAATTCGCCGGTACCAACGGGATTGGCACCGCGATCGAGACCGGGCAGCCCGCGTTCATTTGTGGCGGCGAGCATTTCGTCGGGCCGCTGGGCGAGCTTGCCTGTGCGGGAGCGCCAATCCGTGATCCGATAACCCAGAGGCTGGTCGGCGTCGTTGATCTCACCTGCTGGGCCAGCCGATCAAATCCGGTCTTGTTGCCGTTGGTCAAGAGCCTGGGAAGCCAGATCGAGGACCGGCTGAGAGAGTCGGCCCACGCGAGCGAGATCGCGCTTCTGGAGGCGTATCGCAACCAGGAGCGACGGCTCTCACTCGGTGTGCTGGCGATCGGCGGTGACGTGTTGCTGATGAACCGTTACCTGCGGCAGACACTCGACACCAATGATCAAATCGCTCTGCTCGAACACGCCTCGGATCTGCTTCACACCACGGCTACGCGACATCCGCTGGCGGTGCTGCCGAGTGGAACGACGGCCAACATCTCTGTCGTCGACCATGCGGAGATCCGTGGCAGGATTAACGTTGTTTTCCATGTGCATCTGTCGACCGAGGCAGCAGCACACCGAGTCGGGACTCGCCAATCGGTCACGCCGCACATTCCTGGCCTCGTTGGGCGTAGCAGCTCATGGCGGCACAGCTGTCAGCTGGTCGAGCGATCTTGCCGAGACCGAGATTGGGTACTGCTCGAAGGCGAGAAGGGATCCGGACGAGCCAAGCTGGCTCAGGCTGTCGCACAGTACGTACACCCGATAAAGACGGTCCGCGTAATACGGGCTGAAACATTTTCGACGCCAGCGCTTTTCGTCGCCGAGATCGTGACCCAAACCGACGGCGATGACTTTGCCGTGGTGATATCCGACGTAGATTGCATCGACGAGGCGACGCTCGCAGCCATCGTTCCGGTGTTGGAATCGCGTGCGAGGCGCGGATGGATCGCAGTGACGGTGAGTTCATCGACTCCTTCACCGATGATTGAGCGGCTGCTGCCGTTCTTTACCCACACCGTGACAGTGCCCGCGCTGCGATACCGGATTGAAGACATCGAGGTACTGGTGCCGTTCCTGCTGCGCGAGCTGACTTCCGGCGCTGATGTGCGTCTTGCCGCCGATGCGATGCGTCAACTCAGTAAGCTGCCCTGGCCGGGTAACGTGGCACAGTTGCGGCGAGTAATTGCGGAAACCGTTGCGCGACAACGGTCAGGCGTTATCAGTGCCGATAAGCTGCCGCCCGAGTGTCGATCGCTCGCAAAGCGAAAGCTCACCCAGATGGAGGCGCTTGAGCGAGACGCCATCGTCCGCAGCTTGGAGGACAACGCCAACAACAAGCTGCAGGCGGCGATCGCCTTGGGGATGTCGCGGGCGACGATCTATCGCAAGATGAGCGATTACGGCATTTCGTGACGGCGAGCCGGAGTCGAGGTAGTTGGGGGATGGGCTCGCAGGCGGGCTGCGCGACCGAAGTTGAGAAGGCCAGGGAAAAGTTCCTGTCCGTACAGTCTCTTGACGCGGTGCGCTCACTCAGTGAGGGCATTCTGCAGCCCAGTGTCCTGGACTCCTGGCGTCGGTCGCAGGCCCTGCGCGTGCACCCCGACCGGGTCGAGCTCCCGTATGTGCGTGAACCCAATATGGGCTCGCGGTTGGCGCGTGCGGCCGCGCCGGTGCTGCAGCGCGTCACCGATGATCTGGCTGCGCAAGCTGTCAGCGTTGTCCTGACATCAACCGATGGGGTGGTGGTTGAACGGACCGCACCAGAAGTGTCCATCCTCAACGCGTTGGACAGCGTGAGTCTCGTACCTGGCTATAGCTTGGCTGAAGAGGTGGCGGGCACCAACGGGATTGGCACCGCGCTGGAGACTGGGCGGCCCGCGTTCATCCGCGGCGGCGAGCACTACGTCGCTATGTTCACCGGTTTCGCGTGCGCGGGTTCGCCGATCCGTGATCCGATAACGCGCAGACTAATCGGCGCCGTCAATCTGAGTTGTCTGGCCGACGAATCCGATCCACTGTTGCTCGCGCTGGCTGCCAGCGCCGGTCGCCAAATTGAGGATCGCATGCGGGTGGTGGCTCATGAAGGTGAGACCGCGCTGTTGGAGGCATATCTGCAGCAGACACGGCGGTCTTCGAGCGGTGTGCTCGCGATCGGTGGCGATGTGGTGTTGATGAACCCCTATCTGCGCCGGGCGCTCGACGGCAACGACCAGACCGCGCTGCTCGAACACGCCTCGGATCTACTCAGTTCCACGCTCTCGGGCACGGCGCTGGCTGTTCTGCCAAGCGGGCACATCGCAAAAATCACTGCTGCCGACCGCTCGGCGATGCGCGGCGGCCGGGCCAATGTCGTGTTCCACGTTGATGTTTCGGCTGAGACCAGCTCGCACCCGCGTCAAATTGGCCACTCGGCTCGCATTCAAATCCCTGGCCTGGCAGGTCGCAACAGCGCCTGGCTGCGCTGCTGCCAGGAGGTGCTGCGGTGCTGCCGCGACCGAGACTGGGTAATGCTCGAAGGAGAGAAAGGATCCGGCCGGGCACGGTTGGCCCAGGCGGTGGGTCAGTATGTGAAACCGGGCCGAACTGTTCGGGTGATGCGCGCCGAGGCGCTTCCCAGCCCAGCGCGATTCGTCGCCGAGCTGGCGGCTGAGTCCGGCGATGAGGACTTCGCAGTCGTCATCGGCGACGTAGATGACCTCGACAAAGACACACTCGAATCGATCATCTCGATCCTGGCCATGCGCGGAGACCGGGGTTGGATCGCGGCGACCAAAAGTTCCGCGCATCCGTCAGCACCGATCAAGCAGTTGCTGCCGTTATTTACCCATACCGTCACGGTGCCGGCGCTGCGACACAGGATCGACGACCTCGAGGAATTGGTGCCGCTGTTGCTGCGTGAGGTCACCCGGGGCGCTGATGTGGAGCTGGCACCCGATGCTATGCGCCAACTCAGCATGCTGCCGTGGCCGGGCAACGTCTCGCAGCTGCGGCGGGTTCTGACCGAAACCGTTGCCCGCCAACGATCGGGCATTATCAGTGTCGACAAGCTGCCACCGGAGTGCCGATCGATCATGCGGCGCAAACTAACCCAAATGGAAGCCCTTGAGCGCGACGCGATTGTCCGGAGCCTGCAAGACAATGGCGGTAACAAGCAAGAGGCGGCCCGCGCCCTGGGAATGTCGCGGGCGACCATCTACCGCAAGATAAACGACTACGGCATCGCCTGACACCTCTACGCTCGTTAGCCCAAAAGCTTTCGCCACGACCTTCATAGCGAAGGGCCCGCAGCTGCGCATGGCTCAGTGATGTGTGCGGAAGGCCTCGGTATGTCCTCACCCGGGTGATTGACGCTGCGGGGTGAAGACAGCTCCGCCGCCGGCCCGTCAAGCTTGACTTCCGACAGACTCGCGCGGCGATGTCCGGCTGTATCCGTGCCAAACAGCGATGTTCAGCACGGCGGAGCAAACGATCCGGGAAGGGACTGAACTATGGGCGCAGAGTGCGACGGTAAGAACGTCGTGGTGGTCGGCGGTGTTGCCGGCATTGGGCACCAAGCCGCCTCGACGGCATCGATTGCGGTGGCGGCGCCGTCGGGTAATTCGACACGAGGTCCGCGCCTAACACGGGCGGATATGAGCGCCATGAGGCATATCGTGCGGTGGGCAATTGTGTTCCTGGCATCGTGGGGAATCGGACTACTGGTTGCGGCGTGGATTGTTCCCCGAGTTT
Organism: Mycobacterium sp. IS-1264; assembly: GCF_001954195.1. Classification (GTDB taxonomy): domain Bacteria; phylum Actinomycetota; class Actinomycetes; order Mycobacteriales; family Mycobacteriaceae; genus Mycobacterium. The sequence continues at coordinate 18,077 of NZ_MBES01000008.1, read as the reverse complement.
CGTTGTCGGTACCGGGGTTCATCGTCGCGGTGTCGGCGTTCGACTTAATGCAGGGGATCTTGTCCTTATCGATCTTGAAGTTGCCCCGTGAGTACGCTTCGCTGCTCCTTGGGGGCACCGGCTTGGCATTGACGATTGTCGCGTTGATCCTCGCGTCAATATTGACCCACGGAATCACTATTGACGGCACGCCATCCTGGCTGGCCACGACGGTTGTGGTGTGGCTCGTGACAACGATTGGGGTGACGCTGGCCGAGCTGCTCATCCGCGCCCGGACCGGCTCAACCTGACAAGTATCTCCTACGACGACGACGGAGGGAGCGGTGATGGGAGACACCCACGACGATCCGACGGATCACTCTCGGACCACGCAACCGCACGCGGGTATCACCGTGAAGGATAACTTCTTCTGGCCGGGGTTGATCCTGTTGGTGGTAGCGACGTTTGGGTTGATTAGCACGGCGGCCGAAGCCGCGTATCGACATTACGAATGGCTTCCCGCCACGGCGCTCATCGCCGTTCTCGGCGTGGTCGCCGGAGCGCTGTGGCTCGTGCTGGAACTTCGCCGCGTGACCCGCATCGATGCGCAGTGGGACGCTGCCCACACAGGTAGTCGGACGCGCCAGCGCACTCGCTAATCGCAACAGCCGAGCACCCCGTCGACATGACATTCACGGGCGTCCACAGCGCATTCTGTTGCTGTAGATCTACCACGTTGTATTCCAACATATTTCGCGTCTACGTTAGTGCCGACAATATCCGCGTCCGGCGGTAGTTACGCGGCCGTCCTGCCCATGGAGTTAATCGCCCTCACCCCGGGTTCCTGGCGCTTCTTCCTACGTCACCATTACCGCATTAGCGAGATCAAATCCCCCACGGTGCTCGCGATATTCGCCAAATCGCCCGGGTGACGCCCTTTGCCGGGTGATGACCACTCATCCCATCTCAATCAATGCTGGCTTATCAGATCGCGAGTCGCGATGACGGTGGGCAACCTTGCTGCCTTGATCACCGCTGAACCGACCGCCACAAATTGGAGAAACGAAATGAAGCCTCGCCAATATCACCGATCGACTGCTGAATACGGCTCCGGCACCGCGCGAACGCCATGGCTGCTGGATCGAATGCGGGACGCCGCCGACTCTGCCCGGCGTTGGGCGCACCGGAGAGGAGGCACGCCAATGGACACCGTTCCGGCGATCGAGGATCAACTTCATGCGCTGCGGCCCACCTGCAGTGCCCAGGGGCTGTCGACCGGCATCACATGTGGCGCGCGGGCGGTAGCGGTCGCCGAGATACACGCCGTCGACGGATGCGACCAGATGGGGCTAACCCCAGACGGCGACCTTATCGAGACGCTCTGTCAAGACTGCCTGGCTACTGTGCGATGGGCGATGGAGACCTACGTGGGCGACAAACGCGAGATGGCGTCCCGCTGCGGCACCCACCCGGTTTGCGCAACCTGCGGGCGTCCCACTGGGTACCTGCGCAGCGTCTTCGCTGTGCACTCGATCGGGCCCGATGCACAGACATCATGAGCCGACTACGCACTGCCTCCCTGTTTCTGGCTGTCGTGGCCGGGGATTACGCGGCCCTCAGGTTGATTTATGGTCAGCTAACCGATTTCGGCGTCTCTGCCGCCGTTTGTGCGGGATCCTTGGTCGCAGCGGGGCTGATCACTCATGCCGAGAACCGGCGAAGCCAAGCGGTGGCGCGCGGACGCGTAGCTGTCTGGCAGCGCCGCGATAAGCAGTCCACGACCGGCGCGGGCCAGTGCCCGTCGTGCGGGGGTACGCGCCAACAACCAAGTGACTCACCCAGATTCGTTGACCGGCAGGGCGGCCTTTTATGTCAGGGATGCGCGCCGGCCCTCAACCTAGGGCCGACGCGATGAACCCGGCGACGGTCTCAACGCCACCGTCACGTGAATTCGGTTGGTGGCGTGGGGAACCCGATGCGCCCCGTGTGGAAGTGTTGTAATGAGCGCACCCGCCACCGTGTCAGGTTCGCCGCGCTCCGGTCTGGGAGCACCCAGGGCGCGGAAAGCCCGACGATACCTGTTTCGCGCGGGCGCCGTCGTTGACGTCATCCAGGACGGTCCCAGCATGGCCGCGCGCATCGCCTGGCTGAGCGCCCGCCTGATGATCCGGCCCGCGTTGAGCGTGGGCAGTTTTGTGCCCTCGGCACCGTGGCCGTGGGGCGTCGTCGATTTCACGGCCCGCGCCATCGCGCCGGCACCAGGCACGGTGCGCGCCGCCATTGGGCTGACGCACTGCACCGCGCACCTTGTCCGTGCCGCCGGAGTGCTGCCGGCCGACGGCACCCGCCGGGTCGTGCTCTATCTGCACGGCGGGGCGTTCCTCACCTGCGGCACGTACTCGCACGGCCGACTGGTGAGCATGCTGTCCAGTTTCGCCGACAGCCCGGTACTGGTGCCCAACTACCGCAAGATTCCCAAACATTCGATCGGTCAGGCGATCGACGACTGCTACGACGGGTACCGGTGGTTGCGCCGACAGGGTTACCAGCCCGACCAGATCGTGCTGGCCGGCGATTCCGCCGGCGGCTATCTGGCGCTAGCGCTGGCCCAACGCCTGCTTGAGTGCGGTGAGCAGCCCGCGGCGCTGGTGGCCATGTCGCCGCTGCTGCAACTGGCCGCGCAACCCAAAAAGACCCACCCCAACATCGGCTCGGATGCGATGTTTCCACCCAGAGCGTTCCACGCCTTGCATGGTTTGATTACCCGCGCCGCGGCACAGGGGGACGCGAACGGGAGTTGCGACGCGCTTTACGAGCCGCTCGATCACATCCAACCCGGACTGCCACCCACCTTGATCCATGTGTCCGGTTGCGAGGTATTGCTCCACGACGCGAAGCTGGCGGCTCAACGACTGGCCGCTGCCGGGGTGCCCGTCGAAGTCCAGGTGTGGCCGGGCCAAGTCCACGTGTTCCAATTCGCCGCGCCGATGATCCCCGAAGCGACCCGCTCACTGCGCCAGATCGGCGACTACATCCGTGAAGCGACCGGATAACCAAGGGACCCTGAGGTTATCGAAGATCACCATGACCGTGACGCCGCGGCCGCGCGACGGCGACAACTGGGGCCTCGCCGCTTTCAGCAGGGCGCACGGGTGTGAAGACGTGGACCCTGAGCCAATCAAAGGCGCTGGTCCACCCCGAATTCCCGCCGATCCGCCTGGTGACGCCTCTGCACTCACCCGGGTGAATCGGCTCGCCGGGTGATGACGACTCACCCCGCGGCGATGAATGCTGGCTCAACGGCTGGGAGCGGAGGGTAAGTGCAGTCGACGATGTACCAGATCTGCATTCGAGGCCGCTTGACCGAGCGGCTCGGGTGCGCGTTGGAAGGAATGCGCTTCGAGGCCGGTGCGACCGAAACCGTGTTCACTGGCGAAATCCACGACCAGTCACAGCTTTACGGACTTCTCGACCGAGTCCGTGATCTCGGCCTTGAGCTCGTCAGCTTACAACCGCACCCCGGTGCTGACCTCACGACAACCACAACCCACATCAGGAAGGGCCTGTAATGCAAGCCATCACTGTTTCAGATCGTGACGCCGGTGTCGCCGGCCTGTCCCTCACTGACCTGCCCTACCCCCAGGCGGCCGACAACGACGTCGTCGTGCGGGTACACGCCGCGGGTTTCACACGCGGGGAGCTTGACTGGCCGCACACCTGGATCGACCGTGCGGGTCGCGACCGGACACCGAGCGTGCCCGGGCACGAGCTGTCAGGGGTCGTGGTTGAGTTAGGGTACGGCACAACCCTTTTGAGCGTCGGCCAGCGGGTGTTCGGGCTCGCCGACTGGGCCCGCAACGGCACGCTCGCGGAGTACACCGCCGTAGAAGCCCGTAATCTCGCCCCGCTGCCGATGGACATCGACCACACAGTGGCTGCGGCGTTGCCGATCTCTGGATTGGCTGCCTGGCAGGGACTGTTCGATCATGGCCGCCTTGCCGCCGGACAAACGGTTCTGATCCACGGCGCCACGGGTGGGGTTGGGTCGATCGCGGTCCAGCTCGCTCGCGAGGTCGGTGCGCGCGTCATCGGCACCGGTCGAACCACAGACCGTCAGCGTGCGGGGGAGCTCGGCGTCCACACCTTTCTCGACCTTGAAACCGAAAAGCTCGAGGACGCAGGCGAAGTAGACGTGGTGTTCGACGTGATCGGCGGAGAGATCCTCGCCCGATCGGCGGCTCTGGTGCGGGCTGGCGGAACACTGGTCACCATCGCCGAGCCGCCGAAGACCCAGCCGAACGACGGACGGGCAGTTTTCTTCCTTGTCGAAGCCGATCGCGGGCAGCTCGCGGACCTCGCCACGCGAGTTCGGGATGGGCGCCTCAAGCCGGTCATTGGCGCTGTGCTACCACTCGCCGAAGCTCCTACCGCATTCGCGCCCGACAAGCGCATGACTGGCAAGACGATCCTGCGCGTAGCCGAAGACTGGTAAGGAAAGGCAGCTAACAAATGGTCCTAAGACTACCGCTCGCCGCACTGGCTATTGCGTTTCTGCTCGCGCCGACGGCTCACGCTGAGCCGGCGCCAGAGAATTCGGATCAAACCCCGTCTGTCCGCCCAGTTTTCAACCAACCTTCTAATGTTCCGGGCAAGTCAATTGAAGCAGTGACCGTCAGCTATCCGCCCGCAGCTAAGAGCGGAGCTCACCACCACGCGAAGTCGGCGTTCATCATGGCATACGTGATCTCCGGAGCGATCCGCAGCCAAGTCGAGGGTGAGCCTGCACGCGTCTATCACGCCGGTGAGACGTGGAGTGAAGCGCCCGGCGCGCACCACACGATCAGTGAAAATGCCAGCGCCACCGAACCCGCTGAATTACTCGCAGTGTTCCTGCTTGATACCGGAGACGGCCCACTCACCATGGCCGACAACGCGAGAAAATGAACCGCTGCGTTAGCGATGCGAGATGTTCGCACCGTTCGGCAATTTGAAGAACTTGTCTATGTCCGTAATACGACTCAGGGGACCAAGCGCCATCCGGACTGTCCGGATCGCACTACGCTTGTCGCTTGCCGCAGCCTTTCTGTCCGCTGTTGCCGACCGATTCGGCTGGTGGAAGACGTTGGGGCAGGGTAGCTGGGGGAGCATGAGGGCCTTCGCCGGATATGCCCACCAGCTTGTTCCGTTTGCTTCTGGATGGTTACTAACCGCCATTGTGTGGGCTGCCACCGCCGCCGAAGCGACATTGGGAATCTTGCTTCTGGCCGGCTGGCGGCCAAAACTGGTCGGCGCGGCGACTTGCTTGCTGCTCATAGTATTTGGGACTGCGATGGCTATATCCCTCGGTATGGAATCGCCGCTTAGCTACAGTGTCTTCTCCGCAGCAAGCGCAGCCGCGGCCTACGCGATACTTGGCACAACATCGCGGCCACCACACACGACTGAGACCACACCCCACCGGCCCCTTATCGAGTTCGCGAACTCGAAGCATGCCGATTGGCGATGCTGCAGGCCAACTTTGCCAATCATTGGAAGTAACCGATGAAAGCTGGCAAAGACTTCGACGTGGTTGTCGTGGGCGGCGGGGTGGGCGGTGTGGCCGCGGTGCGGAAGCTTGCGTCCGTCGGCCTTTCCGTAGCGCTTGTTGAGGATCGACTGGTCGGTGGAGAGTGCCATTACTGGGGCTGCAATCCGAGCAAAACACTGCTTCGCCCGATCGAGGTGTTCAATCTCGCAAAGGCAGTTCCTGGTGTGCGAGAAGCTATTTCGTGCGACGGACTGGACGTTGCAGCCGTCTTCGCGAAACGCGACGAGATCATCGAGCACCTCTCGGACCAAGACCGAACAGCATCACTGCGGCAAGCCGGTGTAGCGGTTTTTCATGGCTTCGGCCAGTTGAGCGGCCAGCGGACTGTGCGCGTGGCCGGTGGCGATAACACCGACGCCGTCTTGGAGGCACGCCACGCGGTCGTGCTGGCCACCGGCACTCGTCCTAACGTGCCCGAGATCCCTGGGTTGGCACAAGCATGCCCGTGGACCAATCGGGACCTAACGACCATGACAAAAGTGCCACCTCGCGCGCTGGTGGCGGGTGGCGGGCCCGTCGGTGTCGAGTTCGCGACCATCCTGACCGGTTTGGGCTCAGCGGTAACGCTTCTGGTGCGTGGGGACACCCTGCTTCCCCACTGCGAACCCGAAGCCCGCGACCTGGTCGCGCAGTCACTGCGAAGCAAAGGCGTCACGATTCACTTTGAGACGGAGTTGTCGGCCGTAGCACGCCCGGTAGCGGGCGGGCCCGTCACTGCCACTTTCCACGACCTGACCATCGAGGTAGACGAGATCGTCCTGGCCGCCGGGCGGCGCACTAACACCGACAACATCGGACTGGAAACCGTTGGCCTGCCATGCGGCGGGTTTGTTTCTGTGAATGACCATCTCCAGGCGGTCGGCGTCACAGGCGATTGGCTCTACGCCTTGGGAGATACCACCGGGCGTGCTCGGCTGTCCCACATCTCCACCTACCACGGCCATGTGGTGGCCGACATCATCACGGCCCGCGCCGCGGGGCGAGAACTGTCCGGGAGCGAGCTGGCTGCCCGTGATGCGGGCAATCTCGCGCAGGTTATCTTCACTGAGCCACAAGTAGCCACTGCGGGGCGCACGGAAAGTCAGGCCCGAGCAGAAGGATTCGTGGTACGGACGCGAACTGCCCGTTACCCCGGCACCCTGTCATTCCTGGCCCTTTTCAGGGATGAATTCCAAGGATGGGCGAAGTTGGTCATTAACGCCGAGACCAACACACTGCTCGGAGCGACATTTGTCGGCCCGGAGTTCTCGGAACTGGTTCAAGCGGCCACCCTGGCTATCGTCGCAAAGGTCCCAGTCAGTCTCCTACGCCATGCTGTCGCGCCACATCCGACGGTCAATCAGATCTGGGATCTGCTACTCGCCCAAGAGTCCGAACTTGCCCCATTACTGAAAAGCGCGGGGCAGCAGCTGAGAGGAGCCGCAATGACCTACGACTCGCCGGTCGTCTCGCTATGACCATGCTCGTAGCGGGGGTTCGCGCATTCGGTGGCAAGGTGGAGATGCTGGAAGTGGACGATCCGCGGCCGTTGGCAGGCGACGAGGTTCTCATCGACGTTCGCGGCGCCGGGGTTGGCAACTGGGACAACATCATTCGGACCGGCGGCTGGGATGTTGGCACCAGGCCTCCGCTGGCGCTCGGCGTCGAGGCTACCGGTGTCATCGAGGCCGTTGGCGACCGCCCAAACGGATTCACTGTGGGCGATGAGGTGCTGTGCCACCCCGTGCCGCTGCGCGACCAGGGCACGTGGGCGCCGTTTTTGATCGCACCCGTCGGGTCGCTCGCTCGCAAACCGCCTGCGATTTCGTGGGAGATCGCAGCGATCTTTCCGGTGCCCGCGTTGACTGCCGAGCAGGTGGTCGCCGAGGCGCTGGCCCTTCACGGTGGAGAGACGTTGCTCGTCAATGGTGCGGGTGGAATCACGGGCGGGCTCATCGTTCAGCTGGCCGCTTTGCGGGGCATCGATGTGCTCGCCACCGCCAGCCCCCGCAGCTCCGACCGAGTCCGGGGGTATGGCGCCCGCGACGTGATCGATTACCGCGATCCGATGTGGCCACAGCAGGCAAGGGCGTTGGCGAACGACTCCATCACCGCGGTCGCCAACGCCGCCCCTGGGGGCGCTACTGCTGCGATGACCGCGCTTGCCGACGGCGGCCGGCTTGCCACCATTACCCCAGACCCCCCTGCGGCCACCCGCGGCATCAGCGTGACCGCGGTTTACGTCCGTTCCGACCGCGCTCAACTCGACCGCCTCACGGCCCTACTCTCCTCCCGTCGATTGAGCATGCCCACCCCGCGTTCCTGCGGTCTGGATCAGGCTGCCGGCGCCCTCGCCGACGTCGTGGCAGGCCACGAGCCCAGCGGAGTGGTCGTCACGAAAGGCATCTGACGAAATTGCCATCGCACCCCGAAAAACCGCCCTCAACAAGGAGTCTCGAGATGACCACCATTACCCCGATCCACACGGGCGTGGCCGCTCACATCGGCAAATACGCCGACGCCGTTGCCGTATCCGGTGGCGGTGGCACACAGATTTTCGTGTCGGGCACGCCTGGGCTGCGCGAAGACGGCACCGTGCCCGAGGACTTCACCGACGAGGCCCGGCAGTGCTGGGCCAACGTCGAAAGGGCGCTCGGCAAGGCCGGTGCCAAGCTCACCGACATTGTCTACATGCGCCAATGGGTCACCAGCCGTGACAATGCGTTCGCCTACTTGGCGGTGAGCAAAGAGGTCATCCGCCACGAGCCCGCCGCCATGTTCAGCATCATCGACGGACTGGTGTGGCCCAACATCCGCGTGGAAGTTGAAGTCATGGCCATCGTGCCGGCGTGAGCGATCCGAGTGCCAAGATGAGCGCCCGCCGCTTCGACACCGACGTCGCCGTCGTCGGGGTGCGAAAGGATCCGGTTGTCTACGGGAAAGAACGCCCGCGGTTGTGAGCGAATGACCATCACACGCAACTATTCTGGCGCGCCGTCGTCGTCAAGTGCCGAACGGCCCCCGCAGTGACGTTGCGCGACGCGGCACCGACCAGCCGCGCGATGGTGGTCGCAGTGCTGGTGTCGATGGTTGCGTTCCTCGACTCCACCGTGACCAACCTGGCTCTGCCGGCCATCGAGCACGATCTCGGCGGCGGCCTGGCCTTGCAGCAATGGATCGTCGACGGCTACCTGCTGGCGACGGCGGCTGCGATTCTCCCTGGCGGGTCCATCTCGGATCTCTACGGGCGCGTTCCGGTGATGCGGTTCGGGCTGTTGGCTTTCGGGGCCGGCTCGGTTCTGGCGGCGGTTGCCACCTCACCGGCAATGCTGATCACCGCGCGTTTTGTCCAGGGCCTGGGTGCGGCGTTCCTCGTGCCTGGCTCGCTGGCGTTGATCAATACAGTGTTCGACAAAGCACACCAGTCTGCGGCCATTGGCGTCTGGACCGGATGGACGGGAACCGCCTTCGCGTTGGGCCCCCTGCTGGGCGGAATGTGCGTCGATTTCCTAGGCTGGCGTTGGATTTTCGTGTTGTCAGCGATTCCAATGGCGACCGGGTATGCACTGACGTTCTGGCTGTGCCCGATGTCGAGGCGGGTCGCAGGCGCCCGTGTCGATACCGCCGGGGTGGCCCTGTCGGCGATGGGGCTGGCCGCGCCCGCGTATGCGTTAATCGAATCGCAGCACTACGGCTGGACCGACCCAATAGTCATCACGCCATCGGTGATCGGGATTGCCGCACTGACCGGCTTCGTGTACTGGCAGCGCCGCAGCCGGTGCCCGATGCTTCCATTGCCGTTGTTCACATTTCGCAATTTCGCTGCCGCCAATCTTGTCACCGTGTTCGTCTACGGCGCGTTGACACTGGGGTCGCTCGCCATCACCCTCTACACCCAAGAGATCGGCGGCTACTCGGCCACGGCAACCGGACTGACCACCCTGCCGATCCCCGTGCTGTCGTTCGTTTTCGCGCGTCAAGTCGGTCGCTTCGCCGGCCGCGTTGGACCACGTGCGTTCCTGATCGCCGGCCCCGCGTTGGCGGGGATCGGGCTGCTGCTGATCCGCCCAAAACCTCACGGATTTCACGCGATCCCCGATCTCGTCCCCGGGATGACGGTGCTGGCCTTCGGGCTGGTCGCGACTATCACACCGCTGACGTCGGTGACACTGGCCTCGGTCCCGACTGAATACAACGGCCTTGCGTCGGCGATTAACAACGCCGTCTCGCGGCTGGCCGCGCTGATATCGATCGGGTCAATAGGCCTGATTAGCGTTGGCACGGCGAGCGCCGCCGGATTAGCCCACGTGCTAGAGGTGAGCGCCGCACTGTTCGCCCTGGGCGCGTTGTGTGCCGCCCTGTTGATAACCAATCCCCCTGCCGGGTGCCAACCTGTGCCCTGTGACGTTGCGGCGTTGTGCCGCGACCGGCCCGGTGTGCAACCGGCCCTGGCCAGCAGCCCCTCGATCGCGACGGGACCATCCCCTCCGCAGTAGTCGTTTCGGCATTGACACAACGCCGCAAACGGTCGACACTGCGCCCGCGCAGCTTTATCCATCCACGCTTGGGTTCATGGCGGCGCATAACTCACCCGGGTGAACTGGTGGTTGGGGTGATGACAGCTCACCCCGCGTGGCGGCAATCTCGGTACGACCACAACCGGGTGGATGGCCGGCCCGCTTGCGGAGGCCGTGTCGAAATCCCGGCATGCCCAAGAAATTTCGGCGAAAGCACGAAACCGAAGTGACCAGAGCAACTCTGAAGGGTTCATCATGAAGATCGTAGTCATTGGCGGGCGTGGGCTGATCGGTTCGAAAGTAGCGTCCAAACTCAGCGCGCAGGGACACGACGTGCTCCCCGCTTCCCGCCGATCGGGTGTCAATTCACTCACCGGTGAAGGCCTCGCCAACGCCGTCGCCGGTGCGGATGTCCTGGTCGACGTCGCCGATTCACCACTGTTCGACGATGAACCCGTGATGCACTTCTTCACGACCGCGACCACGAATCTTCTGTCTGCTGAACAGCACGCGGGAGTCAAACACCATGTCGCGTTGTCGGTCGTGGGCTCGCAGGTCATGCCGGATAGCGGCTACAACACCGCGAAAGCAGCTCAGGAAAACCTGATCAGGGAGTCAGGCCGGCCCTATTCGATCGTGCGGGCAACTCCGTTCTATGAATTCGCGGTTGGCTTGGCCGATTCCGCGACCGACGGAGATATTGTCAGGCTGCCACACGCGTTGTTCCGTCCTATCGCGGCCGACGATGTCGCTACCGCCGTCGCACGCGCGGCTGTCGGGCCCCCGATCAACGGAGTTACGGAGATCGCTGGACCCGAAGCAATCGGAATGGATGACTTTGTCCGTATGGGCCTTGCTGCGATTGGTGATCAACGTCGGGTCGTGACTGACGCCCAGGCCCCATACTTCGGTGCGGTGATCGACGATCACACCCTGGCGCCCGACGAGAACGCCACCATCTTCGCCACTCGATACGTCGACTGGATCGACGCAAACTCCAGCCGTCGCATTTGGAGATATTTGAATGGGACTTAAGTTAACCCAATCGCGCCAGCCTGCCCTCGCTTTCACAACCGAACAGGAGCACGACCAATGAGCACTACAAGCAAGATGCTAGAAAGCCATCCCCACCCATTGGGACAGATCGACCGGGTAAAGCTAACCGCAGCTATCGACGCGTGCGCCGAGTGTGACCAGGCCTGCACCGCCTGCGCCGACGCGTGTCTTAGCGAAGACGATGTCGATCACCTCACCAAATGCATACGCACGTGCCTAGATTGCGCTGACATCTGCGCAACGACGAGCCGCGTATTGTCGCGCCAAACGGGTTACGACCCCAATCTCACCAAAGCAGCGCTAGAGGCGTGTATAACCGCATGCAAGGCAAGCGGGGAGGAATGTGCCCGGCACGCAGAACATCACGTTCATTGCCGCATCTGTGCGGAAGTCTGTCGTAGCTGCGAGCAGGCATGCCGTGACTTGGCCGCATCTGTCAATCGGACGTAGCGAATGGTGGATCATGGGTGACGTGCTCGATGCCCCTGGCCTGACCATCACCTTGCCTTCTGAGCAGCCGCTGCCGCGTACGATCTTCATCCCGCCGTTGGCGCACGTATTGTGAAACGCCTTGATGCTGAGGCCCTTTGGGCGCACGACCACGATGGATTGCCGCCTGATTGTGTACTCGTAGTAGCACCCGGGAGAGGGGGATTTCCTCTTCGCGGCACGCGGGCTGCCAGACCTGTTGTCGCGCTCAAAGACAGCGGCGCAATCGGCTGAGTAACCCAACCTATTGGACGGCCAACTCAAGACGATTTAGGCGCCGGACGAGGATGCTGGGCAACCACTCTCCGACGTCGGTCGCCTCGATCCAGGTGGAGCGTTCCAACAGCGTCCGAAATACGATCTGGGCCTCGAGTCGTGCCAGCGCAGCGCCGATACAGAAGTGCACGCCCTTGCCGAATGTCACGTGGCCTTTGGCACCGATGCGATCAAGACGGAATTCGTTTGGCGCGTCGAAGTGTGCCGGGTCGCGGTTCGCCGCTCCCCACATCAGCAGTAGGTGAGCGTTGGCGGGCACGTCGACTCCGCCGAGGGTCGTGTCGCGCCATACGTGCCGGTAATGCCCCCGGAACGGTGCCTCGTAGCGGAGCGCCTCTTCGATGAAGGCGTTCAACAATTCGGGGTTCTCCCGCACCTGCTTTTGGATCTCTGGACGGTCGGCGAGAATCCACGCGGCGCTGCCCAGCAAGGAAGCCGTGGATTCGCCGGCGGCGCTGAACAGGGTGAGCATGATGCCCAATGCCACGGTCTGGTCCACCTCGCCCGAGGCGTAGCGTGCGGCCATGTCGGGAATCAGGCCGGATTCAGGTAGGGCACTTGCGTTTTCAAAATGTTCCAAGACGTAACCCGACAGTTCGAATGCCGCGGCTCCTGCCGCCTCGAGCTGCGCGGCCGTGACGACACCATCGAGCAGCGTGGTGGTGGCGAAGCCCAGCCGAATGAGATTGTCGACATCGGTGTCGGGCAGGCCCAGCAGCTTGGCGACCACCATCATGGGCAGGCGGTTGGCCATCGCGCTCATCCACTCGATGCGCCCCTCGTGCAGATTCTCGTCCCAGAGGTGCTCGGCGACGTGGCTCGCGAATTCTTCGATGATGCGGACGCGTTTCGCGGACAGATGCGGCAGCAGGATTTTGCGGTGCATCGCGTGTGCCGGATCGTCGGCGGTGGCCAAGGCGTGGCCGGGACTTCCAGCCTCGATCATTGGGAACGGGGCGACCGTCCCATCCTCGTGGTAGACCATGGTCGCGCTGAGGTTGGACGAGAAGTCCTCGACCCGGTTGACCGCATCGATCACCGCATCCCAGCCGCACACAGCGTAGAACTCCGAGTTACCGATGCGGTGCACCGGCGCCTCGGCGCGCATACGGTCGTAAAGCGGATACGGATCTTGCAGAGCCTCGGCGCCGAAGAACTGGATCGGATTAGCCAAGACGGTCATCCTTTCAGGCTGGAAGAGGCCGTGAGCAGCGTCAATGGTGGCTACCAAGGTTGATAAACGCCTGGTCGCACTACCCACGCCCCTCCAATCGCCTGCACCACACCACCAGCGGGTTATGCTGAGAAAAACGTGCAAAAAATCTCAACCTGAGAGAAATTTTTCAGCGCACCGCAGCTCGGGAGCACTTTCAGATGCCACAGAACGATTGGCTGCTGGGACGGGATCGCCGCGGCGAGGCCGCCGAACGGATCTACGCTGCGGCCGCCGACCTCATTTCCCACGTCGGATACGACGCCTTCACCATCGAGGCCTTGGCCGCCAAGGTCCATTGCTCACCGGCGACGATCTACCGGCATGCCGGCGGCAAGGCGGCCATCCGTGACGCCGTTGTCGCCATTCAGGCGAACCGGATCGTCGACACGGTGCGCGACGCGATCAAGGACCTCACCGGACCGGACCGGGTGGTGACCGCCACCATCCTTGCCCTGCAACGCATGCATTCAGATCCCTTGGTTCAGCTCATGCAGTCAATGCAATTGGCGCCGGGCAGCGAGTGGCTCACTACCTCACCAGTCGTTGCCGCCTTTGCCTCCGAAATGCTCGGCCAGGACCACCCCGACCCGCTGGCCGCGCAATGGCTGATCCGCGTCTTCCTCGCGCTGTGGTGCTGGCCGCTGAAGGACCCCGCTACCGAACGCGCCATAGTGGAGCGATTCCTCCGCCCGTCCTACATCAACAACACCTGAAAGCCGAGATCATCGACCAAACACTGCAACGACGCAGGGCGCGCCGCCGCCCATCGCCTGCGTTAGACCGATCCGCGGATCTGAGACCTGGCGCGAATCCGCTTCTCCCCGAAGCTGACTGATTACCTCGGCGGCCTGGGCCAAACCCGTCGCGCCGAACGCGTGACCGCACTCGCTTGTGCCCCCGGCAGGATTCGAACCTGCGACACCGGCTTTAGGAGAGCCGTGCTCTATCCCCTGAGCTACGGGGGCGGACGGGCTGAGCTTACCGGCAACCGGCACGCAGACCGCGGGCTGCGAACGTCAGCGCAGCTCCGCGATGACCTTGGCGAACGCGTCGAGGTTGTTGTCCTGGACCGTGAAGGACGTCAGGCCGTACTTTTCACGCAGCCCGGACAGCGTGTCGGCCATCTCTTGGGGCGACCCGCTGAGCACCGACGTCATGGACAGCAATTGCTCATCGGAGAGGTCCGGCGCGTACTGACGGGTCATTCGCAGGTCGGGCGCGGTCTCTCCCTCGGGCGGCATCGCCGTGATCACCATGTTCAGCTCCAGCTGATCAAACCGATCGCCCGCGGCGTTGCGCACGAACTCGATGCGTTCGGCAAGCGGGTCGTCGACGTCTCGGACCCTGGCGCCGGTCAGCCCGATGATGTCCGCGTGCCGTGCGGCCAGGGTCAGCACGCGATCGCCGTTGCCGGCGATCAGGATTGGCGTCGTCGGATGGTGTTCCTTCAGATAGGTCGTCATGTGTTCGAGGTAGTCGACCCGCGCTCCGGCACTCGGGTAGGGCAGCTCCGCGGCCTCGAATTCTTCCTTGACATAGCCGGTTCCGAGCCCGATCTCGAGGCGCCCGTCACTGAGCACCTCCACCGCCTGCAGGTCCCTGCTCAGCAGGGCCGGCTTGTAGAAGGCGGCATTGAGCACATACATGCTCAGCCGCAACCGCGTCGTCACCATCGCGACCGCGGTCAGCGTCGGGCACGGTGCCGCCGCACCGAGATGGTCGGGCACGCACAGAATGTCGTAGCCGAGGTCTTCGGCTCGCTTCGCCTTGTCCACCAATTTCTCGCGGGACTTGAAGAACCGCATGCTCATCGAAAAGCGAAAATCTTTGGCCACCAACAACCTCCGTTCAACCAGCTGAGGACAATTACCAGGCGCGCGCCGCCGCAGCCAAGCCCTGCACCAGGGCGGTGGTGACCGGCGACAAGCCGTCGGGACCCGGCAGCGGGCTGCGCGGGCTCAGGCCCCTGACGCGAACGGACAGCTCCAGTTGTGTTCCGCCGTTGCGCGCCCGGTTGACCGGGTTGTCCGGATGTAGGCCTCGCAGTTCGTGCGGGATGTCGTCGAGATCGGTGACGACCTGATAGCCCGTCAGCCGGATGTGCCGCGCCAGGTGGGCGG
Organism: Mycobacterium sp. IS-1264; assembly: GCF_001954195.1. Classification (GTDB taxonomy): domain Bacteria; phylum Actinomycetota; class Actinomycetes; order Mycobacteriales; family Mycobacteriaceae; genus Mycobacterium. The sequence continues at coordinate 2,858 of NZ_MBES01000008.1, read as the reverse complement.
CCAGCTCTCGATTGCGCCCGCCGGCCAGCAGCTGGGTGCTGCGACCGATGCGGCCGTAGCCGTGCAACGACACCGCGACGTCGACATGATCGAGAAACTCGGCCAGTCGGGTGGATTCGCCGGGCTGGAACATGACCGACGGCAGGTGATGCGGGTAGTGGTCGGGATGGCGCACCACATACGCCGACGCGTCGGCGGCCTCGGCGGCGCGTTCGGCAATGACGTCGGTCATCTGCTCCAGGCCGCCGCCGTGGATGGCAAGGAAACCGAAACGCGACCGCAGCTGGCTGGACTCGATCACGCCGGGCTCGTTCAACAACGCTGAAAGTGACTGTGGCCCAGGGCCAGAACGTGGTCTCGCGGATGCCGGGCGAGGCCAGCGTGTTGGGTCCCAGCGGTGCAGGAAGTCGATCCAGCGTTGCGGAAGCCCGTGGTGCAGCGCGCCGTCGATGATCCGCGGCAGGTAGCCGGGCCGCGGCGGACCCGGAGTCACCCGGTCATCGATGTAGACCCAGGCCGGTGCGGGCCCGTCGTTGGTCGTTACGGTGAGCCGGTCGCGGCGGTAGCGCACCGGCACGCCTTCGGCGCTGTCCAGGGTGGCCAGGTCGTGATCGGAGATCTGCCAGAGCACCCCGTGCACCTGGTTACCGGTAAACGGCTCGACAGTGGCTACCCCGCGCTCGTTGATCAGCCAGTCGTGGTCGGACAGGATCGCCGGTCGCGGATCGGCGGCGTCCGGACAGCGCAGCGCCATCTGGTTGACGCACAGATTCGACCCATATGCGAAATAGGGGTGCCTGCGAGCCAGCATCTATTCAGTCACCGTCTGGGTGCTGAGATCTTGAACCAAGCTAACTCCCGCGAGCCTTTCCACGGATGACAACGCTCCCAATAGTGCCGCACAGGGCTACCTGCGCGCCACGTACGGGGTCACCGGATGACGGGCGGTGGCGACGGGGCGGAGTGGGTGGGAACCAAGGGCGGTGGAATCACCGGGACGGAAGAAACGGGACCCCTCGGGGGTGTAACCCGGACCGGCGGCGGCGTCACCACCGGCGGCGGCGTCACCACGACGGGTGGCGGCGGCACGACGATGGGTGGCGGCAGCACTACGACCGGCGGCGGCGCCAAGATCGGTGGGGGCGGCACCACCGGTGGAACGATCGGTGGGGGTACGACCGGAGGCTGGGCGGTGAGTATCGGTGGGGGGACCGTGGCTGCCGGCGGCTGGACGGGTGCGGGCGTAAAAGCCGGAGGCACAGTTACTGCCGGCGCCGGGGGTGGTGCTGGGTTAGCGGGGATAGTCGCGGCGCTCGGCGGCGCTGCCGGTTTCATGGGCGCGGGCGCGGTCCCAGTCATCTCGGTCGGCGTGACGGCGGTCTTGTGGTGGTACAGGAAAGTGAAAGCCAGCCCCAGCGCGGCGAAGAAGGCGGCGGCGAACAACGCGATCCACGGGATGATCCGCCGAGCTCGCCGCGGTTCGGCGTTGTCGAAGTAGCCCTCGTCGTCCGACGCTGTGGCGGCTACCGGCGACGCCATGGTCGGTGCGTCCGCGGCGCAATGGGACAGGGTGGGGCTGTCGGCGTCCGTATCCGTGGTGAGCCTGTGGCCCGCGGAGGTCAGCCGGACCTTGTCCAGTGTCTGGTCCCTCAGCCAGGCGGGGGCGGGGATGAACACCGGGGCGCCGAGTAGCGCGGCCGGGCTGACCAGGCGGCGGCGTTCCTCATCGCAGGTCGGGCAGGACTCGATGTGGCGGCTGATGCGTTTGCGCATCAGCACGCTGAACCGTCCATCCCAACCCTCCAGGATCGTGCGCAGCTCAGGGCACTTGTCGGCGGTGTGTTGGGCGCGTCGGGCCACCAGCAGCGCACCGAGCGACGTTTCGATGGTGCTGCGCAGCCGCGACACCATCTTGTTGGCGGTGCCGGGGCTGACCTCCAGTGCTTCGGCCAGCTCTGGTCCGTCGAGGCCGTGGCGGTAGGCCAGCTCCAAGACGGTGCGGTCGCGGTCGACGAGCCCACCCGCGGCCTCAGCGATCAGGTCGGCCAGCTCGTTGCGCGCGGCCAGGGTGTCCGGGCCGGCTTCGTGCGACGCGGCCTCCGGCAGTTCATCGGAGGCTTGCTCGCGACGGCGGTTCCGGATGCAGCGCAGGGCTTCGTTGCGGGCAATGGCATACAGCCAGGGGCGCAGCCGGTCGGGCTCACGCAGTTTGGGCAGCTGGGTCGCCGCGGCACAGAACACGTCTTGCACGCAGTCGGCGGCGGCGTCGCGGTCGCGGACCATGCCCACACAGAAGTCGTGGAGCCGGTCGGCGTAACGGTCATAAATCATGGCAAACGCGCCTCGATCACCCGTCGCCGCCGCGCGGGCCAACTCCGCATCGCTGACGATGTCCCAATTGGACAGTGCGGTTGTCACGTCGCTTCCCCAACCATGAGGTGCCGGTGCCGGTGCTGAAAGGACCGGCGCTGCGAATAAGTGTGCGCGCACGCGGGTGAAATGGCACGAGAAAATTCCAGCTCGTCGACGGGAAAGCGGGTGAGGCCGGGATCAAGTCCCGGCCTCTTCCCACGAGTCGGCCTCACTGGCAGACGCCCTGCACAAGGTGATGGGGGGGCAGGCACAGCGACGGCGGTGGCGGCAGCGGTGTCAGCTTCGGGGGCGTAGGCAGTTTCGGTGACGGCGGCGGTGGCAGCTTCGGCGGCGAAGGCGGCGACGGTTGCTGCGGTGGCTGAACCGGCACCCAGACGACCGGTGGCGGGGCGTTCACGATAACGACCGGGCCGGGGATGCTGCGCGGCATCTGGGGCGACCCGGATCGGTACCGCGAGACGTACTGGTCGAAATTCGCCGACAAA
>NZ_MBES01000007.1 GCF_001954195.1 Mycobacterium sp. IS-1264 | reverse complement strand
GGGGGGGGGGGGGCGTTTGGGGTTTCTTCCCCCCTTTCTTGGGGGGGGGGCCTGCCGGCCCCCGGGGGGCCCCCCCCCCCCGGCGCCCCCCCGGGGGGGGGGGCCCCCACGCTCGGCGCAAACCGAGCCGCTAGCGCTACGGGCGCTTACCCGCCGCGACTTCGTCGGGATATTCGTCGTAGTAGGGCACGTAGCCCTCGTCCCGGCCGGCCAGGACGAACAGCGGGTCGTCCACGTCGGGGCCGTAGGCCTGCTCACGCAGCTCGACCTTGCGGCTCTTGAACGTCGTGGTCTGCTCCAGGGCCGAAACCACCCGCACGAACAGCGGCAGGGCGTAGCCGGGCAGCTGGCCGTAGACGGCACCGGCCAGCGATTTGCCGTCGAACTCGGCGCCGTCGCGCAGCTTGACCGCGGCCATCCCGGCGCGGCCGCCGGTGCGGGGAATCTCGACGCCGAAGACCGTGCAGTCCTCGACGGACCCCTCCGACGTCAGCGCCGCTTCGACCTGCGTGGTGGCGACGTTCTCCCCCTTCCAGCGGAAGGTGTCGCCCAGCCGGTCCACGAACGCGGCGTGCCGCATGCCCTGCGGGCTCATCACGTCGCCCGAGTTGAACCAGCAGTCGCCCTCACGAAAAGCGTTGCGCACCAACTTCTTTTCGCTCGACGCTTGGTCGGTGTAACCGTCGAAGGGTTGCAGCCGGTTGACCGGGCTGATCAGCAAGCCGGGCTCACCGGCGGGCACCCGGCGCACGCGTCCGTTCTCGTCGCGCAACGGGGTGCCGGTGTCGGGGTCGTACTCCACGTAGGCCAGCTGCGTCGGCGAAATGCCCGTCGTCCGAGGCACATTGAAGATGTTGATGAACGCGGTGTTGCCCTCGCTGGACGCATAGAACTCACACACCCGCGCGATGCCGAACCGATTGGTGAACTCGTCCCAGATCTCCGGCCGCAGCCCGTTGCCGGCGATGAGGCGCACCTTGTGCGCCCGGTCGGTGGGCTTGGGCGGCTGGTTGAGCAGATAGCGGCAGATCTCGCCGATGTAGATGAACGCCGTCGCCCGGCTGGCGATCACCTCGTCCCAAAACCGCGACGCCGAAAACGACTTCCCCAGCGCGAGCGTCGCCCCCGAGTTGATCACCGACGACAGCGCGACCGTCAGCGCGTTGTTGTGATACAGCGGCAGGCAGCTGTACAGCGTGTCGGAGCTTTTCAGTCGCAACCCAAGCCCGCCGAACGCGGCCAGCGCCGCCAGCCAGCGGCGGTGGGTCATCACGCTGGCCTTGGGGAACCCGGTGGTGCCCGACGTGAAGATGTAGAACGCGGTGTCCTTGGCCAACACCGCGGACGCCGATGCCGGGTTGGTGGCCGGCGCGCTCGCCGCGAACCGCTCCACGTCTTCGATGGTCATGGTCTCGGTGCCGGCCGTGGTGTCGCAGTCGGTGACGACGCTGACCAGGTCCGTCTCCGCGATCAACACCTTGGCGTCCAGCAGGCCCAGGCTGTGTGCCAGCACCTCACCCCGCTGGTGGTAGTTGAGCATCCCGGCGATCGCGCCGCACTTGACCGTTGCCAGCATCGTCAACACCGCGTTGGGCGAGTTGCGCAGCATGATCGCGACGACGTCGCCGTGGCCGACGCCGCGGGCGGCCAGCACGGCCGCATACCGGTTGGCGGCCGCGTTGGCGTCGCGGTAGGTCAGTTCCTGGTCGCCGAACCTCAGGAAGACCCGGTCGCCGTAGCGAGCGGCCCGGTCGGCGAACACCGTGCCGATCGACTTCTTGGAGTTCGGAAACGCCAGCAGCCCGGTGCGCACACCCCGCGCGATCGATGGCAGATCGGCCAGCACGCGCGGCGCCCGAACTGCGATATCGGCCAGCCCGACCGCTGCGCGCGCTCCCCCGTCTTTCGACACGTGATCCCTCGTTCCCCTCGGCGCCGTCCCATTCAGCCCGCCGACCTCACGTGGGGGCGCACGCCTCTATTGCGGCACCCACCTTATCGACGAGCACCAGGCGGTCCATCGCGACCTGCGAGATGTACCCGCTGTCCAGCAATCCGTTCAACCAGATCCACAAGCCCTCGTAATGGCCCCACGCGTCGAGCATCACCACGGGTTTGCGGTGCATGCCGAGGTAGCCGCTCGTCCAGGCCTCGAACAACTCGTCGAGGGTGCCGATACCGCCCGGCAGCACGATGAACGCATCGGCGCGGTCCTCCATGATCTGCTTGCGCTCGCGCATGGTCTCGCTGACGATCAGCTCGTCGGCTTCGGTATCGGCCAGCTCCCTGCTCATCAAGTGTTCGGGGATCACCCCGACGGTCCGGCCACCGCGTGCCCGCGCCGCGCTCGACACCGCACCCATCGCCGAGACGTGGCCGCCGCCCCACACCAGGGTCCAGCCGCGGTCGGCTATCGCCTCACCGAGCTCGGTGGCCAGCTCCAGCAGTTCGGGATGCGTCGGGACGGACGCGCAGTACACACAGACCGACCACTCGCTTGATGAATCGCGCTCCGCCGGCATAACCGAAAGGTAAACCACGCCCGGTGCGGCGCGCACACCGCGCGCACTAAAATCCGGCGGTGCCGATTCGATGGAATGTCCCCCAGCATGCGGGCGCCCTGGAACGGCTCGACGCCGCGCTGGGCGACGGGGCGCGGGCCGGCGCGGTAGTGCTGGGACCGGACGGCTGCGGCAAATCCACGTTGGCCCGATTGGCCGCCGAACGGTTCGCCGGCCGGCACCCGGGCACCGTCACCCGCTGGGTCACCGGCACCCCGACCGAGCGGGCGGTGCCCTTCGGCGCCTTCAGCCACCTGGTGGACATCGACGAGATCGGCAAGCCGGCCGCGCTGTTGCGGGCGGCGCGGGCATCGCTGGGCCGCGACGACCAGCAGGGCGAACTGCTGCTCATCGTCGACGATGCCCACGACCTCGACATCCTGTCGGCCACGCTGGTCTATCAATTGGCGCTGGCCGGAACCGCGCGCCTGATCGTCACCGCCCAAGATTCCGGGGCCGCACCCGAAGCCATCGCGGCGCTGTGGACGGACGGTCTGCTGGACCGGATCGACATCGAGGCGCCCGGCGGGGCGGCTCAGAAATCCACGCCGGCCGAGGTCGACGCGTTCCTCGCCGAGCTCCCCGCGCCGGCGCGGGCAGTGCTGGACTACCTGGCGGTCGCCGAGCCGTTGTCGCTCGCCGATCTCACCGTCCTCGCCGGCGACGGCGCGGTGGGCGAGGCGGTGCAATGGGGCGCGGCGGAAACCCGGGTGCGCGACGAGCGCGCGGACGACCCGGTGGTCTACACGGCACACCCGTTATTCGCCGAACGCGCGCGTGCGGCGCTGGGTGGCGAGGGCGCGCGACGACGGCGCACCGAGCTGGTCACGCTGCTGTCGGAGCATCCGTCGGATCACCTCGTCGACCGGCTGCGGCTGGCATCCCTGGCGCTGGACAGCGACGCCCCCCAGCGCGTCGCCGAGGTCGCCGACGCCGCGCGGCAGGCGTTGCGCCTGGGCGATCTCGCGCTGGGCGAACGACTGGCCCGGTCGGCGCTGGAGCGCTCCGGCGGCCTGGCCCCGCGGCTGGCACTGGCGCACGCCCTGGCGTGGCAGGGACGGGGCCGCGAGGCCGACGCGTTGCTGGACGCCGTCGACTCCACCGCGTTGACCGAAGCGGCGCTGATGGATTGGGCGCTGCTGCGGGCGGCCAATCAGTTCTGGATGCTCAGCGAACCGGAGCGGGCCACCGCGTTCCTGCGGACCACCCGCAATCGGGTAACCGACGCGGGCCCGCGCACCACACTGGACGCGCTGAGCGCGACGTTCGCGATGAACGCGGGCAACGTCGGGCACGCCGTCAAAGTGGCGGGCGAAGTGCTGGCCTCGCCGTCGGCCGATGACCAAGCGGTGGCCTGGGCGGCCAGCGCCGCCGCGCTGTGCGCGGCGCGCCAGGGCCGCTTCGACGACGTGGAGCCGCTGGCCCAGCGCGCCCTGGCCGCCGAGCATCCCGGGCTGCTGCGCTTCACGATCGGGCTGGGCCAAACCAGCGCGCTGCTGATGGCGGGTCAACTCGACGCGGCGCGAAAGCTCGCGCAACAGTTCACCGACTTCGCCGAGCTGCAGCAGCCCGGCCGCGCCATCGGCGAGGTGCTGCTGGCGCATGTCCTGATCGCCGGCGGCGAATTCGCCCGGGCCGCAGCGCTTCTCGCTCCCGCGGCCGCCACCCTGGAACGCACCGGCTACTCGTGGGGACCGCTGTCGCTGACACTGTTGGCCACCGCTCTGGCGCAACAGGGAGACACCGCCGCCGCGGCAAAGGCATTGAGCAGAGCCGAATCCCGGCATGGAACCAAGTCGGCGTTGTTCACGCCGGAACTCGGTGTGGCGCGTGCGTGGCGGCTGGCGTCGGTGCGCGATTCCCACGGCGCGGTCGCCGCCGCCCGCGACGCCGCTCGGATGGCCGAACGCGGCGGTCAGTCGGCGGTGGCGCTGCACGCATGGTACGAGGCCGTCCGGCTAGGCGACGCGCGGGCCGCGGACCCGCTGGCCCGGCTCACCGGCGAGATCGACTGCGCCGTAGGCCGAATCGCGCTGGCCCATGCGCGGGCGCTGGCGACACGCGATGGCGCGGCGCTGCGAGCTGTGTCGCATGAGCTGGACGCCGCGGGGATGCGCGCGGCGGCGGCCGATGCCGCCGCGCAGGCAGCGCGGTGCGGCTGATTCCGCCGAGGGTCAACCACCCAAGTAGGGCCGCAGCATCGCGGCGGCGGCGGTGATCGCGGCGACCTGCACCCGTTCGTCGCGCCGGTGCGCCAGGTTCGGGTCACCCGGTCCGAAATTCACCGCCGGGATGCCGCGCGCGGCGAACCGTGACACGTCCGTCCACCCGTATTTCGCCCTGACGTGCCCGCCGGCAGCTTCGACCAGGGCCTTGGCGGCGGGTTGTGACAGGCCCGGCAGCGCGCCCGCGGCGGCGTCGGTCTGCTCGATCCGCACGTCGAGCCCGTCGAAGACGTCGTGCACGTGTTGCAGCGCCGCGTCCAACGAACGGTCCGGGGCGAAGCGGTAATTGACCGTCACGGACGCTGCGTCGGGAATCACGTTGCCGGCCACGCCGCCGTCGACCCGGACCGCAGACAGTCCCTCGCGGTAGGTGCAACCGTCGATGTCGACCGTGCGCGCGGTGTAGCGGGCCAGCCGGTCCAGCACGGCGCCGAGTTTGTGAATTGCGTTGTCGCCCAACCACGAACGCGCGGAATGCGCGCGGGTTCCGGTCGCGCTGATCACCACGCGCAGCGTGCCCTGACAGCCCGCTTCGATGTAGCCGCCGGTCGGCTCGCCCAGGATGGCCACGTCGGCGGACAACCAGTCCGGCAGTTCCCGCTCGATGCGACCCAAACCGTTTGCGGCCGCATCGATTTCCTCGCAGTCGTAAAACACCAGGGTCAGGTCGTGCGCAGGTTCCGCAATGGTGGCGGCCAGATGAAGGAAGACCGCGTCGCCGGATTTCATGTCCGCGGTGCCGCACCCGTGCAGCACATCGCCTTCCGGTTCGGTCGAGCGTCGGCTGGGCACGTTGTCGGCCACCGGGACGGTGTCCAGATGCCCGGCCAGCAGCACGCGCGACGGCCTGTTGCGATCGGTGCGCGCCAACACCGCGTTGCCGTTGCGAACGATCTCGAAGCCGGACGTCTGGGCGCGCAGGGCGGCCTCCACCTCGTCGGCGATGCGCGCTTCGTCCCGGGACTCGCTGGGGATGTCAACCAGCGCCGCGGTCAGCTCGATCGGATCGCCATGCAAGTCCAGCACGCCACCAAGGGTAGTGGTTCGGCGCGCGATGCCGGGCAAGTAGCGTGGCGAGCGTGACTGGAGCTGCTGGCATCGGATTGGCGACCCTCGCCTCCGACGGATCGATTCTCGACACCTGGTTTCCCGCACCGGAACTGACCGGACCGGGCACCAGCGGCACGTCGCGGCTGGCGCTCTCCGATGTTCCCCCGGAGCTGGCGGCGCTGATCGGCCGCGACGACGACCGCATCACCGAGACCATCGCGGTACGCACGGTCATCGGTTCCCTCGACGATGCCGCCGCCGACGCCTACGACGCCTACCTGCGGCTACATCTGCTGTCACACCGCCTGGTGGCGCCACACGGGCTGAACGCCGGCGGCTTGTTCGGGGTATTGACCAATGTGGTGTGGACCAATCACGGCCCCTGCGCGATCGAGGGATTCGAGGCGGTGCGGGCACGATTGCGCCGCAAGGGACCGGTGACGGTCTACGGCGTCGACAAATTCCCCCGGATGGTCGACTACGTCATGCCCACCGGTGTGCGCATCGCCGACGCCGACCGGGTGCGGCTTGGCGCCCACCTGGCGCCGGGCACCACGGTGATGCACGAAGGCTTCGTGAACTACAACGCCGGCACCCTGGGGGCGTCGATGGTTGAGGGCCGCATCTCGGCCGGCGTGGTGGTGGGCGACGGGTCCGACATCGGCGGCGGGGCGTCGATCATGGGAACGCTGTCCGGCGGTGGAACGCAAGTGATTTCGATCGGCAAGCGGTGTCTGCTCGGCGCCAATGCGGGCCTGGGCATCTCGCTGGGTGACGACTGCGTCATCGAGGCCGGCCTCTACGTCACCGCGGGCACCAAGGTCGTCACGCCGGACGGCAAGGCGGTCAGGGCTCGCGAACTCTCCGGCGCCAATAACGTGTTGTTCCGGCGCAATTCGCTCACCGGGGCGGTCGAAGCGGTGGCCCGCGACGGTCAGGGCATCGCGCTCAACGAGGACCTGCACGCCAACTAGCGGCCGGACAGCTCTTCGAAGCGGGACCCGAGCGTCGTGCCACTGGTCTCCGGCAGCAGGTAGGTGCAGACCAGGCCGATCGATGTCAGCACGGCCAGCATGGCGCCGATCGCCCAGCTGCCGTACGTCGCGAGCAGCGTCCCGGCGAGCAGCGGCGGCAGGGCCCCGCCGATGACTCCGGCGAGGTTGAGGGCCAGCGCCGATCCGCTGTAGCGGTATCGCGTGGCGAACAGCTCCGGAATGAAGGCGGCGGTGGGCCCGGAGCCGATCGCACCACCGACGGCCATGCCGACGACGGCGACCACGTACATCGCCGGATTGCGGGTGTTCAGCAACGGCATCACCACGAACGCCCACGGCAAGAGCAGCGACCAGCCCAGCAGCATCAGGCGGCGGCGCCCGACCAGGTCGGAGAGGGCGGCCGACGCCGCGACCGTCGCTATGCTGAGGAGCCCGGTCAGCGCGCCCACCGACCAGATGAACCCGCGGGTGTACCCGAGGTGCGAATTGGCGTAGATGAGCAGATAGGTGTGACCCAGGTAGCCGAACCCGAATCCGCCCAGCAGGCTGCCGCCGGCCAGCAGGATCTCGCGGCGCTGCAGGCGCCACAGTTCCCCGAGCGGCGCCTTGGGGACCCGGTCGCGGGCCTTCTCCTCGGCGAACACCGGGGTCTCGTCGATGTTGAGCCGCACGTAGAGCGCGATCCCGATCAGCCCCGCGCTGAACAGGAAAGGCAGCCGCCATCCCCACTGCATGAACGCGGCGCTGCGTTCCCCGATGCTGAAGTTGACGCCCAAAAAGGTCAGGCTGGCGAGCACGGAGGCGGTGCCCGCGCCGAGCAGGGTGAACATGCCGTAGCGGCCCCGCTTGCCGGCGGGCGCGTACTCGGCGCTCAGCAGCGCCGACCCCGCCCATTCGCCGCCGACGGCGAACCCTTGCAACAGCCGCAACACGATCAGCATCAAGGGGGCGGCCGCACCGATGGCGGCCGTGCTCGGCACCAGCCCGACGCCGACGGTCGACACGGCCATGATCAGCAGCGTCGCGACCAGCGTCTTCTTGCGGCCCAGCCGATCACCGAAGTACCCGAAGACGACCGCGCCCAGCGGCCGGGACAGGAACGCCGTCGCGAACGTCGCCATCGAGGCGACGATCCCCAGCGTCGAACCGAGTCGCGGGAAGAACACCGTCGGGAACACCAGCGCCGCCGCGGTCCCGTAGATAAGGAAGTCGTAGTACTCGATCGCCGAGCCGACGAGACACGCCGCCGCCACCCGCCTCATCGGTGTCGACGCGCGCCCGGCCGCAATCGTCGGCAGTTCCGTCACGCCTACGACGGTAGGTGAAGGCTCGCGGTCGCGCCCGCTAGAAAACCTGGCAACATCCTGCGTGTCGTCGTCCGGGCACCTTCGGGCCGCCAGCAACTCAGCCCTCGGCCAGCAACCGCTTCTTGAGGACCTTGCCCATCGCGTTGCGCGGCAGCGCATCCACGATGCGCACTTCGCGCGGCCGCTTGTGCACGGACAACTCGCCGGCGACATGACTGATCAGGTCGTCGGCTTTCAGCTCGGACGAGGCGACAACGAACGCGACGATCCGTTGGCCTAGGTCCTCGTCGGGCAGCCCGACGACGGCCGCCTCCTGCACGCCCGGATGCCCGAGCAACGACGTTTCGATCTCCCCCGCGCCGACCCGGTATCCACCCGACTTGATCAGGTCGACGGACTCGCGGCCGACGATGCGATGCATGCCCGCGTCGTCGACGACGGCGACGTCGCCGGTGCGATACCAGCCGTCGGGCTCGAAGGCGTCGGCGGTGGCCTCCGGCCGATTCAGGTAGCCGTCGAACATCATCGGGCCCCGAACCTGAAGCTTCCCAACGGTTTCCCCGTCGTGTGGCACCGGGCCGCCATCGTCGTCGAGCAGCCGGGTCTCCACGCCGGCGAGCGGTAGGCCCACCCAGCCCGCTCGCCGTTCGCCGTCAGCCCGCGTCGAAACCGTGATGAGCGATTCCGAGGCGCCGTAACGCTCGATGGGCCGGTGCCCGGTGAGACGTGCCAGCCGGTCGAATACCGGCACCGGCAGCGCGGCGCTCCCGGAGACCAGCAGCCGCGCCGGCCGTAGCGCCTCGGCGGCCGCCTCGTCCGCCACCACCCGTGACCACACGGTCGGGACCCCGAAAAACAGCGTGCCCCCGCGTTCGACACGGGCCTGCGCATAGCCGGCGGGCGTCGGTCTTCCGGTGTGCACGAAGCGATTTCCGATCCGCAGCGACCCGAGCAGGCCCAGCACCAGGCCGTGCACATGAAACAGCGGTAACCCGTGCACCAACACGTCGTCGGCGGTCCACTGCCAGGCCTGGGCCAGCGCATCCAGGTCGGCGGCGATCGCTCGCCGGCTCAGCACCACCCCCTTGGGCGCCCCCGTGGTGCCCGAGGTGTAGATGACCATCGCGGTGGACTCCGGCGGCGGCTCGGGATACCGGTGCCAGGATCGGGCGTGTAGCCGAACGGGGATGTGCGGCAAGCCTTCCGGGTCGTCCGGCTCGGGCCCCAGCCACGCCTGCGCGCCAGAGTCGGTGAGCATGTGCCGCCGTTCGGCCGCGCCGACGTCCGACGGCACCGGTACGAACGGCACGCCGGCGATCAGACACCCGGTGATCGCCAGCACCGTCGACGCGGTCGGTGTGGCCATTACGGCAACGCGGTCCGCGCCGGCGACGCGCTCGGCCACCGACGTCGCCGCACCGACCAAGCCGCTGCGGCTCAGCGCGGTGCCGTCGATGCTCACCGCGTCGGGAATGTCCCTGGTTGCGGCGGAGTCCAGCGAGGCCAGCAGCACGTCAGCAGGTTACCCGCCGGCGTCAGGCCTGCTCGTCCCAGATCTTCATCAGCGTGGACAGGATTTCCTCACCGCGGCCCAACCCGGCCAGATGGCTTTCGCCGGGCAGCACGAACAGCTCGGCGTCGGGCAGCATGGACACGACGTGCTCGCCGTGGGCAAACGGGACGATGTGGTCGCTGTCACCATGCCACCAGCGGACCGGGACTTTGACCTCACTGAGCCGGAAACCCCAGTCGCGGGTGAACAGGATGACGTCGTTGAACGGGGCCGCCAGTTGCTTGCGGCTGCCGTTGAGCAGGTCGTCGAGGAACATCGCCTTGAATTCGGGCCGGGTGAGCAGGCGCCGGTCGGCTTCGGGCGATATCGCGGCATACAGATACAGCGCAGGATTCGCGACCGGACGGATCATCCGGATCACCAGGCTCGCGCCGATCCGCAGTGGGTCACCCCCCACCCGCAGCAGCGGCGCCACCCGCTTACCGAGGTTCATCAGACCGCTGGTGATCCCTTCGTCGCCGAGGAACGGCGCGACGCCGCCGAGCACGCCGGCCGCGACCACGCGATCCGACAGCACGGCGGCGGACGCGAGCGCGTAGGGGCCGCCGCCGGACAGGCCGATGACCGCCATCTTGTCGATGCCCAATGTGTCCGCGATCGTCCGCAGGTCGTCCCCGAAGGCCCGGATGTTCGCGTACCGATGGGGTGTCGACGAGCCGATGCCCGGCCGGTCGATGCCGATCAGGCGGATGTCGTGTTCCTCGGCGTAGACCCGGGCCTCGATCGGGATCTGCCGGCGGGCGCCGGGAGTCCCGTGGAACCAGAAGACCGCGCGACCCCAGGGGGCACCGAACTCGGCGAAACCGATTTGGCGGTCCTCTCCGACCGCGATGTTGCCTTCGAGCTTGGGCCGGGCAATCGCGATAACCATGCCCAGCAGCTTTGCATGTGACGACCCGTTTACGAAAGGCTCACGGACTGCCGCACAAACGTCTTGAGCGCCCCGGCCACCAGGTCCGGGTCGTCGCACATCGGAAAGTGGTTGCCGCGGCGAACTTTCAGTTGGCGTACCGCGGGAAACAACGCCTTCCACCGCGGCTGGAACCGCAGCGGATCGTTGAGCTGGCCGAAGATGGTCAGCAGCGGCCGGTCGGCCAGCCCTCCCCGCAACGCGTCGCCGACCTCGGCGTAGAGGTCGTCGGCGCGGCGCGCGTCGCGGAAGTAGCCGTGCCAGGCCCGACGCGCCGGCGCGTCGATCCCTGCCCGAAAGACCGCACGGTCGCGGCGGGTCAGGTGCCGTCCGACCCCGAAGCTCGTCGACGTCACGCGGGACAGCACGTTGGTGGCGGCGTCGAGTTCGCGGACCGGGGCGCTGCCCATCAACGCGAGCATGCCCCGGAATGCCGGGCCGGTCGGGCGCCACGCGAAGCAGTTGACGGCCGCCAATGCCGCGACGCGATCGGGGCGGCGCGCCGCGGCCAGGAATCCGGCCGGGCCGCCCAGGTCGTGGGCGACCAGGGTGACGTCGCGCAATTGCAGCGCGTCGATGACCGCGGTGACGGCGTCGCCGGCTTGGGCGAGCGTCGGCGGGTTCGACTGCCGGTCGCTCAGGCCGCTGCCGGGCGCGTCCACCGTGACGCATCGAAAATTGTTCTGCAGGCGCAGCAATACATCGCGCCAGACGAAGCTCCAGCTGCCAACGTGCACGAAGAGCAGGGTCGGTCCTGCCCCGATGTCGGTGACCGCGATGCGGCCCCTGCCGTGGCGCAGCGTGTACGTCGGCCAGGGCCAAGACGACGGCGGCAGCCAGCTTGGCCGGTCAAGTGTGGCAAGCGTTTTCATGGCGTTCCTCTCAATTGGCGGTGTGGAGAAGCAGGTACTGCCTGATACCGAACAGTCTGAAGCTGGCTCGGTTGACGGCGTTGAATGACTGTCTGACAACGGGTTTGGCGTCCTGCGCGTCGACGAATCGCGGTTGCGTCGCGTGATAAAGACGCCCACCCAGCTGCACATCGCACTGCCCGGCCGCTCGAACGTTGCGCGCCCAGTCGGACTGGTTGCCGAACGACAGCGGGATCACGATGGTGTCGCCGGTGACGTGGGCACCAGTTGATGTCACGTATGGCTTGCCGGACCGCCGGCCCACGTGATGAACCCGGGCGATCACCGGGACGAAACGCCGTCCGGCCAGCGCGCCGACGAGTGGGTTGAGCAGTCTGGACAACGGCCGAAGGACCAGCCTGACGAAAAGCGACGGCCCCACCGGAACGAACGACGATTGTGTAGTCATGGCTCTAAAGGACGACGCAGCTCACGCGAATGTGACGCCTAGCGCGCGCCGCCGAGTTCGGCGCGCAGCGGGCCCAGCGTTGAATGCTGCACCAGCACATGAATTTTCGTGATCTTGCCGTCCCCGATCGTCAGGGCCAGCACGCCGACGAGTCTGCGCTTGACGAACGCCAGAACCGCGGGCTGGCCGCACACCGGCTGGGCCACCAGGACGGTGTCGGGCCGGCCCCAGAACCGCAGGATGTTCCCGCCGACTTGCTCGGCGCCGACGACGACAGCGCCTCGGCGCGCGTCGATCTCACCCGAGACGTTCGGGTCCAATACCTCGAGCAGGGCGTCCAGATCTCCGGTGGAACACGCTTCGATGAAGGCTCGGGTGACGACGTGATGCTGGGCCGGCTCCACGTCCCCGGCCGGGCGGCCGGGGCGGGCGTCGTTGATCTTGCGCCGGGCCCGATGCGCCAGCTGCCGGCAGGTGGGCGCGCGGCTGCCGACCGTCGCGGCGATGGCGTCGTAGGGCACTTGGAAGATGTCGTGCAGAACGAACACCACCCGCTCGGCGGGGCTGAGGCGTTCGAGCATGATCAGCAGGGCCAGCCGGACCTCGTCATCGAGGGTCACCCGGTCGGCCGGATCGATGGACGACGAAGCGCGCTCGCCATAGCGGGGCTCGGCCATGTCCTGCGCGCGTTCGCGCCGCGACGTGGCCGATTTCATGTGGTCCAGGCACAGTCGGCTGGTCACCACGATCAGCCAACCCCGCTCGTCGTTGATGTCAGGGGCCTGCAGCAGCCGGAAGAAGGCCTCCTGCACCACGTCTTCGGCTGCTCCGACGTCGCCCAGCATCCGAAAGGCGAGATCCACCAGATAGGCGCGATGGGCCCGCCACGCGTCGCTCACCTGGTCGTGCTGGGCATTCATGAAGTTAAGGACGCGATAGCCCGGCCGAATGTGACACCCGCGCGCTCTCACATTCCAGTCACGTTTCAAGCCGCTGCGCCGTCCTTCCAGACACCGAAACCATCGAGTCCGAGAGAAGTGAGAACCATGAGCAGGATCCCCACCCACACCGTCGACGATGCCCCGCAGGCCAGCCGTGGCTTACTCGAGAGCGTCATCCAGTTCTCTCCGACTGGACGGCCGCTGAACCTGCACGGCCAAATGGCGCACTCGCCGGCGGTGCTCGTCGCGTACACGTCGCTGCGGGCGGCGACGGCCGAGCATGGCACCCTCGGTCCCCAGCTGTCGGCCGCATTGATGCTCGCGGCGGGCAGCGCCGTCGGGAACGACTACGTCGCCGCGATCACCGGCCGGCTTGCCAAACTCGCGGGGTGGACCGACGAGCAGATCGGGTCCCTGCGCGCGGGAACCGCGACCGGGGACGACAAGGTGGATGCGATCGTCGGACTCGTCCGGGAGGCGACCGCCAACTCCGGGAAGGTCAGCGACACCACGTGGGCCAGCGCGATCGAGGCCGGCTGGAACGCCGAACAACTGACGGAGGCCTTCGCCTATCTGGGCTTGACCGTGTTCACCGCGTACTTCCTCAACTATGCGCAAACCGATCTCGACGTTCCGGCGGGTGCGTGATGACTCGACCCGACGGCCCGCGGCTGGCCCTGGCACAACTGCGATTTGTGTCGTCGGCGATCGAACCGATAGCGGGTTTCTACGCCGCGCTGCTGGGCGTTTCGGTGCCGCTGAACGAGCACTACCTCGAAGTGCCCGCGGGTCCGTCCTCGGTCGGGTTCTCCAAAGCCGGCTTCACCGAGGACCGCGGCCCGCACATCGCGTACCCGCCGGGCCTGGCGCCCCGGGAAGGGGAAATCATTCTCGATTTCACCGCCGACGACGTCGACGCCGAATATTCGCGTATCGACGCCCTGGGGGTGAGCTGGGTGATGCCGCCCACGGACCAACCATGGGGCAGACGCTCGATGCTCTTCCGCGATCCCAACGGTCAGCTGGTCGCCGTGTCCTCTTCCGCAACACGGTGATTCAGGCGGGGACCCCGATGGCCTTTACCTCCATGTACTGGTGGATTCCGCTGACTCCGCCGCTTTCCCGACCGAACCCGCTGAGTTTGAAGCCGCCGAACGGGGCGTCGCCCGGCCCGACGCCGTTGACCGCGACCTGGCCTGTCCGGATGCGGCGGGCCACGCCGACGGCCCGGTCGACGTCGGAGCCCCATACGGCGCCGGACAGCCCGTAGCGCGAGTTGTTGGCGATCGCGACCGCGTCGTCGTCGTCGCGGTAGCGCAGCACCGACAACACGGGGCCGAACACTTCCTCCTGGGCGATCGTCGAATCGGCGTCGACGTCGGTGAGAATCGTCGGTTCGAAATAAAAGCCGACATCCAGGCCGGGCGGGCGGCCGCCGCCGGTTACCAGCTTCGCTCCGTCGTGGATCGCCCCGTCGACGTGTGCCTGCACGCGCTGCAGCTGCGCCGCGCTGATCAGCGGACCCATCTGCACCGCGGGGTCTTTCGGGTCGCCGACCTTCACGTCACGAGCCAGCGCAACGAGCCGGTCGACGACGTCGTCGTGCAGCGAGTCCGGAAGCAGCAGCCGGCTGTGCAGGATGCAGGCCTGCCCGGCGTGCAGCGAGCAACTGTCGAACAGCATCTGCCGCAGCATGTCATCCGTCACTTGCGCGTCGTCGAGGACGATGCTCGCCGACTTCCCGCCGCACTCCAGCAGCAGCCGCTTCATGGCGTCACCCGCGGCGCGCATCACCTCGCAGCCGACGGCCGAGCTGCCGGTGAAGCTGATCATGTCGATGCGCGGATCGGTGGTGAGCAGCCGCGCGGCCTCCAGGCCCGACGGGGTCACGACATTGACCACGCCCGCCGGGATGTCGGTCTCCTCCTCGATGATGCGGGCGAGCGCAAGCCCCGCCAGCGGCGTCAGCGGGGAGGGCTTGAGGACGACGGTATTGCCCGCCGCCAGAGCGTTATTCACCTTCATGACATTCAGGCAGTGCGGGAAGTTCCACGGCGTCAGAATCGATACGACGCCGAGCGGCTCACGACGCAGCAACGTCGTTCCGGCGCCGATGCCGGTAACCGGCTCGTCGGTCAACTGCGTGGCAAGCTGGGCCGCGTGCATGGACATGTATCCGGCGCCGTCGATCTGCATGACGCGCTCGTTGGCGACGCAGCCCCACTCGGACTGGGAGAGCGTGAAGAACTCGTCGGCGTGCTTCATCAGTGCCTCGCCGAGCTGATTGAGGCAGCCGGCGCGCTCTGCGGGACCCGTCCGCCCCCAGGGCCCATCGTCGAAGGCCCGCCTGGCAGCCGTGATCGCCTCGCCGACCTGCGCGACGCTCGCGTCGGGCGCCGTGGCGATGGTGTTTTCCGTGGCGGGGTCGATGTCCTCGTAGCGACCGCCTTCGGGCTCGACCCATCTGCCGTCGATGAAGAGCTGGTAGGTGTCGACAAGGGGACGCGGAGTTTGTAGCTCGGTCATGCGCTTCCTCACCCGAACGTCGGTCATCTCGAGAGCCAGTGTTCACCCGCGCCCTCGGCGCGTCAATCACGAAT
This sequence comes from Mycobacterium sp. IS-1264, assembly GCF_001954195.1. Lineage (GTDB taxonomy): Bacteria > Actinomycetota > Actinomycetes > Mycobacteriales > Mycobacteriaceae > Mycobacterium. The sequence goes on along the minus strand of NZ_MBES01000007.1, from coordinate 52,264 downwards.
ATGGCAAATCCTGGGCTATTTCACCGCGTTGCCGGTGTATTGACAGGCGTAGTGGGCCCAGGGTAGACACAACGGCACGACACATCAGGGCAATGTGTCCGATCGCAACCCGCGGGTCGGTTGAGGGAGATGTGCCAGGGGTCATAGATTGGAGACCGAGTGACGGATTCAGAAAGCCAGGTTCGTGACAAGCTGCGGGCGCTCGTCGGCCAGAGCACGGGCGGGGCCGGAAGGCCTTCGGTCGCACCGGATCCGGTCAATCAGCCGATGATCCGGCATTGGGCTCACGCGCTCGACGACATGAACCCGGTGTATCTCGATGCTGAGTTCGCGGCGTCGTCGCGGTTCGGCGGCATCGTGTCGCCTCCAGTCATGCTGCAAACCTGGATCATGCCGTCGCCGAAACTGGAAGGGATCAGAGAGCGTGGAGGCGCGCCGGTCGAGATCGAGGGCAATCCCACCGCGTTCCTCGACGAGGCCGGATACACCAGCACGGTGGCGACCAACTCGGAATTCGAGATCGAACGGTATCCGCGGCTGGGCGACATCATCAGCGCGACATCGGTTTTCGAGGACGTGTCGGACTTGAAGAAGACGGCTTTGGGAACCGGCTACTTCCTGACCTGGGTGATCACCTACACCGATCAGCACGGCGAGGTGCTGGGGCGGCAGCGATTCCGCGTGCTGCGATTCAGGCCGGAACGCTGATGGCGCCCCGGTTGGCGCCGGCCGTCAGCCCGGACACCGAGTTCTACTGGAACGGGCTACGCGAACACAAGCTCCTGATTCAGCGCTGTGCCGGATGCGGGGCGCTGCGCCATCCGCCCCGCCCAATGTGTCCCCAATGCCGTTCCCTGGACTGGGAAGCGGTCGAATCGTCGGGCCGCGGCACCGTCTACAGCTACGTGATGCCGCACGAACCCCGGTTCCCCTTCTTCGACTATCCCTACATCGTCGCGCTGGTGGAGCTCGACGAGGGGGTGCGGCTGGTTTCGAACCTGTGCGGCATCGACCCGGCCGATGTCGCGGTCGGCACGCCGGTCGAGGTCTACTACCAGACCTTCGACGGGGCTGACGGAGACGTTGTGCTGCACCAGTTCCGGCCCGCCGATTCGGAAGGACGCCGATGACGACCGCCAAAGACCGAACCGAGACCCTGCGGTGGGCCGACATCGAAGTCGGCGACGAGGTGACCGCCCTCGAGATCCCGATCACCACAACGATGATCGTCGCGGGCGCGATCGCCTCGCGCGACTTCATGCCAGTGCATCACGACCGCGATTTCGCCAACGAGCAGGGCTCACCAAACCTGTTCATGAACATCTTGACCAGCAACGGATACTGCGTGCGTTTTCTCACCGATTGGGCCGGTCCCGAGGCGATGGTCAAGAACCTGTCGATCCGCCTCGGCGTGCCATGCTTCCCCGACGATCCGCTGCGCTTCACCGGCACCGTGACGTCGAAGACCGAGGGGTCAGGCGGTGAGAACTTCGTCGAGGTGGCCTTCAAGGCGTCCAACAGCCTCGGCGATCATGTCTCCGGGACCGCGGTGCTCAGCCTGCTCGACGCGGTCGGCCGATGAGTCGCTCGCTGCCCGGCAGCTGCGCGATCGCGGGGATCGGGCAGACCGAGTTCTCCAAGGAGTCCGGGCGTAGCGAGCTGCAATTGGCCTGCGAGGCAGTCAGTTCCGCCTTGGACGACGCTGGCTTGGCGCCGGCCGACGTCGACGGCATGGTCACCTTCACCATGGACGCCACCGACGAGATCGACATCGCACGCAACGTGGGCATCGGAGACCTGAGCTTCTTCAGCCGCGTCCATCACGGCGGCGGAGCCGCATCCGGCACCGTGGTGCACGCCGCGATGGCCGTCGCCACCGGCGTCGCCGACGTGGTGGTGTGCTGGCGCGCGTTCAACGAACGTTCCGGCTTCCGGTTCGGCGGCAGCGGACGCACCAGCGCGGAAACCCCATTGTTCATGGCGCATTACGCGCCGTTCGGGTTACTCACCCCCGCGGCCTGGGTCGCGCTGCACGCACAGCGCTACATGTCGACCTTCGGGGTGACCAACGAGGACTTCGGTCGCATCGCCGTCGTCGACCGCGCGCACGCGGCCCGCAATCCCGACGCATGGTTCTACGAGCGCCCGATCACGTTGGAAGACCATCAGAACTCGCGCTGGATCGTCGAACCCGTGCTGCGGCTGCTTGATTGCTGCCAGGAAAGTGACGGCGGTGTCGCGCTGGTGGTCACCAGCGCCGAACGCGCGCGTGATCTTCGGCAGCCGCCGGCGATCATCACCGCGGCCGCCCAGGGCGCGGCCTACAACGGCGAGATGATGACTAGTTACTACCGCGAGGACATCACCGGGCTGCCCGAGATGGGGGTGGTGGCGAGGCAACTGTGGCGCGATTCGGGCCTGAAACCCCAAGACATCCAAACCGCTTTCATCTACGACCATTTCACGCCGTTCGTGTTCACTCAGCTCGAAGAACTCGGCTTCTGCGGCCGCGGCGAAGCCAAGGACTTCGCCACGATTGAAAGGTTGTCGCTCGGGGGCGAGCTGCCGATCAACACCAACGGCGGGCTGCTCGGGGAGGCCTACATCCACGGCATGAACGGCATCACGGAGGGGGTACGGCAGGTGCGCGGCACTTCACACAACCAGGTCGACAACGTCGAACACGTGCTGGTCACGTCGGGAACCGGGGTGCCCACCAGCGGGCTGATCCTCGCGCCGGCCGGATGACGCACCCGACCGATACCCGCGAACTCATTATCGAGTCCGCCTATGGATGCTTTCGCAAACACGGTCTGCAAAAAACGACAATTGTCGATATTGCCAAGGCGGCGAACGTATCCCGCAGCACCGTCTACGAGTACTTCAGCGACAAGGGCGCGGTCCTCGAGGCGTGCGCCGAGCATGCGTCCGAGCAGTTCTATCGCGAGATGTCCAAGGCCATGGACCGAGGCGACTCACTGGAGGAAAAGCTCAGCCATGCCGCGGTGTTCGTGACCCAGGCGCGGCGGGCGATCGCATCCGAGGAGTACTTCGACGAAGAGGCGATCAGCCTCCTCCTCACCAAGGACGCCGCGGTGCTGCTGCGCGAATGCGTCGAATTTTTTGCCCCGTATCTCTCCGCCGCGAAGCTCACCGGCGAGGTGCGCAAGGACCTCGACGTCGAGGCCGCGGGTGAATGGTTTGCGCGCATACTCTTTTCGCTGTTCAGCACGCCTTCGTCGACACTGGACATGGACGACCCCGACGTGGTGGCGCAGTTCGTGCGAGCGCACGTGGTGCGCGGGTTCGCAAGCGAACGTGGGCGCCCGCGGCGCGGTTAGAGACTCTCCGTCGAGTGTGCGACCACGGCGGCCTTAGCGCACACACGCATGCCTGGGCGCACACTCAACGACCGCGATGGGCCAGCGCCCGCAGGAAGAACGTCAGGTTGGCCGGTCGCTCGGCCAGGCGCCGCATGAAGTATCCGTACCATTGCGCGCCGAACGGCACGTACACGCGGACCTGGTTGCCGTCATCGGCGAGCCGTCTCTGCTCTCCGTCACGGATGCCGTACAGCATCTGGTATTCGAAATCACCGGCCCCACGGCCGGTTTCGCGGGCCAAGGCGGGAACCGCGCCGATGATCGCCGGATCGTGCGAGGCCACCATGGGGTAGCCCTTTCCGGCCATCAGCACCCGCAGGCACGCCAGGTAGGACTCGGCGATGTCGCCGACGGCGCGATACGCCACCGACGCCGGTTCGTCGTAGGCGCCCTTGCACAATCGAATTCGCGCGCCGGCGGCGGCCAAGTCCGCGCAATCGCCGAGCGTGCGATGCAGGTAGGCCTGCAAAACCGTGCCCAGCCACCCGAAGTCGACCCGCAAATCGCCCGAGATCGACAACGTCGAATCTGTGGTGGTGTGGTCTTCGGCGTCGACGGTGACCCAGACCCCCACGCGCTCGGCGCGCTCGCAGATGATCCGGGCGTTCTCCAGCGCAATCTTGTCCCCGTCGCGATCCAGCGCCTGCCCAAGCGCCGACAGCTTCAGCGATACCTCGAGCGGCCGCACCCGACCGCTCGAGGTATCGGCGCGCCGGCCCAGCGCCTCGAGCAGCCGGAGGTATTCCCGCACGGTCGCCGCGGCGTCTTCGGCGTCAGTGACGTTTTCGCCCAGATAGTCGACGCTGACGTAGCGACCGGAATCCCGCAGTGCACCAACGATATCCAGGACGTCTTCCAGCGTATCGCCGGGAACGAAACGGCGAACCACTTTGCGGGTGATTGCGGACCGTTCGACCGCGCGACGCAAGCCATCGGCCCGGCTGGCCGCGAGCAGGGTAGGTCGCACGGTATGCGCGAAAACCCCGGCCATCAGTCGGGCCCCATGTGCGGGTAGGTGTGCCACGTCGCCGGGACGAACGTCTCCTTGATGGTGCGCGCCGAGGTCCACCGCAACATGTTCAGCATCGATCCCGCTTTATCGTTGGTGCCCGAGCCTCGCGACCCGCCGAACGGCTGGCGCCCTACGACGGCGCCCGTCGGCTTGTCGTTGACGTAGAAGTTTCCGGCGGCGAACCGCAGCCGGTCCTGCGCTCTCAACACGGCCCCGCGGTCGTCGGCGATGACCGCGCCCGTCAACGCGTAACGAGATCCGGTGTCGATGACCTCAAGGATTCGTTCGTACTGCTCGTCGGGATACACGTGCACCGACAACAGCGGGCCGAAGTACTCGGTCGCGAATGATTCGTCGGTCGGGTCGTCGGACAACAGCACGGTTGGCCGCACGAAATATCCGGCGCTGTCGTCGTATTCGCCGCCGACCGCGATGGTGATGGCCGGCGCGCCCTTGGCTCGCTCGATGGCGTCGACGTTCTTGAGGAAGGCGCGCCGGTCGATGAGCGCGCCGCCGTAGTTGGTCAGGTCGGTAATGTCGCCGTAGCGCAGCGCGGCCGTCTCGCCCAGGAAGTCGTCCCCCATCCGCTGCCACACCGAATGGGCAATGAAGGCCCGTGACGCGGCCGAGCATTTCTGGCCCTGATAGTCGAAGGCTCCGCGAATCAACGCCGTGCGCAACACATCCGGCTGCGCCGAGGCGTGTGCGACCACGAAGTCCTTGCCGCCGGTCTCGCCGACCAAGCGCGGATAGCTGTGATAGTGACCGATATGGGTGCCGACGTGGTACCACAGCCGCTGGAAGGTGGCCGTCGATCCGGTGAAGTGGATGCCGGCCAGCCGCCGATCCGCCAGTGCCACATCGGAAACCGCGAAGCCGTCGCCGGCGACCATGTTGATCACCCCGGGCGGCAACCCGGCGGCCTCGAGCAGCTGCATGAGCAGATATGCCGACAGGGTCTGGGTGATCGACGGCTTCCACACCACGGTGTTGCCCATCAGCGCCGGCGCCGTCGGGAGGTTGCCCGCAATCGAGGTGAAGTTGAACGGCGTGATCGCGTAGACGAAGCCGTCGAGCGGGCGGTAGTCGCTGCGGTTCCACTCCCCGGGTCCGCTCACCGGCTGCTGGGCGAGGATCTGGCGGGCGAACGCCACGTTGAAGCGCCAGAAGTCGATCAGCTCGCAGGGCGCGTCGATCTCGGCCTGATAGACCGACTTGGACTGGCCGAGCATCGTCGCAGCGGCGATTTTCTCTCGCCACGGCCCCGCCAGCAGGTCGGCGGCGCGCAGGAATATCGCGGCACGCTCGTCGAACGGCATTGCCGCCCAATCGGATTTCGCCGCGGTCGCGGCTTCGATGGCGGCGGTCGCATCGGCGTGCACGGCGTTGGTGAGGGTGCCCAGCGTCGCGGCGTGCCGGTGCGGCTGGACGACGTCGATGCGCTCGCCGTCGCCCATGCGGTGTTTGCCGCCGATGACATGCGGGAGGTCGATCGGGTGGTCGGCCAGAGCGGCCAATTCGGCACGGAGGCGGGTGCGTTCTGGGGATTGCGGGGCGTAGTCGTGGACCGGCTCGTTGGCCGGCAGTGGCACCTGAGTGATCGCGTCCATGTTGCCAGGATCCTCGGCGCGGCCTGGCGTTCTGTTGGCCGATCAGACAAGATTATCCCGTCTATGTAGTAGAATCGGACAACATGCGGGTTCCTGGCGTCGGGCTGGGTCAGCTGCTGCTGGCGCTGGACGCGACCCTGGTCAGCCTGGTGGACGCGCCGCGCGGCCTGGACCTTCCGGTGGGCTCGACGGCGCTCATCGATTCCGACGATGTGCGACTGGGCCTGGCGGCCGCGGCGGGATCGGCCGACGTGTTCTTCCTGCTGGGAGTGACCGACGACGAGGCGCTGCGGTGGGTCGAGAGTCAGGCGCGCGAGCGGGCGCCGGTGGCGATCTTCGTCAAGGAGCCGTCGGACGCGCTGGTGACCAAGGCGGTCGAGGCCGGGTCGGCGGTGGTTGCCGTGGAGCCGCGAGCGCGGTGGGAACGGCTCTACCAGTTGGTCAATCACGTCCTGGAACATCACGGCGGCCGCGGCGATCCGGTGGACGACTCGGGCACCGACCTCTTCGGCTTGGCCCAGTCGCTCGCCGACCGCATCCACGGCATGGTCAGCATCGAAGACGCCCAGTCGCACGTGCTCGCCTATTCGGCCTCCAACGAGGAAGCCGACGAGCTGCGCCGCCTTTCGATCCTGGGGCGCGCCGGTCCGCCCGAGCATTTGGAGTGGATCGGCCAGTGGGGCATCTTCGATGCGCTGCGATCCGGTGACGAGGTGGTGCACGTCGCCGAGCGCCCGGAGCTGGGTCTGCGGCCGCGGCTGGCCATCGGAATCCATCAACCCGGAGCGCGCAGGCCGCCGGCGTTCGCCGGCACGATCTGGGTGCAGCAGGGATCGCAACCCCTGGCCGACGACGCCGACGAGATGCTGCGCGGCGCGGCGGTGCTGGCCGCCAGGATCATGTCGCGGCTGCTGGCCCGGCCGTCGACGCATGCGCGACGGGTGCAGCAGGTTTTGGGCTTGACCGACACCGAACCGACCGACGTGGCTGCCGTCGCGGCCGAACTCGGCCTCGCCACGCACGGGAACGCGGCGGTGATCGGCTGGGACACCGTGGACGCCGAGCCCCGCCATGCGCGGTTGTCCGATGTCTTAGCGTTGAGCGCCAGTGCTTTTCGGCGTGACGCCCAGATCGCTTCGAACGGCTCACGGATCTACGTGCTGCTGCCCCAGACGGCGGCGACGCGGTCGGTCACCTCGTGGGTTCGCGGCACCATCGGCGCACTGCGCACCGAGCTCGGTGTCGAGCTGCGTGCGGCCATCGCCGCGCCGATCGCGAGCCTGGCGGAGGCCGCCGCGGCACGCATCGAGGTCGACCGGGTGCTCGACAGCGCTGAGCGACACCCGATTTCGATCGGGCAGGTGACGTCGCTGGCCGAGGCGCGCACGACCGTTTTGCTCGACGAGATCGTCACTATGATCGGCGCCGATGAGCGGCTGGTCGATCCGCGGATACGCGACCTTCACGCGCGGGATGCGGTGCTCGCCGAGACGCTGGGGGCATACCTTGACAGTTTCGGCGACATCGGCGCCGCCGCGCAGTGGCTACAAGTTCATCCGAACACCGTCCGCTATCGGGTGCGGCGGATCGAGAAGCTATTGTCGACGTCCCTGGCCGATCCCGATGTGCGACTACTGTTCTCGTTGGGCCTCCGGGTGCTGGAACGCTCGGCCTGAGCCCGTCCAAGCGCCGCACAAGAATTATGGTCAGCGTGAACGTAATTCACGGTGTTCCACGGCTTTTCCGTGCGGTTAGTCTTGCTCAATGGCGGTCAGCACGAACGGGGCACGGCGCGTCGACGAACTGCGCCTGCTGGAGGCCGAAGCGGTCCACATCATCCGCGAGGTCGTCGCCGAGCTGGAGCGCCCCGTCCTGCTGTTTTCCGCCGGCAAGGACTCGATCGTGCTGCTGCGGCTGGCGGAAAAGGCGTTCCGGCCGCTGCCGCTGCCGTTCCCGGTGATGCACGTCGACACCGGCCACAACTTCGACGAGGTGATCGAATTCCGGGACCGTAGGGTCACCGGCCATGGGCACAAGCTGATCGTCGCCTCGGTGCAGGAATCCATCGACAGCGGCCGCGTGCCCGACCCGGGACCGGGGGCGTCGCGCAACCGGGCGCAGACGCGCACGCTGCTCGACGCGCTGGACGCCGGCGGCTTCGATGCGGCCTTCGGGGGTGCGCGCCGCGACGAGGAACGGGCCCGCGCCAAGGAACGGATCCTGAGCTTCCGCGACGAGTTCGGCCAGTGGGATCCCCGCGCTCAGCGACCGGAGCCCTGGTCGCTGTACAACGGCCGCATCAAAAAGGGCGAGCAGGTGCGAGTGTTCCCCCTGAGCAACTGGACCGAGCTCGACGTGTGGCGCTACATCGAGCTCGAGAATCTGGAACTGCCGTCGATCTACTACGCCCACGAGCGCGAGGTGTTCGAACGCGACGGGATTCTGCTCGCGGTGTCGCAGTACGCCGGACCGCGTCCCGGCGAAACTTCCGCCGTGGAATGGGTGCGCTACCGCACCGTCGGCGACCTGACGATCACGGGGGCGGTGCGCTCCACGGCCACCGACATCCGCCGCGTCATCGCCGAGATCGCCGCGGCGACGGTGTCGGAGCGCGGCGAGACCCGCGCCGACGATCGCACGTCCGCGGCCGCGATGGAGGACCGCAAGCGAGAGGGCTACTTCTGATGACGGCCGTGACCCGCCAGCTACTGCGCATCGCCACCGCGGGCTCCGTGGACGACGGGAAGAGCACCCTGATCGGGCGGCTCCTGCATGACACCGACAGCCTGCCGCTGGACCACCTGGAAGCCGTCACCGACACCGATGGCATCGCGGATCTGGCCGCACTCTCCGACGGCCTGCGCGCCGAACGCGAACAGGGCATCACGATCGACGTCGCGTACCGCTTCTTTGCCACCGACACGCGCAGCTACATCCTGGCCGACACCCCCGGCCACGAGCGCTATACCCGCAACATGTTCACCGGCGCCTCCAACGCCCACGTGGCCATCCTGCTCGTCGATGCCCGCGCCGGAGTGCTGCGCCAGACCCGCAGGCACGCCCGCATCGCAAAGCTGTTGGGCATCAAGCACTTTGTCGCGACCGTGAACAAGATCGACCTCATCGACTTCGACCAGGGCAAGTTCACCGAGGTCCACGACGAGCTACGACAGTTGGCGGCACGCCTCGGCGGCGTGGACATCACCGTCATCCCGATCGCCGCCAAGCACGGGGACAACGTCGTGCACCGCTCGGACCGCACCCCGTGGTACGGCGGCCCCACGCTACTCGAGTACCTGGAGGGCATCGAACTGGCCGCGCCGCAGGCCGAGCCGGCACGGCTGCGCCTCCCCGTGCAGTGGGTGTCCCGACCAACCGCCGCCGTGCGCCGTCGCTATACCGGGCGCCTCGCGGCGGGAACGCTCAGCGTCGGCGACCCGGTGGTGTCGCTGCCCGCCGGCACCCGCTCGACGGTCACCGCTGTCGACACCCTCGACGACGAACGCACCACTGCCGTTGCCCCGCTGTCGGTTTCGATCGAGCTGGCCGACGACATCGACGTGGGCCGCGGTGACGTCTTCGTCAGCGGTGCCGAGGATGCGGTTCCGCCGGTGCTGGCCCGCGAGCTCGATGCGACCGTGTGCTGGTTCGTGGACTCACCGCTGCGCGCCGGCGACCGGCTGGCCCTCAAACAAACCACCAAGACCGTGCGGGCAACCGTGCAGGCGCTGCACACGAGGCTGGACCCCGAGACGCTCGACGAGCTGGACGGCCCGGTTGAACTGGCACTCAACGACATCGGCACCATCACGCTGCGGACCAGCTCGGTCGTCATCGCCGACAGCTACACCGACAACCGTGACAGCGGCGCGTTCATCCTGATCGACGAGACCACCAACGACACCGTCGGCGCCGGCACCATCGTCGAGGCACGGGAGGTCAAGCCGGGCGCGCATCCGCGCACCGACATCCGTTGGCATCCGTCGTCGCTGGACCGCGGCTACCGCTGGCAGGCCACCGGACAACCGGGCGCGACGATCTGGTTCACCGGCCTGCCCGCGTCGGGCAAGTCGACCATCGCGGTGGCCGTCGAGCGCGCGCTCGTGGAGTCGGGGCGAGTGGCCTACCTGCTCGACGGCGACAACCTGCGCCACGGCCTGTCCGACGATCTGGGCTTTTCCCCCGGCGATCGCGCCGAAAACATCAGGCGGGTCGGGCATTTGACTCGGCTGCTGGCCGACGCGGGTGTCGTCGCGCTGGCATCGCTGGTGTCACCGCTGAAGTCGGATCGCGAAATCGCCCGCGCCCTCAACGAAGCCGCCAAGCTGCCCTTCATCGAGGTCTACGTCGCCACGTCGCTGGCCGAGTGCGAAAAGCGGGATCCCAAGGGCCTCTACGCGCGTGCCCGCAGCGGCCAGCTGTCCGGCATGACCGGTGTCGATGCCCCGTACGAAGCGCCGGAGAATCCGGACCTGCTGCTCGACACCACCAGCGCCGGCATCGACGACCTCGCCGCACGGGTCATCGATCTGCTCAACGAACGCAGCCCGCGCCCGCCCGCCAGCTAGATTCACCACGATCTAATCACTTGGCCACTGGCGCCGCGCACGCAAATGTGAGCGGGTGGGTGATTGGCGCGAGCGAGTCGGCTCGATATCGGTGGACTGGTGGGCGACCCTGGTCGCCGGGGTGATCGTCGCGTTGGCGGTGGCCGGCGCGCTGCCGAAGATTCCGTGGTGATCGCGTGAGCACCACTGGACTTGAGCGCGAAGCGACGCTGGACGAGCCGGCCTTCACCAGCAGCCGGCCGCTGGACTACGTACCCGGCGTGCTGTTGCTGATTGCCGTCGGGCTGCTCGGCAAATACGCCCAGATTTGGTGGAACGCACTGGCCAAACACGAACACTGGCGGGTGCCCGATATCGAATACGTGTTGTGGGCCATCGTGATTGGGCTTGTCATCACCAACACCGTCGGCCTGCACCGGATATTTCGGCCCGGTGTGCAGACATACGAGTTTTGGCTCAAGGCCGGGATCGTCGTGCTGGGAGCGCGTTTCGTGCTCGGCGACATCGCCAAACTCGGCGGGCTGAGCCTGCTCCAGATCTTGGTCGACATGGCGGTCGCGGGCACCATCATCATCGTCGCCGCGCGCGCCTTCGGGTTATCCGGCAAGCTCGGTTCGCTGCTGGCGATCGGTACGTCGATCTGCGGGGTGTCGGCGATCGTGGCCGCCAAGGGCGCGATCCGGGCGCGCAACTCCGACGTCGGCTACGCCATCGCGGCAATCCTGGCGTTGGGGGCGGTGGCGCTGTTCGTGCTGCCGCCGCTGGGACACGCGATCGGCCTGACCGATCGCGAGTTCGGGCTGTGGGCAGGCCTGGCGGTGGACAACACCGCCGAAACCACCGCCACCGGCTACCTGTTTTCCGACCATGCCGGCAAGATCGCCGTGCTGGTCAAGTCGACCCGCAACGCCCTGATCGGGTTCGTCGTACTGGGCTTCGCGCTGTATTGGGCCGCGCGCGGCCAGGCCGACGAGATCGCGCGCGGCGCCAAAGCCAAGGCCGAGTTCGTCTGGCACAAATTCCCGAAATTCGTGCTCGGCTTTCTGGCGGTCTCGGCGATCGCGACCGCGGGCTGGCTGACCAAGGGCCAGACCGCGAACCTGGCCAACGTTTCGAAATGGGCGTTCCTGCTGACGTTCGCCGGGGTGGGACTCAACACCGACATCCGGCAGATCGCGCGGACCGGATGGCGGCCGCTGCTGGTGGCCGTCATCGGGCTCGTCGTCGTGGCGGCGGTCTCGCTGGGGATCGTGCTGCTGACCTCCCGCGTGTTCCATTGGGGCGTCAGCGCTTAACGCCGCCTATACGGAAACCGCGCGCTTCGCGTAGATCTCGGCGAGGAACTGCTCGACGGCCACCGCGGCGTGCGCCGCGCGGGCCGACCCGAAGATGTCGAAAGCGTGCTGTGCGTACGGCAATTCGGCGTAGACGACCGGCTGGCGGCTGACCTCGGTGAGCCGTGTGACAAAGCTGCGGGCCTGTTCGACCGGGATCAGCGAGTCGTTGGTTCCGTGCAGCACGAAGAACGGCGGCGCGTCGGCGCTGACATGGGTGATCGGCGAGGCGACGCGAAAGGGCTCGGCGATCTCCGTCCGGCTCAGCTTGAATACCTGCTTCGCCACCATCGGCACCATCAGCGGATGCATGGAGTCGTCGGTTCGGGTGAAGTCGTAGACCCCGTAGAACGGCACCGCCGCATGCACCCGGGTGTCGGCCTCCTCGAAACCCGGCTGGAACCGCGGATCATTCGGCGTCAGCGCGGCCAGCGACGACAGGTGCCCGCCGGCCGAGCCACCGGTGATCGCGATCCACTCCGGATCACCGCCGTAGGCGGCGATGTGCTCTTTCGTCCACGCGATCGCACGCTTGACGTCGACGATCTGGTCGGGCCAGGTGGAGCGCGGGCTAAGCCGGTAGTTGATCGCGACACAGATCCAGCCGAGCTCGGCCAGATGGCTCATCAGCGGATGTGCTTGTCCCCGTTTGTTTCCGGTCACCCAGGCGCCGCCGGGGACCTGCAGCAGGACCGGGGCGTGACCGTCGCGGTCGAGGTCGGGCCGTCGCCAGATGTCGAGATGATTGCGCGAGCCGTACTCCCCGTAGCTGATGTCGCCGTCGTGCGCGTAGTCGCGGTAGATCCGCAACATTCGGGCCACACCGGGTTTCTTCGCGGTCGCACCGCCGGGCGCGGGCCGCCGCCACAGATCGCCCGACTCGGTGCGACGGTCGGGGCCCAGGCCGGCATCGAGCGCGGCGGTCAGTGGCTCGTTGGCATTGCGCCCGACGTGGCGCAGGCCCAGGAGCCCGAGCCAGGACAGCGCCGACAGCAGCCAGCTGAATCGGCGTACCCGCGGCGGCAGTCCGCGCGAGACTGACGCCAGCGCGGCGAACTGCACGCCGAGCGATTGCATCGGAAGTTCCGACGCGAACACCCCGTAGCCGAACGCATACATGGCGCCGTACGGCCGCTTGGTCAGCGGCCGGTAGCCATTGGCGGTGAACGCAAAGCCCAACACGGAGACCACCACTGCTGCCAGTCGCTTCACGCCTGTCCTTTCTGTTCCCCGGACTCCCCCGAATCGCCCGGCCTGCCGGCCTTCGCCGGGTCCTCGATCACCTGATATGTCGGGTCGACCAACGACATGGGCCGGTTGCCGGTCTGCTTGGGCTTGCCGGTAATCCGCAACAACTGCCCGGGCTGGATGTCTGCGCCCCCATGTCCTGGACGGAACGTCACGCTGATCTCGCCGGTGTTATCACCGATGACGACCTGCCGCCGGGTCCGCCTACCTTCATTGACGTCCTCGACCTGGTTCACCCGTCCTTCGAAGGTGGCGCGCTGGCCGGGGATCAGTCCCGCCACCGTAATCACCGACGGCCCAGGGTCGGGGTGTTCATACGCTTCGACGTTCTCCTCTTCGTCCTCGTTAACCCAGGCCTCCACCTTCTCGAGCTCGCGCGCGATCCGTTGCTCGAAGTTGTCGGGGTATGCCTGCTGGATTCGCGACTCCACGTCGTATGGCACGATCGTCGCCGCGGCATCCGGGATCAGGCTGACCGCGCGGGAGACCTTGTCAGCGGTGCGGTCGTGCAGCAGCCGACCCAGCAGCGGCGCATACGTGCGACGTGGCAGCAACACCGTCACATTGGTGTTCCGCTGCTCATCGCGCGCCTTGGCGACCAGCATCTGCGCGGCACGGGTGATCCGCCGGTCCGGGCAGTCCACCACCCGCAGTGGCGTGTCGAGTTCGAAGTGATCCCAACGCTTTCGGATCAGCTGCGCGTGGGCTTCATCGACCATGAAGTGCACGGCGACAAGCTCGTCGGCGCGCAGCCCCCGGCCGTAGCGCAGCGCTTCGATGACCGCGAGGTCGACCGAGTTCACAAACACGAAAACTTTGTGCCGCGCGTACTTCACCAACTCCGGGCGGTCGGTACGGAACATCTCGAGAATGGCCGCCTCGGCACGATATTCGCGGTTGAGTCGCATCAGCACGAACACCAGTAGCGGGAAGACGACGACGACCAACCACGCGCCCTCGGTGAACTTGGCGACCGCGAAGATGCCGACCACGATGGTCGACAGGATCGCCGCGGATAGGTTGATCGCCAGCCGCCGTCGCCAACCCGATTCCCGGTGCGTCAGATGATGTTTGGTCATTCCGTAACCGGCCATCGAGAACCCGGTGAACACGCCGATCGCGTAGAACGGGACCAACGCGTTGACCGACCCCCCGGTGATAATCAGCAAGGCTACCGAGAGCGCCGTCAACGCGATGATTCCGTTCGAAAACACCAGGCGGTGGCCGCGTTTCGTCAGCTGGCGCGGCAGGAATCGATCTTCTGCGACGAAGCTGGCCAGCGCAGGGAATCCGTTGAAACTGGTGTTTGCGCCCGTGAAAAGGATGGCAGCGGTGGATGTCTGAACGAGGATATAGAGGATGTCACCGATTACACCGTGACCGAAGACCGCGCGGCCGATTTGCGACAGGACCGACGGATACTCGGTGACATACGGTGTGGCATGCGTGACGTAGGCGAGATAGGCGACACCGGCCAGTAAGAAGCCGAGAATAGTAGCCATCGCGGTGAGCACTCGACGCGCGTTGCGGCCCTGCGGCTTTCGAAACACATCGACGGTGTTCGAGATTGCCTCGACCCCCGTCAGCGACGAGCCTCCATTGGCGAACGAGCGCAGCAACGTCAGAACCGTCGCGCCCATCACCAATCCGCCACCCTGCTGGACTGGCACCGTGCCCGGCAGGTGCGCGGGGTCGTACACCGGTAGATCGCCGAATGTCACGCGAAGGATGCCGACCACGATCATCAGGCCGATCATGACGACGAAGAAGTAGGTCGCGAATGCGAACTGCCAGCCCGCCTCCCTCAGTCCGCGCAGGTTCAGGTAGCAGATGACCAGCACGACCGCGACCGTGATTTGCAGGCTGTGCGGACCCAAGACGGGGATCGCCGATACCACCGCCACCGTCCCGGCTGCGGATTGCACCGCCACGGTGACCACATAGTCGATCAACAGAGCCGCGGCGGCGACCTGCGCCACCCGCGGCCCGAAGTTCTCCCGCGCCACGATGTAGGAACCACCGGCTCGGGTATAGGCCATGACGACCTGCCGATACGACGCGGCAACCAACACCAGAATCAGCAAGATGACGCCGGTGATGGGAAGCAACAACACAAACGCCGCCAGCCCTGCACGCGGCAGCAGTTCGATCAGGATCTGCTCGGGCCCGTAAGCGGTCGACGAGATCGCGTCGGGCGAAAGCGCCCCCAGCGCAACCGGATTCGATAGCTTCTCGGATGCCAACTCCTCGGTGATCAGCGGCTTGCCCAGAAAGACACGCTTGGCCAGGTCCCCTATTGACACCGGGATCCGCAGCTTGCCGGCCGAAGTTGTCACAACCACATCCTTACCCGAGGTCGGAGCGCCTGCGATGCATTCTGCCGCCCGCCCCGGCCGCGCGGCAGGCGGACCGGCCATATTCGTGGCCGGGCGGCGATCAGGCCTCAGCCGGCGCGGTGAGCCGGCCCACCGCGGCCGCGATGCGCTCGTCGGTGGCGGTCAGCGCGACGCGCACGTGCCGCGCACCGCCCGGGCCGTAGAACTCGCCGGGTGCGACGAGGATGCCGCGCTGCGCGAACCACGCGACGCTGTCCCGGCAGGGCTCGCCGCGGGTGGCCCACAGGTACAGGCCGCCTTCGGAAAAGTCGACAACAAAACCGGCCGAGCGCAGCGCCGGCGCCAGCGCGGCCCGCCGGCGGGCGTATCGCTCACGCTGCAGCTTGTCGTGGACGTCGTCATCCAGCGCGGCCGTCATCGCGGCCTGCACCGGCGTCGGCACCATCATCCCGGCGTGCTTGCGCACCGCCAGGAGCTCGGCGACGAGCCCCGGATCCCCCGCGACGAAACCCGCCCGATAGCCGGCCAGCGACGAGCTCTTGGAGAGCGAATGCACCGCCAGCAGCCCGGTGTGGTCGCCGTCGCAGACCGACGGGTGCAGCACCGATAGCGGTTCGGCGTCCCAGCCCAAGCCCAGGTAACACTCGTCGGAAGCCACGACAACGCCCCGCTCGCGCGCCCATCCGACCACCTTGCGCAGGTGGTCGAGGCCGAGCACGCGCCCGGTCGGGTTGCTCGGCGAATTGAGGTAGAACAACGCCGGTGACTGCGGGCCGAGTTGGGTCAGCGAGTCCGCACGCAGCACTTGCGCCCCGGCCAGGCGGGCGCCGACCTCATAGGTGGGGTAGGCCAGCTCCGGCACCACGACCACGTCGGCGGCGCCCAGACCCAACAGTGTTGGCAGCCAGGCGATGAGCTCTTTGGTCCCGATCACGGGCAGCACCGCCGACTCGCCCAGCCCGGTAATGCCGAAGCGGCGGTCAAGCGCGGCGACCGCGGATTCCCGCAGCCGCGCGGTGCCGGCCGTTGCCGGGTACCCCGGCGCCGCGCGGGCGGCCGCCAGCGCCTCCCGGATCACCGTGGCGACCGGGTCGACCGGCGTGCCGACCGACAGGTCGACGATGCCGTCGGGATGGTCCCCGGCCAGCGCCTTGGCGTCGGCCAAGGTGTCCCAGGGAAATTCCGGCAGGGACGCCGAAACAAGCCGGGCCATCCCGGGCTTACGCGGCACCGGCCCGCTCAGTCGCCTTCGCCCTGCGGCGCCAGATCCTTGACCACCTGCGGGTCGTTCTCGGTCATGCCGACCTTGGCCGCGCCACCCGGGGAGCCCAGCTCAACGAAGAAGTCTGCGTTGATCTGCGTGTACTGGCTCCATTGCTCGGGCACGTCGTCTTCGTAGTAGATCGCTTCGACAGGGCAGACCGGTTCACAGGCCCCACAGTCGACGCACTCGTCAGGGTGGATGTAGAGCATCCGAGCGCCCTCGTAGATGCAATCGACGGGGCACTCCTCGATGCATGCCTTGTCCTTGATGTCGACGCAAGGCTCGGCGATCGTGTACGTCACGGACGTCTCCTCAAGGTCTCCTCCATGTACTGCTCGGTGTGGGCTGCCGTTTGCCTCGCCGCGGTGCTCCAGGCCCCGCAAAATGCAAAGCTTTCGGTTACTGATACTAGACGTTGCACATACACGTCAACTACCCGGCACGCACTGGAGGACTGGCGTTCTATAAACCTAGTCGCCATAGCAAAGCATGACCGCGGTCCGTGCCCAAGTCGCGGGGTCAAAGCTGTGAGTTGGTATAGCGTTCACCGGCGACGACGCACGCCGCCAAGCCGATGACCTGCTGATAGTTACATTCGGGCGGCGGCGTACGAATAGTCACGCGAAAGGGAACGCCCACGGCGCCTGGTAGCCTCGCAGAGGACGGCAAACCGCTGGGCAGAGATGTCGTCGCCGTCAACAGCGGTGCATAACTGGGGAAGGTGTCCGATAAATGATGACGCTGTCGTTGGGGAAGTTGGCAGCCGCAGTTGGCGGCGTGGCAGTGGCGCTGAGCGCTGCCACCGGGGTCGCGTCCGCGGATCCGATCGTCGACACGACCTGCAACTACGGGCAGGTGATGGCGGCGCTTAACGCCACCGATCCGGCAACTGCCGCGCAATTGAACTCATCGCCGGTGGCGCAGAACTACTTGCGGCAGTTCCTCGCCGCGCCGCCGCCGAAGCGCCAGCAGATGGCCGCGCAGATCCGGGCGATGCCGCAGGCCGCCCAGTTCATGGGCACCATCGAGAACGTCGCCGGCGTCTGCAACAACTACTGAGCCGACCGGCTCAGGTAGTTCAGTAGCCGCTGAGTAGTCGGCGCACGCGACCCAAGGTTTCCGCGCCGACGCGGCTGCAGATCCTGGACGGGTCGCCGGGTCGGCGGCCCCACAGGAGCAAAACCCGTGCTGCGGCATCGGTTTCGAGTGTGGCCGGACCCACCGCGTCGGCGAATCCGACCGTGGTGTGGTCCGCGTCCGCGCTGAGGACGACGTCCTCGGTCTCGGGAACTCGCAGCCGGGCCTCGATTCGCTCACCCGAGCCGATTTCCTTGGCGCCCTTGGCAAGCAGCGGGCGTCCCACCGCGACGACGCTGTGCGTCGTCATCCACGGCTCCGCTAGCGCGGTCTGGAAGGCGACGCTCTTGTCGCAGTCGCCGGTGATGTCCCAGCCGTGCAGGACGAGTTCTTCGCGCATGTGCTCGGCGAACCAGGGCACCTTCATGGTGCGTCCGGTCCAGGCGACATCGGTGTCGGCGGGAACGCCCTCGGCGGCGACAGCCACCTCGTTCAGGGTGGCCATGCGATCGAGCAGGGCATCCCACAGGTCGGCATCGTTGAGCGCCCGCAGGGGGCCTTCCCGTTCTTCGAAACTGCGGGTGCCGACGGGTTCGCCTTCCAGGTGTGCGCCCAGCACCCGGGCGAGCTCCTCAGCGTTCCCGGCTTGATGGGCCACGATGTCGCGTACCGTCCAGGCTTCACACCAGGTCCCGGTATCCGGGCGGCGCTGCTGCACGGCGTCCGCGAAGGGCTGCCATTCGGGAAATCGGTCGGTATCGATCTGTCGTTTCACGGCCTCGGGTATACCCGCTGCCTCCGACACCTACGCGGCGAGCGGCGAATAGGTGGTGGTGCGCTGGCGGGCGGGGCGGCCGATGCCCTCGGCGATCGCGGTCAGTTCGGCCACCGTTTTCGCCGACCCGTGCTCCGAGCCGGCCATCCGCGAGATGGTCTCCTCCATCAGCGTGCCGCCCAGGTCGTTGGCGCCGCCGTTGAGCATCACCTGCGTGCGCGCGACACCGAGCTTGACCCAGCTGGTCTGAATGTGAGAAATGCGGCCGTGCAACATGATCCGCGCCAGCGCGTGTACCGCCCGGTTGTCGCGATGGGTGGGGCCGGGACGGGCGGCGCCGGCGAGATACAACGGCGAACTCTGGTGCACGAACGGCAGCGGCACGAACTCGGTGAAACCGCCGGTGCGGTCCTGGATTTCGCGCAACACGTTGAGGTGTCCGACCCAGTGCCGGGGACTGTCGACGTGCCCGTACATCATCGTCGACGACGACCGCAGGCCCACCTCGTGCGCGGTGGTCACGATCTCGATCCACATCGACGTCGGCAGCTTGCCCTTGGTGAGCACCCAGCGCACCTCGTCGTCCAGGATCTCGGCGGCGGTGCCGGGGATGGTGTCCAGCCCGGCCTCCCGCAGGCTGATCAGCCACTCGCGGACGCTCAACCCGCTCTTGGTCACGCCGTTGGCGATCTCCATCGGGGAGAACGCGTGCACGTGCATCGACGGGACGCGGGCCTTGACGGCGCGGACCAGGTCGGCGTAGCCGGTGACCGGCAGCTCGGGGTCGATCCCGCCCTGCATGCAGACCTCGGTGGCGCCCTCGACGTGCGCCTCCCAGGCGCGGTCGGCGACCTCGTCGGTGGACAACGAGTACGCGTCGGCGTCACCCTTGCGCTGCGCGAACGCGCAGAATCGGCAGCCGGTGTAGCAGATGTTGGTGAAATTGATGTTGCGATTCACCACGAACGTCACGTCGTCACCAACCACGTCACGACGTAGCGAATCGGCCAGTGCGGCAACCGCTTCCAGCGCGGCACCGTCGGCTGTCGCCAACGCCAGGTACTCCTCGTCGGTGCAGCCGGCGGGATCGCGTTCGGCCGATCGCAACGCCGCAAGGACATCGGTGTCGATGCGTTCGGGCGCGTGCGCGGCGAGCTCGTGCACGTGTGCACGGATCGATTCCCAATCGCCGAAGGCGCTATCGAGATCGCTGCGCGCCTCGGTGTTGCGTCCCTCGGAGTCGATCGCCGCATTGAGGTCGACCCGGCCGGAGGACTCCACGTCGTCGGGCTCCTGCCAGGGCATGCCGACCGGGTTGACGTCGCGGGCCAAACCGGTCGCCGGATCGGCCAGTGCCACAACGTGTCCCCGCACCCGTGGGTCGATCCACGCGGCGCCCGCCTGTACGTATTTCGGCTGCGCGGTCAACCGCTGCATCAACTCGTATCCGGCTTCGGCGGTGACGGCGGCCAGCTCGTCCAAAGCGGGCCAGGGCCGTTCCGGGTTGACGTGGTCGGGCGTCAACGGCGACACCCCGCCCCAGTCGTCGACCCCGGCGGCCACCAGTGCCAGGCACTCCTCGCGCGACACCAGATTGGGCGGCGCCTGGATGCGCATGCCGGGACCCAACACCAATCGCGCGACCGCCACCGTTGCCAGGTAGTCCTCGATCCCGGCGTCGGGGAAGCCGGCCATCGCGGTGTGTTCCTTGGCCCGGAAATTCTGCACGATCACTTCCTGGACGTGCCCGAACTCCTTGTGCGACTTGCGAATCGCGTGCAAGGTGTCGGCCCGTTCGGGCAGCGTCTCCCCGATCCCCACCAGCAGTCCGGTGGTGAACGGGATGGACAGCCGGCCCGCATCGGTCAACGTGCGCAACCGAACCGCCGGGTCTTTGTCCGGGCTGCCGTAGTGCGCAAGCCCTTTCGTCTCGAACAGCCGTCGCGACGTCGTCTCGAGCATCATGCCCATCGACGGCGCCACCGGCTTCAGCCGCGACATCTCCGACCAGCTCATCACCCCGGGATTCAGGTGCGGCAGCAGCCCGGTCTCCTCCAGCACCCGGATCGCCATCGCCCGCAAGTAGGACAGTGTGGAGTCGTAGCCCCGCTCACCGAGCCAGTCGCGGGCCTCCGGCCAACGTTCCTCGGGCCGGTCGCCCAGTGTGAATAGCGCTTCCTTGCAACCGAGTTCGGCCCCGCGGCGGGCAACGTCGAGGATCTCGTCGGGCTCCATGTACATGCCGGCGCCCTGGGCACGCAGCCTGCCGGGCACCGTGACAAACGTGCAGTAGTGGCAGCTGTCCCGGCACAGGTGAGTGACCGGGATGAAGACCTTCCGCGAATAGGTGATCGGCAACCGGCCGCCCGGGCCACGCCGACCGGCCGACTCCAGGCCCGCGTCACGCACCCGCGCCGCGCTGGCGCACAAGTCGGCCAGGTCCGCTCCGCGGGCGGTCATCGCGAGGGCCGCCTCGTCGATGTTCAGCGCGACCCCGTCCCGGGCCCGCCGCAACACCCGCCGCAGCGCCGACCGATTGGCCTTGGGCGGAATGACGGGGCTAGGCAGAGCGGTGGGCTCCGGAGGCACCGGTGTCAGTGGCACGTTTGTGTAACTTCCCCACGATCGAATTTCATCCGCGCGTCCCAACATTTTGGAAGCCTGGCAACCATGGCGGGTGCCCTTTGCGCAACAGTAGCGCCAGGCGCCGCCCGGCCCGCGCTCGCATTCCCGGCCATCTCGACGACCCTCAGCGGTGCACGCTGTAGCGCCACAGCACCCATACCGGTGGCACCACGCCCAGCACGATTAGGATCAACGCCCCGTATGCCATCAGCCCCTTGCCGCCCAGGATGATGTCGTCGGCGGGACCGCCCATGCTGATCGCCGCCACCGTGAGCAGCCAGGTCCACAGCGGCAACGCGGCCACCCGTGGCGAACTCGTCCAGCGCCCAGCGGCCCAGACCAGGGCGGCGTTGACCAATCCACTGATCAAACCGCTGATGGGAAAGGGGACCGTGCCGATATAGAACGGCAGCAGCAGGGCCCCGGCTAGCGCGGACAACACCCCGTCGACAGCCAACAGCGCCAGGACAACGACGCGAATAGCGGGGTCTGTCGTGCCGCTGTCCTCAACAGACGCGGCGCGCGGCTTGGTTTCGGTCAGGTCGGGACGCTGTCGATATTGGAGAGGATGGAGCCGAGTACCCACTGCAGGCTGTCCAGGCGGTCCTGCCAGTGCTGCAGGTTAGGGTCCAGGTCGGGGTCCATGCGAATTCCTTCCGTGGCTGCCTGGTTGGCAGCCTACCGCGTGCCGAATCCGTTGAAACCCAGTCCCGCGAGCAGATCCGTCTCCCAGCCGCGCTCATCGCGATCCCCCGCGGATCCCGCGGCGAGCACGTAATGCTCGTGCGCCAGTATCGGCAGCGCCATGTTGTTCGACAGGGCGCACACCCGGCCGGTCGGGCCGACGACCACCTGGGTGGCGTGCGCGGCGAGCGCGGCCGACTTGGCCGCGAGGGCGTCCGGGCCGGCTTCCACCACGGCGTCGATGTCGGAATCCGCATATCCGAAGTCGAACTCTTCCGCGGGCGGGATCGTCCACCCCGGCAGCAGATCATCGGGCTGCAGGGCGCGCCATCCCGCCACGAATGCGCTCGCCGCGATGACCGCCCAGTAGAACTTCGGGACCGTCCATGGCTCGCCGGGGTAGTCGCCGGTCCCGGCCTTGGGGCCGGCAGATGCGACGGCGGCCGCGGTGACCATGTGGGTGCGGATGTGGTCGGGATGCCCGTAGCCGCCGTTGGGGTCGTATGTCACCACGACGTGGGGGCGCTGCGCGCGAATGATCGCGACCAGCGCCCCGACCGCTTCGCGCTCGTCGGCGTCGATGAACCGCTGCCGTCGCCGCTTTGCCGTGCCGGCCATCCCGGAGTCGCGCCAGCGGCCCGCACCGCCGAGATAGACCGGCTCGCCGACGCCGAGCTCGCGCAGCGCGGCGGTTAGCTCACCGATTCGGTACCCGCCGAGTTGGTCCGCGTGGTCGACGGCGAGCCGGGCCCAGCGGTCGCCGATGACCTCGCCCTCCTCGCCGAGCGTGCAGGTGACGACGCTTACCTGTGCGCCGCGGGCGGTGTAGTGGGCGATGGTGGCCCCGTTGCTGAGGCTCTCGTCGTCGGGATGCGCGTGGACGAAAAGCAGCCGCGGGGTCTCAGGCATGGACGCACCCTACCCGCCGCGCGATGAATAGGAACGCCGACGGCTACTATCGAGGAATGGCCCAGCTCACACCAGCCCGCAACGGCAGCCGCAGCCGCCGTCGGGGCGAAGTCCTGGAACGTGCCCTCTACGAGGCCACGTTGGCCGAACTGACCGAAGTCGGATACGGCGGCCTGACGATGGAAGGGATAGCGGCGCGCGCCCACACCGGCAAAGCGGCGCTGTACCGTCGCTGGGCAACCAAGTGCGAGCTGGTACACGCCGCGCTGGTTTTCGCGTTGCCGCCGGTCCCCGAGCCGCGATCGGGCCGCCCGGCCAGAGACAACCTGCTGGCGATGTTCACCTCTCACCGCGACATGCTGGCCGGCAAGACCGACTTTCCGGGCCTTTATGTCGTCCAGCAGCTGCTCCACGAACCCGAGATGCGGGCGATCTTCGCCGATGCCGTGGTGAGCCCGCGACTGAAAATCATCGAATCGATCCTGCAAGCCGCCGTCGACTCCGGCGACATCGACCCGGCCACGATCACCCCGCTGACCGCGCGGATCGGACCGGCGTTGATCAACCAACACTTCCTGCTCACCGGGGAACCGCCGAATCGGCGGGAGCTGGCACTCATCGTCGACACCGTGATCCCGGCGCGGGCACCGGCGGCAGCCGTCGACTAGAGGGCCGTCACGGCCCGGTTTTGATCCATTGGCCGGCGTCGCCGACGATGCCGACCGGTACCGCGCCCGACAGGCTGACGTTCCGCACGCTCGGTCCGGCCGCGACGATCGTCGTGTCCTGCAGGATCGGCAACACGGTCGACATGTTCCACAGCCGCGGTTCGACCGCGGTGATCACGTCGTTGATGCTCTTGGTGCCGTTGAGGGCGGCGTCGATGTTCGACTGGATGCTGCGATCGCAGATCCCGGTCAGGTTCGACGGCGCCTGCACCAGCGCGCCGGGATCGGGTGCGCGACTGGGTGGGGTCGACGTCGGCGTCGTGGCGGTGGGGCTCGGCCCCGTGGGCGGCGTGGGCCCGGCAGGGCCGGAGGGACCGGTGGAGGCGGCATTGGTCGGCGTGTTGGCGGTAGGCACCGTCGTCGACTGCAGCGCGGGGCAGCCATAGCGCGAGGCCAGCAGGGTCGCCAGGTTTCCGCCCGCTTGGTGCCATCCGACGATCGCGTCGACCTGGTGGTTGTTCAGCGCGTCGCGATAAAGCGTCACCGGGTCCAGCGCCAGCACCGTCGCGGCGATCCCGACGTTGCGCAGCTGGTCGGCGGCGGTGTTGGCCACCGCGACCGCGGTCGGGTCGTTCGCGGCCACCCCGATGA
This sequence comes from Mycobacterium sp. IS-1264, assembly GCF_001954195.1. Classification (GTDB taxonomy): domain Bacteria; phylum Actinomycetota; class Actinomycetes; order Mycobacteriales; family Mycobacteriaceae; genus Mycobacterium. Next base: position 28,120 of record NZ_MBES01000007.1, on the reverse strand, counting down.
CGAGCGACAGCTGCTGGCCGTCCTTACTGATCCGCCCCCGAATGACTTCCGGTGGCCCGGTGCTCACCGGCGGCGTCGCGCTGGGCGGCGGCGGTACCGGCGACGCCGAGGTGCTGCTCTCGATTTGGTATCCCGACGCCGTTAGCAACGCCAGCGCCGCCGGCGTCGTCATCGCGGGAGGCGCGGTCGGCTCGTAGCCCGGATCGCTGGGCGAACGGATCTGGGCCTGCGCCAGCGTGACGGTGTTGTCACTGCCTGCGCCGACCGCGGCGAGCAGGTCGACGTCGAGCAGCCCCAAGATCGCCTTGCGGACCTGGGTGTCGGACAGCTTGGGCTCGTTGGCGCGCAGCGTGAGCTGCATGACCCGCGGTGTGACGATCCGCGCCGTCCGCACATCGGGGATGGCGGACAACTGCGCGAAGGCCGCGGACCCGCCGTGCACCTGGGCCACCTGAGTATCGCCGTTGCGCACCGAGTCGGCCAGCGCCGCCGGCGCCCCGGCGCGGCGGAACAGGATCAGCGCCGGCTTGGCCGGCGGCCCCCAGTAGCGGTCGTTGCGGGCGATCAGGATTTCGTCGCGCTGCGGATCGATGTTCTCGACGCGGAACTGCCCGCCGGTGACCGGCAGCGCCCGCGCCAGCCCGGCCGCGAAACCGCCCGGCACATCCTTGACGATGTGCGCCGGCAGGATGTCGCTGAACAGCTCCTTCCACGCCGGGTAGGGCTGCGCGAAGGTCACCACCGCCTGCTTGCCGCCCTCGAGCGACTGCACGCCGGTGATGAGGTCGTAGCCGGCGGGATCGACGACGCCGGGCTGACTGACCATCTGATGCCAGAGGTACCAGAAGTCGTCGGCGGCGATCGGGGCGTTGTCGGTCCATTGCGCCTCGGGCCGGATCTTGTAGGTCACCGTGAACGGGTTCTGGCTGGTCACCTCCGCCGAGACCAACAGCGTGGGATCCATCTCCCAGCGCGAACCCGTCGGCGTCCCGGGATCGGGCACCGGCCGAAATGCGCTGGGCAGCACCAGCGAGCTGATCGCCGCGTTCACCGGGGACAGATCGGACAGCAGATGCGGGTTGAACCCGGCACCGATCGAGTCGATTCCCATGATGATCTGGGTGGGCCGCTGCGGCGGCGGTGCCGAGTTGTGCGGCGTATCAGTGCTTTGCGGCGCCGGCGGCGGGCTGACCGTGCACGCCGCCAGCGCCAACCCGGCCAGCGAGACCACGGCGACCATCGAGAAGCCGAGCTTCGCGAAGAAACGGCGGGGGCGTCTCGGCACGCCCATCAGGGTATCGAGCACCCGCCCAGCAACGCGCCCGACCACGACCGGCCTAACCCCTGGCCTTCGCCCGCGCCCGGCCGCGGGCCCGGGAGGTGGCGTCCAGCTCGACCTTTCGCACTCGCACCACCTCGGGAGTCACCTCGACGCATTCGTCGGGTGCGCAGAATTCCATGGCCCGCTCGAGATCGAGCTCAAGCGGCTTGGCCAACGTCTCGATGACGTCGGCGGTCGACGACCGCATGTTGGTGAGCTTCTTCTCGCGGGTGACGTTGATGTCGAGATCCTCTGGGCGCGGGTTGATTCCGACGACCATGCCTTCGTAGGTGTCCTGCCCGGGTTCGACGAAGAACTGCCCGCGATCGGCCAGCTGCAATAGCGCGAACGGCGTGATGGTGCCGGAACGATCGGACACCAGCGACCCCGTGTGCCGGGCCCGGATCTCCCCCGCCCACGGCCGGTACCCGTCGAACACCGCATGGCCGACGCCGGTGCCGCGGGTCTCGGTCAGGAAGTCGGTGCGCCAGCCGATCAGGCCGCGGCTGGGAACGACGAAATCCATGCGGACCCAGCCGGTGGTGTGGTTGGCCATCTCCACCATGCGGCCCTTGCGCGCGGCCATCAGCTGCGTGACCGCCCCGACGTATTCCTCCGGGCAGTCGACGGTCATGGCCTCGAACGGCTCGTGCAGCTTGCTGTCGATGGTCTTGGTGACCACCTGGGGCTTGCCCACCGTCAGTTCGAAGCCCTCGCGGCGCATCTGTTCGACCAGCACGGCCAGGGCCAGCTCGCCGCGCCCCTGCACCTCCCACGCGTCGGGCACGCCGATGTCGACCACGCGGATCGACACGTTGCCCACCAATTCGGCGTCCAGCCGGTTACGCACCATGCGCGCGGTCAGTTTGTGCCCGGAGACCTTGCCGGCCAGCGGCGAGGTGTTGGTTCCGATGGTCACCGAGATCGCCGGCTCGTCGACCGTAATCCGCGGCAGTGCAACGGGATTCGTTAAGTCGGCGAGCGTGTCGCCGATCATGATCTCCGGCAGGCCGGCGACGGCGACAATATCGCCCGCGATGGCCTCGTCGGTCGGGCGGCGTTCGACGCCCTCGGTGGCCAGCAGCTCGGTGATCTTCGCGGTTGCCGTGGTCTCCTGGCCGTCCACTTCGCGGATCCACGCGACCTGCTGGCCCTTGCGGATGCGCCCGTTGTAGATGCGGATCAGCGCCAGCCGGCCCAGGAAGCTCGACGCGTCGAGGTTGGTCACCAGGGCTTGCAGCGGCGCGTCCGGGTCGCCCTTGGGCTCCGGCACGTACTTTTCCAGGACCTCGAACAGCGGGTCCAGGTTCGACCCGTCGGGAACCTGGCCGTCGGGTGGCTGCGTGGTGCTGGCCACCCCGGCGCGCCCGGACGCATACAGCGTCGGCAAACCCAGGGCGTGCTCGGCGGCCGCGGCGGCCTCGTCGTCGAGATCCGAGGCGACATCGAGCAACAGGTCGTGGCTGGCCTCGACGACCTCGTCGATGCGCGCATCGGGCCGGTCCGTCTTGTTCACCACGAGAATCACCGGGAGGTGGGCGGCTAGCGCCTTGCGCAGTACGAACCGGGTTTGCGGCAGCGGGCCCTCGGACGCGTCGACCAGCAACAGCACCCCGTCCACCATGGACAGTCCGCGCTCCACCTCACCGCCGAAATCGGCGTGGCCCGGGGTGTCGATCACGTTGATCACCGTGACGGTCCCATCCGGGTCGTGGCGGTGCACGGCGGTGTTCTTGGCCAGGATGGTGATGCCCTTTTCCCGTTCCAGGTCGCCGGTGTCCATCACGCGTTCCTGCACTTCGCCCCGTTCGTGCAACGCGCCGGACTGCCGCAGCATCGCGTCGACCAGCGTGGTTTTGCCGTGGTCCACGTGGGCGACGATGGCGACATTGCGAAATGGCACGTCGGTGATTCTGGCAGCGGGGACCTCAGATAGCGAACTGGCGGATGCCGGACCGCCCTGTGGCGTCGAGTGTGCGGTGACGGCGGTGAGTGTGCGGTGGCGTCGCCGTAGCCGCACACCCCAAGCCCAGGATGGGCGGTTACCAGCCGCGGCGGCGCGGTGCCGCGCTGATCAGTTCTTTGTCGGCCACTTCCCGGGTGCGGTACACGATGTAGGGGCGGAACAGGTAGGCGACCGGCGCACTGAACGCGTGCACCAGGCGGGTGAACGGCCACAGGGCAAACAGCGCCAGCGCGATGAACACGTGAATTTGGTAGTAGAACGCCGCGTGCGCCATCAGATCCCCGCGCGGATCGAGGATCCAGATCGACCGGAACCAGACCGACACCTTCTGCCGGTAGTCGTGCAGCTCGCCGAAGTGCGTGGCACCGGCCAGGGTGCAGCACAGCCCCGCCACCAGCGCGCACACCAGCACCAGATACATCAGCTTGTCGTTGCGGGTGGTGGCCAAGAACACCGCCCCGTGCCTGCGCCGCCGGTAGATCAGCAACCCGATGCCGATCAGGGTGGCAAAGCCGGCGGGCACACCGAGCAGCAACGCCTGCAGGTGATAGATGTGATCACTGATCCCGATCGCGCGGGTCCACGATTCCGGAATGAACAGCCCCATGACGTGGCCCATGATGACCAGCAGGCTGCCGAAATGGAACAGCGGGCTGCCGATCGACAACAACTTCGACTCGTAAAGCTGCGACGAACGTGTGGTCCACCCGAACTTGTCGTAGCGATACCGCCACCAGGTGCCGACCGCCGCCACCGACAGCGCGACGTAAGGCACATCGTCCCAGAAGATCTCGACCAATTTCATGTGAACCACGGTCACCCTCTTTCGGTGCGCTTCGGCGGGACCGTCAGGGTAAACGGTTGCAGCCCAACGGCTTCCGTGGGAGGTCCGGCCTCTAAAAGATGGCGAGCCAGCCGTTCCGCTCGGCGCGCCTCCTGATCGGTTGCGCCCGGCAGTGTTTCGCAAACCGCCGCCACGGCGTGGCGGTACGGCGACTCGGCTTGCGCCAGCGCCCCGTGCAGTACGTCGATGGGGACCCGGTGCTCGGTGAGCAGCCGCCGACCGGCCTCGGGATCGACGGTCGCGGCGAATTCCAATACAACGGGCAGGTGATCCGGGGCCTCCTTGCGCGGCGGCTCGACACCCGCGTCCCGGTAAGCGCTGGCGAACACCAGCATCTCCCGGCCGCGGTTACGGGTATCGCCGGCGGTCCAGTAGGTCAGGTACATCGTGGCGCGACGGCGCAAGTCGAACGTCTCGACATAATCCGCCGCGGCGGTCATCGGGTCGCGGGCGCGCAGCGCGAGAAGCGTCCGTTCGAGCATCGTTGCGGCGGGCCCGGTGATGTGGTCCCGCAGCTCGCCCACGGTGTCGAGCCGTTGCGCCTGTCCGTCGTCGGGGTAGGCCAGCAGCAGCGAGGCCGCCTGCCACACCAGTCGGTCCTGCATCGCCCGGGAGGACCCGCGGTCGGAAATCTTGGGCAACAACCTCATCGCTACCCCGGGCCTTTGTCGGAGTCCGGGAACAGGCCCGCGGGCACGCCGTTGCCGTCCCAGTTGAGCAGGTTGATCCTGGAGCGGCCGCCGCCCCCCGTGCTACCGGCCCCGGCGGCCGCACCCGTCTGACGCTGTTGCAGGGCGTGGAAGGTTTCCACGGCGATCGGGACGGGCGCGCCGCTGCCCTCCCCGAACGGGCCGGATTCGTACATGCCCGGTCCACCCTCGAAAGACAACGAGCACCCCATCTCGTCGGCCATCGCGGCGGCGGGCACGTCGGCCACGTATGACGTCGGAATCACGTAGCGCTCTTCGTATTTGGCGACCGCAAGCAGCCGGTACATGTTGTAGATCTGTTCTTCGGTCATCCCGACGGCATGCGGGATGTGCGGTTGCGTCTCGCGGCCGAGGTTGATGTCGCGCATATACGACCGCATCGCGGCCAGCCGCTTCAGCACCCCGGCCACCACCTCGGTGTCGCCCGCGGTGAATAGCTCGGCCAGGTACTGGATGGGGATGCGCAGCGCTTCGAGGGCACCGAACAGGTTGCCCAGGTCCTCGCCGTCGTGGCCGTCGTGGCTGACCGCGTCGACCACCGGTGACAGCGGCGGGATGTACCAAACCATCGGCATGGTCCGGTATTCCGGGTGCAGGGGAAGCGCCACCCGGTAGGTGTTGATCAGCGCGTACACCGGTGACCGCTGCGCGGCTTCGATCCACTCGTCTGCGATGCCCTCGGCCCGCGCCGCGGCGATCACCTCGGGATCGTTGGGGTCCAACAGGATCCGGCGCTGTGCCTCGTAGAGGTCCGTGTCGTTTTCCACCGACGCCGCCTCCAGCACGCGGTCCACGTCATAGAGCACCAGCCCGAGATAGCGCAGGCGGCCCACGCAGGTTTCCGAACACACCGTGGGCAGGCCGACCTCGATGCGCGGATAGCACAGTGTGCACTTCTCGGCCTTGCCGGTCTTGTGGTTGAAATACACCTTCTTGTAAGGACATCCGGACACGCACATCCGCCAGCCCCGGCAGCGATCCTGGTCGACCAGAACGATGCCGTCCTCGCTGCGCTTGTACATCGCGCCCGACGGGCAGGAGGCCACGCACGACGGGTTGAGGCAGTGTTCGCAGATCCGCGGCAGGTAGAACATGAAGGTCTCTTCGAGCTTGAGCTTGACCTCTTGGCTGACCTTCTTCAGAACCGGGTCGTTGGGCACGATCTCCGGCGAGCCGGCGAGGTTGTCGTCCCAGTTCGATCCCCACGACACCTTGATTGGTTCGCCGGTGATCTGGCTGCGCGGCGCGGCCGTCGGGAAGGTGTCCCCGGCCGGGGCCCGGGTCAGGTTCTCGTAGTCGTAGGTCCAGGGCTCGTAGTAGTCGTCGATGGTGGGCAGCTTGGGATTGGCGAAGATGCGCAGCAGCTTGTTGATGCGGCCGCCGTCGCGCAGTCGCAACCGGCCCCTCTTGTCGCGAATCCAGCCGCCGCGCCAGCGATCCTGGTCCTCGTAGGTGCGCGGATAGCCCACTCCCGGACGGGTTTCGACGTTGTTGAACCACACGTACTCGGTGCCCGCGCGGTTGGTCCAGGCCTGCTTGCAAGTCACCGAGCAGGTGTGGCAGCCGATGCATTTGTCGAGGTTCATCACCATCGCCATCTGCGCCATGACCTTCACTAGTAGGTCACCGCCTGGCTGCGACGGCGCACCACGGTCACCTCGTCGCGCTGGTTGCCGGTGGGGCCGAGGTAGTTGAAGGCGAACGCGTGCTGGCCGTAGCCGCCGGCCAGGTGGCTGGGCTTGATCCGCACCCGGGTCAGCGCGTTGTGGTTGCCGCCGCGCTTGTTGTTGGTCTCGGTGCGCGGCGTGTCCACCGTGCGTTCCTGCACGTGGTAGACGAACACTACGCCGTCGGGCATGCGGTGGCTGACGATGGCCCGGCACACGTAGATACCGTTGGCGTTGCTTGCCTCTACCCAATCGTTGTCGCGCACTTTGATTTTCGCCGCATCACCCGGACTCATCCACATCGTCGGGCCGCCGCGAGACAGCGACAGCATGTACAGGTTGTCCTGGTACGTCGAATGGAACGACCACTTCGAGTGGGGCGTCAAATAGCGCACGGTGAGCCCGATCCCGTCGTATCCGAGCTCAGGCTGGTTGAACAGCCGCGCCATGTCCAGCGGCGGTCGGTACACGGGCAGGTGTTCACCGAGCTCTTCCACCCAGTCGTGGGCGAGATAGAAGTGCATCCGTCCGGTGAGCGTGTGGAACGGCTTGAGGTGCTCGATGTTGATCGTGAACGGCGCGTAGCGGCGGCCGCCGGTCTCGCTACCGGACCACTCCGGGCTGGTGATCACCGGGACAGGGCGAGCCTGGGTGTCGGCGTAGGTGATCCGCCGTTCCTCACTGCCCTCGGCCAGGTGCGCCAGCCGCTGCCCGGTGCGCTTCTCCAGCTCGAGAAAGCCCTCGACGGCCAGGCGCCCGTTGCACGTCCCGGACAGGGCGAGGATGACGTCGGCCATCCGCTCGGCGGTGGTGATCGCCGGACGGCCGGCTGCCGCACCGGAATTCATCACGCCGAACTTCGCGGCCAGCTCGCCGATCTCACGGAAGGGATGGACGGTGTAGCCCTTGACGGTCATGCCGAACTGGTCGACGAGCGGTCCCAGGGTCACCCACTTGTCGTAGATCGCGGCGTAGTCGCGCTCCACCACAGTGAGCTTGCCCATCGTCCTGCCCGGCACCGGCACCTCGTTCGCATGCAGCCAATTGCGTTCGGTGCCATCCGGATACGCCATCGCATCCGGCGTGTCGTGCTGCAGCGCGGTCAGCACGACGTCGTTGCGCGTGCCCAGATGCTGCCGGGCCATGGCGCTGAAGGCACGGGCAATGGCGGCGAACGCGTCGAAGTCCGAACGCGTTTCCCATGGCGGGTCGATCGCGGGCGAAAACGCGTGCACGTAGGGGTGCATGTCGGTGCTGGACAGGTCGTTCTTCTCGTACCACGTCGCCGCGGGCAACACCACGTCCGAAACCAGTGTCGTCGACGTCATCCGGAAGTCGATCGACATCATCAAATCCAGCTTGCCCTCGGGAATTTCCCTGTGAGCGGCCACATCGACGGGCCGCGCGCCGTCGGCGGGGGCCTCGCATTGCACGTTGGAGTCCGTGCCCAGCAGATGTTTCAGGAAGTACTCGCCGCCCTTGCCCGACGAGCCGATCAGGTTCGACCGCCAGACCGACAGCACTCGCGGCCAGTTGACGGGATCGTCGGGGTCGGTGATCGATAGCTTCAGCTTGCGCTGGGCGAGCTGTTCGGCGACGTAGTCCGTGACGTCGCGCCCGGCGGCTTCCGCCTCGTCGGCGACGTCGAGGCTGGAGCGGTCGAACTGTGGATAGAACGGGCTCCAGCCCATCGCCGTCGCCGAGGCCAGCACGTCGATCGTGTGCTGGTCGTCGAACTTGCCGCGGCCCAACGGGCTGGACAGCTTGTCCGCCCCGTACGTGTCGTAGCGCCATTGATCGGTGTGCGCATACCAGTACGAGGCGCCGGGCACCTGGCGCGGGGGCCGCGACCAGTCGGTGGCATTCGCCATCGTCTGCCAGCCCGTCAAGGGGCGCACCTTCTCCTGGCCGACGTAGTGCGCCCAGCCGCCGCCGTTGCGGCCCATCGAACCGGTCAACATCAGCAGCGCGAGCACCGACCGGTACATCACGTCGCTGTGGAACCAGTGGCAGATGCCACCGCCCATGATCACCATGGATCGCCCGCCGGATTCCTCTGCGTTGCGGGCGAATTCCTTGGCCACCCTGATCGCCTGCGCGGCGGGCACCCCGGTGATGGGTTCCTGCCAGGCCGGGGTGTTCTGCTGACTGGGATCGTCGTAACCGGTCGGCCATTCGCCCGGAAGACCGTCGCGCTGCACCGCGTAATGGGCCAGCATCAGGTCGAACACGGTGCACACCAGGTGCTCGCCGACCCGGCGCACTGGCACGCCGCGACGCACCGTCTCGCCGTGGCCGTCGATGGTGTCGAAGCTGGGCAGCTCGACCAGTCGGACTTCCGGCGTGCCCGCAACGCTCAGCGCCGGGACGACCGGGCCCAGGTCGAGGTTCCATTTCCCGACGCCGTCCTCACCGAACCGGAAGCCCAGGGAACCGTGCGGCACGACGACCCGGTCGGTGACCTCGTCGACCAGGGCGGGCTTGAACGCCGCGTTCTCGACTTCCTCGCCGATGTCGGCCGCGGTCAAGAACTTCCCGGGCACCAGCGAGTCGCCTCGCTTCTCCAGCTTGATCAGGAATGGCAGGTCGGTGTAGCGGCGAACGTAGTCTGCGAAGAACGGAACCTGCTTGCGCACATAGCATTCCGAGAGAATCACGTGACCCATCGCCATCGCCAGCGCGGCGTCGGTGCCCGCGGCACAGCGCATCCACTCGTCGGCGAACTTGGTGTTGTCGGCGTAATCCGGGCTCACCACAACGACTTTGGTGCCCCGATAGCGAGCCTCGGCCATCCAGTGCGCGTCGGGGGTTCGGGTGATTGGGACATTGGAGCCCCACATCATCAAATACGACGCGTCCCACCAATCCCCGGACTCGGGCACATCGGTCTGGTCTCCGAACACCTGCGGCGAGGCCACCGGCAGGTCGGCGTACCAGTCGTAGAACGAGGTCATCACCCCGCCCAGCAGCGAAACGAATCGCGAACCCGCCGCATGGCTGACCATCGACATGGCCGGAATCGGCGTGAAGCCGGCGACCCGGTCCGGGCCGTACGTCTTGATGGTGTGCACGTGGGCGGCGGCGATCAGCTCGGTCGCCTCGGCCCAGGTCACCCGGACCAGCCCACCCTTGCCGCGCGCTTGTTGGTAGCGGCGACGGCGCTCCGGATCGGCCTGGATATCCGCCCACGCGAGCACGGGGTCACCGAGCCGCGCCTTGGCCTCACGGAACATCTCGACCAGCGCACCCCGCGCATACGGATAACGCACCCGCGTGGGCGAATAGCTGTACCAGGAGAACGACGCGCCCCGGGGGCAGCCACGCGGCTCGTATTCGGGGCGGTCCGGGCCCACCGATGGGTAGTCGGTCTGCTGGGTTTCCCACGTGATGATCCCGTCCTTGACGTAGATCTTCCACGAGCACGATCCGGTGCAGTTGACCCCGTGCGTGGAGCGGACCACCTTGTCGTGGCTCCACCGGTCGCGGTAGAACACATCACCTTCGCGGCCGCCCTCGCGCGTGACGGTACGCAGATCGGCGGAGAACTCCCCGGGCGTGAAGAAACGCCCACTGCGCTCCAACAACTCCTCGAGCGGTCCACCAACGTGAGGTGTGACAGTCAAACGGTAAACCCCCTACTCAAAACAACGGCGCGCCTCGCTGCCGGGTTCGAATGCGGTAGTCCGCCCGTGCGATCCGCACACTCGGCGATGACGTGTCCGACGGCGCCGGCGACCCGCACGCCGGGCGGCAATAGGCCCTCAGCGTAGGTCCCGGATGACCGTCCTACCACATCGACCACGCGGGACCTGTGCGTAAAAATTACTGCCATCGACGTGGGGTTTCTGTCTTCGCGTACGCCGGATCACGGCGTGGAAACAGCGCCCACGCCGTCGGGAAAACCATCGGGATCGCTACCGGCATGCAAATCGAGGTTAGGGTCTATTTGAGCTTGTTAGCTTCCAGTTTCACGCGTGTCTGCTGCAATAGCGCTGTACGTTCCCTGCGGAGAAACTGTGGGCTCGTCAGGAGCTCGCTCGGAGCGCTCGAATCAGGTCCGCCAACCAGGCCCGGTCGGCCGGCACCCAATCGACGTCATGCAGTTCCTCTGCCGTTACCCAACGCAGCGCCCGATGGTCATGCGGGTGCGGTTCCCCGTCGAGCAGCCGCACGCGATACGCCCGCAGCGTCGTCCTGCCGTCCAGCGCAATGTCGTCGCCGAGGCGGTCGCCCACCGCGAAATCGCCGATGTCGAGACCCAGCTCCTCGGCCAATTCGCGGGCCAGCGCGTCGCGCTCGGTCTCGCCGGGCGCCACCTTGCCGCCGGGCAGCTCCCAACGGCCGGCGAGCTCGGGGGGCCGGACGCGTTGCGCCACCAAGAGCGTCGGGCCGGCGATGACGGCCCCGGCGACGACGATCTGGGTCGGCATGGCCAGTGACGGTATACCGTCCGTCGGGGCCGCGCGGCTGGACTTACCTAATGCTGCGGTTGGCTGGGGTGGCGGTGAGCCCCGCCCAGAATCCCTGCTCTAGCTGTGCCTCCATTGCGGGACCCCCGGATGGCGCTGTCTGTTGGCAGCCACAGCTGAGCGCGCCGAATGGATTCGGGTCGGTGCCGGCCGGATTCGCGTCGGCCCGGGCGGTTGCCGCGCCCCCAACGCCGACGCCGAGAACGATGGCGGCGCCGACGATGGTTTTGGTGATCGCCCCGTGGTGCTGGGTCGTCATGTCATCCTCTTTCGTAGAAAGTCTTCTGCTGAATCAGTGCCACGGATGCTCCGCCGTCGGGCGCGCCCCATGAACCCACCATTTCGTGTGCTTTGTTGGTGTGCAACGCGATTGGCTGATTACATAGACGCTTCATGCTTTTGCATGGTTCGACGCCCTTGCTGTGAGATGGCTGGCGAATCCTGAGAAAACGCAAAGTGTCACGGGACAAGCAGGGCAAACGGGCCTGCGCCGCAACGTATTTAGGAGGGAAACGGGCAGACGGCTACCGAATGCCGGCGCCGGTCATTGCCGGGTGAGGACGAATACCTCGATGTGGCGGTCTCCGGCCCGCGCTTCGTACTTCGCCCAGCCCGGATAGAGCTCAACGCCTCTGGCCCAGATCTCGTCTCGCTCGCGCGGCGTGGCGCGTCGTGCGGTGGCCTGCCAGGTGTCGCCCTCGATGGATACCGTGGCTTGTGGGTTGGCCTTCAGGTTGTGATACCAGGCCGGGTGTTTTGCGCCGCCCCAGTTGGAGGCGATGAGGGCCAGGCCATCGGGGTGCGGAATTCCGTACACCGCGACGGTGCGGGGTTCGCCGGACTTGGCGCCCGTCGTGGTGAGGATGACCACCGGCACACCGGTGGCGATCCCGGCGAAACTGCGTCTGCCGCCGGTGGCCTTGGTGATCAGTTGGTCGAGGCGGTTCGCGGTCGGCCGAAGAAGGGCCACACCGACTTTCGTGGCCGCAAAGGTTCGCATCACCCGATGGAAGGCACTGGCATCCTCGAACGACCGCTGTGGCATGGTGACATTCTTGCCCAAACCCGGCGCCGTTACGACCCCCAACAACGGTCGGCGTGCGGAGTATGTTCGGGGTATGGCTGTGTTAACGGATGAGCAAGTAGACGCCGCACTGCCCGACCTCGACGGCTGGGAGCGTGCCGATGGTGCCCTTCGCCGGTCGATAAAGTTTCCGAGCTTTCTGGCCGGCATCGACGCGGTGCGTCGGGTGGCCGAACACGCGGAAAGCAAGGACCATCACCCAGATATCGATATTCGTTGGCGGACAGTGACTTTCGCTCTGGTGACGCATTCCGAGGGCGGTATCACCAAGAACGACATCGACATGGCGCGCGATATCGACGGGATCGTCGCGGACTAACCCTGCGACGACGCGGCCCGCTCGGCGGGCTGCGAAGGCTGCCCGTCGGACGGGACGGCGCGGCGGCCGGTGGCGGCGATCCAGATCAGGGTCGCCAGCGCGGCCGCGATGTACACCAGCCCGGCCCACGCCAGATACCACGGGCGGCCGAGTTGCCAGATGCTCGGCTGCGCGAAGCTCAGCAGCCAGGGCACGCCAACGATGGTGAGCGCCAACCAACCCCAGCCCACGATCGACGCGCCGGGCCGTTGGCGGACCGGCCCATGAATCGCCCAGATCATCAGCGGGACCAACCACACCCAGTGATGGGTCCACGAAATCGGCGAGAGCAGCAGCCCGAACAACTCGACCACCAGCAGCTTGCCGAGCCGATCGGAGCAGTCCAGCGCCCGCCACGCGAGGACGGCCAGGACCGCCGTGACGGCGATGGCGGCCAGCACGAGCGGACCGAATCCCGCGTCGTGGCCCAGGATCCGCGAAATGCCGCCACGCCAGGACTGATTGAACGAGGTGGCGATGGGCCCGACCCGGCGCGCGTCGCCCAGCAGGTCGGTGAAGTAGTAACGCGCCTGATCGCCGACAACGAGCACCGATATCCCGACGGTGCCAAGGAACACGACCGCCGATGTCACGGCAGCGCCGACGCGCCGGACTCCGAGGAGGTAGACACCGGCGATCGCCGGCGTCAGCTTGATCCCGGACGCCACGCCGACCAACAGTCCCGACAGCCACCACCGCGTGGTCCAGGCGGCCCAGAGCACCCCGATCATCAGCAGCACATTGATCTGCCCGTAGTCGAAGGTGCTGCGCAACGGCTCGATCCAGATGCTGACGGCCGTCCAGGCCATCGCCACGCGGTGGCTGCCCCCGCCGAGCAACCGTTGACTGATCCGAATCGCGCCGTACAACGCTGCGATCGTCGCGATCTGCCATAGGAAAGCCACGAGGCCAAACGGCAACAGGTGCAGGGGATAGAAGACAACGGCCGCGAACGGCGGGTAGGTGAACGGCAGCGGGAAGTCCGGCGTCTGATCGGCGTAGGTGTAGCCGTACAGGCTGCCGGGGTGGTCGATAGCAGCCGCGCCGCCGAGGTAGACGTGCAAGTCGACAAAGTTTGCCCCGTGGGGTGCCAGGTATGTCCAAGCGAGTCGCGCCGCGACGCTGACGGCTAGCAGCACCGGCGCGGCCGTGACGAGCAGATTCGCCAGCCGCCGGGTGTTCGATGCCGCCGGGGCGGCCGAGGTTGCGTCTATCCGCCCGACTTTAGCGATCGACGCACACGCTCGATCACCGCCGTCACACGTATCCATAACGATCGAATAAATGCCACACGTGTCACTTGAGTCACACCAGCATCAACGTACCTTCAGGCCGGGACCTGTCGTCGATAACTCAGGGAGAGTCATGCCAACCATCTGGACCTACATGCGGGCATCCGCCGTTCTGGTCGGTTCGTCCGCCGCGCTACTCACGGGCGGAATCGCCCACGCCGACCCCGTGCCGGCGGACCCGGTACCGAACATTCCGCAACAGCTGATCGCTTCTGCGGCCAACGCGCCGCAGATTCTGCAAAACCTCGCGACCGCACTCGGGGCGACCCCGCCTGCCACGCCGGCGGCTCCCGGTATCACCTTTCCGGGGCTGACCCCGGCCGCGGCCGCGCCCGCGGCTTCGTCTCCGGCTGCTATCCCGTCGCTTCCGGGGATCACGGCGCCGGCAGCTACCTCACCCGTAGCTCCCGCGGCCACCTCCGCACTTCCGGGGCTCAACTCGATCCCAGGGTTGGCACCGGCGGCGCCGGCGGCGCCCGCTGTGCCGGCGGCTCCGGCGATTCCGGGTCTGCCGGTTTCGATCCCGGGCGTGCCGGCAGCTCCGGCCGTTCCGGCGGCACCGGCCACTCCGGCGGCGAGGGTGAACATGCCGGCGCTGCCGGGCTTACCGCTGAATGTGCCACCGCAGCTTTCGCTTCCGGGCGACCTGTCGGCGTTGGCCAACGGTGGTGTCCCGGGTGCACCGGCAGCGGCAGCACCGGCGGCGCCGGCGCCCCTTACCCCGCCGTCGCTGCTTTCCGCCCTGCCCTGAGCAACCCACTAAACAGCTTCACCCACCACCTAGGACCGGAGGACACCGTGGCAAGCACTTGGAATCTGTCCAAAGGTGTGGCCGCTGTCGCCACGGCATCGGTTGCCGCGTTCGGGCAGAGCCCGAACGCGGCGGCCGACCCGGCGGCACCACAGCCGACACCGCAACAGAACTCCGCTCAGCAGCTTCCCGGCCTGCCGGCACTATCGCAGCTGAGTCCGATCATCCAGCAGGCGGCCAGCAATCCCGCGCAAGCGACGCAGTTGCTCATGGCCGCGGCGCAGGCGTTCACCCACAATCCGACCGCACCAACCGAGTCCAAGAACGTGGCCGAGTCGGTGAACCATTTCGTCCGAGAGCCGGGCGCGCCGGATGCCGTCACCCCGACGGATGCCGGACCGGTGCCACACGTGCCACCGGACGGTGTAGTGCCCGGCGTGCAATCGCACCTGCCGACGGGCATTGATCCCGCCCGCGCCGCGGGCCCCGCCCCGGCCTCGGCACCCGTGGCCACCCCGCCGGTCGCCACTCCGCCGGCGCCGGTGGCAGCACCGGCCTCGCCGGCGCCCGACGCCGCCGCGCCGGCCGCCCCCGCGGCGGCTCCCGGTTTCGGACCGGACGCCCCGCCGACACAGGACTTCATGTACCCCTCGATCGGCACCAATTGCCTTGCGGACGGCAGTAGTTCGATCGCGACCGCGCTTTCGGTGGCGGGGCCGGCCAAGATTCCGACGCCGGGCCCCGCACCCGGCCAGACCGCCTATGTGTTCACCGCCGTCGGAACCCCCGGGCCCGCCGAGGTGCAGAAGCTGCCGCTGAACGTCACCTGGGTGAACCTGACCACCGGTAAGTCCGGCAGCGTCACCCTCACGCCGCGCAGCGACATCAACCCGGACGGCCCAACTACCTTGACAGCGATTGCCGACACCGGGTCGGGCAGCATCATGTCGACGATCTTCGGGCAGGTCACTACCAAGGAAAAGCAGTGCCAGTTCATGCCCACCATCGGCTCGACGGTGGTGCCCTAACACCACCCGACCGGCGGGAGGCCGCGGCTAGTACGCCATGAACAAGATGGCGTCGCGGTCGTACTCCAGGCCCGGATGAACGCTGGCAAGGTGGGCCTGGGTCAGTTCGACCAGCTCGTCCTCGTCCTTGCCGACGATGGCTTCGCCGCACGGACACGTCAGGTGTGTCTTCACGTTGCCGCCTTTCCCTTTGCTGCTGCCTTCATCTGCTTCTTGTAGGACCGCACTTTGCCCATTGATTGCGCGTCGACGATGTCGGCGACGGACAGGTGGGCGCCGGCCTTGCCGAACTCCCCGGCCGCGGCCCGCCAGCCCGTCGGCGTCACGCCGTATTGCTTACCCAGCAGCGCCAGGAAGATCTTGGCCTTCTGCTCACCGAAGCCGGGCAGCGCCTTGAGCCGCTGCAGCAGCTCCTTGCCGTCGGGCTCACCGGCCTTCCACAACCCGGCCGCGTCGCCCTCGTAGCGATCCACGATGATCTGGGCCAGGGTCTGAATCCGCTTGGCCATCGACCCCGGAAAGCGGTGTATCGCAGGCCTTTCCGCGCACAGCGCGGCGAACTTGTCCGGATCGTAGGCGGCGATCTGGCCGGCATCCAGGCCGCCAAGTCGGTCCGCGATCTTCTTTGGCCCCGCGAAGGCCGTCTCGAATGGCACCTGTTGATCAAGCAGCATGCCGATCAGCAACGCGAACGGGTTCGAGGACAGAAGTCGATCGGCCTCGGGTTCCTGCGCCAAGCAGAGCTTCACAGACACACTCAACCACAAGGCCTGGGGACCGTGAAGGCTCAGGGCAGTGTGGTCTTCTGTGGCCGCCGAGGGAGGCGGGTCTCGCGGCGCTGAGCGCGATCGGCGCCACCATCATCGCGGCGCCGGTGATGATGCACGCGCGCCAGCTCAGCGACACCGATACCGCCGCTTTGGTAGTTATCGGCATAGCGTGGAAGTCAGCGCAGTCCGGCGAAGATCGATAGTGGCACGCGTGCCGGCACCCTTGTCGATCGACCGGTACCGGCTCGCCTCGCTAGCGGCCGGCGGGCTGGAACAACTCGACCGGGTTACCTGCCGGGTCTAGCAACAGGATTTGTTGCCCACCAGGGCCTTTGACGATGTCGTTGCGAAAAGTGAGCCCGGCGGCGCGGAGCCGCGCAACCTCTGCAGTGATGTCGTCGACGATCAGATGAATGCGATTCCAGCCACCCGGCACCGGTGTGGCGCCGTCGGGCATCGGACGCGCTCCGGAACTGGTGGGTCCGGACAGCAACAACCGCAACGATCCCCGGGTGACTTCCGCGAAAGCCGGTGCGGCGTTATGGCCCAAAACGAATCCGAGATGGCTGGTGTAGAAATCGATCGCTCGCGCCACGTCGTCGACGAGATAACGCACGCTGGCCATTTCGGTGGACGCGATCGCCATGATCCATTCCTCCTCAGGGTCCGAGTGCTGGGCCAGAGCCGGCTGCCTTCGGCTCTAGCCGCTCTTGCGGCGGAATTCCCGGCGGCTCTCGGCCGGACCGTGCGCCCGCGGCTGCTTGTCGCCGCCGTCCTTGTGGTCGGATCCGCCCGACGACTTCGCCTTCTTGCGGTCGAGCGCTTCGCGGAACCTGCGCTTGGTCTCGTCCTCTTGCTGAGAGTTCGATTCGGCCATGACGGCAGCTTAACGCGGACTCCCCGCGCCTGGCTCGTCGATTTACCGCTTACCCGGCGGCATGCCGTACACGTGCGAGACGCGCAGTGTCAGCAACACCCGCCGATCGGTGACCATCGCCTCGCGGAACTCGTCCCAGTCCGGATGTTCCCCGGCGATGTTGCGATACAAAGCAATCAGCGCCTCGACGGTGTCGTCGTCGGGCGCGGCCGCCGGGGGCGTCAGTTCCGCCGTGCCCTCGGCAACGGCGTACGACCATCCGTCGTCGGCGTCGACCAACAGCGACGCGCGCGGGTCGCGGCGCAGGTTGCGCGTCTTGGCGCGCGGCTCGGTGATGGATACGCGCACGGCCAGCTCGCGCGGGTCGAAGTGATAGCTCACGTTCGACAGCTGCGGGCGCCCGTCACGCTTGATGGTGGCCAATACCCCGAGGGAGTTCCCACTGATGACGGCCAACAATTTGTCGTCGAAGACTTGGCGTCCCATGTCGAAAGCCTACGTCGTGGTGAAATCGCACTATGACGAAGTACGCAGCCTTCCTGCGGGGCGTCAACGTCGGCGGCGTCAATCTCAAGATGGCCGAGGTGGCAGCCGCGCTGACGGACGCGGGATTCAAGAATGTGCGCACCATCCTGGCCACCGGCAACGTGGTGCTGGAGTCCTCGGCCAAGGCCGCCGCGGTGCGCAAGAAAGCCGAATCGGCCCTTCGCGAGCGATTCGGCTACGACGCCTGGGTGCTGACCTATGACATCGACACGGTGCGTGCCATCAGCGACGGCTATCCCTTCGAGCGCGAGGTCGAGGGGTACCAGTCCTACGTCACGTTCGTCGCCGACGCGGCGGTGCTCGACGAACTCGCCGGGCTGAGCGGCAAGGCCGGCCCCGACGAGAAGATCAGCCGCGGCGACGGGGTCGTCTATTGGCAGGTGCCCAAGGGCGGCACGCTGGACAGCACCATCGGCAAGACGATGGGCAAGCCGCGCTACAAATCGTCGACCACCACCCGCAACCTGCGCACGCTGGATAAAGTCTTGCGCTAGGCCAGAATTCGACGGCCGCTCAGTCGTCGGGCACATCCTCGATGTAGCGCAACGCGTCGGCCTTGTCCAGGCCCAGTCCCCGGGCCACGCGGACGTATTCCCGGGCCGCGGCCGCCATCGCCGCGTCGGTCGGGTCGTAGCGAGCGACGAAAGTGCCGAAGCGGCCCCGGGTTTCGACGATGGCCGCGGTTTCCAGCTCCCGGTAGGCGCGGGCCACGGTATTGACGGCCACGCCGAGTTGGCCGGCCAGCTCACGCACGGTCGGCAGCCGGGTGCCGGGCGGCAGCGCGCCCTCGCGGACCCCGTCGATGACCTGCGTCCTGAGCTGGTCGAACAACGGCCTGCGCGCCTTCAGGTCGACCTTCAACCAGTCCGCCAGCTCCACGTACCCCAGTATCACCCACGCACCGCTATCTTGGGGGGATGCGAGTGACGGTGCTCAGCGGCGCGGGAATCTCCGCGGAGAGCGGCGTGCCGACATTCCGCGACGACAAAAACGGGCTGTGGGCCCGCTTCGATCCGTACGAGTTGTCCAGCACGCAAGGGTGGCGCAACAACCCCGAACGGGTCTGGGGATGGTACCTGTGGCGGCACTACCTGGTGGCCAACGTCGAACCCAACGCGGGGCACCGTGCCATCGCCGACTGGCAGGACCATGCCGAAGTCAGCGTCGTCACGCAGAACGTCGACGACTTGCACGAGCGCGCCGGCAGCGCCGCCGTGCACCATCTGCACGGAAGTCTTTTCGAATTCCGTTGTGCGCGTTGCGATTCACCGTATACCGAGGCATTGCCCGAGATGCCGGAACCGGCGCTGGAGATCCAGCCACCGGTCTGCGGTTGCGGCGGCCTGATTCGGCCCGACATCGTGTGGTTCGGTGAGCCGTTGCCCGACGAGCCGTGGCAGCGGGCGCTCGAGGCGACGGAGACCGCCGACGTCATGGTGGTGGTCGGGACCTCGGCGATCGTCTACCCGGCGGCCGGCCTGCCGGAACTGGCGCTGGCCCGCGGCACCGCTGTGATTGAAGTCAACCCCGAACCCACGCCGCTGAGCGGCGCCGCCACCCTGAGCCTGCGCGAGACCGCGAGCCAGGCCTTGCCGAAGCTGCTGCAGCGACTGCCCGCCCTGCTGGGCTAACCGCGCTAGGCCCGGCGCGCCCGGCCCAATAACAACTCCGACACCGGAAGCGGCGCCCAGACCGGTAGCGTCCACTCGCGCCGAGAACTCTGCACACGGAACCCGGCGTCGACGATCGCGCGCTCGGTGTCGCGATGGGTGTGGCAGTTCCCAAACAGCCTGGGCCACAAGGTCGCATCGGCGAGACGCTGCAGCCGGCCCCGCCCACCGGCGCTGGCCACGTGCTCGAGATAGCGCAGCTCGCCTCCCGACCGCAGCAATGAATGCAGGCGCGCCAGCACCATGGCGGGGTCCTCCACCGAACACAGCACCAGCGAGCACACAACCGCGTCGAAGGGCGTCGCGCCGGCGAAGGCCTCGACGGTCTCGCCGGTCACGACGATTGGGATGCCCGCGGCGGCGGCCGCCTTGCGGGCCCGCGCGGCCAGGCGCGGCTCGGGCTCGATGGCGACCACTTGCTCGACGGAATCCGGGTAGAGCGGGAAGTTCGTCCCGACGCCCGCACCGATTTCCAGCACCCGGCCCGACAAGCCGGCCAGGTTCTCCCGGCGCAGGGCCCGCACCGCCTCGACCTCGCGGGCGGCCACCAGGGGCCAGATCCGGGCGAAAAACGGATTATCGACGGTGGATGCCGGCGCCGTAGCCGTCATGTTCGTAGTCCCTCCCTAACCGACGTTGGTCACCGACTCCGTGACCTCGTGACCATTGTGCTGTGCCGCGATCCCGGCGGGTTCGAGTTGGACATCATTCGTCGGCCCCTCGCTGATCCCGAACCGCTCGTGCAGCCGCGCCAAGGGCTTGGGCGCCCACCAATTCCACCGGCCCATCACATGCATGAACGCCGGCACCAGCACCATCCGCACCAGGGTCGCGTCCGCGAACACGGCCAGGGTCAGCCCCAGGCCGAACATCCGCATGAACGACACGTGCGCGGCGATCAGCGCGGCGAACGACATCGACATCACCAGCGCGGCCGCGGTGATCACCCGCCCGGTGCGGGCCACGCCGTGCGCCACGGCCTCGTCGTTGGCGGCGTGCGCCTGCTTGGCGATTGGCTTCGCCGGCCGGTACTGCAGCCAGTACTCGCGGATCCGGGAGATCAGGAACACCTCGTAGTCCATGGACAACCCGAACGCGATGCAGAACAACAGCACCGGCATGTTCGCGACGAGCGTGCCGCTCGGGGTCGTTCCCAGCGCGCCGAGATGGCCGTCCTGGAAGATCCACACCAGCGCGCCGAACGCCGCGGTCAGCGACAGCACGTTACACATCAGGGCCTTCACCGGCATCACCACGCTGCCGGTCAGCAGGAACAGCAACACGAAGGTCACGGCGGCCATCAGCCCCAGCACCAGCGGAAGCCGATCCGTCACCGCGTCGACGCTGTCGCGGTTGACTTGCGCGACGCCGGCCAGCTCGACGGGTCGGCCGGCCGGACCGGGGACCGCGCGCAGGTTCTTCAGCTGCGCGTCCGAGGCGGCCGAAAACAGCGGCGCCGCGCTGCTCACCGTCAGGAAGGCGCTGCCGTCGCCCATGCCGGTGGCCGCCGCCGGCGGTCCCACCCGGTTTCCGTTCACAAACGTCCCACCCGGCGCCGATACCTCCGACACCTCGGATACGCGGGACAAGTCCGCGGCGTACCGGTCCAGGTCGGCCGGGCTCACGCCGGCGGCGTCGGGAATGACGACGGGCACCGACGTCGAGAAGTCGTGCGCGAAATTGGTGCGCAACTCGTCACCGACCTGATGCGCCGACGCCGAGCGCGGCAGGACCCGGTCGTCCGGGAACCCCCACTTGACCGAGATGAAGGGAAGCCCGAGCACCAGCAGCAGGGCGCCGACGCCCAGGCCAAGGGGCAGCCAGCGGCGCATCACGAATTTGCTCGACCGGTACCAGAACAATTGCTCGACCGGTCTGTGCACCGGATCCGGGCGCCGCATCTTTTTAGGCAGCGCCCGACGCACCAGCGTGCGCGCGTTCAGCGAGTCCAGTCGCGGGCCCAGCAGCACGATGGCGGCCGGGGTGATCACGATGGACGCGGTCGCGACGAAGCCCACGGTCGCCACCCCGGCGTAGGCGAACGACTTCAGAAAGTACATCGGGAACAGCGCCGTCGCCGACATCGACAAGGCGACGGTGACCGCGGAGAACAGCACCGTGCGGCCCGACGTGGCCATGGTCCGGATCAGTGCCTGGTCTCGGTCACCGCCCTCGGCCAGCTCGTCGCGATAGCGGCTCACGATCAGCAGCGTGTAATCGATCGCCAACGCCAAGCCCAACGCGGTGCTCAGGTTGAGCGCGAAGACCGACACCTGAGTGCCGAGCGCTATCAGCCGCAGGACCGACATCGAGCCGACAACGGCCAACGCGCCGAGGGTCATCGGCAGGGCCGCCGCGAGCAGGCCGCCGAACACCCAGATCAGCACGAGGAAGCTCAGCGGGATCGCGATCGCCTCCATGACGACCAAGTCGTCCTGGTTCTGTTTGTTGATCTGGGCGTACTGCATCGCCGAGCCGCCCGCGCGGACGCTGACGCCGTCGCGGTCGTGGACGAATTCGTCCGAGAGAGTCTGGGCGTTCTGCTGCGCGTTGGTTTCGCCGCCCTTGAGGTTGATCACGATCAAGCCCGATTTCCCGTCCTGGCTGACCAGATCGGCGCCGGCCCCCGCGGGAGTTTCCGTCCACGGCGAGGAGACGTTGTAGACCAACGGCGAGCGCCGCAATTCGTCGACCAGCTCGGTGCCCACCTTGCGGGCCTGTTCGCTGCCGGCGCCCGCCGGCGCGGTGAGGAGGATCAGCATTTGCTGACCGCTCTGCCCGAACTTGTCGGTCAACACGGCGATGGCGCGGGCCGACTCGGAGTCGGGATCCTGGAAACCGCCGGGCGCCAGGCTCTTGGCGACGGGAACGCCGAAGATCGCGGCGGCTACAAAGACTAGGACGGCGATCGCGAGGATGCGCCGAGGCGCCGCGATGGCCAGCCGAGCGGTCGCCTGCAGCATGATCGTCCTTCCGCCAGGCGGGGCAACGCTCGCCCGCACCCAGAGCCGCGGCAACCATCCGGCAGGGTTACCGGTGTCAAACGACACCTTCCGTGAACACGCATACGCCCGCCCACATGGTTCAACGCAGTACCAAACCTGCGCGATACTAAGAGTCTAGAAAGAAAACTGGGCCGCAGGTAGGCCCCCTGACTGGCCCAATCCGTCGCCGGGCGGCCCGCGAACCTACCGGCGAGTAAATTGCCACCATTTTCCGAATCGTGACTCAAAGATTCCTTAATGGTGGCCCATACGCTCATCCTCATGTGGATCGACGACTCGAGTGCCGACGTCATCAAGGCTGACTTTGAGGCCCTTTACCACGGCGACATGCTGGTGGAAGGTGAGACCTCCGAGCAGTTCGAAGACTCGCACCCGCTGCCTACGGCAAGCTGACCGCCATGAGCGTGCTCGCGCGGCTACTGATGGCCGAACCCGCCATTACCCGATGGTTCCGTCGGTAACTTCGTACTTGTTTCCCAGACAGC
Source organism: Mycobacterium sp. IS-1264 (assembly GCF_001954195.1). Lineage (GTDB taxonomy): Bacteria > Actinomycetota > Actinomycetes > Mycobacteriales > Mycobacteriaceae > Mycobacterium. Next base: position 5,277 of record NZ_MBES01000007.1, on the reverse strand, counting down.
CCTCCGCACGCGGGGGGCTTTCTCTTTGCCCGTGAACCTCAGCGGGGCGCCATCCGGATGGCGCCGTCGAGGCGGATTACCTCGCCGTTGAGCATCGGATTTTCGATGATGTGGAGGGCCAAGGCGCCGTACTCGTCGGGATCACCCAGCCGGGCCGGGTGTGGCACCTGCTTGCCCAACGACTTCTGCGCCTCCTCGGGCAGCGAACCCAGCAGCGGCGTCTTGAACAATCCCGGCGCGATGGTCACCACGCGGATGAGCTCGCGCGACAGGTCGCGCGCGATCGGCAGCGTCATGCCGACGACGCCGCCCTTGGACGCCGAGTAGGCGGCCTGCCCGATCTGCCCCTCGAACGCGGCGACCGAGGCGGTGTTGATGATGACGCCGCGCTCTTCTCCGATTGGTTCGGTCTTGGCGATGCGCTCGGCGGCCAGCCGCAGCACGTTGAACGTACCGATCAGGTTGACCCCGATCACCTTCTTGAACCCGTCCAGTGGGAACGGGCCGTCCTTCGACAGGGTCTTGATGGCGTTGCCGATGCCCGCACAGTTGACGTTGATGCGCAGCGGGCCCAGCGACTCGGCCGTGTCGAGCGCGCCGCTCACGGCGGTCTCGTCGGTGACGTCGGCCTCGACGAAACGCGCCCGATCGCCCAGCTCGCGTACCGCGTCTTCGCCGCGCAGGTCCAGCACCACCACCTGGGCGCCGGCGTCGAGCAGCCTCTTGGTGGTGGCCAGGCCCAGACCCGACGCTCCCCCGGTGACGACGGCTACGGCGTCCTTGATCTCCATCCGAGTCCCTCCCTTATCCATCCCGCCAACCAGTTGGTTGGGGACTATACCCAGTCGCTGAGCACGGCCTCGACATCGGCCACCGGCGACGCGGGCCGCGGGGTATCGGCTGCCGTGCGCGAGAACCGCGGAGCGGGCAACGGCTGCAGCGCGCCGTTGACTTCGTAGAAGGTGTTCCGCTCGGTGATGTGCGGCTCGGTCTGCACCTCACCGAAGGCCAACACCGGCGTGACGCAGGCGTCGGAATCGGCGAACACCTTCGTCCAGTGATCGCGATCGTGGGCCCCGAACGCCTCGGTGAGCGCCGCCCGCAGCTCGGGCCAGCGGGTCATGTCGTTCTGTGGCGGCAGGTTAGCGGCATCCAGGCCGAGGCCGGCCAGCATGGCCGCATAGAACTGGGGCTCGATGGCACCGACCGCGACGTAGCGGCCGTCGGCGCACTCGTAGGTGTCGTAGTACGGCGCACCGCCGTCGAGCATGTTGGTGCCACGTTCGTCGGTCCACATGCCGGAGGCACGCATTTGCCACATCATCTGGATCAGCACGCTCGAGCCGTCGACCATCGCTGCGTCGACGACCTGACCCTTGCCGGAACGCTGCCGTTCCCACAGTGCGGACAGGATGCCGACCAACAAAAACATCGAGCCGCCACCGAAGTCGCCGACCAGGTTGAGCGGCGGCACCGGCCGCTGGTTCGCCCGGCCGATGGAGTGCAGGATCCCGTTCAGCGAGATGTAGTTGATGTCGTGGCCGGCCTGTTGGCTGCGCGGACCGGTTTGGCCCCAGCCCGTCATCCGGGCGTAGATCAGCCGCTCGTTTACCGCGGCGCACTGCTCGGGGCCGATGCCGAGGCGCTCCGTGACGCCGGGGCGATAGCCCTCGATCAACACGTCGGCCTTGGCGACGAGCTTGAGCACGAGTTGGCGTCCCTCGTCGGACTTGAGGTCGGCCGTCACGATGCGACGGTTGCGGCTCATCGCGTCCTTGACCACACCACCCGGGGCGCCCGACGGGCGGTCGATGCGCACGACGTCGGCGCCCAGATCCCCGAGGATCATGGCGGCGTGCGGGCCCGGCCCGATCCCCGACAGCTCGACAACGCGTAGTCCACTCAGCGGTCCCGCCATGATCCACCGACCTTTCGTCTGCTTTGACGTCGTTCGCATCTTCGCAGCCGCGGTTCTCGGCCGCGCATCCCGGTCACCTAGGGTGTGGCCATGTCGCAATCCGTGCTCGACGCGCTGACCCCCGTAGCCGGTCTTGACGTCACGCTGGCCGACGGCGTGCTGTCGGTGACCATCGACCGCCCCGACAGCCTGAACTCGCTCACCGTTCCGGTGATTACCGCACTCGCCGACGCGATGGAATGTGCGGCCGACGACCCGGAGGTCAAGGTGGTGCGGCTGGGCGGCGCCGGTCGCGGCTTCTGCTCCGGAGCGGGCATCAGCGCCGACGACATGTCCGGCAGCGGAATGCCGCCCGACGAAATCGTCCTGGAGGTCAACCGGCTGATCCGCGCCATCACGGCGCTGCCGCGGCCCGTCGTTGCCGTCGTCCAGGGCCCGGCGGCCGGCGTCGGCGTTTCCCTGGCCCTGGCCTGCGATCTCGTATTGGCTTCTGACAAAGCGTTTTTCATGCTGGCCTTCACCCAAATCGGGTTGATGCCCGACGGCGGCGCGTCGGCGTTGATCGCGGCCGCGATCGGCCGGATCCGCGCGATGCGCATGGCGCTGCTGGCCGAGCGGTTGCCGGCCGCCGAGGCGTTGGCCGCGGGGCTACTCACCGCGGTCTATCCCGCCGAGGAGTTCGACGCCGAGGTCGACAAGGTGATCTCGAAGTTGTTGGCGGGACCCGTCGTTGCGTACTCCAAGACCAAACACGCCATCAACGCGGCCACGCTGACCGAGCTGGACAACGCGCTCGAGTGTGAATACCGCGGCCAGTCGGTGCTGCTGCGATCACCCGACTTCGTCGAGGGCGCAACGGCATTCCAGCAGCGCCGCACCCCCGACTTCTCCGACCGCTGACGGCCGTCACACGGCGAACAGCGGGGGCAACGCGAGCACCACGATCAACCCCCACACGAGGTGGGTCAGCGCCGGGGCCAACACGCCGCCGCTGGCCCGGCGCTCCAGCGCGCACACCGTCCCGAGAACGATCGCGGCGAAGCCGAGCACCGCGTTGCCACTGGCCATGATCGCGGCCACGTACAAAGCCGTCGAAATGACCGCCGGATGGTGGCGGCCCAATGCGCTGTAAAGCGCGCCGCGGAAAAACACCTCCTCGGCCACCCCGTTGATCAACGTGATCGCCACGATCGCCCATACCGATCCATGATCGGCGAACGCGAGCACCCGGGTGATCGACGCGGCGACGGCTGGAATCTCCCGGCCGATCAAGCCGCCCAACACGAAGACGCCGCCAAGGGCGAGACCAATGGTCGTGCCGGAGATGACCGGGCGCTGGTTGCGCCCCCGCCAGCAGATGCCACCCAGGTGCAGCGGGCCCGACGTGAATCCGCCGACGAACCACACCGCCGCCAGCGCAAGCGTCAGCCAATAGAAACTTGATTCCCCCGGATGACGCCGCATCGAGAAACCCAGCACGATGGCACCGATCAGCAGCGTGACGCCGACGACGACGCGCCGACGCCGCACTACCGCGGGCGGTTCGTTATGCGGCACAGCGACATTGGTGATCGCACGGCGCAGCTCGAAGAGCACACTGGTGCGATATGGAGTGCCGGACTGGCTCATGCGAGCCGCACCTTCGGGGCCGGGGTGATCGGGGCGGCACCGGCGACCAGAATCCGCATATTCCCGACCCTAGTAGGCGCGGGCCTGGTTCACCGGCCGGCTTCGTCCGTCGAGGCGCGGTGCAGGTCGAGCAGCCGCCGGTACACCGCGGCGTTGTGCCGGTTGTTGGCGACCTCGGCCTCGCTGAGTTCGCGTTGTACCCGGGCCGGCACACCGGTCACCAGTGACCGCGCCGGCACCACCATGCCCTGCGGCACGAGCGCACCGGCGGCCACCAGCGCGCCCGCACCGATCAGCGCGCCGTTGAGGACGACCGCCCCCGAACCGATCAACGCGTCGTCTTCGATCGTGCACCCGTGGATGACGGCGTTGTGCCCGACACTCACTCCGGCACCGATGCGGACCGGGAATTCCTTGTCGACGTGGACGGTGACGCCATCTTGGATGTTGGTCCCGAACCCGACCTCGATCAGCTCGGCCTCGGCCCGCACCGTCGCCGCGTACCACACACTGACCCTGGCGGCGAGGCTGACCTTTCCGATCACGCTGGCATTGGGCGCCACCCAGGACTCGGCGTGCAGGACAGGCACGTGGCCCCGAATGGAAACAATCAGTGGCGCGGACATGGACGTCATCGTAAATGCCCGCAAGCCAACCGTTTACCGGCCGGTTTGAACCGACGCAGCTACGGCACCGTAACCCGGTACGTGAACCCTGCTGGCGCGGCAGTGCCCGGTCACGAGATAGTGAAGGCATGTACTACCTGCTGATCCTGGCGGTCGGGATCGAACGCGTGGCGGAGCTGGTGGTGTCCAGGCGAAACGCGCGGTGGTCTTTTGCCCAGGGCGCCAAGGAGTTTGGACGTCGGCACTACGTGGTGATGGTCGTCCTCCACACCGCCCTGCTGGTGGCCTGCGTCGTCGAACCCTGGGCGCTGCACCGGCCGTTCATCGCCTGGCTCGGCTGGCCGATGCTGGCCGTGGTGGTGCTGAGCCAGGTTCTGCGCTGGTGGTGCATCACGACGCTGGGCCGGCGGTGGAACACCAGGGTGATCGTGTTACCGGACGCGCCGCTGGTCCGAGAGGGCCCCTACCGGTGGCTGCATCACCCGAACTATGTTGCAGTGGTGGCCGAAGGGTTTGCGCTGCCGTTGGTGCACACGGCGTGGCTGACCGCGGCCATTTTCACCCTGGCCAACGCGATGTTGCTGAGGGTGCGTGTGCACGTGGAGAACTCCGCGTTGGGCTACACATGACGAACCGCGCCGGCGACGATGCAGAACGAAGTGATGAGGTGGGGGCACATCCCGCTTGCGGGGGAGAGCGGCGCGCATGAACTTCGACACCGACCTGCTCATTGTCGGCGGCGGCCCCGGAGGCCTCGCCACGGCGTTACACGCTCGCCGGCAAGGGCTTTCGGTGATCATTGCCGAGCCGCGCGAGAGCCCCATCGACAAGGCGTGCGGCGAGGGGCTGATGCCCGGCGGCCTTCGCGAGCTGATGTCGTTGGGGGTTGACCCGGCCGGCATGCCGTTTCACGGCATCGCCTACGTCGGCGAACATCGTCGGGCCGAGGCGCGGTTTCGCGCCGGCCCGGGCCGGGGCGCGGGGGGGCCCCCCCGGGGCCCGGGCCGGGCCCGCCCGGGGCCAAAGGCACGAAACCCGGGGGGGGGGGGGGGGGGGGGCGCCCGCGGGGCGGCTGGGGGGGGGGGGGGCGGGGGGGGGGGGGGG
>NZ_MBES01000006.1 GCF_001954195.1 Mycobacterium sp. IS-1264 | reverse complement strand
CGCCCACCCGCCACGAGAGCGCATCGATCTGGAGTCGTCGGCGGGTCCTGCTGCTGAATTCCACCTACGAGCCGTTGACCGCGCTGCCGATGCGCCGGGCGATCGTCATGGTGATCTGCGGCAAGGCCGACGTCGTCCACCACGATCCCGCCGGACCGGTGATCCACTCGGCGACCAGGTCAATCGTGGTGCCGTCGGTGATCCAGTTGCGCACCTACGTCCGGGTGCCGTACCGCGCCCGCGTCCCGATGACCCGCGCCGCGCTGATGCACCGCGACCGTTTCTGCTGCGCCTACTGCGGGGCGAAGGCCGACACCGTCGATCACGTGGTGCCACGCAGCCGCGGCGGCGACCACTCCTGGGAAAACTGCGTCGCGTGCTGCTCGACGTGCAACCACCGCAAGGGCGACAAGCTGCTCACCGAGCTCGGCTGGGCACTGCGACGTGCGCCGGTGCCGCCCACGGGACAGCACTGGCGATTGCTGTCCACCGTCAAGGAATTGGATCCCGCCTGGGCTCGATACCTCGGTGAAGGCGCCGCCTGACCCAACTTGGGTCCTGAATGCGCCGGTTCGTCGCGCCGTGGGATACGGTTTGCGTCGTGAGCGTTATGCAGATCCATCTGTTGTTCATCGGGATCCCGTTGTCGCTGGTGATCGTGCTCGTGGGGCTGATCTGGAGGCACAAGGGCCCGCACCCGGCGACGTACAAGATGTCGGAGCCGTGGACACATCCGCCCATCCTGTGGGCCGCCACCGACGAAGCCGTCGGCGGCGAGCACGGCGGGCATGGCACGTCGGAGTTCTCGGTTGGGGGTGGCGCCAGTGGCACGTGGTGAGGTAGCGACGATCGAGCCCGCCGAGCTGCCCAAGGGCTCGGTGATCACCACCAGCGGACGCATCTCGGGGGTGATCGAGCCCGGGACGGTGTCGGTGCACTACCCGTTCCCGATTAAAGACCTCGTCGCCATCGACGACGCGCTGAAATACGCGTCGCGGTCCTCGATGGCGCGGTTCGCCATCTATCTCGGCGACCTGGGCAGCGACACCGCCGCGCGGGCCCGCGAAATCCTGGCCAAGGTGCCCACGCCCAACAACGCGGTCTTGCTCGCGGTCTCGCCAGACCAGTCCGTCATCGAGGTCGTCTACGGCGCCCAGGTCCGCGGGCGCGGCGCCGAGTCGGCCGCACCGCTGGGAGTGGCCGCCGCGGCGTCGGCGTTCAAGCAGGGGAACCTGGTCGACGGGCTCGTCAGCGCGATCCGCGTGCTCAGCGCCGGGATATCGCCGGCCTGACGCTCGCTACTCGCCCGCGGAGCTGTCGAAGCGGCGGGCCCGCAGCGACCGCTTGATCCCCGCCTGGCCCTCCAGCACCAGCCGGCGCAGTGCCGGCGGCACGTCGGAGACTTGCAGGAACCGGTCTGCGGCCGCAACACCCTCCTCGCTGATATCCCAGTGCGGGTACAGCCCGATCACCACGGTTTGGGCGACCTCGCTGGAACGTCGCGTCCAAACTCCGGGAATCGCGTCGAAGTAGCGCTCGGTGAATGGCTTGAGCAGCGCGTGCTGGCCCGGCGGCGCGATGCCCGCGATGATCGAGCGGGCCGTGATGTTGGCCATGGTGTCGTCCTCGACGACCGTGGTCCACGCCTGCTCCTTGACCTGCGGTTGAGGCCGGGCGGCGGCGGCCTGGGCGCCGTGGCGTTTGCCGGCCGCGGTGGGGTCGCGCTGAACCTCGGCGTCGATGAACGGTGTCGCCGGCCCGTCGGCATCGATCTTGCCGGCGGTGGCCAACGCGATCACAATGCGCCAACGCAGGTCGGTGTCGATCTGCAGGCCGGCCAACCCGAGTTCGGCGGGGTCGCGATCGAGCAGATCGGCCAGCGTCTCGACATGCCGGGGGGACAGCACCGATGTGCACAGCGCGTTGAGGAACGCGAGCTGTTGATCCGATCCGGGCTCCGCGGCCCGCGCCAACTCCAGCAGCCGGTCGGCGAACTGCGCCCAGCCGTCCGCGTGGGCCCAGGCCGGGTCGGCGTAGGAGGTCAGCGCCGTCTGCGCCTGCATCAGCAGCCGCTGCAACACCGCGACCTCTGTTTCGGCGTGCACGCCGCGCGATACCAGTGCCACGAAGTCACGGGCCCGCAGCTCGGCCTCGCGGGTCATCTCCCACGCCGCCGACCACACCAGCGAGCGCGGCAGCGGCTCGGTGATGTCGGCGATGCGTTCCAGCGCGGTCCGCAGCGACTGCGGGTCCAGTCGCAGCGAGCAGTAGGTCAGGTCGTCGTCGTTGACCAGAATCAGCTTGCCGCGCGAAACACCAACCAGCGCAGGAACTTCCGTGTCAGGGCCGTCGACGTCGAGTTCCTCCCGGTGTATCCGCACCAGCTTGCCGGCCCCGTCGTCGTCGTAAATGCCGACCGCCAGCCGGTGCACCCGCGTCTCGCCAGCGCCCGGCGCGGCGCCACCTTGCCGGACCACGAACCGGGTGAACCTGCCCTTAGGGCCCGGGCCGTCCAAGTCGAAATCCGCGCGCAGCGTGTTCAGGCCGGTGGTTTTCAGCCACTGCTGGCCCCACGTCGACAGGTCGCGGCCGGAGGCCTTCTCCAGCGCGGCGATCAGATCCCCGAACGTGGCATTGCCGTAGGCATGGGTGCGGAAATAGTCGCGCAGCCCGGCCAGGAACTGCTCCAGCCCGACGTAGGCCACCAGCTGCTTGAGCACCGAAGCGCCCTTGGCGTAGGTGATTCCGTCGAAGTTCACCTCGACCGCGGCCAGGTCGGGGATGTCCGCGGCGATCGGGTGTGTCGAGGGCAGCTGGTCCTGGCGGTACGCCCAGGATTTCTCGACGGTGGCGAAAGTCGTCCAGGCCTCGGTGAATTCGGTGGCCTCGCTTTGACACAACACCGACGCGAACGTCGCGAACGACTCGTTCAGCCACAGGTCGTCCCACCATGTCATGGTGACCAGGTCCCCGAACCACATGTGCGCCATCTCGTGCAGCACCGTCTCGGCGCGCCGCTCGTAGGATGCGCGGGTGACCTTGCTGCGAAAGACATAGTCCTCGAGGAACGTCACCGCGCCGGCGTTTTCCATTGCGCCGGCGTTGAATTCGGGCACGAACAGCTGGTCGTACTTGCCGAACGCATACGGCAGGCCGAAGTTCTTGTGGTAGAAGCCGAAGCCCTGCTTGGTCTGGGTGAACAACCGCTCGGCGTCCATGTATGGCGCCAGCGAGGCCCGGCAGTAGATGCCCAGCGGGATCTCGCCGTGTTCGTCGGCGTAGGCGTCCTTCCACTCGGCATACGGCCCGGCGATCAACGCGACCAGATAGGTGCTCATCCGCGGAGTGGTGGCGAAGGTGTGCACGCCGTCGGCAACGCCGGTGGTCGCGCCGTTGGAGATCACCTTCCAATGCTTCGGCGCGGTCACTTGCAACGCGAACGTCGCCTTGAGGTCGGGCTGGTCGAAGCAGGCGAACACGCGCTTGGCGTCGGCGGTTTCGAATTGCGAGTACAGATACGTCTCGTCGTCCACCGGGTCGACGAAGCGATGCAGCCCCTCGCCGGTGTTGGAGTAGCGGAAATCGGCGTCGACGACGACGACATTGCGGTCGGCCAGTCCGTTCAACGCGATGCCGGTCGATTCGTCATAGCCGGACACGTCCAGTTCGCGGCCGTTGAGGGTGGCGCTGTGGATGACCTCGGCGGCGATGTCGATGACCGTGTCGGCGCCGGCGAGCGCGTCGAATACCACGGTGGTGGTGGACCGGAACGTACCTTCGCCGGGGGCGCCGGAACCGTCGGTGAGATCGACGTTGATCTGATAGCTGTCGACCGTGATCAGGGCGGCGCGCTCGACGGCCTGGTCCCGGGTGAGGTTAGGTAGGGCCACGCGTCCAACTTAAAGCGTGCGGGCCCGGCGCCGCAGAGCGGGAACAGGCGAGTGCCGACTACGGTTGTGCTGGACGGTGTTCTAACCGTTGACGAGAGGATTGCGCAATGCCCGAGAAGGCCGCCGAGAAAAACCAAGCCGATTTCTGGTTCGATCCGCTGTGTCCGTGGTGCTGGATCACGTCGCGCTGGATCCTCGAGGTGGAGAAGGTTCGCGACATCGAGGTGAACTTCCACGTCATGAGCCTGGCGATACTCAACGAAAACCGCGAAGGCCTGCCCGACAAATATCGCGAAATGATGAAGCATGCCTGGGGCCCGGTGCGCGTGGCGATCGCCGCCGAGCAGGCCCACGGGGCGGACGCGTTGGGCCGGCTGTACACGGCGATGGGTACTCGGATTCACAACGAGGACAACAAAGACCTCGAAGAGGTCATCAAGTTGTCGCTTGCTGACGCCGATCTGCCCGCCGAGCTTGCCAAGGCCGCGCAGAGCGACGCCTACGACGACGCGCTGCGCAAGAGTCACCATGCCGGGATGGACGCGGTCGGTGACGATGTCGGGACGCCGACGATCCACGTCAACGGTGTGGCGTTCTTCGGGCCGGTCCTGTCGAAGATCCCGCGCGGCGAGGAGGCCGGCAAGTTGTGGGACGCCTCGGTGACCTTCGCGTCCTACCCACACTTCTTTGAGCTCAAGCGGACCCGCACCGAGCCGCCCCAGTTCGACTGACCCCCGCGCGGGCCTGTGTAAGGATTGCGGGCATGCGCGTTTACCTCGGCTCTGATCACGCGGGATTCGAGCTCAAACAACAGATGGTCGAGCACCTCGAGAAGTCCGGGCACGAGCCGATCGACTGCGGTGCCTTCAGCTACGACGCGGACGACGACTACCCCGCGTTTTGTATCGCCGCCGCGACGCGCACGGTGGCGGACCCCGACAGCCTCGGCATCGTGCTGGGCGGATCGGGCAACGGCGAGCAGATCGCGGCCAACAAGGTTCCCGGGGCACGCTGCGCCCTGGCGTGGAGCGTCGAGACCGCGACGCTGGCCCGGGAACACAACAACGCGCAGTTGATCGGCATCGGTGGCCGCATGCACACCGTTGCCGAGGCGTTGGCCATCGTGGACGCATTCCTGAACACGCCGTGGTCGAAAGCCGAACGCCACCAACGGCGTATCGACATTCTCGCCGAATACGAACGCACTCACCAAGCGCCGCCGGTGCCCGGCGCCCAGGGCTGAGGGAGTCCGGTGCCCGAAGGGCATACCCTGCACCGGTTGGCTCGGCTGCATCAGCGTCGATTCCGCGGCGCACCCGTGGCGGTGTCCAGCCCGCAGGGCCGATTCGCCGATTCGGCGGCCGTCGTCGACGGCCGGGTGCTGCGCCGTGCCAGCGCCTGGGGCAAGCACCTGTTTCATCACTACGCCGACGGCCCAATCGTGCATGTGCACCTTGGTCTCTATGGCACCTTCACCGAATGGGAGCGCCCCGCCGACGGCACGCTCCCGGAAGCCGTGGGGCAGGTGCGGATGCGGATGGTCGGCGCCGACTACGGCACCGACTTGCGCGGCCCGACGGTGTGCGAGGTGATCGACGAGGCGCAGGTCGCGGATGTGGTCGCCAAGCTCGGTCCGGACCCGCTGCGCGCCGACGCCGACCCGTCGTGGGCGTGGACCCGAATTACGAAGTCCCGCAGGCCCATTGGCGCGCTGTTGATGGACCAGACGGTTATCGCCGGCGTCGGCAACGTCTACCGCAGCGAGTTGCTGTTCCGCCACCGCATCGACCCGTTCCGGCCCGGCCAGAAGCTCGGCGAGGCCGAATTCGGGGCTGCGTGGACCGATTTGGTGGCGCTGATGAAGGTCGGCCTGCGCCGCGGCAAGATCATCGTGGTTCGGCCCGAACACGACCACGGCCCGCCGTCCTACCGGGAAGGGCGGCCGCGGACGTACGTGTACCGGCGCGCGGGTGAACCCTGCCGAGTGAGCGGGGACCCGATCCGCACCGCAGTGCTGGAGGGCCGAAATGTGTTCTGGTGCCCCACTTGTCAAACATGACCGGCCGGCGTCTACTGGTTGGATTCCTCTCGAAAGGGTAAGGGTGGCGTCGTGAAGACAACTCCGCGGATAACTGCAACGCTTTTCGCGATGATCGTCGGCCTCGGGCTGGCCGGATTGGGCGCCGCGATCGAAGCGCAGGCGCAACCGGGACCCTTCCCGCAATGGTGCCCGGGTGAATTCTGGGACCCGGGCTGGGGCAACAACTGGGACTGGAACAATTGCCATGACTGGCGCGCGGCGCCACCCGACCGTCCTTGGGAGGTGCCACCGCCGCCGCCACCGCCACCCGCCTGGCACCCCTGAGATCCACCAAAACGCGCCCTGCCGATCCGGCGGGGCGCGTTTTTCGTTGGCGCGTCAGTCCGCGGTGACTCCCAGCGCGGCGTAGACCTCGTTGCTGAGCGCGAGGCTGCGCGGGTCCGCATTGGACTTGGTGGCGTCGAAGCGATTCGCCACATACGCGTAGCCGATGCGGTGCTCCAGATCGACGAAGCCGAACGAGCCCCCCAGCCCTCCGTGGCCGAAGATCCGGCGGTTCGGGCCGTTTACGCCGCGTTGATTGAGCATGTACCCCAGGCCCCACCCGTGATCGGCGACGCGTGGTCCGAGCACCAGATCGGTCTCGTAGCCGCCCTGGCACACGCGGACCAGGTCCATGTGCTCCCTGCTGAGCAGCTTCTCCTGGGCCAGCGCGTTGTAGAACGTGGCCAGTCCCAGCGCCGACACCTGACCGTTGGTGCCGGGGAACTCGAGCTGGCGCCACAGCTGCAGGTCGTGAGAGCCGAGTTCGTCGTCGGGCGCGAAACCCATCGAGATCGACAATCCCGCCTTGGGATGTTCGGCCAGGCTGGTCGGGTAGCCGGGGGCTTGCACGTCGGCCAACAGGCCGCGGGCGTGGGGCTTGTTGACCCGCTCGGCGCAGCGGCGTTGTTCGCCGGGGGACAGGCCGATGTGGACGTCGGCACCGAGCGGTTCGGCGATCTCGGTGCGCAGGTACTGACCGATCGTGCGACCGGTGATCCGGCGGAACACCTCGCCGACGATGAAACCGAAGGTGGTCATGTGGTAGCCCTGGGCGGTGCCCGGCTCCCACCACGGTTCCGCGGCGGCCAACTGATCGCAGACGAAGTCCCAGTCGGCGACCTGCTCCCAACGCATTCGGGTGCGCGGCCCGATCACGCCGGACCGGTGGCCCATCACCATGGCCAGGGTGATGTCCTGCTTGCCCGCCTGCGCGAACTCGGGCCAGTAGCGCGCTATCGGCGCGTGCAGGTCCAGCTCGCCGCGGTCGGCAAGCTGATGGACGCACGTTGACGAAAGGCCCTTGGTGCCCGAGAGCACGGTGGTCAGGGTGTCCTGCCGCCACGGGCGGGTGCCCGCCGCGTCGGCCGAGCCGCCCCAGAGGTTGACGACGAGGTCGCCGTCGACCCAGACGGCAACGGCCGCGCCGACCTCGAGGCGCATCGCGAAGTTGCGCGCAAACGCATCGCGTACGCCGACGAAGTCCGGCGCGCATGAGCCCTTGATATCGAAGTCGCTCATGGCGCCTTTCTGTCGAGCATTTGCCCAGCAGAGCGGGCGACGGGAATCGAACCCGCGTAGCTAGTTTGGAAGACTAGGGCTCTACCATTGAGCTACGCCCGCATATATAAGTCGAGCGAGACTGTATCTGGCGACGAACATCAAATCTAATCGAAGCGGGTCTGTTATCGCACCGTGAGGTCGTGAGGTCGCTGCGAAGCCGGCGCCGCCGGGCCGTAGGATCGCGAGGTCAGCGCGGGGTGTAGCGCAGCTTGGTAGCGCATCCGCTTTGGGAGCGGAAGGCCGCAGGTTCAAATCCTGTCACCCCGACCAGACCGCAAACGACCACCGAGGAGCACACCCCGTGAAGAGCAGTGTCGAGCAGTTGAGCCCCACCCGGGTGCGCATCAATGTCGAAGTGCCGTTCACCGAGCTCGAGCCCGATTTCCAGCGGGCTTACAAGGAGCTGGCCAGGCAGGTGCGGCTACCGGGTTTCCGGCCCGGTAAGGCGCCCGCGAAGTTGCTGGAGGCCCGTTTCGGCCGGGAGGCGATGCTCGACCAGGTCGTCAACGAGGCGCTGCCCGCCCGGTATGGGCAGGCCGTTGCGGAGTCGGAAGTTCATCCCCTGGGCCAGCCCGACATCGAGGTGACCAAGAAGGAGTACGGCCAGGAGCTGGCGTTCACCGCCGAGGTCGACATCCGTCCCGAGATCACCCTTCCGGACCTGAGCGCGCTGCAGGTCTCGGTGGATCCGATCGAGGTCAGCGACGACGACGTCGATGCCGAACTCCAGTCGCTGCGTGCCAGGTTCGGCACCCTGAAAGGCGTGGATCGGCCGGTGGCCGACGGCGACTTCGTTTCGATCGACTTGTCGGCGACCGTCGACGGCGAGGACGTTCCGGGCGCCGCCGCGCAGGGACTATCGCACGAGGTCGGCTCCGGCCGGCTCATCGCGGGCCTCGACGAGGCACTGGTCGGTTTGTCCGTCGACGAGTCCAAGGAGTTCACCGCGCAGCTGGCGACCGGCGAGCATGCCGGAAAGGAGGCGCAGGTCACCGTCACCGTCAAGTCCGTCAAGGAACGTGAACTGCCGGAGCCCGACGACGAGTTTGCCCAATTGGCAAGCGAATTCGACACCATCGAGGAGCTGCGGTCCAGCCTCCGCGACCAGGTGGCCCAGCTCAAGCGCGCCCAGCAGGCCGACCAGATCCGCAACGCCACGCTGGACGCCCTGCTCGACCAGGTTGACGTGCCCCTGCCGGAGGCGGTCGTCCAGGCCCAGTTCGACAACGCGATGCACGGCGCGCTGCACGGTCTGGATCACGACCAAGCCAAGTTGGACGAGGTGCTCGCCGCTCAGGGCAAGTCGCGTGAGGAGTTCGAGACCGAGACGCGCGACGCCGCGGAAACCGAGCTGCGCAAGCAGCTGCTGCTGGATGCGCTGGCCGACGACTTGGAGGTCCAGGTCGGGCAGGACGACCTGACCGAGCGACTGGTGATGACGTCTCGGCAATACGGCATCGAGCCGCAGCAGCTGTTCGCCTACCTCCAGGAGAACAACCAGCTGCCGGCCATGTTCGCCGATGTGCGGCGCGGCCTGGCCATCGCCGCGGCGGTCGAGGCGGCGACGGTCACCGATACCGAGGGCAACGCGATCGACACCAGCGAGTTCTTTGGCAAGCGCGGCCAGGCCACCGAAAAGGCCACGGATGAGGGCGCCGACGACGCGCCCGAGGCCTCGGACGAAGCCGAGGAATGACGCTGTGAGCGAACGCGCCCGTTTCAAGGGGTGCGTGGCCAGCGCGCAGCGGGCCCCGTTGGTTAGTGTCGGTGCATACGGATTTCGAGAAAGCAGGTAACCCAGTCGTGACTGACATGCGTTCGAACTCGCAGGGTCTCAACCTCACGGACTCGGTCTATGAGCGCTTGCTCACCGAGCGCATCATCTTCCTGGGTTCGGAGGTGAACGACGAAATCGCCAATCGGCTGTGCGCGCAGATTCTGTTGCTCGCGGCCGAAGACTCCACCAAAGACATTTCGCTGTACATCAATTCACCCGGCGGATCGATCAGTGCCGGGATGGCGATCTACGACACCATGGTCCTGGCTCCGTGCGACATCGCCACCTACGCGATGGGCATGGCCGCTTCGATGGGACAGTTCCTGCTCGCCGCGGGCACCAAGGGCAAGCGCTACGCCCTGCCGCACGCCAGGATCCTGATGCACCAGCCGCTGGGCGGGGTGACCGGCAGCGCGGCCGACATCGCCATCCAGGCCGAGCAGTTCACGCTGATCAAGCAGGAAATGTTTCGGCTGATCGCCGAGTTCACCGGCCAGCCGGTCGAGCGCATCGTGACCGACTCCGATCGCGACCGGTGGTTCACCGCCGCCGAAGCCCTCGAGTACGGCTTCGTCGACCACATCATCACCCGCGCCGCACACCTCACCAACGGAGAAGCCCAATGAATCCCCAGATCCAGCCCCAGGCGCGGTACATCCTGCCGTCGTTCATCGAGCACTCCAGCTTCGGCGTCAAGGAATCCAACCCGTACAACAAGCTCTTCGAGGAACGCATCATCTTCCTCGGCGTCCAGGTCGATGACGCGTCGGCGAACGACATCATGGCGCAGCTGCTGGTGCTGGAGTCATTGGATCCCGATCGCGACATCACCATGTACATCAACTCCCCGGGTGGGGGGTTCACCTCGCTGATGGCGATTTACGACACCATGCAGTACGTGCGGGCCGACATCCAGACGGTGTGTCTGGGTCAGGCCGCTTCGGCGGCGGCGGTGCTGCTGGCGGCCGGGACGCCGGGTAAGCGGATGGCGCTGCCGAATGCACGGGTGCTGATCCATCAGCCGTCTCTTCAGGGTGTCATCCAGGGCCAGTTCTCCGATCTGGAGATCCAGGCCGCCGAGATCGAGCGGATGCGCACGCTGATGGAGACGACGCTGGCCCGCCACACCGGCAAGGACGCCTCGGTGATTCGTAAGGACACCGACCGGGACAAGATCCTGACCGCGGAAGAGGCCAAGGACTACGGGATCATCGACACCGTTCTGGAGTACCGGAAGCTCTCGGCTCAAACGGCCTAGCGGTCGAGCACGGTCGCCAACTCGGCGATATCGGCTGGCCCAACCCGGCAGCATCCGCCGATGATGTGCGCGCCCGCCGCCGCCCACTGCGCGGCGCATTGCGCGGAAAAGCTGCGCGGCCCGGTCCAACCCTTGCCGTCCCAACGCTCGCCGCTGTTCGGGTACACGATGATCGGCTTGCCGATGTCGGCGATCGCGATGGCGGCGAGAACATCGTCGGGCGCACAGCAATTCACGCCGACCGCGACGATCTCGTCGACGCCGGCCGCCACCGCGAACGCGTCGGCGAGCGGTTGTCCGGCGCGGGTCTTCGTCCCGTCGATGGTGTAGCTGAGCCAGGCCGGCACGCCGACCGAGCGCACCAGGTTCACCAGTGCCTCGGCCTCGTCGATGTCGGGCACCGTCTCGCACGCGAGCACGTCGGCCCCGGCGCCGGCCAGGACCTCCAGCCGGGGACGATGCCAGCGCATCAGCCCCGCGACCGACATTCCGTAGCGGCCGCGATATTCCGACCCGTCGGCCAGCGCCGCGCCGTACGGTCCGACCGAGGCGGCGACGCAAAGGTTCTCGGCACCGGCCGCGTCACGCGCGGCCTTGGCGAGACCGACGCTGCGGCGCAACAGCGCCACGGCCTCGCCGCGGGCGACCCCGCGGGCCGCGAAACCGTCGAACGAAGCCTGGTAGCTGGCGGTCGTCGCGATCGAGGCGCCGGCGCGAAAGTACGCCGCGTGTACCGCGGCGATCTGCCCCGGGTCATCGGCCAGCAGCCGCGCCGACCACAGCGGGTCGGACAGGTCGTGACCGCGCGCCTCCAGCTCGGTGGCTAAGCCGCCATCACTGATCAGCACGGATTCGCTGGGCCAGGTAAATCCCACAGCCAAACCCACACCGCCACTGTAGGGTGGGTTGCCTGGTGGTCAGCCAGAAAACCACCGGGTTCGGGGGCGCACAAGCCTCGGTCGGGTAACGACCGCGACACGCCAAAGACACGCTATGCGCGTCTTTGACGAGTGACCGGCGTCATCGGGCTATATGTTTCATTCAGACGGACAGGCATTGAATACCACCGACGCGATTCGGCGCTAACGGTCGCGAGGGGCCCGAGCAAGCGGGTAGCGTCGGGGATTACATGCGGCACAGGACGACGAACGGCGAACAGGAAGTAGGCACCTAAGCACCATGGCGCGCATCGGAGACGGCGGTGACCTGCTGAAGTGCTCGTTCTGCGGGAAGAGCCAAAAGCAAGTCAAGAAGCTCATTGCTGGCCCCGGTGTGTACATCTGCGATGAGTGCATCGATCTCTGTAACGAGATCATCGAAGAGGAACTCGCCGACGCCGACGACGTCAAGCTCGACGAACTGCCCAAGCCCGCCGAGATCCGGGAATTCCTGGAGGGATACGTCATCGGGCAGGACACCGCCAAGCGAACGCTGGCGGTCGCGGTCTACAACCACTACAAGCGGATCCAGGCGGGCGAGAAGGGTCGTGACTCCCGGTACGAGCCGGTCGAGCTGACCAAGTCCAACATCCTGATGCTCGGACCCACCGGGTGCGGCAAGACCTACCTGGCCCAGACGCTGGCCAAGATGCTGAACGTGCCGTTCGCCATCGCCGACGCCACAGCGCTGACCGAGGCCGGCTATGTCGGTGAGGATGTCGAAAACATCTTGCTGAAACTGATCCAGGCCGCCGACTACGACGTCAAGCGCGCCGAGACCGGGATCATCTACATCGACGAGGTCGACAAGATCGCGCGCAAGAGCGAGAACCCGTCGATCACCCGCGACGTCTCCGGGGAGGGCGTGCAGCAGGCGCTGCTGAAAATCCTCGAGGGCACGCAGGCGTCGGTTCCCCCGCAGGGCGGCCGCAAGCACCCGCACCAAGAGTTCATCCAGATCGACACCACCAACGTGCTGTTCATCGTCGCGGGTGCGTTCGCCGGCCTGGAGAAGATCATCTACGAGCGGGTCGGCAAGCGCGGACTGGGCTTCGGTGCCGAGGTCCGCTCCAAGGCCGAGATCGACACCACCGACCACTTCGCCGACGTGATGCCCGAGGACCTGATCAAGTTCGGTCTGATCCCCGAATTCATCGGCCGGCTCCCGGTGGTCGCCTCGGTCACCAACCTGGACATGGAGTCGTTGGTGAAGATCCTGTCCGAACCGAAGAACGCCTTGGTCAAGCAGTACACCCGGCTCTTCGAGATGGACGGCGTCGAGCTGGAGTTCACCGACGACGCGCTGGAGGCAATCGCCGATCAGGCCATCCACCGCGGCACGGGCGCCCGCGGCCTGCGGGCGATCATGGAAGAGGTCCTGCTGCCGGTGATGTACGACATCCCGAGCCGCGACGACGTCGCCAAGGTCGTCGTCACCAAGGAAACCGTGCAGGACAACGTGTTGCCGACGATCGTGCCGCGGAAGGCTTCGCGCGCCGAGCGTCGCGACAAGAGCGCTTAGGCCACCAGTTCAACATTCATGGCGCCCGGCGGTTTGCCGGTCATGGCTTCGCGGAACCCCACCGACGTGACGAACAACACAGTTTGTGTCGTACCCATCAGTAGCACCCCGCTGACTTCGGCATTGGCCCCAAACCCCCTGCGTGCGAGGGATATGAGACGGTCATCCTCGCCGAAAACCGGTGCCATAATTGGTACTACCAGTGACACACAAGCTTCAGGGCACGGGAGTCACTCCATC
This sequence comes from Mycobacterium sp. IS-1264, assembly GCF_001954195.1. Taxonomy (GTDB): domain Bacteria; phylum Actinomycetota; class Actinomycetes; order Mycobacteriales; family Mycobacteriaceae; genus Mycobacterium. The sequence goes on along the minus strand of NZ_MBES01000006.1, from coordinate 12,812 downwards.
GGCGCGTACCCTAAAGCTCCAGTGGAGTGCCTATCCGATTGACAAATGGAGGGCGGAGACGTGGATCCGAACGGCAGCGGAGCCGGATCAGATTCTCATAGCGAGATCCGTCATAACGGGTCCGACCGTCAGCGGCTGGAACAAGTTGTCATCCGCTTCGCCGGAGACTCCGGCGACGGTATGCAGCTGACCGGCGACCGGTTCACGTCGGAGGCAGCGCTTTTCGGAAACGACTTGGCGACTCAGCCGAACTACCCCGCGGAGATCCGCGCCCCCGCAGGCACGCTGCCCGGCGTCTCGTCGTTCCAGATTCAGATCGCCGATTACGACATCTTGACCGCCGGCGACCGACCGGACGTGCTCGTCGCCATGAACCCCGCGGCGCTGAAGGCCAACATCGGCGACCTGCCGCGCGGCGGAATGGTGATCGCGAATTCCGACGAATTCACCAAGCGCAACCTGACGAAAGTGGGCTACGTAACCAACCCGCTGGAGTCCGACGAGCTCGACGACTACGTCGTGCACTCCGTCGCGATGACCAACCTGACCCTCGGGGCCGTCGAGACGATCGGCGCGTCGAAGAAGGACGGCCAACGCGCGAAAAACATGTTCGCCCTTGGCCTTTTGTCGTGGATGTACGGGCGCCCGATCGAGGCCAGCGAGAAATTCATCCGGGAGAAGTTCGCCCGCAAGCCCGACGTCGCGGAGGCCAATGTGCTCGCCCTCAAGGCGGGCTGGAACTACGGCGAAACGACCGAGGCGTTCGGCACCACCTACGAGGTCTCCCGCGCGACCTTGCCGGCCGGTGAATACCGGCAGATCTCGGGCAACACCGCGCTCGCCTACGGCATCGTGGCGGCCGGGCAGCTGGCCGGCATCCCGGTGGTGCTCGGCAGCTATCCGATCACGCCGGCTTCGGACATCCTGCACGAGCTGTCCAAGCACAAGAACTTCAACGTGATCACCTTCCAGGCCGAAGACGAGATCGGTGGCATCTGCGCGGCGATCGGCGCCTCCTACGGCGGGGCGTTGGGCGTCACCAGCACATCGGGACCGGGGATTTCGCTGAAGTCCGAAGCGCTGGGGCTGGGTGTGATGACCGAATTGCCATTGCTGGTCATCGATGTGCAGCGAGGCGGACCGTCGACCGGGCTGCCCACCAAGACCGAACAGGCCGACCTGCTGCAGGCGTTGTACGGCCGTAACGGGGAGTCGCCGGTGGCGGTGCTGGCGCCGCGCTCGCCGTCCGACTGTTTCGAGACCGCCCTCGAGGCGGTGCGCATCGCGGTGTCGTATCACACCCCGGTGATCCTGTTGTCCGACGGCTCGATCGCGAACGGCTCTGAGCCGTGGCGGATTCCGGATGTCGGGTCGCTGGAGCCGATCAAGCACATCTTCGCCAAGCCGGACGAACCCTTCCAGCCGTACAACCGCGACCCGGAGACCCTGGCGCGCCAGTTCGCCGTTCCGGGCACACCCGGACTGGAACACCGCATCGGCGGTTTGGAAGCGGCGAACGGCAGCGGCAACATCTCCTACGAGCCGATCAACCACGACCTCATGGTCCGGTTGCGCCAGGCCAAGATCGACGGCATCTCCGTTCCCGACTTGGAAGTCGACGACCCGACCGGCGACGCCGAGCTGCTGCTGATCGGCTGGGGCAGCTCCTACGGCCCGATCGGCGAAGCGTGCCGTCGCGCGCGGCGGAAGGGCATCAAGGTCGCGCATGCCCACCTGCGCCACCTCAGCCCGTTCCCCGCGAACCTCGGCGAGGTGCTGCGGCGCTACCCGAAGGTGGTCGCGCCGGAAATGAACCTGGGCCAGCTGGCGCTGATCCTGCGCGGCAAGTATCTGGTCGACGTGCAATCGGTCACCAAGGTCCAGGGCGTGTCGTTCCTGGCCGACGAGATCGGGCGCGTCATCCGCGCGGCGCTGGGCGGAACATTGGCCGAAATCGAGCACGACAAGACGATGGTCGCCAGAATGGCGGCAGCAACAGTTGGAGCGGGAGCTATCGAATGACGAGCGACCTAGCGGGCACAGACCTCGGGTTGACGCCGAGGTTGACGAAGAACGACGGCGTGCCCACGACGGATCAGCCGCAGAAGGGCAAGGACTTCACGAGCGACCAAGAGGTCCGCTGGTGCCCGGGCTGCGGCGACTACGTCATCCTCAACACCATCCGCAATTTCCTGCCCGAGCTGGGGCTGCGTCGGGAGAACATCGTCTTCGTCAGCGGTATCGGCTGCTCCAGCCGGTTCCCGTACTACCTGGAGACCTACGGGTTCCACTCCATCCACGGCCGGGCCCCGGCCATCGCGACCGGGCTCGCGCTGGCCCGCGAGGACCTGTCGGTATGGGTGGTCACCGGCGACGGCGACGCCCTGTCGATCGGTGGTAATCACCTGATCCACGCGCTGCGCCGCAACGTCAACATCACGATTCTGCTGTTCAACAACCGGATCTACGGCCTGACCAAGGGGCAGTACTCGCCGACGTCGGAGGTCGGCAAGGTCACCAAGTCCACGCCGATGGGGTCCCTGGATCACCCGTTCAACCCGGTGTCGTTGGCGCTGGGCGCCGAAGCGACCTTCGTCGGTCGCGCACTGGACTCCGACCGCAACGGGCTGACGGAGGTCCTGCGGGCGGCGGCCCAGCATCGTGGCGCCGCGGTGGTTGAAATCCTGCAGGACTGCCCGATTTTCAACGACGGCTCGTTCGACGCGCTGCGCAAGGAGGGCGCCGAGGAGCGGGTGATCAACGTGCGCCATGGCGAGCCGATTGTCTTCGGCGCCAACGGCGAATACTGCGTGGTGAAGTCCGGTTTCAGCCTCGAGGTGGCCAAGACCGCCGACGTGGCCGTCGAAGAGATCGTCGTGCACGACGCGCAGGCCGACGACTCGGCCTACGGGTACGCGCTGTCGCGGTTGTCGGACCAGAACCTCGAGCACACGGTGCTGGGCATCTTCCGCAACATCAACAGGCCCACGTACGACGACGCGGCCCGCTCCCAGGTTCGTGCCGCTCAGTCGTCAAAGCCGTTCGACACCGCCGCGCTGCAGTCGCTGTTGCGCGGGCGCGACACCTGGACCGTCGACTAAGGTGGCCCAGCTCGTGCCCGACGCAGTATCACTGGCCGGGGTAGTACTCGCTGGAGGCGAGTCGCGGCGGATGGGCCGGGACAAAGCAACCCTGCCCTTCCCGGGTTCGTCGGGCGCCGGTGCGACCACGATGGTTGAGCACGTGGTCGGCATCCTCGCGCAGCGCTGCGAGCCGGTTTTGGTGATGGCCGCGCAGGGACAACCGCTGCCCGCGCTGCAGGCCCGCGTCATGCGCGACGAGTTGGGTGGCCAGGGGCCGTTGCCGGCGACCGCCCGCGCACTGCGCGCCGCCGCCGACGCGGGCACCCGCCTCGCTTTCATCTGCGCCGTGGACATGCCGCTGCTGGACGCCGAACTGATCGATGACCTCGCCCGCCGCGCGCTGGAGACCAACGCGGAAGTCGTGTTGCCGTGGGACGGCCGGGATCATTTCCTGGCCGCGGTGTACCGGACCGATCTCGCCGCCCGGGCAGAAGCGCTGGTGGCCGCCGGCGAGCGCAAAATGCGTGCCCTGGTTGACGTTTCGGACGCGCAGCGAATCGTCACATCGGATTCGCGCCCGTTGACCAATGTCAACAGCGACGCCGACCTGCGTGCCCTGGCGCGGTCCGGAGCCTGACGCGAGCCGACAGCTCGAAAACTGCGCCACGTAATCGGTCCGCTTATTTCATTTCGCCGAAACAATTGCTTTACTCGGGTTTGACAAATGGCGTTGAATTCTGAAATCGGCAATATCGACCCGGTTAGAAACTATTGCCTCTAGTTAGCGTTCAAATATTTCGAAAAGCATATCCCTGCGCCATTCCTAAATGCTGCCGTAATACGTTGGCGCAGTTGCGATTTGGGATAACCCCCGACGTTCATCGTACCAGGTCGGGTTCGGCCCTGCTCGCCGGGGAGTGTGTCGCCTCGAGTTCGAGCGGCAAATTGCGTACCGCAAAATTGTCGATCCCGAAACGCGCCCTCTCGGCGGTCGGCGTCAGACCGTAGCCGTGGCTGGGGCCGGATCGACGAATGCGACCAAAAACGGTGGGGCAGTGGGTAAGTCGTGCGATATGGACGATGCTGCGGATTGGGCGGCGTCGGTGCGCGCACTTGCCCGTGGTCTCCCACCGCGTTACCATAGGCCCACCAATTGGGCTGAGACACTTCGGCTTTCGAAGTTACATACGTCCATGTTGTGTCAAGTTGCGCGTGTCGGGCGCCAATTGGACTCGGGCGCCATGTACCCTGCGCGGCACGTGCCCTCGACGCGGGCCAGCGCATCGCCGCAAACCGTGTTCCAGCTCACAATATGTACGTGATTCGGCTCACGGAAACCTGGTAGCGATCGCGATCCGGTGGGCCGGGATAAATGGTTGCTGACCTGCCAAATTATTTGCGCTATCGCGCCGTCATCGCGTCGTTACCAAACTGAGATCCATGTTTTCTCAAGATGACGAATGCAATCGGTTCTCGTACGGTCCTGGTAGCCCGAAACGGGTGACGGAAGTACCGAAAAATTGAATCCACGGACCCGCGTGTGAGCGGGGCTGCGGGCGGCGACAGCCGGCCCGCGGTCGGTGGGCCCTAGCCCGCTGGCCAGACCAGCCCCGCTGTCGTGCCCGAACGAGACGGCACGTCCCAGAGCACTTTTCCGCTTGGACAACTGCACCCCCAAACCCACGGCTGTGGGTTTGCTTTGGCGCGCGCGCACCGCGAAAGGAACGATATTGAAGAACGTCCGTAAGACGCTCATCCTCGCCGCGATCACAGGCTCGCTCGTGACGATGCCGTCCGCCAACGCGGAGCCGATGGGCTTTGACCCGAACGTTCCCCCGGCCGGGCAGGGCCCCGACGCGCCCCCGCCTCCGGCTCCCGACGCCGCGGCCCCTGTGGGCTTCAACCCGAACGTTCCGCCGCCGCCCGCGGTGCCGGAAGGCTTGGCGCCCGTTGACGCGCCGGCCGGCTTCGACCCGAACGTTCCGCCGCCGCCTGCGGCACCTGAGGTTCCGCCGCCTCCCGCCCCGGCGGGCTTCGAGGGCAACCCGCCGATGCCTCCGGTACCGGACGCACCGCCGCCTCCGGCTCCGGACGCGCCCCCGCCTCCGGCTCCGGACGCGCCTCCGGCTCACAAGGCTTACAGCGTGAACTGGGACGCGATCGCGCAGTGCGAGTCGGGTGGCAACTGGGGCATCAGCACCGGTAACGGCTTCTCCGGTGGCCTGCAGTTCACGTCGAGCACGTGGCACGCCAACGGTGGCTCGGGCTCCCCGAACAGCGCCAGCCGTGAGGAGCAGATCCGAGTGGCCGAGAACGTCCTGCACTCGCAGGGCATCGGCGCTTGGCCGGTCTGCGGCCGCCGCGGCTGACCAACCGCCGACGGCCTCGCCGTCACACGTATAAGTAATGCCGGGCCTCGGGCCCGGCATTACTTATCTCGGGTCGGGGTAGCGTCGGGGCGGTGACCGCAACGCCGCGCGAATTCGACATCGTCCTGTACGGCGCGACGGGCTTTGTGGGGAAGCTGACCGCCGAGTATCTGGCCCGCGCCGGCGGTGAGGCCCGGATCGCGCTGGCTGGCCGGTCGCCCGACCGGCTCCGCGCCGTTCGGGACACCCTCGGCGCATCCGCGCGGGACTGGCCGACCCTGAGCGCCGACGCCACGTCGCCGTCGTCGCTGGAGGAGATGGCCGCCCGGACGCGAGTCGTCGTCACGACCGTCGGGCCCTACACCCGGTACGGGCTGCCCTTGGTGGCCGCGTGCGCCGCGGCCGGCACCGATTACGCGGACCTGACTGGCGAGCCGCCGTTCATGCGAGAGAGCATCGACCTGTACCACAAGCAGGCCGCCGACACCGGCGCCCGCATCGTGCACGCCTGCGGCTTCGATTCCATCCCGTCGGATCTGACCGTTTACGCGCTGCACCTCGCCGCACAGGCCGACGGCACCGGCGAGCTCGGCGACACCCACTTCGTCGTGCGCTCCCTACGGGGCGGATTCTCCGGCGGCACCTACGCGTCGCTGCTGGAAGTCCTGCACACCGCCTCCAGCGACCCCGACGCGCGCCGCCAGCTCGCCGACCCCTACACGTTGAGCACCGACCGCGGCGCGGAGCCCGAACTCGGCCGGCAGCCCGACCTGCCGTCGCGTCGCGGCCGGGATCTCGCGCCGGAACTAGCCGGCATGTGGACCGCGGGATTCTTGATGGCGCCCACTAACACCCGGATCGTGCGGCGCAGCAACGCATTGCTGGACTGGGCCTACGGCCGGCGTTTCCGCTATGACGAGAACATGAGCCTCGGGTCGTCGGCTGTCGCGCCGGTGGCTTCGGCCGTCTTCGGCGGCGTCGGCAACGCGATGTTCGCGGTCGGCAGCCGCTACTTCCGGCTGCTGCCGCGTCGCCTGGTGGAGCGGGTACTGCCCGAGCCGGGCACCGGTCCCAGCGCGGAGGCCCGGGAGCGCGGCTACTACAAGGTTGAGACGTACACCACAACGACCGGCGGCGCTCGCTATGTGGCCAGAATGGAGCAGCGCGGGGACCCCGGCTACAAGGCGACCTCGGTGTTATTGGGAGAGAGCGCACTTGCGCTCGCGTTCGATCGCGACAAGCTCTCCGACCTGCGGGGCGTGCTGACCCCGGCGGCCGCGATGGGCGATGCCCTGCTGGCGCGGTTTCCGGCCGCCGGTGTGTCCTTGCGGGTCGACCGGCTGGCTGGGTGACCCGCGCCGATCCCTAGAATTGACGGGTGACCGCCAGTCCTAGTTCCCCTGCCGACCTGCCCAAGTCGTGGGAGCCGGGCGCGATGGAGAGCGCGATCTACCAGAAGTGGCTGGACGCGGGCTACTTCGCGGCGGACTCGGCCAGCACCAAACCCGGGTACTCGATCGTGCTGCCGCCGCCGAACGTGACCGGCAGCCTGCACATGGGTCACGCGCTGGAACACACCATGATGGACGCCCTGACGCGACGCAAGCGCATGCAGGGCTATGAGGTGTTGTGGCAGCCGGGCATGGATCACGCGGGTATTGCGACTCAGAGCGTGGTGGAAAAGCAGCTCGCGGTGGACGGAAAGACCAAGGAGGACTTCGGTCGAGAGCTGTTCATCGACAAGGTCTGGGATTGGAAGCGCGAGTCGGGGGGCGCGATCGGCGGCCAGATGCGCCGCATCGGTGACGGGGTGGATTGGAGTCGCGATCGGTTCACCATGGACGACGGCCTGTCCCGCGCGGTGCGAACCATCTTCAAGCGGCTCTACGACGCCGGGCTGATTTATCGGGCCGAGCGGTTGGTCAACTGGTCGCCGGTCCTGCAGACGGCGATCTCCGACATCGAGGTCGTATACGACGAGGTCGAGGGCGAGCTGGTGTCGTTCCGCTACGGATCACTCGACGACGACGAGCCACACATCGTGGTCGCCACCACCCGCGTCGAGACGATGCTCGGCGACACCGCGATCGCCGTCCACCCCGACGACAAGCGCTACCGGCATCTGGTTGGCACGACAATGCCGCACCCGTTCATCGACCGGCAACTCATCGTCGTCGCCGACGACCACGTCGATCCCGAATTCGGCACCGGCGCGGTCAAAGTCACGCCCGCGCACGATCCCAACGACTTTGAAATCGGGCTGCGCCACGAGCTGCCGATGCCAAACATCTTGGACACCAAGGCCTTTATCGTCGACACCGGAACCGAGTTCGACGGCATGGACCGCTTCGAGGCGCGGGTCGCGGTGCGGGAGGCGCTCGCCGCGCAGGGCCGCATCGTCGAGGAGAAGCGGCCGTACCTGCACAGCGTCGGGCATTCGGAGCGCAGCGGCGAAATCATCGAACCGCGCCTGTCGCTGCAGTGGTGGGTCAGGGTGGAATCGTTGGCCAAGGCCGCCGGCGACGCGGTGCGTAACGGGGACACCGTGATTCACCCGGCCAGCATGGAACCGCGCTGGTTCGGCTGGGTCGACGACATGCACGACTGGTGTATCTCGCGGCAGCTGTGGTGGGGCCACCGCATCCCGATCTGGTACGGGCCCAACGGCGAACAGGTGTGCGTCGGCCCCGACGACACACCCCCGGACGGCTGGGCGCAGGACCCCGACGTGCTGGACACCTGGTTTTCGTCGGCGCTGTGGCCGTTCTCGACGCTGGGCTGGCCGGAAAAGACCGCCGAACTGGAAAAGTTCTATCCGACAAGCGTTCTGGTGACGGGCTACGACATCCTGTTCTTCTGGGTGGCGCGGATGATGATGTTCGGCACCTTTGTCGGCGGTGACGACGCGATCACCGTGGACGGCAGCCGCGGCCCGCAGGTGCCGTTCACCGATGTGTTCCTGCACGGGCTGATCCGTGACGAGTTCGGCCGCAAGATGAGCAAGTCGCGCGGCAACGTCGTCGATCCCCTGGATTGGGTGGAAAAGTTCGGGGCGGACGCGCTGCGGTTTACGCTCGCGCGCGGTTCCAGCCCCGGCAGCGACCTGGCCGTCGGCGAGGATCACGTCCGGGCGTCGCGCAGTTTCGTGACCAAGCTGTTCAACGCCACCCGGTTCGCGCTACTCAACGGCGCCAGCCCGGCGCCGCTGCCCGATCTGGCCGACCTGACCGACGCCGACCGCTGGATCCTGGGAAGGCTGGAAGAGGTTCGCGCCGAAGTCGATTCGGCGTTCGATGGCTACGAGTTCAGCCGGGCCTGCGAGTCGCTGTATCACTTCACCTGGGACGAATTCTGCGACTGGTATGTCGAATTGGCCAAGACGCAGCTTTCCGAGGGGCTCGCACACACGACCGCCGTGCTGGCCGCGGTACTCGACACATTGCTGCGGTTGCTGCACCCGGTCATCCCATTCGTCACCGAGGCGCTGTGGCAGGCCCTGACCAATCAGGAGTCGCTGGTCATCGCCGAATGGCCGCAGCCGTCGGGTATCGCGCTGGATCCGGTTGCCGCGCAACGGATCAGCGACATGCAGAAGCTCGTCACCGAGATCCGGCGGTTCCGCAGCGATCAAGGTCTGGCCGATCGGCAGAAGGTGTCGGCCCGCTTGAGTGGCGGCGGAGAACTGAGCGCCCAGGTGATGGCCCTGACCTCGCTGACCGCACCGGGCCCCAACTTCACCCCGTCGGCGTCGCTGGAGGTCCGCCAAGGGTCCGGCACAGACATGCTCGAACTCGATACGTCGGGCACCATCGACGTGGCAGCCGAGCGCCGTCGTCTCGAAAAGGATTTGGCCGCAGCGCAAAAGGAGCTGGCATCCACCACCGCCAAATTGGCCAACGACGACTTTCTGGCCAAGGCCCCCGAACAGGTCGTCGGCAAGATCCGTGACCGTCAGCGGGTAGCCCAAGAGGAAACCGAACGGATCACCGCCAGGCTGGCCGGGCTGCAATGACCGAGCCGCCGGGACCAGGGCGCTTCGAAACCGACGCCATGGCACCCACACCGGACGAGATCGCGTCACTGCTGCAGGTCGAGCACCTGCTGGACCAGCGCTGGCCCGAGACCAAGATCGAGCCGAGCCTGACCCGGATCACCGCGCTGATGGATCTGCTCGGCTCGCCGCAGCGCGGCTACCCGTCGATCCACGTCGCGGGCACCAACGGCAAGACCTCGGTGGTGCGGATGATCGATGCGCTGCTCACCGCGCTGCACCGGCGCACCGGTCGAACCACCAGCCCGCACCTGCAGTCGGCGGTCGAACGTATCGCGATCGACGGCGAACCCATCAGCCCCGCGCGCTACGTGGAGACGTATCGGGAGATCGAGCCGTTCGTGCAGATGATCGACGAGCAATCGCGGGCCGCCGGCGGGCCGGCGATGAGCAAGTTCGAAGTCCTGACCGGCATGGCATTCGCGGCGTTCGCCGACGCACCCGTTGAGGTCGCGGTCGTCGAGGTGGGCATGGGCGGACGCTGGGACGCCACCAACGTGATCGACGCGCCCGTGGCCGTCATCACCCCGATCGACATCGACCACGTCGACTATCTGGGCGAGGACATCCGCGGGATCGCCGGCGAAAAGGCGGGCATCATCACCAAGGCGCCCGACGGCGCGCCCGACACCGTCGCGGTCATCGCGCGGCAGCCGCCCGAGGCGATGGAAGTGCTGTTGGCCCAGTCCGTGCGCGCCGACGCCGCGGTCGCCCGGGAGGATTCCGAGTTCGCGGTGTTGGATCGCCAGGTGGCGATCGGTGGGCAGGTGTTGCGGCTGCAGGGCCTTGGCGGGGTGTATTCCGACGTCTTCCTGCCGCTGCACGGCGAACATCAGGCGCACAATGCGGCGGTGGCGCTGGCGGCGGTCGAGGCGTTCTTCGGCGCCGGCGCGCAGCGTCAGCTTGACGTCGACGCCGTCCGGACCGGCTTCGCCGCGGTCAGCAGCCCCGGCCGGCTGGAACGCATGCGCAGCGCGCCGACGGTGTTCATCGACTCGGCGCACAACCCGGCCGGGGCCGCCGCGCTGGCGCAGGCGCTCGCCGACGAGTTCGAATTCCGTTTCGTCGTGGGCGTGCTCAGCGTCCTGACGGGCAAAGACGTGGACGGCATCCTGGCCGCGCTGGAGCCGGTGTTCGACTCCGTCGTGGTGACCCACAACGGGTCGCCGCGGGCGCTGGACGTCGAATCGCTGGCGGTGGCGGCGCGGGCGCGGTTCGGGCCGGAACGCGTGACGACGGCCGAGGACCTGCGTGACGCCATCGACGTCGCGACCGCCCTGGTCGACGACGCGGCCGCCGTCGGGGATGCCGACGGCGGCACGTTCTCCGGCACCGGGATCGTCATCACCGGATCGGTCGTCACGGCCGGCGCCGCGCGCACCTTGTTCGGTCGTGATCCGCAATGACCGCCCCAAGCCCGCAGGGACCGGTGCCACCCGCGGATCCGTGGAAGAGCTTCGGTGCGGTGATGGCCGCGACGCTGCTTCTGGAAGCGATCGTGGTGCTGCTGGCGATCCCGGTGGTCGGCGCCGTCGGCGGCGGCCTGAACCCGTTGTCGCTGGGCTACCTGATCGGGCTGGCCGCGGTGTTGATCCTGCTCACCGGGCTGCAGCGCAGGCCGTGGGCGATTTGGGTGAACCTGGGCGTGCAGGCGGTGCTTGTCGCCGGGTTTCTGATCTACCCCGGCGTCGGCTTCATCGGTTTGCTGTTCGCCGGTGTGTGGCTGCTGATCGCCTACCTGCGTGCCGAGGTCAGGCGGCGGCAGCAATACGGACCGCCGCAGGGCCAGCCGCCACCCGACTGATCGCCGCCGCATTCTGTACGCTGTCCGCCGTGACGGAACGGACTCTGGTACTGATCAAGCCGGATGGCGTCGAGCGGCGGCTGGTCGGCGAGATCATCGGCCGCATCGAGCGCAAAGGGCTCGCCATCGCCGCGCTGGAACTCCGCCACATCGACGCAGAGCTGGCGAGCCAGCATTACGCCGAGCACGAGGGCAAACCCTTCTTCGAGTCGTTGTTGCAGTTCATCACTTCGGGCCCGGTGGTGGCAGCAATCGTGGAGGGCCCGCGAGCGATCGCGGCGGTTCGCCAGCTTGCGGGGGGGACCGACCCGGTCGACCAGGCCACGCCCGGCACCATCCGCGGCGACTTCGGGCTGGAAACGCAGTTCAACCTGGTGCACGGCTCCGATTCGGCCGATTCGGCCAAGCGCGAGATCGCGCTGTGGTTTCCCGGCGTTTAGCCAGGCGACGATAGCGGGCCGCGCGGAGATCGGGGCGGGTTTGCGGAGCGCCGAAGTCGGGTGCCGCTGGACCCGGGCCGTGATGTGGGATACTTATAGTTGGGTGAACGTCGCCGGACCGGCGTCGGACACCCGAATGAAGACTTAGACAAGCGCGACCATCGCAAACCCGTGGTGTTGCGCGGCATGTCAGGCCGACATTCAGCACGGCGCCGAGTGAGTTCTACCTGAGCCGCTCGGGGCGAGACCATCACAAGTCCGGGGGAAGTGGACCCGGGCCCATAGCGAAGCCCTCGCGTGGCCGCGTCGAAAGGACGCGCCCGGGGGCTTGAGGAGACTACGTGGTAAACGGTGCACCACCTTCAGACCCATCACACGAGCCGATCCAGCACGAGGAACTGCCGGAAACCTTAAAAGTCCATTCGCTGGCACGAACGCTGGGAACCACCAGCAAGCAGGTGCTCGACGCGCTGAACGCGCTGGATGGACGGGTCCGCAGCGCACATTCGACCGTGGACCGTGACGACGCGATCCGGGTCCGCGATTTACTGGCCGCCGCCCAACCGGAGGCCACGGCGTCCGCCGCGGCTGGCGAACCCGCCGAGGAGCCCGAATCCCGGCTGATGCTGCAGAGCCCAGACCCCGTGGACCGGCCGCACTACATGCCGCTGTTCGTCGCGCCGCAACCGATCGAGCGGGGCGACGACGACAGGAGCGCCGACGACTCTGCCGACTCCGACGACTCCGACTCGGACGACGACGAGGACGATCAGGCCGACCGGCCCGCCAACCGGCGCCGCCGCCGCGGTCGCCGGGGCCGTGGGCGCGGCCGAGGCGAACAGGGTGGGTCCGACAACCAGTCCGACAGGGACTCTTCCGACTCCGACTCGGACGACGACGACCAGGACTCCGACGACTCCGACGACGACAACGTCGGCGACGACGAGAACGGCTCGTCCGAGGCGGGCAACCGGCGCCGGGGGGGGGGGGGGGCCGCCCCGGGGCGGGGGGGGGCCGGCGCCCCCCGCCCGGCCGCCCCCCCCCGCGGCCCCACCACCGCCGGGC
>NZ_MBES01000005.1 GCF_001954195.1 Mycobacterium sp. IS-1264 | reverse complement strand
GCGCGGCACTACCTGGCCATCTTCGACAAGGGCAAGACCCTGGCGCTGTATCACACCAAACGCCTGGCCTCCCCCGCACAACGAATCGTGTTGTACGCCAAGGATCGTGGCTGCACCGCACCCGGCTGCACCGTGCCCGGCTACTACAGCGAAGTCCACCACGTGGTCGGCTACGCCACCTGTGGCTGCACCGACGTCAACAACCTCACCTTCGGCTGCCCCACCCAACACCACATCGTCCAACCCGAGGGTTGGAGCACCCGCAAGAACGCCAAGGGCGAAACCGAATGGATCCCGCCCCCACACCTCGAACGGGGCCAACCCCGAACCAACACCTACTGGCACCCCGAAAAACTCCTGCACAACGACGACGCCGCCGACGACCACGCCGCCGACGACGACGCGGCATAGCGCGCCGCTATAGCAGGATCGGCTGCCCAGTTTCCGGATCGGCCGGCGCGAGCAGCTCAGGACCGTTGTTCCGAACGTTGTTGACCAGTGTGGACACCTGACGCAGCTCGATGTCGCCGGCATCCGGCGGGCGGGTGAGGAATTCGGGGTCAAGGGCGGCATCGGGATCCAGCCAGGCGTCCCAGTCCGCTGGAGCAAGCATCAACGGCATCCGGTCGTGGATCTCGGCGAGCTCGCCCACGGCGTCGGTGGTGATGATCGTGCAACTCAGCAGCGGCGCAGCGTCTTTCGCGGGTTTCCACACCGACCACAGGCCCGCAGCGAACAGCGGCTCCCCGTCGCCGCGGTACATGTAGAACGGCGTCTTGCTCGACTTCTTTCCGCCCGCACCATCGGCGTTCACGCGCCACTCGTAATAGCCGTCCATCGGCACCAGGCAGCGCTTGCCCTTGGCCGAACCGCGAAACGCGGGCGAGGTTGTGACCTTGTCGGCCCGGGCGTTGATCAACAGCGGGCCCTTGTTCTCTGGTGCACCGTCGGGGCCGGCTTTGACCCATGGCGGGATCAACCCCCACCGCATGAGCCGGACGCGCCGGGTCGGTTCGTCGTCGGGCTCGCTGTGGCGGGTGACGACCGTGGCGATCGTTGAGGTGGGCGCCACGTTGTAGTTGGGCCTGCCAACATCGGACGTCTTTGCATCGGGCGTCTTAGCATCGGACGTCTTAGCATCGGGCGTCTTAGCATCGGACGCCGCGCCCGTGGCCTCGTCGATCGCCTTGATCTTCTCGGCCAGCTTGGCCGGATCCGTCGTAACCGCAAACCGTCCGCACATACCACCCATGGTGGCAGAACGCGGTCACAAGCGATGATGTACCAGTGACGACCTGGACGGCCCCCGAGGCGACGGCGCCGGTGCACGCGACCGTGACCGTTCCCGGCTCGAAGTCACAGACCAACCGGGCGCTGCTGCTCGCGGGGCTCGCGGCCGCACAGAACCAAGGCTCGTCGACCATCGGCGGGGCGCTGCGCAGCCGGGATACCGACCTGATGATCGGGGCGCTGCGGACCCTGGGTTTGTCCGTCGAGGGGGACGGTTCCGAACTGACCGTCGGCGGCCGCATCGCCCCGGGCCCGGGCGCCCGGGTGGACTGCGGCCTGGCGGGCACGGTCCTGCGGTTCGTTCCGCCGTTGGCGGCGCTGGCCGACTCGCCGGTGGATTTCGACGGCGACGAGCAAGCCCGGGTCCGGCCGATCACACCCCTGCTGGACGCGCTGAGAGGTCTCGGCGTCCGGATCGACGGGACCGGCCTGCCTTTCCGGGTGCAGGGCACCGGGTCGGTCGCCGGCGGCACCGTCGCGATCGACGCCTCGGCGTCGTCGCAGTTCGTGTCGGGCCTGCTGTTGTGCGCCGCGTCGTTCACCGACGGCCTGACAATCCAGCACACCGGTTCGGCACTGCCCTCGGCGCCGCACATCGCGATGACGGTGCAGATGCTGCGGCAGGCCGGCGTCGACGTCGACGACTCGGTCACGAACCGCTGGCGGGTGCGCGCGGGCGTAGTCGCGGCCCGACACTGGGACGTCGAACCCGACCTGACGAACGCCGTCGCGTTCCTGGCCGCCGCCGTGGTCAGCGGCGGAACGGTGCGCATCACCGGCTGGCCCGCCCACAGCGTGCAACCCGCCGACAACATCCTGGACGTCTTCGCGAAGCTGAATGCCGTTGTCACCCACACTGATTCATACCTGGAGGTGCGAGGCTCGTCGGGTTACGACGGGTTGGACGTCGACCTGCGCGCCGTGGGCGAGCTGACACCATCGGTGGCCGCGCTGGCGGCGCTGGCGAACCCGGGCTCGGTGTCACGCCTCTCCGGCATCGCCCATTTGCGCGGGCACGAGACGGATCGGCTCGCCGCGCTGAGCGCCGAGATCAACCGCCTGGGGGGCAACTGCGCCGAAACCCCCGACGGCCTGGTGATCACCGCGACGCCGCTGCGGGCCGGCACCTGGCGCGCCTACGCCGATCACCGCATGGCGATGGCCGGCGCGATCATCGGGTTGCGGGTCGCCGGAGTTCAGGTGGACGACATCGGCGCCACGACAAAGACATTGCCGGAGTTCCCGCGGCTGTGGGCGCGCATGCTCGAGGGTTCCAGCGGTTGAGGCCCGGCGACTACGACGAGTCCGACGTCAAAGTCCGGTCCGGCCGGGGATCGCGACCCCGGACCAAGACTCGTCCGCAGCATGCCGATGCAGAGGCCGCGATGGTGGTCAGTGTCGATCGCGGCCGCTGGGGATGTGTGCTGGGCGGCAGCCCCGAACGCCGGGTGACCGCCATGCGGGCCCGCGAGCTGGGTCGCACGCCGATCGTCGTCGGCGACGATGTCGATTTGGTCGGCGACCTGTCCGGCCGGCCGGACACCCTGGCCCGCATCGTGCGCCGCGGCGAGCGGCGAACGGTGTTGCGGCGCACCGCCGATGACACCGATCCCACCGAGCGAGTCGTGGTCGCCAACGCCGACCAACTGCTGATCGTGGTGGCCATGGCGGACCCGCCGCCACGCACCGGTCTGGTCGACCGGACGCTGATCGCCGCCTACGCCGGCGGGCTGGCACCGATTCTCTGCCTGACCAAGACCGACCTGGCCCCACCCGAGCCGTTCGAGCGGCAGTTCGTGGACCTGGACCTGACGGTGGTCGCCGCGGGCCGCGACGATCCCCTGCTCGCGGTCGCGGACCTGCTCGCCGGCAAGATCACGGTGCTGCTCGGGCATTCCGGGGTCGGCAAGTCGACGCTGGTGAATCGCCTTGTGCCCGAGGCGGATCGGGCCGTCGGCGAGGTCACCGATATCGGCAGGGGGCGACACACCTCGACGCAGTCCGTGGCTCTTCCATTGGGCGAGCCGCTGCAGGGCTCCGGCTGGGTGATCGACACGCCGGGGATCCGTTCCTTCGGGCTGGCGCATATTCAGCCGGACGACGTGCTGCTGGCGTTCTCGGATCTGGCGGAGGCGATTGCCGACTGCCCCCGCGGCTGTGGTCACCTGGGGCCGCCGGCCGATCCCGAATGCGCGCTGGACAGCCTGTCCGGGCCCGCCGTTCGCCGCGTCGCGGCGGCCCGACGGCTGCTTGCGGTGCTCAACCAGGCTTGACCAATCGCATGCCGAGCTCGTCGGGCGGCACCGGATGCCCTTCGGCGCAACGGATTTCCACGCTTGCCTCGGCACCGCAGCCCTGGTGAACCAGCCGCAGGCGGTTCCGTCCGGGCAGGTGGTGTCTCCCCCACTCGAACATCGCCCATACCACCGGCATGAAGTCGATGCCGGCCTCGGTGAGGACGTACTCGTCGCGGCCGCGTTGCCCTGGTTCGCGGTAGGGCCGCCGCGCCAGTAGCCCGAGGTCGACCAGTTCGGCCAGCCGCGCCGAGGTGGCCGCCTTGGTGATGCCGACCCGGCGCGCGAAGTCGTCGAACCGGGTGGTGCCGTAGTACGCCTCGCGCATGATGAGCATCGCCGACTTGGTGCCGAGCACCGCCATCGTCTTCTCGATGGAGCACTCTCCCACCGGCGACCATTTGTCGCGGTCGGCCAGCACCCCCTGCAGAAATGTCACGCAAATCACCTCTCGATCTGGGTTGCTTTTACTATACCCAGATGTTTACCTAGGTACAGCTAGCAATACCTAGCTTCTGGACTCGAGATTCTGGACTCAAGATTCTGTACTCAAGGAGGAGCCATGACCGGCTATCAAGGCCGCGACGCCGTCATCGTCGGCGCCGTCCGAACCCCCATCGGGAAGGGCAAGGCCAGCGGCGCGTTGCACGACGTACTGCCCGCGGACCTGCTGGCGCACAGCCTGCGCCAACTGGTGGCACGCACCGGCGTGGACCCGGTGCAGATCGACGACGTCATCGCGGGTGCGGTCACCCAGGTCGGCGACCAGGCCGTCAACATCGCCCGTAATGCCTTGCTGGGAGCCGGTTTCCCGGAGTCGGTCCCCGGTACCACGGTCGACCGGCAGTGCGGCAGCAGCCAGCAGGCCATCAGCTTCGCCGCCCAGGGCGTGCTCGCCGGCGCCTACGACATCGTGATCGCCGGCGGCGTGGAGTCGATGAGCCGGGTCGTGATGGGCAGCTCGGTACTGCCGGGCAGCAATCCGTTCGGCAACGACATGGCGGCGCGCTACCCCGACGGCCTGGTGCCGCAGGGCATCAGCGCCGAACTCATCGCGGCGAAGTGGGGCTTCTCGCGCACCCAGCTCGACGAATTCTCCGCGGCCAGCCATGAGAAGGCCGCCCGTGCCACCAAGGACGGACTCTTCGACAACGAGCTGATCCCGATCGCCGGGCTGGAGTACGACGAGATCATCCGGCCCGCCACCACCGTCGAGACGCTGGCCACGCTGCAGCCCGCGTTCTACAGCGAGGCGATGAAAGACCGCTTCCCGCAGATCAATTGGGAGATCACGCCCGGAAACTCGTCGCCGCTCTCCGACGGCAGCGCCGCGGTTCTGATCACCACCAGCGAGGTGGCCCGCAAGCTCGGCCTGCGCCCGCTGGCCCGGATCCACACCACCACCGTGGTGGGCTCGGATCCGCTGTACATGCTGACGGGCGTCATCCCCGCTACCGAGAAGGTGCTGCATCGCGCCGGGCTAACGCTGGCCGACATCGACCTGTTCGAGGTCAACGAGGCCTTTGCACCCGTCGTACTCGCATGGGCGGCCGACACCGGCGCGGATCTGGCGAAGACCAACGTCAACGGGGGCGCCATCGCGATCGGCCACCCGCTGGGCGCCAGCGGTGCCCGCATCATGACCACGCTGGTCAACGCGCTGGAGCAGCGCGGCGGTCGGTACGGCCTGCAGACGATGTGCGAGGGCGGCGGCATGGCCAACGCCACCATCATCGAGCGGCTGTGAGAGCGGAGGCCACCAACATGTCCAAGATCTTTGTCATAGGCGGCACCGGGGCCCAGGGCATCCCCATCGTTCGCGCCCTGGTCGCCGACAAGAAGTACTCCGTTCGAGTCCTCAGCCGTGATCCCGCCTCCCGGCGTGCCAAGGAACTTCTCGAACTCGGCAACGTCTCCATCCTGGAAGGCACCTTCGCCGACGAGGAGGTCCTGCGGGAAGGATTCCGCGGCGCCGACGGCGCATTCGTCAACATCGACGGGTTCAACACCGGCGAAAAGACCGAGATCTACTGGGCGATCCGCGCTTACGAGATCGCCATCGAAGAAGGCGTCAAGTTCTTCGTGTACGGCAACCTCGACTACGGGCTCAAGAAGTCGGGCTATGACTCGAGATTCCGCACCGGCCACTACGACGGCAAGGGCCGCGTGGGCGAGTGGATCTTGTTCCAGAACCAGGCGAATCGCTACCGGATGGGCGCGGCGGTCTTCACGACCGGCCCGTACATCGAAATGGTGATCTCGCCCGGGACACCCATGACACCCACCGTGGAGGACGGCGTCGTGACGTGGCGAGTCCCGCTCGGTGAGGGCGCCGTGCCGCACGTGTCACTCGAGGACTGCGGGTATTACGTCCGCTGGCTTTTCGACCATCGAGAGCGGGCGAACGGCATGGATCTCGAGGTAGCCATCGACCAGGTCCGCTATGCCGACCTCGCCGCGGCGTTCGAGAAGGTCACCGGGCATCCGGCACGATACATCGACACCGACCTGGACGAGTACTGGCGCACCGGTCCGATGAGCGCGGCCGCACAGGCGCCTGCCGGGTACAACGCCGACCCAAATGACAAGAGCACCATGAGCATTCGCGACAACTTCACAGGGTTCTGGAATCTGTGGAAGCACGAAGTCATTACGCGTGATTACGCCTTGCTCGACGAGATCCACCCGAATCGGATCAGTAGCGCCGAGGAGTGGTTGAGGCGAGAGGACCAGCGGGGACGAGAGCTGGGCAAGGGCGGCCTTTGGGATAGGGTTCAACCGGACAACCGGACTCCGATTCTCAAGATCGGCGAAGACAGGCGGACAGGAAAGCTGTAATGACCGTAATACGTGCCGCCGCAGTCCAACTCAGCCCAGTGCTGTACAGCCGGGAGGGCACCGTGGACCGGGTGGTTGCCAAGATCGAACAGCTCGCCCGCCAGGACGTGCAGTTCGCGACCTTCCCCGAGACGGTGGTCCCGTATTATCCGTACTTCTCCTTCGTCCAGCGTCCGTTCGAAATGCGTTCGGAACAACTGAAATTGATGAATCAGGCGGTGACGATACCGTCGCCGGCGGTCGCCGCGATCGGTGCGGCTGCGCGGGACGCCCACATGGTGGTGTCCATCGGGGTCAACGAGCGTGACGGCGGTTCGCTGTACAACACCCAGTTGCTGTTCGACGCCGACGGCACCCTGATTCAGCGCCGGCGCAAGACCACGCCGACCTACCACGAGCGGATGATCTGGGGACAGGGCGACGGCAGCGGGCTGCGCGCGGTCGACAGCGCGGTCGGTCGAATCGGGCAGTTGGCCTGTTGGGAGCACTACAACCCACTGGCGCGGTATGCCCTGATCGCGGACGGCGAGCAGATCCACTCTGGCATGTTTCCCGGATCGTTCGGCGGTGACCTGTTCGCGCAGCAGGCCGAGATCAGCGTGCGCAACCACGCGCTCGAGTCGGGCGCCTTCGTCGTCAACGCGACCGCATGGATCGATGACGATCAGCGAGCGCAGATCGTGGCCGACACGGGCGCGCCGGTCGGCCCGATTTCGGGTGGCTTCTTCACGGCGATCATCAGCCCCCAGGGTGAGTACCTGGGCGAGCCGCTGCGCTCCGGCGAGGGCGAGGTAGTGGCCGACCTCGACTTCTCGTTGATCAACACCCGCAAGATCCTGATGGACGCCAGCGGCCACTACAGCCGGCCCGAACTACTCAGTCTGATGGTCGACCGCACCCCGACGGCCCACGTGCACGAGCGCGTGGAACCACCGCAGGAGGCCGAGAATGACCCCCTCTGAAATTTCCTTCCAGGGCGTGCGCGCGCGCTACGAGAGCGCCAAGAGCTACGACGAACTGGTCACAGCGCTACTGGCCGATATCGGCGAAAAGCCAGTTTCGATCAATGATTTCGCGACGGCTGCGGACGACTGGCAGTCGTATCAACGGCTGGTCGAACCCCATGTCGGGCCAAGCGGATTCATGTTGTTCGGGCTGCTCGACCATGGCGCGTGGATCAAAAAGGCCGGCATCGAACGCAAGGTGTTACGTGTCATCCTCGGCAACCCGCTGATCGCGATCACGATGCTGCGCCACGACGTGACCGCAGGGTTGTTTGCCCCGGTCGAGGTGCTGCTCGTCGACGAGGGGGACGGCCACAGCAGTCTGACCTATGTCAAGCCGTCGTCACTGATGGCCTTGGACGCGGGCGCGGGGCCCAACCCCGAGTCACTCAGCGCCGCAAAGGATCTCGACGCCAAATTGGCCGCGCTTGCCGCCAAGGTGGCAGCCTGACGCCGATCCCTATGGCGTGCCTTCCCAGTGCCTAGCGAGCCGCGTGCCGGTGAACTTTTCAAGCATCAACCGCGAGAAGGACAGTAGCGCACTGCGCGGCCGGTGATTCACTACGACCTGCTGGGTCTGCCCCGCGGCGTTAAAGGTGACCCACACAACAACATTGGTGTGTACGCCGTTGATCTCAGTCGTGTAGTCCCCAACGAAGCCGTAGTCGCCAGCGAGACCGGCGAACCTGAACTCCTGGTTGTCATATACCTCGCGAGCGGTGACCACGATTGAGCGAACGTCCTCAGCGCCATGTGCGGTGCCATCCATAGCCGCGGCTTCCAAGATGACGTCATCGGCGAGGTTGTCCAGCCAGACCGGGTAGTAGGGCTTGCCCATATACGTCATGCCGCGCCTCCCTCGGAAACCGACACTCAGCCTGCCATAGCCTCAAGACTTCCCAGGAAGTTGTTCTCCGCGGTGGAAAACGGGTACTCCGCCTGCACGACGTAGCCGCAGGATGTAAAGGAGTCCAAAAGTGGCGAAAGATCATGGATCCAGCGTCAAGAACGACAAACAGTATGAGGGCCTGCGCAAGAAGGGGATGAGCAAGTCCCGGGCGGCCGCGATATCGAACTCGCCCGGCGCCTCCAGCAGGGGCGGCAAGAGCGCGGGCAGCAGCCAAAGCAGCCGCAGCAGCGGGAGCGGCAGCGGCGGTAACACGTCGCAGAAGAAGGCCGCCGGGCGCAAGGGCGGCAAGAAGTCGAGCTAGCTCCCGAATTGCCCAGATCCCGAATTACCAGCGCTGCAGCGGAACTCAGAGCCAGCCGGTGCGGGCGGCGGCAACCGGCTCGGCGGCGGCGGGTGCCAACGTTCCGTCCCGCACACCGTCGAGCATCCGTTTTACCGCGGCCACAATCTCCGGGGCCGCCGCGGCGATCCCCTGTCGATCGGCGTCGCTGACCTCGTCGCGATCGACGCCCGCGCGGGCCAGCACGGCGTCCGGGTCGGCCAGCTGATCGGCCAGCCAGGTCAACGGGTCGGCTGACAGCTCTGGAACGAAATGCCGGCGGCTCGGCTCCCATCCGTTGAAACGGGGATGGTGATGGGCCCGATCCAGCGTGCCCGGCGGGCTCTCGGCTGAGCCGAAAAGGTCCACCCGCCACACCGGACGGTTGAAGGCGATCGGGACGCCGGCGTAGATCGACCCCTGCGGCTCGGCCCGGTCGATGAGGCGGAGTTCCAGCCTGACTCCCCGCTCCGGTGTTTCCTGACCTTCAAGCGGAGTCGGATCGACGAAGAACATGTCGCCGACAACCACACCCAGACTTTCGAATCCGAACGCTGCGAGCATCGCGCACCTTCCCTCGTACCTTCCCGAGCGTAAACCCAGGACGTGCGTGGCGTGGTGCCGCCGTCGCGCCGAACGTGTTCTCAGGGCGAGAAATCGGCCAAAATTTCGCCATGAGTGCGCGCTCGGCGCAAGGGCCCGTAGAGACTAGGCCGCCAAGTCGTCGGAGTCGTCGGAGTTGCCGGCACCCATCCGGCGAGTGGCCTTCGCGGCCCGCTTGTCGCGCCGCCAGCTCCGCACGGCGGCGATCGCCGACTTCAGCCCGCGCCGCCGGCCGGTCGCCGGATCGGTGCCGGCGAAACCGGGCTCCAGCTCCGCGAACATGCGCTCGCTGCGGGTCTCCGGCGCGTCGTCGGCGTTGTCCACGAGGTACTTGTTCGGCAGCGACAGCTTAGCCAGCGTCCGCCACGTCTTGCCGTACTGCACCAGGAAAGAGCCTGTGGTGTAAGGCAAGTCGTATTTGTCGCAGACGGCGCGCACGCGCACCGAGATCTCGTGCAGCCGGTTGCTCGGCAGGTCGGGGTAAAGGTGATGCTCGATCTGGTGGCACAGGTTGCCGCTCATGAACCGCAGCACCGGCCCGGCTTCGAAGTTGGCGCTGCCCAGCATCTGGCGCAGGTACCACTGCCCCTTGGTTTCACCGATCATGTCGGTCTTGGTGAATTTCTCTGCCCCATCGGGAAAGTGGCCGCAGAAGATGACGGCGTTGGCCCACACGTTGCGGATGATGTTGGCAACCGCGTTGGCCGTCACTGTCGAACGGAAACTCGCGCCGGGCGACAGCGAGGTCAGCGCCGGGAACGCGACGTAGTCCTTGAACACCTGCCGACCGGCCTTGGCCATGAACTCGTCGATCCGCTGCCGGGCCTCCTCGTTGTCCATGCGCTTCTTGACGATCTTGCCGATCTCCACGTGCTGCAAGCCGACGCCCCACTCAAACAGCAACGCCAGCAACGTGTTCCACACCAGGTTGAGGAAGTTGAATTTCTTCCAGCGCTGGTCGCGGGTGACGCGCAGCATGCCGTAGCCGACGTCGTCGTCCATCCCGAGGATGTTGGTGTACTTGTGGTGCACGAAGTTGTGCGTGTAACGCCAGTGCTTGGAGGACCCGCTCATGTCCCACTCCCACGTCGAGGAGTGAATCTCCGGGTCGTTCATCCAGTCCCACTGGCCGTGCATGACGTTGTGGCCGATCTCCATGTTCTCGACGATCTTGGCCACACCCAAAGTGATGGTGCCCGCCCACCACGCCGAGCGCCGTGAACTGGCGGCCAGCAGCAGCCGGCCGGCTACCTCCAGCGCGCGTTGCGCTGCGATGGTGCGACGGATGTAGCGGGAGTCCCGCTCGCCGCGCGAGTCTTCAATGTCCTGGCGGATAGCGTCCAGCTCAACGGCCAGGCTTTCGATATCGGCGTCGGTGAGATGTGCGAATACGTCGACGTCTGTGATCGCGATTGTCTCCACCTCCATGCGCTCATCGTGTTGTGAGTTGTGTTGTCAGTTGTGTTGTCAGTTGTGTGGTCCGTACCTACGCTATCGTAACCTACGATTCCGTAAGTTACCTGTGAGTAGCCTTTAGATGTCGATCACGCAATCGCCCGATGCGGCGGAAATACACGTCTGAACTCGGGTCCCGGGGTCGTGTTCCTTGCCGGTGCGCAGGTCGCGGACGTGACCTTCCACCAGGCTAACCACACACGACTGGCAGATGCCCATGCGGCAACCGAAGGGCATCTGCACACCGGCGCCCTCCCCTGCGTCCATCAGCGATGTCGCGGCATCGGCGGCGACGGCGCGGCCGCTTCGGGCGAATGTCACCGTTCCGCCGGCTCCGGCGGGCGCGGCCTTGGACACCGCGAATCGCTCCAGGTGCAACCGGTCGTCGATGCCCGCCGCCGACCAGACCCGCTCGGCCTGGGTCAGCAGGCCCTCCGGCCCGCAGGCCCAGGTGTGGCGTTGCCGCCAGTCCGGCACCTCGCGGTCGAGCGAACCGAGGTCGAGCCGGCCCTGGGTGCGGGTCTCGCGCACCCGCAAGCGATACCCCGGCTGGTCGGCCGCCAGTGCGTTCAACTCCGCACCGAACATCATGTCGGACTCGGTGGGCACCGAATGCAGGTGTGCGATGTCGGTGATTTGGTCGCGGCGCGCCAGCGTGCGCAGCATCGACATGACCGGCGTGATCCCCGACCCCGCGGTGAGGAACAGGATCGACGCCGGCGCGGGGTCGGGCAGCACGAAATTGCCCTGTGGCGCCGCCAGTCGGACGATGGTGCCCGGTTCCACGCCGGCCACCAGGTGGCTGGACAGGAAGCCCTCGGGCATCGCCTTGACGGTGATGGTCACCGTGCGTGCCGGTCCCGATCTGACAGCGGACCGGGAAGTATCGGCCGGGCTCGACGTCAACGAATACGACCGCCAGCGCCAGCGCCCGTCCACCAGCAGGCCGATGCCCATGTACTGGCCCGGTTGGTAGTCGAAGCTGAAGCCCCAGCCGGGCTTGATGACCAGCGTCGCGGAGTCTTCGGTCTCGCGGCGGACATCGAGGATCCGGCCCCGCAGTTCCCGCGCCGACCACAGCGGATTCGCCAAGTGCAGGTAGTCGTCGGGCAGCAGCGGCGTCGTGATGCGCGCGGCTAGCTTGCGAAGCGCGTGCCAGCCGGGATGCCGCTCGGCCCCGACGACACTGGGACGTTTGGTCTCCACGACATTGGCGGCGATCGATGCATGTTGCTTACTCATTGGTAGCACCCCGTCACACAAGCTACGGTACCGTAACCTACGGTACCGTATCCAGGCTCGCGACCCCGGAATGCGTCACACAGTTCCCCTCAGAGCAGGTCGAGCAAGAAGGGCAACTCCTGATTGGCGTACCAGGCCAGATCGTGGTCCTGAGCATCGCCGACGATCAGGTCGGCGTCCTCGTCGCCCAGGTCGGCGGCATCGATGGCCTCGATGGCCCTGGTGACGTCGTCCTCGGCGGCGGCGTTGTCGACATACGCGGCGATCACCTGGTCGAGTGCGACGGGCGCGCCCAGTCTGACGACGGCGTCGTCCAGATCGGGACGGAACGTGGCCCCGGATTCGCCCAAGCCCACCTCGGCGGACAGCACCGCGCGCCGCGGCCGCGGGGCCGGGTCGGCCCCTCCGGCGTCCTGGGCCGCCAGCAGGCGCAGCGACGCAAGCGCGGCCTCGCGCAGCGCCACGTCGGCGAGTTCCTCGTCGTCACCTTCGGCGTAGGCCTCGCGCAATGTGGGGGTCACCGCGAACGCGGTGCCGTTGACCGGCCACAACGAGCCGTCGGCGACGAGCTGCTGCAACATCGGCAGGGTGGCCGGGATGTAGACCTGGATCGCGGCATCGCCCACGGCTAGCCCTCGATCAGCGTGGCCGCATAGTCGTCGACGTACCTCGACAGCTCACGTGGCGGGCGTTCGTAGTTGCCGCTGAGCACCGGGCGTTCCGGCAGCTCGACTTTGGGCGTCTCCACGTCGGTGTACTCGATCGTGGACAACAGGTGGTGCATCATGTTGAGCCGTGCGTGCTTCTTGACGTCGGATTCCACGACATACCACGGGCTCACCGGAGTATCGGTGTGCACCATCATCTCGTCCTTGGCGCGCGAATAATCCTCCCAGCGGTACACCGATTCCAAGTCCATCGGACTCAGCTTCCATTGGCGCACAGGGTCATTGCGCCGAGCCTTGAACCGGCGCAGCTGCTCGTCTTCGGACACCGAGAACCAATACTTGCGCAGCAGAATCCCGTCGTCGATCAGCATCTGCTCGAAGATCGGCGTCTGCCGCAAAAACAGGGCATACTCGCCCGGCGTGCAAAATCCCATCACCTTCTCGACGCCGGCGCGGTTGTACCACGATCGATCGAAGAGCACGATCTCGCCCTTGGCGGGCAGATGGGCGATATAGCGCTGGTAGTACCACTGGCCGCGTTCGCGATCGGAGGGCGCCGGCAGCGCCGCGATCTGGGCGACGCGCGGGCTGAGGTATTCGGTGATTCGCTTGATGGCGCCGCCCTTTCCCGCGGCGTCCCGCCCTTCGAAGATGACCACGACGCGCGCGCCGGAATGCCGCACCCACTCCTGCAATTTCACGAATTCCGTTTGCAGACGGAATAATTCGGCCTCATAGACGGCATCGGAGATCCGGGGTTCGGACGAACCCGCTTTCTTCTTCTTCGCCTTCGCCGCCGCCTTCGCCTTGGCGCCGTCATTCGTTGCGGTGCTCACATCAACGAATGCTATATCCACACAGCGATTTTGACGCCACTACCGAGAAGCTTCCAGAAGCTCTTCCAGTGATTGATTCAGCAGCCCGGGCAGCAGGTCGACATCGCTCATCGCATCGCGGTCGGCATTGATTCCGAAATAGAGCATCCCGTTGTAGGACGTCACACTGATGGCCAGCGCCTGGTTGTGCAGCAGCGGCGGCACGGAATAGGTCTCCAGCAACTTGGTGCCGGCGATATACATCTGCGACTGAGCCCCAGGCGCATTGGTGATCAACAGGTTGTACTGGCGCGCGGAAAGACCGGCGGCGACGCGGATGCCCATGGCGTGCAGCGTCGGTGGCGCAAACCCCGACAGCGTGACGATGGTCCTGGCGTCGACGAGACTGGCGGCCGTCGGGTTTGATTCGGTGGCGTGCGCGATCTGCGACAGCCGCACCACGGCGTTGCGTTCTCCCACCGGCAGGTCGACCAGGAACGGAGTGACCTGGCTGATCGTCTGGCCTGGGCCGGTGGAGTCGTGTTGACCGTCGGAGTACACCGACAGCGGCGCCATCGCCCGGATCGTCGCGGTCGGCGACACCGCCTCACCACGCGACATCAACCAGTTCCCCAGTGCGCCGGCGATCACCGCCAGCACCACATCGTTGACGTCGCAGTCGTACCGCGCCCGGATGGTCCGGTAATCCTCGAGATTGCCCTGGGCGACCGTGAACCGCCGGTTGCGCGAGACCCGCGCGTTGAGCGGGCTGCTGGGCGCGGTGCCGCGCGCGACCGTGCGCGCGAAATCGATTACGCGGCGGCCGGCGTCGAGCAATTCGCCGTAGTTGGTTGCCAGTCCGGCCACCGCGGATCCGACCGCGCGCAGCTGGGCTCCCGGCCCCATGACCCAGTCGCTCACCGCGCCGAGCACGAGCCGGGTGTTGCCGGGATCGCGTTCAGGTATCCAAATGTCTTCGGGGAACGGCGGCGGACGGCGCGTCCGGTCGGCGATGACGTGGCCGATCTCCAGCGCGGTCATGCCGTTGATCAGCGCCTGGTGGGACTTGGTGTACAGCGCCACACGGTTTTTGTTCAGGCCTTCGACGAGGTACATCTCCCAGAGCGGCCGCGACTTGTCCAGCGGGCGGGCGGCCAGCCGCGCGATCAGCTGGTGCAGCTGCTCGTCGCTGCCCGGCGACGGCAGCGCCGACTGCCTGACGTGGTAAGTGATGTCGAAGTCGCGGTCGTCGATCCAGACCGGCCGGGCCGTGCCGATCACTTCGCGAACCTTCTGCCGATAGCGCGGTATCTGGGCGAGCCGCTGCTCGACGGTGGCCAGCAACGCCTCGTAGCTCAATCCGGCGCGGGGACGGCGAAGGATGGACAGCGATCCGACGTACATCGGGGTAGCGGAATTTTCCAGCCGGTAAAAGGACGTGTCCGACGGGGACAACCGGGTCACCACTGCGGCCATGTGCTCCTTGTCAATTCGCCCTCAATTCCTTCGTGCGCCTCGCTGGTGTGCCATGTCCCCGACCACCGTAATCGCCCGAGCCGGGCGCGGCAGTGCACGGGTATGTGGGAGACCGAATTGCGCGATGGCGACTAGCGCCTTAAAAACAGGCCTAGCAACAACCGTCTGCCACTCTCCAGCAGGCTCCCCCGCGTCCGCATCGGACGACCCGTTCGTGTGAGTTGGAGAGTGCCCGTTGACCACCAGTCCCTTCGCCGTCACGCCCGTCGTCGAATACGAGCCCGAACGACTCGGGCCGCGAAATGTGACCCTGTGCCGCCCGTCGCCGGTCGATGACTCCCGGCAGGCGACGCCGCGCCGGGCCGGGCGCGCACCGGGCCGGGCCCACGGCGGGCGGCCCCGCGGCCAACCCGAGGCGGCGCAGGTGCTCTCCCCGTCGATGCGTCAGGCGGCGATCTTCGCCGACGCCGCGCTGCGCCGAGTGCTGGAAGTCATCGACCGGCGCCGGCCGCCGGCCCAGCTGCGGCCCCTGCTGGCACCGAGCCTGGTCGACTCGGTGGAATCGGTCCGCCGCGCCCCGGCCGCCCAAAAGGGTGCGGCGGTACTGCGCCGGATGCGGCTTCAACCGGTCGGACACCCCGCGACCGCGGCCGAGGTCTTCGGCTGCTACAGCCGCGGTGACCGCATGCACGCCATCGCCTGCCGCGTCGAACAGATCGCGGGTGCGCGATGGCTGCTCGTCGCCCTGCACATCGGTTGACTCCTGCGGGCGCTACTGCGCTGCACGCTCCGGCGCCGGGCCGCCGGCGAAGCGAGCCAACACCGGACCCGCGATCGCCATGACGAAGACATACGACGTCGCCAACGCGGCCACGCCGGGCACCGATGTGCCGACCAACCCGATGATGACAAGGGAGAATTCGCCGCGGGCGATGAGCGCCGTGCCGGCCCGCAACTGCCCACGGCGCGCCACACCGTCGCGGCGGGCCGCGAAGACCCCGGTGGCCACCTTCGTCGCGGCGGTGACGGCGGCCAGGGCAACGGCCACCGGAAGCATCGGAAGCAACTCGTGCGGGTCCACCGACAGACCGATCGCCAGGAAGAAGATCGCGGCGAACAAATCGCGCAGGGGACCCAGCACCTGGCGCGCCCGGTCCGCGGTCTCCCCGGTCAGCGTGAGGCCCACCAGGAACGCGCCCACGGCCGCCGAGGCGTGCAGCGACTCGGCCAGGGCGGCGACCATCAGCGTGACCCCCAGCACCCGCAGCAGCAGTTGCTCGGAATCGGCGTGTGCCACCAGCCGGCCGACGTGATGTCCCCAGTGATACGACGCGACGAAGGCCAAAATCAGGGCGACGACCGCCGCGATCATGCCGGCGAGCGCCTCGAGCCAGGTGCCCCCGGACGCCAATACCGCGAACAGCGGCAGGTAGGCGGCCATCGCGAAATCCTCGAGCACCAATACCGACAGCACGGCCGGCGTCTCGCGGTTGCCGAGCCGGCGCAGGTCTTCCAGCACCCGGGCGATGACACCCGACGAGGAGATGTAGGTGACTCCGGCCAACGCCAGGATCGCGACGCCGTCCAGGCCCAGCAGCCAGCCGGCGACCGCGCCGGGCGCGGCGTTGAGCACCACGTCGACGGCGGCCGACGGCAAATGGTGGCGCAGGCTGCTGGCGAATTCGGTCGCCGAGAATTCCAGGCCCAGCGTCAGCAACAGCAGGACGATGCCGATGGGCGCGGCGGTCGTGATGAACCCACCCGCGGCGGCCACGGGCCAGATGCCGCCCTTACCCAGGGAGAGACCCGCCACCAAATAAAGCGGTATGGGGGACAACGCGAACCGGCGCGCGACGGTGCCCAGCACCGCGAGCG
The DNA here is from genome assembly GCF_001954195.1 of Mycobacterium sp. IS-1264. Lineage (GTDB taxonomy): Bacteria > Actinomycetota > Actinomycetes > Mycobacteriales > Mycobacteriaceae > Mycobacterium. Next base: position 91,164 of record NZ_MBES01000005.1, on the reverse strand, counting down.
CGGTCAGGAGGGCGCCCAGCTGAAATAGCAGCGCCCCCGAAACCTGCACTGGCTCAGCCCTTGTCGACGATCTGTTCGACCCCGGCGATGCCTTCCTCGGTGCCGATCACGATCAGGACGTCGCCCGCCCGCAGCGTCTCCGCCGGGCCCGGCGAGGCGAGCACGTCGTCGTCGCGCACGATCGCCACGATCGACGCGCCGGTCCGGGTGCGGGCACGGGTCTCCCCCAGTGGCCGGTCCACGAACGTACCGCCCGGCCGGATGTGGACTTGGCCCGCTTCGAGTCCCGGCACTTCGCGGGTCAGTTCGGTGAAGCGCTCGGCGATGCGCGGTGCGCCGAGAATCTGCGCCACGGCCTCGGCCTCTTCGTCGGTGAGCCGGAACACCGGGCGGGCCTGGTCCGGATCGTCGGGGCCGTACACGACGACGTCGAAGTCACCGCCGCGCCGCGCGACGATGCCGATCCGGTCCCCGGTATGGCTCACGAATTCGTATCGGAGACCGACGCCCGGCAGCAAGACCTCCTTGACATCCATAGGAGTCAATCCTCGGCGAAACACCGCCCCAAGAGAAGCGGTACCGGCCAAACTCAGGTTTAACCCTGGGGCGCCGCCTCGGTGGGGTGCGGAGTCGTGTGCGGGCGAGGCCACGGCAGCACCATCGGCACCCGACGACGGTAGTCACGGTATTCGTCGCCCAGCGCGCCGATCAGGTCGTGCTCCTCCAGCTGCGTGGCGATCAGGATGTACCCCGTCATCGCGATCGAGAAGAGCAGGTGCCCGGCCGTCATCGTGGGCGTCGCCCAGAAGGCGATGAAGAAGCCCAGCATGAGCGGGTGACGCACCAACTTGTACAGCCATCGAGCGTGAAAACCTATGTGCGTGTAGGGTTTTCCCTGCCAAGCCAGATACACCTGGCGCAGGCCGAACAGGTCGAAGTGGCTGACCATGAAGGTCGCGGCCAGCGCGATCGCCCATCCGAGCCAGAACAACGCCCACAGCGCCGTGCGCCCGACCGGCTGCCACACGTCCCAGATGACGGTCGGCATCGTGCGCCATTGCCAGTACAGCAGCACCAGCACGGCGCTGGACAGCACCACGTAGGTGCTGCGCTCAATCGTCGACGGCACGACTCGTGTCCACCATGCCTTGAACCCCGGCCGCGCCATGACGCTGTGCTGGACGCCGAACGCGGCGACCAGCAGCAGGTTGATCAGGACCGCCTGGCCGATGGGCGCGGAGATCCCGTGGTCCACGGTTCGCGGGACCCAGAAGTTGCCCACGAAAGCAACGAGGTACAGGAATGCCCCAAGAAATAGCAGGTAAGCCACGGCGCCGTAGCCGACTATCAACAATCGCTTCATTCGCTGATTGTGCGCCTCGACGGTGGTTTTGAACATGGGGCGGATGCCTCATTTTCCGCCGGGGTAGGCACGATTTCGGCCGGATCTCTAGCCGCGCGCCGGGTCCACCGGCGCGTGCTGCAGCGCATACATCTGGCGTCGCTGACGTTGCGATTTGAGGCAAATGCCTCATGCGACCGCGGAAGCGGTGGGCTGATGATCGGCCATGACAAAGCTACTTCGGAAAGGCACGGAGGTCGGATCATGGCCGGTTTGGCATGTGAGGCGGCGACTATCGAGCGCCTCGGTACTGAGCGATCAGATCACGCAGCCAAGGCACCGGGCGGCGGCCGGGTCGACGCAATCGAGGTCAGCCGGCGCATCGGTAGGCGGCAGATTCTCCACCGCCTGTCGCTCTCGGTGGGACCTGGCGAAATGGTCGCCATCGCCGGCGGCAGCGGGGCCGGAAAAACCACTTTGCTAGAGATCCTCGCGGGCCTGCAGCAACCCTCCACGGGGGAACTTCGGCACGACGGCATCGCTCGCCGTGCCCGCGTCAGCGACGACTCCCGAGTCGGCTACGTGCCCCAGGACGACATCATCCACCTCGAGATGCCCCTGCGGCGCACGCTGCGCTACGCGGCGCTGCTACGGCTGCCCGCGGGCACATGTGCGGCCCGCGCGAACGAGATCGTGGAGGAAACCCTGCAGGACCTCGACTTGGCTGACCGCGCCGAGGTGCCGGTGCGTGCGCTGTCCGGCGGTCAACGCAAGCGGGCCAGCATCGCCGTGGAGCTCCTGACCCGGCCGCGTCTTTTCTTCCTCGACGAACCCACCTCCGGGCTCGATCCCGCAACCGCGGCCGACGTGATGCGCCTGCTGCGCCGGCTCAGCCAACGCGGGGTCACCATCGTTCTCACAACACATGAGCCCGCCGGTATCGACCGGTGTGATCGGGTGGTCTTCCTGGCTCGCGACGGCCACTTGGCCTTCACCGGCAGCCCGGCCGCGGCGCGGCGCTACTTCGGCGTGGAAAACCTCGCGGAGGTGTACGAGCGCCTAGCCGGCGAGCACACGCCGCAGATCTGGGCCGAGCGATTCGCCGAAAGCCGACTGAGGTCGAAAACCCCGCCTAGCTTCGCTCGACAACCGGTCCCCGCCACCCGGTCCGACGTCGTCAAGCGCACGGGCATGGCGCGGCAATGGTGGCTGCTCACCCGCCGCAATTTCGATGTGCTCTGTCGCAACCGGCTGACCCTTGCGATCCTGCTCGGCTCACCGGTGCTTGTGACGGCGATGATGGCCACGCTGTTCAAGCGCGGCGCGTTCGACCCGGGAAACGCGGCCGACGTCGGGCCGGCCCAGATCGTGTTCTGGATTGCGTTCGATGGCTTCTTCTTCGGGCTGACGTACGGCCTGCTCCAAATCGTCGGAGAGATGGCCGTGTTTCGGCGCGAGCGCCTTGCCGGGCTCAGCGTGGGCGCCTATGTGGCATCGAAGGTGACTGCGCTGCTTCCGGTTCTGGCGGGCGTGAGCGCGGTGTTGCTGGTTGTGCTGCGCGCGCTCGGTCGGCTCCCCGCGGTCGGATGGGACGTGTACGCCTCGCTATTCGCGACCATCATGATCGAGGCGACCTCGGCACTGGCGCTGGGCCTGCTCGCCTCGGCCGCAGTCTCCAACGCGGCGCAGGCGGCGCTCGCCCTGCCGATGCTGTGTTTTCCCCAGGTTCTGTTCGGGGGTGCCATCGTTCCCGTCGACCAGATGGCCGCCCCGGGACGCCTTATGAGCCTCGTCCTATCCAACCGCCACGCCTTCGACGCATTGGGGCGCGCCCTGAACCTCGACCGCTATACCGCCACGCTGCCGGCCATGTCCGCCTACCGCGACACCTTCCACGGAGGCACCGCCGCCAGTCTGATCGCGCTCGCCTCGTTCGCTGTAGCCCTCACGCTGGCAACCGCATGGGTGCTCGACCGGCGATCCCGGCCCGGCGAATCCCGGCGGTGACGGCGCTCCCCGGGAAACCGTGTCCTAGTGGGGCGCGCTGCTGGTAAGGCCGTGCCGTGTCGCGTACAAGCTAGCCCCGATCCGGTTCGAGACCCCGATCTTGGCATAGATGTGCTCAACGTGATTGCGTACAGTCTTCTCGGAAATCCAAAGGGCCGAGGCGATCTCCCGGTTGGATCGCCCCTGTGCGACATGGAGCAATACCTCGGCCTCGCGCCGGGTCAATCCCGATAGCCTGGGGGCTCTGCGCGAGGGCCGGTGGCCCGCCGCCTCCAAAACGGCTTCAACCGCTTCGCCGTCCAGCCGGCCGCGGGCCGCTTCACTTCGCAGTTGCCTGGCCGCGTCGGCCTCGTCCAGTGCATCGCGATACGGTCGCGGCTCCATTGAGGCGCAATAGCTTTCGGCGGCAGCAAGTACCCGATCGCGGACAGAGAGATCATCACCCCGGAGACCATTCGGATAACCAGACCCGTCCAGTCGTTCGTGGTGGTTCACCGCGACCTCCCGGACAGCCTTCAGCCCGCCGACCCGGGCCAAGATTCTGCCAGTCAGATACGGATGCAAATGCACACGCTCGCGTTCGGCATGGGTTAGCTCACCCGGCTTTTCCCACACCCGGTTGGACACACCGATCCGGCCCAGATCGTGAACGTAGCCTGCGCGGCGCAGAACGTCGATGTGGTCCTGCGGCAGCCCGGCACATTTCGCGGCATTCTCTGCCAGCTCGGCGACTGCACGCGAATGACCAAGTGTGAAGGGGCATTTCAGGTCCGCGAAGTCACCCATCGCGCGCAAGAGCCGGTCTAGCACGACCTCACTCAGCGCCTCCCCCGGGTCCGGCGCCAAGTCGGCAGCGGTCGACCACACATCTTCGTTCTCGCGCAGCAGTTCGTCGGCGGCCGCAGTGAACACCGCGACGATGTCCGGATCGAACTGTTTGCCGCTGCGGCGGCGAACCTCGGCCATCGCGGCCTTCGCGCCGTAAGCGCGATGGTGCACTTCGGCGATGTCGGCAACCTGCGCCACCCGCATCGCCACGGGTATCTGGCGCCCGGCGGCGCGAGCGGGAAGACCGCTGCCGTCCCACCGTTCGTACGCGTAGGGCAGGGCTTCGCAGACGTCCGTGCCCAAGCCGATCTCCTCGGCGAGCAATGCGGCCGACAGGCAATGGGACCGCACCAACGCGCCGAGATTCCCGCGCGCATCGACGAAAAGTTTTGCCGCCAATTGGGCTCGTTTGGGCAGCGTCGACCCACGACCCAGATTGCTCATCAGAAATCGCCGGTACGTGGGACCGGACCAGTCGATGAAGTGGCTGTCGTGTCGCACCGCGATGTCGTCGCCGAACCACCGCGTGTATTCGTGCGAGTCGGCATGACAGCCGATCCACATGACTAGACCCGTGTAGAAAACAGTCCCGCGCTCACGCTCGCTGAGCCCAAGCCGCTCGCCGAGCCTGGTGCCCAGCGCCGCCGACCGCAGCATGTGATCCATCGGTTGCCCCAGCCCAAGGTCGATCGCCAGCGATAGCGCCGCCAGAACCTCCGTCCGCGACACAGCTCCGCCGAAGGGCATGAAACTTGCCCCTTTCTCGACCGGTCACCGTTGCGGCGTCGCCGCGTCTAGCGCCTCTTCACGGACTTCGGCGGCTTGGCGCCCCGACCCTGTTGCCGCGCGGCCGCGCGCCGCTCGCGCCGGCTGGCGCCGGCGGGCACTCCGGCCGGCGTCTTGTCGGCGGCCCCACCGCCGTTGCGCTGCACCTGCGCCGAACCGTCCTCCGACGGGCCGGAATACGTCAGGGCCGGCGCTTCGTCGTCAATGCCCTTGGCGCGCAACGCGGTCGGAGCCTGCTCGCGCACCGCGGCGGGCGCACCACCCGAGCCGTCCCGCTGACCGGCCGCGGCGGCCGTCGCGAATTCCGCGAGCCCGTCGGGAGCATCCACCGGCGCGACTTGCGGGGCGGGCGCGGCCTCGACGGTGACGTTGAACAGGAAGCCGACCGACTCCTCCTTCATGCCGTCGAGCATGGCCATGAACATGTCGTAGCCCTCGCGCTGGTACTCCACCAGCGGGTCGCGCTGCGCCATCGCGCGCAGGCCGATGCCTTCCTTGAGGTAATCCATCTCGTAGAGGTGCTCGCGCCACTTGCGGTCGATGACGTTGAGCAACACGTTGCGCTCCAGCTGGCGCATCGCGCCCTCGCCGGCAATTTCCTCGAGTTCGGCTTCCCTTGCGGCATAAGCGCGTTCGGCGTCTTTGAGCAGCGCCTCGAGCAGCTCCTCGCGGGTCAGGTCGTCGCGGTCGGAGTCCTCGTCGCGGTGGGTCAGCGCCTCGTGGCTGATTCCGACCGGGTACAGCGTCTTCAGCGCCGTCCACAATGCGTCGAGGTCCCAATCCTCGGCATATCCCTCGGCGGTCGCACCGTCGACGTAGGCGGTGATGACGTCGGTCAGCATGTCGGTGGCCTGCTGCTGCAGATCCTCGCCCTCGAGGATGCGACGGCGCTCGGCGTAGACGACCTTGCGCTGCTGGTTCATCACCTCGTCGTACTTGAGGACGTTCTTTCTGACCTCGAAGTTCTGCTGCTCGACCTGAGTCTGGGCGCTCTTGATCGCGCGGGTGACCATCTTCGCTTCGATCGGCACGTCGTCGGGCAGGTTCAGCCGGGTCAGCAGCGACTCCAGCGCCGCCCCGTTGAAGCGGCGCATCAGCTCGTCGCCGAGCGAGAGGTAGAAGCGCGACTCGCCGGGGTCACCCTGGCGGCCGGAGCGGCCGCGCAGCTGGTTGTCGATGCGGCGCGACTCGTGGCGCTCGGTGCCCAGCACGTACAGGCCGCCGGCCTCGATCACCTCTGTGGCCTCTTTGGCGGCCTCCTCCTTGACGACGGCCAGCTCCTCGTGCCAGGCCGCTTCGTACTCGTCGGGCGTCTCCACCGGATCCAGGCCCTGGGCGCGCAGCCGCTGGTCGGTCAGGAAGTCGACGTTGCCGCCCAGCACGATGTCGGTACCACGCCCGGCCATGTTGGTAGCCACGGTGATGCCGCCGCGGCGGCCGGCCACCGCGATGATGCCCGCCTCCTGCTCGTGATACTTGGCGTTGAGCACGTTGTGCGGAATGCGCCGCTTCTTGAACTGACGCGACAGGTACTCCGAGCGTTCCACGCTGGTGGTACCGATCAGGACGGGCTGGCCCTTGTCGTAGCGCTCGGCGACGTCGTCGACCACCGCGATGTACTTGGCTTCCTCGGTCTTGTAGATGAGGTCGGAGCAGTCGGTGCGGATCATCGGCTTGTTGGTCGGGATGGACACCACGCCGAGCTTGTAGATCTCGTGCAGCTCGGCCGCCTCGGTCTGGGCGGTACCGGTCATGCCGGCGAGCTTGTCGTAGAGCCGGAAGTAGTTCTGCAGCGTGATGGTGGCCAGCGTCTGGTTCTCGGCCTTGATCTCCACGTGCTCCTTGGCCTCGATGGCCTGGTGCATGCCCTCGTTGTAGCGGCGCCCGATCAGCACGCGGCCAGTGAACTCGTCGACGATGAGCACCTCGCCGTCGCGGACGATGTAGTCCTTGTCGCGGTTGAACAGCTCCTTGGCCTTCAGCGCGTTGTTGAGGTAGCTGACCAGCGGCGAGTTGGCGGCCTCGTAGAGGTTGTCGATGCCGAGCTGGTCCTCGACGAACTCGACGCCCTTCTCGTGCACGCCGACGGTGCGCTTGCGCAGGTCCACCTCGTAGTGGACGTCCTTCTGCATCAGCGGCGCCAGCCGGGCGAACTCGGTGTACCAGTTCGAGGCGCCGTCGGCGGGCCCGGAGATGATCAGCGGGGTCCGGGCCTCGTCGATCAGGATGGAGTCGACCTCGTCCACGATGGCGTAGCTGTGCCCGCGCTGCACCAGGTCGTCGAGCGAGTGGGCCATGTTGTCGCGCAGGTAGTCGAAGCCGAACTCGTTGTTGGTGCCGTAGGTGATGTCGGCGTTGTAGGCGACCCGGCGTTCGTCCGGGCTCATGTTGGCCAGGATCACCCCGACCTGCAGGCCCAGGAAGCGGTGCACGCGGCCCATCCACTCGCTGTCGCGTTTGGCCAGGTAGTCGTTGACCGTGACGATGTGCACGCCGTTGCCGGCCAGCGCGTTGAGGTAGGCGGGCAACACGCAGGTCAGGGTCTTGCCCTCACCGGTCTTCATCTCGGCGACGTTGCCCAGGTGCAGGGCGGCCGCGCCCATCACCTGCACGTCGAACGGCCGCTGGTCGAGCACCCGCCAGGCGGCCTCGCGGGCCACCGCGAACGCCTCGGGCAGCAGGTCGTCGAGGCTTTCCCCGTCGTCCAGGCGCTTGCGGAACTCGTCGGTCTTGGCCCTCAGCTCGGCGTCGGTGAGCTTTTCGACGTCGTCAGACAAGGTGCTGACATAGTCGGCCACCCTTTTGAGGCGCTTGACCATGCGACCTTCACCAAGGCGCAGCAATTTCGACAGCACGGTGTTGTCCCCTTTGGGATGTTCCCCTGTTGGTAGGAGTCTTCTATAAGGCGACTCCCATGGTAGGTGACAACCCCGTGATGTCCGCCGACCCTCAGGAGAGCCTGATCAGCCCGTAATCGTAGGCGTGTCGCCGGTAGACGACGGATGGCCGTTCGGTCTCCTTGTCGTAGAACAAAAAGAAGTTGTGGCCGACGAGTTCCATCTCGTAGAGCGCATCGTCGACCGACATCGGCTTGGCTTGATGCTCTTTCGTGCGCACGACACGGCCCGGCTCGTGGCCATGGGGCTCGGCGTGGTCGTTGTGCTCGTGTTGGTGCGGCGGCGCCGGCTGGCTGTTGTTGAACGCCTTGCCGTTGAGCTTGTTGTTGAGGGCCTTCTCCGGCGGCGGGGCCACCGCGGTGGCCTCGGCCAGGGAAACGGGCGTCTTTTCGCCGTAGTGCACCTTGCGGCGATCCTTGCCGCGGCGCAGCCGGCTCTCCAGCCTGACAACCGCGGCCTCGAGCGCGGCATAGAAGCTGTCGGCGCAGGCCTCGCCGCGGACTACCGGCCCGCGGCCCCGCGCGGTGACCTCCACGCGCTGACAGGATTTACGTTGGCGACGGTTGCGTTCGTGCTTGAGCTCGACGTCGAACAGATAGACGGTCTTGTCGAACCGTTCCAAGCGGGCGAGTTTCTGCGAGACATAGACGCGGAAGTGATCGGGAATCTCGACGTTGCGGCCCTTGAATACGACCTCGGCGGACGTTGTCGGTTCCTGCGCGTCGGTTTCTGCCGGCGGTTGGTCCAGAATCTGACCGGAATCCACGGTGAGCCTTGACATACGTGACAACTCGTTTCTCTTTTCACGTCGCACGCGCCCTGCGTGTCGGCTTTCTTGAAGACGCAACGACGGGGTGGGAACGGCTTGAGAGAGATCGCCGCCGCAGGCAGCCCGCCGGTGCAAGGTGTCGAATACTCACCCCCTCCGCAAGTGGCGTATCAACCTGAGAATCGCGACCGGTGAGTCAGACCAGTAGGTCCTCGTAAGTTCCTGAAGGTTGTCCTCGACGTTAGCTCGTGTTCGCCTTGCGATGCCACCATTTCGCTCACCTGTTGCGAGTTCTTCACAACCTCTTGGCTGCCGCACAGGGAGAGACACAGGGAGGGGCGCGGCGTCAGGCGGCCGCGATCGCCAGCACCGCGGCCACCCGGACCCCGGCGGACCGCAGGACGCGCACCGATTCGCGTGCCGTCGCGCCGGTGGTGACGATGTCGTCGACGATCAGGACTTCGGTGCGCTGTAGTCCGGGCCGCCCGCGCAGCAGGACGCGGCCCGCGATGTTGCGCTCGCGGGCGGCGGGACGCAGGCCCACCGAGTCGCGGGCCAGCGCCGCCATCCGCAGGGCCGGCACGACGAGGACGTCCGGGTGCGCGGCGACCGCTGCGGCGGCCAGCCGGGCGACCGGGTCACCGCCACGCCGGCGCGCCGCGGAACGCCGGGTCGGTGCGGGCACGATCGTCAACGGCGTCTCGAGCATTCCCCACGTCAGCAGCCGGTGCAGCCCGATGGCCATCACCCGGGCCAGCGGCGCGACGAGGTCGCCGCGCCCGTGCTCCTTCAGCGCGAGGATCGCCTGGCGCCGGGCGCCGGCGTAGCGGCCGAGCGCGAACACCGGCGCCCGCGGGTCGATGCGCGGGTTGATGAGGTGCGGTTCGTCGGGTTTGACGGCCAGCTCGATGGCGCACGCGTCACACCAGCGGGTCGCAGGCGCGCCGCAGCCGCCGCATTCCAGCGGCAGGAGGAGGTCGAGCACCCCGCCAGTGTGGCGGGCGGGGGTGACAAGCGACCGCTTATCCCGGCAGCACCGGTGCCGCTCCGGGTGCCGCCAACCCGGCTACCTCCGACCAGCTCTGCTCGCCTTCGGCGGAGGACGCCGAATATTGCAACACCCCTTGCGGGGCCGCGACGTACACCGTCGACGGATTGGCCGCGATCGCGGTCAGCGGGATCTGCAAACCACGCGAGGGCGCGTCGGAGTTCACGCCGTCGATGTTCACGTAGGACACCGGATGCGTCGCGTCCGTGCGGGTCACCACGATGTCATCGCCGGTTCGCCAGGACAGCGACACCACCGACGTGCCGAGCCCGAAACCCAGCCGCCGCGGGTATGTCAGGGCGAACTGCCCGGCCTGGGTCTGCTCGACGCTGGCGATGATCACCTGGCCCGCGATCACCATCGCGGCGCGCGTGCCGTCGCGGGACAGCTGCAGCTCGGTGATCGGCCCCGGGAAGCGGCTGGCGACCGCCGCCGAATCCACCGGGATGCGGGCGGGCTGCCCCGACGCCGGCTCCTGGAACGACCGCAGCACGTTGTTGGTGTCGACCACCACCCAGACCGCGTCGTCCAGCCCCCAGCTGGGCCGCGAAATGCTGTGTCCGTCGGCGGATTGCACCGCCTCACCGCCCAGCTCGCCGATCCACAGCGACTCCGCCACGTCGGGGGCGCCGCGCCGCAGGGTCACCACCGATGCCACCTCGCGTCCGCTGCGCGACAGCGCGGCGGACGACTGGTCGCCCATGCGACCGAAGGCCCCGGGCACCGTCGTGGTGTGCTGGCCGTCCAACCCGACCAGGGAACCGTTGACCAGCGCGTGCAAACCCGCTCCCGCGCCGTCGGCCACGCCGGGATCGGTGGCCGCGACGTCGGAGGTGGTCCACCCCTCGGCGAACCTGTCGTCCAGCGGCGCGCCGTCGGCGTTGATCACATACGGCCCCCTGATATCCGCGCGCGCCAGGGTCCAAATGATCTGTGCGGCAAGCAATTGCCGGCTGTGCGGATCGGTCGTCGATAGCTTTTCCAGATCGATGCGCGCTCCGCCGTAGCCGCGGCCGATCCCGTTCTTGCCGCCGTCGGCGCGGGTCACCGGACCGCGCAGCCGCAGCGGCGGCGCGAGCAGGTTGCGGACCGTATGGGCCATCTCCGGCCGCGGGCCCGCCAGCAGCTTGGATACGAGTTCGGTGGCCAGCTGATCGTGATCGGATACCGCGACGTAGCGCGGATCGGGCACCACGGTCTTGCCCGTCGGATCGGCGAAGTACAGCGTGTTGCGTTTGTAGGTCGCCTGAAATTGCTGCCAGTCCAAGAAGACTCCGTTGGGCAGGCGATCGATCCGCCAGCCGCCCGACGTCTTGACCAACTCGATCGGGCCCGGATCCGGCAGCGTCCCTTCCGCGGTTTCGAACACCCCCATGTCGGACAGCGAGCCCAAGATGTCGGCCCGCATGTTTGCCGAAACCCGTTCAGCCCCACGGGTTTCCACGAACACCACATGGTCGATCAGCAGCGAGCTACCCGCGTCGTCCCACGCGTTGGATGCCGACTGCGTGAGGAACTGCCGCGCGGCCAGATGCCGGTTGGCGGGATCGGCTGTGGCCTTGAGGAATTCGCGCAGCAGCACGTCGGGGTCCATGCCCGGGGTCGGCTTGGGCAGGTTCGACGGCGCGGGCCGCTCGACGGTGCCGATAGCCTGCGGGGCCGACGAGCTGGGCACCCCGGCGCAGCCGGCGAGCAATACCGCCAGCAACAGCAGACCCAGGAACCGGCGCATCACCCGCTCCTCTCGGCATGCTCGCGTGTGCGCTGGCGCTCCTTGCGTTCGGCAGCCGGCGGTTGCGGAATGGGTTTCATGGGCAGCGGGCTGGTGGTGACCTTGTGGCCGCGAACCAGGGGCAGCGTCAGCCGGAAGCAGGCGCCCTGACCGGGCTCGCCCCACGCCTCGAGCCGGCCCTGGTGCAGGCGCGCGTCCTCGATGCTGATCGCCAGGCCCAGCCCGGTGCCGCCGGAGCGCCGCACCCGCGACGGGTCGGAGCGCCAGAACCTGCTGAACACCAGCTTCTCCTCGCCGGGCCGCAACCCCACCCCGTGGTCGCGGACCGTGACGGCGACGGTGTCCTCGTCGGCGCCCATCCGGATGTGGACGGGCTTGTGCTCGGCGTGGTCGATGGCGTTGGCGATCAGGTTGCGCAGGATCCGCTCCACCCGGCGCGCGTCGACCTCGGCGATCACCTCCTCGTCGGGCATCTCGACGAGGAGCTCGATGCCGGCCTCTTCGGCCAGGTGCCCCACGTTGCCCAGGGCGCTTCGCACCGTGGTGCGCAGGTCGACCGCCTCGACGGACAGCTCGGCCACGCCCGCGTCGTGGCGGGAGATCTCCAGCAGGTCGTTGAGCAGCGTCTCGAAGCGGTCCAGCTCGTTGACCATCAATTCGGTGGACCGCGCCAGCGTCGGGTCGAGGTCGGCGCTGTGGTCGTAGATCAGGTCGGCGGCCATCCGCACGGTGGTCAGCGGGGTGCGCAGCTCGTGACTGACGTCGGAGGTGAAACGCCGCTGCAGGTTGCCGAACTCCTCGAGCTGGGTGATCTGCCGCGACAGGCTCTCCGCCATGTCGTTGAACGACACCGCCAGCCGGGCCATGTCGTCCTCGCCGCGCACCGGCATCCTTTCGGACAGATGGCCTTCGGCGAATCGTTCGGCGATCCGCGACGCCGACCGCACCGGCACCACCACCTGACGGGATACCAGCAGTGCAATCCCGGCGAGCAACACCAGCAGCACGGCTCCGCCGGTGATCATCGTGCCGCGCACCAGCTGGATGGTGGCCTGCTCGTTCTTCAGCGGGAAGATCAGGTACAGCTCCAGGTTGGCAACCTGTGCCGACGCCGGCGTGCCGATGATCAGCGCCGGCCCGGAGAAGCCGTCGGTGTGCACCGTGGCGTATTGATAGGCGGCCTGCCCGGCCTTGACGAAGCCCCGCAGCGAGTTGGGTACCTGGTCGACGGGTCCCGCCGAGCTGGCGGCGCGCGGACCGTCACCGGGAACGAGCAGCGCCGCGTCGAACGCACCCGCGAGGCCGGCGCCCGACGCCGGGTCGGTCTTCGACGTCAACGTGTTGCGGGCCAGCTGAAGGCTGCTATCCAGCGAGCGCGTTTCCTCGCCGTTGACGATCCCGCCGACGGTGCTGCGCGCCCGCTCGATCTGCTCGAGGGCGGCCTTGACTTTGACGTCGAGCACCCGGTTGGTGACCTGACTGGTCAGCACGAAGCCGAGCGCCAGGATCACCGCCAACGACAGTCCAAGGGTGAGCGCCACGACTCGCAGCTGCAGCGAACGGCGCCAGGCAATGCCTACGGCTCGGCTCAACGCACCTAAGCCGCGTGCCATGGGGCCAGTGCGCCCCCAACGACTCCGAGTGCGTCGCGGCGAGCGCCGGATCACGGAGGTCCGGCCTTGTATCCCACTCCTCGAACGGTCAACACCACAGTCGGGTTCTCAGGGTCTTTTTCGACCTTGGCCCGTAGACGCTGGACATGCACGTTTACCAAGCGGGTATCCGCTGGGTGCCGGTATCCCCATACCTGTTCGAGCAGCACATCACGAGTAAACACCTGGCGTGGTTTGCGTGCCAGCGCGACCAGTAGGTCGAACTCCAGCGGGGTCAGGGAGATCTGCTCGCCGTTGCGAGTGACCTTGTGTGCGGGCACGTCGATCTCGACGTCGGCGATGGACAGCATCTCGGCGGGCTCGTCGTCGTTGCGCCGCAGCCGCGCGCGGACCCTGGCGACCAGCTCCTTGGGCTTGAACGGCTTCATGATGTAGTCGTCGGCGCCCGACTCCAGGCCCAGCACCACGTCGACGGTGTCGGTCTTGGCCGTCAGCATGACGATCGGCACGCCGGAGTCGGCGCGCAAGACCCGGCACACGTCGATGCCGTTCATGCCGGGCAACATCAGGTCCAGCAGCACCAAATCCGGGCGCAGCTCGCGCACCGCGGTCAGGGCCTGGGTGCCGTCACCGATGACCGCGGTGTCGAAGCCCTCCCCACGCAGCACGATGGTCAGCATCTCCGCCAGCGAAGCGTCGTCATCGACGACCAAGATCCTTTGCCTCATGGAGTCCATGGTGTCACCGAATCGGGACAAAACTCGGGCGCCACACGGGCGTTTCTTATTCGATAGGGCCAAATCGTGACAAATTTGTGCTAACTGGCCGTCTCTACGGGGCGATCAACGCGTCCGCCAGCCTGCCCGGATCGATGTCCGCGTCCACGACGAGCCACCGCCCGCCCCAGTCCGCGGCGGCCAAACCCGCGTACACCGCGCCGGTGCGTTGCTGAAGGTCGTCGTCGCGTTCGTAGCTGTCGCGCGCCCGGCCCGGCTCCGATTCGGCGCGATGGCGGGCTCGCTGCGCGGCGAGTTCGGCGGACACCGCCAGCAGCACCTGCCAGTCCGGCACGGGCAACCCCAGTCGCTGGTATTCCAGCCGCCGCACCCAGGCCGCCGCTTCTCCCGCCGCGTCCTGGCGCAGCCGGGCGGCGGTGTAGGCCGCGTTGGAAGCGACGTAACGGTCCAGGATCACCACGTCGTGCGCGCGGCCCAGCGCCTCGATGTCGCCGACCGCCGCTGCGCGGTCGAGCGCGAACAGCATCGCCATCGCGTACGCCGACGACGCGAGATCGCCGTGCTCGCCGTGCAGCGCCTCCGCGGCGACGTCGGCGGTCACCGACTGCCCGTACCGCGGGAACGCCAGCGTGGCGACCGACTTCCCGGCGGCTTCGAACGCTTTACGCAAGCCCTCGGACAACGTCCGCTTGCCGGCGCCGTCGACCCCTTCGATCGCGATCAGCACGCCGCGAGCCTATTCCCTCGTCGAGCGCCCGGCTGTCCGGGCACACGTCGTCGAGCGCCCGGCTGGACGGGCGTTCGGCGCACCCGAACTCAGTAGCGGTAGTGGTCGGCCTTGTACGGCCCGTCGACATCGACGCCGATGTACTCGGCCTGCTCCTTGGTCAGCTTGGTCAGCTCACCGCCCAGCGCCTCGACGTGGATGCGGGCCACCTTCTCGTCGAGGTGCTTGGGCAGCCGGTACACCTCGTTGTCGTACTCGTCGTTCTTGGTCCACAGCTCGATCTGCGCGATCACCTGGTTGGAGAAGCTGTTGCTCATCACGAACGACGGGTGGCCGGTGGCGTTGCCGAGGTTCAGCAGCCGCCCCTCGGACAGCAGGATGATCGACTTGCCGCTGTCGGGGAACGTCCACAGATCCACCTGCGGACGGATGTTCACCTTGGTGGCGCCGGACTTTTCCAGCGCGGAGACCTGAATCTCGTTGTCGAAGTGCCCGATGTTGCCCAGCACCGCGTGGTCTTTCATCGCCTTCATGTGGGCCAGCGTGATGATGTCCTTGTTGCCGGTCGCGGTGATGACGATGTCCGCCTCGCCGATCGCGTCCTCGACCCGCTTGACGTCGAAGCCCTCCATCAGGGCCTGCAGCGCGTTGATCGGGTCGACCTCGGTGACGACGACGCGCGCGCCCTGACCCTTGACGGACTCGGCGCAGCCCTTACCGACGTCGCCGTAGCCGCAGATGAGCACCTTCTTGCCGCCGATCAACACATCGGTGCCGCGGTTGATGCCGTCGATCAGCGAGTGGCGGCAGCCGTACTTGTTGTCGAACTTGGACTTGGTGACCGAGTCGTTGACGTTGATCGCCGGGAACGCCAGGTCGCCGGCCGCCGCGAACTGGTAGAGCCGCAGCACGCCGGTGGTGGTCTCCTCGGTGACGCCCTTGACCGACTCCGCGATCTTGGTCCACTTGTCCTTGTCGGTCTCGAAGCGGCGGCGCAGCAAGTCCAGGAAGACCTTCCACTCGGTGGGGTCGTCGTCCTCGGCCGGGGGCACGACGCCGGCCTTCTCGTACTGCGCGCCGCGCAGCACCAGCATGGTCGCGTCGCCGCCGTCGTCCAGGATCATGTTGGCCGGCTCGTCGGGCCAGGTCAGCATCTGCTCGGCGGCCCACCAGTACTCCTCGAGCGTCTCGCCCTTCCACGCGAACACCGGCACGCCCTTGGGCTCCTCGGGGGTGCCGTGCGGGCCGACGACGATCGCCGCGGCGGCGTGGTCCTGGGTGGAGAAGATGTTGCACGACGCCCAGCGGACTTCGGCGCCCAGCGAGACGAGGGTCTCGATGAGCACGGCGGTCTGCACCGTCATGTGCAGCGAGCCCGAGATCCGCGCGCCCTTCAGCGGTTGCACTTCGGCGTACTCGCGGCGCAGCGACATCAGACCGGGCATCTCCTGCTCGGAGAGCTCGATGTCGCGCCGGCCGTACTCCGCCAGCGACAGGTCGGCGACCTTGAACTCGATGCCGTTGCGGACGTCGGGAGTGAGCGCGTTTTCGGTCGTCGTCATAGCGTGTTTCATCCTTCTTGGGGCGCACCGGATCTAGCGGTACTTAGCTTAGGTATGTTCTTGCGCCACTGTAGCCGCCGAGCACTCACGGCAGGTTGACGACCCCGTGACGCTCCGCGAAGGGTGTCATCAGCCGCGCCAGGTCGGCCGCCACATCGTGGTCGGCTTCGGGCGGCATGGACACGTAGCTCAATGCCAGCCGCACGATGGCGCGCGCCAGCACACCGGCGTCCTCTTCACTGGTGGCCACCCAAGTCTGGGTAAGTGCGGACGCCAATCGGGCCGAGGCCCGGGTCATGATCGGCGCGCTGTCGGTGGTGATCAGCTGCAACAAGTCGGGCTTGGCGACACCTATGCGCAGTGAGGTCACCAGCGGGTCCGCGGCCGCCTCGGTGAAAAACCTCCGGAAAGCCTGCAAGAACGACTGATAGATTTCGCCGACGTTCGCGTCGAGGGCCTCATGGATGGTGTCGACCAGGCGATCGGCCAGGCGCAGGGCGTACCCCTGCGCCAAGCCCTGCCGCGAGCCGAACTCGTTGTAGATGGTCTGCCGGCTGATGCCGGCGGCGCGGGCCACGTCGGAAAGCGTGATGGCGGACCAGTCTCGGCTCTCCAGCAGCTCCCGCATCGCGTCCAGCACCGAGTCGCGCAACAGGGCGCGGGACGCCTCGGCGTACGGCATCCGCTTCACAGGCGCGACGATAGTGCTCAAGACCGGGCAACCTCCACCATTTCGAAGTCGGACTTCGCGGCACCGCAATCGGGGCAGCTCCAGTCCTCGGGGATGTCGTCCCATCGGGTGCCGGGCGCGATGCCGTCTTCCGGCCAGCCCTTGGCCTCGTCGTACTCGAATCCGCATTGGACGCAGATGAAGAGCTTGTAGTCGCTCACTGATTCACTCCTATCCGATTGTCGATATCTTTTCGAAGTCGACCTTTTCGCGCACTGCGCAGTCGGGGCAGCACCAGTCGTCGGGGATCTCACTGAAGGGCGTACCCGCGGGAAACCCTTCCCGCGGAGCGCCCTTCGCTTCGTCGTAGGTGTAGTCGCAACCGGGGCAGCGGTAGGCGATCATGCCGCGGCCCCTTCGGGGGCGCCGTAACGCGCCAGCAGCTTCGCGCGCAGCCGCGGCTGCAGGTTGACCCGGGTGATGTCACCGTCGTAGTGCTCGAGCACCCGATGATCCATCACCCTGCGCCAGAGCGGCGGGAAGTAGGTCAGCCCAATCATCGACGCATAGCCGCTGGGCAGGTTCGGCGAGCCCGCCATGCTGCGCAGCGTCTGGTATCGCCGCGTCGGGTTGGCGTGGTGATCGCTGTGCCGCTGCAGGTGATACAGGAACAGGTTGGTGACCACGTGGTCGGAGTTCCAGCTGTGCACCGGCGCGCAGCGCTCATAGCGGCCTTTCCCAGAAGCGGTGTCGTTGCGTTGCCGCAGCAGCCCGTAGTGCTCGAGGTAGTTGACGTTCTCGAGCAGGCTGAACCCGAAGACCGCCTGGATGACGACGAACGGGATCAGCCCCGGCCCGAACACCGCGATCAGCACCCCCCACAACACGACCGACATCGCCCAGGCGTTGAGCACGTCGTTGGACGGGTACGTCTTGGGATTCCAGGGGCTCGAGCCCTGCCGGCGTATCCGCTGCGCCTCGAGACGGACGGCGGAGCGCAGGCCGCCAAAGACGCTGCGCGGCAAAAACTCCCAGAACGTCTCGCCGAAGCGAGCCGACGCCGGGTCCTCCGGGGTCGAGACGCGCACGTGGTGGCCGCGGTTGTGCTCGATGTAGAAGTGGCCGTAGCAGGTCTGCGCCAGGGTGATCTTGGACAGCCACCGCTCCAGCGCGTCCTTCTTGTGCCCCATCTCATGCGCGGTGTTGATGCCGACGCCGCCGAGCACACCGACGGACAGTGCGAGACCGATCTTGCCGACCCAGCCCAGCCCGCCTTGGGAGTCCGGGAAACCCAGCCAGTGCAGGTTCGACGCGGTGAACAGGTAGGCACCCAACACCACGCTGAGGTATTGGAACGGGATGTAGATGTAGGTGCAGTAGCGGTAGTACCTGTCGTTCTCCAGCCGTTCCATCACCTCGTCGGGGGGATTCTGGCCGTCGGGCCCGAAATGCAGATCGAGGAGGGGCAGCAAGACGTAGAGCAGGATGGGCCCGATCCACAGCGGCGCCTGCGCGGCGGCGTGCCAGCCGAGCTGATTCAACCCCCAGATGATCGGCAGCATCACGAACAACGCCGTCGGCGCGATCAATCCCATCAGCCACAGGTGACGCTTCTTGTCCCGCCAAACGGGCGCGTCAGCCGCCGGTGTTTCGGGCCCGCTCGCCGGCCTGAGTGTGGTCATATGCCAAACCTCCTTGTGAGTCATGCCACGTCATGCCCGTCATGCCACGTCATGCCACGTTGAGGTTTGACAATACGCCGCTCTGCGTCTTCTGTCTAGACACAGAGTACTATTTTGTAAAGGCGCCCGTCGTTTGAGTCTGCTCCACGTCCCGGCGGCCCTGCACCGAATGCCAGCGGCCGTAGCCGACGTAAATCGCGATCCCGACCACCAGCCACACGGCGAACCGGACCCAGGTGAGTGCGGTGAGGTTGACCATCAGCCACGCGCACGCACATATCGACGCGATCGGAAGCCACGGCACGCCCGGGGCCTTGAATCCGCGCTGCAGGTCCGGCCGGGTCCGGCGCAACACGATGACACCGGCGGACACCAGGACGAACGCGAACAGCGTCCCGACGTTGACCATCTCCTCGAGCTTGTTGATCGGGAACACCGCCGCCGTCGCCGCGACCACTACGGCGACCAGCACGGTGATCCGGACCGGCGTTCCGCGCGAGCCGGTCTTGGCCAGCGGGCGCGGCAGCAGCCCGTCGCGCGCCATCGCGAACAGCACCCGGCACTGCCCGAGCATCAGCACCATCACGACGGTGGTCAGGCCGGCCAACGCCCCCACCGAGATGATTTTGCTAGTCCACGTCAACCCGTTCGCGGTGAACGCGGTGGCCAGGTTCGCGGACTTGCCGCCCGGGGCGGTCCTGAGCTGGGTATAGGAGACCATTCCGGACAGCACCACCGAGACCGCGACGTACAGAACCGTCACGATCGCCAGCGACGCGAGGATCCCCTTCGGGACGTTGCGCTGCGGTTCCTTTGTCTCCTCGGCCATGGTCGCGACGATGTCGAAGCCGATGAACGCGAAGAACACGATCGACGCCCCCGCCAGGACGCCAAACCAGCCGTAGTGGCTGCTGTGCGCCCCGGTCAGCAGCGACAACACCGACTGGTTGACGCCCGACGCCTCGCCCCCGACTTCCGGCTTCGGAATGAACGGCGAGTAGTTGGCCGGTTTGATGTAGAAGGCGCCGACCACCACGACCAGGATGACCACCGAGACCTTGATGGCGGTGATCACCTGGGAGAACCTCGACGACAACTTGGTGCCCAACGCGATCAGCGTCGACACCAGCCCGACGATCACCAGTGCGCCCCAGTCGACGCTGACCGATCCGAAATGCACTGTGCCACCGGCGAATCCGAACACCGTGCCCAGGTAGCTCGACCAACCCTTGGAGACGACGGCCGCGCCGACCGCCAACTCCAGCACCAGGTTCCAGCCGATGATCCAGGCGACGAACTCACCGAAGGTGGCGTAGGAGAAGGTGTACGCGCTGCCCGCCACCGGAAGCGTCGAAGCGAATTCGGCGTAGCACAACGCCGCCAGCGCGCACGCGACCGCGGCGATCACAAACGAGATCCAGATCGCTGGCCCGGTAATGTCGCCGGCCGTCGACGCGGTGACCGTGAAGATGCCCGCGCCGATCACCACGGCGACCCCGAACACCGCGAGATCTAACCAGGTCAGTTCCTTGCGTAGCCGGGTGCCCGGCTCGTCGGTGTCGGCGATCGACTGTTCGACCGACTTCGTGCGCCATCGATTGGCCATTCGCCCGCCCCTTCCGTCACCCATTGGTCCGCACCCTAGTGGGTAGTCTGCGGGGATGCCCCACAGCGCAGCAACCACGAGGAACCACGCGGTGGTCATCGGGGCGAGCATCGCCGGGCTGTGCGCCGCGCGGGTGCTCTCGGGTTGCTACGAAGCGGTCACCGTCTACGAGCGCGACGAGTTGCCGAGCACACCGGCGAACCGCGCGACGGTGCCCCAGGACCGGCACCTGCACATGCTGATGGCCCGCGGCGCCATCGAGTTCGAGGACCTGTTCCCGGGCCTGCTGAAGGACATGGTCGCCGCGGGCGTGCCGATGCTGGAGAACCGCCCGGACTGCATTTACCTCGGCGCGGCGGGGCACGTCCTCGGGACGGGGCACACCCTGCGCGACGAGTTCACCGCGTACGTGCCCAGCCGGCCGCACCTGGAGTGGCAGTTGCGCAAGCGGGTCGAAGACCTCGATAACGTCACGATCGTCCGGCGCTCGGTGGCCGAGCCGCGGTTCGAGCCCGCCCGCCAGCGGGTGACCGGCGTGCTGCTGGACCCCGCCGACCGCCAGACCGGTGAGCCGGAGTTCGTGCGCGCCGACCTCGTCGTCGACGCGGCCGGCCGAGGCACCCGGCTGCCGGTGTGGTTGTCGCAGTGGGGATTTGCGCGCCCCACCGAAGAAATCATCGACATCGGCATCAACTACGCCACCCAGCACTTCCGCATCCCCGACGGCCTGATCGCCGAAAAGGTGGTCGTCGCGGGCGCTTCCCATGAGGAGCCGCTGGGGCTGGGGATGCTGTGCTACGAGGGCGGGACCTGGGTGCTCACCACCTTCGGCGTGGCCGACGCCAAGCCGCCGCGGACGTTCCCCGAGATGCTGGCGCTCGCGGACAAGCTACTGCCGGACCATTTCACCGACGCACTGGCGCGGGCCGAGCCCCTCGGCGAGCCGGCATTCCACGCCTTTCCGGCTAGCCGATGGCGCCGCTACGACAAGCTGGACCGCTTTCCCGGCGGGATCATCCCGTTCGGTGACGCCGTCGCAAGCTTCAACCCCACCTTCGGGCAGGGGATGACGATGGCGTCACTGCAGGCGGGTCATCTGCGGCGGGCCCTGCAATTCCCGGAGAGCGAACTGGCCGCGGAACTCAACCGGGCCACCGCCAAGACCACCTACCCGGTGTGGATCATGAACGCCATCGGCGACGTCACCTTCCATCACGCCGGAACCAAGGAGCCCGCCCCGTGGTGGTGGCGCCCCTCGGGCGCGCTGTTCGACCAATTCCTGGGGGCTGCCGAAACCGAACCCGTTCTCGCGGAATGGTTTTTGCGCCGGTTCTCGCTTCTCGACAGCCTCTATATGATCCCGCCGCCCCGGATCGTCGGCCGCACCGTCGCGCACAATATGCGGCTGTGGCTGCGCGAGCGCCGGCGGGCCGCCCACGACCGGCGCCGGGCCGTGGCGATCGCGAGCGCGGCAGAGCCGGGCGAAGCGGGTCGCCACCGTCAGGGCTAGTCACAGCCCCACGGTTGCCCTGAACAGCTTGGCGGGCTCTCGCGCCACCAGCCGGATGGGGCCGTCGTCGGCCGCCACCCACGCCGCCATTCCGCGTTCCAGCGTCAGCGATCCGGACTTTGCGTGCACCGTCGTGGAACCCTCGCTGCACAGCAGGATCTGCGGACCCTCGTGGCTGCACGAGGCGTCGACTTCGTGGCCGAGGTTGTCGCCGTCGAGCACCAACAGCGCGACCGCGAACTCGTCGGTCGGTGTTTCGTAGATCAGTCCGAGTCCTTCGCGGCGGATCCGCGGCCGCAGTCGTTCTTCGGCGGTGGGGGCGAAGTCGAGCACTCGCAGCAATTCGGGCACATCGACGTGCTTGGGGGTGAGGCCACCGCGTAACACATTGTCGGAGTTGGCCATAACCTCTACCCCGAACCCGCGCAGATAGGTGTGCAGGTTGCCGGCCGGCACGAAGATCGCCTCGCCCGGGTCCAGGGTGATGCGGTTGAGCAACAACGCCGCCAGCACACCGGCGTCGCCCGGATAGCGCTCGCCGAGTTCCAGCACCGTCTTGGCTTCCGCGGCGAAGTCCGTTGCGCCGGAGCTGACGTACTGGATGGCGCCGTCCAGCACCGCGGGCACCAGCACGTCGAGGTCGGGCTGCGGCGCGGTGATCCAGGTGGTGAACAACGCGCGCAGCCCGTCGGCGTCGGACTGGTCGTTGAGCAGATCGATGTATGGGTCGAGGTCGGAGACCGCCAGCGCCCGCAGCAGCTCGACGGTGCGCGACGCCGGGCGGAACCCGGCCAGCGCCTCGAACGACTCCAGCGCCACCAGCAATTCGGGCTTGTGGGAGGTGTCGCGATAGTTGCGGACCGGCGAGGACACCGGAATTCCCACCCGTTCCTCACGCAGATAACCCTCGACCGCCTGCTCGGCGCTCGGGTGGGCCTGCAGGGACAGCGGCTCGTCGGCGGCCAGCACCTTGACCAAGAACGGCAGCACATCACCGAAGCGGGCGCGCGAGGAGGGACCGAGCTGCCCCTCGGGATCGGCGACCAGCGCCTCCATCAACGAGATTTCGCCCTGCTCAGTTTCCAGCCACGCCGGGTCGCCGGGGTGGGCGCCGAACCAGAGTTCGGCTTCCGGGTGCGCGGCCGGAACCGAGCGCCGGGTGAATTCGGCGATGGCGGTGCGCGATCCCCATGCGTACGTCCGTAACGCCCCGCGAAGCAGTTCCACTTGTTTATCTATCCCCGCGCCAGTCTCAAGTAAACGGCGGCCATCTCCAGCCGAACGGCTAATACTGCCAGTTGCTGCTCGATGCGCGCGGCACCGCCCGGAGCGGATGCCCCGACCAGACCGGCTGACCCGCCCACACCCCCGGGCGCTTCGGGCACGTCCTCGGCCGCGATCAGGTAGACCTCGTTGAGCCCGGCGACGCGGGCGGCCACCACCGTCCGCTCGCGAGCCAAGGTGAGCGCGAGCACCCGCAGCCGCTCGGGCAGCGGTCCGTCGATTTGCTCGTCGTGAAACAGAGCATCGACTCCAGACGGCGCTTGGCCGAACCCGGACCCCGACTCCGAGCTCGCGCGCAGTGCCACCACCGCATCCGCAAGCCCGGTCGCGGCGGCCACGTGGTGGGCGATCCGCAGCAGCACCGAACTGCCGTGCCGGGCCAGCGCCAGCGTCGCTGCGCAGTCCCCGGCCAGCGCCACTTGGGCATCGGAGATGCGCGCGGCAATCATCTTGGCCGGGTTGGTGAATAGCTCGCGGGCGGCGCTGTTGCGCAGCGCCTCGGCGTCCAGCTCGTCGGCGAGCAACTCCAGATCGATGTCGGGTGCGGCGTCCACGCATTTCAGCACGGCCAGGCCGGCGGCCAGGTACCGGGGCAATCCGAACTCGTCGGGAACCGACAGGCGCGGCGGCAGCGCCGCGGCGCGCCCGGCGGTGGAGTCGCGCAGCGGGCCCTCGTATGGCGCCGCCACGACGACCCGCGCGCCGCGGCGCACGCCCGTAGCGGCGGCCCCGACCAGCGCGGGATCACCGGGGTCGTCGCCCGCGACGATCAGCACGTCGAGCGGACCGATCCACGGCGGCGCGTCGCCGGCGAGCGCGATCGGCGCCGACGCGGCGCCGCCCTGCGTCGCGGCCAGCAGCGTCCCGGCGGTCTCGGCGGTCCCGCGGCCCGAGACCCAGATGATGCTGCGCGGCCGGTCCTCGATGCGCAGCGAATCCAGTGCGCCCTCCGCGGCCGCGGCGGCGATGGCGCGCACCTGCGCACCGGCGGACGACGCGGCCCGCAACAGGCCGCCCCGGTCGGCGCCGAGCAGGCCGTCGGTGTCCTCGAGATCGATCGCCCGGGTGGCGTTCACCGCGCGGCCTCGTGGGTTTCGGCGGCGATCTCGGCGCTGATCTGCTGGACCACCGCGTCGACGTCCTCGGTGCTGCGGCCTTCGACGTTGAGTCGCAGCAGCGGCTCGGTGTTGGAGCTGCGCAGGTTGAACCAGCTGCCGTCGCCCAAATCCACGGTCACCCCGTCCAGGTGGTCGATGGAGTGAATCCGGCTGCCGAACGACTTCAGCACGGCGTCCACGCACCGCGACGCGTCGTCGACTTTGAAGTTGATCTCACCGGAGGATTCGTAGCGCTGGTAGTCGGCGGTCAACTCCGACAGCGGCCGATGCTGCTCGCCGAGGGCGGCCAGCACGTACAGCGCGGCCAGCATCCCGGAGTCGGCGCCCCAGAAGTCGCGGAAGTAGTAGTGCGCCGAGTGCTCGCCGCCGAAAATCGCGCCGGTCTCGGCCATCAACCCCTTGATGTAGGAATGCCCGACGCGTGAGCGCAGCGGTGTGCCGCCGCGCTCGGTGACCAATTCGGACACCGCGCGGGAGGTGATCACGTTATGGATCACGGTGGCGCCGATCTCGCGACCGAGCTCGCGGGCGGCCACCAGGCTGGTCACCGTCGACGGCGAAACCGGCATCCCGCGTTCGTCGACCACGAAGCAGCGATCGGCGTCGCCGTCGAAGGCCAGCCCTATATCGGCGCCGGTGTCGCGCACGTAGCGCTGCAGGTCCACCAGGTTGGCCGGGTCGAGCGGATTGGCCTCGTGATTGGGGAACGAACCGTCGAGCTCGAAGTACAACGGCAACAGCGTGATCGAGTCGATCGCGCCCAGCACGGCGGGCGCGGTGTGCCCGGCCATGCCGTTGCCGGCGTCCACCGCCACCCGCAACGGACGCAGCCCCGAGGTGTCCACCAGTGAGCGCAGAAACTCGCCGTAGTCCGCGAGCACGTCCCGATCGGAGATATCGCCCGGCGGCCCGTCATAGGTCGGCACG
The DNA here is from genome assembly GCF_001954195.1 of Mycobacterium sp. IS-1264. Taxonomy (GTDB): domain Bacteria; phylum Actinomycetota; class Actinomycetes; order Mycobacteriales; family Mycobacteriaceae; genus Mycobacterium. The sequence continues at coordinate 66,319 of NZ_MBES01000005.1, read as the reverse complement.
CCGGCGATCACTTCGTCGCTGATTACCCCGAGGCCGGTGTCCGCGCCGACGGGTTTGGCCCCGGCCCGGCACAGCTTGATGCCGTTGTAGGCCGCCGGGTTGTGGCTCGCGGTGAACATCGCGCCGGGGCAGTCCAACAATCCCGAGGCGAAGTAGAGCTGATCGGTGGACGACAAACCGATGCGCACGACGTCGAGGCCCTGGCCGTTCACCCCCGCCGCGAAAGCCGCGGCGAGCGACGGCGAGCTGTCCCGCATATCGCGGCCGATGACCACCCGTCGCGCCCCGTCGGCGCGCATCAACCTGGCGAACGCGGCGCCGACGTCGGCGACCAACGAATCGTCGATCTCCTCGCCCACCAGCCCGCGTACGTCGTAAGCCTTGATGACACGGTGGATAGCCGCGGCGGGCCGGGACATGCGGAGGCTCCTGACGACTACTTGCTTGGACTCTTGTTGGACTCTTGGGAGCCAGCCTATCGGCCCGCCAAGGTTACGGGTCCAAACGGTGCGCAGTGCTAGTCGGCGGTGCTAATCGCGGCTAGTCACTGGGGTCGGGCAGCACGCGCAGATGCCCGCGGCGGCGTCCGGAACGCTGCTCGGGCGGCGCGAGCAGACCGCCGCTGGGCGCGGTGGCATGGGCCCCGGCGGGGCGCAGGGCGGGGTCGGCGGTGAAGCCGTTGATCGCGGTTGCGCCGCCGTAGGGCACACCGCCACCGCCCGGGCCCTCACGCACCGCGTCGGCCAGCGCCACCAGGTCGTCCTCGTCGGGATTGGGCAGCGGGCCGGCGTGGCGCACCAGTTCCCAGCCGCGCGGTGCGGTGATGCGGCCGGCGTGGCCGACGCACAGATCCCAGGAATGCGGTTCGCGCGCGGTGGCGAGCGGGCCTACCACTGCCGTCGAGTCCGAGTAGACGAACGTCAAGGTCGCCACGGCATAGTGCGGACACCCGGGCCGGCAGCAGCGACGGGGAACGTTCACGACGAAAGGCTATCGTGGACAAACGCCACGGAAGCGCCGGACACGCGCAACCGTTCGGCCCCCGATGTTCAACCGTTACCATCGGCCCCAGTGAATGATTCCCGCGGCGATTCGCGCAGCTCCCCGCGCGGTGGCTGGTCTCAGGGCCGGTCGGGAGGCCGCTCGGCCGCACACCGGGCCACGCGGCGGGGCCGCGATATGCGCGGCCCGCTGTTGCCGCCGACGGTGCCCGGATGGCGCAGCCGGGCCGAGCGGTTCGACATGGCGGTGCTGGAGGCATACGAACCCATCGAGCGGCGCTGGCAAGACCGGGTGTCCGAGCTCGACGTGGCCGTCGATGAAATCCCGCGCATCACCGCCAAGGACCCGGAGAGTGTGCAGTGGCCGCCCGAGGTCATCGCCGATGGGCCGATCGCGCTGGCCCGCTTGATACCGGCGGGCGTCGACGTCCGCGGCAATGCGACGCGCGCTCGAATTGTGTTGTTCCGCAAGCCGATCGAGAGACGGGCGAAGGACACCGTCGAACTTGGCGAGTTGCTGCACGAAATCCTGGTGGCTCAGGTGGCCATCTATCTGGACGTGGAACCCTCGGTCATCGACCCGACGATCGACGACGAATGACGCTGGGCGGGGTCAGATCTGGGGTGGGTCGGCGGCGGGTCAGATGATGCCGCGCTTGAGGCGGCGGCGCTCGCGCTCGGACAGACCGCCCCATATGCCGAAGCGTTCGTCATGCGCCAGGGCGTATTCCAGGCACTCATGGCGCACCTCGCAACCCAGGCAGATCTTCTTGGCCTCGCGGGTGGAACCACCCTTCTCGGGAAAGAAGGCCTCGGGATCGGTTTGCGCGCACAGCGCGCGGTCCTGCCATTGATCGGCGGTCGGCGGCAGGGGCTCGGGTTCGAATGCCACTGGGGCATCGGGAACCACGGTCAGGTGCGGACGCGCAATTGGCGCCGGCGTCGCACCAATGGTGGTGTGCGGTGTGCTTGCCATAACGCCCCGAAGGTGTTCATAAGACATGCGTCGTCCGCCTCCTCAGGTTGATTTTGGGAGAGTGATTTGATGCCACTTTTCTGATGTACAGACAATTCGAACAAGTGATCGAATCTCGGTCTGCGACACCGGAACCGGCCGGCCAACCGGGAAATGACACTGATGTGATTAGACACGGGTTGAGCTGCCCGGTCAAGCACTTCGGCGCATTTCCATATCATCTCGTGATCAAATTTCGGCGTTTCTGTTGTTATTGACACTCGGCGTGTCGGTCACAACTGTCCCAAGCTTCCCAATTGTTCTCGTCGAAATGGGCTTTTATGGCCCACGTGGTGGCCGGTATGCCGCGTGTCTCCGGCCGGTACTGTCGTGCGGTGTGAAGGTCACCGTGCTGGTCGGTGGGGTCGGTGGCGCCCGGTTTCTGCTTGGCGTCCAGCAGCTGCTCGGCCTGGGTCAGTTCGCGGCGCAACAGCGCCCCGATGCTGAAACCACCAGCCACGAGCTAACCGCGATCGTCAACATCGGCGATGACGCGTGGATCCATGGCTTACGTGTCTGCCCGGATTTGGACACCTGCATGTATACCTTAGGTGGAGGCGTCGATCCACAACGGGGTTGGGGTCACCGCGACGAAACCTGGCATGCCAAAGAGGAATTGGCGCGCTACGGCGTGCAGCCGGACTGGTTCGAACTCGGCGACCGCGATCTCGCCACCCACTTGGTGCGCACCCAGATGCTGCAGGCCGGCTACCCGCTGTCACAGATCACGGCCGCGCTGTGCGACCGCTGGCAACCCGGCGCACGACTGCTGCCGGCCACCGACGACCGTTGCGAGACACACGTGGTGATCACCGATCCGGCCGACGGCGACCGCCGGGCGATCCACTTCCAGGAGTGGTGGGTGCGCTATCGGGCGCAGGTGCCCACCCACAGCTTCGCCTTCGTCGGCGCCGAAAAGGCCAGCGCCGCAACCGAAGCCGTCGCGGCCATCGGCGACGCCGACGTCATCCTGCTGGCGCCGTCCAACCCGGTGGTCAGCGTCGGCGCCATCCTGGCCGTCCCGGGCATCCGCGGCGCGCTGCGGGGCGCCACCGCCCCGGTCGTCGGCTATTCGCCGATCATCGGCGGAAAGCCGTTGCGGGGCATGGCCGATGCGTGCCTTTCGGTGATCGGGGTCGAATCCACCGCGGAAGCGGTCGGTCGGCACTACGGGGCCCGGCGCGACACCGGCATACTGGATTGCTGGCTGGTGCACGAGGGCGACTTGGAAAACTTCAAAGCCGACATCGAAGGGGTCGCGGTGCGCTCGGTGCCGCTGTTGATGAGCGACCCGCAGGCGACGGCCGAAATGGTCGCCGCCGGGCTGGACCTTGCGGGCGTGACGGCGTGACCGACCGTTCAAAAGAGCATGGCACCGCCGCGGCGATCGAGATCCTGCCCGTGCCCGGGCTCCCCGAGTTCCGGCCCGGCGACGACCTTTCTGCCGCCGTCGCCGCCGCGGCGCCCTGGCTGCGCGACGGCGATGTCGCGGTGGTCACCAGCAAGGTGGTGTCCAAGTGCGAGGGCCGGCTGGTGCAGGCGCCGCGCGACGCCGAGGAGCGCGATCGGCTGCGGCGCAAGCTGGTCGACGACGAGGCGGTCCGGGTGCTCGCGCGCAAGGGCCGGACCCTGATCACCGAGAACCGGCTCGGGCTGGTGCAGGCCGCCGCGGGCGTGGACGGTTCCAACGTCGGCGGGGACGAGCTCGCGCTGCTGCCCGTCGACCCCGACGCCAGCGCCGCGGCGCTGCGTGCCGGCCTGCGCGAGCGGCTCGGCGTCGACGTCGCCGTGGTCATCACCGACACGATGGGCCGCGCCTGGCGCAACGGCCAGACCGACGCGGCCGTCGGCGCGGCGGGTCTGGCTGTGCTGCACGGCTATTCGGGGGCCGTCGACCAACACGGCAACGAACTGATCGTCACCGAGATCGCGATCGCCGACGAGGTCGCGGCCGCCGCCGATCTGGTCAAGGGCAAATTGACCGCCGTGCCAGTGGCGGTGGTGCGCGGGCTGCCCAAGCGCGTCGTGTCCGACGACGGCACCACCGCCCGGCAGCTGCTGCGCCCCGGCGAGGAAGACCTGTTCTGGCTCGGCACCGCCGAAGCGATCGAGATGGGTCGTCGGCAGGCCCAACTGTTACGCCGATCGGTGCGCCGGTTCAGCGTCGAGCCGGTGCCGCCGGACCTGGTGGAGGCCGCCGTCGCCGAGGCCCTCACCGCGCCCGCCCCCCACCACACCAGGCCGGTGCGGTTCGTGTGGCTGCGGACCCCAGCCACCCGGACCCGGCTGCTGGACCGGATGAAGGACAAGTGGCGCGCCGACCTCGCCGGCGACGGCCGGCCCGCGGACTCGATAGATCGCCGGGTGGCGCGCGGCCAGATCCTCTACGACGCACCCGAGGTCGTCATCCCGATGTTGGTCCCCGACGGCGCGCACAGCTATCCCGATGCCGCCCGCGCCGGCGCCGAGCACACGATGTTCACCGTCGCGGTCGGCGCGGCCGTGCAGGCGCTGTTGGTCGCATTGGCGGTGCGCGGCCTGGGCAGCTGCTGGATCGGCTCGACGATCTTCGCCGCCGACCTGGTCCGCGCCGAGCTCGAGCTGCCGCCCGATTGGGAGCCGTTGGGCGCCATCGCGATCGGCTACCCCGCGGAGCCGACCGGATTGCGAGACGCGGCGCCGGACGCCGGGGATCTGTTGATCCGCAAGTGATACTGGGCCGATGACGACGTTCGCGGGCAAGGCGGCGGCCTCGGCCGACAAGGTTCGCGGCGGCTACTACACCCCCGCCCCGGTGGCCCGGTTCCTGGCCCGCTGGGTGCGCGAAGCCGGCCCGCGCATCGTGGAACCCTCCTGCGGTGACGGCCGAATCCTGCGCGAGCTCGCCGCGCTCGGCGCCCGGGCACACGGCGTCGAACTCGTCGCCGGCGAGGCGGTCAAGGCGCGGCAGTTCGCGCCCGTCGACGCCGACAACCTGTTTACCTGGCTCGCCCACAGCGGGGCCGGCGACTGGGACGGGGTCGCGGGAAACCCGCCCTACATCCGCTTCGGCAACTGGGCATCCGGTCAGCGGGAGCCGGCCCTGGAACTCATGCGGCGCGCGGGCCTGCGACCCAGCAGGCTGACCAACGCCTGGGTCCCCTTCGTCGTCGCCGCCACCGTTCTGGTGCGCGACGGCGGACGCGTGGGCCTGGTCCTTCCCGCCGAGTTGCTTCAGGTCGGCTACGCCGCGCAGTTACGCGACTTTCTGCTGAGCCGGTTCTGTCAGATCACGCTGCTGACCTTCGAGCGGTTGGTGTTCGACGGCGTCCTGCAGGAGGTCGTGTTGTTCTGCGGCACAGCCGGTTCCGGCCCCGCGCGGATACGCACGGTCCATCTCAGAGACGCCGAAGGGCTGGATGACGCCGAGCTCGACGTCGAGTCGGCGCCGGCGCTGCTGCACGAAGAGGAGAAGTGGACCAAATACTTTCTGGACCCCGCAGCGATCCGGCTGCTGCGCGCGCTCAAGGGATCCCACACCCTGAGCCGGCTCGGCGCTCTGGCCGACGTGGACGTCGGCATCGTGACGGGCCGCAACAGCTTCTTCACCTTCACCGATGCGCACGCCCGCGAACTCGCGCTGATGCCGCACTGCGTACCGCTCGTGTCGCGCAGCGCGCAGCTCTCCGGCCTGGTATACGACAACGATTGCCGCGCAAGCGATCTCGCGGCCGGACACCGCGCTTGGTTGCTCGACGCCCCCCGCGACCCGCGCGATCCCGCCCTTCTCGCGCACATCGCCGCGGGTGAGGCCGCCGCGGTCCACCGCGGCTACAAGTGCTCGATCCGCACGCCCTGGTGGCGCACGCCGTCGTTGTGGATTCCCGACCTTTTCATGCTGCGCCAGATCCACACGGCGCCACGGCTGACCGTCAACGCCGCCGCGGCGACGAGCACCGACACCGTGCATCGGGTCCGGCTCGCCGCAGACCCCCACTCCCAGATAGACGCGTGCGCGCTTGCCGCGGTGTTCCACAACAGCGCGACGTTCGCCTTCGCGGAGATCATGGGCCGCAGCTACGGCGGTGGAATTTTGGAGTTGGAGCCGCGGGAAGCCGAGCAGCTGCCCATCCCCCCGCCGGCGTATGCCAGCGCCGAACTCGCCTGCGACGTCGACCTTTTGCTGAAGGCCAACGAGACCGAGAAGGCGCTCGACCTGGTGGACCGTCAGGTCCTGATCGACGGGCTGGGTTGGTCGCCGGATGTGGTGGCGCAGTGCCGGTCGGCGTGGGCGGCGCTGCGCGCTCGCCGGACCAAGCGGGGCTCGCGGTGAGCGTTCGGGACTCCGCGATCTCGATTCTCTCCGACTGGGAGGCACCCGATCCGGCGCAGGATTCGTTGCGGCACGCCGTGCTGGCCTTCGTGCACGGCCACGCCGACGCCTGCCTCCGCGAGTGCGTGCCCGGACACGTCACCGCGTCGACGTTGGTCCTCGACGACAGCGGCACCCGGGTGCTGCTGACCCTGCACCCCCGCCTCGGCCGCTGGGTGCAACTCGGCGGGCACTGCGACGAGGACGACCCCGACGTCGTGGCCGCGGCGCTGCGCGAGGCCACCGAGGAGTCGGGCATCGCCGGCCTGCGCATCGCGCCCGAACTGGCCGCGGTGCATGTGCACCCGGTGGTGTGCTCGTTGGGCCTGCCGACACGGCACCTGGACCTGCAATTCGTCGCACACGCGGCGCCCGGCGCGCAGATCGCGATCAGCGACGAGTCGGACGACCTGCAGTGGTGGCCCGCCGACGCGTTGCCGGACGGAACCGACCACGCGCTGGCCTACCTCGTCGCGCGCGCGACCCGTCGAGCGTGACTGCAGCGTCACGTTCGACGCCGATCGTGACTGCAGCGTCACGTTCGGCGTATGAAGCCGCGCCACTCAGGCGTCGGGACAGAGGTCGGATACGGCGAAGCGCAGTGCTGCCTGGGCCTGTTGAGGTGTGAGCCCCGCCTGGTCACCTGAGCGTGAGTCGGTGACCAGATGTTGAATCAACTGGGCCGGGGTTTCGCCGCTGTACAGCCGCCAACAGATTGCGTTGCCGAACCCAACCAGGTCGAAATTATGGCTGTCGCTTGGGTTGCCGATGCCGATGCCGTTGAGATCTCTCAGGAAATCGTCGGGCCCCTGCGCTTGAGCTGGGCTGGCGGAAACGATTCCGGCGCTACTCAGCCACGCCGCCGCCAGGCCTAACATCTTGCGCGCACGACCGATGCGCGATTTTTGCGCCGCCCTCATGAGTTTCCTTATGCGTTATGCCGAGACGGCGTCCGTCATCGTGCCGACGAGTAGGCACGGTTCGGTAGAACGGTTGCTCCAGGCGTGGTTGACCCCACGGATGATCGCGGTGTCGCCCGGCCGCATAAGTACCTCGTCGATGTCTGTGATGAGGAAGATTTCGCCGCGTACGCAGGTGAGACAGTCCAGGGTATCGGTGCGGTGCATGGTGGGGTGACGGTCCAGGTCGGCCGCAGTGGGCAGGTGCTTTTGGCGCACTTGTTGATTCAGCTCGGTGAACTGGCGGCGACGCTCGCTGGCGTCGGGTTCATCGGGCCAGATTTCCAGCGCTCGGCAGATCAATCCGTTCGGGAAAGGTTCGCGTTGAGCGCCCAATCCGGGAGTCTGTGACCGGTCGCCCTCAATTGCGTTGTCGGCAGGGGTTTCCTGGGTCGCCCACAGTGTGGCTCGCCAGAAGAATCCGTCGCGGGCTTGCACGTTGGTCAGTCCTTGCTGCAGGACCGCCGAACGGCCGTCGGCGTTGGGGCCGATGACGAATCGGTTCACAGGAGCGGACATGGCGACATTCCTTTCATTTCGTTGCCAGTCCGAGCCGAATGGACATCGAGCAGTCTGGCTATGACGTAAATCCTTGCAGCCCTCGTCATTTCAGCGCTCGATCCCGGGCGCGTCGGCGGGGACGTCGTAAAACTTCAGCGTGAACGAGACCGCCGTGTACATACCCATGAGGACGGTGATGTCAGTGATGCGATCATGACCGAGAACGTCGACCGCCCGGTCGTACAGGCTCTGGGGGATGTAGCGGCCAGCGGCTAGGGCCGTGGCCAGCTCATAGACGGTCCGCTCCCGCTCATCCTCCAGCCGCGTCGGCCGGCCACAGAGCAAAGCATCGACAACCTCGGGCGAGATGGCCAGTTCGATCGCGACTCGGTTGTGCGCGTTGATCGGGAACGGTGCGTGCCACTTGCCAAGAATGACGCAGACGGCGATCTCCCGTTCGCGTTGCGTGAGCGAATGATTCGGTGGATGAAAATGGTCGGCCAGTGGCGCCACGGCCTTTGCGAGGTTCGTATTGTCCACCCAGATCTTCGCCGGCCCGTGTAGCTGGCCGCCCTCGGCCTTTGCGAGCACCCGATAGCCCTGCTGTTGCTCGGGAGTCATCTCGTCGTATGGCGTTTCGGTGTAGCGGCCAAACGTTGCGTGGGCGTGGTTGGCGTCCGTTCTGGATGTGGACATACGACCCTCCTGGTCGGCTGCTGAGCATCGGTATACGGTTGCCGTCCTCGCCGAACCTCAAACAACTACGATCGTTTCTGTTTAGTGTTCAGAGTAAAGGCATCTACCGTATAGCGCAACTGAGCGTTTCCGTTTATGATCGGTTGCATGCCCCGCCTTACAGCGCAGACCCGCGCACAACGCCGCCAGCACATCCTCACTAGCGCTTGGAGGTGCTTTTCGCGGGACGGGTTCCACGTCACCTCCATGGACCAGGTGGTCGCCGAGACCGGGATGTCATCGAGTGCGGTGTACCGGTATTTCCGGAGCAAAGAAGAGCTGATCCACGCCAGCGCCGAGGAAGGCGTGGCCAAGGTGCGCGGCATCTTCCTCGCGCTGCTCGATACCGACCCCTGCCCCACCCCCGCTGAAACGGTGACCCAGTTGGTGGCCGAACTTCACAGTCGCACAGACAATCAGGAATACGACCTGACCCGCATCGCTTTGCAGACGTGGGCGGAAGCGCTGCGCGATCCCGTCCTACAGAAACGGGCTCGCAGGCTCTATCTCGACACCCTTGACCACATTGCCCAACTCGCCGCCCGCTGGCGCGACGATGGATACATCCCAGCCGACTCGGACACCAGAGCCGTTGCCGCGACGGTGCTTTCGCTCATGCACGGCCTGATTGTCATGCACCACCTCGTCGTCGACATATCAGAAGATGCCCTACGCAGTGGAGTTGCCCTGCTCGGTGCCGCCGTCGATCTCAACCTGCCGCTCGCGACTCCACCTAAGGAGGCCCGACGATGACCGACGTCGACCTCAGTGATCTGGCCCGCGCCCACGACGGATCCGCGCCGCTGCGTGGCTACCTGTCGACCCCATCCGGGTCGGGTCCGTGGCCCGGTGTCGTGATGATCCACGAAATCTTCGGCCTCGACGACGTTATGCTTCGCCACGCCGACAAGCTGGCCGGTTTCGGCTATCTCACCCTGGCCGTCGACTTGTTCAGCGCGGGCAGCACCCCACGATGCCTGGCCGCCACGATGACCGCCATGCTCCGCGGCCGCGGCCGCGCGTTCGCCGACATCGCGGCCGGCCGCCGATACCTGGCCGACTCCCCCGACTGCACCGGCAAGATCGGCACCGTCGGCTTCTGCATGGGAGGCGGCTTCGCGCTGCTGACTGCTTCTGACGGCTACGACGCGGCCGCCGTCAATTACGGCCAGCTACCGCGCAACCTTGACACCGTCGTGGCCCACGCGTGCCCGATCGTCGCCAGCTACGGAGGCCGCGACCCATCACTTCGCGGTGCCGCGCGCCGCCTCGACTCGGCGCTCGCCAACGCGGGAATCCCGCGCGACATCGAGGAATATCCGAACGCCAGCCACGCATTCCTCAACGACGCCGAAGCCGGACCCCGGCCGCTTCGACCGCTGTTACGCGTCGCCGGCATCGGTCCCGAACCGACCTCGGCTAAAGACGCCTGGCGACGAATCGAGCTCTTCTTCGCCACTCACCTACAGGGATCGCCACATCATCAGTAGGCGCCGATCGTGCGGCCAGCCGCACATTCGATGCCCAGCGTGACTGCAGCGTCACGTTCGACGCCAAGCGTGACTGCAGCGTCACTTTCGGCGCGAAAGACCTAGACGTCGGACGAGTAGCGAATGCCGCCGTCGGGAATGGAGATGCCCGGCCACACCCGGGCGCCGCGCAGCAACTCGCAGCGCGCGCCGATGTCGGCGCCGTCGCCGATCACGCCGTCGCGGATCAACGCCCGCGGACCGACGCGAACACCGAAGCCGAGGATCGAGCGCTCGATCACGCTGCCCGCCTCGACCTTGACGCCGTCGAAGATCACCGCGCCGTCCAGCCGCACACCCGGGCCGATCTCGGCGCCGCGGCCGACGACGGTGCCGCCGATCAACAGCGCGCCGGGCGACACCGCCGCGCCGTCGTGCACCAGCTGCTCGCCGCGGTGGCCGTGCAGGGCCGGCGACGGGGCGATGCCGCGCACCAGATCCGACGATCCGCGCACGAAGTCTTCCGGTGTGCCCATGTCGCGCCAGTACGTGGCGTCGACGTAGCCGCACACCTTGACGTCCGGGTCGGCCAGCAGCGAGGGGAACACCTCGCGTTCGACCGAGACCTCGCGACCGCGCGGAATCCGGTCGATAATGTGGCGTTCGAACACATAGGTGCCCGCGCTGATCTGATCGGTCGGCGGGTCCTCCGACTTCTCGACAAAAGCGACGACCCGGTTCCGCTCGTCGGTGGTCACACAGCCGTAGGCCCGCGGGTCGCTCACCCGCACCAGGTGCAGGCTGACGTCTGCGGAGTTGGTCCGATGGAAATCCAGCAGCTGGCCCAGGTCGGCGCCGGAGAGCACGTCGCCGTTGAACACCATCACGGTGTCGTGCCGCAGCTGGCCGGCGATGTTGGCGATCGCGCCGCCGGTGCCCAGCGGGCGCTCCTCGGTCACGTAGTCGATCTGCAGGCCCAGCTTGGAACCGTCGCCGAACTCGGCCTCGAACACCGCGGCCTGATACGACGTGCCCAGGATGACGTGCTCGATACCCGCCGCGGCGATCCGCGACAACAGATGCGTGAGGAACGGCACGCCGGCGGTCGGCAGCATCGGCTTGGGCGCCGACAGGGTCAGCGGCCGCAGCCGGGTGCCCTTGCCGCCGACCAGCACCACCGCGTCGATTTGATTGCCGATCAACGGGTTAGCCAACTCAGTGCCGCCCTTCTGCCAGTCTTCGCCTGCGGGAGCTGCGCTGTGAATTGCGCACCATCAGACGAGAACGAACCGCGAGCGATCCGCGCAATGTCCAGCGCAGGGGCGCCCGCAACCAACCCGAGTGCCGGTCGGCGAGAAAAAGGTACGTGCTCTTGTGATGAGCCGCCAGGTTACTTGCCGGGTCGCGACCGGTGGAGTGGCCCTTGTGGTGTAGGACCTCCGCCGACGGCACGTAGACGGATTGCCAACCCGCTTTGCCGAGCCGGTCGCCGAGGTCGACGTCCTCCATGTACATGTAGTAGCGCTCGTCGAAGCCGCCGACGTGGCTGAAGGCCGACCGCCGCACGAGCAGGCACGATCCCGACAGCCAGCCCACCGGCCGTTCGCTGGGCTCGAGCCGATCCTGCCGGTAGGCCGCCGTCCACGGGTTGCGCTTCCAAAACGGCCCGACGACGGCGTGCATGCCGCCGCGGATCAGGCTGGGCAGATGCCGCGCCGACGGATACACGGAGCCGTCTGGATCCCGGACGAGCGGACCCAGCGCGCCCGCGCGCGGCCAGCGGGTAGCGGCGTCCAGCAGCGCGTCGATGCTGCCCGGGCCCCACTGCACGTCGGGGTTGGCCACGATGACCCAGTCGTCGACCCACGGTTCGCCCACTTCGTCAAGGTGCGCGACGGCGCGATTCACCGCGGTTCCGTACCCGAGGTTGGCGCCGGTGCTGAACAGCCGCACGTTCGAATAGCGCTCGACGGCCGCTTGTGGCGCTCCGTCGGTGGAGCCGTTGTCTGCCATTATCACGCTGACCGGGCGCTCGGTGGCCAACGACAACGAGGCCAGGAACCGCTCCAGGTGCGGGCCCGGCGAGTAGGTCACCGTCACGACCGGCAGGACGTCAGTCACGCGTAGAGCGTATCGGTCGATCCCTGGCCGGAGGCCGCCAGCGCCGCGACAAGCGCTGCACGCCAGTGCCTTAGCGGCCGCAGGCCCGCCGCCGCCGACTGCCGGCTCGACAGGGCCGAATAACTCGGCCGCGGCGCGGGCCGTGGAAAGTGTGCGCTGCTGACCGGCCGCACCCGGGCCGGATCGGCGCCGCATTCCTCGAAGACCGCGCGGGCCAGCTCGAATCGCGAGACCGCGCCCTCGTTGGCGGCGTGCAGGACGGGCCCGGGCACGCGGTCGTCGGCGACCTGCAGCAGCGCGTCGGCCAGGTCGCCGACGTACGTGGGCGAGCCGACCTGGTCCTCGACCACGTCGACGGGACCGTCCCCGGCGGCCAGCCGGCGCATGACGGCGACGAAGTCCCGGCCCGTGCCGCCGGTGTACACCCAGGCGGTGCGCACCACGACCGCATCGGGCAGGGCCGCCAGGGCGGCGCGTTCCCCGGCGAGCTTGGTGCGGGCGTACACGCCCTGCGGCGCGGTGTCGTCGCCGGGTTCGAAGGGGCGGGGCGCGGCGGCGCCCTCAGGACCGAGGTCGGCGTTGAACACGAAATCGGTGGAGACGTGGATGAGCCGCGCGCCGGCGCGGGCACAGGCCCGGGCGATGTGTTCCGGGCCGGTGACGTTGACCGCGTGCGCGGCCGCCTCGGCGCTCTCGGCGCCGTCCACATCGGTGTACGCCGCGCAGTTCAGCACGACGTCGCCTTGCTGCACGATCCGCTCGGCCGCGACCGGGTCGGTGATGTCCCACTCCGACGAGCTCAGCGCCGCCACGTCGCGGCCCTGGGCGGCGGCGCGGGCCGCCAAGCAGCTGCCGAGCTGCCCACCGGCACCGCTGATGACTAGCCTTCCTGACCCGCCCGACATGCCACGAGTCTGGCATGCGCCGAGAAGCGTGGGCCACGCCGCGGCCGGCTACCCGAGAAGCGGGTGTGTCACAAGTAACCTAATGTGATGCCTGTGCAACGTGTGGTTCGTGCGGTTGCCACTGCCCTGGCCGTCCTGGTCGTCATCGGCACGGGGGTCGCCTGGAACAACGTTCGATCCTTCGAAGACGGCATCTTCCACATGTCGGCGCCCTCGTTGGGTAAGGGCGGCGACGACGGCGCGATCGACATCCTGTTGGTCGGCATGGACAGCCGCACCGACGCCCACGGCAACCCGTTGTCGGCCGAGGAACTGGAAGCGCTGCGGGCCGGCGACGAGGAAGCCACCAACACCGACACCATCATCCTGGTCCGGATACCGAATAACGGGAAGTCGGCCACCGCGATCTCGATTCCGCGGGACTCCTACGTCGCCGCCCCCGGACTGGGCAAGACGAAGATCAACGGCGTCTACGGCCAGACCCGGGAGGCCAAGAGGGTCAGCCTCGTCAAGGCCGGCGCGTCGGCCGCCGAAGCCGCGGCGCAGGGCACCGAGGCCGGCCGCGATGCCCTGATCAAGACCGTCGCCGACCTCACCGGGGTCACCGTCGACCACTACGCCGAGATCGGGCTGCTCGGGTTCGCGTTGATCACCGACGCGCTCGGCGGCGTCGACGTCTGCCTCAAAGAGCCTGTGTTCGAACCACTCTCGGGCGCGGACTTTCCCGCCGGCCAGCAAAAGCTCGACGGGCCGCAGGCGCTCAGCTTCGTCCGCCAGCGCCACGAGCTGCCGCGCGGCGACCTCGACCGCGTGGTGCGCCAGCAGGTGGTGATGGCCTCGCTGGCCCACAAGATCATCTCGAGCAAGACGCTGTCCAGCCCGGCCACGGTGAAGCGCCTGCAGGCCGCCGTCCAGCGCTCCGTGGTGATCTCCTCTGGTTGGGATGTGATGGATTTCGTCCAGCAGATGCAGAAGCTGGCCGGCGGCAACGTCGCGTTCGCCACCATCCCGGTCCTCGACGGCGCCGGCTGGAGTGACGACGGCACCCAAAGCGTGGTGCGGGTCGACGCGCACCAGGTCGCCGACTGGGTGGCCGGGCTGCTGAACGATCAGGCTCAGGGCAAGACCGAGGAGCTCGCCTACACGCCCGCCAAGACCACCGCCAGCGTCGTCAACGACACCGACATCAACGGACTGGCCGCGGCCGTGGCAGATGTCTTGAGCTCCAAGGGCTTTGCCACCGGAACCGTGGGCAATAACGACGGTGGGCATGTGCAGGGCAGCCAGGTGCGGGCCGCCAAGACCGACGATCTGGGTGCGCAGGAGGTGTCCAAGGAACTCGGCGGATTGCCGGTCGTCCCGGATACCTCGCTGGCACCCGGAGCGGTCAAGGTGGTGCTGGCCAACGACTACACCGGCCCGGGCTCCGGGCTGTCCGGCAGCGGAACGATCATGCCGGCCAAACTGTCCGACCAAGCGGCCGCCACCAACCCCAATGTCCCGGCGCCCTCGCCGATCCTCACCGCCGGCTCGGACAAGCCGGAGTGCATAAACTGACCAACCGGTGCATGAATCGACGCTGACAACGCTTTCTGGGATGATCCTGGATCCGATGTTGCGGGCCGACCCCGTCGGTCCGCGCATCACGTACTACGACGACGGCTCCGGCGAGCGCATCGAGCTGTCCGCGGTGACGCTGGCGAACTGGGCCGCCAAGACCGGCAACCTGCTGCGCGACGAGCTCGGCGCCGGCCCGGCCAGCCGGATCGCGATCCTGCTGCCGGCCCACTGGCAGACGGCGGCGGTCTTGTTCGGGGTGTGGCGGATCGGCGCCGAGGCCGTGATCGCCTCGGGCGAACCCGGTGACATGGCGCTGTGCACCCCCGACCGGCTGGAGGAGGCCGACTCGGTGATCGAGCCCGGCGGTGAGGTGGCGGTGCTGTCGCTGGATCCGTTCGGCCGCCCGGCGCCCGACCTGCCGATCGGTGTCACCGACTATGCGACCGCGGTGCGGGTACACGGCGACCAAATAGTTCCTGAGCGCCATCCCGGTCCCGCGCTGGCCGGCCGAACGGCCGAAGAAATTCTGGCCGACTGTGAGAATTCCGCGGCGGCAAGGGGTTTGACGTCTAAGGATCGCGTGCTGTCCAGCGCGTCGTGGTCCGCGCCCGCCGAGTTGGTCGACGGCCTGCTGGCCATCATGGCCGTGGGCGGGTCGTTGGTGCAGGTGGCCAATCCCGATCCCTCGACTCTGCAGCGCCGAATCGAGACGGAAAAGATAACCCGCGTCCTCTGACCCGATTCATATTGATATCGCAATATTTCAATGTTACGGTCGGGAAAGCAGCAGCTGACGCCGTGGCGACAGGGAGGTAGGCAATGGCGGGGTTCGGGCTATTGGCAAAAGCGGCCGGGACGGTGTTCACCGGCCTGGTCGGCGTGACGGCCTACGAGGTGGTGCGCAAGGCCGTGGCCAAGGCGCCGCTGCACGAGACCGCGGTGTCGGCGGCCGAGCTGGGATTGCGCGGAACGCGCAAGGCCGAGGAAGCCGCCGAGTCGGCCCGCCTCAAGCTCGCCGACGTCATGGCCGAAGCCCGCGAGCGCGTCGGCGAGGAGGCGCCCACCCCGTCCATCGGTGACGTTCACGAGCACTGATCGCTTGATACAAGCCAACGACCCTGCCCTGGCGGTGATTTCGGACGCGGCCGGACGCATGCGGGTTTCGGTCGGGTGGGTCCGCGGCAACTCACGCCGCGCCGTCGCGGTCGAAGAGGCCGTCGCCAAAGAGAACGGTGTGCGCACCGTGCACGCCTACCCGCGCACCGGCTCCGTCGTCGTCTGGTACTCGCCCCGGCGCTGCGAGCGCCCCGCGATATTGGCCGCGATCAGCGGCGCCGAACACATTGCCGCCGAACTGATCCCGGCCCGGGCACCGCATTCGTCGGAAATCCGCAACGCCGACGTGCTGCGCATGGTCATCGGCGGTGCTGCGCTGGCGTTGCTCGGCGTGCGCCGCTACGTCTTCGCCCGGCCGCCGCTGCTGGGCCCGAGCGGGCGGGTGGTCGCCACCGGCGTCACCGTCTTCACCGGCTACCCGTTCCTGCGCGGCGCGTTGCGCTCGCTGCGTTCCGGCAGGGCCGGCACCGACGCGCTGGTGTCCGCGGCGACCGTGGCCAGCCTGATCCTGCGCGAGAACGTGGTCGCGCTGACCGTGCTGTGGTTGCTCAATATCGGTGAGTACCTTCAGGATCTGACGCTGCGCCGGACCCGGCGGGCCATCTCCGACCTGCTGCGCGGCAGCCAGGACACGGCATGGATCCGGCTCACCGAGGGCCCGCGCGCGGGCACCGAGATACAGGTGCCGATCGACAGCGTGGAGATCGGCGACGACGTGGTGGTCCACGACCACGTCGCGATACCCGTGGACGGGGAGGTGGTCGACGGCGAGGCGGTCGTCGACCAATCCGCGATCACCGGGGAAACCCTGCCGGTCAGCGTCGTGGTGGGTTCGCGCGTGCACGCCGGTTCGGTCGTGGTGCGCGGACGCCTGGTGGTGCGCGCGGAGGCCGTCGGCAACCAAACCACCATCGGCCGCATCATCGCCCGCGTCGAGGAGGCGCAGCACGACCGAGCGCCCATCCAGACGGTCGGCGAAAACTTCTCTCGCCGTTTCGTTCCCACCTCGTTCGTCGTTTCGGCGATCACCCTGGCGATCACCGGTGACGTGCGCCGGGCGATGACCATGCTGCTCATCGCGTGCCCGTGCGCGGTCGGCCTGGCCACTCCGACCGCCATCAGCGCCGCGATCGGCAACGGCGCGCGCCGCGGCATCCTCATCAAGGGCGGCTCCCACCTGGAGCAGGCCGGCCGGGTCGACGCGATCGTGTTCGACAAGACCGGGACCCTGACCGTGGGGCGCCCGGTCGTGACGAATATCGTTGCGATGCATAAGGATTGGCAGCCCGAGCAGGTCCTGGCGTATGCGGCCAGCTCGGAGATTCACTCGCGGCACCCGCTAGCCGAAGCGGTGATCCGCTCGACCGAGGAACGCCACATCACCATCCCGCCGCACGAGGAGTGCGAGGTGCTGGTGGGCCTGGGCATGCGGACCTGGGCCGACGGCCGGACCCTGCTGCTGGGCAGCCCCAGCCTGCTGCGGGCCGAAAAGGTGAACGTGTCGAGAAAGGCCTCGGAGTGGGTCGACAAACTGCGAAACGAGGCGGAGACCCCGCTGCTGCTCGCGGTGGACGGCACCCTGGTGGGGCTGATCAGCCTGCGCGACGAGGTGCGACCCGAGGCGGCCGCGGTGCTGAAGGAGTTGCGGGCCAACGGGATTCGCCGCATCGTCATGCTCACCGGGGACCATCCCGACATCGCCCGGGTCGTCGCCGCCGAGCTCGGGATCGACGAGTGGCGCGCCGAGGTGATGCCGGAGGACAAGCTCGAGGTGGTGCGCGAACTGCAGGGCGAGGGTTACGTCGTCGGGATGGTCGGCGACGGCATCAACGACGCCCCGGCGCTGGCCGCCGCCGACATCGGAATCGCCATGGGACTGGCCGGCACCGACGTCGCCGTCGAAACCGCCGACGTGGCCCTGGCCAACGACGACCTGCATCGGCTGCTCGACGTGGGAGACCTGGGTTCCCGGGCCGTCGACGTGATCCGCGAGAACTACAGCATGTCCATCGCCGTCAACGCCGCCGGGCTGGTCATCGGCGCGGGCGGGGCGCTCTCCCCCGTGCTCGCCGCGATCCTGCACAACGCGTCGTCGGTTGCGGTAGTGGCCAATAGCTCCCGTCTCATTCGGTATCGCCTCGACTAAGCGACTGCACAGCCACGGTCGGGCCCCGAGGACCGTCTCGTTATTGTGTCTAATCATGGCGCGGACCGACACCGACACCTGGGTTCGCCGGAACTACGACTAGGGGCCGACATGCCAAGCAGCGAGCCGAACAGCAAGCCCGCGAAGCCCCTCGACGGATTCCGGGTGCTCGATTTCACCCAGAACGTGGCCGGGCCGTTGGCCGGGCAGGTGCTGGCCGACCTGGGTGCGGAGGTCATCAAAATCGAGGCGCCCGGCGGTGAGGCCGCCCGCCAGATCACCGCGGTCCTTCCCGGGCGCCCGCCGCTGGCCACATATTTCCTGCCGAACAACCGCGGCAAGAAGTCGGTGACGGCGGACCTGACCGACGACGACGTCAAGCAGCAGGTACTGCGGCTCGCCGACACCGCCGACGTCGTGCTGGAGGGCTTTCGCCCCGGCGTCATGGAACGAATGGGGTTGGGGCCCACCGACTTGCAGTCGCGCAATCCCAGACTCATCTATGCCCGCCTGAGCGCTTTCGGCGGCAACGGGCCGCACGGCACGCGCCCGGGCGTCGACCTGATGGTCGCGGCCGAGGCCGGCATGACCACCGGAATGCCCACGCCCACGGGTAAACCGCAGATCATCCCGTTCCAGCTCGTCGACAACGCCAGCGGTCACGTGCTGGCCGAGGCGGTGCTGGCCGCGCTGCTCAACCGCGAACGTCACGGGGTGGCCGACGTGGTCCGGGTCGCGATGTACGACGTTGCGGTGGGGCTGCAGGCCAACCAGCTCACGATGCACCTGAACAAACCCAGCGAGCCGGCCAAACCGAAGCCAGAAATCAAGCCAGATGCCAAGAAGCGCAAGGGAGTTGGTTTCGCCACGCAGCCCTCGGACGCCTTCCGGGCATCCGACGGGTATCTCGTCCTGTCCGCCTATGTGCCCAAGCATTGGGCCAAGCTGTGCGAGATCATCGGCCGGCCCGATCTGCTCGACGACGAGCGATTCGTCGACCAGCGCGCGCGGGCGCTGAACTACCCGGAGCTGACCGAGGAGCTCGAGTCGGCCCTGGCCGCCAAGACCGCCGCGGAATGGGTCGAGCTGCTGCACGAGGGCGGCCTGATGGCCTGCCTCGCCTACACCTGGAAGCAGGTCGTCGACACCCCGCTGTTCGCCGAGAACGACCTGGCCCTGCGCGTCGGCAGCGGCGACGAGGCCATCACGGTGATCCGCACCCCGGCGCGCTACTCCAGCTTCGACGCCGTGAACACCGATCCCCCGCCCGCCGCGGGGGCGCACAACGACCGGTATCTCAGGGCACCGGAGACGGCGAAGTAGGCGCGGCGCGGGATCAGCGCAGCAACGCCCGCGACATCACTACCCGTTGGATCTGGTTGGTGCCCTCGTAGATCTGGGTGATCTTGGCGTCGCGCATCATCCGCTCGACCGGGAAGTCGGTGGTGTATCCGGCGCCGCCGAACAGCTGCACCGCCGCCTCGGTCACGTCCATGGCGGTGTCGGAGGCAAAGCACTTCGCGGCCGCGGAGATGAATCCGAGATTCGGTTCACCGCGTTCGGCCCGGGCGGCGGCGCTGTACACCATCAGCCGGGCCGCTTCGACTTTCATCGCCATGTCGGCCAGCTCGAACTGCACGCCCTGGAACTCGGAGATCGACTTGCCGAACTGCTTGCGGTCCTTGGTGTACGCGACGGCGGCGTCCAGCGCGCCCTGCGCGAGGCCCACGGCCTGCGCCCCGACGGTGGGGCGGGTGTGGTCGAGGGTCTGCAGCGCGGTTTTGAACCCGGTGCCGGGTTCGCCGATGATCCGATCGCCCGGGATGCGGCAGTTCTCGAAATACAACTCAGTGGTGGGCGATCCCTTGATGCCCATCTTCTTTTCCTTCGGGCCGACGCTGAACCCCTCGTCGTCCTTGTGCACCATGAACGCCGATATCCCGTTGGCGCCCCGGTCCGGATCGGTCACCGCCATCACCGTGTACCAGGTCGACTTGCCGCCGTTGGTGATCCAGCACTTGGTGCCGTTGAGAATCCAGTGATCCCCGTCGGCCTTGGCCCGGGTCCGCATGGACGCCGCGTCACTGCCGGCTTCGCGCTCGCTCAAGGCGTAGGAGGCCATCGCCCCCTCGGTGGCCAGGGACGGCAGCACCTGCTTCTTCAGCTCCTCGGAACCCTGCAGGATCAGGCCCATGGTGCCCAGTTTGTTGACGGCGGGAATCAGCGAGGCGGACCCGTCGACGCGCGCGACTTCTTCGATCACAATGCACGCCGCGACTGAGTCCGCGCCCTGACCGCCGTACTCCTCGGGGATGTGGACGGCGTTGAAACCGGACGCGTTCAGCGCGTCGAGGGCCTCCTGCGGAAATCGCGAATTCTCGTCTACATCGGAGGCGTGCGGAGCGATCTCCTTTTCCGCCAGCGCTCGAATCGCCGCCCGCAGCTCCTGGTGCTCCTCGGGCAATTGGAACAGGTCGAATGTGGGGTCTCCGGCCCACTGAGCCATCTTGGCCTCCTTGCACTCCGCCAAATTTGCCCGGCTGTCCCACGGGCCACTACCCAGCTCGCTTCGTCGCCGGGCTACTGGCCGGTAACTTTACCCTGACCCTCCCGCAGCGCCGCATCCTTGGCCCGCACGCTCTCGGCCAGCTCCTCGGCAAAGGTGACGAGCCGCGCGCGCAGCGCCGGGTCGGATGATCCGAGAATGCGCACTGCCAGCAGGCCCGCGTTGCGGGCGCCACCGATGGAGACCGTGGCGACCGGCACGCCCGCCGGCATCTGCACGATCGACAGCAGGGAATCGAGGCCGTCCAGCCGAGCCAGCGGAACCGGCACGCCAATCACCGGCAGCGGCGTCGCCGAGGCGACCATCCCGGGCAGGTGGGCCGCGCCGCCGGCGCCGGCGATGATCACCTCGATGCCGCGGTCGGCCGCGCCGCGGGCGTAGTCGAGCATCTCCGCCGGGGTGCGGTGCGCCGACACGACCCGCACCTCGGTCGGTACGTCGAACTCGGCCAGCGCCGCGGCCGCGTCGGACATCACCGTCCAGTCGCTGTCGCTGCCCATGATCACCGCTACGCGCGGATGCTCGGTCATTCGGCGCCACTCCTCCTCATCACTTCGCTCTGCATCGTCGCTGGCGCTAGCCATGTGGATCCCATCCGTCGGCCCATTGCCCGTGTGACAACCAGTGTGCGGCCAGCTCGGCGCGTTCACGCAGCTTCGCCAGGCCAGCGACATCGGAGCCCGGGGAATCGCCCAGGAAATTGATGTGCCCGACCTTGCGTCCGGGGCGTTCGGCCTTGCCGTAGAGGTGAACCCGGGCGTCGGGCATGCGCGCATAGAGATGGTGCAACCGTTCGTCGACGGTCATCGCCGGCGGCTGCGCGGCACCGAGCACGTTGGCCATCACGGTCACCGGCGCGATGGCGTCGGTGTCGCCCAGCGGATAGTCCAGCACCGCGCGCAGATGCTGTTCGAACTGGCTGGTGCGGGCCCCGTCCATGGTCCAGTGCCCGGAGTTGTGCGGCCGCATCGCGAGCTCGTTGACCAGAAGCGCGCCGTCGACCGTCTCGAACAGCTCGACCGCGAGCACCCCGATCACGCCGAGGTCGGCGGCCAGCCGCAACGCCAGCTGTTGCGCGGCCGAAGCGAGTTCCTCGGGCAGCTCCGGCGCGGGCGCGATGACCTGTACGCAGATCCCGTCCCGCTGCACGGTCTCGACGACCGGCCACGCCGCGCCCTGCCCGAACGGCGAGCGCGCCACCAGAGCCGACAGTTCGCGGCGCAGGTTCACCTGCTCCTCGGCCATCACCGGCACGCGGGAGGCCAGGAAGTCGGCGGCGATCTCGCGGGCGTGCGACGGGTCACGGGCCATCCGCACCCCGCGCCCGTCGTATCCGCCGCGGACCGCTTTCACGACCACCGGGCCGGCTATGCGCCTCGCGAAGGTGTCGAGTTCGTCGACGCTTCGGATCTCGGCGTAGCGGGGCACCTGGGCGCCGAGGGCCTCCATCCGCCGCCGCATGACGAGCTTGTCCTGGGCGTGCACCAGCGCCTGCGGTGGCGGCGCCACGTTGACGCCTTCCGCGACGAGCTTGTCCAGCAGTTCGGTCGGGACGTGCTCGTGGTCGAAGGTCAGCACGTTGGCTCCGGCGGCGACGCGGCGCAGATCTTCGAGATCGGTGTGCGAGCCGATCACCACGTCGGGACTGACCTGTGCGGCCGATTCGTCGGCTGCGGTCGCCAGCACACGCAGCGTCTGCCCCAGCGCGATGGCGGCCTGATGGGTCATCCGGGCCAGCTGACCGCCGCCGACCATGGCGACGACGGGCGCGGTGCGCGGCGGGCGTGAACTCGGCACGGCCATCATGGTGTCATGGCGCACAGTCCCGTGCTCGAGGCGTGTTGACCGGCTCTGACGCACAATCGTTATGTACCATTTTGCGTCGATTTTGCGTCCATACGTACACTCACGTGTTGTGTCCTTCGCCGAAGCCACAATCGCGCGCCTGCCCGGGATCATTCAGCCGTATGCGCAGCGCCATCATGAACTGATCAAATTCGCCATCGTCGGCGGTACCACGTTCATCATCGACTCGGCGATTTTCTACACGCTGAAGCTGACGATTCTGGAGCCCAAGCCGGTGACCGCCAAGGTCATCGCGGGGATCGTGGCCGTCATCGCGTCCTACGTGCTGAACCGGGAGTGGAGCTTCCGCGACCGCGGCGGGCGCGAGCGACACCACGAGGCGCTGCTGTTCTTCGCTTTCAGCGGCGTCGGTGTGCTGCTATCCATGGCCCCGCTGTGGATCTCCAGCTACGTCCTGCAGCTGCGGGTCCCGACGGTGTCGCTGACGGTGGAGAACATCGCCGACTTCATCTCGGCGTACATCATCGGCAACCTGCTGCAGATGGCGTTCCGGTTCTGGGCGTTCCGGCGTTGGGTGTTTCCCGACGAGTTCGCGCGCAGCCCCGACAAGGCACTCGAATCGGCCCTCACCGCCGGTGGCATCGCCGAAATCTTCGAGGACGAAATCGAGGGCGGCAACGTCACGCTGCTGCGGGCCTGGCGCAACAGGGCTCGGGCGCGTCAGCTCGGCGATTCCTCGGAACCCAGGGTGTCGAAGACTTCGTGATACAGCAGCGCGTGCACCTCGCGCAGGCGCGGAATGTCGTAGAACTCCAACGGATCTTGTGACGCCGACTCGATAATCAGGGTCCCGGTGCGAAACATTCGCTCGACGATCTTGTCCCGGAATTCGACGCTGTTGATCCGCGCCAACGGGATGTCGATGCCGCTGCGGGTCAGCACCCCGTGCCGAAACATCACCCGCCGGTTGGTGACGACGAAATGTGTGGTCAGCCAGCTCAGGAACGGCCACAGCGTCAGCCAGCCGACGATCACCAGCCAGATCCCCCAGATGACGCCGTAGATGATGTTCTTGGCGAGCTGCTCCCAGTGCGTCGAGTTGAGATAGCCCGACCCGAACGCCGCGAGCGCGGTCACCACGATGAGTACGACGACGGGCCAGATCAAGCGCTTCCAGTGCGGGTGGCGGTGTATGACGACCTGTTCGCCGGCGGCCAGGGCGTTGTCCGGGTAGCTCATGGTCGCGAAGTTACCGCTTCCTAACGTAGATGCACCACGTCGCCGGCGGAAACGACGACGGTCTCGGCATCGGTTTCCACGCATAACCTGCCCTGGTCGTCGACGGCGCTCGCGGTCCCGACGACTTCCCGGCCGCCGGGCAGTTCGGCGCGCACCCGCGTGCCGATGGTCAGGCTGCGGGCGCGGTAATCCGCGGCCAGCTGCCAGTCGGCCCCCCGCGCGAGCCGCCAGGCGGTGATGCGGCCGCCGAGCTCGCGCAACACGGCGCGGACCAGCGCGTCGCGGTCGGGCGAGGCCACTCCCAGACCGAGCAGCGACGTGGGCGCAATCGCACCGGAGCCGTCGACCTCCTCGGGCGCCTGAGTTACGTTGAGCCCCAAGCCAATTACCACTACCGGCTTTGCGACCTCGGAGAGAATTCCGGCCAGCTTGCCGCCACCGGCCAGCACGTCGTTGGGCCATTTGAGACCGGCTTGCACGCCGGCCGCATCGAGCACCGGGGCCACCGCGTCGACGACGGCCACACCGGTGGCCAACGACAGCCAGCCCCACCCCGCGGTGGGGACGTCGACCACGCTGACCCCGACCGACATGGTGATCTGCGCGCGCGGGGAGGCCGACCAGCCGCGGCCGTGCCGCCCGCGGCCGGCGGTCTGATGCTCGGCGATGAGCACCGCCCCGGCGACGTCGTCTCCGGCGGCCGCGCGAGCCAGCAAATCGGTGTTGGTGGAACCGGTTTCGTCGACGACGTCGAGCCGTCGCCAGCCCAGCCCGGTGCCGATCAACTCGGCGCGCAGTGCGGCGACGTCCAGTGGCCTTCTGAGCTCATCGGGGTCTGTCACCGGACCCAGCCTAGAACGCGGCGCTCATCGCGGGCGCCGGTCACCCAGTCATCGAACCGGATCCCTGGTGCGGCTGTTGAGCTGCCGGTCACCGAGATCGCCACGGGTGCGCGGAAACCGCCTCCAACCAAGAATGAAGCCTGCCGTGAGCAATGCCGCCCCGCCGGCGACCGCTAGCCGGACGCCGCCGATGAAGTCTTTGTCGGCGACGCGCACGACCAGACGCTCCTGCGCTGATGTCAGTCGATGGCCCGGCCCGATATTTGCGGGGTGCGCGCACGGATTCGCGCCTTCCACTACGGCCGCGATGACCGCTTTGCGTTCGGCGGGATCGGCGATGGCGGGCTCCAGCCGGGCCGGCAACGTCGCGCCTAGCCAGAGCGCGAGGACGGAGCCGAAAAGTGCGACGCCGAAAATGCTGCCCAGCGACCGTTGCAGATTGATCAGGCCAGCGCCCATGCCTGCTCGGTGATCGTCAACCTCGGTCATAGCAAGCTGCAGCAGTGGCGTGGCGCAGCCCCCGTACCCCGCACCGAATAGCGCCAGACCGATGATCACCACGGGCATTGCGCGGCCAATGGCGACCGCGAATAGCGCCAACCCGATGATCGACGCCGCCAGACAGACCAGCGCCGGCAGTCGGGGGCCCCGATCTTCTACCGCCCGGCCTGCCAGTACGCTCGCGACCCCAAATGCCACCGGGACGGGCAACAGCAGCAGACCCGCGTGCATGGGCGAGAACGCGCGCACGTTCTGGAAATGCTGGGTGGTCACCATCAACAAACCAAAAAAGCAGGATGTCACCAGGAAGTAGACCAGCAGCGCCGATCGGTACACCGGCTGGCGAAGCAACTGAAGATCGATCAACGGGAATGCCGCGCGGCGTTCGTGCCGAACAAACAGCCATAGCAGCACGACAGCCAGCAGCAGCGCCGGCCCCACTGCGGCCAGCTCCCGATGGATCCGCGGGACCTCGATGAGCCCGTACGCGATCATTGCGATCGCGGGGGCGAACATCAGCTGACCCGGCCAGTCGAGTTGGGTCGGGTCGGGATCCCTGGACTCGGCGGCAGCAACCAGCGTGAGGAGCCCGACGATTGCTCCCATCGGGAGGTTCACCGCAAAGACGCTGCGCCATCCGAGGTCCTGGACCAGGAACCCGCCCAGCGCCGGGGACACCGCCGCACCGACACTCCCCATGGCCATCCAGCCGGCTATCGCCCGCGCTTTCAACCCCGGGTCGGGAAACGCGTGACTGAGCAGGGCGAGAGACAACACCGAGATGAAGGCCGCTCCCACACCCTGAATAATTCGCGCCACCGTGAACAGTCCAAGACTGACGTGTAGCGCGCACACCACGGAGGAGATGACGAATACCGCGAGCCCGATCAAAAACCCGCGCTTGCGACCGTACCGATCACCCAGTAAGGCGCAGCTCATCAGCGCGGCAGCCATACCCAGGCTGTAGCCTGCGACGGCCCACTGAAGACCTCGCTCACCCGCCTTGTACGCCGCCTGGATGCTGGGCAGCGCGACGTTGACGACGTTGACGTCCACACACACGATGAAGATGCCCAGCCCGGCCGCGACCACGGTCATCCGCTGGCGCGCCGTCATCGCCGGATGGGCATGCTGCACCCCGGTCATTGCGACAAACTTTTCGAGACGGGTTCGGGACAGTGGCCCATCCGGCCCTCCTTGCTCGTAGCCCGATATCGTCCGGAGGTATTGCCGAGTATTTTGCTCACTTCGGCAGCTTTGGACTCAGGAATTAGATTCGGGATCTCCAACGGACCTTCATGGGCGGGCCCTTCATGGGGAAGACGGGATAGCCGCCGCTAAGCTCGACACCCATGACGAGCGTTACCGACCACACCGCGGAGCCCGCGGCCGAGCACAGCATCGACATCCACACCACCGCGGGCAAGCTGGCCGAGCTGCACAAGCGCCGGGACGAGGCACTGCATCCGGTCGGTGAAGAGGCCGTCGAGAAGGTGCACGCCAAGGGCAAGCTGACCGCCCGGGAGCGCATCCTCGCCCTGCTGGACGAGGACTCGTTCGTCGAACTCGACGCGCTGGCCAAGCACCGCAGCACCAACTTCGGCCTGGAGAAGAACCGCCCGCTCGGCGACGGCGTCATCACCGGCTACGGCACCATCGACGGCCGCGACGTGTGCATCTTCAGCCAGGACGCCACGGTGTTCGGCGGCAGCCTCGGCGAGGTGTACGGCGAGAAGATCGTCAAGGTCCAGGAGCTGGCCATCAAGACCGGGCGCCCACTGATCGGCATCAACGACGGTGCCGGCGCGCGCATCCAGGAGGGCGTCGTCTCGCTGGGCCTGTACAGCAAGATCTTCCGCAATAACATCCTGGCTTCCGGTGTCATCCCGCAGATCTCGCTGATCATGGGGGCCGCGGCGGGCGGGCACGTGTACTCGCCGGCCCTGACCGACTTCGTGGTGATGGTCGATCAGACCAGCCAGATGTTCATCACAGGGCCCGACGTCATCAAGACCGTTACCGGCGAGGACGTCACCATGGAGGAGCTCGGCGGCGCCCACACCCACATGGCCAAGTCGGGCACGTTGCACTACGTGGCCTCCGGTGAGCAGGACGCCTTCGAATGGGTCCGCGATCTGCTGAGCTACCTGCCGCCCAACAACGCCACCGATCCGCCCCGCTACGCAGCGCCCATCCCGGCGGGCGCCATCGAGGACAACCTCACCGACGAGGACGTCGAGCTGGACACGCTGATCCCCGACTCGCCCAACCAGCCCTACGACATGCACGAGGTCATCACCCGGATCCTCGACGAGGACGAGTTCCTGGAAATCCAGAGCGGTTATGCCCAGAACATCGTCGTCGGGTTCGGTCGCATCGAGGGCCGCCCGGTCGGGATAGTGGCCAACCAGCCGACGCACTTCGCTGGCTGCCTGGACATCGACGCCTCCGAGAAGGCGGCGCGGTTCGTGCGCACCTGCGACTGCTTCAACATCCCGATCGTGATGCTGGTCGACGTGCCCGGCTTCCTGCCGGGCACCGGCCAGGAATACAACGGCATCATCCGGCGCGGCGCCAAGCTGCTGTTCGCCTACGGCGAGGCCACCGTCCCGAAGATCACCGTCATCACCCGCAAGGCCTACGGCGGCGCCTACTGCGTCATGGGTTCCAAGGACATGGGCTGCGACGTCAACATCGCCTGGCCGACGGCGCAGATCGCGGTGATGGGCGCCTCGGGCGCCGTCGGGTTCGTCTACCGCAAGCAGCTGTCCGAGGCCGCCAAGGAAGGCAAGGACGTCGACGCGCTGCGGCTGCAGCTGCAGCAGGAGTACGAGGACACGCTCGTCAATCCCTACGTCGCGGCCGAGCGCGGGTACGTCGACGCGGTGATCCCGCCGTCGCACACGCGTGGCTACATCGGCACGGCGCTGCGTCTGCTGGAGCGCAAGATCTCGCACCTGCCGCCCAAGAAGCACGGGAACATCCCACTGTGAGCTCGGATATCCAAGAGGCCCAGAAGCCGCACGAGCCGCACATCCAGATCCTCAAGGGGCAACCCACCGCCGAGGAGGTGGCCGCATTGGTCGCCGTGCTGGGCGCCGCCGGCGCCGCGCCGGAACCACCACCGGCGGAGCGCACCCGCTGGGGCCTCCCGGTCGACCGGCTGCGTTTTGCGATGACGAACTACCAGCGGCTCACCATGCAGCAGATGACTCATATGAAGCAGTGACCCGGCTGGTGCTGGCGTCGGCCTCGGCCGGCCGGCTCAAGGTGCTGCGCCAGGCCGGCGTCGATCCGGTGGTCGTGGTCTCCGGGGTCGACGAGGATGCAGTGACCGCGGCCCTGGGCCCCGACGCTTCGGCCAGTGACGTCGTGTGCGCGCTGGCGGTGGCCAAGGCCGACGAGGTCGCGGGCAGGCTGGATGGCAGCATCGCCGCGGATTGCGTTGTCATCGGCTGTGATTCGATGCTTCACATCGACGACCAGTTGTGCGGTAAGCCGCAATCCGTCGCCGCCGCTCGTCAGATGTGGCAGTCGATGGCGGGCCGGGCCGGCCGGCTGTATACCGGCCACTGCGCTATCCGATTGGTGGACAACGAAATCGTTCATCGGGACGCCGAAACATCTATCACCACCGTACGTTTCGGTAAACCATCATCCGATGACCTCGAGGCCTACCTTGCTGCCGGGGAGTCATTGCGGGTCGCCGGAGGGTTCACGCTCGACGGCCTGGGCGGCTGGTTCATCGATGGTGTCGACGGCGACCCGTCGGCTGTGGTGGGCCTCGGGCTGCCGCTGACGCGATCGCTGCTCGGCCGCGCGGGCCTGTCGATCGCCGCGCTGTGGGCGGACAATCCGCTCGGCTAGCACCGCCCGCGGTAAACCGGCTCCCGCGCGGGAGCGGGCGAGGCCCCAAGCGCTGCAACCGAATCCACTCCGGCAGGCCCTTGGGGGGTTATATTAATGGCCATGTGGACGTTACCGCCGCCCACGAACCCATTCGACCGTACGCGTGCGAGCGCCAGGTCGGCTGCCGCACGCAATCGCCGCTGCCGTGGGTGAAACCGTTAACCGCACAGACCTTGGCGTAGCGTTCGACGAGCTCGATGCCAAGATCACCGCGGGCATGAAGGCCTATGCGATTCCGGGGGTCGCGGTTGCCGTGTGGGCCGGCGGCCAAGAATACGTCCAGGGCTACGGGGTCACCAACGTCGACCATCCGTTGCCTGTCGACGGCGACACCGTCTTCCGAATCGGTTCTACCACAAAGACTTTCACAGGAACCGCGATGATGCGGCTGGTCGAGCGGGGCGAGGTAGACCTGGATTCGCCCGTGCGCCGCTTCATCCCCGACTTCGCGGTGGCCGACGAGTCGGCCAGCGCCGTCGTGACCGTGCGCCAACTGCTCAACCACACTGCAGGCTGGGATGGTCGCAATGGGCAGGACTTCGGGCGCGGCGATGACGCGGTGGCGCGCTACGTCAACTCGATGACACGGTTACCGCAGCTGACTCCTCCGGGAACCGCATTCGCGTACAACAATTCGGGTCTTGTGGTGGCGGGCCGCATCATCGAGCTTGTCACCGGAACAACCTACGAGTCTGCGATGCACAAACTGGTGCTCGACCCGCTGCAGCTGGCTCACACCCGCTACTTTTCCGACCAGATAATCGGTCTGAACGTGGCGGCACCTCACCAGGTGGTCGACGGCAAACCCCTGGTCGATACCGACTTTTGGGCATTCCCGCGCAGCTGCAACCCCACCGGTGGGTTGATGTCCACGGCGCGAGATCAGCTGCGCTACGCACAGTTCCACCTCGGCGACGGCAGGGCGCCTAACGGCGAGCAGATTCTGAGCCGACAGTCGCTGGAGGCGATGCGTTCGAACCCGGGGGCGGGTGGAACACTGTTCGTCGAGCTGACCGGGATGGGCGTGACCTGGATGCTGCGGCCCTCCGCGCAGAATGTGAATATCGTCGAGCACGGGGGCACCTGGAAGGGGCAACGGTCCGGTTTCGTGATGGTGCCCGATCGCAACTTCGCCATGACCGTCCTCACCAATTCCGATGGCGGATTTCATCTGATCAACGACCTTTTCGCCTGCGACTGGGCGTTGCACAGATTCGCCGGGGTCACCAATCTGCCTGCAGTACCGCAACATCTCGGCGCCGACGACCTGCGGCCCTACCAGGGCCGCTACATCGCCGAGCAGGTCTCCCAAGGCGGCGTCGTCGAGCAAACGGTGATCGACTTCCGGGCAAGCGACGGCCGGCTCGCCGGCACCATCGACACCGTCGACGCCAACGCGGACGGCCCAAGCAGCGCCGAACTGGGCCTGGCCCTTTACCGGCCCGACTACGGGATCGACCTCGGACCCGACGGCAAGCCCACCGGCAGTCGATCCAACTTCGTCCGCGGTCCGGACGGCAACATCGCCTGGTTCTGCAGCCAGCACGGGCGCCTGTTCCGACGCCAATAACACCGCACCGCAGAATTGCGCGGCGCTAGGGTGAGCTGATGTCCCGCACCGACGACGACAGCTGGGACCTGGCGTCCGGCGTCGGCGTCACCGCCACCATTGTCGCGGCCGGGCGCGCGCTGGCCACCAAGGATCCGCGCGGCTTGATCAACGATCCGTTCGCCGAACCTCTGGTCCGTGCGGTGGGCCTGGATTTCTTCACCAAGCTGATGGACGGCGAACTCGGCATGTCGGCGATCGCGGACGCCTCACCGACCGTGGCGCAGGCGATGGTCGACGGAAACGCGGTCCGCACGAAGTACTTTGACGAATACGTCCTCAACGCCACCGATGGGGGTATTCGGCAAGTGGCGATCCTCGCTTCCGGGTTGGACACCCGCGCCTACCGTCTGCCGTGGCCGACCGGGACGGTGGTGTACGAGGTCGACCAACCACAGGTGATGGAGTTCAAGACGACGACCTTGGCCGACCTGAGCGCCGAGCCCACCGCCACTCGGCGCGCCGTGCCCATCGACCTGCGCGCGGACTGGGTCACGCCGTTGCAAGCCGCCGGCTTTGACTCGTCAGCACCGACGGCGTGGCTGGTCGAGGGGTTACTGATTTATCTAAAGCCGCAGGCCCAGGATCGGCTGTTCGACGACATCACCGCGCTCAGCGCGCCCGGGAGCATGGCAGCCACCGAATTCGTTTCCAGTATCGTGGATTTCGGCACCGAGCGAGCGCGGACCATATCCAACCCATTCCGCGACCACGGCGTCGACGTCGACTTGGCTTCATTGATCTACCCCGGCGAACGCAACCACGTCCTCGACTACCTCACCGCCTTGGGCTGGCAGCTCGAAGGCGTGCCGCTCGCCGAACTGTTCCGGCGCAGCGGCCTCGATGCGCCTGCTGGAGACGACGACACGATCTTCATCAGCGGGACCCTGACCGACCAGCCACGGTAGCCAAACCCGCCAGTTTCGTCCCCCGATCGGGGGACGAAGCGTTCATCACCATTGCGGGCCGATCGGCGGAGTTCCGCCGGGCCAAATCTTCCTAGATTCGAAGTGTGCAACTCGGCCGTCCCTCAGCCGCCGAGATCCCACACGTGAAAGGCGGAATCGTGATGCGCAAAGACGGCGATAGCTGGGATCTGGCCAGCCATGTCGGCGCGACCGCGACGCTGGTGGCCGCGGGCCGCGCCAGGGCCACCAATTCGCCCGAGCCGTTGATCGAGGACCCGTTCGCCGAGCCGTTGGTCCGCGCGGTGGGTATCGAATTCCTGGTCAAATGGGCCACCGGAGAGCTCCGCGCGTCCGACGTCGACGAGCCTGAAGCGGGCTGGGGCCTGCAGCGAATGACCACCGATTTGGTGGCCCGCACTCGCTATTTCGATCAGTTCCTTACCGACGCGACGGCCACCGGAATTCGGCAGGCGGTGATCCTGGCGTCTGGGCTCGACGCGCGCGGCTACCGACTGCCGTGGCCGCCGGGCATGGCGGTGTTCGAGATCGATCAGCCCGACGTGCTGCGGTTCAAGGCCGAAACGCTGGCACGGCTGGGCGCCGAGCCCACGGCGCAGCTGCGGATGGTGCCGGCCGACCTGCGGGACGATTGGCCGGTCGCGCTGCTGCGCAGCGGATTCGACCCGGCGTTACCGACCGCCTGGATCGCCGAAGGATTATTCGGTTATCTCCCCCCTGAAGCTCAGGATCGCCTGCTGGACAACGTCACCGGTCTCAGCGCGCCGGGAAGCCGGATGGCCATCGAGGCGTTCGTGGGGTCGGCGGAGCTGGACTCCGGGCGGGTCCAACAGATCATTCGCGGTGCGACTCGCACCTGGCGCGACCATGGATTCGATCTGGACATCTGCTCGCTGAACTATCTCGGGGCCCGCAACGAGGTCTCGGGCTATCTCGCTAACCACGGGTGGCAGTCGACCGGGACTACGGCCGCGCAGCTGCTCGCCGATCACGGCCTGATCGGGATGCCTGGCGATTGCGACTCGCCCTCCGACAAGCCCAGCTACTACACTTCGGTTCTCGCGGCTTAAAGGGGAACACATTGCGGATTCTGGCGGTCACGCGTGCCCACAATGCCGGGAAGACCTTGCCCGATACGTTGGACTCGCTGGCCACCTTCAGCGACGACATCTACGCGATCGACGACCGGAGCACCGACGACACCGCCGCGATTCTCGCGAACCACCCCGCGGTCACCAATGTTGTTCGCGCCCGGGCAGATCTACCGTCCACACCATGGCTGGTCCCCGAATCCACCGGGCTGGAGCTGCTGTACCGGATGGCCGATTTCTGTCGCCCGGACTGGATGGTGATGGTCGACGCCGACTGGACTTTCCAGATCGACGTCGACATCCGTGAGGTGCTTGCGCGCACACCGGACGACGTAGCCGCGCTGATGTGTCCGATGGTTTCCCGCTGGGATGATCCAGAATATCCGGACATGGTGCCGGTGATGGGTACCGCCGAGGCGATGCGCGGGCCGTTTTGGCGTTGGTACCCGGGCCTGTATGCGGGGCCCAAGTTGATGCACAATTCGCACTGGCCGGCCAACATCGCCGAGCACGGTCGGATAGGGCAGCTGGACGGAATCCGCTTGACGCACAACGGCTGGGCGACGTTGGAGGAACGGATCTCGCGCGTCAAACACTACCTGCGGCTCGATCCGGATTTTCGGCACAACTTCGGTGTGGCCTACGATCGATCCCTGTTGTTCGGCTATGCACTCGACGAGGTCAGCCTCCTCAAAGCGGACTACCAGCGGCGAGTGCGCGGCGACTTCGATCGGATCGAGCCGGGGGCGCGGCTGCCGATCGAGGCCGAGCCACGCGCGATTGGCCGTGGATACGGACCCCGCGCGGACGGTTTCCATCCCGGCGTCGACTTCGCCGCTGACCCCGGCAGCCCGATCTACGCCGTCATATCCGGAACTGTTTGCCGCGCAAGCGATTTCGGCCAGTTTTACTCAGTGATCATCTCGAACGGCGATACCCAAATCCGCTACGTGTTTCGGCCTGGTGACGACACACAAATCGCGCGCGGTGATCGGATAAGTGCGGGAAGCCGGATCGGCAGCATCGGTGCGGAAGGCCAATCGACGGACGGTTATCTGCATTTCGAGATGCGGGTTGGGCGTGAACACGTCAATCCCCTGCGCTATCTGGGCAACATGGGGCTGCGGCCCTGGCCGCCGCCGGGGCGGCTGCGCGCGGTATCGGGCAGCTACCCGCCCGCCACACCGTGCACGATCACCGCCGACGAGTGATCCTGGGCGACCTCAGCGCGGCGCGTGGGCTGTTCGTCGGCAAGCCTCGACCCGTTCCAGCAGACCGCGGGCTGCCCGGATCGTCGAGCGGACCTCCTGCAACAGTTTGGCGGGATGCTGCAGGTCCATGTCGTGCAGTCCTTCGTAGCGGTCGATGCCGAAACCCGCGGTCTCAATGCGAATTTCGAACGGCAGGGACAGAGTTCGCAGCGCGTCAAAGTGCTGATAGGGGACGAACGGCTGACCGGTCACCATTAGACAACTCGATTGGTCCATATCCAGGGTCCGCGCCGTAAAGGTGAAGGTATCCGCGGAGGTGGCACGTCGGATGTCGGGGTCCGGCGACGGTGCCTCGATCAGTGTGATGGGCAGCCCGAGGTCATTGCTGTCTTCGCCGAAGCGCCAAACCATCTGGCCTCGATGGGGGTCGCCGCCCCGCTGACGCCCATGCCGTACGGCTTCGCGAGTATCCACCCCAAACGCGTCGGCCGCGGCGGCCGCCAGCAAATCGAATTCGGAACGCGCGCCTGGCGCGCAGGACGCGACCGCGTCGTCTTCGGACGGCAACAGCCGCCGAGAAGCAGCGGCCAGCACGACATGACCGACGCGGTTCTCGGCAGCCAGGTCCCGCGCCAACCGGGCCCTGAGCATGTTCGAGTAACGTCCGGTTCCGATCACCAGCATGTAGTCGAATTTTGTTTCAGTGGGCCATGTTTCATCTGTAAGGCCCAGCCGTCGCGCCAGCGTCGTGATCGTGTCCAGTTGCCGGTCGGGCAGGTCGAGACGGGGGATCATCCACCGTGCCCCGCCGCCGGCGTCTTGGCACCGCACCTGTTCCCCGTAACGTGCCCGCGTCCGGCTCCGGTAATCCCATACCTCGCTGAACTCGTCCAGGTAAGCCAACCGGTCGGCCAGATTGCCGTGCCGCGGGAAAACTCCGCCGAACATCGCAACCAACTGCGCCAGCGCGTCGTGCGCGCTCCACGCGTCGACATCCCC
This sequence comes from Mycobacterium sp. IS-1264, assembly GCF_001954195.1. Classification (GTDB taxonomy): domain Bacteria; phylum Actinomycetota; class Actinomycetes; order Mycobacteriales; family Mycobacteriaceae; genus Mycobacterium. Next base: position 31,741 of record NZ_MBES01000005.1, on the reverse strand, counting down.
GCGCAGCGATGTCAAGAACTCGCGATCGCGCTCGCCGCCACCCATCGACACCCCAGCCGGACCTTTCACGTCAATTTCCCGCTCCCTGAATACGCCACAACATCCGCCGCATGTGGAATGCAGCCTTTTACCAGCCTAACTGCGGTGAACTGGGCCAAGATGCGCTTTTTTCCAGACCCGCAATCACGGGGCTCATCGGGAAGACAAGACGCCGCCGAACCCGTCGTGTTCGTAGGCATACTGCGGCTGATCCTTCGCCCATTGGATATAGCGGTCGATGCCTTCCCAGATATCGACTTCGGGCTTGAATCCGATGCTCTTTGCGAGCTCGATGTTAGCCGGGAAACTAGCGACTTCACCGGGGCGTGCCTCGCGATATGCGATCTTGGCGTCGAACTTTTCGGCGATGTACTCGACGATGTCTTTCACCCGCGTGTTTTTGCCGCTCGCGAAATTGATCGCCTGTCCGCGAAGCGCGGTGTTTTGCAGCACAAGGTTGTATGCACGAACGATGTCGCTTACGTACAGATAGTCGCGTGTCGCCGAACCGTCGCCGAAGATCGTGAGGTTTTCGCCGTTGATGGCCTGACGGACGAGTCGTGGAATCAGCGCGCCGAATCGCCCGGTTTTCTGCCGCACCCCAAAGATGTTGAAGGGCCGAACAATCGTGACGTCAAGACCATAGGAACGGTAGTAGGAATAGCACAACCGATCGGCCGCCGCCTTGGAGGCGCCGTAGGGGCTGTTCGGTTTCAGCTCCGCTCTCTCGTCGAGAAGCTCGCCCTCCCGCAGATTGTGTCCGTCGCCGTACACTTCGCAGGTTGACACGTAGATCAGCCGGTTCTTGTAGCGTCGGACCGCCTCGAGCACACGGTAAGTACCCATGACGTTGGTTTCGAGAAAGCTCTCTGGTTCGCCGAGGGACTGGTCGACGTTGATATTGGCGGCCAGATGAAAAACGACGTGGTGATCGCGCACCGCGCGATGCACCGTTTCCCCATCGGTCACCGAACCCGAAATAAAGGCGGCGCGCTCGTGCGAACGAAAGTCACTCGTGTTTCGGGTGGCACTCTTCGACGATGTATTCAGGACAGTGACCCAATGCCCGCCCGCCAGTAGCGATTCGGATAGATGACTTCCCTGGAAGCCCGCGCCCCCCGTGACAAGTATCTCCATCTAGTTCGCCCCTCGGGTGTTATTTGTTAGGCGCAAGTTTAATCGAGACTCACGGGTCAAGGCCCCGCTTTTATTCCTGGCGGTAGGCTCGAGGTTGTGCCGCTACCCCCTGATCCGAGCCCCACGCTGTCGGCCTACGCCCACCCTGAACGGCTGGTCACCGCCGACTGGCTGTCCGCCAACATGGGCTCCCCGGGCCTGGCGATCGTCGAGTCCGACGAGGACGTCCTGCTCTACGACGTCGGCCACATTCCGGGTGCGGTGAAGGTCGACTGGCACACCGACCTCAACGATCCGCGCGTCCGCGACTACATCAACGGCGAGCAGTTCGCCGAGCTGATGGACCGCAAGGGCATCGCCCGCGACGACACCGTGGTGATCTACGGCGACAAGAGCAACTGGTGGGCGGCCTACGCGCTGTGGGTGTTCACGTTGTTCGGCCACCCCGACGTGCGGCTGCTCAACGGCGGGCGCGACCTATGGCTGTCCGATCGCCGGGACATGACGCTCGAGGTCCCCACCAAGACCTCGTCGGGCTATCCCGTCGTGCAGCGCAACGACGCGCCGATCCGCGCGTTCAAGGACGACGTGCTGGCCAACCTCGGCAGCCAGCCGCTGATCGACGTGCGCTCACCCGACGAGTACACCGGCAAGCGCACCCACATGCCCGACTACCCCGAAGAGGGCGCGCTGCGCGCCGGCCACATCCCCACCGCACGATCGATCCCGTGGGGCAAGGCGGCCGACGAGAGTGGCCGCTTCCGCAGCCGCGAAGAGCTGGAAGAGTTGTACGGCTTTGTGCAGCCGGACGACAAAACCATCGTCTACTGCCGCATCGGCGAGCGGTCCAGCCACACCTGGTTCGTGCTCACGCATTTGCTGGGCAAGCCCGGGGTGCGCAATTACGACGGGTCGTGGACCGAGTGGGGCAACACCGTGCGGGTGCCGATCGTCGCCGGCGAGGAACCGGGAGCCGTGCCGGTCTGATGAGTCTGCCCGCGCCGCTGGCCGAGGTGGTGTCCGACTTCGCCGAAGTGCAGGGCCAGGACAAACTGACGTTGCTGCTCGAATTCGCCAACGACCTGCCGGAGCTGCCCGCCGACATGGAACAAGCGGCCATGGAGCCGGTCCCCGAGTGCCAGTCACCGCTGTTTTTGCATGTCGACGCGCACGACCCAGATCGGGTGCGGCTGTACTTCAGCGCGCCCGCCGAGGCGCCGACGACCCGCGGGTTTGCCTCGATCCTGGCCGCCGGGCTCGACGAACAACCCGCCGCCGACATCCTCGCGGTACCCGAGGATTTCTACGCCGAGCTGGGTCTGGCCGCTCTGATCAGCCCGCTGCGGTTGCGCGGCATGTCGGCGATGCTGGCCCGCATCAAACGGCGGCTGCGCGAGGCGGCGTGATCGCAAACGTGATCTTCAAACGGATCGGAGACCGGGTATCAGCGCCCACGGCGCGGCGCATAAACTTCCCCGGACAAGACTTGTAAGAAATTCTCTTAGACAAAGAGACGTCCAGCCAAACAGGAGGCGAAGTGGCCAATCACGCCAGCTCGAGGATCGCCAAGGTGCTCGTCGCCAACCGTGGCGAGATCGCTGTCCGGGTGATCCGCGCGGCCCGCGACGCGGGCCTGCCCAGCGTGGCGGTGTACGCCGAGCCCGACGCCGACGCGCCGCACGTGCGCCTGGCCGACGAGGCGTTCGCCCTGGGCGGTCAGACGTCGGCGGAGTCCTACCTGGACTTCGGCAAGATCCTCGACGCGGCCGAGAAGTCCGGCGCCAACGCCATCCACCCCGGCTACGGCTTCCTGTCGGAGAACGCCGACTTCGCCCAGGCGGTCATCGACGCCGGCCTGATCTGGATCGGCCCCAGCCCGCAGTCCATCCGCGACCTCGGCGACAAGGTCACCGCCCGCCACATCGCCGCCCGCGCGCAGGCGCCGCTGGTTCCCGGCACCCCCGACCCGGTCAAGGACGCCGACGAGGTGGTGGCCTTCGCCAAGGAGTACGGCGTGCCGATCGCGATCAAGGCGGCCTTCGGCGGCGGCGGCAAGGGCATGAAGGTAGCCCGCACCATCGAGGAGATTCCCGAGCTGTACGAATCGGCTGTGCGCGAAGCGGTTTCGGCGTTCGGCCGCGGCGAATGCTTCGTCGAGCGCTACCTGGACAAGCCGCGCCACGTCGAGGCGCAGGTGATCGCCGACCAGCACGGCAACGTCGTCGTCGCCGGCACCCGCGACTGCTCGCTGCAACGCCGCTTCCAGAAGCTGGTCGAGGAAGCGCCCGCGCCGTTCCTGACCGACGCCCAGCGCAAGGAGATCCACGAATCCGCCAAGCGGATCTGCAAAGAGGCCCACTACTACGGCGCCGGAACCGTCGAATACTTGGTCGGCCAGGACGGGCTGATCTCGTTCCTGGAGGTCAACACCCGCCTGCAGGTCGAGCACCCGGTCACCGAGGAGACCGCCGGCATCGACCTGGTGCGCCAGCAGTTCAAGATCGCCAACGGCGACAGGCTGGAGCTCACCGAGGACCCCACGCCGCGCGGGCACGCCATCGAATTCCGCATCAATGGCGAGGACGCGGGACGCAACTTCCTGCCGGCCCCCGGCCCGGTGAACAAGTTCCACCCGCCCACCGGTCCGGGTGTGCGGCTGGACTCCGGCGTCGAGACCGGCTCGGTGATCGGCGGGCAGTTCGACTCGATGCTGGCCAAGCTGATCGTCTACGGCGCCGACCGCAACGAGGCGCTGGCGCGGGCGCGGCGCGCGCTGGACGAGTTCGAGGTCGAAGGCCTCGCCACGGTGATCCCGTTCCACCGCGCCGTGGTGTCCGACCCGGCGTTCATCGGCGACGAAGACGGCTTCTCGGTGCACACCCGCTGGATCGAGACCGAGTGGAACAACACCGTCGAGCCCTTCGCCGGCGGCGAGCCGCTGGACGACGAGGACGCGCGGCCGCGCCAGAAAGTGGTGGTCGAGGTCGGCGGGCGGCGGCTCGAGGTCTCGTTGCCGGCGGACCTGGCGCTGTCCAACGGCGCCACCACCGACGCCGTCGGCGCCATCCGCAAAAAGCCGAAGCCCCGCAAGCGCGGTTCGCATTCCGGCGCGGCGGCCTCGGGTGACGCGGTCACCGCACCCATGCAGGGCACCGTCGTGAAGGTCGCGGTCGAGGAGGGCCAGGAGGTCGCCGCCGGCGACCTGGTCGTGGTCCTCGAAGCGATGAAGATGGAGAACCCGGTCACCGCGCACAAGGACGGCACCATCACCGGCCTCGCGGTCGAGGCCGGCGCCGCCATCACCCAGGGCACGGTGCTCGCCGAGATCAAGTAGGGGCCCGACCAGCAAAACCCGCGAAACGTTGTCGGCCTGCCCGGGCACGGGTAGGGTTCGGGACAGGTTGAGTTCACAGCCACCTGGAATACGTCGCTGACGTCGGCGTAGGCGAATTCCCTGCCCCAAGCGTTTTATGACGCGTGGCTGGCGTATTCCACAGCACGAATCCTCCGGTAGTGAGGGAGTACGCAATGCCTGTGACCCAATCTTGGCAACAGAGTCGCACAGCCCAATTCAGCGCGCGCCGGGAGCCGGGCGGCACGGTGATCACCGTCGACGGTGAGCTCGATGCCGCCAACTCCGATCAGCTCACCGAGTATGTGCGGCGCAGCGCCAGCCGTTCCCGGCGGGTGATAGTGGACCTGCGCGGACTGGAATTCATTGGTACAGCGGGTTTTTCGGCGCTGCATCGGATCAACGTGGTGTGCTCGGCCGCCCAGATGTCCTGGGCGATGGTGACGGGAGCGGCGGTCTCGCGGTTGCTGCGTGTCTGCGACCCCGACGGCACGCTGCCGGTGACGTCGCCCGCCGACGAGCCGCTGCTGCGGTCGGCCTGGGCCGCTACCGCAACTGGTCCCGCAGTCGGGTTAGCGATTTAGATAACAGCCGAGACACGTGCATCTGTGAGATGCCGACCCGGTCGGCGATTTGCGTCTGGGTCATCGATTCGAAGAAGCGCAGCACCAACACCGTTCGCTCCCGCTCGGGCAGCGCCTCGAGCAGCGGGCGCAGCGATTCGCGGTTCTCGATCTGATCCAGACCGGTATCCACGTCGCCCAGGGTGTCGGCGATCGCGCGGGCGTCGTCGTCGTCGCTGCCGCCGCCGCTGTCGATGGACAAGGTGTTGTAGGAGCTGCCCGCCACCAAGCCCTCGATGACTTCGCCGCGGTCCATGCCCAGTTCGCCTGCCAGTTCGGTCGCGGTCGGGGCCCGGCCGAGCCGCTGGGACAGATCGGCGGTGGCGGTGCCCAGCCGCAGGTGCAGTTCCTTCAGCCGCCGTGGAACCTTGACCGACCAGCTGTTGTCACGGAAGTGCCGACGGACCTCGCCCATGATCGTCGGCACCGCGAACGAGACGAAGTCCGACCCGGCGTCGATGTCGAAGCGGACCACCGCGTTGACCAGTCCGACCCGCGCGACCTGAACCAGGTCGTCGCGCGGTTCGCCCCGTCCCTCGAACCGGCGGGCGATGTGGTCGGCCAGCGGCAGGCAGCGCTCGACGATCTTGTCGCGCTGGCGCTGGAATTCCATGGAGTCGGCGGGAAAAGTAGCCAATTCCCGGAACATGTCCGGAACATCGGCGTATTCGTTCGGGCGCGTATCCGAACCGCCGGCATCTCGGGCCGTCACCGGGTGGCGGCCGCCTTTCGCGCCGTCAGCGCGATACCGAAAACGCTGCCGGCTTCACTGGGTTCGCGACCGTCATGGAAAGTCTGGACATCGTCGGCCAACGAGGTCAGCACGTGCCAGCTGAAGCTGCCGGGCGACACCACGTCGTGAGTGTCGCACGCGGCGGACGCCTCCACTATCAATTCGTCGTCGAGCGGGTCGACCAATACGACGAGCGTGGCATCGGGGGTGGCCGATCGGATCAACCGGGTGCACACTTCGTCGACCGCGAGCCGCAGGTCCGCCACGGCGTCGAAATCGAGATCCTCGAAGGTGCCGATGGCACCGACCAGGGTGCGCAGCATCGCCAGGTTTTCCAGGCGTGCAGCAACGTGTACCTCGACGGCGCGGTGGCCGCGCTGGCGCTTGCTCCCGTGCAATCGCGCATCGGTCATATGGTCTCCCGGCAATGTTTGACTGACACTACTTCCGCTTCGCAGCTCGTCTTCGGCCGCGTGATCGAGCCGGTTAGTCACGATTCCCGCCGGGTATTCCACCTGCTATGAACGGGCCTGACACGACCGAAACAGTGCGGACGCGCCGGCTCAAGCGCATCGCAGTCGTCGCCGGGATCACGCTGGTCGTATTGGTCGTTATCGCGATAGCCATCTATGTCGGTGCCTTCGTGATTTTGTCTCCCATGATGGGATAACCACGCTAACGCAGCATCGCGGCACTCAATCATGGTCTAGTCCAGATACCCGCTCCGCGGGTCCGGTAACCGCGACGACCGGTTTTCGGTAAACGCGGTCCTTAACGGTGGCAACCGCGAGACCTACACTTGTCGTTATGAGGCAAATTCTGCTTCGGGCAGTTGTGCTTCTGGGATCGTGGGCGATCGGCCTGGCGCTGGCGGCCTGGGTTGTGCCCGGCGTTTGGGTGTCGGTGTCCGGATTCGTGGTCGCGGTGGCGGTGTTCTCGGTGTTGCAGGCGATCCTCTCGCCGTGGATTTTGCGGTTGCCCCGCGCGTACGCGTCACTGCTCTTCGGCGGCACCGGCCTTGCGCTGACGGTCGTCGCGTTGGGTCTCGCGTCGGGGTTCACCCACGGGCTGGTCATCCACGGCGGCGCGTCCTGGATTGCCACGACGATCGTGGTCTGGCTCGTGACCACGGTCGGGGCGATCACGCTGCCCGAGGCGCTCGTTCGCGAGGCGCCCGGCCCTATCTGACGGCGTTTCACAAGGTCCGCCGAATGAGTAGCATTTTGGTTATCTCATCCGACAGTGGCGGAGGGAGAGGTGATGGGAGACAGGCATCACGATCCGACGGACCATTTCCGGACCACGCAACCGCACGCTGGTATCACGATGAAGGACAACCTCTTCTGGCCGGGATTCATTCTGTTCATCGTCGCGGTCGCCGGGATGATCGCCACCGCGGCGGCCGCCGCGTACGGACATTACGAATGGCTGCCGACGACGGTCCTCGTCGCGGTGCTGGGCAGCGTGGCGGGGGCGCTGTGGTTCGTCGTGGAGCTTCGCCGCGTGAGCCGGATCGACGAGCAGTGGCACGTCGCGGGCGACAAGAGCCCGCCGCGCCAGCGCGCGGCCAGCTAAGCGCTCCAAGCGGCTAAAGGGCGAGAACCGGCCCCGCAATCGCGGGCACGCCCATAGAGACCGTCACCGCGGTCAGTGTCAGCAGAAACCAGCCCGCGCCATGCCATCCCCACCAGGTCCCCTCGTGGCGCCATACCTGGTAGGTGCGCAGGAATGCCCAGAGCCCGCCGGCCAACAGGATCAGCGGTCCACCCAACGCCAGCACGGTCCGCTGGGGCGCGCCGCACGCCGCGGTGTCGACGCCCGTCCCCGGGCACGTGCTGACCCACAACGCGGCCAGGACGATGAACCCGACGCCGGCGGCCGTGGCCAGGGCGGCAAAACGGATGGCGGCGTGTACCTCGCCGTCTTCCTGGCCTAAGCGATCGCCTCGTGATCGCTCATCCGCTTTTGGCATCTGAGAACCTCATATCCTTGGCTGCTCTTGATCCATCGTTCGTTACGTCGCATTTATTACCGCGTTATTGAAATTTCCTGCCGCCCGGCCCTGCCAGCCCCGGCGAGAAGGCGCATGGGAGCAGATACCCCGCGCTAAACCCGGGTAAACCGCTTACCGCCTAGGTGCCGGCCTATGGAAATGGCGGGCGCGGGGCAAGCGGACGCCATTCCCGGCGGCGGGCAGGACGGTCACTGGCCTACGCGCGCCGAAGTACCAACACCGTCAATTACTCCAGCGCGTTATCGCTGGCCCAGGGGCGAAGTTCCAATACGCGCACTCGGCGAGTGATCTTGAACACCGTGAGTACTATCTGACACATGCCGACAGCCAGGAGGCGGTTATCCCCAGAGGATCGGCGCGCCGAGCTGCTCGCGCTAGGTGCCGAAGTCTTCGGGAAGCGGCCGTACGACGAGGTCCGTATCGACGAGATCGCCGAGCGCGCCGGCGTGTCCCGGGCCCTGATGTATCACTACTTCCCCGACAAGCGGGCGTTCTTCGCCGCCGTCGTCAAGGACGAGGCCGACCGGCTGTACGAAACCACCAACAAGGACACCGCCACCGGACTGACGATGTTCGAAGAGGTGCGCAGCGGTGTGTTGGCCTACATGGCCTACCACGAGCAGAACCCGGAGGCCGCGTGGGCCGCGTATGTCGGCCTGGGCCGGTCGGACCCGGTTCTGCTGGGCGTCGAGGACGACGCCAAGAACCGCCAGATGGAACACATCATGAGCCGCATCGCCGAGCTCGTGGAAAAGCTGGGGACGAAGCTGGAACCCGATGTGGAACGGGACCTGCGGGTGATCTGCCATGGCTGGCTCGCGTTCACCTTCGAGACGTGCCGGCAGCGCATCATCGACCCCAGCACCAACGCCGACCGCCTCGCGGATTCGTGCGCGCACGCGTTGTTCGACGCGATCGCCCGGGTGCCGGAGATCCCCGACGAGCTGTCCCATGCGATGGCGACCGCTCGTCTCGAACCGCGCTAGCCGATCGTTTTTGTCGGTGCCTGTTGGCACCATGGCTAGATGACCACTCGCGACCCGCTGGGCCGGTTCAGCGCGATCACGCGCGAGTGGTTCGGCAGCACCTTCGCCGCCCCGACCACGGCGCAGGCGGATGCGTGGGACGCGATCGCCGACGGCGACAACACGCTCGTGATCGCGCCGACGGGATCCGGTAAGACGCTGGCCGCTTTCCTGTGGGCCCTGGATAGCCTCGCCGGCAGCGCCGAGCGCCCGCCCGGGACCCGGGTGCTCTACGTGTCACCGCTCAAGGCGCTGGCCGTCGACGTCGAGCGCAACCTACGGACCCCGCTGGCCGGCCTCACCCGGATCGCCGATCGCCACGGCCTGCCCGCCCCGAACATCAGCGTCGGGGTCCGCTCCGGCGATACCCCGCCCGCCGTGCGTCGTCAGCTCGTCAACTCCCCGCCCGACGTGCTGATCACCACCCCGGAGTCGCTGTTTTTGATGCTGACCTCGGCCGCGCGGGAAACCCTGGCCGGCGTGCGGACGGTGATCGTCGACGAGATCCACGCCATCGCCGGCGGCAAGCGCGGCGCGCACCTGGCCCTGTCGCTCGAGCGCCTCGACGACCTGTCCCGCGACGTCCCCGAGGGCCGGCCCGCCCAGCGCATCGGGCTGTCGGCGACCGTGCGTCCGCCCGAGGAGCTCGCCCGGTTCCTGTCCGGCCAGGCGCCGACGACCATCGTGGCCCCGCCGTCGGCCAAGACTGTGGAGCTGACCGTCCAGGTGCCGGTGCCCGACATGGCCAACCTGGCGGACAACACCATCTGGCCGGACGTCGAAGCGCGCCTGGTCGACCTGATCGAATCGCACGGCTCGACCATCGTGTTCGCCAACTCGCGGCGGCTGGCCGAGCGACTTACCGCACGGCTCAACGAGATTCACGCCGAGCGCAGCGGTGTCGCGCTTGCCGGGCAGGGCAACTCCGGGGTGCCGGGCGGGGCGCCCGCTCACCTGTTGGGCAGCGGCCAGACGTATGGCGCCGAGCCGGTGCTGGCACGCGCCCACCACGGCTCGGTCAGCAAGGAACAGCGCGCCGTCGTCGAGGAAGCCCTCAAGCGCGGGCTGCTCAAGGCGGTGGTCGCCACGTCGAGCCTGGAACTGGGTATCGACATGGGCGCCGTCGACCTGGTGATCCAGGTGGAGGCGCCGCCGTCGGTGGCCAGCGGCCTGCAGCGCATCGGGCGGGCCGGCCATCAGGTCGGCGAGGTCTCGCGGGGCGCGCTGTTTCCCAAGCACCGCACCGACCTGATCGGCTGCGCGGTGACCGTGCAGCGGATGCTCGCCGGGCAGATCGAGACCATGCGGGTGCCCGCCAACCCGCTCGACATCCTGGCGCAGCACACCGTGGCCGCGGCCGCGCTGGAGCCACTCGACGCCGACCGGTGGTTCGACACCGTGCGGCGGGCCGCGCCGTTCGCGACCCTGCCGCGCAGCGTCTTCGAGGCCACCCTGGACCTGCTGTCCGGGAAATACCCGTCCACCGAGTTCGCCGAGCTGCGACCGCGATTGATCTACGACCGCGACGCCGGCACGCTGACCGCGCGGCCCGGGGCGCAGCGCCTGGCCGTCACTTCCGGTGGCGCCATCCCCGATCGCGGGCTCTTCACGGTCTACCTCGCCACCGAGTCCGAAAAGCCTTCGCGGGTAGGCGAACTCGACGAGGAAATGGTTTACGAGTCACGTCCCGGCGATGTCATCTCGCTGGGGGCGACCAGCTGGCGGATCACCGAGATCACCCACGACCGGGTGCTGGTGATCCCGGCGCCCGGCCAGCCGGCCCGGCTGCCGTTCTGGCGGGGCGACGACGTCGGCCGGCCCGCCGAACTCGGCGCCGCGCTCGGCGCGTTCACCGGCGAGCTGGCCGGCCTAGACCGCGACGCATTCGACAAACGTTGCGCGAGTTTGGGTTTCGATGCCTACGCGACCGAAAACCTGTGGAAGCTGCTGGACGACCAGAAATCGGCCACCAACGTCGTCCCCACCGACACCACGCTGCTGGTGGAGCGGTTCCGCGACGAACTGGGCGACTGGCGGGTGATCCTGCACTCGCCGTACGGGCTGCGGGTGCACGGGCCGCTCGCGCTGGCCGTGGGCCGTCGCCTCTACGAACGCTTCGGGATCGACGAGAAACCGACCGCCTCCGACGACGGCATCGTGGTGCACCTGCCCGACACCCTGTCGGATACCGCCGAAACACCGCCGGGTGCAGAGCTTTTCGTTTTCGACGCCGACGAAATCGACCCGATCGTGACCGCCGAAGTGGGCGGGTCGGCGTTGTTCGCGTCGCGGTTCCGGGAGTGCGCGGCCCGCGCCCTGCTGCTCCCCCGCCGCCACCCGGGCCGCCGCTCACCGCTGTGGCACCAGCGCCAGCGCGCGGCCCAGCTGCTGGACGTCGCGCGCAAGTACCCCGACTTCCCCGTCGTGCTGGAGACCATCCGGGAATGCCTGCAGGACGTCTACGACGTCCCTGCGCTGGTCGAGTTGATGGCCGGCATCGCCGGTCGCCGGGTGCGAGTGGTCGAAACGGAGACGGCTACGCCCTCCCCCTTCGCGGCCTCGCTGTTGTTCGGCTATGTCGGCGCGTTCATGTACGAGGGCGATTCCCCGCTGGCCGAGCGCCGCGCCGCGGCACTGTCGCTGGATAGCACGCTGTTGGCCGAGCTGCTCGGCCGCGTGGAGCTGCGCGAGCTGCTCGATCCGGAGGTCATCGCCGCGACCGGCCGACAGTTGCAGCACCTGTCGCCCGACCGGGCAGCGCGCGATGCCGAGGCGGTCGCGGATCTGCTGCGACTGCTCGGGCCGCTGACCGAAGACGAGGTCGCGGCGCGCGCCGGTGGCGCCGATGTGGGCGGCTGGCTGGAAGGCCTGCACACGGCCCGCCGCGCGTTGACGGTGTCGTTCGCCGGCCGCAGCTGGTGGGTGGCGGTCGAAGACATCGGCCGGCTGCGCGACGGGGTCGGGGCCGCGGTCCCGCCGGGCGTCCCGGTCGCCTTCACCGAGGAGGTGGCCGACCCGCTGGGCGAGCTGCTGGGCCGCTACGCGCGCACCCACACGCCATTCACCACCGCCGAAGTCGCCGCCCGCTTCGGCCTGGGACTGCGCGTGACCGCCGACGTGCTGGGCCGGCTGGCTGCCGACGGGCGGCTGGTGCGTGGCGACTTCGTCGCCGCCGCCGAGATGTCGGGCGCGGGCGCCGAGCAGTGGTGCGACTCCGACGTGTTGCGCATCCTGCGGCGACGCTCGCTGGCCGCGCTGCGTGCGCAGGTCGAGCCGGTGAGCACCGCCGCCTACGGCCGGTTCCTGCCGGCCTGGCACCGGGTGTCGTCGCCACAGTCGGGTATCGACGGGCTGATGTCCGTCGTCGATCAGCTGGCCGGCGTTCGGATGCCGGCCTCCGCGATCGAACCGCTGGTGCTGGCTCCGCGGATCCGCGACTACTCGCCCGCGATGCTCGACGAGCTGCTCGCGACCGGGGAGGTCACCTGGTCGGGCGCCGGGGCGATCTCGGGCAGCGATGGCTGGATCGCGTTCCACACCAGCGAATCCGCGCCCCTGACCCTGGCCGCACCCGCCGAGATCGACTTCACCGAAGCCCACCGCGCGATCCTGGACACGCTGGCGGGAGGCGGCGCGTACTTCTTCCGGCAGCTCGCGCAGGACGGTGTCGGCGAGGCAACGCTGAAAGCCGCGCTGTGGGAACTGATTTGGGCCGGCTGGGTCACCGGCGACACGTTCGCCCCGGTGCGCGCGGTCCTGGGCGGCACGGGCGCCCGCAAGCGTTCCGCGCCCGCGCACCGAGCGCATCGTCCGCCCCGGCTGAGCCGCTACAGCGTCGCGCACGCCCAGCATCGCCCGACCGACCCGACCGTCGCCGGCCGGTGGTCGGCGCTGCCCGCCCCCGAGCCGGATTCCACGGTGCGAGCCCACTACCAAGCCGAGCTGCTGCTGAACCGGCACGGCGTGCTGACCAGGGGCGCGGTGGCCGCGGAGGGCGTCCCGGGCGGATTCGCCACCCTCTACAAGGTGTTGAGCACGTTCGAGGAAGCCGGCAGGTGCCAGCGGGGCTATTTTGTCGAGTCACTGGGCGGGGCGCAGTTCGCCGTCGCCTCGACCGTGGATCGGCTGCGCAGCTATCTCGACGGGATCGACCCCGAGCGGCCCGAATATCGGGCGGTGGTGCTGGCCGCCGCCGACCCGGCGAACCCCTACGGCGCCGCGCTGCCGTGGCCCACGTCGAGCGAGGACGGGCCCGGCCCCGGGGCGCGGCCGGGCCGTAAAGCCGGGGCGCTGGTCGTGCTGGTGGACGGCGAGCTGGCGTGGTTCCTCGAGCGCGGCGGGCGCTCCCTGCTCACCTTCACCCACGATCCCGCGGCCGATCATGCGGCGGCCCTGGCGCTGGCCGATTTGGTCTCCACCCGCCGGGTCGCGTCGATTCTCGTCGAACGCATCGACGGAGTGCCGGCGCTGCAACCGCGCGCCGGCGGGCCCGGTCCGGTCGACGCCCTGTCCGACGCCGGCTTCGTGCGCACCCCGCGCGGAATGCGGCTGCGGTGAGCTCGGCAGACTAATGCCGGAAGGCGACACGGTTTGGCATACGGCGGCGACGCTGCGGCAACAGCTGGCCGGGCAGACGCTGACCCGCTGCGATATCCGGGTGCCGCAGTTCGCCACCGTCGACCTCACCGGACACGTGGTGGACGAGGTATTCAGCCGCGGGAAGCATTTGTTCGTCCGCGTCGGGCGGGCCAGCATTCACTCGCATCTGAAGATGGACGGCAGCTGGCGGGTCGGCGACCGCCCGATGCGGGTGGATCACCGGACCCGAATCATCCTGGAAGCCGGTCGGATTCGGGCCGTCGGGATCGACCTCGGCGTGCTGGAGGTCCTCGACCGCGACCACGACACCGACGTCGTCGCTCATCTGGGACCCGACCTGCTGGGCCAAGATTGGGACCCGCGGGTTGCCGCCGCCAACCTGGCGGCGCGCCCGGACCGACCGATCGCCGAGGCGCTGCTGGATCAGCGGGTGCTGGCGGGCATCGGCAACGTGTATTGCAACGAACTGTGCTTCGTCAGCGGACACCTGCCGACCGCGCCCGTGAGCGCGGTCAACGACCCGCGCCGCCTGGTCTCACGTGCCCGGGATATGTTGTGGGCCAACCGGTTACGCTGGAATCGCTGCACCACCGGCGACACCCGGCCGGGTCGCCAGCTGTGGGTCTACGGCCGGGCGGGCCAGGGTTGCCGTCGCTGCGGCACGCGGATCGAATCCGACGACAGCGGTGAGCGCGTGACGTACTGGTGCCCCAGCTGCCAACGCTGAATCCGGCTAGTCGCGTGCGTGCGCCAGGAAAAACTGCGCGATCGCTTCCGATGCGTCCAGCGCGCGCGTGGTGGATCCGATGACCGCCTTGGGCAGGTATTGCTTGCCGCCCGGCCACGTGTGTCCGCCGTTGTCGATCTGATAGAAGACCACCTCGGTCGACTGCGCGCACGCTGTGGAGTCGAAGCGGTGAACGACGGTGCCGTCACCGACGTTGGGTAACGCGTCCGCCGTCGGATCGCCTTGGCACCCATCGACAATGCGCCACTTGCTCACCATGGCGGCGGCGGATATCGAGTGGCTGACGCCGCCGCGACCCCGCACATCGCCGCCGTTGAAACGCACCAGCGGATCGGCGGTTCCGTGCGCCTCCCACACCGAAACCGGACGCGACGGATTGCAGGCCACACCGGTGCCCAGCGTGCCCGCCACCGGCGCGATCGCGGCGAACACATCGGCGCGCTCGCACGCCAGCCGGTTGGACATGAAGCCCCCGTTGGACATGCCGGTGGCAAATACATGCCCCACCGCGACGCCGTAGTCGTTGCGCAGCTTGCCCACCAACGCGACCAGGAAGCCGACGTCGTCGACGTGGTGACGGTCCGCCGGCGACGCCCCGCGCCCGTCGGCCCAGCTCTTGTCGTAACCGTCGGGATAGACCACGAGCAAGCCGTGGGCGTCGGCGACTGTGTCGAAGTCGGTGAGACCCCGCTGCCCGATCCCGGTACCGCCGCCGCCGTGCAGACTCAGCACCAGCGCGACGGGGTCGCCTGGCGGCACGTGCAGCGTGTAGGTGCGGTCCATGCCGCCGGAACGGAACGTCCCCGACAGATCTCGAGAGCTGGCCGCCGAAACGTGGCGCTCGCCGCATCCCACGAGGCAAATTGCGAGGACGCTGACCGACAGCAATCGCGCCCATGGCATGTCGTCAAATTACCTATTGGCCGACGGTCGGGCAGCGCCACCCTATGAGCTTCGTCACGCCCGCGGCGGCCGCCGCTTCGATCATCGTGATTTTGATTTCGCACCGGGTCCCGACCGGGTCGGCGCCGCGGTGACCTCGCTGCGCTTGCGGTGCTCTTGCCCTGTCGAAAACCTGACCGGCGGGTGAACAAAATATGTACAACTACCGTTTGACCTGGGCGTGCGGTTGTCAGAAATCGATGTACCCCGGAGAATATTGCCCGTAGAAGCTGAAACACCCACGTTGGCGGACCAACATGGCTTCAGCAAAACCATCTCACTTCAGGGGAGCATCCGAAATGGTTCACCGCCTTCTGCTAGCCGCGGCGGTCGCTTTGCTTGGACCGCTGGCAGCGGTCCCGAGCGCGCATGCCAACACCCAAGACGACAAGTTCCTGGCGACCCTCAACCAAGAGGGCATCACCGACCATGTTTCTCCCTCGCATGCGATCGAGGCCGGCCACATGGTTTGCCAGAAACTGGACGACGGGGCGAAGCCTGCCGATGTGGTGAACGACGTGCTGAACAGCAGCGCCATGCCCGCCTATCATTCCGGCTACTTCGTCGGCGCGGCCATCAAGGCATATTGCCCGCAGTACACGCCCGAGGAAGGCCCTGGGGAGAACCCCCCGAAATCCTGACGGGACACATCCGCGACTTCGATTGGCTCACGGCTCTTCTCGACCGCTGACGAATTCGCGGCGCGAGCCCGTCACCGGATCGTCGAACTCGATGCGCTGGGCCAGCAGTCGAAGCGGCGTACCGAAGTCGCCGGGTGAGACGTCAATGACGTTGGGGTACAACGGATCACCCGCGATCGGTATCCCCAGCGAGGCCATGTGCACCCGCAGCTGATGGGTGCGTCCCGTGCGCGGCGTCAACCGATACAGACCGTCGGGCGACAACAACTCCACCAGCGTCTCAGCATTGGGCGTGCCCGGCTCGCAGACCGCCTGTAAGCGTCCCCGCCGCTTGACGATGCGGCTCGCGACCACCCGCGGCAGCACCAGGTCGGGATCGACCGCCGCACGCGCCAGATACGTCTTGCGCACCTTGGCGCGGGCGAACAGTGACTGGTAAGCCCCCCGCAGCTCGCGCCGGACGGTGAACAGCAGCACCCCGGCCGTCAGGCGGTCCAGTCGATGCGCCGGGCTCAGTTCGGGCAGCCCCAATTCCCGTCGCAACCGCACCAGCGCGGTCTGCGCGACGTGCTGCCCACGCGGCATGGTGGCCAGGAAGTGCGGCTTGTCGACGACGACGATGTCGGCATCGTGATACAGCACCGGCATGTCGAAGGGCACCGGAACCTCTTGCGGCAGTTCGCGATACAGGTAGACGGCCGCGCCCGCGGGCAGCACGGTCGCGTGGTCGACCACCACGCCGTCGGCGTCGACGACTTCCCCGGCCAGCACTTTCGCGCGGGCCGGCTCGCCGAATCGTGCAGTCAGCTCGGCCAGCACCGGTCCGCCGCGCAGCCGCACCCGCGCGGGCCCCAGCCCGTCGCGAACCGGCAGCGGCGCGGCCCTCACCGCAGCCTCAATCGGGACTCAATTGAGCGGCACCGGCTCGAGGATCTCGGCGCGGGCCTCGGGCGCGCTGGCGCGCAACTCGTCGGCCGACACGTCGTCGGGCTGCGCCTGCGACAGGATCTCGGCCTCCACCCGGGCGGTGTAGTTCGCGACCTCGCGGTCGACGTCCTCGGCGCTCCACCCCAGCACCGGGGCGACGAGGTCGGCCACCTCCCGGGCACAGTCGACGCCGCGGTGCGAATACTCGATCGAGATGCGCATCCGGCGGGCCAGGATGTCCTCCAGATGTAGCGCGCCCTCGGCGGCCGCCGCGTACACGGCCTCGACCCGCAGGTAGCCGGGGGCTTCCTTGATCGGGCTGAGCAGGCCGGGGGTTTCGCCCGCCATCTCCAGCACGTCGCCGATCAGCGAGCCATAGCGGTCGAGCAGGTGGCGCACCCGGTAGGGGTGCAGACCCTGCAGCGCACCGACGTGTTCGGCCTGATTGATCAGCGCGAAGTAGCCGTCGGCGCCCAGCAGGCTCACCTTCTCCGTGATCGACGGCGCGACCCGGGCCGGAACGTATTGGGCCGCAGCGTCGATCGCGTCGGCCGCCATCACCCGGTAGGTCGTGTACTTGCCACCGGCGATGGCCACCAGGCCCGCCGCGGGCACCGCCACCGCGTGTTCCCGGGACAGCTTCGAGGTGTCGTCGCTCTCCCCCGCGAGCAACGGGCGCAGCCCCGCGTACACGCCGTCGATGTCGGCGTGCGTCAGCGGCGTGGCCAGCACGCTGTTGACGGTGCCGAGGATGTAGTCGATGTCGGCCTTGGTGGCCGCGGGATGGGCCAGGTCGAGATTCCAATCGGTGTCCGTGGTTCCGATGATCCAGTGATTGCCCCACGGGATGATGAACATCACGGATTTCTCGGTGCGCAGGATCATCGCGACGTCGCTGACGATCCGGTCGCGCGGCACCACCACGTGCACACCCTTGGACGCGCGCACCTGGAATCGCCCGCGCTGCTTTGACAATGCCTGAATCTCGTCGGTCCACACCCCGGTCGCGTTGACCACGACGTGGCCGCGGACCTCCGTGATCGCGCCGTCCTCGGAGTCGCGGACGCGCACGCCGATCACCCGGTCGCCGTCGCGCAGCAATCCGACCGCCTGGGTGGACGATCGCACCACCGCGCCGTAATGCGCCGCGGTGCGCGCGACCGTCATGGTGTGCCGGGCGTCGTCGACGACGGTGTCGTAGTAGCGGATGCCGCCGATGAGCGAGCTGCGTTTCAGGCCGGGGCTCAGCCGCAGCGCCCCGGCGCGGGTCAAATGTTTTTGCGCCGGAACCGATTTCGCGCCGCCGAGCCGGTCGTAGAGGAAGATGCCCGCCGCGATGTAGGGGCGTTCCCAGACCCGCTTGGTGAGCGGAAACAGGAACGGCAGCGGCTTGACCAAATGGGGCGCCAGCGTGGTCAGCGACAGCTCGCGCTCGTAGAGCGCCTCGCGTACCAGCCCGAATTCCAGCTGTTCGAGGTAGCGCAGCCCACCGTGAAACATCTTCGACGAGCGGCTCGACGTGCCCGACGCCAGGTCGCGCGCCTCGACCAGCGCCACCTTGAGCCCGCGGGTCGCGGCGTCCAGCGCGCACCCGGCGCCCACCACGCCGCCGCCGATGACCACCACGTCGAACTGCTCGGTGCCAAGCCGCTCCCAGGCCACCTCGCGCTGCTGCGGTCCGAGCACGGACGCCGGCCAGGTCTGTTCGGTCGGCGCATGGATCGGGTCACTCACGGCAAAAGACTCCTCATCGGGGGTTCCCGTCAGTTACTCGTCGGTAGGACTGCTCCCCAGGCTAGTTCGTCGGACGCCTTTGAGTGGCGTTCAGTCGAGATCGTCGTGCGCCATCAGCCGCCGGGCCGCCTCGGTGATCGACCCCGACAACGACGGGTACACGGCCAGCGTCTGCGCCAACTCGTTGACGGTGATGCGGTTTTGCACGGCGACGGCGATCGGCAGGATCAGCTCGGACGCGATCGGGGCCACCACCACGCCGCCGATCACCACGCCGGTGGAGCGGCGGCAGAAGACCTTGACGAAGCCCTGCCGCAGGCCCGACATCTTCGCCCGCGCGTTGGTCCGCAGCGGCAGCATGATGGTCCGCGCGGGCACCGAACCGTCGTCGATCATCGACTGCGGCACCCCGACCGCGGCGATCTCCGGGCGGGTGAACACCGTCGCGGCGACCGTGCGCAGCCGGATCGGGCTCACGCCCTCCCCCAGCGCGTGATACATCGCGATCCGGCCCTGCATGGCGGCGACCGACGCCAACAGCAACAGACCCGTGCAGTCTCCCGCCGCATAGATCCCGGGCACCGAGGTGCGCGAAACCCGGTCCACGGTCAGGTAATTGCCGCGTCCCAGCTCGATGCCGACCCTTTCCAGGCCCAGTCCGCCGGTGTTGGGAACCGATCCGATGGTCATCAGCGCGTGGCTGCCCTCGACGGTGCGGCCATCCGTCATGGTGACCAACACCCCCGCGTCGGTGCGGGTGACCGACTCGGCGCGCGCGTGCTTGAACAGCTGAACCCCGCGTTCGGCGAACGACTCTTCCAGCACGAGCGCGGCGTCGGCGTCCTCGTACGGCAGCACCCGGTCCCGGCTGGCCGCGACCGACACTCGCACGCCCAACTCGGTGTAGGCGTGCACGAATTCGGCGCCGGTCACGCCCGAGCCCACCACGATCAGGTGCTCGGGCAGCGCTTCCAGGTCGTAGAGCTGCCGCCACGTCAGGATCCGCTCGCCATCGGGCTGGGCCGTCGGCAGGATCCGCGGGCTGGCGCCGGTGGCGATGAGCACGACATCGGCTTCGTGCTCGCTGGTGGTGCCATCGGCGGCGGTGGCCTTGATGCGATGCTTGGCCAGGCCGCGCGTGGGGTCGACGAGCTCGCCCCGGCCCGCGATCACCTGGACGCCGACGGCGAGCAGCTGGGCGGCGATGTCCGCGGACTGCTCCGCCGCGAGCGTTTTGACACGGGTGTGGATCTGCGGCAACGAGATCTTGGCGTCTTCGAAGTCGATGTCGAAACCCAGCCGGGGCGCCCGGCGCAGCTCCGTCCGCAGGCCGGTGGACGCGATGAACGTCTTGGACGGCACGCAGTCGTCCAGCACGGCCGCGCCGCCCATGCCCTCGGAGTCGATCACGGTGACGTGCGTCGTGTCGGGATGAGACGTGGCGGCGACCAGCGCGGCTTCGTAACCGGCCGGGCCTCCGCCGAGGATCACGATGCGCGTTACCACGGTCCTTAACCTATCGGGACGAGGCCGCTCGCCGCAGCGCGGCGTGGAACGGACGGCGCTCGGATGAATACCGGTTGCGGGTGTGCCGTTTAAGCTTTTTCCCGTGCCGCTCTACGCCGCCTACGGATCGAACATGCATCCCGAGCAGATGCTGCAGCGTGCACCCCACTCGCCGATGGCCGGAACCGGCTGGCTGCCGGGCTGGCGGCTGACGTTCGGCGGCGAGGACATCGGCTGGGAAGGGGCCCTGGCCACGATCGTCGAGGACCCGAATTCGAAGGTGTTCGTCGTCCTATACGACATGACGCCGGCAGACGAGAAGAACCTCGACCGCTGGGAGGGCTCGGAGTTCGGCGTGCACAAGAAAATTCGCTGCCGCGTCGAACGGCTGTCCTCCGACACCACCACCGATCCCGTGCTCGCGTGGCTGTATGTGCTGGACGCGTGGGAGGGTGGCCTGCCGTCGGCGCGCTATCTCGGCGTTATGGCCGATGCCGCCGAAATCGCCGGCGCCCCAAGCGATTACGTACACGACCTGCGAACCCGCCCGGCCCGCAACATCGGCCCGGGAACCTCCGCTTAGAACAGGGCCGACTCGACGACGGCGGTCTGCTCGATGATGTTGACCATCACGCGCAGCCCGATCGCCAGGGACCGTTCGTCGAGGTCGAATGTCGGCTGGTGCAGGTCCAACTGCGGTCCCACGCCGGACCACACGCCCAGTCGCGCCATCGCGCCGGGGATTTCCTCCAGATACCAGGAGAAATCCTCGCCGCCGCCGGACTGCCGGGTGTCGGACAGCACATCAGGGCCGACGGCTTCGATCGCATGCATGAGGATGCGGGTCGAGACTTCCTCGTTGACCACCGGCGGCACCCCGCGCCGGTATTGCAGCGTGTGTTCGATCGCCAGCGGCGACAGCAGCGCGCCCACGGCCTCGCGGATGAACTCCTCCAGGCCAACCCACGTCTGCCGGCTGGCGGTGCGCACGGTGCCGGCCAGCACGCCGGATTGCGGAATGGCATTGGCCGCCACGCCGGCATTGACCGCGCCCCACACCAACACGGTGCCGTTGCGCGGGTCGATGCGCCGCGACAGCACCCCGGGCAGCCCGGTGATCAGCGTGCCCAGCCCGTAGACCAGGTCGGCGGTCAGGTGCGGCCGCGAGGTATGCCCGCCCGGCGAATACAGCGTGATCTCGATCTGGTCGGCGGCCGACGTGATGGGGCCCTGCCGCACCGCGACCTTGCCGACTTCCAGCCGGGGATCGCAATGCAGCGCGAAGATCCGCGACACCCCGGTCAGCGCCCCGGCGGCGATCGCGTCAATCGCGCCGCCGGGCATCAACTCCTCGGCGGCCTGGAAGATCAGCCGCACCCCGACCGGCAGCTCGGGCACCGACGCCAGCGACAGCGCGGTGCCCAGCAGGATCGCGGTGTGCGCGTCATGCCCACAGGCGTGCGCGACGTTGGGCATCGTCGAGGTGTAGGGCGCGCCGGTCAGCTCGGCCATCGGCAGCGCGTCCATGTCGGCCCGCAGCGCGATTCTCGGCTCGTGGTCGGGACCGAAATCACACGTCAGGCCCGTACCGCCGGGCAGGACCTTGGGGTTGAGCCCCGCATCGGCCAACCGCTCGGCGACGAACTGCGTGGTGGCGTACTCCTGCCGGCCCAGCTCCGGGTAGCGATGGATGTGGCGGCGCCACTCGATCAGGTCTTCGTGGTGTGCGGCCAGCCACGACTCGGCGGTGTCGACCAGGCTCATGACGCCGCCCGTCTCTCCCGCGCCGCGAGCACCCGGTCGCGTTCATCGGGCGACTCGGCGAGGTGAACGACGGTGCGCGCCAACATGATTGCGCCGTCGACAACCGCACGATCGGCGCTGGGACCGGCGGCCGCGGCGGCAAAGGCGCGCTGGTGAACCGTGGCGCCACCGGCGTCGACGCCGATGATCGGGTGGATCCCGGGCAACACCTGCGTCACGTTGCCCATGTCGGTGCTGCCCATCGGCAGCGCGTCCTCGATCTCGGGGCCGACCGGGTTGCGGCCCAGCCGGCGCATCTCGTCGCGGAAGACGCCCGCCAGCCATCGGTCGGGTTTGAGCTCGGCGTACGGCGGTGCGGGCTGGTTGATTTCGTATTCGCAGCCGGTGGCCAGCGCGCCCGCGGAAAAGCACGCGAACATCCGGCCCTCCAGCTCTCGCAGCGAATCCGATTCGACCGCCCGCATCGCGTACTGCAACGTCGCATGGCCGGGGATGACGTTGACGGCCTGTCCGCCGTTGGTGACGATCCCGTGCACCAGCTGCCCCGGTGCCAGTTGTTGGCGCAGCAGCCCGACGGCGACCTGCGCGACGGTGACGGCGTCGGCGGCGTTGATCCCCAGGTGCGGCGCGACGGCGGCATGGGATTCCTTGCCGCGGTAGTCGACGACCGCTTCGGACAGCGCCAGCGAGCGGGCCCCGGCGATGTCGGCCGGCCCCGGATGCACCATCACCGCGACCGCGACGTCGTCGAACACCCCGGCTTGCAGCAGCAGCTCCTTGCCGCCGCCGGCCTCCTCGGCGGGAGTTCCCAGCAGCGACACCGTCAGGCCCAGCTCGTCGGCCACCTCGGCCAGCGCCAGCGCGGTCCCCACCGCCGAGGCCGCGATGATGTTGTGCCCGCACGCGTGCCCGATCTCGGGCAGCGCGTCGTACTCGGCGCAGATCCCGACCACCAGCGGTCCGCTGCCGAAGTCGGCGCGAAAGGCCGTCTCCAAACCTCCGGGCCGCGCGGTGATCTGGAAACCACGCTCGGCGACCAGTGTCTGCGCCTTGGCGCAGCTGCGATGCTCGGCGAACGCCAGCTCGGGCTCGGCGTGGATGGCGTGGGACAGCTCGACCAGGTCGGATCCGCGACGCCGCACCACGTCCTCGACGTTGGCTAATGCGGGTGCTGCGGGCATTCTCGCAGTATCTCACCCGGCCACGACGGCCCGAGGATCCGAGGGCTACACCAGTCCGGCGATGAACGCCGCCGCCTGGCCGGGATAGGGCGGCACCTCGTAGACGTGGTGCGCATCCCGGTCGCGACCGCCGACGACGCAGACGGGGTCGCCGTCACTGCACAGGTCGATCGCCCGGCCGGCCCACGCGCCCGTCGTCGACAGGGGTGTGTTGAAGCGGTTGCCCGGATTGCCGAACACCGCAACCGCTCGCACCTTCCCCACCAGGCCGGGATCCAGCGCGGGAGCGGATCCGAAGTTGCCGATGCGCTGGCCGACGGGCGGCACCCCCGCCAGCATCGAGACCGCGGCGGCGCCCTGCGAGAAGCCGCCGAGCACCAGCCGAGTGGCCGGGCATTGGTCGGCCATCGCCGCGATGTGATCGCGCGCGTCGTTGGCGCCGTCGGCGGTGGTCAAAAAGTTGTAGCTGGCCGGATAGTTCACCGCGTACGAGTCGACGCTGCGCGAGCCGAGGGCGGGCTGCAGCGCGGCGAAGAGCGCATCGCCCACGGCCCCCAGGCCGGGCGGTTCGGCGGTACCGCGGATGAAGATCAGTTGGACGTCGGGACACCCTGCTCGCGCTGTCGGAGCGGGGCCGCTCGCGAGCATTGCCACCGACAGGCCGACGGCGACGACGAGGCCGATAACCGGCCAGGTACGGAGACGCATACGGCAGATCCTGACATAGACCGCTGACAACCGCCGTGTGAGGCGTCACCGGGCTAAGCTGCCCGACTGTGGCCGAATCCCCGCCCGCGCCCGAGCAACTCGCGCGACTAGCCGCACAGGCCATCGCCGAGCGCACCGGGATCGGCGAGCACGACGTCGCCGTGGTGCTGGGCTCCGGATGGGCGCCGGCGGTCGCCGCGCTGGGCTCCCCAACCGTCGTGCTGCCCCAGGCCGACCTGCCGGGGTTCGCGCCGCCGCGCGCGGTCGGCCACACCGGCGAGCTCATGTCGGTGCGCATCGGCGAGCACCGGGTGCTGGTGCTGGCCGGCCGGGTGCACGCGTACGAAGGACACGACCTGGCCCACGTCGTGCACCCGGTGCGGGCCGCCTGTGCGGCCGGGGCGCGCATCGTCGTACTGACCAACGCCGCCGGCGCGCTGCGCCCCGAGATGCGGGTCGGCGAGCCGGTGCTGATCAGCGACCACCTGAACCTGACCGGGCGTTCGCCGCTGGTCGGCGCGCAGTTTGTGGACCTGACCGACGCGTATGCGCCGCGGCTGCGCAAGCTCGCCCGCGACAGCGACCCGCAGCTGACCGAAGGCGTGTACGCGGGCCTGCCGGGGCCGCACTACGAGACGCCGGCGGAGATCCGGATGCTGCGCACCCTCGGCGCCGACCTGGTGGGCATGTCGACGGTGCACGAGACCATCGCGGCCCGGGCCGCCGGCGCGGAGGTGCTGGGCATCTCCCTGGTGACGAACCTGGCCGCGGGTCTCACGCCCGCGCCGCTGCGGCACGCCGACGTGGTCGCCGCGGGGGACGCGTCCGCGGGCCGGATGGGCGCCCTGCTGGCGGACGTCATAGCCCGGTTTTAGAGCGCATGACGCCCGAGGAGTGGATCGCGCACGACCCGGACCCGACGACGGCCGCCGAGCTCGCCGCCTGCGGTCCCGACGAGCGTGCGGCGCGCTTCGCCCGACCGCTGACCTTCGGCACCGCGGGATTGCGCGGTCCGGTGCGCGCGGGCCCCGACGCGATGAACGTGGCGGTGGTGTCGCGCGCAACGTGGGCGGTGGCGCGAGTGCTCACGGATCGTGGGCGTGCCGGTTCCCTGGTGGTGGTGGGGCGCGACGCCCGGCACGGCTCGGCGATCTTCGCCACCGTGACGGCCGAAGTGCTTGCCGCCGAGGGCTTTTCGGTGCTGCTGCTGCCCGGTCCGGTGCCGACGCCGGTGGTCGCCTTCGCCGTGCGCCACACCGGCGCCGCCGCGGGGATACAGATCACGGCATCGCACAATCCGCGCACCGACAACGGCTACAAGGTGTACTTCGACGGCGGCATCCAGATCGTCTCACCGACCGACCGTCAGATCGAAACCGCAATGGCCGCAGCCCCTTTCGCCGACCGGATCGGCCGTCGACCCGTCGAACCCGCCGATACCGACCTCGTCGAGCGCTACATCGAGCGGGCGGCCGGCGTGCGGCGATCGACCGGCCCGGTGCGCGTTGCCCTCACCCCGCTGCACGGGGTCGGCGGTGCCGTCGCCGTGGACACACTGCACCGCGCCGGGTTCGAGCAGGTGCACACCGTCGGCGCCCAGTTCGCACCCGACCCCGACTTCCCCACCGTCGCGTTCCCGAACCCCGAGGAGCCCGGCGCCGCGGACGCGCTGCTCACGCTGGCCGCGGACACCCACGCCGACGTCGCGATCGCGCTGGATCCCGACGCGGACCGGTGCGCGGTGGGCATCCCGACCGCACCGGGGTGGCGGATGCTCTCCGGCGACGAAACCGGTTGGCTGCTGGGCGATTACATCCTGTCGAACGAGCGACCCGCGACCGCGGTGGTGGCCAGCACGGTGGTGTCGTCGCGGATGCTGGCGGCCATCGCCGCGCACTACGGCGCGGTCCACGTCGAAACCCTCACCGGCTTCAAATGGTTGGCGCGCGCCGACGCGGACCAGCCCGGCGCCCTGGTGTATGCCTACGAGGAGGCGATCGGCCACTGCGTCGACCCCGCCGCGGTGCGTGACAAAGACGGCATCAGCGCCGCGGTGTTGGTGTGCGATCTGGTGGCCGCGCTCAAAGCGCAGGGTCGCTCGGTGTCCGATCGGCTCGACGAGCTCGCCCTGCGCCACGGCGTCCACGACGTCGCGGCGGTGTCGCGCCGGGTCGCCGACGCCGACGAGGCCGCCGCCTTGATGGGGGCGCTGCGGGCCTCACCGCCGCAACGGCTGGCGCGCTTCCCGGCGACCATGACCGACATCCGTGACGCGCTGATCTTCGCCGGCGGGGACGACGAGGCGTCGGCCCGGGTGGTGGTGCGGCCCTCGGGAACCGAACCGAAACTGAAGTGCTACTTGGAGATTCGCTGCGCGGTGGCCGACGGCCTGCATCGTGCCCGCGAACGGGCGGCCGGGTTACGCGACGAGCTGGTGTCCGCGGTGCAAGCCTGGTAGCTAGCGCGGCCCGTACTGCCGGTCCCCAGCGTCGCCGAGACCCGGCACGATATAGGCGATCTCGTTGAGCCCGTCGTCGACGGCCACGGTGAACAGCCGCGCGTCCGGCGCCGCTTTGCCAAGCGCCGCAATGCCTTCCGGCGCGGCCACCACGCACAGCACGGTGATGTCCGCCGCGCCGCGGCTCTGCAGCAGGCCGACGGCGTGTTTCAGCGATCCGCCGGTGGCCAGCATCGGGTCCAGCACCATCACCGGCAGCGCGCTCAGGTCGTCGGGCAGCGATTCCATATATCCGCTCGCCTGGTGGGTTTCCTCGTCGCGGGCGACGCCGACGAAACCCACCCTGGCCTCAGGCAGCAGCTCCAGCGCCTGGTCGACCATGCCCAGCCCGGCGCGCAGCACGGGCACCAGCAGCGGCGGGTTGGCCAGCCGCACACCCAGCGTCTCGGCTAGCGGGGTGCGGATCGCGAATGTCTCGCGGCCAGCGTCGCGGGTGGCCTCGTAGACGAGCATCGCCGTCAGATCGCGCAGCGCGGCCCGAAAACCCGCGGTGTCGGTGCGTTCGTCGCGCAGCGTGCTCAGCCTGGCGGCGGCCAGGGGGTGGTCGATGACGCGGACATCCATGGAATTCGAGCGTATATACCTCTTTTGTGCAATGGCCCGTTGACACGCGTGCGTGCGTCCCGTCAATGTCGGTGACCCGTTCATATACTCCCGGGGTGTCGCGCGAAATTCGAAGTCCGAGAACGCTGATCGACTGGGCATATCGCATCCTCGGAATGGCCGGCGCGGTCATGCTGATGGGTCTGGCGGCCATTCCGCCGACTCCCCGGGTGGGCCTGGCCGCCGCCGAGCTGCCCCGGCCCGCGCACGTGGTAATCGTGGTGGAAGAGAACCGTTCTCAAGCACACATCATCGGCAGCCCGCAGACGCCCTTCATCACCGCGCTGGCCACTCACGGCGCGAACATGACCCAGTCGTTCGCCGAAACACATCCCAGTCAGCCAAACTACTTGGCGCTCTTCGCCGGAAGCACTCTCGGAGTGACCAGCAACGCGTGCCCCGTCAATGGGGGCAATGCCCCTAACCTAGGCTCCGAATTGCTCGCCGCCGGATACACATTCGTCGGTTTTGCCGAGGACCTGCCCGCGGTCGGTTCGCCCGCGTGCAGCGCCGGCAAGTACGCGCGCAAGCATGTGCCGTGGGCCGATTTCACCAATGTGCCGCCGCAGAACTCGGTGCCGTTCTCCGCGTTCCCGATGGGCAACTACGCCAGCCTGCCGACCGTGTCGTTCGTCATTCCCAACAACGACAACAACATGCACGACGGCTCGATCGGGCAGGCCGACACCTGGCTGAACCGCCAGCTGTCCGGCTACGCCAACTGGGCGCTGGCCAACAACAGCCTGCTGATCGTCACGTGGGACGAGGACGACGGCGGTCCGCGCAACCAGATCCCGACGGTGATCTACGGCGCGCATGTGCAGCCCGGCAACTACCCCGAGCAGATCAGCCACTACAACGTGCTTTCCACCCTGGAACAGATGTACGGGCTGCCGAAGACGGGTAACGCGGCCAACGCGCCCCCGATCGCGACCATCTGGGCACCCTAAAGGCCATCCGCCGCCACCGGGCCCGACACCGGCCCCGGCACGCACGCCGGCCGTCGCTATTGTGTGCCGCATGGCTGCTGACCTCGTGCCCATCCGCCTGAGCCTGTCCGCCGGTGACCGCTACACCGTGTGGGCACCCCGCTGGCGCGATGCCGGCGACGAGTGGGAGGCGTTCCTGGGCAAAGACGATGACCTCTATGCCTTCGAGACCGTTTCCAACCTGGTCGCATTCGTGCGTTCGGACTCCGACAACGATCTGGCCGACCACCCCGCGTGGAAGGAGCTGACCAGCGCCCACGCGCGCACCCTCGACCCCGCCAAGGACAAGCGATTCGACCTGGTCGCCGTCGAGGAGTTGGTGTCGGAGAAACCGACCGAGGAGTCGGTGGCCGCGCTGGCGGGCACGCTGGCCATCGTGTCGTCCATCGGGTCGGTGTGCGAGCTGCCGGCGGTGGCGAAGTTCTTCAACGGCAATCCCAGCCTCGGCACGGTGTCCGGCGGGATCGACAACTTCACCGGCAAGGCCGGCACCAAGCGCTGGGATGCGATCGCCGAGATCATCGGGCGCAGCTGGGACGACGTGCTCAGCGCGATCGACGACGTCGTCAGCACGCCGGAGGTCGACGAGAAGCTGTCGGCGAAGGCCGCCGACGAACTGGCCGAGGAGCTCGAAGAAGACGAGGACGAAGACGCCGACGAGGCCTCCGACGAGGACGTCGTCGAGGAGCCCGAGGACGACGAAGGGTCCGAAGCCAGCGACGACACAGACGAACCCGAGGACGAGGAGGAGCCCCGCGCGGCCGGCGACACCGTGGTGCTGGGCAGCGACAAGGACTTCTGGGCGCAGGTGGGTATCGACCCGATTCGGATCATGACGAGTTCCGGGACGTTCTACACGCTGCGCTGCTACCTGGACGATCGCCCGATCTTCCTGGGCCGCAACGGGCGCATCAGCGTGTTCGGCTCCGAGCGGGCGCTGGCGCGCTACCTCGCCGACGAGCACGACCACGACTTGTCCGACCTGAGCACCTACGACGACATCCGCACCGCCGCGACTGACGGCTCGTTGGCGGTCGACGTCACCGACGAGAACATCTACGTGCTCAGCGGCCTGGCCGACGACTTCGCCGACGGGCCCGACGCCGTGGACCGTGACCAGCTCGACCTGGCCGTCGAGCTGCTCCGCGACATCGGCGACTACTCCGAGGAGGGCACGGTCGACAAGGCCCTCGCGACGGGTCGACCGCTGGGCAAACTGGTGGCGTACGTGCTCGAGCCCGGCTCGGTCGGCAAGCCCGCGGGCCCGTATTCCGCCGCGGTGCGGGAGTGGGAGAAGCTCGAGCAATTCGTGGAGGGGCGGCTGCGTCGAGAATAGCGGCGCGAACAGCGGTGAATTCGGCCGTCGAGCCGAGTCTTCCCTACATGACCACCCACTCGATGACCACCCACTCGCTCGTCGTACCCGGAGCCCGGCTGCACTACGAGGTGCGCGGCGCGGGTCCGCTGCTGGTGATACTCGGCTCGCCGATGCCCGCCGCGGACTTCGCGCCGCTCGCCGAAGCGCTGGCAGGCGACCACACCGTCGTCACCACCGACCCGCGTGGAATCTCCGGCAGCCCCGTCGATGACCCGGCCCAAGATTCCACGCCCGACCTACGCGCGGACGACGTCGCGGCAATTCTCGACGACCTCGGTGCGGATCGGGCCGACGTGATGGGGTCGTCCGGCGGCGCGCTCACCGGGTTGGCACTCGTGACTCGCCACCCCACCCGTGTCGGCACGCTCGTCGCGCACGAGCCACCGTTGCTGGAGCTGCTGCCCGACGCCGCCCAGCAGCGCGCCAACACCGAAGACATCATCGACACCTTCCACCGCGACGGGCTGGCCGCCGCGATGACGAAGTTCATGGTGAACGCGGGCTTCCAGGCCGGCGGTGGCGACGCCCAGGGCGCCCCGGTCGCAGCCGAACCGCCACCGCAGCAGCTGGCCGATGGCACCCGGTTCATCACCCACGAACTGCGGGGCACCGCCGCCTACCGGCCCGACATCGCTGCCCTCACCCGCGGCCCGGCGCGGGTAGTCGTCGGGATCGGCGCCGAGTCCGGCGGCCTGATCACGTACCGGACAAGTATTGCGCTGGCCGAACTCCTCGGAGTACAGCCGATCGAGTTTCCCGGCGATCACGGCGGATTCATCTCGGCACCAGGCGAGTTCGCCGATATCCTGCGGGCCACGCTGTCCACGAGCGTTTGACGGGTAGTCAAGTCTCCTCTTTACTGGCGGCAGCGTCCGCCGGTGATTCAGTGGCGGCCCCGACGGGAAGGTGTGAGCCGAGTGTCGCTTCCCGGAATCGGCCCCTTACCGCTGTATGGGTTCCAGCGCCCGGCGATGTTGCTGTTCGCTTTGGTCCCGCTGGCCTTACTCGCGCTCTACGTCGTCGTTCAGGCCCGCCGCCGGCAGCGGCTGCGCCGGTACACCGAGGCGGAGGTGCCGCAGTCGATCTGGCGGCATCTGCCGATCGCGGTGTCGCTGCTCTGCCTGTTCTTGCTGACGATCGCGCTGGCCACCCCCACGCACGACATGCGCATACCACGCAACCGCGCGGTGATCATGCTGGTGATCGACATGTCGCAGTCCATGCGGGCAACCGACGTCGAGCCCAACCGCCTCAAGGCCGCCGAGCAGGCGGCCAGCCAATTCGCGAGCCAGCTGACGCCGGGCATCAATCTCGGGCTCGTCGGCTTCGCGGGCGTCCCGTACCTGCTGGTGCCGCCGACCCCGCAACATCAGGCGACCATCGAGGCCCTGAAGAAGCTCGAGTTCGCCGACAGCACGGCGACGGGCCAGGCGATCTTCACCGCCCTGCACGCGATCAGCGCGTCGGCCGTTCAGGGTGGGGACAAGCCGCCGCCCGCGCGCATCGTGCTGCTGTCGGACGGCGGGGAGAACAAGCCGCAAAATCCCAGCGACCCACGCGACGGCGTCTACACCGCGTCGCGCCTGGCGAAGGATCAAGGGGTGCCCATCTCCACGATCACGTTCGGCACCAAGACCGGCAGCATCGAGATGGACGGCCAGCGGGTGAATGTGCCCGTCTCAACGGACCAGATGAAGAAGATCGCCCAGCTTTCCGGCGGGCAGTCCTACACCGCCACCAATCTCGAGCAGCTCAACAAGGACTACGACGCCATCGAGAACGAGATCGGGTATCGCACGGTGCCCGGACCGGGCAGTGCGGGCTGGCTGCGCCTCGGGGTCGTCGTCGCGCTGGTGGCGACGGCTCTGGCGCTGCTGATCAACCGAAGACTTCCCACCTGATCGCTCAGGCGGGCAGCCGGCGATTCAGGAACAGGCCCGCCAATACCGCGCCGGCCATCACGAACGCACCGAGCAGCATCCACGCCAGGCTCGCGTCACCCTTCACGGTTTCGTAGCCGATCTGGTGCTGCAGCGTCGTATAGACGTTCTTGAGCGATTCCAGGCTGTCGGCATGGAACGCCTGGCCGTCGGTGATCTCGCAGATTTTCTGCAGCGTCCGGTCGTCAACCGGGACGGGAATGCTGGCGCCCTCGAACTCGACGGTGCCGTACGGCGTGCCGAACGAGATGGTCGATATCTGCACGCCCTGGTCCTTGGCGGCCCGCGCGGCGGTGAACGCTCCCTGCGGCGCGTTGGGATCCAACGGCACGTTTTCGGCGCCGTCCGATTCCAGCACGATCCGCGCCGGCGGCGGACCTTCGCCGCCTCCCATCACAGAGCCGACCGTGGCGATCGCCTGCAACGCGGTGAAGAGGCCTTCTCCCGTCGCGGTTTTCGGGGCGGGCTTGAGGCTGTCGATCGCCGCCTTCACCGCGTCGCGGTTCGTCGTCGGCGCGACCAGCAGCGAGGCGTTCGCCGCGAATTCCACCAACCCGAGGTTGATGGCCGGCGTCAGCTGGTCGGCGAACTGCTTGCCGGCCTCCTGCGCGGCGGCCAGCCGATTCGGAGCGACGTCGGT
>NZ_MBES01000004.1 GCF_001954195.1 Mycobacterium sp. IS-1264 | reverse complement strand
CGTGAGGTGCGCGCTGATCACAGCGACCGCATTGGTGTTGGGGAACACCGGCACGCCGGTAAGGAGGTGATACGCGGTGGCGGCTAGGGCGTACTGATCGGCCCGTCCATCGATGTGGCCGCCCATCAACTGTTCGGGCGCTGCGTAGGCGGCCGTACCAACGGTCATGTTTGTCTGTGTAAGACCACTGATCTCGTCCCGATTGCGGGCAATGCCGAAGTCGGTCAACAAGATACGTTGCTTTCCGCCCTGTGGACGGGTCAGCAGGATATTGGCCGGCTTGACATCGCGGTGCAGCAGGCCTTTCTGGTGGGCATAATCCAGCGCGCTGGCGACGCCGGCAATTACGGTCCGCGCATCGGCAGCCGGCATTCCGGACGGACAGCTTTCCCGAAGCACTCGACGGGTATCGAACCCGTCGACGTAGCGCATCGCGATCCACAAATCACCCTCGAATTCGCCCCGGTCATACACCTCAACGATGTGTGGATGCCACAGCGACGACGCCAAGTCGGCCTCCCTGATGAACCGATCCCGGTAGTCGGGTTGACTGGATAGCTGGTCGTTCAGAATCTTGAGGGCGTCCCGCCGCGGCAACCGTGGGTGCTGAGCGAGGTAGACATCACCCATCGCACCGGTCCCTAATAGCGACACGATGGTGTAGCCGGCGAACGAGGCACCGCTCATCAACGGCATGCGCAAATGTTAACGACGCCCATCGCCGGTTGTTCAAGAATGCACCGCTACGCACTATCCCGAGTCGACGCTGTTTTTGTCGGAGTGTCACTGGTCAGCCGCTGCGCTTGTAGTATGCGGCGCATGCCGCTAGAGGAAGGGGCGGATTTCGCCGGGTTCACCGTGGTGCGGCTGTTGGGCAGCGGCGGAATGGGTGAGGTCTATTTGGCTCGACATCCGCGGTTGCCCAGGCTGGAAGCGCTGAAGGTTTTGCGCGCCGATGTCTCCGCCGACCCAAGTTTTCGAGAGCGGTTCATTCGAGAGGCCGACTT
>NZ_MBES01000003.1 GCF_001954195.1 Mycobacterium sp. IS-1264 | reverse complement strand
CCGGGCGGCGGAGGCGCCACCAACGGCGGCGGCGCGGGCGGGCCCGCGGGCGCGGCGACCACACCGGGGTCGCCGGGGGGCGGGTCCGGATCCGCCAAAGCGGGGCCGGCGCCCAGCACCAGCAGAGCGGCGAATCCGGCTGCAAGGGCCGCGAACAGGCCCCTCCTCGTCGAGCTCGTCGTCCAGCTCGGCATATGCATCCCTCCAGTCAGGTCTGCGACCCAGTGTCGCATAGGGCCGTGCCCAGCTACCTAATCCGCGACCCGACAGGACCGCCCCGGAAAGCAACTCGGGGCCTTTGAGCTGCTGAGTTATGAATCGCGTGAGCTTGCCGGCGGCACATCCAGCATATGCCGGTAGACCGCGATACCGGCCAGCGCGACACCCATCAACGCGGCCGAAGCCGTCAGCATCAGCGCGACGCTGCGCTCGTACAACAACCCGCCCGCCAGCGAGCCGGCCATGATGCCGACCTGGAACGCCGTCACGTACAGACCCGATGCGCCGTCGGGATCGTCGGCGCCGTTGCGCATGGCCGCGGATTGCATCATCGGCGACACCGCCGTGGCCATCGCGCCCCACAGCACGATCGCGGCGGTACCGATCACCGCCGTCGCCACCGAGGTGCGGCCGGTGAAGGCCAGCGCGGTCAGCACCACGAACGCGGCGGTCAGCCCGGCCATGCACAGGATGATGGCGCCCCGGGGCCGGCGGTCGGTCGGCCGCGCGGCCAACGGCACCGACAGCAGGCCCGCGACACCGTAGGCGGCCAGCACCCAAGCCAGGCTGGCCCCGCGCACCCCGACGACGTTGCGGA
>NZ_MBES01000002.1 GCF_001954195.1 Mycobacterium sp. IS-1264 | reverse complement strand
GTCGACGTCGCGGTGTCGTTGCACGGCTACGGCCGCAGCGGTCGCAGCACCCAGCTGCTGGCCGGCGGGCGCAATCGAGAGCTGGCCGCCATCGGGCGCGGCGACGACCACCGGTGCCGGTGCGACCGATGCGGGAGCCGCGGCAGGCACCGCGCTGGAACCCGACGCGACCGCGACGTGCTGCGGCTGCGAGGAGCCGCCTAACAGGGCGATTCCGAGCGCGGTGCCCGCACTGATCAGGCCGATCAAGCCGGCGGCCACCATCGTCTTGTTGATGGACTTCGGCTTGGGCTCGGGGGCGATCTGGTCGGGCGCAAGCGGAAACTCGTGCTCTGACGGAAGGTGTGAGGCCGAATCGGTCGGGTCGCCGAGCGGGCTTGACGCCCAGGCGTACGCCGCGGTGGGTTCTTCGCCGCGTGGTGCAAGTGCGGTTGGATCGAAGTCGTGGTCGGTTGTCATCAGGTGCTCCTTTGTGTAGGTCTCGGCCCCGGGTGGGCCGTTGTCATAGGTAGGAGGAAGCACCGGAGGGGACTCGGACCATTTTTTTGAAGACGTTTTCGTAGCGGCGCCGGGGGCGGATGGGGACACATGAATGAAACGGGCCTCACGGCCGGATCCGGAGTGCATATCTAGGCAGGTCGTCCGCGAGACAACCTTGCGCGGATGCTCAGCCGGTCAACGTCAGCCAAATCAGCGCGATGTTAAGCGCGCTGATCATTACTCCGACCGTCCAGCCAATAGCCGTCGTGACGGGGTGGTTGGCGTCGGTACCCATCAGCGTGCGATTGCTGGTCAACCGGATGAGCGGAAGCACAGCGAACGGGATGCCGAAGGACAGCACGACCTGCGAGAGCACCAGGGTTCGCGTGGGATCGACACCGAACGCCAGGATCGCCACGGCCGGGCACAGCGTGATCAATCGCCGCACCAGCATGGGGATCGAGCGGTGCAGCAATCCCTGCATGATCATGGCGCCGGCGTAGGCGCCCACCGATGCCGACGCCAACCCGGACGCCAGCAATCCGATGGCGAACAGCACCGCGATCGCCACGCCTAACGTGTTATGGACCGCGGCGTACGCACCCTCGATGGAGCCGGTGGTTTCGCGGCCCTGCAGGTTGATGGCGGCGACCAGCAGCATCGCCGCGTTCACCGTCCCGGCCACCGCCATGGCCAGCACGACGTCCACCCGGGTGACGCGGAGCAGCCAGCGTCGGTGTTGGCCCGCCTCGGGATGCCCGTGCCGGTCCAGGGCCAGACCCGAGTGCAGGTACACCGCATGCGGCATCACGGTGGCGCCCAAGATCGCCGCGGCCAGCAGCACGCTTTCGGTGCCACGGAAACGAGGCACCAATCCGCTGATGACGGCTTCGGGTGGCGGCGTGGCCACGAAGAAACTGGCCGCGAATCCGACGGCGATGACGAGCAGCAAGCCCGTGATGACGCGTTCGAACAGAAGCTGCCCGCGGCGATCCCTGATCGTCAGCAGCAGCAGCGAAATGACTCCGGTGATCACCCCGCCGAGCGGTAGCGGCAAACCGAACAGGATGCGCAAGGCTATTGCGCCACCGATGACTTCGGCCACATCGGTTGCCATTGCCACGATTTCGGCTTGCGCCCAGAAAGTGAGCCGGAGCGGACGGCTCATCCGCGTGCCGATTGCCTCGGGCAGCGAATGTCCCGTCACCAGCCCGAGTTTCGCCGACAGATACTGCACCAGGCCGGCCATCACATTGGCCGCGACGATGACCCACAACAGGAGGTAGCCGAATTGGGTGCCGGCGCTGACGTTGGCCGCGACGTTTCCGGGATCGACGTAGGCGATGGCGGCGACGAACGCAGGACCGAGCAAATACCAGCTCGTCTTGAGCGAGGCCTGGGTGCCTTGCGCCAACGGATCGACCCTCACTTCACTTACCCGAATATAAAAGTGAGGTTAGCCGAACACTTAGCTAATTGTTAATGCGGCTTCACCCCGGGACGTACAGGCCCCGGCCGGTGATCAGGGGCAGGTCGAGCGTCGTGACGATGCCGGGCGGCGCGGCCACCACCGCCGGGATCGCATTGACTACCCGCATGGCGGTTGCGACCAGTCCGGCGTGGTTGTGATCGCCGTTGGGGCTGCTCAGGCAGATGTCCATGGCATAGGACGGCTCGCCGGTGACCTCAATGCGATAGGAACCGCCTTCCTGGGCCGGCTGTGGCCAGTCGGGGCACAAATCCTCTCGCAATCGGGTGACGTGTTCCACGACGACGACAGGGTCGCCGTTGACCATTCCGAACACCTCGAAGCGCAGCGCCGCGGCGCTGCCTTTGGGGATGTGGCCCGACGCGATGTCGAAGTCTTCGGGAGCCGGCTCGCGAATGTACGTCTGGGTGACCTCGTCGAGCGAAACACCCAGGCCCGCAGCCAATTGCCGGATTACCGATCCCCACGCCAAGCTCAGCACGCCGGGCTGCAGCAGCATGGGGATGTCGTCCATCGGCTTTCCGAACCCCATGACGTCGAACATGACCGCGGCGCTGTCGTAGGTGGCGTAGTCGACGATCTCCATGCAGCGAATCTGTTGAATGCTCTGACAGGTCCCGGCCAATGCCAGTGGCACCAGATCGTTCGCGAAACCCGGGTCGATCCCGTTGACGTACAGGCTCGAATTCCCTTCGCGCGCTGCGTCTTCCAAGGGTTTGATGAGATCCTCGGGGATCACCTGCCACGGGTATTGCAAAAACACTGGGCCGCTGCCGACGATGTTGATCCCGGCCGCCAGGACGCGCCGGTAGTCCTCCAGCGCCTCGGGCAGCCGGTTGTCGGCCAGCGCGTTGTACACCGCGCATTGCGGCCCGGTGGCGAGGACGGCGTCCAGGTCGGTGCTGGCTAACACGCCGGTCGAATCCGCAAGCCCGGCAAGCTCTGCCGCGTCCTTGCCCGCCTTGGCATCCGATGAGACCCAGACACCGGTGAGCTCGAACTCGGGGTTGGTGATCAGGGCGCGCAGCGCGTGGATGCCGACGTTGCCGGTGCCCAGTTGAACGACGGGTATGGCCATCAGTGGCTCCTCACAGGTCCGGGACGGGGATGTCGAGGTTCGGGAAGGTGAGGCCACCGTCGACCTCTAGCGTTTTGCCGGTCAGGAAGCTGCCGGCCGGGGAAGCCAAATACACTGCGGCAGCGGCAATGTCGACGGGATCGCCGAGGCGGCGCATCGGCGTCACCTTCTCCATCGGCTCGCGCAGCTCGTCGTTGGAGGCCACCACGTCCAGCGCGGAGGTCAGGATCGATCCCGGCGCGATGGCGTTGACCCGGATGCGCGGGCAGAGGTCCAGCGCGGCCAGCCGGGTGTAGTGCGACAGCGCCGCCTTGGCGGTGCCGTAGGCGGCGAAGCCGCGTCCGGCCAGCCTGCCCATGGTCGAGGTGATGTTGATGATGCTGCCGCCACCGGAGTGCTCCAGCATCAACGGCACCGCCGCGACCGTCAGGGCGTGGGCGGTGGCGACGTTGAAGGTGAACGCGTCCTTGAGGTCCTTGGTCGGAGTGGTCAGCAACGTGTTGGGCATGGTCCCGCCGACGTTGTTGACGACGATGTCGAGCTTCCCGAAGGCCTCGACGGCCGCACCGGCCAGCTGCGCGGTTGCCTCGGGATGGGCCAGATCGGCGGCCACTGTGTGCGCCCGCCGGCCGGTGGCGCGGACCTGTTCTGCGACGGCATCTAGTTGAGATTGCGTACGCGAGGCGATGAGGACATCGGCGCCGGCTTCGGCAAAAGCCAGTGCCATGGCCGCGCCGAGGCCACGGCCGCCACCAGTGATGACGGCGACTTTGTCATCGAGACGGAACCTGTCAAGGATCATTGCGGCCTCTCTTTTTGAGTTATCGGATGAGACGGTAGCAAGCCGCGCCGTCTCGATTAGCGGCATTTCTGAAACAGGTTCTAGTTTGACATACGGGCGCTGTGAGTGTGACGGCGGCCACGTCGGGCCTCAGCAGGCCGGCGGCTGTTGGCTTAAATTCGCTCGACCGGCGGTGCCCACGATGACGGCGAGCAAAATTCGCCGAACGTTAACCTTGTTACTGTTAGCTTCATGGCTGCGAGGAAGACAGCAGGTCGGCTGTCCGCGGCTAAGAGCGGCGGCGACCCACACACCGTTACTCTTCTGAAGGAACTGAATTGAAGCCCAATCGATTTGGCGCCATCCTGAGCGTTCTGACCGCCGGCGCGCTGGTGTTGTCGGCGTGCGGCAGTGACAACAACGCCACCGGCGGAAGCGCAACGAGCGCCACGTCGTCGGCGAGTGTGGCCTGCGGCGGGAAGAAGACGCTGAAGGCCAGCGGGTCGACTGCCCAGGCCAATGCGATGACCCGCTTCGTCAACGCATTCGAACAGACCTGCCCGGGTCAGACGCTGAACTACACGGCCAATGGTTCGGGCGCGGGGATCAGCGAATTCACCGGCAATCAAACCGATTTCGGTGGGTCGGACTCACCGCTGGCGCCGAATGAATACGCCGCCGCGCAGCAGCGTTGTGGCTCACCGGCGTGGAACCTGCCGGTGGTGTTCGGCCCGATCGCGATCACCTACAACGTCAAGGGCCTGACTTCGCTGAGCCTGGACGGGCCGACGGCGGCGAGGATCTTCAACGGCGCGATCACCACCTGGAACGATCCCGCGATCGCCGGTCTGAACGCCGGCGTCAACCTGCCCGCCGAGCCGATTCACGTCGTGTTCCGCAACGACCAGTCCGGGACCACCGACAACTTCCAGAAGTATCTCGACGCCGCGTCCAACGGCGCGTGGGGCAAGGGCGCCGGGAAGACGTTCAACGGCGGTATCGGCGAGGGTGCGAAGGGCAACGACGGCACCTCGGCGGCAATCAAAGCCACCGAAGGGTCGATCACCTACAACGAATGGTCCTTCGCCACGGCGCAAAAACTGAACATCGCAAAGATCGTGACGTCGGCCGGCCCGGATGCGGTAGCCATCAGCACCGACTCGGTGGGCAAGACGATCGCCGGGGCCACCATCAAAGGTCAGGGTAACGACCTGGTGCTCGACACGCTCTCGTTCTACAAGCCGACGCAGCCCGGCTCCTATCCGATCGTGCTGGCTACCTATGAGATTGTCTGCTCCAAGTATCCCGACCCCCAGGTCGGTACGGCCGTAAAGGCGTTCCTGCAGAGCACCATCGGCGGCGGACAGAATGGCTTGGGGGACAACGGATATATTCCGATCCCGGACGCGTTCAAGTCGAGGTTGTCGGCTTCGGTCAACGCCATCGCGTGATCGGGGATTGATGGCCCGAGAAACACTTGCCACCCCCCTCGGGGCGAAACCTGCGCTGACGGCGATCGATCCGCGCAAGGCGCGGCGCGGTGACCGGCTGTTCAAGTCCGTCGCCGCGGCCGCGGGCTCGATGATCGTCGCCGCGATCGCACTGATCGCGATATTCCTGTTGATTCGCGCCATCCCCTCGCTGCGCGCCAACCACGCGAATTTCTTCACCAGCGCAACTTTCGACACCGTCCACGCGCAGCACTTGGCGTTCGGTATCCGCGACTTGTTGATGGTCACGGTGCTTAGCTCGGTGTTCGCTCTGGTCTTGGCGGTGCCCGTCGCCGTCGGGATCGCAGTGTTTCTCACCCAATACGCGCCGAAACGGTTGTCGCGTCCGTTCGGGGCGATCGTCGACCTGCTGGCCGCGGTGCCGTCGATCATCTTCGGGTTATGGGGCATCTTCGTGCTGGCCCCCAAGCTCGAGCCCGTCGCGACCTATCTCAATCGCAACCTGGGCTGGTTGTTCCTGTTCAAGCACGGCAACGTTTCCCTGGCCGGCGGCGGCACCATTTTCACCGCCGGCATCGTGCTGTCGGTGATGATCCTGCCGATCGTCAGCTCGGTATCGCGAGAGGTGTTCCGGCAGACGCCGCGGATCCAGATCGAGGCGGCGCAGGCGCTCGGGGCGACCAAGTGGGAGGTGGTACGGATGACCGTGCTGCCGTTCGGGCGTAGCGGTGTCATCGCGGCGTCGATGCTGGGGTTGGGTCGCGCCCTGGGTGAAACCGTGGCGGTGCTCATCATCTTGCGCTCGGCCGCGCGGCCCGGAAACTGGTCGCTGTTCGACGGTGGATACACGTTCGCTTCCAAGATCGCCTCCGCCGCATCCGAATTCAGCGAGCCGCTGCCGACGGGTGCCTACATCGCGGCCGGATTCGCGCTGTTCGTCCTGACGTTCGTGGTCAACGCGGCCGCCCGCGCGATCGCCGGCGGGAAGGTCAACGCATGACGGTGGAGACGCTCAACCGGCCGGTGAAGGCCGTGGTGTTTCGGCCGCTCAGCGCCAAACGGCGAATTAAAAACTATGCCGCGACAACGTTCTTCCTCGCCTCGTTCGCTATCGCGCTGGTACCGCTGGTGTGGCTGCTGTCGGTGGTGATCGCGCGGGGCTGGTACGCCGTAACACGGTCGGGCTGGTGGACGCACTCCCTGCACGGAGTGCAGCCGGAAGAGTTCACCGGAGGCATCTACCACGCGCTGTATGGGACGTTGGCTCAGGCCGGGGTGGCGGCCGTGCTGGCCGTGCCGCTCGGCTTGATGACCGCGGTGTTTCTCGTGGAATACAGTTCCGGCTGGTTAGCACGGGTGACCACATTCATGGTCGACGTGCTTGCCGGTGTTCCCTCGATCGTGGCGGCGCTGTTCATTTTCAGCCTGTGGATTGCCACCCTGGGATTCCCGCAGAGCGCGTTCGCCGTGTCGTTGGCGTTGGTGTTGCTGATGTTGCCGGTTGTGGTGCGTTCGACCGAGGAAATGCTGCGGTTGGTGCCCGACGAGCTGCGAGAAGCCAGCTACGCGTTGGGTGTCCCCAAGTGGAAAACCATTGTGCGGATTGTGTTTCCGATCGCGATGCCCGGAATTTTGTCCGGTGTCTTGCTCGCCGTCGCGCGGGTTATCGGCGAAACCGCGCCGGTGCTGGTGCTCGTCGGATACAGCCGCTCAATCAACGCGGACATCTTCAACGGCAATATGGCTTCGCTGCCGCTGTTGATCTACACCGAACTCACCAACCCGCAGCATTCCGGTTACCTGCGAATCTGGGGTGCGGCGCTGACGCTCATCATCATCGTGGCCGTCATCAACATCCTGGCCGCGGCGTTCCGCTTCGTCGCAACCTTGCGGCGCTAACGGTTCAGGACTTCGACCCCGCCTTTGAGGGGGTCTTCTTGGCGGTTGTCTTCTTCGCCGTCGTCTTTTTCGCCGGTGCCTTCTTCGCGCTCGTCTTCTTCGCCGGAGTCTTCTTGGCGGGCGCCTGGCCGTCCCCGGAACGCGCCTTCACACTGGCTTCCAGCTTGGCGAGCAGGTCGGAGACGTCTTCGGTCTCGTCCAGGTCCTTGGGCTGCTCCTCGGTGGTAAACGCCTCGCCGCCTTCGAGTTTCGCCTGGATCAGTTCGTGGAGCTGTTCCTGGTAGTCGTCATGGTAGCGGTCCGGGTTGAACTCCTCGGCCATCGACTCCACCACCTGCCCGGCCATCTTGAGTTCCGCGGGCTTGACGTCGACCTTCTTGTCCAGAACCGGGAAGTCGGGATCCCGGATCTCGTCGGGCCACAGCAACGTGTGAATCACCATCACGTCGCGCTTGCCGAAGTCCTTGACGCGCAACGCCGCCAGGCGCGTCTTGTTGCGCAGCGTGAAGTGAACGATCGCCATCCGGTCGGTCTCGGCGAGCGTTTTCGCCAGCAGCACATACGATTTGGACGACTTCGAATCCGGCTCCAGGAAGTAGCTGCGGTCGAACAGCATGGGATCGACATCGCTGGCCGGGACGAACTCCAGCACTTCGATCTCGCGGCTGCGTTCTTCGGGCAAGGTGGAGAGGTCGTCGTCGGTGATGACCACCATTTGGCCGTCGTCGGACTCAAATGCTCGCGCGATGTCACGGTATTCCACGACCTCGCCGTCCAGCTCGCACACTCGTTGATACCGGATGCGGCCGTTGTCCTTTGCGTGCACTTGATGGAACTTGATGTCGTGGTCCTCGGTGGCGCTGTACACCTTCACCGGAACGTTCACCAGCCCGAACGCGATCGAACCCTTCCAGATGGAGCGCATGCAGTCAGTATGCCCATACCACCCGTAGCAAAACAGGGCGGCGGACCCGCAGAGGCCGATTTCTAGGTGGAACGGCCAGGAGGGAAGGAGGATTGCGCCCGCAGGGCCGCCCTATCGGGCAAATCGGCGCCGGCGCGCGCGACGGTCAGCGCCGCCGACAGGGTCGCGGCCTCCAGCGCGGCGGTGAGCGCGTCAAGCCCGATCCGGTCGAGCGCGGCTCGCCGATCTGCGCCCAACAGGTTCAGCTCCCAGAGCGTGTCGAGCAGCCCCACCATGAAGGCATCGCCGGCGCCGACGGTGTCGACCACCTGAACGCGCCTGGCGGCCACTTGCGCCTGGCCCTGCGAGCAGAACGCCAGCGCACCCCGGTCGCCCATCGTCACGGCGACGATCGCGGGTCCGGACGCCAGCCAGGTCCGGGCGGTCCATTCGGGCTCGTGCTCGGGATCGACCCAGCGCAGGTCGTCCTCACTGGCCTTGACTATGTCGCTGCGTTCGACCAGATGCACGATGCGCTCGCGGGCCAGGTCCCGATCGACGATCAACGACGGACGGACATTGGGGTCGAACGCGACGGTCGCCGACACGCGATAGGTGTCGAGCAGCGCCGCGACCGCCAAGCACCCCGGCTCACGCACGGCAGCGATCGAGCCGGTGTGGACCAACAGCGGCGGCCCGACTTCGGGCGTTCCGGAAAGCTGCCATTCCAAATCGAATGCGTAGGACGCGGACCCGTCGTCGGCGATGGTCGCCACCGAGGTCGGCGTCCGGGACGCCGAGGTGCTTCCCGAAACAAGTTGTGCGCCTGAGGTTTCGACGTAGTCAACGATGCGCCGGCCGGATTCGTCGTCGCCGATGTGGGTCAGGAAATCGATGTCGCGCCCGAGCCTGGCCAAGCCGACCGCGACGTTGAGTGGGCTCCCGCCGACGTGCTCGGCAGCCCCGACCGTGTCGATCAACGCTTCGCCGATCACCAGCCCGCGGCTCATCGCACCAACGCCTGCAGCGTGGCTCGCGCCCCGTCGCGGTGCAACGAGTCCAGGGCCCAGCGGTATGCGGCCACGAACCGTGGCTCACGCGCCAAATCCGCAAAGACGGAGGTGTTTTCGATGAACGCCGTCGGGTGCTCCCGCTGCGACCGTGCCAGCGGCACCAGCGATTCGGCTAGTTGGTCGACGATCTCGACCGGTTCGCCGCGCTCGTCGACCGCCTCGGCGTAGCGGGCCCAGCTTGCGACCGTCGCCGCCGCGAGCCGAATGGGCCCGTCGGTGCGCAGGTTGTCGCGGATCACCGGCAGCAGCCAGGTCGGGATTCGATCCGAGGAGTAGGCGCACAACCGCGCCACGGTGTCACGCAGTCCCGGGTTGGCGAAGCGCTCGACGAGCGTCCGGGTGTAGGCGCACAGATCGATGCCGGGCACCGGCCGCAGCGTCGGAATGGCTTCGGAATCGAAGTAGGCGAGC
The DNA here is from genome assembly GCF_001954195.1 of Mycobacterium sp. IS-1264. Classification (GTDB taxonomy): domain Bacteria; phylum Actinomycetota; class Actinomycetes; order Mycobacteriales; family Mycobacteriaceae; genus Mycobacterium. The sequence continues at coordinate 82,807 of NZ_MBES01000002.1, read as the reverse complement.
AGGAACTCGGCGAACAACGGGTCTCGAGCCGCGTCGTGGACCATGCGGTAGCCGCACAGCCACGCGAAGTAGCACAGACACTGGTGACCGGCGTTGAGCAGTCGCAGCTTCATCGACTCGTACGGTTCCACATCGTCGACGAGCAGGACACCCGCCGCATCCAACGGCGGTCTGCCGTCGGCGAAGTCGTCCTCGAGGACCCAGGCGGCGAACTCCTCGGCCACCACCGGCCACCGGTCGGCGACGCCGTAGTCGCGTTCCACTGCGGTGATGATGTCGGGCGTCGTGACCGGCGTGATGCGGTCCACCATCGAACACGGGAACCGGGTTGTCTCGGCGATCCAATCGGCCAGGCCCGGCCGCAGCAGTTCGGCGTGGTCGATGACGGCTCGGCGCGCGACCTCGCCGTTGTTTTCGATGTTGTCGCACGACACGATCGTCGGTGCGGCGATGCCGCGGTCGCGGCGGCGCGCCAGGGCTTCGACGATCAGCCCGAAAACCGAATCGGGGTCCCTTATCCGGTAGCCGCCCTCGGTGATGGTCATCGAGATGACACGGGTCGTCGGTGCGGCCAGCAGCTCGATCGTCGCCTGCGGGTCGTCGGGCGCATAGCGGTAGTCGACGATCGAGCCGATGACCCGCGCGTCGCGGCTGCCGTCGGGGTGCTCCAGGATCAGCGTGTACAGGCCGTCCTGGGCGCGCAGTACGTCCCTCATCCGGCGGTCCTCCGGCAGCACCCCGATCCCGCAGATGCCCCAGTCTCGTGCCAGACCCCGCCGCAGCAAGCTGTCGATGTACATCGCCTGGTGGGCGCGGTGAAAGCCGCCGACGCCGACATGCGCGATGCCGACCGGCACGCGGTCACGGTCATAGGACGGCGTCGCGATCGACAGTTGTCCCAGGGTGGCGCTGCTCAGCGGAACCACAACGTCGACGGTACCGACCCGAGCCGCCGAAGACGTACGTTGAAACCATGGGTGCCCAGGCGCGGGTCAAGCTGACCAATGCCGACAAGGTGCTGTACCCGGCCACCGGAACCACGAAGGCCGACGTCTTCGACTACTACACCCGCATCACCGAGGTGATGCTGCCCCACATCGCCGGGCGCCCGGCAACCCGCAAGCGCTGGCCGAACGGCGTCGAGCAGGACTCGTTCTTCGAGAAACAGCTGGCGTCGTCGGCGCCCGACTGGTTGCCGCGCGCCAGCGTGACGCACCGGTCCGGAACAACCACGTATCCGATCATTGACAGCCCCGACGGGCTGGCGTGGATCGCGCAACAGGCGGCACTGGAGGTGCACGTGCCGCAATGGCGGTTCGTCGCCGAGTGGACCCGAAGCAAGGCCGAAGAACTCAAGCCCGGCCCGGCGACTCGACTGGTGTTCGACCTCGATCCGGGCGAGGGCGTGACGATGGTCCAACTGTGCGAAGTGGCGCACGCCGTGCGGGATCTGATCGCCGACATCGGGCTCACCACGTTCCCACTCACCAGCGGCAGCAAGGGACTGCACCTCTACGCGCCGCTTGCCGAGCCGGTCAGCAGCAGAGGCGCCTCGGTGCTGGCCAAACGTGTTGCGCAGCAACTGGAAAAGGCGATGCCCAAGTTGGTCACGTCGACGATGACCAAGAGCCTGCGGGCCGGGAAGGTGTTCCTGGATTGGAGCCAGAACAACGGCGCGAAAACCACCATCGCGCCCTACTCGCTGCGCGGGCGCGAACATCCGACGGTCGCGGCGCCGCGCACGTGGCAGGAACTCGAGGACCCCTCCGTGGGCCAGCTGCGCTACGACGAGGTGCTCGACCGCGTGGCCCGCGATGGCGATCTGCTGGACGCGCTCGACGCCGACGCACCCGTCAGTGACCGGCTGAGCAAATACCGCAGCATGCGGGACGCGTCGAAGACTCCCGAGCCAGTGCCGACTGGGAAACCCGTTACCGGCCAGGGCAATTCGTTCGTCATTCAGGAGCATCACGCGCGCCGGCTGCACTACGACTTCCGGCTGGAGCGAGACGGGGTGCTGGTGTCCTGGGCGGTGCCGAAAAACCTGCCCGAGACCCCGTCGGTCAACCACCTGGCGGTGCACACCGAGGATCATCCGCTGGAATACGGCTCGTTCGAGGGCAACATCCCCAAAGGCGAATACGGCGCCGGCAAGGTGGTGATCTGGGATGCCGGAACCTACGAGGCCGAAAAGTTTCTCGACGACGAGGTCATCGTCAACCTCCACGGCAATCGGATCTCCGGGCGCTACGCGCTGATTCAAACCAACGGCGACCAATGGCTGGCGCACCGGATGAAGGACCAGAAGGTCTTCGACTTCGATGCGATCACCCCGATGCTCGCCTCGGAGGGTTCGGTGGCTGCCCGCACGGCCGGCCAGTGGGCGTTCGAAGGCAAATGGGACGGCTACCGGCTCCTGGTGGAGGTCGACCACGGCGACTTGCGGATACGGTCCCGACGCGGCCGCGAAGTCACCAAGGAATATCCCGAATTACGTTCGCTTGCAGCCGATCTAGCCGATCATCACGTGGTGCTGGACGGCGAGGCCGTCATTCTGGACGAGGCCGGGGTGCCCAGCTTCCACGGGATGCAGAACCGCGGCCGCGGTTCCCGCGTCGAGTACTGGGCGTTCGACCTGCTCTACCTCGACGGCCGCTCGTTGCTGCGGGCACGCTACCAAGACCGGCGAAAGCTGCTGGAAATCCTTGCCAGCGCGGGCAATCTGATCGTTCCCGACCTCCTGCCCGGCGACGGCGCCCAGGCCCTCGAGCACTCACGCAAGCACGGGTGGGAGGGCGTCGTCGGGAAGAAACGTGACTCCACCTATCAGCCGGGCCGGCGTTCGGCGTCGTGGATCAAGGACAAGAACTGGAACACCCAGGAAGTCATCATCGGCGGCTGGAAGGCCGGGGAGGGCGGGCGCAGCAGCGGCATCGGCTCGCTGCTGATGGGCATCCCCGGTGACGGCGGTCTGCATTTCGCGGGCAAGGTTGGCACCGGCTTCACCGAACGCGACCTGGCGAACCTGAAGAAGACGTTGGCGCCGTTGCATACCGACGAATCGCCTTTCGACCCGCCGCTTCCCAGGAGCGAAGCGCGGGGAGTGACGTACGTCGATCCGGTGCTGGTCGGCGAGGTGCGCTACAGCGAGTGGACACCGGATAACCGGTTGCGCCAATCGAGTTGGCGTGGGCTGCGACCGGACAAGAAACCAGATGAGGTGGTGCGCGAATGAAATGGGTGACGTATCGGGGTGCCGACGGTGAGCGCGCCGGGGTCCTTTCCGGCGATACGATCCACGCGATGCCACCCGGCGTCACGCTCCTGGAGCTGATCGGGCGCGGCGCGGACGGGCTGCGGCAAGCCGGCGAGGACGTGCAGCGTTCACCGGCGGCGGTGGTGCAGCTGGGCGACGTGACCTTGGCGGCACCGATCCCGCGCCCACCCTCGATCCGCGACTCGCTGTGCTTTCTGGATCACATGCGCAACTGCCAGGCCGCGCTGGGCGCCGGCCGGGTCCTCGCCGACACCTGGTACCGCATCCCGGCGTTTTACTTCGCCTGCCCGGCAACGGTTTTGGGTCCCTACGACGACGCGCCGAGCGCGCCCGGAAGTGCTTGGCAGGACTTCGAATTGGAGATCGCGGCGGTCATCGGCACCGGCGGCAAGCACATGACCGTGGAGGAAGCCGAACGGGCCATCATCGGCTACACGATCTTCAACGACTGGTCGGCCCGAGACCTGCAGCAGCTGGAAAGCCAACTGGCGATCGGCCAGGGCAAGGGCAAGGACAGCGGCGTCACCCTGGGCCCCTATCTTGTGACGCCCGACGAGCTCGAGGGGTACCGCCGCGGCGGCAAGCTCGATCTGAAGGTGAGTGCCCTGGTGAACGATACGATGATCGGCTCCGGGTCCACCGCCCAAATGGATTGGAGCTTCGGCGAAGTCATTTCCTACGTGTCCCGCGGGGTGATGCTGCGTCCCGGTGACGTCATCGGCTCCGGCACGGTGCCCACCTGCACGCTGGTCGAACATCTCAACCCGGCGGCACTGGAATCCTTTCCCGGCTGGCTGCATGACGGCGACGTGGTGACCCTGAAGGTCCAGGGGCTGGGGGAGACCCGGCAAACCGTCCGTGCCAGCGCCGCGCCGCACCCGCTGCCCGCCCGGCCCAATCCCGACGCCAAACCCGCTGCGCCCCGGGTCAACCGGGCACCCGCGCGGGTGCCCTACACCCGCGGGCTGCACGAGGTCGCCGAACGCGTCTGGGCCTGGACCCTGCCCGACGGCGGCTACGGCTGGAGCAACGCCGGCCTGGTCGCCGGCGACGGCGCGTCACTGCTCGTCGATACCCTGTTCGACCTGGCACTGACCCGCGAAATGCTCGACGCGATGCGGCCCATCACCGACCGCGCGCCCATCTCCGACGCGTTGATCACGCATTCCAACGGCGACCACACGCACGGCAATCAGCTGCTCGACGCCTCGGTGCGGATCATCGCCGCCCGGGGCACGGCCGACGAGATCGCACACGGGATGGCACCCGAGATGCTGGCCATGGCGCAGACCGCCAACCTCGGCCCGATCGCGACGCCGTACACGCGAGACCGCTTCGGGCACTTCGATTTCAGCGGCATCAAGCTGCGCAACGCCGACCATACGTTCGAGGGCGACCTGACCATCGACGTCGGCGACCGGCAGGTCAACCTGCTGAACCTGGGTCCGGCACACACTGCCGCGGATTCGGTGGTGCACGTGCCTGACGCCGGGGTGCTGTTCGGCGGCGATTTGCTGTTCATCGGCTGCACCCCGATCGTGTGGGCCGGCCCCATCGCCAACTGGATCAGGGCCTGCGACGTGATGATCGCCATGGACGCACCCATCGTGGTGCCCGGCCACGGGCCGGTCACCGATCCCGACGGAATCCGCACCGTCCGAGGCTATCTCGCGCACGTCGCCAAGCAGGCCGAGGAGGCCTACTGCAAGGGCATGTCGTGGTCCGAGGCGGCCGACACCATCGATCTCGGCGAGTACGAGACGTGGCTGGACGCCGAGCGCGTCGTCGTCAACGTCTATCAGCGCTACCGCGAGCTCGACCCCGACACCCCGCAGCTGGAGGTCATGAGGCTGTTGGTGATGCAGGCCGAGTGGCTGGCCAAGCGCGGCTGAGGCCCCGCGCTAGGACTTGACGGCCCGCATGAAGCTGAGCGTGGCCGCCGCGCCGTGCTCGGAGTCCTCTAGTTTCGGCAGGCCGGCGGCGGCGAAGAGGTCGGCGAGGGTGGCTGTGGTCGCGTCCCATCCGTCGGCGCGCAGGTGCGCGGCGACGTCGGTGTGCTCGCCGGGGTAGGTCAAGGCGGCGATGTCCATGTCGAGCCCCTGCCGTCGCCAGCCTTCGGTCGCGCGCCGTGAGTGCTCCTGCGCCTCCTCCGACGACCCGGCGACTTGCCCGTAATCGGCGGCGAACCTGCTGCCCGTGGCGCTCAGCCCATTGATGTTGTCGAGCAGCCGAACTTCGGCCTCGGGTGGGAGAAAACCGATGAGCACGCCTTCGGCGAGCCACGCGGTGGGCGCGGCGGGGTCGTGTCCGGCCTGCCGCAGTGCCGCGGGCCAATCGTCCCGGAGATCGATGCCCACCGCCCGGTGCTCGGCGGTAGGAGCGGCATTGAGCGCAGACAGCGTCGCCGCCTTGAATTCGATCACCTCCGGCTGATCGATCTCGTACACCGTCGTCCCGGCCGGCCACGCGAGCCGATAGGGCCGGGCATCCAATCCGGACGCGACGATGACGACCTGGCGTACGCCCGCCTTGCCGGCGTCGGCGAAAAAGTCGTCATAGAAGAGGGCGCGAGCGGCGAACGTGTCGACCATCCTCGGAAAACCAACGCCGCCCTCGGCCTCGATGGCATCCATCTCGCCGGCGGCGATCCGGGTGAACACGTCGATACCGACCGCGCGCACCAACGGCTCGGCGAACGGATCATCGATTACCGGCTGGGGACGTTTGGTCGCGGCGGCCCGGGCGGCGGCGACCATGGTGGCCGTCGCTCCCACACTGTTGGCCAAGTCCCACGTGTCGCGTTCTGTTCGTGCCATGGTTGCTCCTTCGATGCGACGGCCAAACCAGGGTAGGCCTCGCCGGTAAATAACCATGTCGCATACGGTTTGGATATGTCAGCAGTCGAACTGGAAACGCTCGAGGACAATATCGCCTGCATCACCCTGAACCGGCCGGAGCGGCTGAATGCCATCGACGGATCGCTGATCGACGGCGTGGACCATGCCCTGGATGTCGTGAGCGGCGGCGAATTTCGGGTCCTGATCCTCACCGGCGCCGGACGCGGATTCTGCGCCGGCGCCGATCTGAGCGGCACCGGCCAGCCGTGGACTCAAAGCAGGCCGACCACCCCGCCGTTCAAGGTCAACTACGACGCCCAGGTCCGCCTGGCCAATCTGTTCACGCGGCTCTACGAGCTCGACCTCCCGGTGATCGCCGCGGTCAACGGCGTGGCCGTCGGGGGTGGGCTGGCGTTCGCGTTGGTCAGCGATATCCGGGTCGCGTCCGAGCAGGCACGATTCGGGTCGGTGTTCATCAAGGCCGGCTTCTCGTCGATGGACATGGGCACCAGTTACCTGCTGCCGAAGATCGTCGGCGCCGGAGTCGCGCGGGAACTCATGCTGACCGGCCGCATCATCGACGCGGCCGAGGCCTATCGCATCAACCTGGTGCACGAGGTGGTTGCGCCGGATGACCTGATGGCAGCGGCGCTGCGCAAAGCCCGCGAGATCGCGGACAACAACGCTTATGGCGTGTGGCAGACCAAGATTGGGCTCAACGCGTCGCTGGACGCGCCCAGTTTGCGGCACGCCATCGAGCTGGAGAACCGAACCCAGATCCTGTCCGGTTTCACCAACAATCCGCTCGAGGCCGCCAAAGCGCACATGGAGAAGCGTGCCCCGAAGTGGGATCCCCTGTGACATTTGGCGGCGGCCCGCTTCGCCCGGCTTCGCCGCGCTCGCGACCGCCCCTGTGAAGGCTAGACTTTCGCGATCACGTTCTCGGCGAACATCTCCAGGTTGCGGATCTTGGTGTCCAGCGGTTCGGTGTCCTTGCCCATGATGTAGGGGATGCGGAAGCCGACGATGACGTCGGTGACGCCCTTGTCCTCGAGTCGCTTGACGCCGTCCACGGTGAAGCCGTCGACCGAGATGACGTGGATCTCGAACGGCCCCGTCTTGCCCGCTTCTTCGCGGAACTTCTTGAGCTTGGCCAGTAGATGGTCGAGTTCCTCGGGGTCGCCGCCGCCGTGCATCCAGCCGTCCAGGCGCGCCGCGCGCCGCAGCGCCGCGTCGGCGTGCCCGCCGATGAGGATCGGGATCGGCTTCGTCGGGGCCGGGGTCATCTTGGTCTTGGGGATGTCGTAGAACTCGCCGTGGAATTCGAAGTACTCACCGGTGGTGAGGCCCTGGATGATCTCGATGCATTCGTCCATTCGCTTGCCGCGCTTGGCGAATGGGACCCCCAGCAACTCGTAGTCCTCGGGCCACGGGCTGGTTCCCACACCAAAGCCCACTCGGTTGTCGGTCATCGCGGCCAGCGACCCGATTTGCTTGGCCACCAGCGCCGGTGGCCGGATAGGCAGCTTGAGGACGAAGAAGTTGAACCGCAGCGTCGACGTCACCGCGCCCAAGGCCGATGTCAGGACGAAGGTCTCGATGAACTCCTTGCCATCCAGGAACTCGCGATTGCCGTCGGGCGTGTAGGGATACTTCGAGTCGGACTCGAACGGGTACGCGATGCTGTCGGCGATCGTCATGGCGTGGTAGCCCGCCGCCTCGGCCGCCTTGGCCAGGGGGATGTAGTACCTAAAGTCCGTCATCGCCTCTGCGTAGGTAAACCGCACGTCATCCGCCTTCCATGAGAGGACCGTCACACGACACTAGAACGTGTTCTAGTTCTACCCGCGCTCGGGTCCGCGGACAAGGCGCGACGAGGCCGCCTAGAGCTGGTTTTCGGGGCCGATGACCGCCCACACCGTCTTGCCGGTCGAGGTGGGCGTGCTGCCCCACGCGCGCGACAACGCGTCGACGATGGCCAGGCCCGACACGTCGATTCCCTGGTCCGGCGACGGCAGCCGCAGGGCCGGCGTGGTGCTGTCGTCGGACACCGCGATGGTCGCCGTCGCGCCGTCGGTCTCGATCCGCATCAGCGGGACGCTGCCGGTGTGTTCCAGCACGTTCTCGACGAACACGTTGACTACCACCAACGCGACCGGGATGAGCTTGGATTGTGACCACGCGGTGAGCCACTCCCGGACCAGCCGGCGCGATTCGCGCAGGCTGGTCAGGTTCGCGGGTAGCTCGGCATCGGCGCGCCGGAGCGGGAGACGGGTGAGCCGATCGAGCGCTTTCCTTGCCGCCTTCTCGGTCGGGTACACCGGCATGAAGGACGCGACCCCGCTGCGGGTGACCGCTTCGCGCGTCGCGCGATCCGCGCACACCAGCACGACGGGGACCTCGGGCTGGGCCTCGAGCTGCCAGCGCGCGCCGATGAAGGCCGACAGGGCCGAGTCCTCGGGCACCCGAAGTGCGGTGATGTCGACGACCACGGCGGACGGCTCGTCGAGCGTGGCCTTTGTGATGCTGTCGCGCAGCGGCGCGGAGTTGCCGGCGTCGAGTACGCCTTCGACGGTCAACACGGCCAGCGACTTCTCCGTTCGGGCCGCAACCGTCAGCGCGTTCGGAGGCTCAGCTACCGCACTCACCGCAGCCACTCCTTTCCACGCCCGGGTCTATTTTCACCGACTGTGATCCGTGAGCAAGTCAGGTGCGAACGGGTGTGTCCCGATCGCGCTCGGGTTCCCTGCGTTCTTGGTGTGGTTGGGCAAACATCCGTCCCAGCCCAGGGCAAGGCAGCGGGATGCGCGAGTGGGATCCGCCCCCAGACCCCACCCGTGCGAAGCATCGCCTGCCACCACGCCAAACATTCTCTTTTTCCCCGCCGCCTGCCGCAGCACGGTCCCCCGCGGAGCCGCCTATCGAGGCGGCCAAACCCCCCGTACGGGTCAGTTCAGACTTTGCGGTTTACCCACGCGTAAAAGCTCGTAAACCCGACGATCGCAGCTAGTGCGGGTACGGCGGAGCGCCAACCCCGGCGACCGAGTGAGTGCCCCACGGTGTCCGTTCGACGATGCGAGCGGCCGCGCTGCGTTCGCCCACCGTCACCGTCACGCTTCGCGCCTTGAGCGCCTCGACCGGCAGGGGTTGCGCCGGGGAACTGAAAACCGTCCCCCGCCAGTGATAATGGCCGTCGATCGGGTCCAGGTGGCCGGTCAGGTGGACGCGGACCGGATGGCTGGTGCCGGCGATCGTCAGCGTCGCCGCGCCGTCGTAGGTCTCGTCGTCGCCGGCGCCCGCTGACAGGTCGAATGCCGACATCACCGGGAAAGGCGGCGGGGGCGCGAGATGGACGCGCTCGTTGAACACCTGCTGGCTGCTGCGAAGCACTTCGATGCGGGTGCTGGCGGAGTGCTTCATGAGCCGTACGCACTCGGCGACGTAGCGCGCCTGCGAGGCGGCATCGGGGCCGGCGACGAAGAAGTAGTTCGGGAAGCCGTGGACGGCGACTCCTTGGAAGGGCTCCATGCCGGCGACCCAGGCCTGCCGGATGGTCAACCCGCCCGTGCCGACCAGCGCCGTGATGGTGTTCTGATCGGGGACCGCGAAACCGGTGCCGTAGATGATGGCGTCGGCGCGGTGTTCGGCACCGTCGGTCGTCCGGATGCCCGACGCGGTGATGGCGGCGACCGCCGATTTCACCAGCGCGGGCCTGGCACGGCGACGTAACCACCGCTTGACTCGCGCTGTCGGCCACGGCATCCCGTCGACAATCCGGCGCGGCGGGTGTGCGAAAACGGTGACCGAGGCCGCCGTTGCGATCAACTCCCCGATGCGGTGACCCGCGGTGGCGTCGGTGCCGATGACCGCGACGCGCTTGCCGCGGGGATCGAACCCGGAATCCCATTGCGCCACATGAAAAGACGTTCCCCGGAATTCGTCGCGCCCGGCGAACTCGGGTATCCACGGGACGTATCCCGGTTCGTGGGCCGCGATGGCGATGCCGCCGTGAAAGATCTCGCCGCAGGTTGTTCGCAACTCCCACGTGTGGGTGTCGTCGTCGAACAGCGAACCGACGACTTCGCGACCGGAAAGCAGCAGGCCGTCCAGGGCCGCAGGCCAGTCATGCGGTGTGTCCGGTGCACAGTCGAGCATCACGATGTCGGTGATTCCCGCCGCCAGCAGTTCCGTTGCGGCGCACCGGCCGCGAACTCCGGCGCCGACGATGACGACGCGCGTTCGGCTCACAGAAATCTGGTGCGCTTCCAGGCGCGGCGCGCGATCGGTCCCATCAGGCCAACCTCGGTCAAAAACGCCGCGAGCGGAGCGAATCCGGCGACCTGCATTTCGTAGCGGTGCGGGCTGCTGCGTGCGGTCGCGCGCGCACGTTTGGCATCCAGGCCCGCCCGCGCATACGGAACCGGGTTGCTGAACAGGTATCGGAAGAAGTAGCCGCCGAGCCCGTTGATGTTGGCCATGAACAACTTGTTGATCCGGGGCATCTCCCGTACCCGTTTGCGTGCGCCGTCGCGCGCGAACTGGATATGCCGGGCCTCTTCGGTGACGTGAATTCGCATGAGCCGCTGGATGATCGGCTGCAGCTCCGGGTCGTCCATCATCCGCCGCTGCAGCGAGTCGAAGATTTCCTCCCCGATGAGCGCGGCCACCCACAGCATCGAGCCACGCTGGAATGCCAGCGGCAATGCGTTGATGACGATCCGGTGCACCCATCGCGGGCGCACCGGCCTGGCGCCGACGCGTTCGATGGCCTTGCCGAACATGACCATGTGACGGGTCTCGTCGCCCAGCTCCGTCAGCTTGTAGTGCGTGGACCGGCTGGTCGGGTCCTCGTGCAGGATGGTGCGCAGCAGCGCCTGGTTGAGCATGTTCTCGAACCAGATGCCGGCGGACAACGTGTTGACCAGTTCCTGGCGCGACAGCTCGATTTGTTGTTCGCGGGTCATTTCGTCCCACATCGGCGTGCCGTACAGCGACACCAGCCGAGGCGGCAGATAGAACTTGTCCGGGTCCAGCGGGGCATCCCAGTCGATGTCGACGACGGGCTCGTAGGACTTTTTGACGGAGCCCTTCAGCAGACGATCGGAGAACTCTTCCCGACTTGGCCCGGCTGGCTTCACCGCTGAGGTCATGCTGATCCCTTCGTTGGGTTTTCAGACGGTACCCATGGTACCGGGTACTCACGGTCTCGACTAGGCCCTTCGGGTTTCGATTCGGTTGACTGGCAGCGTGGGTCGGCATCTTCACGTGATCGGCATCGGCGTCGGAAACCCGGACTACCTGACCAATCAGGCGATCGAGGCGCTCAACGACACGCAGGTGTTCTTCGCGATGGACAAGGGCGAAGCGAAAAGCGACCTGGTGGCGCTGCGGCGGCTGATCTGCACGCGGTTCATCCGCGAGCCGGGCTATCGCTTCGTCGAGTTGGTCGATCCCAAGCGCTCGAGCGACGCCGACTACCGGGACGCGGTGTCCGAGTGGCACGCGGCGCGCACCCGGATCTGGGCGACGGCAATCCGCACCGAGCTGGGGCCCGACGACGTCGGGGCCTTCCTGGCCTGGGGGGATCCGTCGCTGTATGACAGCACGCTGCGCATCCTCGGCGCGGTCGCGGCCGAGGTGGACTTCACCTTCGACGTCATTCCGGGAATCACGGCGGTGCAGGCGCTGACGGCCCGGCACCGCATCCCGCTCAACGACGTCGGCGAACCGGTTCTGATCACCACGGGCAGGCAGCTGCGCGCGCACGGTTTGTCCGGCTCGGCGGTGGTGATGCTGGACGCCGAGTGCTCGTTTCTGCAATGCCCGCCGGACACCGCCATCTGGTGGGGCGCCTACCTGGGCACCGGGGACGAACTGCTGGTCGCCGGCACGGTCGGTGAAGTCGGGGCGCGCATCGCGGAGGTGCGAGCCGAAGCCCGCGCGCGGCACGGCTGGATCATGGACACCTATTTGCTGAGGGCCTGCGGCTGGCAGACTTGACGCGTGCCCGAACTTCCCGAGGTCGAAGCGTTAGCGGACCATCTGCGCCGCCATGCGGTCGGTTTAACGGTGGGCCGCGTCGATGTCGCGGCGTTGTCGGTGTTGAAAACCTTTGACCCGCCGACGAGCGCGCTGCACGGCCGGGCCGTTACCGGGGCCGGGCGATGGGGCAAATACCTGGGCCTGCAGGTCGACGAGTTGTTCTTGATCACCCACCTGTCGCGTGCGGGGTGGCTGCGGTGGTCCGACAAGCTGGCCGCGGCGCCGTTGCGACCGGGCAAGGGGGCGATCGCGCTGCGTGTCCACCTCGGCGACCCCGGTGCCGCGCCGGGTTTCGACCTCACCGAGGCCGGGACCCAGAAGCGACTGGCCGTGTGGCTGGTCGACGATCCGCGGCAGGTGCCGGGCATCGCCGCGCTCGGCCCGGACGCGCTCGAGCTGGGCGCCGACGACCTGGCCGGGGTGTTGGCCGGCAACACCGGCCGGATCAAAACCGTCATCACCGACCAAAAGGTGATTGCCGGTATCGGCAACGCCTACAGCGACGAAATCCTGCATGTCGCCAAGATTTCGCCGTTCGCCACGGCCGGGAAGCTCACGAGCGAGCAGCTCACCGCGTTACACGACGCGATGGTGTCGGTTCTGACCGACGCGGTGGCCCGGTCCGTCGGCCAGGGGGCGGCCACCCTCAAAGGGGAGAAGCGTTCCGGATTGCGGGTGCACGCGCGAACGGGGTTGCCGTGTCCGGTGTGTGGCGACACCGTGCGCGAAGTGTCGTTCGCGGACAAGTCTTTTCAGTACTGCCCGACCTGCCAGACGGGCGGCAAGGTGCTGGCGGACCGGCGCTTGTCACGGCTGCTCAAGTAGTCGCCCGACTGCGAGCCGATCCCCCTCGATATGCTGCCCGAGTGACTCGCCAGAAGATTCTCATCACCGGCGCCAGCTCCGGCCTGGGCGCCGGGATGGCGCGTTCCTTCGCGGCCAAGGGGCGTGACCTGGCCCTGTGCGCCCGGCGCACCGACAGGCTTGACGAGCTGAAAGGCGAACTGGCCCAACAGTATCCAGGCATCAAGATCGCGGTCGCCGAGTTGGACGTCAACGACCACGAACAGGTGCCCAAGGTATTCGCCGAACTCAGCGACGAACTCGGCGGCATCGACCGCATCATCGTCAACGCCGGCATCGGCAAGGGCGCCAAGCTCGGGTCGGGCAAGCTGTGGGCGAACAAAGCGACCATCGAGACCAACCTGGTCGCCGCGCTGGTGCAGATCGAGACTGCGCTGGAGATGTTCGCCAAGAGCGGATCGGGGCATTTGGTTCTCATCTCCTCGGTGCTGGGCAACAAGGGCGTGCCCGGCGTCAAAGCCGCCTACTGCGCAAGCAAAGCCGGGCTGACCTCGCTGGGCGAATCGCTGCGCGCCGAGTACGCCAAAGGGCCCATCAAGGTGACGGCGATCGAGCCCGGCTACATCGAATCGGAGATGACGGCCAAGTCGGCCAGCACAATGCTGATGGTGGACAACGAAACTGGCGTCAAGGCACTGGTCGACGCCATCGAGCGCGAGCCCGGCCGGGCCGTCGTGCCGCGGTGGCCGTGGGCGCCGCTGGTGCAACTCATCCGGGTGCTGCCGCCCCCACTGACCAAGCGATTCGCCTAAAGCCCGTCGAGTGTGAATCTGACGACGGTTTCACGGCGTGTCGCGTCGTGAGATTCACACTCGCGCGAACGATTCTCAGCTGGTCCGGCCCCGTTCCGTGCGGTAGCGGCGGACGAGCGCGTCGGTCGAGCTGTCCGACTGCGGCTCAGGGGAACCATCGCCGGTGATCACCGGAAGCAGCGCCTTCGCCTGCGTCTTGCCCAGCTCCACGCCCCATTGGTCGAACGAGTCGATTCCCCAGATCACGCCCTCGGTGAACACCTGATGCTCGTAAAGCGCGATCAGCTGACCGAGCACCGACGGCGTGAGCCGGTCCGCCAGGATCGAGGTCGACGGGCGATTGCCGGGCATGACCTTGTGCGGCACGACGTCGGCGGGTGTGCCTTCGGCGGCGATTTCTTCCGCGGTCTTGCCGAACGCCAGCACCTGGGTCTGGGCGAAGAAGTTGCTCATCAACAGGTCGTGCATGCTGCCGGTGCCTTCGACGGTGGGTAGGTCGTCGAGCGGCTGGCTGAAGCCGATGAAGTCGGCCGGTACCAGTCGAGTGCCCTGATGCAGCAGTTGATAGAAGGCGTGCTGGCCGTTGGTTCCCGGTTCGCCCCAATAGATTTCGCCGGTGTCGGTGGTGACGGGCGTGCCGTCGGCGCGCGTCGACTTGCCGTTGGATTCCATGGTGAGCTGTTGCAGATAGGCCGCGAAACGCGCCAGGTCGTTGGAATACGGCAGCACAGCACGCGATTGCGCGCCCATGAAGTTGGAGTACCACAAACCGATGAGGCCGAGCAGCGCGGGAGCGTTGGCCTCCAGCGGCGCGGTCTTGAAATGCCGGTCGACGATGTGGAATCCGGACAGAAAATCAGCGAAAGCTTGCCGGCCGATGGTGGCCATCAGCGACAGGCCGATCGCCGAATCGACCGAATAGCGGCCACCGACCCAGTCCCAGAACCCGAACATGTTGTCGGTGTTGATGCCGAAGTCGTCGACCAAGCGCTTGTTGGTGGAGACGGCCACGAAATGCTTTGCCACCGCGGCGTCGCCGAGTGCGCCCGTCAGCCAGCGGCGGGCCGCGGTCGCATTGGTCAGCGTCTCCAGTGTCGAGAACGTCTTGGAGGCGACGATGAAAAGCGTTGTGGCAGGGTCTAAATCGGCCAATTTCGCGATCAGGTCCGCGGGATCGACGTTGGACACGAAGCGCGCCGAAATACCGGCATCAACGTAGTGGCGCAACGCCTGATACACCATTACCGGGCCCAGGTCCGACCCCCCGATGCCGATGTTGACGACCGTCGTGATCCGTTTCCCGGTGGCCCCGGTCCATTCGCCGCTGCGCAGCCGATCGGTGAAGTCGCCCATGGCATCCAGCACGGAGTGCACGTCCTCGACGACGTTTTGGCCATCCACCACCAGCTCGGCGTCGCGGGGCAGCCGCAGCGCGGTGTGCAATACCGCGCGATCCTCCGAGGTGTTGATGTGTGCACCGGAAAACATCTGGTCGCGATGCTCCTCGAGGCCGGCCGCGCGGGCCAGATCGAGCAGCAGCCGCAGCGTTTCCCGGGTGATGCGGTGCTTGCTGTAGTCGATGTAGAGGTCGCCCACCGCGACGGTGAGGTCGCGGCCGCGATCGGGATCTTCGGCGAAGAACTGGCGAAGATGCGTCTGTCCGATTTGATCGTGATGCCTGCGCAGGGCTTCCCACGCCGGGCTGGCGGTGATGTCGGGGATCGTTCGCAGGGAGGTCATGGCTCGACCCTAATGCGGCGTTGGGGCACCAGCCAGGTCCCGCGTGTCCGGCCGCTAGTGGCCGAGCCGGCCCCTGCCCAGTCGCAGCAACAGCATTGCCAGATCCTTGCCGTCCGGACCGAGCTCGCTGTACCGCTCGATGACCTTCATCTCGCGGCTGTGCACCAGCCGGGTGCCGCCGGACGCCATCCGGACCTTGCCAATCGCCTGTGATACTTCGGCTCGTCGCTTCACCGCGGCGAGGATCTCGGCGTCCAACCGGTCGATCTCTTCGCGCAACGCGTCGATGTCGGCGGGTTGTTCCGTTTCGAGCATTTCCATGTTCATCTCTGCAAACTCCGCATTCTCGTGATGTGGGGGTTCTGGTCTCATCCGGTATCAGGCCTCACACAAGAGACGAGCCCCGAATCCGGAAGCGGACCACGGGGCTCTGCGACGGCAGCTAGACCACGGGCACCGCTAGCGGGTACCCATAGAAAAATCGACGACGCGCGTTGAGCACGAGACCGAGTCTAGCCAATCAGGGGCGGATCCGTTGCAAAAACGCATGTAACAGCCGTCCGCAACCCCTCAAGACGCGGCAAGGCGCCCCCCGGGACACGCCCGGCTGCGGCCCGGCGAAAAAGATCGCCCGGACGTGCCGGACCGGCCGGTTCGCGTCGGCGGTCAGCGGTAAGTTTGGACAGACATGAGTGTGCACGCGACCGATACCAAGCCCGCCCCCGAAGCGGACCGTCTGCTCGACGACCTCAACCCACAACAGCGCCAAGCGGTGGTGCACCAAGGCGCACCGCTGCTGATCGTCGCCGGTGCGGGTTCGGGCAAGACTGCGGTATTGACGCGGCGCATCGCGTACCTGATCGCCGCACGCGGCGTCGGGGTGGGCCAGGTCCTGGCCATCACGTTCACCAACAAGGCGGCCGCCGAAATGCGCGAACGCGTGGTGCGGCTGGTCGGCAACCGGGCGCGCGCGATGTGGGTGTCGACGTTTCACTCGACGTGCGTTCGCATCCTGCGCAATCAGGCGTCCCTGATCAAAGGCCTCAATTCCAACTTCTCGATCTACGACGCCGACGATTCCCGGCGCCTACTGCAGATGATCGGCCGCGACATGGGGCTCGACATCAAGAGGTATTCGCCGCGGCTGCTGGCCAACGCCATCTCCAACCTGAAGAACGAATTGATCGACCCCGATCAGGCGCTGGCGAACCTGTCGGACGAATCCGATGACCTGGCCCGCACCGTCGCATCCGTCTACGCCGAGTATCAGCGCCGCCTGCGCACGGCCAACGCGCTCGACTTCGACGATCTGATCGGGGAGACGGTGGCGGTGTTGCAGACCTTCCCGGAGATCGCGCAGTACTACCGGCGCCGGTTCCGCCATGTGCTGGTCGACGAATACCAGGACACCAACCATGCGCAGTACGTGCTGGTTCGGGAGCTGGTCGGTCGCGGGGGTCCGCCGGATTCGCCCGATGACGTGCCGCCCGCGGAACTGTGCGTGGTCGGCGACGCCGATCAGTCGATCTACGCGTTCCGCGGCGCCACGATCCGCAACATCGAGGACTTCGAACGCGACTACCCCGATGCGAAAACCATTCTGCTGGAACAGAATTACCGCTCGACGCAGAACATTCTGTCGGCGGCCAACTCGGTGATCGCCCGCAACTCCGGGCGCCGGGAGAAGCGGTTGTGGACCGACGCCGGGGAAGGCGAGCTGATCGTCGGCTACGTCGCCGACAACGAACACGACGAGGCCAGGTTCGTCGCCGAAGAAATCGACGCACTCGCCGAGCGCGGCGAGATCACCTACAACGACGTCGCCGTCTTCTACCGCACCAACAACTCGTCGCGGTCGCTGGAAGAGGTGTTCATCCGCGCCGGGATTCCATACAAAG
This sequence comes from Mycobacterium sp. IS-1264, assembly GCF_001954195.1. Taxonomy (GTDB): domain Bacteria; phylum Actinomycetota; class Actinomycetes; order Mycobacteriales; family Mycobacteriaceae; genus Mycobacterium. The sequence continues at coordinate 65,397 of NZ_MBES01000002.1, read as the reverse complement.
TCGTTGGGGGAGTGCGCTTTTACGAGCGCAAGGAGATCCGCGACATCGTGGCCTACCTGCGGGTGCTGGACAATCCCGGCGACGCAGTCAGCATGCGGCGCATCCTCAACACCCCGCGCCGGGGCATCGGAGATCGCGCCGAGGCGTGCGTGGCCGTGTATGCCGAGAACACCGGGGCAAGCTTCGCCGATGCGCTCGTCGCCGCGGCCGAGGGTAGGGTGCCGATGCTCAATACCCGTGCCGAGAAGGCGATCTCGGGATTCGTCGAGATGCTGGACGACTTGCGGGGCCGCCTTGACGACGACCTCGGCGATCTGGTCGAGTTGGTGCTGGAGCGCACCGGATACCGCAGGGAGCTGGAATCCTCGAGCGATCCGCAGGAACTGGCCCGGCTGGACAACCTGAACGAACTGGTAAGCGTCGCACACGAATTCAGCATCGATCAGGCCAATGCCGCCGCGCTCGACGAGTCTCTGCAGACCGAGGACGAAGACGTGCCGGACACCGGTGTGCTGGCGGCGTTCCTGGAAAGGGTGTCGCTGGTCTCCGACAGCGACGAGATCCCCGAAGAGGGCGCCGGCATGGTCACGATGATGACGCTGCATACCGCGAAGGGTCTGGAATTCCCGGTGGTGTTCGTCACCGGTTGGGAGGACGGGATGTTCCCGCACATGCGGGCGCTCGACGATCCAACGGAGCTCTCCGAGGAGCGGCGGCTGGCCTACGTCGGCATCACCCGGGCCCGCCAGCGGCTGTACGTGAGCCGGGCCATCGTCCGGTCCTCGTGGGGACAGCCCATGCTCAATCCGGAGTCCCGGTTCCTTCGCGAGATCCCGCAGGAGCTCATCGACTGGCGGCGCAGCGCGCCCACATCGTCGTTCAGCGCTCCGGTCAGCGGGGCCGGCCGGTTCGGTGCACCGCGCGCGGCGCCGACTCGCTCGGGGGCGGGCAAACGGCCGCTGCTGGTGCTGCAGCCCGGTGACCGGGTTACCCACGACAAGTACGGGCTGGGCCGGGTCGAGGAGGTCTCCGGCGTCGGCGAATCGGCCATGTCGCTGATCGATTTCGGCAGCTCAGGACGGGTGAAGCTGATGCACAACCACGCGCCGGTCAGCAAACTCTGACCGCGCCGCGCGCGGGCCGGCGCGGGGACGTTAGTCCTCGAGCCAGCGCTTCGTCCGCGGGTGCATCACCAAAACCGCGCTGGCGATCGGCAGCAGCGGGAGCGCGTGCACGATCCACGCGACGCGCGCGCCCGCGATGAACACGCCGCCGTAGGTCAGCACCGCGACCACCGCGCCGGCCACGATGAGATAGCGCCCCAAGGACCGGCCCTGCAGCAGCACGATCACGCCTGCGATGGTCGTCGACGCGAACACCAGGGCGAGAAACGCGACCGCGATGCAGAACAACCGGTCGGTCTTCCACCAGCCGGCGATCAAATCAGTGGCCACCACCGACGTGGCCCAGCCGCTGACGATGGCGACGGCGCAGCCTGCGGCCGCCGTCCGGCCGCTGGGCTCGCCGGCCTGCGGGCCGAGGCCGCCGCGCGGGCCGGCAGGGGCGGCACCCCGGTAAGGCGGTTGTGGCGGAATCTGGGTGGTCGGCGACTCCGGGACGGTCGGAATCGGTCCCGTGGGTGCGCGCCGGATGATGCGGGTGCGTGATTCGGAGGGTGGCTCCGGTGGTTCGGACAGGTGCGCGGCGGGAGGCGGGTCGTTCGGCGCGGTCACCTCATCCAGCGTAGTTGCCGACGAAGATGCCCCGCTTGGCCAGCCACGGCACCGGGTCGATCCGCTCGCTGCCGCCCTGCAGCACCTCGAAATGCAGATGCGGCCCGGTGGAATTGCCGCGATTGCCCATGGTGGCGATCTGGTCACCGGCCATCACGCGCTCTCCGGCGCTCACGGTCGTGGTGTTGACGTGGCCGTAGAGCGTGACGGTGCCGTCGGCATGGCGCACCTTGACCAGCGCCCCGTAGCCGGCGGCCGGCCCGGCCTCGATGACCACGCCGTCGGATACCGCATAGATCGGAGTCCCAATCGAATTGGCGAGGTCGATGCCGGCGTGCAGAACCCCCCAGCGGTAGCCGAAGTTCGACGTGAATATCCCGTGCGTGGGCATGACGTAGAGCGGCTGCTGCAGTCGGGCCTCGCGCTGCGCGCGATCGTTGGCGTACGCGACACCGTGGGCCAGTTCCGCGTTGTGCACGACGGTGTTCGCCGCCGGCTGGACCGCGATCACCTGGGCGCCGCGGGTGGCGTTGCTGCTCGACCCGCCGGTGAGGGCCGACGCGTTGGCGGTGAGCACGGCGTCGGTCTTGGGGACTTCGGCGTGGCTGGTCGCGGTATGGGCCGCCGCGGCCGCCGCGCCGGCCGCCATCGCCGAGATCAGCAGCCGGCCCTTGGCCGCGCTCGTCGGCTCTTTGCGGTGCTGCCCGCCGCGGCGAACCACGGAGATGATGTCGGTGATGTCCGACTGATAGGGGCGAGGCACGTCTGCGTCGGGCTGGAATCGCACCGAGACCGGCACCGCGGCGGGAGCGGCAAGCAGGAGCGGGGCCAGGTCGTCCACGTCGTGCAGGTCGTCCAGCTCGGGGGCCAGCAGAACCTGGGCCGCGTTGTCGAACGTCGAGTCGTTGCTGAAGTCGAGGTCGTGCAGTTCGCCGCAATCGTCAGCGAATTCGAGGCTGTCGAAGTCGAACCCGTCGAGCGGAAGGATCTCGGTGACTTCGTTGCCGTGCGGCTCTGTCCAATGGGCTCCCGCTGCACGACTCACTCTCACCACGCCGGATGTTTCGGCAGCAGAACGAGTCAAACGGTGCTGGGACAAGCTGGAATGTCCTCGTATCGTGACCATAACGTTATCTGGACCTAAGGAAGGTATCGGTTTACGGACGGGGCTTGCAACCTCGGGCGAAATTCCGGACGGATATTGTGATCCGCATCACGTTTCGGGCTTCGCGCTGTCTCGTGAGCTGTGCCACATCGGTGGGATGCGGCGATGGCAACCGTTCGACGGGTGGATACAGTTCGTCCGTGCGTGTTGCCGGATGCGGCGCCGCCTACGTACAGGACTTGCAGTAAGCCGAGCGAAGACAGTGAGCCCATGGACCTTTTCGAGTATCAAGCCAAAGAATTATTCGCCAAGCACAACGTACCGAGTACACCCGGCCGGGTGACGGACACCGCCGAGGGCGCTCAGGCCATCGCCGAGGAGATCGGCGCGCCGGTGATGGTCAAAGCGCAGGTCAAGATCGGCGGCCGGGGCAAGGCCGGTGGCGTCAAGTACGCAGCGACACCCCAAGACGCCTACGAACACGCCAAGAACATCCTCGGCCTGGACATCAAGGGCCACGTCGTCAAGAAGCTGTTGGTCGCCGAGGCCAGTGACATCGCCGAGGAGTACTACATCTCTTTCTTGCTCGACCGCGCCAACCGCACCTACCTGGCAATGTGCTCGGTCGAGGGCGGCATGGAGATCGAAGAAGTCGCCGCCACCAAGCCCGACCGGCTGGCCAAGGTCCCGGTCGACGCCGTCAAGGGCGTGGACCTGGCCACCGCGCGTTCCATCGCCGAACAGGGCCACCTGCCGGCCGAGGTGCTCGACGCCGCCGCGGTCACCATCTCCAAGCTGTGGGAGCTCTTCGTCGGTGAGGACGCCACGCTGGTCGAGGTGAACCCGTTGGTGCGCACCCCCGACGACCGGATTCTGGCGCTGGACGGCAAGGTCACCCTGGACGCCAACGCCGACTTCCGGCAGCCCGGCCACGTCGAGTTCGAGGACCGCGACGCGACCGACCCGCTGGAGCTCAAGGCCAAGGAGCATGACCTCAACTACGTCAAGCTCGACGGCGAGGTCGGCATCATCGGCAACGGCGCGGGCCTGGTGATGTCGACCCTCGACGTGGTCGCCTATGCCGGGGAAAAGCACGGCGGGGTCAAGCCGGCCAACTTCCTGGACATCGGCGGCGGCGCGTCGGCCGAGGTGATGGCCGCGGGCCTGGACGTGGTGCTGGGCGACAAGCAGGTCAAGAGCGTGTTCGTCAACGTGTTCGGCGGCATCACGGCCTGCGACGCCGTGGCGACCGGGATCGTGAAGGCCCTGGAAATCCTGGGCGCCGAGGCCAACAAGCCCCTGGTGGTTCGGTTGGACGGCAACAACGTCGACGAAGGCAGGCGCATCCTTGCCGAGGCCAACCACCCGCTCGTGACGCTGGTGCCGACGATGGACGAGGCCGCCGACAAGGCCGCCGAGCTGGCGAGCGCCTGAAAGGAAGCATGACCCCATGGCTATATTTCTGACCGCCGAAAACAAGGTCGTCGTCCAGGGCATCACCGGCGCCGAGGCCACCAAGCACACCGCGCGCATGCTCAAGGCCGGCACGCACATCGTCGGCGGAGTCAACGCCCGCAAGGCCGGAACCACGGTCGCGCACAAAGACGTCAACGACAAGCCCGTCGAACTGCCGGTGTTCGGCAGCGTGGTCGAGGCCATCGAGAAGACCGGCGCCGACGTCTCGATCGTGTTCGTCCCACCGGTGTACGCCAAGGACGCCATCATCGAGGCCATCGACGCCGAGATCCCGCTGCTGGTGGTCATCACCGAGGGAATCCCGGTGCAGGACAGCGCATATGCGTGGGCTTACAACCAGCACAAGGGAAGCAAGACCCGCATCATCGGCCCGAACTGTCCCGGTATCATCACCCCGGGCCAGGCGCTGGTGGGCATCACCCCCGCCAACATCACCGGGCCGGGTCCCGTCGGGCTGGTATCCAAGTCCGGCACGCTGACCTACCAAATGATGTACGAGCTACGCGATTTCGGCTTCTCCACGTCCATCGGGATCGGCGGTGACCCGGTCATCGGCACCACCCACATCGACGCGATCGAGGCGTTCGAAAAGGATCCCGACACCAAGGTCATCGTGATGATCGGTGAGATCGGCGGTGACGCCGAGGAGCGCGCGGCCGACTACATCAAGGCGCACGTGTCCAAGCCGGTCGTCGGCTACGTCGCGGGATTCACTGCGCCAGAAGGCAAGACGATGGGCCACGCGGGCGCGATCGTGTCCGGCTCCTCGGGCACCGCGGCCGCCAAGAAAGAAGCCTTGGAGGCGGCCGGGGTCAAGGTCGGCAAGACCCCATCGGAAACGGCCGCGCTCGCCCGGGAGATTCTGCAGAGCCTGTAGCGACAGGTTCGCACGTGACACTGGATCCGCGGACGCCCGTCGTCGTCGGAGTCGGGCAGTCGGCGGAACGCATCGACGACGCCTACTACCGCGCGATGTCGGGCGTGGAATTGGCCGCCGCGGCGGCGCGCGCCGCGCTGGACGACTGCGGCGCTGACGTCGCCAAGGTGGCGGCGACGATCGACACCGTCGCCGGCGTAAGGCAATTCGAGATTTCCGGGCCGGCCCAACCGGTGCTGGGCAAGTCGAACAACTATCCGCGCTCGGTGGCCAACCGGATCGGTGCGGACCCCGCCCGCGCCATCCTCGAGGTTGTCGGGGGTCAGGGCCCGCAGCACCTGATCACCGAGCTGGCCGGCGAGATCGCTTGTGGTCGTTCGGAAGTCGCGCTGATCTTTGGCTCCGATGCCACTTCGACCACGCGCTATTTCGCCGGGGCCGACAACCGCCCGGACTTCTCCGAGACCGTCGACGGCTCGCTCGAGGACCGGGGCTACGGCCTGGACCGACTCGTCACGCGCTACACGGTGATCCATGGCCTGGTCGACGCGCCGACGCAGTATGCGTTGCTGGAGAATGCCCGTCGCGCCGAAACCGGGCTGGGCCCAACGGAATACCTGCGTCGGATGGGTGAGCTGTTCGCGCCGTTCACCAAGGTCGCCGCGGGCAATCCGTTTGCCGCCGCGCCGGTGGAACGCACCGTCGACGAGCTGATCACCGTGACCGAGAGCAACCGGATGATCTCGGATCCGTACCCGCGGTTGCTGGTCGCTCGCGATCAGGTCAACCAGGGCGCGGCCGCACTGGTGATGTCGGTCGAGTCCGCGCGGCGGCTGGGAGTGCCGGAGGAGAACTGGGTTTACCTGCACGGCCACGCCGACCTGGAGGAACAGCCGCTGCTGGAACGCCCGGACCTGGGGCATGCGCAGTCGGCCGTCATGGCGGTGCGCGAGGCACTGGACGTGGCCGGCATCGGTCTCGACGACGTCGCCACCTTCGACCTGTACAGCTGCTTTCCGGTTCCGGTGTTCAACGTTTGCGACGGCATGGGCCTCGCGCCCGACGATCCACGCGGACTGACCCTGACAGGTGGGCTGCCGTTTTTCGGCGGTGCCGGCAACAATTATTCGATGCACGGTGTCGCCGAGACGGTTGCCCGAATGCGAAGCGCGCCAGGGCAATTCGGCCTCGTCGGCGCCAACGGCGGCATCTTGAGCAAGTACTCGGTCGGCGTCTACTCCACCACCCCGACGGGATGGAAGCCGGATCGCAGCGCCGCGCTGCAGGCGCAGATCGGCAGTTCGCCGACGGTGGCGGTGGCCGAGGCGGCCGACGGCGCGGCCACCATCGAGACCTACACCGTGCGGCGCGATTCCGGCCGGCTGACTGGAATCATCGTCGGGCGGCTGGACGCCGACGGCACCCGATTCCTGTCGACCACCGAGGACCCCGAATTGATCGCGCTGCTGACCGACGGCGACCCGTTGGGGAGTCCCGTTCGGGTGCGCTCCTTCGACTACGGCAACCGCTGCACGCCGGGCTGACCTCTTCCCAACGAGCAGTCCCCCGCAAGCGGGAGGTACCCCCAGCAGAATCGCATTCCCCGACGAGGCTTGGTGCGATTCTGCGTCTGCTCGCGGTTTCTAGACGAGAGCGGCGAGCTTGCCGGCCAATCGCTCGACGTAGGCGGCGATTTCGTCGTCGGGCCGGTCCGGGAGGCCGAACAGCACCTCGGTCACCCCGAGCTCGGCCCAGTGGGCCAGCTTCTCGGGCACCGGCTTGAAGTCCAGCGCGACGATCTGCGGGGCGCCGTCGCGGCCGGCGGCCGCCCAGGTGTCCTGCAAAAGCTTCACCGGCTCGTCGATGTCGAAGTCGCGCGGGGTGGTGATCCATCCGTCGGCGCTACGAGCGATCCACTTGAAGTTCTTCTCGTTGCCAGCGGCGCCCACCAGCACCGGAATGTGGGCCTGCACCGGCTTGGGCCAGGCCCAGCTGGGACCGAACTTGACGAATTCTCCGTCGTACGCGGCTTCCTCTTCCGTCCACAGGGCGCGCATCGCTTCGATGTATTCGCGCAGCATGGTGCGGCGGCGCCCGGGTGGCACGTTGTGGTCGGCGAGTTCGTCGGTGTTCCAGCCGAAACCGACGCCGAGGCTGACCCGGCCGCCGGACAGATGGTCCAGGGTGGCGATGCTTTTCGCCAGCGTGATCGGGTCGTGTTCGACGGGCAGCGCCACCGCCGTGGACAACCGCACCCGCGAGGTGACCGCGCACGCCGCGCCCAAGCTGACCCATGGGTCTAGCGTGCGCATGTACCGATCGTCCGGCAGCGACGCGTCACCGGTCGTCGGGTGCGCCGCCTCGCGCTTGATGGGGATATGGGTGTGTTCTGGCACGTAGAACGTCTGAAAGCCATGGTCGTCGGCGAGCTTGGCGGCCGCCGCCGGAGTGATGCCACGGTCGCTGGTAAAAAGCACAAGGCCGTAATCCATGCACAGAATTAGAACGTGTTCTACCTACCGTGGGCAAGCGGCGGTGAATCGGCGCTGCTCGCGCCGACGGCCGGTGGCATCGGCACCGGCACCGGAATGTGCGCTAGCGTGGTTGATCGATCGCGTCGCACCGCAAGCGCAGCAAGTCCCGGCGACTATGGATCCGCGCGCGCGAGCACAGCGTCGCACTGCAACGGTGGCGTGGCGCCGCTGAAGCAAAGGCACTGCAAGCAACAGGAGGAGCCATGACCTACTCGCCCGGTAGTCCCGGATACCCACCTACGCAACCCGGGGGCTCCTACCCAGGCGCCACACCGTCGTTCGCCAAGGACGAAACCGGTGAAAGCAACCTTCCGCTTTACCTGAACATCGCGGTGGTGGTGCTCGGCCTGGGGGTGTACCTGCTGAACTTCGGGCCGACCTTCACGCTCGGCGCCGACCTCGGGCCGGGCGCCGGCGGACGCGCCGGTGACGCGGGCACCGCGGTCCTCGTCGCCGTGCTGGCCGCGTTGCTCGCCGGGCTGAGCCTGCTGCCCAAGGCAAAGAGCTACGCGGGCGTCGTCGCTGTAATCGCTTCACTGGGCGCACTACTCGCGATCTCGGAGACGATCAACACGCCGGCCGGTTTCGCGATCGGCTGGGCGATGTGGCCCCTGGTGGCATGCAGCGTGTTCCAGGCGATCGCGGCCGTCGTGGTCATCCTTTTGGATGCGGGTGTCATCACCCCGCCGGCCCCGCGGCCCAAATACGACCCCTACGCGCAGTACGGCCAGTACGGGCAATACGGGTACGGCGCTCAGCAGCCCGGCGGGTACTACGGTCAGCAGGGCGCCCAGCAGCACGTTGCGCCGCAGTCGCACAACCCGCAGGCTTCCCCCTATGGATCGCAGTACGGCGGTTATCAGCCGAGCCAGGCTCCGACCCAGAGCGCGGTCCCGACGAACCCGCCGAGCGGCGGATTCGGCGCCCAGCCGCAGGGGTCGTCCACGCCGCCCACCGGCTTCCCGAGCTTCAGCCCGCCACCCGGCGCGCCGAACCAGGCAGGCGACCAGCAGCCTTCCGGCCAGGGCCAGGAGCAGTCGCCCTCATCACCGGCTGGACCGGCGCCGAGCTAACCGCGCGCCTACGCGCCTAGTCGGGCACGTTCGCCAAGAGTGACAGGAGTGGAGGACAACCGGGCGGCGGGCGCTCGTCAAGCGCGTGACCTCGTCAGGGTCGCGTTCGGCCCGGCCGTGGTGGCGTTGGTCATCATCGCCGCGGTCGTGCTGCTGCAGCTCCTGATCGCCAACAGCGACATGACCGGAGCGCTGGGCGCCATCGCCAGCATGTGGCTCGGTGTGCACCAGGTGCCTATCTCCATCGGCGGCCGCGAACTGGGCGTCATGCCGCTGCTGCCGGTCATATTGATGGTGTGGGCCACAGCGCGCAGCACCGCGCGGGCCACCGCCCCGTCCTCGTCGTGGCTCGTCGTCCGCTGGGTTGTCGCGTCGGCGCTGGGCGGGCCGTTGCTGATGGCGGCGATCGCGCTGGCGGTGATTCACGACGCGTCGTCGGTGATCACGGAGTTGCAGACACCAAGCGCCCTGCGCGCTTTCGCCAGCGTGCTGGTGGTGCACACCATCGGTGCCGCGATCGGTGTGTCGTCCCGGGTGGGCCGACGGGCGCTGAGCGCTTCTCCGCTGCCCAACTGGTTGGCGGATTCGGCGCGTGCCGCGGCGGCGGGCGTGTTGGCGTTGGTCGGGCTGTCCGGCATGGTGACGGCCGGGTCGCTGGTCGTGCATTGGGCGACGATGCAAGAGCTCTACGGGATCACCGATTCGATCTGGGGTCAGTTCAATCTCACCGTGTTGTCGGTGTTGTATGCACCCAACGTCATCGTCGGCACCGCGGCGGTCGCGGTCGGTTCCAGCGCGCATCTTGGCTTCGCGACGTTCAGTTCGTTCACGGTGTTCGGCGGCGACATCCCCGCGCTGCCGGTGCTGGCCGCCGCACCCACGCCGCCCCTCGGGCCGGTCTGGGTCGCGCTGCTCATCATCGGCGCGGCGTCGGGGGTAGCGGTCGGGCAACAATGCGCGCGGCGTCCGCTCCCACCGGTTCCGGCGATGGCCAAGCTGCTGGTCGCGTCCGTCGCCGGGGCGCTGGCCATGTCCTTGGTCGCGTACGGCGGGAGCGGACGGCTGGGCAACTTCGGCGATGTCGGCGTCGACCAGGGCGCCCTGGTCATCGGTGTGTTTTTCTGGTTCGCGGTCGTCGGCGGGGTCACCGTGGTGATGGCAGGGGGGATCCGGCGTCGGCCCAGGCGGCCCAGGCGACCCGAACCCGTCCGCGCGGCCGATGAACCCGCGGACTTCGCCGGCGTTTTCGCCGAGTCGGAAGTCGACGAGGCGGACGACGAGGAGGCGGATGTCGCGGAGCCGGACGTCGACGAGCCGGAAGCCGCGCAGCCGGACGCCGCGCAGCCGGACGCCGATGAGCAGCTCCCGCCGCCCGCCCAGGGCGACCGCGAAGAGTAGGCGCCGCTCCTCGAATGTGACGGTGGCGTCACGCTCGGCGTCGAACGTGACGGTGGCGTCACGCTCGGCGGCGGGGTCGAAGACAGTAGGCTCGCCGGTGTGCAGCAACCGCTCCACGTGCCCCCGAGCGCACCGGCTCGGCTCGTGGTGCTCGCATCGGGGACCGGTTCGCTTCTGAACTCGCTACTCGCCGCCGCGGTCGGCGACTATCCGGCTCGGGTGGTCGCCGTCGGTGCCGATCGCGACTGCCTGGCGCTGGAGATCGCTCAGGCGGCGTCCGTGCCGACGTTCACCGTCCGGCTCGGCGATCACTCAGACCGCGACGCCTGGGACGCCGCCATCACCGAGGCCGCCGCGGCGCACGCGCCGGATCTGATCGTGTCCGCCGGATTCATGAAACTACTTGGACCACAGTTTCTTTCGCGGTACCTCGGTCGCATACTCAATACCCATCCGGCGCTGCTGCCGGCGTTTCCCGGGGCGCACGCGGTACCCGAAGCGCTGGCCTATGGCGTACGGGTCACAGGCTGTACGGTGCACCTGGTGGACGCCGGCACCGACACCGGGCCGATATTGGCGCAGCAATCAGTTCCGGTGCTGGACGGCGACACCGAAGAGACACTGCACGAACGCATCAAGGTCACCGAACGGCAGCTGCTGGTGGATGTGGTGGCCGCGATCGCGACGCGCGGCGTGACCTGGATCGGACGAAAGGCGACCCTGGGATGAGCACAGCAAGCACCGATGAGTCAAGAAGGCCGATTCGCCGCGCGCTGATCAGCGTCTACGACAAGACCGGGTTGGCCGACCTGGCCCGGGGGCTGAGTGCGGCCGGCGTCGAAATCGTCTCGACCGGATCAACGGCCAAAACCATTGCCGGCGAAGGCATTCCGGTGACACCCGTCGAGGAACTGACTGGCTTCCCGGAGGTGCTCGACGGCCGGGTCAAGACGCTGCACCCACGGGTGCACGCCGGCCTGCTGGCCGACTTGCGCAAACCCGAACACGCCGCGGCGCTCGAGCAGCTGGGGATCGCGGCCTTCGAACTGGTGGTCGTCAACCTCTATCCGTTCAGCCAGACCGTCGACTCCGGTGCCGGCATCGATGAATGCGTCGAGCAGATCGACATCGGCGGGCCGTCGATGGTCCGGGCGGCCGCGAAAAACCATCCCAGCGTGGCCGTTGTCACCGACCCACTCGGATACGACGGGGTGCTCGCCGCGGTGCGCAATGGCGGATTCAGCCTCGCCGAGCGCAAAAAGCTGGCGTCGCTGGCGTTTCAGCACACCGCGGAGTACGACATCGCCGTCGCGAGCTGGATGGAGTCGACGCTGGCGCCCGAACATCCACCGACGGCGTTTCCCGAATGGTTCGCTCGCGGCTGGCGCCGTTCGGCGATGCTGCGCTACGGCGAGAACCCCCACCAACAGGCCGCGCTCTACAGCGACCCCGGCGCCTGGCCGGGCCTGGCGCAGGCGGAGCAGCTGCACGGAAAAGAGATGTCCTACAACAACTTCACCGACGCCGACGCGGCGTGGCGGGCGGCCTTCGACCACGAACAGACGTGTGTGGCAATCATCAAGCACGCCAACCCATGTGGGATCGCCATCTCGTCGGTGTCGGTCGCGGATGCGCATCGCAAGGCGCACGAGTGCGATCCGCTGAGCGCCTTCGGGGGAGTCATCGCGTCGAACTCCGAAGTCACCGTCGAGATGGCGGAATACGTGAGCACCATCTTCACCGAGGTGATCGTCGCGCCCGCGTATGCGCCGGGCGCCCTGGACGTGCTGACACGAAAGAAGAACATCCGGGTGCTGGTGGCCTCCGAGCCGCTGACCGGCGGGACCGAGCTGCGGCCCGTCAGCGGGGGGCTGCTGATGCAGCAGCGCGACGAGCTGGATGCACACGGTGACAATCCCGCGAACTGGACTTTGGCGACCGGCTCACCGGCCGGCCCGGAGACGTTGACCGACTTGGTCTTTGCGTGGCGCACCTGCCGCGCGGTCAAGTCAAACGCGATCGTGATCGCGGCGGACGGCGCCACCATCGGCGTCGGGATGGGTCAGGTAAACCGGGTCGACGCCGCGCGGCTGGCTGTTGCCCGCGGCGGCGACCGGGTCCGGGGCGCGGTCGCGGCGTCCGACGCCTTCTTTCCGTTCCCCGACGGGCTCGAGACGCTGGCCGCCGCCGGGGTCAAGGCGATAGTGCATCCGGGGGGATCGGTGCGCGACGACGAGGTGACCGAGGCCGCCGCCAAGGCCGGCGTCACCGTGTACCTCACCGGCGCGCGCCACTTCGCTCACTGAACGCCCGCACTGTGATGCGGGTGGCCAACGCGTAGCTTGGAGAGGTGGCATCACCGAATAACCTGCCCCGCACGGTCGGCGAACTGCGCGCAAGCGGCCATCGTGAACGCGGAGTCAAGCAGGAAATCCGAGAGAACCTGCTGACCGCGTTGGCCGAGGGCGATGAGGTCTGGCCGGGCATCCTGGGTTTCGACGACACCGTCTTGCCGCAGGTGGAGCGGGCGCTGATCGCCGGCCACGACTTCGTCCTGCTGGGCGAACGCGGCCAGGGCAAAACCCGGTTGTTGCGGGCGCTGGCCGGGCTGCTCGACGAGTGGACACCGGTGATCGGCGGTGCCGAATTGGGTGAGCATCCCTACACGCCGATCACACCCGAGTCGATCCGGCGGGCCGCCACGCTCGGCGACGACCTGCCGGTGGCCTGGAAGCACCGCAGCGAACGCTATACCGAGAAGCTCGCCACGCCCGACACCAGCGTGGCCGACCTGGTCGGTGACATCGACCCGATCAAGGTGGCCGAGGGCCGCAGCCTCGGCGACCCGGAGACCATCGCCTACGGGCTGATCCCGCGGGCCCACCGCGGCATCGTGGCGGTCAACGAACTGCCCGATCTCGCCGAGCGCATCCAGGTGTCGATGCTCAACGTCATGGAGGAGCGCGACATCCAGGTCCGCGGCTACACGCTGCGCCTGCCGCTGGATGTGTTGGTGGTGGCCAGCGCGAACCCCGAGGACTACACCAACCGAGGCCGCATCATCACGCCGCTCAAGGACCGCTTCGGCGCGGAGATCCGGACGCATTACCCGCTGGAGCTCGAGGCCGAGGTGGGCGTGATCACCCAGGAGGCACACCTGAGCGCGCAGGTCCCGGACTACCTGGTCCAGGTGATGGCCCGGTTCGCCCGCTACCTGCGCGAGTCCAGTTCGGTCGACCAGCGCTCGGGGGTGTCGGCGCGGTTCGCGATCGCCGCGGCCGAGACCGTCGCGGCCGCCGCGCGGCATCGCGGCGCGGTGCTGGGGGAGACCGATCCCGTGGCCCGCGTGGTCGACCTCGGCACGGTGATCGACGTGCTGCGCGGCAAGCTGGAATTCGAGTCCGGCGAGGAAGGCCGCGAACAGGCGGTGCTCGAACACCTGTTGCGCCGCGCGACCGCCGATACCGCGTCGCGGGTCCTCGGCGGCATCGACGTCGGCTCGCTGGTGGCCGCGGTCGAGGCCGGTTCGGCGGTGACGACGGGTGAGCGGGTGTCGGCCAAGGACGTGCTGGCGGCGGTGCCGGGGCTGCCGGTGGTCGACAAGATCGCGAAAAAGCTGGGCGCCGAATCCGAAGGCGAGCGTGCCGCGGCACTGGAACTCGCGCTGGAGGCGCTGTACTTGGCCAAGCGGATCGACAAGGTGTCCGGGGAGGGCCAAACCGTTTATGGCTAAAGGGCACTCGTCGCGCTACTCGGCGTACACCGGCGGGCCCGACCCGCTGGCCCCGCCGGTGGATCTGCGCGAGGCGCTCGAGCAGATCGGGCAGGATGTCATGGCCGGCACGTCGCCGCGCCGCGCGCTGTCCGAGCTGCTTCGCCGCGGCACCAAGAACATGCCCGGCGCCGACCGGCTCGCGGCCGAGGCCAACCGCAGACGACGGGACCTGTTGCGCCGCAACAACTTGGACGGCACGCTGCAGGAGATCAAAAAGCTGCTCGACGAGGCCGTGCTAGCCGAACGCAAGGAGCTGGCCCGCGCGCTCGACGACGACGCCCGCTTCGGCGAACTGCAGCTGGACTCGCTGCCGGCCTCGCCGGCCAAAGCTGTTCAGGAGCTTTCCGACTACAACTGGCGCAGCGCCGAGGCGCGCGAAAAGTACGAGCAGATCAAGGATTTGCTCGGCCGCGAGATGCTGGACCAGCGCTTCGCGGGTATGAAACAGGCGCTGGAGGGCGCCACCGAAGAGGATCGCCAGCGCGTCAGCGAGATGCTGGATGACCTCAACGAGCTGCTGGACAAGCACGCCCGCGGTGAGGACACGCAACAGGACTTCCAAGACTTCATGGACAAGCACGGCGAATTCTTCCCGGAGAACCCGCGCAATGTCGAGGAGCTGCTGGACTCGCTGGCCAAGCGCGCCGCCGCCGCGCAGCGTTTCCGCAACAGCCTGAGCCCCGAGCAGCGGGCCGAGCTGGATGCCTTGGCGCAGCAGGCATTTGGTTCACCGTCGTTGATGAACGCGCTGAATCGGCTCGATGCGCACCTGCAGGCCGCTCGGCCGGGGGAGGACTGGACCGGCTCCGAGCAGTTCTCCGGTGACAACCCGTTCGGCATGGGTGAGGGGACTCAGGCGCTGTCCGACATCGCCGAGCTGGAGCAGCTGGCCGAGCAGCTTTCGCAGAGCTATCCGGGCGCCACGATGGACGACGTCGATCTCGACGCGCTGGCCCGTCAGCTTGGCGACGACGCCGCCGTCGACGCCCGAACGCTCGCCGAACTGGAACGCGCGCTGGTGAACCAGGGTTTCCTGGATCGTGGTTCCGATGGCCAGTGGCGGCTTTCCCCGAAGGCCATGCGCAGGCTCGGCGAGACGGCGTTACGCGATGTGGCGCAACAGCTTTCCGGTCGGCATGGTGAGCGTGATCATCGTCGGGCGGGGGCCGCCGGCGAGCTGACCGGCGCCACCCGGCCCTGGCAATTCGGTGACACCGAGCCGTGGAACATCTCGCGCACGCTGACCAATGCGGTGCTGCGGCAGGCGGGAACCGCGACGCTGGAGGACGGGGCCGGACCGATCCGGATAACCGTCGACGACGTGGAAGTCTCCGAGACCGAAACGCGCACCCAGGCGGCGGTGGCGCTGTTGGTGGACACTTCGTTTTCGATGGTGATGGAGAACCGCTGGCTGCCGATGAAGCAGACGGCGCTCGCGCTCAATCATCTGGTATGCACGCGGTTTCGGTCGGATGCGTTGCAGATCATCGCGTTTGGCCGGTACGCCCGGACGGTGACCGCGGCGGAGCTGACCGGCCTGGAAGGCGTCTACGAGCAGGGCACCAACCTGCATCACGCACTCGCGCTGGCCGGGCGTCACCTGCGCCGGCACCCCAACGCGCAGCCCGTCGTGCTGGTGGTGACCGACGGCGAGCCGACCGCGCATCTGGAGGACTTCGACGGTGAGGGGTCTTCCGCGGTGTTTTTCGACTATCCGCCGCATCCGCGGACCATTGCGCACACCGTGCGCGGGTTCGACGAGATGGCCCGGCTCGGCGCGCAAGTCACAATCTTCCGGCTGGGCAGCGACCCCGGCCTGGCCCGGTTTATCGACCAGGTCGCGCGGCGCGTGGAGGGACGTGTCGTGGTGCCCGATCTCGACGGGCTGGGCGCCGCGGTGGTGGGCGACTACCTGCGATCCCGACGCCGTCGCTGACGGCTTTCGTGACTACCCGCGGGACCGGCGGGCCTTACGCCTGATGCCGACGCCGCCCCAGAACGACCAGCCGCGAATCTTGACCTTCGGCGCTCCCGGCGTGCCCTGGCCCAGGACGGCGCGGTCGAAGCCACCCATCACGCCGCGTCCGTGGATTTCGACGTTGACTTCGGGGGGCAGCAGGAAGTTCTGCACGCCCATGATCGAGATCGCGTGAATGTCGACCTCGGTTGAGGTGAAGTCGGCGTAACGCAAGTCCACGACCCCGCTGCCCCAGAGGGTGAAGGTGGTCAGCTTCTTCGGGACATTCCATCGGCCGCGACGCTCGAATCCGCTCATCAACGCCAGCAGCAGGGTGGAGGGCGCCGGATTGAGCTTGCTGCCCCGGCGCGGGATCATCGTCGAACCCGGCAGGTCGGCCCGCAGCTGGTCCAGCTCCTCGTACGTGGTCGCGGCGTATGCCTTGGTCAGGCGGTCTTCGTAGTCCTTGAGCTGCAGGCGGCCCTGTTCGGCGGCGTAAGCGAGCAACTGCGCGATCTGGATGCGATCGGTGTCGCCCGCCCGCGACGATTGGTCGCGTGTGTCGTTTGCTTCGGGCTGCGCTGGGTTGCTCATCATCCACGAGCGTACGACGTAGAAGTTTTGCTGCAAGTGGGTTGGCTAAACTGCAACCTTCCTCCCAGGCCACGCTCGATCGTCAGGCCCGTTCCCCCATCCCCGCTGGTAGTTAGACGTTTGCCCAACGAGGCGGACGTTTCTGCAGGAACGCGAGCATGCCTTCCCGCGCTTCGTCGGAGACGAACAGCCGCGCCGACTCCTCGCAGAGCCGCTCAGCGTCGCGATCGAACCCTTCCAGCACGGCGGCCGTCGTCAACGCCTTTGACGCCGCGAGGCCCTGTGGAGAGCCGCGGCTCACGTCGGCGACCAAGTTCGCTACCGCGGCGTCCACGTCCTCGGCCGCCATCGTGATCAACCCGATCTCCGCGGCCGCGGCGGCGTCGAACGTCTCGCCGGTGAGGTAGTAGCGGGCGGCGGCTCTCGAAGACATCTTCGGCAGCAGCGTCAGCGAGATGATCGCCGGCGCCACCCCGATGCGCGCCTCGGTCAGCGCGAAGGTACTGCGCGGACCCGCGACCGCGATGTCGCACGCGCCGACGAGCCCGAACCCGCCGGCCCGGACGTGCCCGTTGATCGCGGCGATCACCGGCAGCGGCGATTCGACGATGGCGCGCATCAGCGCGGTCATTTCGCGGGCCCGGCCCACGGCCAACTCGAACGGATCCCCGTCGCCGGCCTCGCTCAGGTCTGCCCCGGCGCAGAAGGTGCCACCGGTGTGGCCCAGCACGACCACCCGCACTTGCGGGTCCGCGGCAGCGTCGCGGAGTCCCCGATGCAGTTGATCGACCAGAGCCGTCGACAGCGCGTTGCGGTTGTGCGGGGAGTTCAGCGTCAGCCGGGCGACGTGCCCGTCGACCGAGTATTCGACGACGGCATCCATCAGTACGACCGAGGCAGGCCCAGCGATGTCTGTGCGACGAAGTTCAACACCATCTCGCGACTGATCGGGGCGATTCGGCCCAGCCGGGCGGATGTCAGCATCGCGGCGACGCCGTATTCCTGCGTCAGCCCGTTGCCGCCCATCGATTGCACGGCCTGGTCGACCGAGCGCGTAGCCGCCTCGGCCGCAGCGTATTTGGCCATATTGGCGGCCTCGGCCGCGCCCATGTCGTCGCCGCTGTCGTAGAGCGTCGCCGCCTTCTGCATCATCAGCTTGGCGAGCTGGACCTCAATGTGGCACTGCGCCAACGGATGTGACAGCCCCTGGTGCGCGCCGATCGGGGTGGACCAGACCTGCCGGGTCTTGACGTAGTCCACGGCCCTCTCCAGCGCGAACCGCCCCATGCCCACCGAGCTGGCCGCGCCCATGATCCGCTCGGGGTTCAGGCCCGCGAAAAGCTGTGCGATGGCGGCGTCCTCGGCCCCGACGAGCGCATCCGACGGCAGCCGGACATCGTCGAGGAAGACCTGGAACTGCCGTTCGGGGCTGATCAGCTCCATGTCGATGGGGGTATAGGTGAAGCCGGGAGCATCGGTGGGCACCACGAACAGCGCCGGGCGCAGCTTGCCGGTCTTGGCCTCCTCGGTGCGAGCCACCACCAGCACCGCCTGCGCCTGGTCGATGCCGGAGATGAAGACCTTCTGGCCCTTGAGAATCCAGTCGCTACCGTCGCGACGGGCGGTGGTGATGATCTTGTGCGAGTTGGATCCGGCATCCGGTTCGGTGATGGCGAAGGCCATCGTCAACGAGCCGTCCGCGATGGCGGGAATCCAGCGCTTCTTTTGCTCCTCGGTACCGAACTTGCTGATGATCGTGCCGTTGATGGCGGGCGACACCACCATCAGCAGCAGTGCGCTCCCTGCGGCGGCCATCTCCTCCATCACTAGCGACAGCTCGTACATACCGGCGCCGCCACCGCCGTACTCCTCGGGCAGGTTCACCCCGAGAAATCCGAGTTTGCCTGCCTCGGACCATAACTCGTCGGTGTGCTCGTGTGCGCGCGCCTTCTTCAGGTAGTACTCGGCGCCGTAGCCAGACGCCCACGCGGCCACCGACTTGCGCAGCGCCTGGCGCTCCTCGCTCTCGATGAAGCTGGTATCGGTCATTTTGGATCTCCTTCTTGGAACGGCGCCTCGACTCGCGCGAGGACTGCGCCGACTTCGACTTGCTGACCGGCCGTGACGTCGAGCTGGGTGAGCACGCCGTCGGTCGGTGCGGTGATGGTGTGCTCCATCTTCATCGCCTCCAGCCAGATCAGCGGCTGACCCGCGGTGACGGCCTCGCCGACCGCGGCACCGAGGCGGATGACGTTGCCGGGCATGGGCGCCACGAGGGATCCCTGCTCGACGGCCGAACCGGGTTCGGGGAACCGTGGCAGCGCGATTAAGTGAACGGGCCCGCGCGCGGAATCGACGTGGATGTCGTGGCCGTAGCGCGCAACCGCGAAACTGCAGGCGACACCCGCGGCGTCGGATAGCACGACTTCATTTTGCGTCGCCGACACCAATGCCACGGACTCGTCTCCGGCGAGCACCAATCCGGTTCTGGTGAACCGGTATTCGACCCGGTGCTCGGTGTCAGCGTCGTCGCGGTAGCTCTTGACCTGGAAGCCGGAGGCCAGATTGCGCCAGCCGCTCGGGACCGCGGCGAACACGTCGGCCGTCGCGCGATTGTGTGCGGCGTCGGCGAGCGCGGCGGCGATCGCGGACAACCGGACCGTCGCGTCGTCGGCCAGCGGGGCGGACAGCCCGGCCAGGCCGTGCGTGTCGAAAAACGCCGTATCGGTGGCGCCGTCGAGAAAAGCCGGGTGGCGAAGCACGTTCACCAGCAGCTCGCGATTGGTGCGCAGGCCGTGCAGGCGGGCGCGGGCCAGCGCATCGGCGAGCACCAACGCGGACTGCCGGCGCGTCGGCGCATAGGAGATGACTTTGGCCAGCATCGGGTCGTAGTAGATCGACACCGTCGAGCCGGCGACGATGCCGGAGTCCAGCCGGATCCCGGTCCGCCGTCGCAGCGAGCCGAACTCGGCTGCGACCGAGGGCACGTCGATGGTGTGCACCAGCCCGGCCTGCGGCTGCCAGCCGTGCGCGGGATCCTCGGCGTAGAGCCGGGCCTCGATCGAATACCCTTTGCCGGCCGGGGGTTCGGCATCGAGGCGGTCGCCGTCGGCCACCGCGAGCTGCAGCTCGACCAGATCGAGCCCGGTGGTCTCTTCGGTGACCGGGTGCTCGACCTGCAGCCGGGTGTTCATCTCCAGGAAGTAGAACTCGCCCTCGTCGTCGGCGAGGAACTCCACCGTCCCGGCGCCCGTGTAACCGATGGCGCCGGCCGCCAGCCGCGCCGCGTCGAACAGCTTGGCGCGCATGCCCGGTGTGCGCTCGACCAACGGCGACGGCGCCTCCTCGATGATCTTTTGGTGGCGGCGCTGGATCGAGCACTCCCGTTCCCCGACGGCCCACACGGTGCCGTGGGTGTCGGCGATGACTTGTACCTCCACGTGGTGTCCGGTGGGCAGGTAGCGCTCGCAGAAGACGGTGGGGTCGCCGAACGCGGATTGCGCCTCACGCTGCGCCGCGGCGACTTCGCCTGGCAGCGACGATAATTCGCGAACCACCCGCATGCCGCGGCCGCCGCCGCCGGCGGACGCCTTGACCAGCACCGGCAGCTGGTCCTCGGTGACGGTGTCGGGATCGAGTTCGTCGAGCACCGGGACGCCGGCGGCGGCCATCAGCTTCTTGGCCTCGATCTTGGAGCCCATCGCGCGCACCGCGTCCACCGGTGGCCCGACCCACGTCAGGCCGGCCTCTTGCACCGCGGCCGCGAATTCGGCGTTCTCGGAAAGGAATCCGTACCCCGGGTGTACGGCGTCGGCGCCGGCGGCGCGGGCCGCGGCGATGATCGCTTCGGCGTTGAGGTAGTCATTGGTCTTGGACAGCCGTACCCGCGCGTCGGCCTCGGCGACGTGCGGGGCGGCGCCGTCGGGATCGGTGTAGACCGCGACGGTGCCCAGGCCGAGGCGCCGGCAGGTGGCGAAGACCCGCCGGGCGATCTCGCCGCGGTTGGCGACCAGCACTCGAGTGATTCCCATCAGGCTCACATCCGGAAGACGCCGAAGTTCGACGTCCCTTTGATCGGGCCATTGGCGATGGCGGACAAACACATTCCCAGTACCGTGCGGGTGTCCCGCGGGTCGATAACGCCGTCGTCGTAGAGCATCCCGGACAGCACTAACGGCAGCGACTCGGCCTCGATCTGCCCCTCGACGGCGGCCCGCATGGCCGCATCGGCTTCCTCGTCGACCTGATCCCCGCGGGCCTGGGCGGCCGCGCGCGCCACGATCGACAGCACACCCGAGAGCTGGGCGCCGCCCATCACCGCGGCCTTGGCGCTCGGCCAGGCGAACAGGAACCGGGGATCGTAGGCCCGCCCGCACATGCCGTAGTGCCCGGCGCCGTAGGACGCGCCGATCAGCAGCGAGATGTGCGGGACGGTCGAATTCGACACGGCGTTGATCATCATCGATCCGTGTTTGATCATGCCGCCTTCTTCGTAGTCCTTGCCCACCATGTAGCCGGTGGTGTTGTGCAGGAACAACAGTGGCGTGTCCGAGCGGTTGGCGAGCTGGATGAACTGGGTGGCCTTCTGCGACTCCTCGCTGAACAACACGCCGCGCGCGTTGGCCAGGATGCCCAGCGGATAGCCGTGCAGCCTCGCCCAGCCGGTCACCAGCGACGAGCCGTACATGGCCTTGAATTCGTCGAATTCGGAGCCGTCGACGATGCGGGCGATCACCTCGCGCGGATCGAAGGGGATGCGCAGATCCGGCGGCACGATGCCGATCAGCTCCTCGGCGTCGAACAGCGGCTCCGTCACGGGACTGGGCGCCGGGCCCTGCTTGACCCAATTGAGCCTGGCAACGATGCGGCGCCCGATCCGCAGCGCGTCCAGCTCGTCGACGGCGAAGTAGTCCGCCAAACCCGATGTGCGGGCATGCATTTCGGCACCGCCCAGGGATTCGTCGTCGGACTCCTCGCCGGTGGCCATCTTCACCAGCGGCGGACCGGCCAGGAAGACCTTCGAACGCTCCTTGATCATGACCACGTGGTCGGACATGCCGGGGACGTAGGCGCCGCCCGCGGTGGAGTTGCCGAACACCAGCGCGATGGTGGGGATGCCGGCCGCCGAAAGCCGGGTGAGATCCCGGAACATCCGCCCGCCGGGGATGAAGATTTCCTTCTGCGTGGGCAGGTCCGCGCCGCCGGATTCGACGAGCGAGATGACGGGAAGGCGGTTCTCGAAGGCAATCTGGTTGGCCCGCAGGATCTTCTTCAGCGTCCACGGATTGCTGGTGCCGCCTTTGACCGTCGGGTCGTTGGCGACGATCATGCACTCCACGCCGGACACCGCGCCGATGCCGGTGACCGTGCTGGCGCCGATCTGAAAGGCGCTGCCGTAGGCGGCCAGTGGGCTCAGTTCCAGGAACGGGGAGTCCGGGTCGACGAGCAGCTCGATGCGTTCCCGGGCGGTCAGCTTGCCGCGGGCGTGATGACGCTCGACGTACTTGGGCCCGCCGCCCCCAAGCGCTTTGGCGAGCTCGGCCTCGATTTCGACGAGCTTTGTGTTCGCCGCCGCCGCCGCCTCGGCGTAGGTGTCGGCCTTCGGATCGAGGGTGGACTTCAACACCGTCATGATTGGAATCCCAGGGTCTTGGCGGCCAGTGCGGTGAGGATTTCGGTGGTTCCGCCGCCGATGCCCAGGATCCTCATGTCCCGGTATTGGCGTTCGACTTCGGATTCGGCCATGTAGCCCATGCCTCCGAACAGCTGAACGGCTTGGTTGGCAACCCATTCCCCGGCTTCGACGGCCGTGTTCTTGGCGAAGCACACGGATGCAATCAGGTTGGTCTCGCCGGCCAACTGGCGCTCGACCACGTGGCGTGAGTAGACGCGGGCGACGTCGATGCGCCGGGCCATCTCGGCCAGCGTGTTCTGCACCGACTGGCGCGATATCAGCGGGCGACCGAACGTCTCCCGATCGCGGCACCACTGCACGGTCAGGTCAAGACACCGCTGCGCGCTCGAATATGCCTGCGCGGCAAGGCCGATCCGCTCGGCGACGAACGCTTGGGCGATCTGTGCGAATCCGCTGTGCTCGGCGCCGACCAGGTTGGCCCGGGGCACCCGCACGTCGGTGTAGGACAGCTCGGCGGTGTCGGAGGACCGCCAGCCCATCTTGTCCAGCTTGCGGGTTACCTCGAAACCGGGTGTGCCCTTCTCGACCAGGAGCAGCGAGACCCCGGCCGCGCCCGGACCGCCGGTGCGCACCGCGGTGACGACGTAGTCGGCGCGCACTCCGGAGGTGATGTAGGTCTTGGCCCCGTTGACCACGTAGTGGTCGCCGTCCAACACGGCGCTGGTTCGCAGGTGCCCCACATCCGAACCGCCGCCGGGCTCGGTGATGGCCAGCGATCCGATCTTCTCGCCGGCCAGGGTAGGCCGGACAAACTCGTCGATCAGCCGCTCGTCGCCGGATGCGATCATGTGCGGCACCGCGATTCCGCACGTGAACAGCGACGCATAGACGCCGCCGGGCGTGCCGGCCTGATGCATTTCTTCGCAGATGACCACCGCGTCGGCGCCGTCCCCGCCTCCGCCCCCGACCGTCTCGGGAAAGCCGGCGCCCAGCAGGCCGGCCGCACCGGCGCGACGGTGTAGCTCGCGCGGCAGGTCGCCAGTGCGCTCCCACTCGTCGACGTTGGGCAGGATCTCGCGTTCTGCGAAGGAGCGCACCGTCTTTCGCAATTGTTCGCGCTCCGGCGTGGTCCAGATATTCACAACAGCCTTTCGGGGATGTCGACGTAGCGGCTGCGCAGCCATTCGCCCAGTCCTTTGGCCTGAGGATCGAAGCGCGCTTGGTAGGCGACCCCCTGGCCCAGGATGCCGTCGACGACGAAGTTGACCGCGCGCAGGTTGGGCAGCACATGGCGGGTGACGTCGAAGTCGGCCGCCTCGGGCAGCAGGTCCTTGAACAGTTCGACGGTCAGGGTGTTGGCCAGCCAGCGCCACTGTTCGTCGGTGCGCACCCAGACGCCGACGTTCGCCGAGCCGCCCTTGTCGCCGCTGCGCGCCCCCGCGATGCGGCCCAGCGGCACCCGTCGCGTCGGGCCGGCCGGCAACCGGTCGGGCAGCTGGGGGGTATCCGCGGGTGCCAGCTCCAAAGTCTCAGTGGCGCAGGCGATGTCGGTGCGACTGCCGTCGGCGTGCACCGCGATGTGCGGCACCTGGGCCGCGTCGACATAGCCGGGCGTGAAGACGCCGTAGACCTGGCCGTCTCCCGGCGGTGCGGTCACGGTGAATCCCGGATAGCTGGCGAGCGCCAATTCCACTGCGGCCGAAGAGAACTGACGTCCGACGTTGGCGGGATCGGGGTCGCGGACGACGCAGCGCAGCAACGCGCTGGCGGCTTCCTCGGTGTCGGCATCGGCGTGGTCGGTGCGGGCCAGGGTCCATTCCAGTTCGGCGGGTTTGACTGTGAGCGCGGCCTCGAGCTGGCGACGCACCAAGTCGGCCTTGGCCTCGATGTCCAGTCCGGTCAGCACGAACGTCATGGTGTTGCGGAACCCGCCGATGCTGTTCAGCGATACCTTCAGCGTGGGCGGCGGTGGCTCGCCGAGCACGCCGCTGATCCGCACCCGGTCGGGACCGTCGGCGGACAGTTCGACGCTGTCCATCCGGGCTGTCACGTCGGGGTTGGCGTAGCGGGCGCCGGTGATCTCGTAGAGCAGCTGGGCGGTGACGGTGTCGACGCTCACCAGGCCCCCGGTTCCCGGGTGTTTGGTGATCACCGACGACCCGTCGGCGTTGACCTCGGCGAGGGGGAAGCCCGCGTAGGTCAGGTCGGGTACTTCGGTGAAGAACGCGTAGTTGCCGCCGGTGGCCTGGATGCCGCACTCGATGACGTGGCCCGCCACCACGGCGCCGGCGAGTTCGTTGTAGTCGGTGCGGCCCCAGCCGAAATGCGCGGCGGCGGCCCCGACGATCACCGAGGCGTCGGTGACCCGCCCGGTGACCACGACGTCGGCCCCGTCGGCGAGGCAGTCGGCGATGCCCCACGCGCCCAGGTAGGCGTTGGCGGTCAGCGGCGTGCCCAGCCCCAGCTCGGCCGCGCGCGGCTGCAGGTCGTCGCCCTCGACGTGGGCGACCCGGGCCGCGATGCCGAGGCGCTCGGCCAGCGCGCGGACGGCGTCGGCGAGCCCGGCGGGGTTGAGGCCGCCGGCGTTGGCGACGATGCGCACTCCGCGGTCGCAGGCCTCGCCGAGGCAGTCCTCGAGTTGGGTCAGGAAGGTCTTCGCATAGCCGCGTTCGGGGTGTTTCATCCGGTCGCGGCCCAGGATGAGCATGGTGAGCTCGGCCAGATAATCGCCGGTCAGGTAGTCGACGTCGCCGCCGGTGAGCATTTCGCGCATCGCCGAAAGCCGGTCGCCGTAGAAGCCCGAGCAGTTCGCGATCCGGACGGGGCCGGCGCGAGAGACCATGCACACACTCCCTTCGATGGGATCGAGCCAACCAACCGGTAGGTCAGCATAGCCGGACGCCGACAGCAGCGTGAATACCAGCATGCTCCGGCCGCCTCGGCTCCCGAAAGACAGGAAGCTCCGGCGGCCGCCGTTTTGGCGCCCAGCAGGCCAGCGACTATTCTGATGGGCAATCGTCGCCATTCGGCCGACCGACCCGAACCCCGATCAAGGAGTAAGGCCCGACCATGGCCACACCCAAGCGCAGGATGTCGCGCGCGAACACCCGAAGCCGCCGCGCGCAGTGGAAGGCCACCAAGACCGAGCTCGTGAGCGTGACGGTGGCAGGTCAGCAGCACAAATTGCCCCGTCGGCTGCTCAAGGCGGCCCGCCTGGGTCTGATCGACCTCGACCGGCGCTAGGGGTTTTCGCGACCGCCAATGTCGCGCCGTCACAGCTGCCACATGCGTATCTGGCCCGGCAGCCACACGATTCGCCCGCCTCACAGCGACAATTCCTGCGGCTAGCGCAGTTGTCGCGCTGAGGCGGGCAAAAAGGGCATCCCCTCCCGGGCAGATGCCGGTGTGACCTCTGTGACGAGATCGGGCTAAACCGGCGCGCCTCTCAGGCCGCTCTCAGACGCTAGGACGAAACTAGTTGCCGTGCGGATTCTTGTCGTAGACGACGATCGCGCGGTGCGTGAGTCGCTGCGCAGGTCACTGTCGTTCAACGGATACTCGGTCGAGTTGGCCCATGACGGGGTCGAAGCCCTGCACATGATTGCCAGCGACCGGCCCGACGCGCTCGTTCTGGATGTGATGATGCCGCGGCTGGACGGTCTCGAGGTCTGCCGTCAACTCCGCAGCACCGGTGACGACCTGCCCATCCTCGTGCTCACCGCGCGCGATTCGGTCTCCGAGCGGGTGGCCGGCCTGGACGCCGGCGCCGATGACTATCTGCCCAAGCCGTTCGCTCTCGAAGAGCTGTTGGCGCGCATGCGGGCGCTGTTGCGTCGGACCAAGCCTGACGACGCCGCCGAGTCGGTTGCCATGACGTTCTCCGATCTGACCCTGGACCCGCTGACCCGCGAGGTCACCCGCGGACAACGCCGAATCAGCCTGACCCGCACCGAATTCGCCTTGCTGGAAATGCTGATCGCCAATCCGCGCCGGGTGCTCACCCGCAGCCGCATCCTCGAGGAGGTGTGGGGATTCGACTTCCCCACCTCGGGCAACGCGCTGGAGGTCTACGTGGGCTATCTGCGGCGCAAAACCGAAGCCGACGGTGAGCCGCGTCTGATCCACACGGTGCGCGGGGTTGGCTACGTCCTGCGGGAGACGCCGCCCTGATGGTCCGGTTCCACCACCGCCGGGGCGCACCGCTACGAGCGACCAGCTCGTTGTCCTTGCGTTGGCGGGTGATGCTGCTGGCGATGGCGATGGTAGCGATGGTCGTCGTGCTGATGGCATGCGCCGTGTACGCGGTGATCTCGGCGGCGCTCTACAGCGACATCGACAACCAATTGGAGAGCCGCGCGCAGCTGCTGATCACCAGCGGATCGCTGGCCGCCGACCCCGGCAAGGCCATCGAGGGCACCGCCTATTCCGATGTCAACGCGATGCTGGTGAACCCGGGCCACTCGATCTACACCGCCAACCAGCCCGGCCAGACGCTACCGGTCGGCACGGCCGAGAAGGCCGTCATCCGCGGTGATTTGTTCATGTCGCGGCGCACCGCCTCCGACCAACGGATCCTGGCCATCCACCTGCCCAACGGCAGCTCGCTGCTGATCTCCAAGAGCCTCAAGCCGACCGAAGCGGTCATGACCAAATTGCGGTGGGTGCTGCTGATCGTCGGGGGGATCGGTGTCGCCGTCGCCGCGGTGGCCGGGGGAATGGTCACCCGCGCCGGTCTGCGCCCGGTGGCCCGGCTGACCGAGGCGGCCGAGCGGGTGGCACGCACCGACGACCTGCGTCCCATCCCGGTGTTCGGCAGCGACGAATTGGCAAGGCTCACTGAGGCATTCAACTTGATGCTGCGGGCGTTGGCCGAGTCGCGGGAACGCCAGGCGCGGTTGGTCACCGACGCCGGCCACGAATTGCGCACCCCGCTGACCTCGCTGCGCACCAACGTCGAGCTGCTGATGGCCTCGATGGAACCGGGGGCGCCGCGGCTGCCGGAGCAGGAGATGGTCGATCTGCGGGCCGATGTGCTCGCGCAGATCGAGGAATTGTCCACGCTGGTGGGCGATTTGGTGGACCTGACCCGGGACGACGCCGGCCAGGTGGTGCACGAGACCGTCGACATGTCCGAGGTCATCGATCGCAGCCTTGAGCGAGTCAGGCGGCGGCGCAACGACATTCACTTCGACGTCGACGTGATCGGGTGGCAGGTGTACGGCGATGCCGCCGGGCTGTCACGGGCGGCGTTGAACCTCATGGACAACGCGGCCAAGTGGAGCCCGCCCGGCGGTCATGTCGGTGTCACGATGCGCCAACTGGACCCGTCGCACGCCGAGCTCGTGGTCTCCGATCATGGGCCGGGGATCCCGCCGCACGAGCGTCGCCTGGTCTTCGAGCGGTTCTACCGGTCGACGACGGCAAGGGCGATGCCCGGTTCGGGGTTGGGACTGGCGATCGTCAAGAAGGTGGTTCTCAACCACGGCGGGTTACTGCGCGTCGAAGACACGGTTTCGGGAGGACAGCCGCCGGGAACATCGATTTACGTGCTGCTGCCTGGCCGGCCGATGCCGGTTTCGACGGAACCCACGCCCGCTTCCGACGCCACGACCGACTCCGCCGTGACGGTCCCCGGCAACGGCGCGAACTCTCGGGGTTCGGCGAACGTTATCTCAGTGGACTCTCAGTCGGCGCAGGCAAGGTAGTTGCAGTTACTGTTGGAAATCGAGCCAAGTCGAGCCGACACACGCCCAATTAGAGGAAGAGCGACTTAGCGACATGACGAATGACCCGAGGTATTCGCCACCGCCGCAGCAGCCGGGATACCGCGCGCCTAATCAGCCTGTGCCCCCCGCTTATGCCCAGGGGCAGCAGCCGCCGTACAACCAGCAGTTGGATTGGCGCTATCAGCCCTCGCAGCCTTCGCAGCCGACGCAGACCACGCAGTTCCGTCAGCCCTACGAACCGTTCGGCGGAACCGGGCCGGGCCCCATACCCGGCGGCACCGGGCCGGGTCGGATACCCGGCGGGACGGGTGCGGGTCCGATTCCCGGCGCTACCGGCCCGATCGGGATGCTGCCCCCGATGCCACCCCCACCCCAGAAGCGTTCGCGCGCGGGCCTATTGACGGTCGGGGCGGTCGCGATCGCGGTGGTGTCGGCGGGTATCGGCGGCGCCGCCGCCACGGTCGTCGAGCTGGGCACGCACACCGCGAGCGGCGGCGGCACCGGGCTGATCCCGGGGGCCGCGCCCAGCATCCCGGCCGCGAACATGCCGCCCGGCACCGTCGAACAGGTCGCCGCCAAGGTGGTGCCCAGCGTCGTCATGTTGGAGACGGACATGGGCCGCGCCTCCGAAGAGGGCTCCGGCATCGTCCTGTCGGCCGATGGGCTGATCCTGACGAACAACCACGTCGTCGCCGCGGCGGCCAAGCCGCCGAACGCCCCCGGCGGGCCCGGGGGACCGGCCGGTCCGCCGCCCAAGACGACGGTGACCTTCTCGGACGGCCGCACCGCACCGTTCACAGTGCTCGGCGCCGATCCCACCAGCGACATCGCCGTGATCCGGGTGCAGGGCACGTCGGGGCTCACACCGATCTCGATGGGCTCCTCGTCGGACCTGAGGGTAGGCCAGCCGGTGGTGGCGATCGGGTCACCGCTGGGCCTATCGGGCACGGTGACCACCGGAATCATCAGCGCGATGAACCGGCCGGTATCGACGACCGGCGAGTCGGGCAACCAGAACACGGTGCTGGACGCGATTCAGACCGACGCCGCGATCAACCCGGGTAACTCCGGCGGCGCGCTGGTCAACATGCAGGGTCAACTGGTCGGCGTCAACTCGGCGATCGCCACCCTGGGCGCCGATTCACCCGACGCCCAGAGCGGATCGATCGGCCTTGGCTTCGCGATTCCGGTCGACCAGGCCAAGCGCATCGCCGACGAGTTGATCAGCACCGGCAAGGCCACCCATGCCTCGCTCGGCGTCCAGGTGACCAGTGACAAGGCCACCCCGGGCGCCAAGGTCGTCGACGTCGTGCAGGGCGGCGCCGCCGCAACCGCCGGAGTGCCCAAGGGCGTGACCGTGACCAAGGTCGACGACCGCCCGATCAACAACGCCGACGCCTTAGTCGCCGCCGTGCGGTCCAAGGCACCGGGCGACAAAGTGTCGCTGACCTTCCAGGATCCCGGCGGTGGCAGCCGCACCGTACCGGTCACGCTCGGCAAGGCGGATCAGTGATGAGAGTCGATGAACCGCTGTCGGAGCTCGGATATACGGTGGCACCCATGGAAACGGGTGCGGAGTTGGTAGTCGGCCGGGCGCTGGTCGTGGTGGTCGACGATCGCACCGCCCACGGGGACGAGGATCACAGCGGACCGCTGGTCACCGAGCTGCTGACCGAGGCGGGATTCGTCGTCGACGGTGTGGTGGCGGTCGCGGCCGACGAGGTCGAGATCCGCAACGCGCTGAACACGGCGGTGATCGGCGGGGTGGACCTGGTGGTCTCGGTCGGCGGCACGGGTGTCACGCCGCGCGACGTCGCGCCGGAGGCCACCCGCGACATCCTGGACCGCGAGATCCTGGGCATCGCCGAGGCCATCCGCGCCTCGGGGCTCGCCGCGGGAATCATCGACGCCGGGTTGTCACGCGGGCTCGCCGGCGTGTCCGGAAGCACGCTGGTGGTCAATCTCGCCGGTTCCCGTTACGCGGTGCGCGACGGGATGGCGACGCTGAATCCGCTTGCCGCGCAGATCATCGGGCAGCTGTCGAGCCTGGAGATCTAACCGGTTGCCTCGAGGTTCCGCGGCGAGCAGGCCCTCCGGTCACGACCGGCACGGGGACGGCTCGATGTTCGGCGCCGAATCGGCTGAGAGGTCAACGGACCGGCCTGACTCGGACATCGACGAGCATGAGCAGTGGTTGCGTGAGAACGTGCCCCCACACCACGGTTGAGCAGAAGATTCGACCGAGGGTTTACGTTTGCCGGCGTCACGGCGCGGTCAACCTTTGATGACCAATCGTCGGGGCACTGTGTGATAGCGCACAAATGAACGTACCGTCTTTTCGGGCGGCGTCATGTTGCCCCGCAATGGGCAGTACGGGAGGTGTGCACGTGTTCAAGGGGTTCAAGAGTTTTGTGATGCGCGGTGACGTGATCACCGTGGCCATCGGTCTGGTTGTGGCCCTGGCCTTCTCGAATTTGGTCAAGGCCTTCACCGACAGCGTGATCAATCCGCTGGTCGCGGCCGTGCAGCCAGGTACGAAGTTCGGATTGGGTTGGCAGCTCGGCGAGGAAGGCAACAAGGCGACCTTCCTCGATATCGGATCGTTCATCTCGGCGATCATCTACTTCGTCGTCTTCATGACGGCCGTGTATTTCATGATCGTGGTGCCCTACAGGCACATCCAGGCCCGCCGTGGGGTCACGGTGTTCGGGGAGGAACCCTCGACCAAGGCATGCCAGGAGTGCATGTCCGACATCCCCGAGGCCGCGCACAAGTGCAAGTACTGTGCCAGCCCCCAGGACTCAGCCGCCTGATCCAGACGCCACTCAGTGCAGGGTGAGGGTTACCGCTTGACCCAGCGCCGAGCCTGCCACCGCGTTCGCTACGCGAGCCGGCAGCGCAACCAACACGACGCGGTCGCTGTCCGCCGCCTGGACCTTCTGCTTCGCAGAAACGAGCACGACCACGGCGTCGGTTGCTACCACTTTGGTGACGGCCGGAGTCCCCGCCGATGTGTCGGTCGCCGGGGCGGTCAGCACGTCGACGACATCGCCGACCCGCAGCAGGTCGATCAGGGCACCGTCCGCCAGGTGCAGCGGCACGATGCGGGCGCCGGGACCGGCCGTCGACTCCGCTAGCCGGCTGCCCAACACCCGAACGTCCGTGAGTACCTCGCCCCGTCGTGTCGGGCTGGCCAGCGTCGCGCCAACAACGGTTCCGAGGTTGGCTTGGGATCCGTCGGGAACCGTTGTGGCCAAACGCTTTTCGAGCCGGAGATCATCGGCGGTTAGTGCCGCGCCGGGGGTGAGGTCGCGGGAGGCCACGACGACGTCGACGCGATCACCGTCTGGATTCGAACGTAGCGCCGCGACGCCGGCCAGTACCACGAGCCCGCCCGCGGCGACGCGGCGCGCGAGCACCGTCCGGGTCCAGTCCGGTCGTAGCGACGCCGACAAGCGACGCCATAGCGTCGGATTCAGCGATGATTCGCCCACGCGGCAACGCTAGGCGCAGCGCCGCGAGCGCGATGGCGCCGGCGAAACCCGGCTGTGGATAACCCGTTAGGTCGAGGCGGCCGCGGTGGACGCAGTGGAGCTCGCGCTGGACTTCACGCTGGAGCCGTTCTTCTCGCTCGACGCCGAACTCGACCCGTTCTTGTCGCCCGAGGCCGAACTCGACCCGGAGTCGCTGGTGGACGAGCCGTTGGTCGAAGCCTTCGCCTTCTGGCCGGCCTCGCGGCTGTCGGTGCGATAGAAGCCGCTGCCCTTGAACACGATGCCGACGGAGTTGAACAGCTTGCGCAGCCGTCCGGAGCACTGCTCGCATGTCGTCAGCGCGTCGTCGGTGAAGGCCTGCACGATGTCGAAGCGGTTGCCGCACTCGGTGCATTCATAGCTGTAGGTCGGCACTTGTAACCTCCGTGAATGTAAGCCTGGTTAGCACTCTACATGCTCAAGTGCTAGAACCACCCTGTGAAGTGTCTCATTCCCTGCTGGGAGGCAGCGCGACGAGACCGCCGTTAGGCGTGATCACGTGGGTCATCGGCACGTCGTGCGGCTCGGCGGGCAACTCGTCGACGAACTCCGTGTCGCGCACCATCGCGATCAGCTGCGCTTGCCGGTTCCGGCCGTCCAGCGAGCGGTCATAGAAGCCGCGGCCGCGGCCCAGCCGCGCGCCCCGACGGTCGACCGCCAGCGCCGGGACGATAACCAGGGCGGCCTCGGCCAGCGCCGACTCCGGCAGCCAGGGCTCGCGCGGCTCGAGTAGCCCCCAGCGGCCGGAAACCAGTGCGCCCGGCCGGTATTCGCCCCACCGCAGCCGCATCGGGGTGCCGTCGGCGGTGGTGCGCGCGATCGGCAGCAGCACCCGCGCTCCCCGGCGCACCAACATGTCCAGCATGTCGATCGACCCGGGCTCGGTGCCCACGGGCGCGTACGCGCAGACGGTGCTGCCATTGCTGACCACGGGCTCCAGCCGCTCGGTGAGCAGCCGGGCCTCGGCGGCCCGAACGTCGTCGGCAACCTGCTCCCTGGCCGCCAGCAGCTGTTGCCGCAACGCGGCCTTGCCCGGGGTCGCCATGGCTCAACGATGACAGCCCGGCCTGTCGCGCCGCCACAACAAGGCCGCAGACTCCGTGGGGGCTATCGTTTGAACGATGTCACGCCCAGAAGTCCCGGTGCCGTTCACGGCGATCGTCCCCGCGGCCGGCCTGGGCACGCGCTTCCTGCCGGCGACGAAAACGGTGCCCAAGGAGCTGCTGCCCGTCGTCGACACGCCCGGCATCGAGCTGGTCGCGGCCGAGGCTGCCGGCGCCGGCGCCGAGCGCCTGGTGATCATCACCTCCGAGGGCAAGGACGGCGTCGTCGCGCATTTCGTCGAAGACCTGGTGCTGGAGGGCACACTCGAGGCGCGCGGCAAGAAAGCCATGCTGGACAAGGTGCGTCGGGCGCCGCAGCTGATCAAGGTCGAGTCCGTGGTGCAGGCCGAGCCGCTCGGATTGGGACACGCCGTCAGCTGCGTGGAGCCCACGCTGACGGCCGACGAGGACGCCGTCATGGTGTTGCTGCCCGACGACTTGGTGCTGCCGACCGGCGTGCTGGAGACGATGTCGAAGGTGCGCGCCGACTACGGCGGTACGGTGTTGTGCGCCATCGAGGTGACGCCCGAAGAGATCAGTGCCTACGGCGTTTTCGATGTCGAGCCGGGCCCCGGGGACAACCCAGACGTGTTGAAGGTCAACGGGATGGTCGAGAAGCCCAAACCCGAAGACGCGCCGTCGATGTATGCCGCGGCCGGCCGCTATGTGCTCGACCGTGCCGTCTTCGATGCGCTGCACCGCATCGACCGCGGGGCCGGCGGTGAGGTGCAGCTGACCGACGCGATCGCGCTGTTGATCAAAGAGGGCCACCCCGTCCATGTCGTCGTGCATCGCGGATCTCGACACGACTTGGGAAATCCCGGCGGCTACCTCAAGGCTGCGGTTGACTTTGCATTGGATCGTGACGACTACGGCCCGGAATTGCGGCGGTGGTTGGTGGCGCGATTGGGCCTGACCGAGCAGTAGCGGGCCCGGCGACGCACGGTCCCGTCAGGCTTGAGGGCAGAGAGGCGCGCTTGTGCGTTCTGTGGAGGAGCAGCTGGCCCGGATAACGGCCGCCGCGGTGGCCCCGCGTCCGATACGGGTCGCCATCGCCGAGGCGCAGGGATTGATGTGCGCCGAAGAAGTGGTCACCGAACGGCCGCTGCCCGGGTTCGACCAGGCCGCGATCGACGGCTACGCGGTGCGCAGCGTCGACGTGCTGGGCGTGGGCGAGCTGGGTACCGAGGGCGTCGACGATGCCGGTGAGCCGCTCGCCGACGAGGATGTCCGCGACGGGCTGGTCCTGCCGGTGATGGGAACCATCGAAGCCGGCGCCCGTACCCCCAGCCGGCTGCAGCCGCGCCAGGCCGTCCGGGTGCACACTGGCGCCCCGCTGCCCACGCTGGCCGACACGGTCCTGCCGCTGCGGTGGACCGACGGGGGAACTTCGCGGGTGCGGATTCTGCGCGGCGCGCCGTCGGGCGCCTATGTGCGCCGCGCCGGGGACGACGTGCAGCCCGGCGACGTTGCCGTGCGCGGCGGAACGATCATCGGGGCGGCCCAGGTGGGGCTGCTGGCGGCGGTCGGCCGGGACCGGGTGTTGGTGCACCCGCGCCCGCGGTTGTCGGTGATGGCCGTGGGCGGGGAGCTGGTCGACATCACACGGACACCGGGCAACGGGCAGGTCTACGACGTCAACTCCTACGCACTGGCGGCAGCGGGCCGGGATGCCGGCGCGGAGGTCAACCGCGTCGGGATCGTCAGCAACGACCCCAAAGAGCTGGGGGAGGTCGTCGAGGGTCAGATCAATCGCGCCGAGATCGTCGTGATCGCCGGCGGGGTCGGCGGCGCGGCCGCGGAGGCGGTGCGCTCGGTGCTGGCCGAGCTCGGCGAGATGGAGGTGGTCCGCGTCGGCATGCATCCGGGATCCGTCCAGGGCTTCGGGCAGCTGGGGCGAGAGGGCGTGCCGACGTTTCTGCTGCCGGCCAATCCGGTCAGTGCGCTGGTGGTCTTCGAGGTGATGGTCCGGCCGTTGATCCGGCTGTCGCTGGGCAAGCGGCAGCCGATGCGCCGGATCGTGCAGGCGCGCACGCTGTCGCCGATCACGTCGGTGGCCGGGCGCAAGGGTTATCTTCGCGGTCAGCTGATGCGGGATCAGGACACCGGTGAGTACCTCGTGCAGGCGCTGGGCGGGGCCCCGGGAACGTCGCATTTGTTGGCGACGCTCGCCGAAGCCAACTGCCTGGTTGTGGTTCCCAGTGGCGCCGAGCAGATTCGTACGGGTGAGATCGTCGACGTCGCCTTCCTGGCTCAGCGTGGCTGAGTGCAACGTCTGCGCCCGCCCGTGAACCTGTTGCGCACCAATGCCCGGCATCCCGGTTGGCCCTTGGACGTTGGGCCGCTGCGGGTAGCCGCGGGCGTGGTCCGCTTGCGGGCGGTGCGGATGCGCGACGGCGTGCAGTGGAGCCGCATCCGGTTGGCCGACCGCGCGCACCTGGAGCCGTGGGAGCCCAGCGCGGACGGCGATTGGGCGACCCGGCATGCTGTGTCGGCGTGGCCCGCGCTGTGTTCCGGCCTGCGCTCGGAGGCCCGGAAGGGGCGCATGCTGCCGTACGTGATCGAGCTCGACGGGCGGTTCTGCGGACAGCTGACCATCGGCAACGTCACGCACGGCGCGCTGCGCTCGGCGTGGATCGGCTACTGGGTGCCGCGGTCGGCGACCGGCGGCGGGGTGGCCACCGCGGCGTTGGCGCTGGGTCTCGACCACTGCTTCGGGCCGGTCATGTTGCATCGCGTGGAGGCCACCGTGCGTCCGGAGAACGCCGCGAGCCGGGCCGTGCTGGCCAAGGTCGGCTTCCGGGAAGAGGGTTTGCTGCGCCGCTACCTCGAGGTGGATCGCGCGTGGCGCGACCACTTGCTGATGGCGATCACCATCGAAGAGGTGTACGGGTCGGTGGCCTCGACCCTGGTCCGCTCGGGGCACGCGAGTTGGACGTAACTGGGCGCCCGTAGCTGTGGCTAGCGCGACACGAGTGACGTTTGGTGCTTGTAGGGGGCAAATTACAGGTGTGTAATTGTGCTGGTCGCTGTGACCCGGCCGCGC
This sequence comes from Mycobacterium sp. IS-1264, assembly GCF_001954195.1. Taxonomy (GTDB): domain Bacteria; phylum Actinomycetota; class Actinomycetes; order Mycobacteriales; family Mycobacteriaceae; genus Mycobacterium. Next base: position 29,832 of record NZ_MBES01000002.1, on the reverse strand, counting down.
AGGCCGCCGATGAGCCTCGCGGGGGATCCAGGCCAGAAGGAGCAGGTCATCATGCCAAGCATCCCGCAATCGTTGTTGTGGATCTCGCTCGTGGTGCTGTGGCTGTTCGTTTTGGTGCCGATGCTCATCAGCAAACGCGACGCTGTGCGCCGCACCAGCGACGTCGCGTTGGCGACGCGGGTGCTCAACGGCGCCGGATCCCGTCTGCTTAAGCGCGCTGGTCCGGCTGCGGGTCATCGCAGCGACCCCGATTGGAAGCCGGAGGAAGACGTCGCTGACGAGGACTTCGCCGACGACGACGAGGACGCGGAGACCGAAGAGTTCCCGGATGCACGCCCGGTTGTCATGAAGGTCGAGCTCACCGAGGAGGCCGAGCCTGACTACCTGGATGTCGACGTCATCGAGGATTCGGGTGCCCTTCCGGCCGGCGCCAGCGCTGCCGACGAGGCCGATCCCGTCGACGAGACCGACGCCGAGGATGAAGAGGCCGACGACGGCGAGCAGGACGACCGCTACGAATACGTCGACGACTCTTCTGGATTGGAGCCGGAAGAGGATCCCGAAGACGACGCGGAAGCGCGGGCGGCCGTCGCATCCCCGGGCTTACGGCGGCAGCGTCGATACGACTCCAAGACCGCCGCAGCGGTCAGCGCCCGCAAATACGCTTTCCGCAAGCGCGTGCTGATGGTGATGGCCGTCGTGTTGGTCGGCTCGGCGACGGCCGCGTTCAAGGTGTCGCCGACGGCGTGGTGGGTGTGCGGCAGCGCCACCGCGGTGACGGTGCTTTACCTCGGCTATCTGCGCCGGCAAACCCGCATCGAGGAGAAGGTGCGCCGGCGCCGGATGCAGCGGATGGCCCGCGCGCGGCTCGGCGTGGAGAACGCATACGAGCGCGAGTACGACGTGGTCCCCTCGCGGTTGCGGCGCCCGGGCGCGGTGGTGCTGGAGATCGACGACGAGGATCCGATCTTCGAGCATCTCGACTACGCGATGCCCATGCGGAACTACGGGTGGCCCCGGGACTTGCCGCGAGCCGTCGGCGAGTAGTCCCTGGCGATGCTGGTGCTGCTCCGGAACTGGTAGCCTGCTAGCGGTCAGGGGCTATGGCGCAGTTGGTAGCGCGACTCGTTCGCATCGAGTAGGTCAGGGGTTCGAATCCCCTTAGCTCCACAGAGATTTGGCAGGTCAGGGCACGTTCGTTGGAATCTCGAATCAGTGTTCCCCGGGAGGCTCAGAGCCCGCAGCGCTTCTACGACAGCCCGCGTGCACGCCGAGTGGAGTAAGGCCACCCGAGCTTTTGCACCTCGGGATGCTCGCGAGGCAGTCCATGCTCGAGACCGTCCCGCAGACGCTGAATCTGGCGTTCCTCCCACTCCCGCATGGCGACAAGCTCGTCAGAAATTGCGCCGAGTTCTCTGCACTGATCGGCTTTGCGGCCACAAATGCAGTCATCGTCGCGGTGAGGATCACAGTCATGAATCCTTGCCGCCCGCCACAATGCCGCCAGCGCGTAGTCTCGTGCACGGTATGCACTATCGCGCTTAGAGCACGCCTCGCGGACCTTCTCATCCGCCAGCCATTCTTCGACTGCGGGGTTAAGTTCGCTCCGTCTGATCGCGTCGCGCAAATCTGCAATCACCACTTCCCGCTCTGCGATTGTTCGGTCTCGCATCACGATTTCGTTCCGGAGCTCCTGTTGCGCGGCTTCGCTACGCTGAGCATCGGCTGCCCGGTCCTCCCGGCATATTTCAAGCTCAGACCAGTACAGACTGGCATGGTCTTTTTGCCGCAGCTCCTTTTGGCGCTGATTGCTGCCCACGTGACGCGCACAACCCCGACAGACGACATGGTCACTCTTTGCTTTGAACACGAACTCCTGCTCAAGACGGCAGCATTCGCATCGCGTGGTTACAGGACGGTGGAGCGGGTGGTCGTGCATGGGAGACATGCTTTCCTCGGGACGATGCTTCCGAGATTGTCGCACTAGGCACCGACGGATCAGAGGCGAACGCGCTCGCCACGCCCGGCTAGAAACCGTGCGGGCTAACAGCCGCATCGGGCGAGTGTTCATGGATGCAGCCCATTGATAGGATTCGGGCAGGCTCCAAGAGGGGCTAGGCTTCGCGTCAATAGTAGGTGGGGTACCGGTTGATCGCCGCCTACCTGCTCGACGCTTCGGACGAGAGCCCGGGGCAGCGTAATTGCATAATTTCCTTGGCGCGAGTAGCCGGTTAGGGGTCGGGCGTTCCGCCTGGCCCCTAAACTCGTTTTAGGGGAGTTGGCGTGTGGTGGAAGTTGCAACAGGCAATCGAATCGGCGGCCAATCGGCGGATTCAGAACCATGAGCGATATGCGAAATGGGTATTCGACGAAAATGTACGCAGAGCGCGGCGCTGTGTCGGCGATCCCACGCGCTTACGTGTGCAGCGTCCGCCGCTTTGGGATATTTCGCCGGGTTTTGATCCCTATCGGGTTCGCGCTCACGCTTCTTCAATCGCACATTCTATGACGAGTCGTTTGAAGCGCGCGAACTATGCCCCTTTCGAGCCTGCTCAGTTCGAACTCGATAAACCTGGCGGGGGAACGCGGACTGTAACTGCATTTCAGATTGCCGACGAAGTCATATCGTACAGACTATTGCAATCGCTTTCGCGCAAAAATCTGTCGCGGATGAGCGCCCGAGCATTCGCATATCGAGCTGGGCTATCGCCGCACGACGCGCTCGCTTACGCGAGGCAAGAGCTTGAAGGCAAGCATCGACTGTTCATTGCTGAATATGATTTTACCAAATATTTCGATCGAATCGATCATAAATTCCTCTATGAGTCGTTAGATGATCTGGGCATTATCCGAACGTCACTCGAAGACAGGTTAATACATGCTTTTCTAGATACACCGATCCCGCATTTGGTAAAAACAGAATCCGGGCAACTCCGACCATCGGGCAAGGCCGGCTTGGCTCAAGGGACCTCGGTGAGTTTGTTTTTGGCGAATATCGCCGCTACCAAGTTAGATCGAGCACTTGAACGGCTGGGGGTTGGATTCGTGCGGTATGCGGACGATACATTGATATGGAGCCCTGACTATAGCCGCATTTGCATGGCGGCAGAAGTGCTGCACGAAGCGGCCGAGCAAATAGGTACCCCGATAAATGTGGCCAAGAGTCCGGGCATACGTCTATTGGTCCGGCATCCAGAAGCGCAAACTGAACTTAAAAATACAATTGCAGTCGACTACTTAGGGCATTCGCTCGGTCTCGGCCAGGTGCGAATGCGCGAGTCCGCCGTTACTAGGATCAAGACAAAGATTGGCGGCCTGATCTACAACAATTTATTACGTGAACCGATGGCGCGTAGACAGTCGGCGCGCCAGCTTACCGGCAATGACCGCGACTATATCACTTGTATATTGCAAATTAGAAGGTATATGTATGGACCTCTTGGCGAAGCTGAAGTTCGTCGGTTTATACAAGGTTCGATACCCTTTATGTCATTCGAAGGCGTGATGGCTTTCTTCCCTTTAGTCAACGACATCGAGCAGTTGTCACATCTCGACGGCTGGCTGTCGAATCAGATTTGGCTTGCCTTGGGTCGTCGCCAACAGCTTTTAATCCAACAAGGGCTACCTACGCCGAAACCGATGGGCTTGTCTAAGCAAGAGTTGATCGGATTTACAACTGTGTCGTCAACTACCCGCCGGACGGTAGACTTACGCCTGCCGAGCTTTATTCGCGTCGCAAAAGTCGTTAAACGTGCGACTCAGACGTACGGATTCGGAGTGGTACCAGGCGGCAACTCGCTATATCTCTACGACTAGCGGTAACCAGTACCAAAACTTGGTTCGCTGGCGTTTAAAGATTAGCAATTCAGTAAGGCCCTTCAACCCGACTTTCGGGCGGCGACGAACTGCAGGGCGCGCTGTGTCTGCTGTTCGATGTCGACCAGGCCGGCCAACGAAAACAAGTCGACAAAGGCAGCCCGGTCGAACATCGTGAGCCCGATTGCGCGTGCGCCGACCGTCAGGGCGCGGCGGAGCGGCGCCACCTCGCGGGAGTAACTGGTAAGGATCGCGATGCGGCCCCCGGGTTTGAGCACCCGCATCATCTCGCGAGCGACCCCGAACGGCTCGGGCATCAGATACAGCGCGCCGAAACAGCAGACAGCGTCGAACGTTTCATCGCCGAACGGCAATTTGCGCGCATCGCCGCGGACATAACACGTCTGCGGTCCGCTGTTGTCGAGCACGGCCCGAGTCAGCATCGGCTCCGAAATATCGAATCCCACGGCAAGGCCGTCATCGGGTAGTTGCTCGGCGAGCGGCGCCGTGAAATTGCCTGGGCCGCAAGCGACGTCGAGTAATCGCTGAGCGGTAGACAGGCGCAGGGCTGATGCCGCGCGCTGTTGCTCGGCGCCGTGGGTGACGCCACTGGCGAGGTAGAAAGCCGTCGGCCGCCACAGCCGCTCGTACACGGTCGCGACGAACGGACTGTTCATTGCGCGTTGAGCAACCGTCGGAACCGGAGAACTCGTCGATTCCCCTAACACATCGAGAAAGCCGTGCCGCAGCACCGCAGTCTCGTCGAGGAGGCCACGCGTCAACTCGACCGGATCCTGGCTCATTTGTTCCGACGCTAGTGGGCGTCGTCGCCTTGTCCCCGCCCCGGGTGCGGCGAAGCGGCCCCGCAAGTGATAATCGTTTTCATTCCATGAATCGCTCCGTGATGTTCGTGCCCGGGTGGACCCGATGAGCGCCGCGCGCGTCCTGCGCGTCGGCTCGATGGAAGTCCTTGTCGCCGGTTTGGTGGCGTTCACAATCGCCGGAACATGGCTGCGTGCCAGCGTCGCGCGCAGCGACACGTTGGCCACCGCGGGCACCGTCTTCTGCGGGGTCTTCGTCCAGGCGCTGCCCTTCCTGGGATTGGGGGTTCTGGTCAGCGGATTGATCGCGGTGTTCCTGCCACCCGAACAGCTGGTGCGATGGCTACCCCGCCGCCCCGCATCGGCGGTCGTCGCGGCTGGCCTGGCCGGGGCCGCGCTGCCCGGATGCGAGTGCGGGTCGGTCCCGGTGGCGCGGCGCCTGTTCGGCGACGGCGGAGCGGCGGGAGCGGCGGCGCTGACGTTCATGCTCGCCGCACCGGCCATCAATCCGGTTGTGGTGGTCGCGACGGCCGTCGCCTTTCCCGGTCAGCCGAAAATGGTGATCGCGCGGGTGGGCGCGTCACTGCTGACCGCCCTCGTGATGGGGTTGGTGTGGTCACGCTGCGGTCGCACCGAGTGGATCACCCGCCGGCTGCCACCGAACGCCACGCACACATCGGGATCCAGGTGGCAGCAATTCAGCGAAGTCGCCCGGCAGGACTTCCTCCAGGGCGCGGCCTACCTCGTCATCGGAGCCGCCGCCGCCGCGGCACTACACGTTGCGGTGCCTGCGCGGATCTTCGAGCACGTCGGCGCGCACTTGATCCTCGGCGTCATCGTGATGGCCGCGCTGGCGGTGGCGCTCGCGGTGTGCTCGGAGGCCGACGCGTTCGTGGCCTCCAGCCTGACGATGGTTCCCCTGGTGCCTCGGCTGGTGTTCCTGGTGGTGGGTCCGGCCGTTGATGTCAAGCTGCTCGCGATGCAGTCCGGCATGTTCGGTCGGGCGTTCGCCGCCCGGTTCGCCCCCGCCACGTTGGTGGTCGCCGTCGCCGCGGCGACCCTTGTCGGCATGCTGTTGCTCGGCTCAGCGGCATGAGGCGCGAAACCGAGAACACCATCCTGCTGCTGGTGGGGCTGAGCATCGGCATGATCACGCTCACCGGCGCGTTCACCCGCTACGTCAAGCCGTCGCTGTTGCCCTGGTTGGCGCTCACCGCCGTCCTCACCGTCGGGTTCGCGCTGGCGGCCATCATCGGCGACATCCGCCGCGGCGGGCCGGGACACGACGGCCACGACGCGGACGGCCATTCCCACCGCACCGGCGTTGTATGGCTGCTCGTCGTGCCCATCGTCGTCCTGATCTTTGTCACGCCTCCGCCGTTGCGGCCACAAGCCGCCACCCGGGTGACGAATGTGTCCAATGACGTTCTGCGCCGGGCATTTCCGCCACTGCCACCCGGTCGAGCCCCCGACGTCTCGCTGCCCGACGTCGTGATGCGCGCGGCCAACGACAGCTCGGGGTCGCTGACCAACCGGCTGATCACGGTGACCGGGTTTGTCCTCAACGAACCGGGCGGCGTCGACCTTGCCCGCATCGTCATCATCTGCTGCGCCGCCGACGCCCAACTCGCGCGGATCCATCTGCGCGACCACGACGGCGGCGCCGCCACAAAGTTCCCCGACAACACCTGGTTGCGGGTCGAGGGCGAGGTGATCCCCGCGGTTCGGCAGCCGCACACGCCGCCGATCCCGACGTTGCGGGCCGTCACGATCACGCCGGTGAACCCTCCGGCAAACCAGTACGCCTGAAGGCCCGAGTCCGGCAAAAGCGCAACGCACCTGCGGGTTCGTTGATACTCTGTGCCGGTTCCTTCGTGGCAAACCGGTGTTTTGGCACGCCGGCATGAACTGTTCGTGAGGTGGTTGTGATGAACGCGTACCTCATGGACAGTGATTCGCAGCAACCGCTGAGCGAACCGCGTCGAAAGAGGATGTCCATGGCAGCTCCTCGAATCCGCGCCCGGGCGCCGTTGCGGATCTCGTTCGCGGGAGGCGGCACCGATGTGCCACCGTTCCCGGCGACCGAAGGCGGCTGCGTCCTGTCGGCGACGATCGACCGCTACGCGCAGGGCTCCCTGACCCCGCGCACCGATCGTGTCGTCACCGTCGAGTCGGTGGACTTCAAGACCACCACCGAGATGAGCCTCGACAGCGAGATCCTCTACGACGGCAGCCTCGATCTGATCAAGGCGGCGGTGCGGCGGTTCGGCCGCGACGGCACGGACGGCTACGACATGGTGCTGCGGTCGAGCGCTCCGCCGGGCTCGGGGCTGGGCTCCTCGTCGACGATGATGGTGGCGCTCACCGGCATGCTCGCCGAGCACTACGGCGTCCCGATGGGCGAATACGAAACCGCCCAGCTAGCCTGCGCCATCGAACGCGAAGACCTGGGCATTACCGGCGGCATGCAGGACATGTACGCCGCGACGTTCGGCGGATTCAACTTCATCGAGTTCACCGATCGGGTGATCGTCAATCCGTTGCGCATTCGCGACGAGATCGCCTACGAGCTCGAGATGAGCCTGCTGCTGTGCTTCACCGGCATCACGCGCGACTCCGCACGAGTGATCGACGACCAAACACGCCGCGCCACAACGGGTGCCGATGACACGCTCGCCGGACTGCGCGCCCAGAAGGAACTCGCCGTCGCCATGAAGGCCGCCCTGCTGACGGGTAAGCTCACCGATTTCGGTGCGCTGCTCGGCGAAGCGTGGACCCAGAAGAAACGCATGTCGCCCTACATCACCAACGAGCGCATCGACGAGCTCTACGACCTCGCCCTGAAAAACGGCGCGCTCGGCGGCAAGATCACCGGCGCGGGCGGGGGCGGCTACATCCTGCTGTTCTGCGACTTCGCCAAAAAGCATCGGCTGATCGAAACCCTCGAGTCCGCCGGGGCCACCATCACCGAATTCGCCTTCGAGAGCAAGGGATTGACCACATGGCTGGCATGAGCATGTCGGACGTCGTCCCACCCAGCGCCGCGACAGTGCAGGAGAGATTGGCCGACACGATCGCGGTCAAGCGCCAGATGCTGGACGGGGATTTCGCCGCGCAGACCGTCGAGGTGGCGCGGGCCATGATCGACTCCCTGCGCTCCGGCGGCAAGGTGATCTTCTTCGGCAACGGCGGGTCGGCGCAAGACGCCGGCCATCTGGCCGCAGAACTCATGGGCCGCTTCGCTTTTGACCGCCCCGGCCTTGCCGCGCTCAGCCTCGCCGACGCGACGGCGGCGATGACGGCGATCGGCAACGACTACTCCTACGACGAGGTGTTCACCCGCCAGGTGCTCGCCGCCGGTCGCCCGGGAGATGTGGTGGTCGGGCTCAGCACGTCCGGCAATTCACCGAACGTCGTTCGCGCGCTCGAGGCGGCCGGCCAGGCCGGGATGACGACCGTGGTCCTCACCGGCGCGCGGGGCGGGAAGGTGGCCGGCCTGGCCGACATCTGTATCCGGGTGCCAAGTGACGACACCGGGCGGATCCAGGAGGCATGCCTGCACTTGGGTCACACGATTTGCGAAATGGTTGAGGCGGCACTGTTTTCGCGACCCGCCTGAGGCCGTCCTGACGATGGACCTGCGGCGCGTGCGCACCGTCTTCCTCGACCGGGACGGGACCATCAACGTCAAGGCCGCCGAGGGCGAGTACGTCAAATCGCCGGAAGAGCTGGTGCTGCTGCCCGGGGCGGCCGAGGCGCTGGCCGCACTCAACGCGGCAGGTATACGCACCGTCTTGGTGACCAACCAGCGTTGGCTCTCCGAACCGTCCGCTGACCCAGCACATTTCGACGCCATCCAGAGTCGTCTGCAAGAACTCCTAGCGGCCGAAGGCGCCCACCTCGACGCCGCCTACCATTGCCCGCACGCGGCGGATAGCTGCGACTGCCGAAAGCCGCTGGGCGGCATGTTGTTCCGCGCGGCACGGGAACACGGCTTCGATCTGGCCGAATCGGTGATGATCGGCGACAGTGAGGCCGACGTGCTGGCGGGCCGGGCCGCCGGCGCGGCGACCGTCCTGCTGCGCCCCGGCGGCGGAGAAGTGGCGAACGCCGACGCCGTGGTCGACGACCTCGCCGCGGCCGTACGGCTCATCCTCGCCTAAGCCGTTGGGCCGCAGACCGAGTCACCAGCGCGAGGGCGAACGGCAGATCGTCGCGGAGATACCTGCCAGCCAGCCGCCGCGGCTCCTGCAGCAACCTGTGTAACCACTCGAAGCCCAGTCGTTGCATCACCGGCGACGCGCGACGAACCACTCCCGCGGCCATTGAGATGCCCCCGCCGCAGGCCAGGCACCACGCATTGGGCAGTTCCTGCCGTAGTTGTTCGATGAGGTGCTCCTGCCTGGGAAAGCCCAAGCCGACAAACACCAGATCGGGTTCGGCCGCCGCGACGGCGGAGATCGCCTCCCGCGCTCCGCTCTCGGTCCGGTCGAAGCCGAACTCCGGTGACTGAGTGCCCGCGATGCGCAAGCCGGCGAACCGGGCGGCGAGCGCCTCGGCGGCCTTCTGCGGCACCCCGTCGGCGCCGCCGAACAGGTAGACCGACTTTCCGTCGGCGGCCGCCGCCCCGCAGAGCGTGGATATCAGTGACGACCCCGCGACTCGCTCCGGGAGCCGCTCACCCTTCATCCGCGCCGCCCACACCAGCGGCATCCCGTCGGCGACGACAAGCGATGCCCTCGCGATGAGGTCGCCGAGCGCGCCGTCGCGGCTGGCCGCCCGGGCCACGTCGACGTTCACCGGGACGATCGAGCCGCCTTGGTCCGCGGCCCAGGACTTGCGCACGACGTCGACGACCTCGTGTTCGGTCAGCGCATCGAACCAGAGATCGCCCACCTGGATCCTGGTTGGCCGCATGTCTTCAGATTCTCACCGCAAGCCCGCCGAAATTTCGCGGAACTGGGCACATTGTTGCTGCGTCAGCGGCAAACGCCCTAACCTGTAGCGGGCCGCAATTCGTTGATCGGCGGGATGTTGCAGTGGCCGGATTGACCGGTGCGCGAGTCGAAGAACTCGCGACGATGGACGTCTTCGAGGGATGCCCCGCCGAGGACTTAGCGCCGCTGGCCGCGACCCTTCAGCCGCTGCGCGCCGCGGCGGGCCAGGTGCTGATGCGGCAAGGGGAGCAGGCGGTTTCGTTCCTGCTGATCTCGTCGGGCGCTGCCGAAATCAAGCATGTCGGTTACGACGGCACGGTGGCCGTCGGGGAGGCATCCGCGGGCACGATCATCGGGGAAATCGCCCTGCTGCGCGACATCCCGCGGATCGCGACGGTCACCACGGCCGACCCGCTGACCGGCTGGATCGGTGACAACGACGCGTTCACCCGGATGCTGCACATCCCCGGGGTGATGCCGCGGCTGCTGCGCACCGTCCGCCAGCGGCTCGCGGCGTTCATCACCCCGATCCCGGTGCGCGTCCGCGACGGCAGCGACCTACTGTTGCGCCCGGTGCTGCCCGGCGACGACGAGCGTACGGTGCACGGTCACATCCAATTCTCCAGCGAGACGCTGTATCGCCGGTTCATGACGGCCCGGCTGCCCAGTCCGGCGTTGATGCACTACCTGGCCGAGGTCGACTACGTCGACCACTTCGTCTGGGTGATGACCGACGGCAGCGACCCGGTGGCCGACGCGCGATTCGTTCGCGACGAGACCGACCCCACGATCGCAGAGATCGCGTTCACCGTCGCCGACGCCTACCAGGGCCGGGGGATCGGTAGCTTCCTGATCGGTGCGCTGTCCATCGCCGCCCGCGTCGACGGCGTCGAAAGGTTCTCCGCGCGAATGCTTTCCGACAACCTGCCGATGCGCACCATCATGGACCGCTACGGCGCGGTCTGGCAGCGCGAAGACGTCGGCGTCATCACCACCGTCATCGATGTGCCGCGCCGGCGCGACCTGCACCTCAAGCGTGAGATGGCCGACCAGATCGAGCGCGTTGCCCGCCAGGTGATCGAGGCGGTCGGCTAAAGCGCATGCGGCCGTTGTGGATTGGCGTGGCGCTCACCCTGCTGGTTAGCGCGTGCGCCCATTCACACTCACCCAAACCGCCGGCGTCACCCTCGTCGTCGGCGCACGGCGTCGCCGTCAACCCCGCCAACATCAAGCGGGTGGTACGCGAGCTGCCGCCCAACTACGAGGTCACCACCAACATCCCCGGTGCGGCCTCGCCGACAGTGATCTGGGGCCTCGGAGCCGACGCGGCGGCCAAGCCGGCGCGGTGCGCGGCACTCGCCGACCCGGGCAACGGGCACGGCGGATCCGCGCAAGGGTTGTCCGCGTCGGGGGCGGGCGGGATCGTCGACACGGTCGTCGTTGCATTGCCCGGCCCGGTGGACCTCGACCACAACCTGGTCGCGGCGTGCGGGCAGTGGACCATGACGTCCGGACAAACCACGGTCGCTGTTCACCTCACCGACGCCCCGCACATCTACGGCGCCGAGACGGTCGGCATGGTGGCCGATATCAAGGCTTCCGTCGAGGCGGGCACCGAAATCGATTCGCGTGCATACACATTCACCGCGTACCTGGGCGGCTACTACGCGTTCACCACGCTGATCACCGACCCCGGGTCGGCGTTGCCGGCGCTGCCACCCCAATTCGCCGCCGATCTTCTCGTCAAAACGGTGTCCACGTTACGCAGCTGAGCAACGGGGTTGGGTAGATTGGCCACGATGTTCAAGGTGGTGTCGGCGATCGCATCCGTCTGCGTGCTCGCCGGCTGCTCATCGGGTTCGGACGCCGCCTCGACGAGGGCCGACATCGCCAAAGTCTCCGGGGTGAAGTCGAGCTTCGGGCCGGAGTTCAAGGTCGCCGATATCAGCGAAAGGGCAATCGATCCCAAGTTCCTGTCCGCCCGCAAGCTGCCCGACGGCCTGAGTTTCGATCCCCCCAACTGCGCGAAAACCGCGCTTGGCCCGGCCATGCCCCCGGACTTGCAGGGCAATATGGCCGCGGTGTCCGCCGAGGGCAACGGCGACCGCTACGTCGTCATCGCGGTGGAAACCTCCAAGCCGGTGCCGGTCGAGGATCCGGCGAAGGACTGCAGCAAGGTGGCGTTTTCCGGGGGCCAGGTGCGCGGCGGACTCGAGGTGATCGACGCCCCGCACATCGACGGGACGCACACGTTCGGGGTGCACCGCGTGTTGCAGGCGCTCGTCGGAAACACGGCCCACACCGGCGAGTTGTACGACTACTCCGCCCAGTTCGGCACCTACCAGGTGATCGTCATCGCCAATCCGCTTGTGGTGCCCGATCAGCCGGTCGCGAAAGTGGACACACAGCGTGCCCGCGACCTGCTCGTCAAGGCGGTGGCCGCGGTTCGCAGCTGACTCGGCCCTAGCGGACGTCGCGGGGGCGGAACTGGATGCTGACGCGCGGACCGGTTGGCGTCGCCGTCTTCGGCACCGAGTGTTCCCAGGTGCGTTGGCATGATCCGCCCATCACCAGCAGGTCGCCGTGCGCCTGCGGCAGTCGCAGCGACGGGCCGCCGCCGCGGCGGCGCATCGCGAAAGTGCGTGTGGCGCCGAGGCTGACGATGGCCACCATGGTGTCTTCCGAGCTGCTTCGGCCGATGGTGTCGCCGTGCCAGGCAACGCTGTCGGAGCCGTCGCGATAGCAGCACAACCCCACCGTGGTGAAGGGCTCGCCGAGCTCGCCGGCGTAGATGTCGTTGAGCCGTCGGCGCAGCCGCGCCAGGCGAGGGTGCGGTGGGTCTTCGACCGCGAGGTCGTGAAAGCTCACCAGCCGCGGGACGTCGACCACGCGGTCGTACATGTGGCGGCGTTCGGCCCGCCACGGCACGGTGGACAGCAACGCGGTGAGCAGGTCGTCGGCGTCGGTCAGCCAGCCGGCGCGCAGCTCGATGAACGCGCCGTCGCCGAGTTGTCTGCGCTCGGTGTGTTGGAACAGCGAGCCCTGGACCGTGACGCTCACGGGCGCCAGTCTATCGCACATCCGTTCGATCGAGAGGAGAGCGGCCCGGCGACCGACTACCGTTTTAACCGTGGGTGTTGAGCTGAGCACCGAGTCCGAAGTGGGCACGCTACGCGTCGCCATCCTGCACCGCCCCGGCGCCGAGTTGGGGCGACTCAATCCGCGCAACAGCGACCAGCTGCTGTTCGACGGGTTGCCGTGGGTCGCTCGCGCGCAGGAGGAGCACGATCAGTTCGCCGAGCTGCTGCGGTCGCGCGGGGTGGAAGTGTTGCTGCTGTCCGACCTGCTGACCGAGGCGCTCAACCACAGCGGGGCCGCCCGGATGCAGGGTGTTGCCGCCGCGGTCGATGCGCGCCGGCTCGGTGCGCCTCTGGCGCAAGAACTTTCGGCCTATCTGCGCGGGCTCGACCCGGTCCGCCTCGCGAATGTCCTCATGGCGGGCATGACGTTCAACGAACTCCCGGCCGACACCCGCACCGACGTGTCGTTGGTGCTTCGCATGCACCACGGCGCGGACTTCGTTATCGAGCCCTTGCCGAACCTGGTGTTCACCCGGGACTCGTCGATCTGGATCGGACCGCGGGTCGTGATCCCGACGCTTGCGCTGCGGGCCCGCGTTCGCGAGGCGTCGCTGACCGACCTCATCTACGCGCATCACCCGCGGTTCACCGGTGTGCGGCGCGCCTACGAGTCGCGCACCGCTCCGGTCGAGGGCGGCGACGTGCTGTTGCTCGCTCCGGGTGTGCTCGCCGTCGGCGTGGGCGAGCGGACCACGCCCGCCGGTGCGGAAGCGTTGGCGCGCAGCCTATTTGACGACGACCTCGCCAACACCGTGCTGGCCGTGCCGATCGCTCAGAAACGCGCGCAGATGCACCTGGACACGGTGTGCACGATGGTCGACACCGACACCGTGGTGATGTATGCCAACGTCGTCGACACGCTCTCGGCCTTCACCATCCAGCGCACGCCCGACGGCGTCACGATCAGCGACGAAACGCCGTTCCTCGAGGCGGCCGCCAAGGCGATGGAGATCGACAAGCTGCGCGTTATCGATACCGGTCTCGATCCCGTCGTCGCCGAACGCGAGCAGTGGGACGACGGCAACAACACGTTGGCTCTGACGCCCGGGGTCGTCGTCGCCTACGAACGCAACATGCAGACCAATAGCCGCCTGCAGGACGCCGGCATTGAAGTGCTGACCATCGCGGGCTCGGAATTGGGTACCGGCCGCGGCGGCCCCCGCTGCATGTGCTGCCCGGTCGCCCGCGACCCGGTGTAGCCTTTCGCGCCGAGATTGCCGTCATGGTCGCGATCGGCGTGCGAATCACAGCCCTCCCGGCAATCTCGGCGCAGAACGGCGCGCCAGCGCGTCGCGCGCCCGCTGCACGACGACGTTGGGCCGGTCCTCGTTGATCACCCTGATCACGTGCCAGCCGAGGCGACTGACCATCTCAGCTCGCCGGATGTCCTTCACGTATTGCCTTCGATCGGTTCGGTGTTGGTCCCCGTCGTATTCGATTGCGACCATCGGCCCCTCCCATCCCATGTCGAGGTACGCGACGAGCTGTCCATCGGTGACGCGAATCTGCGTGACGGGCTGGGGTAGGCCGGCGTCGATGAGGACCATTCGCAACCAGCTTTCCTTCGGGGACTGTGCCCCGCCGTCCATTAACGCGAGAGGTACCTGGCATCGGCGCACACCGCGTGCCCCCTTATGACGAACTATTAAAGGGGCCACGTCTGCCGCGGTGACGCCGGTCGCCGCCGACAGCGCGTCGAGGTGGGCGACCGCGACGGCGGGCGGCAGATGCCTGGCCAGATCGAACGCCGTGCGCGCAAGACCGGTCACAGGGAGGCCGTGCAGTTCGACGACGTCCTCACCGCCGATGCGTTCGCGGCGAATAATCGTGCCGGGAGGTGGATGGTTGAACGGTCCGACAATCTCTATCGGGGTGAAATCGTCGATCCACTTGGCTCCGTGGAGCGCAGCGGCGGCACGTCCGGCGATGATGCCGCGCCGTCCCGACCACAGCCACGCCGCTTGGGCGTTGTCCCGCAACGACCTGACCCCATTTTTCGGCAGGTACACGTTGCGATGGATTCGCCGGTAGTTCCAGCGCAGTTGGCCGCGGGTCAGCGCGCCGCACGCGACTGCCTCCGTCCCGCGAAATACCCCCGCCACGCGCTCATGATGCTTGCGGTGACCGACAACCCGCCGAGATTGCCGTCATGGTCGCGATCGGCCCCGCGAGCACAGCCCTCACGGCAACCTCGGCGCAGAAACCCGAACTACCGCCAGCTGGGCAGCCAGATCTCCATGTCCCAGGTCTGTTGTGAGATGGGCAGACCGGTAAGCACCGGGAACAGCCAGGCGAAGTTGGTCACCACTAACGCGACGTAGCAGCACACCGCGATCAGGCCCAGCGTTCGGCGCTCGGAGCTTTGACCACGCGCATAGAGGATGTCCCCACATATCAGGGCGATCCCCATCACCAGGAACGGCGCCATGGTCGCCGCGTAGAAGAAGTACATCTGCCGGTCGATGTCGGCGAACCAGGGCAGCCATCCCGCGCAATAGCCCACCAGGACCACGGCGTAGCGCCAGTCCCGCCGGATCACCGATCGCCAAAGGGCATAGATCAGCACCGGCACCGCCAGCCACCACATCGCGGGAGTGCCGACCAGCATCTCGGCCTTCACACACGATTGCGCCCCGCAACCAGCCACGTTCTGCTGGTCGATGGCATAGAGCACCGGCCGCAACGACATCGGCCAGCTCCACGGTTTGGATTCCCACGGGTGGTAGTTGCCGGCCGAATTCGTCAGGCCCGCATGGAATTGGAAGGCCTTGGCGGTGTAGTGCCACAGGGAGCGGATGGCGTCGGGCAGCGGAACGACGGAGTGGGGACCTATCGTCTGGCCGACCTCGTGCCGGTCGATCGCGGTCTCCGAGGCGAACCACGGTGCATAGCTGGCCAGGTAGACCGCGAACGGGATGAACGCCAGCGCATACGCGGTGGGGATGAGGTCACGCCGGAAAACCCCCAGCCAGGGCCGGGTCACCTGATATTGCCGGCGCGCCGCCACGTCGAACGCCAACGACATCGCGCCGAAGAACAGCACGAAGTAAAGGCCGGACCACTTTGTCCCGCAAGCCAATCCGAGAAGAATCCCCGCGAGGAAGCGCCACCAGCGCACACCCAGCCGCGGGCCCCACACCGTTTCGCTCGCGCGGCCCTCCAGCAGGGCCACGTGCATTCGTTGCCGCACCTGATCACGGTCGACGATCAGCGCGCCGAACGCGGCAACCACGAAGAACGTGAGCAAGCCGTCGAGCAGCGCGGTCCGCGAGGCGACGAAGCTGACGCCGTCGCAGATGAGCAGCACGCCGGCGATGGCGCCCACCAACGTCGATCGGCTGATCCGCCGCACGATCCGCAGCACCAGCGTCACCATCACCACGCCGAGCAGCGCGCCGGTGAACCGCCAGCCCAACCCGTTGTAGCCGAAGATCGCCTCGCCGAACGCGATCAGTTGCTTGCCGACCGGCGGATGCACCACCAGCCCGAAGCCGGGATTGTCTTCCACCCCGTGGTTGTGCAACACCTGCCAGGCCTGCGGCGCGTAGTGCTTCTCGTCGAAGATCGGAGTGCCCGAATCGGTCGGTGAGCCCAGGTTGAGGAATCGGGTCACCGTTGCCAGCAGCGTGATCACGCCGGTGACCACCCAGCCGCGGATGTGATCGGTGGGCCCGAAATCGGCGACCGGAATTAGCGGGCCCGGGCTGACGACCGGCACGACGCGCTCCCCGACGGCATCCTCCACTGTGACGGAGGTTTCGCGGGCCGGAGCGGACATCGGTGTCGATCGTAGGCTGTCCGTCATGACCTACGGTCGCCTGTTGCTCGGTGCGACCCCGTTGGGCCAGCCGTCGGACGCCTCGCCGCGGCTGATCGACGCATTCGCGAGCGCCGACGTGGTGGCGGCCGAGGACACGCGGCGGGTGCGCACCCTGGCCAAAAACCTCGGCGTCGCCATCACCGGCCGGGTGGTCAGCCTGTTCGACCAGGTCGAGGCCGCGCGGGTGCCCGCGTTGGTCGACGCGGTCAAGGCCGGGGCGACGGTGCTGGTGGTCAGCGACGCCGGAATGCCGGTGATCAGCGATCCCGGCTATCGGCTGGTCGCCGCGTGCGTCGACGCGGGGGTGCCGGTGACGTGTCTGCCCGGACCGTCCGCGGTGACCACGGCGCTGGCCGTATCCGGTTTGCCGTCGGAGAAGTTCTGCTTCGAGGGCTTCGCCCCGCGCAAGAGCGCGGCCCGCAAAACGTGGCTGGGCGGATTGGCCGACGAGCGGCGCACCATCGTGTTCTTCGAATCGCCGCGCCGGCTGGCGGCGTGCCTGCGCGACGCGGTCGAGGAGCTCGGCGGTGAACGCGCGGCGGCGGTCTGCCGGGAGCTGACCAAGGTGCACGAGGAAGTGGTGCGCGGATCGCTCGCCGAGCTGGCGACGTGGGCGGCCGACGGCGTGCTCGGCGAGATCACCGTCGTCCTTGCCGGCGGAGTCTCGCGCGCCGACCTGCCGTCGCTGGTGGCGGACGTGGAGCAGCTCGTCGCGGGGGGTGCCCGCGTCAAGGACGCGTGCGGCGAGGTGGCCGCCGCGCATCCGGGAGTGCGTTCGCGCCAGCTCTACGACGCGGTCTTGCGGTCACGCCGCGAGTGAGTCGGGGATGTGAGCCCGACACCGGCCGCCTTGTGCAGACATTCTTCCCATTCGGCGTCGGGGTCCGAGTCGGCGGTGATCCCGCCGCCCACGCCGAGCACCGCGCCGCCCACCGCGTCGAACTCGACGGTGCGGATCGCGACGTTGAGCTCACACCCGGCGATCGGCGATGCCAAACCGACTGTGCCGCAATATATTCCGCGGCGGCGCTGCTCCCATTGTGAAATCAATTGGCGGGCACGGTGTTTGGGGGTGCCCGTGACCGAGGCGGGCGGGAAGGCCGCGTCCAGCAGCGCGGTGGTCGGCAGTTCCGTCGGTACCCGCGCCGCCACCGTGGACACCAGGTGCCACACGCCGGGCGCACGGCGCACCACCAGCAGCTCGGGCACGGTCACCGTGCCGGTGATCGCCACCCGGCCAAGGTCGTTGCGGACCAGGTCCACGATCATGATGTTCTCGGCGACCTCTTTGGCCGAGGCCCGTAACTCCGATGGCCAGGCATCCAGCGGCAGGGTGCCCTTGATCGGGCTGGATGTCACGACGCAACCGCGGCGCCGCAGGAACAGCTCCGGAGACAGCGACGCCACCGCGCCCCACGGTCCGGCGACGTAGGCCGCCCTCGCTGGAGCGGTACGCGCGACGCCGTCGACGAAGAAATCCAGCGGCGCCCCGGTGACGCGTCCGGTGAACTGCGTGCACACGCACGCCTGGTAGACCTCGCCGGCGCGGATCGCCTCCAGGCAGGCGAGCACGCCGCCGCGGTGCTCCGCCCGGTCGGCCGCATCCCAGTCGATCCGGCATTCGCGTCCGGGCGCCGGTGTCGCGGCCAGTGCCGCCGCCAGCCACTCCGGCATCGGCGCCCCGGAAAGACTTTCGTACCACCACTGCCCGTCCCGGTCGCGGCGCAGCACGCAGTCGGTCCACCCCCCGGCGGCCTCGGGGATCCGGTTCGGACGCCCATCGGCGCCGGCGTCGGGATAGGACAGGTAGCCGACCCAGCCGCCGCCCACGGCCGCGGAATCCGGCGTCCGCGCGCCCAACCCGACCGCGAACGCGTCGTGGGCGTCGACTTGTTGCGCCGACACGCTCGGTGCGATGACGGCCTGCGCGCCGAACCAGTCGCCGGTCAGCGCGGCCGGCGGCGGCAAACCGAGCCGTCCGGTGGCGTCGCCGACGGCGCGCAGCACGCGGGGCGCGTCGCCAAGGTCGCCGAGGTGGTCGATTCGCACCGATCTAGCTTGACAGAACGACGGACAGCCGCACCCCGCAGCGGGGGTTCAGGCGCGGCTGATGTCGCGGGCCGTCGCCAGCGCGGCCAGCTTGTCGGGGTTGCGCATCACGTAGAAGTTGGTGATCTTGTCGCCGGCGATCTCCAGCGTGATCACCATCTCGAGGTGTTCGTCCTGGTAGACCAGGACCGCCGGGGCGCTGTTGCAGGTCACCATCTCGATGCGCACCGCGGCCCACAATTTGCTCATCTTGCGCATCAGCCCGGCGATGGCCCTGGCCACCCGTTCGGCACCGACCACCGGCCGCCGCGCGGCGGACACCTTGCCCCCGCTGTCGGCCATCCAGGTCGCATCCGGGGCGAGCATTGCGATCAGCGCGTCCACGTCGCCGTTGGCCGCGGTCGCCAGGAATTGCGCGGTGATCTCCGCGTTGCGGTGCGCGTCCACCGTGTCGAAGCGCTTGCGCCGCGCCCGCACGTGCTCGCGGGCCCGGTGGGCCACCTGCCGCACGGTCGGCGCGGGCTTGCCGACCGCCTCGGCGATGTCGGCGTAGTCGAACCCGAACACCTCACGCAGCACGAACACGGCCCGTTCGTCGGGGCTCAGCGTTTCCAGTAGCACCAGCATCGCCATCGAAACCGATTCCGCCAGAACGACATCGGCCGACGGGTCCTGGTCGTCGGTGAGCAGCGGCTCGGGCAGCCACGGCCCCACGTACTCCTCGCGGCGACGCGCGCCCGCCCGCAGCGCGTTGAGCGCCTGACGGGTGACCAGCTGGGCCAGGTAGGACTTGGTGTCGCGCACGGTCGCGAGGTCGACGTCGGCCCACCGCAGATAGCTGTCCTGCAACACGTCGTCGGCCTCGGTCGCCGAGCCCAGGATTTCGTAGGCGATGGTGAACAACAACGGCCGCAGCAGCGTGAACCGTTCGGCGTGCTCACCGGGGGCGATCATGGCAGCGGGACCCGCTCGTCGGCCTGCAGCCGCGCTGCGCGGTTGCCGCCCTTGAGCCAGTAGTACGAGCCGGGCTTGGCGGCCTCGTGGCGGATGGCCCACAGCGTGCCCTTGCAGATCGCCTCCTTGAGGGACGCGGCGGTCCGGCCGGCCAGCACCGCGTTCACCGGGGTGTCGTCGGTGCGTGCGAGCTGGAAGGTGGCGTGGGCGCGGCCGAGGCTGACGCACTGGCCGACGAACGCCTGGTTGAGCGCCGCGGGCGTCCGCCCGGCGATGCGGCTGAGCACGGTGTCGGCGGCCTGGGCGCCCAACGGCCCGGCGGCCTGGCAGCTCATCCGCAGCGGCTGACCCGACGGCGCGGCGGCGTCACCGGCGGCGACGATGCGATCGTCGTCGACGCTGGTCAGCGTCTCGTCGGTGAGCAGCCGGCCGGTCGCGTCGGTGCTCAAGCCGCTCCGCGCGGCCAGATCCGGCACGGCGAACCCGGCCGTCCACACCGTCGCGGCGCTGGGCAGCACGGCGCCGTCGCTCAGCACCACCGCGTCCCAACGGACCTGGGTCGCGGCGACGAATTCCAGGACGTTTACGCCGAGCTTGCGCAGTCGCTTGGCCACCGAACGCCGACCCCGCTCGCTCAGCGACGGTCCGAGCGCCCCACCGCAGACCAGGGTCACCGGGCGCCCCCGCGCGCCCAGCTCGGAGGCCGTCTCGATGCCGGTCAATCCGGCGCCGATCACGGTGACCGGGGCGTCCGGCGGCAGGTCGGCGAGGGCGTAGCGCAGCCGCTGCGCGCTTTCCAGGTCGGCGATGGCGTAGGCGAATTCGGCGGCGCCGGGCACCGTCGATGGCACAGTGCCGGTACTGCCGACGGCATAGATCAGGTAGTCGTAGGTCAGCTCGGCGCCCGAGGCGAGCAGCACCCGCCGGTCGGCGAACGCGATGCGGTCGACGGTGTCGACGACCAGGCGGATGGAGTCGCCCAGCAGCTCGCCGTACTCTGCCGTCGCGGCGCCGGTGTCGGCGACCAACTGGTGCAAGCGAATCCGCTCGACGAAGACGGGACGGGAGTTGACCAGGGTGATATCGATGTCCGGACGCTGCCGCAGGCGGTTGGCGGCCACGGTTCCGGCGTACCCGCCGCCGACGACGACGACATGGGTTCTTGGGGCGGCGACCTCGCTCATTTCTGTCTCCTATTCTCACGGGACGCGTGCCCTTGAGACACCGCGGCCGGTCCGGGTGTGACAGATCGGGCCGGACTGTGAGCTGTTTCACTCGCCGGATCGAACCGAAAACTCCAGGTACAGGCCCATCGCAAGCCCCGCTCGGTCGGTGCGGCCCGTGTTACGCTTCGCGATACTGATTGGGCCAGCCGCCCAGACGGGACATTTGCCCGACGTCGGAGGAGCCCGTGCCGCGCAGTCTCGATCTCGTCGTCACTTCCGTAGCCACCCAGCTGATGCAGGCCACGAGTTCCACCGCGACTCAAATCAGCGAACAGATACTTGCGCAGCTCGTCGAGCAGTTCGACATGGACAGCAGTTTCCTGCGCCACCACGACCAGGACGTCCGGGCCTCGGTCCTGGTGGCGGAATGGCCGCCGCGCACCGACGTTCCGCACCCGGATCCGATGGCCGTTGTCCACTTCACCAGCGCCGACCCGGTGCTCGCGGAATGCGAGCGCAGCAGGAAACCGGTGGTGATACCGGACGATCAGAGCGGCCATTCCCTGCACCGCTGGCTCGGCGGAGCCAAGGGACGCCCCTCGCCCTCGGTGGCGGCGGCCCCGCTCGTCTCGGGCGATGCGGTCACCGGCGTGCTCGGCTTCGTCAAATACGGCAGCCGGAAGTGGAGGCCGGAGGAGCTCAACACGCTCGAGGCCGTCGCCGCGCTCTTTGCGCAGCTTCAGGCCCGCATCGCGGCCGAAGAAAAGCTGCGCTACCTCGCGGAGCACGACGACCTGACCGGCCTGTACAACCGCCGGGCGCTGGTGGCGCATCTGTCGGAGAGGCTGGCCGCGGGCAGTCCGGGGCCCGTGGCCGTCTTGTATTTCGACCTCGACCGGTTGAAGCCGATCAACGACTACCTGGGCCACGCCGCGGGCGACTGGTTCATCAAGGTCTTCGCGCAACGCATCCGGGTATGCGCGGGAAGTCAGAGCCTGATCGCCCGGTTGGGCGGCGACGAGTTCGTCGTCATCCCCGACCAGCCGATGTCGACCGGGACCGCGGAGTCGTTCGCGCGTCGCATCGGCGCGATGCTGCACGAACGCATGGCCGTGGGGGGATACATGATCACCCGCACGGTCAGCATCGGGCTGGCGGTGGGCATGCCGGGCCGCGATAACAGCGCCGACCTGCTGCGCCGCGCCGACGAGGCCGTGCTGACCGCCAAGCGCGCGGGCGGTAACCAGGTCGCGGTGTCGACGGATGACATGTCGCTGAAAAGCGCCTTCCGCAACGACATCGAGCTACACCTGCGCGGGGACATCGACAGCGAGGCGCTGCTGCTGCACTACCTGCCCGAGGTCGACCTGTGGACGGGGGCCATCGTGGCCGCCGAGGCGCTGGTCCGCTGGCGCCACCCGATCTGGGGGTTGCTGCTGCCGGACTCGTTCATCGGGGTGGCGGAGACGACGAATCTCGCGGCCGAGCTGGGCCAGTGGGTAATGCGAAGCGCCTGCGCGGAATTCAGCCGCTGGCGCGCCAACGGTGTCGGGCAGAGCGCCGTGCTGCGCATCAACGTGTCACCCGTTCAACTGATCACCCGCGGTTTCGTCCGCAGCGTCGCCGACACCATCGAGGAGTTCGGCATCGACGGCGGATCGCTCTGCCTGGAGATCACCGAGCGGGCCGTGGTGCACGACATCGAGACCACTCGCAAGACGCTGACGCAGCTCAAGGAGGTCGGGGTCCAGATCGCCATCGACGACTTCGGGACCGGCTATGCCGTTCTCTCGCACCTGAAGTCGCTACCGGTCGACATCCTCAAGATCGATACCGCGTTCGTCCGCGAGTTGGGCACCAACGCCGGTGACCTCGCCATCGTTCGGGCGATCATCGGGCTGGCCGAGGCCTTCGGCCTGCAGGTCGTCGCCGAGGGAGTCGAGACACCCGCCGCCGCACTGACATTGATGCAGCACGGATGCCACCGCGCCCAGGGATTCTTGTTGTCGCGGCCCGTGCCGGGTGACGCGATGGAAGCGTTGCTGTCCGCGCGCTGGTTGCCGATGCCGTTCCTCGCCGACCGCGATTCGTTGTCGTTGGGCGTGATCTGACATTCCGATGTTTCGTCCATCGAAGAAAAGCGTGCTGGCCGCTGTCGTCTGCACAATCGCACTGGTGCTGGACGGATGCGGCGGGCACAACGACCCCGGACCGCTTTCCGCGATGGTCAGCCCGGCCATACCGCCGACCGTCCAAGAGATCTCCAACCCGCTGCGCGGGCAGTACGAGGATCTCCTGAATCCCCTTTTCCCGCAGGGTAATCCGGCCCAGCAGCGCTATCCGGCGTGGCCCGCGTCGTATGACGCGAGCCTGCGGGTGTCGTGGCGGCAATTGCAGCCCACCGATCCGCACACCCTGCCCCCCGACGCGCCCGACGATCGCAAGTTCGATTTCAGCGCGATCGACGACGCGCTGACGAAGCTGGCCAGCCGAAACATGCGGATGACTCTGCGCGTGTACGCGTACAACTCGTGCTGCAACGACTCGGGCAACCCCAACATCGCGATTCCCGACTGGATGCGCCCGGCGGCCACCGCCTATTCCGGGCCGCCGAACGGTTCCGCGGCGGGGGTGACGCAGGTGGTGCCGAACTGGAACAACCCCGATTACCTCGACGGCTTCTCCCAACTGCTGGCCGCGCTGGGCCGGCGCTACGACGGCGACGAAAGGCTCAGCGTTTTCGAGTTTTCCGGCTACGGGGATTCCAGCGGCAACGACGTCGCCTATCTGCGCGACGCGCTGGGAGCTCCAGGCCCGTCGCCCGACGACAGCGTGGCGATGCTGGGGTACTACAGCCAGTTTCGTGATCAGAGCATCACCAACGCATCGATTCGGCGGCTCGTGGCGGCGAACGTCGACGCGTTCCCCCACACGCAGTTGGTCGTCACCCCGCAGAACCCGGAGATCGTTCGCGAGCTGCTCGCCTACGACGTCACCAAGAAACTGTCCGCGCCGGTGGGCATCCGTTCGGATTGCCTCGGCGTCCAGGACCCGCTGCCGGCCTGGGCCGAGTCCAACGACTCTCACTATGTGCGCACCAACGATGCGGTGGTCAACGCGATCAAGCAGCGGCTGACCTCGGCGCTGGTGATCAGCGAATGGTGCCAGCTACCGAGCGGCGCCGACCCGCGGGCCTACTACGAGAAGGGACTGCACGACGTCATCCGCTACCACGTGTCGATGACGTCGAGCGCCAAATTCCCGGACCGGGACGCGACTTCGGCGATGGACGCGAACTTGTATGTGCTCTGGGCCAAGGCCAATGCGTCGGCCGGCTATCAGTATTCGGTCGAGGCGCGCCCGGGCTCGCAGTCGATCCAGGGCAAGGTGGCGAGCATTTCCGTCGTCTGGACCAACTACGGCTCAGCGGCCGCGACCGAACAGTGGACGCCCGGCTACAAGCTGGTCGATTTCTCGGGAGCTGTGGTCCGGACCGTGCCGGCGACGGTGAACCTCAAGACGCTGGCTCACGACGACTCCAGCCAATCGCGCGAGGAGCCGGTCCCCGCCCCGGCGACCGAGTCGGTTCACGTCGACCTGACGGGCTTGGCGCCGGGACATTACACGCTGCGCGCATCCGTTGACTGGCAACAGCACAAGCCGGGCGCCTCACACGTGGTGAACTACGCCCCCATGGCGCTGGCCCGCGACGGCCGCGACGGATCGGGCATGTATCCGATTGCGACACTAGATATTCCGCGCGACTCTTCAACGAATGGCCAATGATTCGCCGGGCGCGATCTAGCATCGCAACGATGATCCGAATACTGGGGAAGCGCACGGCGGCCATCGCCGTGTGCGCGGCACTGGCCCTCAGCGGGTGTAGCAGCCGCAGTAACCCCGAGCCGCTGATCCCGATCGCCAGTCCGGCCATCCCGTTGACCGAGCAGGAGATCCCCAACCCGCTGCGCGGTCAGTACGAGGACCTCTTGATGCCGCTTTTCCCGCAAAGCAATACGGCGCAGCACTATCCGGCGTGGCCCGCGTCGTATGACGCGAGTCAGCGGGTGTCGTGGCGGCAGTTGCAACCCACCGATCCGCGCACGCTGCCCCCCGACGCGCCGGACGATCGCAAGTTCGATTTCAGCGCGATCGACGACGCGCTGGCGAAGCTGGCCGGCCGCAACATGCGGCTGACGCTGCGCGTGTACGCCTACAACTCCTGTTGCGACGCCACCTATCCGAACAACACCAACATCGCGGTGCCCGACTGGATGCGATCGGCGACCACCAGCTATACGGGGCCCGAACGTTATTGGTGGACGCCCGGGGTGACACAGGTCGTGCCCAACTGGAACGACCCGAACTACCTGGAGGCGTTCGGCCAGCTGCTGGCCGCGCTGGGCCGGCGCTACGACGGCGACGAGCGGCTCAGCGTTTTCGAGTTCTCCGGCTACGGGGATTTCAGCGAGAACCACATCGCGTATCTGCGAGACAAGCTGGGCGCACCCGGTGCGTCCCCCGAAGACAGCGAGGCGCGGCTGGGCTATTACAGCCAGTTTCGCGACCAGAGCATTACGAAAGCGGCCATCGGACAGCTCGTCGCGGCGAACGTCGCCGCGTTCCCCCGCACGCAACTGGTCACGACCGCGCTCAACCCGGAAATCGTGCGCCAGTTACTCGCCGACGACGTCACCAAGAAACTGTCGGCGCCGGTGGGCATCCGCTCGGATTGCCTGGGCGTGTTCGCGCCGTTGCCGGTGTGGGCCGAGTCGGACAAGTCGCATTACGTGGAGTCGAAGGATCCGCTCGTCGGCGCAATCAAGGACCGGCTGGCCTCGGCGCTGGTAATCACCGAGTGGTGCCAGCTGCCGGCCGGCACCGATCCGCGGTCCTACTACGAGAAGGGCCTGCACGACGTCGTCCGCTATCGCGTGTCGATGACGTCGAGTTTCAACTTCCCGGATCGGGACTCCAGCACCTCGATGAACCCGGCGCTGTACCTGCTGTGGGCCCAGGCGAACGTGGCCGCCGGCTACCGGTATTCGGTCGAGGCGCGGCCAGGCTCGCAATCGACGCAGGGCAAGGTGGCGACCGTCTCGGCGGTGTGGACCAACTATGGCTCGGCGGCCGCGACCGAGAACTGGGTGCCCGGCTACCGGCTGGTGGATTTCTCGGGGGCGGTCGTTCGGACCCTGCCGGCAACGGTGAACCTCAAGGCTCTTGGCCAGGGGCAGACCGGCGACAACCCCGGCAAGGAACCGGTGCCGGCGTCGTCAACCGAGGCCGTTCGCATCGACATGTCCGGCCTGGCGCCGGGGCGCTACACGCTGCGTGCCGCCGCGGAATGGCAGCAGCACAAGCCGCTCGCGTCGCACGTGGTGAACTACGCGCCGATGCGGATGGCCCGCGACGACCGGGACGAATCGGGCTGGTATCCGATCGCGACGCTCGACATACCGCGCGATGCGGTCACGCCCGAACGCTGAAACAAAGGAGGCTGGACACCGCTAATAGCGATTCTGACGATGCCGCATGACGATGCTGCATAATGTGCGAAACTTTGCGCGGCGGGTGAGCAGTAAACGGAATCGATGCTATTCGCGTGGCGTCGGCTCAGAGAGGTTTAGTGGATGGATTTCCGCACCTTTATCCGGGTCATGTTCGCGCACTGGAAACTGTTCGTGGGCGCGCTGCTGGCGTGCACGATCGGCGCTGCGGCCCTGACGGCGTTTCAGACCAAGCACTATCAGTCGTCGGCCACGGTCCTCATCTCGTTTTCCGGCGCTACCGACCTGACCGAGTTGTACAACGGCACGCTGACGGCTCAGGAACGGCTGTCGTCGTACGCCCAGATCGCGGGCGGACGAACGGTGGCGGAGCGCGCGGTGGCTCAGCTCCAGGTCCCCATCAGCCCCGATGCACTGGTGAACCAAACCCAGGTGAAATACACCGCGAAATCGATGCTGTTCACGATCAGCGTCAAAGACACCGATGCGACGCGTTCCGCGGCGCTGGCGGGCGCGATGGCCGATCAATTCGCCGCGATCGTCGGGACGCTCGGCGTGAATCCGGGCCCGAGCGGGCCGGTAGCCGTCGGCACGCGACCCGAGGCGGGCGAGCCCACCCCGGCTCCGGGCCAGCCGACGGAAGTGCCTGCGCCGCAACAGCCGATGGCCAAAGGAACGCCGGTGGCAAGGGCGAGGGTGGTGGAGGCGCCACGGGTGCCCGACGGTCCGATCACGCCGTCGCCGGTGCGCAACACGGTGATGGGGTTCACCGCCGGGCTGCTCCTGGCCATCGCGGTAGCGCTGACCCGCGAGGCCAGCGATCGCACCGTGCGCACCCGCGAAAAGCTCGAAGAACTTTCGGGCCTGCCGACCCTGGCCGAACTGCCCGGAAAGCGTGGCAGCGCACCGCGGTTCGGCACCGACATCGCATTCGACGACGCCGTGCGCGGCTTCATCGCAAGGCTGCGCAGGGCGATGGGACCCGAGGCCCGCCGCGTGCTGGTGGCCGCGCCGTTCGGCGGCGAGGGAACCACGACCACGGTGCTCAACCTGTCGCGGGCACTGGCCGAACTCGGGCAGGACATACTCATCGTCGAAGGCGACACCCGCCGCCCCGTGATTGCCGGGTTGCTGAAAGTCGAATCGGGCGAGGGCCTGAGCCACGCCCTGGCCAGCCCGGAAATCGCCGCGGAAGCCGTGAAGCCGACCCCGATTTCGAGGCTATTCCTGCTCGGATCGCGGTCGCAGCGCCGCGAGACCTCGCCCTGCAGCGCCTACCCGCCGGAAGTGATCGACAACGTGCTGAAGAACCTGTCGTCACGTTTCGACCTGACGGTGGTCGACGGGCCGCCCGTGCTGGCGACGGCCGACACCGCTCTACTGGCCGGCGCCGTTCAGGCCACGGTCTTGGTCGTCCGGGCAAAGCGAACCACCTTCGACGAACTCAAAGACGCGTTAACCGCCTTGCGCGCGGCCGGCGCCCAGATCGTCGGCACCGTGCTGACCGACGCCCGGCCATCCGTGCACAGCAGGGCCGCCGCCCGCAGCTACCGGGCAAAGGTCAGCAGGCCGGCGTGATCCCCTACCTGCCGGGCCGGCCTCGCCTGGTGATCGACGGAATTCTGCTGGCGCTGTTCGTGTTTGGCTGCTTTGTCTTCGGCGTACTCTCGGTGCGCCGAACCACCGAGGGCGTGCTGCTGATCGCCGCGTTGTTCTGTCTGGTCGTGTACTGGGTGAAGCCGGAAGGGATGGTGGGGGTCACGCTCTTCGGGGCGTTCGCGGCGCTGCCCGAAGGGTTGCACGTCGGCAAGGTGATCGGGCCGGTGGCGATCTACGCGTACCAGGTGACCGCGGTGCTCGCGATCTGCTACCTGCTCCCGATCGTGCGGCTGCGGTTCGCCGATTTTCGGCTGCCGCTGATATTCACCACGGCCGTGCTCATCTTCACCGCCGTCGGATTCGAGATGAGACATGACGCCGAAATGGTGGTGCGCGAATCGACGACCCTGCTCGAAATGGTCGTCGGGTTCGTGCTGGCGTTGTTGATCGTCTACGGCGGCTACCTCAAATGGACGATCCGCGTCATAATCGTGATCCTCTGGTTTTCGGCCGGCATGGCCATCGTGAGTTCGTTGCATGCCATCCGGCTGGCCGGCCGGGCGGAAAGCCTGGAGGGGACGACGGGCGCCGGGCAGGCGCTGCGCATCGTGCTGTCCACCCAGACGCCGGCCACCGCGGTGCTGAGCGCCCTGATCGCCGCGGCGATCATCGGCCGGGTGCGGCCCGCCATGTTCTTCGCGCTGGGGCCGCCCGCGTTGGTGATTTCGCTGCTGTCCTTCGCCCGCAACACGCTGATCGCCGTCGCGGTGGCCGCCGCCGTCGCGTTCCTCGCCAGCTTCGGCTGGGCGGCACTGCGCCGGACGGCGACCGTCGCCGCGGTCAGTGCGGCGATCTTCGCGGTGACGGTGCCCGGATCGCTGTTCCTGCTGCAGCATTCGGAGGCCGGCGCGTGGCTCAGCGATCAGTTCACCGCGTTCAACCAGCGGGTGCTTGGCGGGGTTACGAAAAGTGCTCTCGCCGTGGACGAGTCGACGCTGGACCGGCTGAGGGAAGTCGCCCGGCTCAACCAGGCCATCGCGCAGGCGCCGGTGTTCGGCCACGGTCTGGGCTACGCCTACCAATTGCCGTCCGGGAACGACCCCAATGCCTTCGCCTGGAAGCTGGGCCCCACCTACTCGCACCTCTTCTACCAGTGGTGGCTGGCCAAAGCCGGGGCGGTGGGCATGGCGGTGTTCGCGTGGTTCGCGCTCACGCCGGTCGTCCGGGCGTTCCGCTGTGCGTCGGTGCCGGGCAAGATCAGCGCGGCGGTCGGCGCCGGCCTGCTCGCGATCTCCGCGGTGTGGCCGTTGCCGGAGATGCCGATGGACGCCCTGGCCCTCGGTCTCGCCCTGGGCGCGGCGATGGCCTTTGCCGGCCTGCGAGACAGGGGCCAGGACGAGGGCCAGCCCGATTTCGGTCACGGGCCGGTTAAAAGCGGTGAGTTTGCCACCGTTTCGGCCGACCGCGGCTGACAAGCTGATCTATGTTGACCGTGTGGTCGATTTGCTGTGGGACCTAGCCGGGCGACGATGATCGCGGTCATTCACGTGGGGCCGGACATGTACAGCTTCGGTGGGACGCAGTCGGTCATCCGGGTCATCCGCGACAACAACATCGGCGCGGACGACATCCGCGTCCTGTCGACGTGGAACGGGCGGCGCCACTCGAAGAGCCTCGTTCTCACGGCGCGTGCCGGGTTGGCACTGGCCCGGGCCCCCCGCGCGGCCCTCGTGCACTTCCACATCTCGAACGGCGGAGCGTGGTTGCGCGAAGGATCGTTGATCCGGCTGGCGAGGGCCCGGGGTTTCCGGGTGATCATCACCATCCACGGCTCCGATTTTCCCGAGTTCGCCCGCTCGCACCCTCGCTTCGTCGGCGCCACGCTGAACCGCGCGGACCACGTGATCCTGTTGTCGGAAGAAGCGCGTGCCGCGGCGCTGGAGGTGGCGCCGACGGTGCCAACCTCGGTGGTGGCGAATCCGATTGTGATCGATCGGGATTCGCCCGGCGCCAGCACGAC
>NZ_MBES01000001.1 GCF_001954195.1 Mycobacterium sp. IS-1264 | reverse complement strand
CCGCAGGCGGGGCATGGATGCGTCGGCCCGGGCCGAAATCGTCGCCTGCATCAGTTCCGACTTATTGGGAAAGTAGTTGTACAAGCTGGAGCTCGTCACGTTCGCCACGCGGGCGATTTCGCGGATCGTGGCTTTTGAGTAGCCGACGTCGCCCACGCAGCGCATTGCCGCGGCGATGATTCGTCGGCGAGTCTCTTCGGCATTCGCGCCCACCGGACGCCCGAGCTGCGACGGCGTGGTGGTCATGCACCTCCGCGGGAGCCGGAAGTCGTCGGTCGGTCGAATATATTCGACCACATATCAGCGAGGACCCGACCGACCATGACCCGAACACAGCTGGGCCGCCCCGTGGGCGCCAGTGGCGAGGAAACTCGCCGGCGGATCATCGTGGCAACCATGAGGTGTGTGGCCGAGGCCGGCTATTCGAAGGCCACGATCCGTGAGATAGCCCGCGTGGCGAACGTGACGAGCTCCAGCTTGTACAACTACTTTCCCAATAAGTCGGAACTGATGCAGGCGACGATTTCGGCCCGGGCCGACGCATCCATGCCCCGCCTGCGGCAGGCTGCGCAGCGCCCGGGCAACGTCATCGGTCGAATCGAAGCGGTGCTCGACGAATGCGGACAGTTGATGCGCGA